>JBNKMS010000001.1:0-71965 GCA_050293315.1 Sedimenticolaceae bacterium
TGGCGTTACATCAAATTTCGAAGAAATGGACCATGCCGATCCGGGACTGGAATCAAGCTATGGGACAATTTATGATTCTATTTGGTGACCGGGTGTCACTGTGACAAACTGCCACTTACACAGAAGAATTTACAGTCTCGCTCGCTTGGCCTGTATCCGCTTGGTAGTACATAACAGTGGCCATGTTGGCTACTGCCTCAGTCATTTTGGAAATCTTCTTGGCTGTTTCCTGATCAATCCAGTCAATTTCCATAAGTTGTGCGGCTGCCTGCTGCACGGCATGGCTTGGTTCGATAGTATTTTGTGTTGCCATAATTTACCTCCTATCAGGTGCTAAGTAGAAGCGCCGGTCGGCAAGAAAAGAACCGGCCGGCGCGTTTTTAGGGTCAGTCGTTGTGATGTCCTGCTGCTTGCGAATATGCCGAAGGACCATTGTCTTCTTGTTGATAGCCGCTATCCGTTGTCCCACCAAATTCATTGTCAGTAAAATCCATGCCTCCGAATAAATCGCTGCCGCTATCGGCTGCATCTTCTCCGCCTGATCTGATTCTATCAATTAGCGAGCTGGCTCCTCTCCCTATTGCCATAGCTCCACTACCTATTGCGCTTGCCCCGCCTGCGGCCAAACCAACTCCTGCCCATGCAGCGCTGGCTGCTGCCATACCTCCATACGCCCCTATTGGCGGGCCACCAGTCGGTCCAGTAACTATGCCGGCAACAAGCGGTGGGATCTTGTTTGCAAGTACATATACGCATAAGCACACAACAAAAAGCACGCCCATTTCTGCTATCTCTAGCCCTGCGCTTATTTTGCTCATGGTGTCATTAATTATCGACCACCCTACGCCAACCAATAAAATCATTACCATAATCTGCAGGGCTATTCCCAATAGGTGTTTGTAATACGTTATCGCTATTTCTGAGGTCCACCGGGAGCCTCCGAACCCCAAGATAAATACGCCGCTATATGCTAATACCCATGCTGTTATCATCAGCATGAGCACATTAATTGCTATCAGCGCACAAACAAACAGGATGCCAAACCCTGCCACGGCACATATAAAGCTATCGATTGGTGATGTAAACCAGCTTCCCTCCGCAAGAGTTTGGCCAAAAATGACAAAGCCAACATCTATTATTTTTGAGGGCGTAAATGATTCATTTGCACCTACTCCCGACGCATTCGCGCCAAGTATTGTTAGGGATTTAACTATTGATAATGCGAAATCAGGGCCATTCTCCAGTAGCCACCAGAAAAAACCGGTGAAGATTGCGAAACGCATTAGTTCTGCAAAAAACTCCATAAGGTCTGCTTGGTGTAGCGCCATAAAGCCAAATGTCCATATCATTGATATTGCTACAAGCAACCAAAACAACCATGATGCGGCATCAAAGAATGTATTTCCCCAAGTCTTGGCGCTGCTCTTAAATTGATCAAGAATTGAATCAAGGACGCCGTGATTATCAATGGCCGCACTTGCATCTGTTGATATTAATAACAATATTGCTATTAAAACTAATAATGCGATATATCTGCTTTTATACACCATAGTTGCCATACCTCCGCTTTTGTTTACAAGTAGTCCCTTATCCAGTTGAATTATTCTTTCGGTGATTTTTTCGGCGGGTCGAAATCATCGGCACCCCAGCTCTTGGGGTTTTCTGTCGGCGTGAATGGATTTTCTTTCTCATCCGTGCAGCCTGATGCTGCGATTGCCATTACTACAATCAATATTTGAATTAATTTCATATCTATATTCCTTTTAGGTATTAGGAGCTGTGTGAATCGGGATGCGATTAGTATGTAAAGTCGTCAGCACCCCAGGATTTAGGTGACGGCGTTTCACTCAGTCTGCTATTACGCAAACTCCTACTGCGCGCCTCTTGCCTGGCCTCTCTGTCTGCCTGTGCCTGCATTCTGGTGGTCACTGCATTGTGCTGTGCGATCATCAGGCCGCGAATTTGTAGAAGCTGATTTGCTTGGTTACTTGCGAACTGATTCGCGTACTGGAGTGCCTCCATGCGTCCTGTGGCGCCCTGGGCGGCTGCTTGGAGTTGCTGCAGTGTGCCGGCATCGGCCACTAGAGCATCCTGTTGTTTATCAAGCCCTTTGAATACTGCGTCGTTTGCCAATTTTTGTGCTGCACTAGCAAGCTCACTGATGGCGGTTATCTTGTCCATCTCTTCCTGCGAGCAGCCTGCCGATGTAAAGCATGGCGAGTTCTTGTAGAAGTCCATATCTTGGAACTGCTGCAGGTAGTTATTCAGACTACTGAACTGCTGCTTGTAGTGATTTAGAGTATCAACAGCACCCATCAGGTCGTTGATGGTGGTTTGTGCCTGGTCCCAAATCTGCTGCGCCGGCTGCATGGTGTTCTGCAGCATGTTCTGATACTGCTGCAGCTGCGTCTGATACTCCTGGATCTGTTTTAGCGTCTGCGCGACGTTCTCAGTCGCTGCCAACATGTTTTGCGTCAGGTTGGAGACGTCTATCACCGGAATGCCACCTCCCTGCACCAGTATCGGCCTAGCAAGCACCAGGATGGCGGCAAGTGAAATGAATTTAGCGGCTAAAATTTTATGCTTCATTTTGATGGTCCTCTTTGTGGTTACTGTGTTCGTCCTTCGAGCTCCAAGTAAGATGTCGATGGTCATTGATCCACTCAGCGGTTTCTGCCCGTGGCATGACGATGGAGAGCATGATTTTTCCCATTTGATCCTGGGTATCCAGAATCCGATTAAGTACAGCGCGGATTGTTGATGCTCCGAATTTGGCGGTGCGTTTATCATTGGTGAGCCAGAGCTTCAGAAGGCCACCTAGCCGACCAAGATCTCCATTGATGCGCGCCATCTCACGGACCTGTACAAAATCGACGATGCCCTTGATCTGATACCCTTGGCCTACCTCACGCAGATAACGGGCAACACTCATTCCAGCTCGTCTTGCATTATTCTCAATTACCTGTCGTTCATCCTGACGTACAGGAACGCGCAAATGGTGTTGTCGCTTCTCTTTGGTATCACTCATTGTTGATTGCCCATGGTGATGAGTGAGTAAATCGGCGGTAGCCGATAGGCCTCGCAGAGCAGGATCTACGTTGAGCACCCCGGTGCGAATAAGCAAAAGCGAAGTTGGATAATCGGCTTGCACGGTTAGCTAACTTCGCACATCTTGCCCTGTATTTCGTGTTCATTAACTACACCCTTACTTCGCTATTAGCGTACTGTTGAATCGCTGTAGTATGTGAATACAGGAGTTTCCTGTAGGAAACGGCGGGAAACCCTGTGCTTTTTGCGATGTATCCATACGTAAATAGCGATTAGGCGGTATGAAAATAGCGATGCAGACGAACATTAGAGTGGATTCTTGTTGCTTGGTGTTGTGATGTACTTGTGGGCATATCTGAGGAAGGTCTCATACCGAAATGGTATCCGCCCAATTTCATGCATATGCTCCCAAATAATCTTGAAGGAGTATCCGGCTTCTCTGGCTTCGATTACGTTGGAACGAGCAGCCAGGAATGCTGCTCGGTAGTCACGTCGCGTCAATTCCCCATCTTTTTGCCGTTTCGCAAACCATGTTGCAATATCATCACTAACTTCTGTGTCGGTAGGGTTGGTTTTTACGTCTTCGATGGTCATTTCCTATACCTCATGGATATCTTTCGTTTCTGCCGTTTCTAAATATGCCTAAATTAGGCTTTTAACCTTTTACGTAACTCGGATAAATGCTCTATCGCTGCTTCTTTTGCTTGGGGGCTTCTGTCTTCCTGCAGACGTTTTTGTTCTTTGATCCGAGACTGGGTGGTTTTTGCTTCATTCTCTAATTTCCGCTGATACTCTAGTGCTGCAGCTGGAGTAAACTGGCCGCGCTTTGCACGATCAACCAGCGTATGCAGCAATCCGAGTGGTGATCGGACTTCGCCTTTATCTGCCTTGCCGGCAATCTCATGAAGTACGTTCTGACGCTCTGCCTCGGGGCACTCTTGCAGGATTTGCAGGGCTGAGGTGTGTACATCAACGCCCAACAGGAAATGTGGCCAAATTAACCTATTCAGATCTACTACTACCTGTTTGCCATCTTCGGGATTGGTAGTAGTAGTATTTTTTACATTTAGTTCTTTACTACTATTAGTATTTATTAGCGTCGGGTTTTCCGAATTCGGATTATCCTCCTTCGGATTATCCTCCTTCAGGTTTCCTGAACGTGGTGAATTCTGGTCAGTTATCATGTCTACCGGTGAGTCTGTAACCTCCCAAATAACCTTGGTATATTTCCCCAGCTCTCCACGCTCACGCCTAATCGTTAGATATCCTGCTAGCTCAAGCTCCTTTAAACCAGCCCTTGTTGAATGGCGGCCATCTTTTTTCTGTTTAGAGAGATAATCCAAATAAAGACGGAAATCATCTGGAAGCGACAAAATATAACTAAGTAAACCGACCGCCTTCCATGAAAGACGCCGATCTCGAATCAGATCATTAGGCAGAACAGTGAAATCCCGTCGTACGCGACGCTTTAGGATTGCTGGCTTATTTACCGACATGGCAGAGTGCTCGTCACACTCTATGATTCGATGAGTTCTGCTACTGCAGCTACGCGAAAGTACACGCGCCTTCCGATCCTTTTCTTAGCCGGGTTTAGCTTTTCTGAAACCTCATTTTCCCTATTCAGAGCAACCCGCAAGGCCTCCGGGCTTTTCTTCAATATTTTCGCCACTTCAACAAGTGTTAGTAATGGGCCATATCGATCATAGAGCTGTGAGTGTTCATTATTCATGCTATTTCCTATATAGTTTCTATCAAGTACGCTGGTGATATAACTTATAGGACGCCTGCGTAGTGATACACAGCATCTTTGGACAATTTGGTTAACAATATGGAAAGATTCCTGCTTCTGCTTCAGCCTCATACTCTTGTTAAATGCCATCCAACAGTTGCTATGGCTGTTTGTGCATTTATCTCCAAAGTAGGCCCCTATTCGGCAGAGTCTCGACGATATTCGATATATCGTTTGCTAACGGAAGTGATTGATCCTGCAGTTCAGGCGTATCTTGATTCTCTACCTAAGGGGCACTTAGGTCTCGCAGTAGGTATTCCCGGATTTAACAGTGAAATGGGGATCGGCGAGTTATGTCACGTGTGTGGCTTTGATGTTGTTCATAGAATGATGAAAGATAGGTTGCGGGTATATGTAGATCTGCCTCTTGGTGATCATGGGGACGCATCGTTTTTTGCAACAGTAGAAACGCTAATTGATTTGGTTGACGCGTCTGGTGCAAAGCAGCCCAAAAATGTTCAGCGCGGAGGGAGACCTTTTTGTGAGCTCTGTGGCAATAAAACAGAATTAGCATCATGTTTAGATGGAGGAGATTATCCTGATTTGAAGCTGAAGCTTAGCTCTCAGTATTGTGTAAGGCATAAGCCAAAAGCTAATAATGACCCAGAATCGAATAAGGTATATAAGCGTGCGATACGGTCTAAAGATGAATTTGAAGAGGAGTGTTTAAGGATGTTGCGGCAGGCAAGCAACCTGTCTATGCCGCTATTATCACAATCTGGCGATATACTGGTTGATCTCTATATGTGGAATTATATAGTTCGTAACGATATGCGTAAATATGAGGAATCAACGATTAGGAACCACGCTAGAAATATGGTGGACAGTAATATAACTGACCAGAAGAAGCGTATTTTAATGCTCCTTAAGCTAGGTAAAAAACAAGCAGATATAGCACGCCATCTAATGATTAGCCGTCCGGCAGTCTCAAAGGCTATAAAGCTTATTCCAGATGAGTATCGATTATATGTGAAACAGACTTCCGATCATGCACATAAGCAAGTGATAAGTGAACTGGAGTTCGATATGGGAGAAGTGCTGCTAAAGGCGCTTCAGGATCCTATGGTAGTAAAAGTAATGCGAGATCCTGATGGAAAGATCTGGCAAGCAAAGTATGGGGAACCGATTAAACATATCGGATATTTGGGTTCAATCCAGGCACAAGCTATCATTGAGGCTTTAGCAGAACACAATGGCAAAAGGGTCTCTCGCCAAGAGCATACATTTGAAGGTGAATTTATGTTTGATGGCCGTCGTTATGATATGGCGGGACTGTTGCCGCCGGTTGTGAGTTCTCCGCGTTTTGCCATCATTAAAAGGGCAGGTTTCGTCATAAGCCCTGAGATGAATCTTGATATTTTGGAAAAGCACAGATCTTCTATGCATTGATTTTGGCAGTAGACCTTTGGATATGACATCGAATACCTCACGCAAGCAGAAACAGGACACTTCCGCGCCTGTGCGTCGGTTGAGTAGATCAGAAATCGAATCTTTGCGGCAAGAGATGAAGGAAGCAGACGACTGGATGAAAGCCGAGCTGGAAAAACTAGAGAAGCAGGGAAAGATACGCCCCTGGATTGCAAAGTGTAAATGAGTAATACAACATCCAACAAACCGCACAAGCAGAAGCATGACACCTCCGCTCCTGTGCGTCGGTTGAGTAGATCAGAAATCGAATCTCTGCGGCAAGAGATGAAGGAAGCAGGCGACTGGATGAAAGCAGAGCTGGAAAAGCTCGGGAAGCAAGACTAAATGTTGTTCCAGGAGCTGCAGGAGCGTCTCTGAACGGCTATCACTTCAAAGAGCTACCATTTTATTACCAAAGAAGTTGAATGTGGGAAGGGGCCGCATATAGAGGCCGTGACAATTTTATCGGTTAAACGCAGTGAAATCCCACAAACTTTCGATATATCGAATATTTATTTGTAAAAAAGTGCGAATGGATAGCTCACAAAGTAGTGGTTATGGCCCCCGGTTGGTGCTTAAAGTAGTGGGTATGGCTACCAGTAAGAGCCTAAAGTAGTGGGTATGACCCCCGGTTGGCGTTGAAAGTGGTGGGTATGGCCCCCGCTTAGCGCTTAAAGTAGTGGCTATGGCTACCAGTAATAGCCTAAAGTAGTGGGTATGGCTACCACTTGGCAGGAAGTAGTGGGTATGACCCCCGGTTACGCCAAAGTAGTGGCTATAACCACCACTTAGCGGTAACTCCAAAATCACAATATGGAGGGTGATTGAAATGACTTCTGACGACAAAACTGAAGACACGATTGATCGTTCATGCTTCCTTGATGATGATGGCCCTTATCCAGTCCCCGCCTTTATCACGCGCGCCAATGCTATTGATCTCTTCGGCTTGAAAGAAGGGGAGACCATCGAAGAAGCTATTGCCAGGCACCAGGCAAGCGAGGGTTAGGTGGCTATAGCCGAGCATTAGGCCGAAGATCAGAACTCCAGCCAGCCGTCATTCTGTACACCTTAGCAATGGTGTGTAGCAATTCGTGGTTTTACACACCAGGATTCGTGGTTTTACACACCCTAGCCAGAAGATTCTGGTGAGAGGGTTAGCGCCCATAATCGTGTCAAATATACTTGTAATATGACACGATTATGCACTATTATCGTGCCATGTGGAGCTGGCAACATCCCAAATGGCCTGAGTTTGAATACGACACCTCCCGGTACCAGGAGCGTGTAGAAGCCTTCTATCGCTCCGCAGAACGCCTCTCTGGCCGTATAGAGGGCATGTCCAGCGGCTACCAAACGGATGCGGTTGTTGACCTCATGCTGTCCGAGGCGATCACTACCAGCGCCATCGAGGGCGAGACTTTGGATCGTGATTCTGTGCGCTCTTCTCTACTGCACCTGATAGGCAAAGAATCAGCATCAATCAACTCAGACGAAAAGGCCGCGGGAGCTGCGGCCTTGATGGTCGATGTCCGCGAGAAGTGGGACCAGCCGCTAAGCCATGAACTGCTAGGCGCATGGCAGACGATGGCCTGTCCAGAAGATAGAACAAGCCTTGCATTGAAAGGGGTGTATCGTGGTGACTCAATGCAGATCGTCAGCGGTGCAGTAGGGAACTACAAGGTTCACTACGAAGCACCGGCCGCCAAGGATGTTCATGGAGAAATGGATAAATTTCTGGATTGGTACAACAGCACTAATCCAGCGAACAAAGACGCGCCGGAGATCCCCGGCCCGATCCGGGCTGGTGTGGCTCACCTGTGGTTTGAGAGCATTCACCCTTTTGAAGACGGCAATGGAAGGGTAGGCCGCGCTATAGCGGATCACGCACTTTCACAGTCGCTAGAGCGGCCTACAATCGCATGCCTGGCCACGGCCATCAACGAAGATCGTAAAACCTATTACGGTGAGCTAAACAGGGCAAGCAGGGGCGAATTAGACATAAATCCATTTATTGACTATTTCACCTCAACGGTCAACAAGGCCCAGGAGATAGCGAAAGAGGAGGTGGACTTTGTTCTAAATAAGGCCCGTTTCTATGAATTGTTTGGCGAGAAAATTAGTGTACGTCAGGGCAAGGTCATTACACGAATGTTTGCAGAAGGTCGCAAGGGATTTGAGGGTGGAATGTCCACAAAGAAGTATATGACCATAACCAAATGCGCCCAGGCCACGGCAGCGCGAGACTTGGCTGCATTAAAGGATATGGGCGCTATGGTTTCACGCGGCCAGGGTCGTAGCACGCGCTATGAGATTGTCTTTCCAGAACCGCATCGGTCTCCTCTATTAACTCTTGACTAGGATAGGATGCTTTTAGCAATACAGATATCTGATGATCTATGAAGAATAGTCGAACTAAAATAGTTTCTGCTTTGTTGGATAACAATGTGATTGGAGGTGCTGAATGCGCTAGGTATGTGGAGAGAGACGAAGAGCTGGATTGGGGTGAAGTGCGTACGTCCTTAAAGGTGACCGGGATTGTTAGGAAACAATTAGCTCAAAATAATGCGTATCAATTAGAAATGGATGCAATTCATACGGTCGGTAGATTGATTCGAGAAGAAAGAATAAGAGCATTTACATATCACGAATTGAAGTTTGAAAGAGCTAGACGTAGGCCCTTTGTTCAAGAGTTCAATGCGTTGCGTGAATGTGAAATAGAAATGTGTTGTAGTCCTATAGAAAGGAGTAAGTTTAGAGTCACAGGTAATTTTTCCGAGCATTTGCGTAAGGGCGGAAAGAAGGATAAAGACAACGGTTTTTTCGATAATACCTATAGTCAAATAGGCTTTATTAAGTGGCTCGCCAATATTAATAAATCACAAGTGGAAGCTATTTTAAGTAATGCTGAATTATTTCATTTAAGTGAGTTTGAGATCGAAAGTTTAGAATCTTTGGGCTGGTTTCAAAAGCTATGCAGGAAATTCGGTGGAGAAGAAAACTACCCAGATGCATTTCACTTATGGACAGCTGAACGTAATAATTTAGATTATTTCTTAACTTTGGAGAATAAAATGGCCAATATATTTCACGATATTGTAAAAGGAAGGAAAGCGATAAGTATGAACGTGCGAGTTGTTAAACCGACAGAATTGCTTGCTGAAATAGGCGTTAAAGAGTTGGATACAGTGCCTATCGAAAACAATCGGTTTTATAGGTTGCATGAAATAAATCAATGACGGTAATTGTCAACATATTCTGGGGTGGTAGGGTATGCCAAGTTGTTGATCGACAAATTAGTCGGAAGCTTGGTATGCGAGATCATGACGTTGTCGATCGTGAATCAAATAAAGTCCTTGTGGTTCTCACTAGAGATGCTTTGGTATCTATTGCATACACCGGTATAGCTATAGCGGATGACGTCTGGATGGACTGCGTTATAGCTAATTGTATTGCACATAGGGAATTGAGTAATGCCCTGGTTCAACCTGGTATTCCGTATTTAGCTAGGCCAATACACGTCGTGATTGATGAGTTGGCATTAAACTTAAATGGCAAACTTAATTCAGACAAAGCGGCAAGAACTCATGATCTAAAAATATCGATAGTCGGTTTTCATCTCCATGGCGCTAATAAATATTTAGCTTGGGAAATTACCCGTGGAAAAAAAGAGAGTAATGGAATTCGATATTTTAAGGTCACAAAACACAGGGTGGGTAAATTTCTTCGTGCATATCCTAATGGTTTTTGGGTGGAAACATTAGGTGATCCTGGAGACACAATAGATCAAGGGATTGTCGCACTGAAAGAAACCGCAGGAATGAATCATGATGATATTGAAGTTTATGTCAGAGACCTAATTGAAAAGCGATCTAAAGAAACACAGACCGTTAGTAATGAATGTATAGCAGTTCAGCTTGATCTGGCAACTGCAGAATGGCATGTCCAAACAACATTTTATCCATCAGCAGTGGCGCCATTTCTTACTCCATGGGTTTTGACACCTAGATTAGTCTCTGCCCCTAGCATTTCTTCTTCATCAACTTCTGCCACTAGTGATTGTGGAAGATATGCGGTAAGTGGTTTTGAGGATGGGAATACCAAATTATCAGTTCAAAGTAGACTGCCTATTGAACACAGGGAGCATGATTCTGGGGTGATTTATTTTTCTTTCAATGAAAGAATGATTACTCCATCCATGAAAAATGATGACCCAGCTTAAAGAACGAGTAGTTGCATTTATCGATATTCTTGGTTTCGAGTCGTTGGTTCGTAATCTAGAGGATGACGATTTTTTGCATCGCAGGCTTCATGATGCGTTACAAAATATCAAACATGTCAGAATCAGTTCGCTAAGGGGAATTACAGCGCAATATAACCTAGAGGTTAGTGTTTTCTCAGATTGCATAGCTATTTCTGCAGAACCTGACAAATACCATGAAGTCATTTGGACTGCGATTCATCTTCAAAGCTCATTACTAGTGCTTGGCATCCTTGCACGAGGTGGCGTCTCGATAGGGAAATTGGTTCACGAAGACGACATCCTTTATGGCGAAGGAATGATAAAGGCATACAAGCTAGAATCTAAAGCTGCAATATACCCAAGAATATTAGTCGATGGCAGCATCATAGATCTTACGAGCGAAAATTATCGCTCTGTGTTCTTTCAGCAAGATACAGATGGATTGTGGATCTTGAATCCTTTTTCAATAGGGCTCACGCCCGGAGGTGCAAATGAACTAGCGGCTGACGGCTGGGATCCTCATGAAGTGGGTCTAGAGCAATTGAAAACACATATTGATCAATCCATTTCAAAACTTAAAGAGCCTGATCAAATAGCAAAATGGAACTGGATGGAAACAAAGCGTTCAGAGGCAGCCAGACAGTTAAAGGTCTTTGGTAAGCCGAAATTCTGGGCCGAATTCGAGAAGCTAAACAAGAAATGAAAATGCCCAACAAGCGCCTAGTCTGGATTGCTACAATAAAATATGGAAAATGGTGCACAGGCAGTACACTGCCTAGGTTCTCGTTTTTATTGGTAAATATTTAGAATTTTACGTTTATTTTTATAACTTATTGAATAATAAGCAATATTAGCGTTTTAAGATGGGTTATGTTTGTTCGGTTATGTACGGACGTAACCAATTGTATTATTTCAAGATACTGTCTTATATGGGAATTTTTAATCCATTGGTCACAGGTTCGATTCCTGTACGACCCACCATATAAATCAGTTAGTTATAAGCGTTTTATAATGCTGTTTCTTACAGTATAATCCCGCCATAACTAGATATGAAACTCCTTGCCATAGAGACCGCCACCGAGGCATGTTCCGCCGCGCTCCTGTTTGAGGGAGAGATCACAGAGCGTTTTGTGGTACAGCCGCGGCAGCAGAGTGAGCTGATTCTCGGCATGGTGGACGAACTTCTCGCAGAGGCAAATATTAGCCCCAGAGGATTGGATGCAGTTGCATTTGGCTCTGGTCCAGGCTCGTTCACCGGGGTGCGAATTGCCACCGGGGTGACCCAAGGCATAGCATTTGGCGCGGATCTGCCGGTTGTACCTGTATCTACCTTGGCCGCTATGGCGCAACACCATTGGCGTGAAAACCAACAAAGCCGTATATTGCCGGCCCTTGATGCGCGGATGAATGAGCTATACTGGGGTTGTTATGAGGTCGACGGTAGCGGGTTGGTGCGGCCTCTATTGCCGGATCGTCTCTTGCCTCCAGAACAGGTGAGTTGGCTGCAGGGGGGTGACTGGCACGGAGTGGGTAGCGGCTGGGCCGCTTATGGCGAGTTATTGAGTAGTCGTATGGGGGATGATCTCCGGGCGATGATGCCTGATCTCTCTTGTAGTGCATACGATGTAGCGCTACTTGGTGCTGCAGGATTCAGGGATATGGGTGGGGTTCCCGCAGCAGAGGCACTGCCACAATACCTGCGGGATGATGTGGCACAAAGGCCGGGATGATAATGTATGAAGAATCTGCTTAAATCTATCTACAAACTGAAAAATAATACGGCAGATACGTATAATACCTGAACCTCTGGATAGAATTGAGGTCACCTGAATGTGATGGTTGTCATAGTATAGTGATTAGTGTTAAAAGGGTGCTGTTATTTCATTCTAAAACGTGTCTCTAAAAAGATTTTTGTCTGGAGGATTGAATGCGTAGGTCGGTAGCGTGGTTGATGTTCTTGGGGGTGGTGTTTGGTGCAGTCATTACTGGTGTGGTGACAGCCGCTGATCCCGCTCCGGTCGATGACGGAAATCTGGTTAAACGTACAATGGAGTTGCGGAAACACTTGGAGGCCCGTATTGCCGAGGTTAGCTCCAATCGTGGCAAGCTTGCTGAGGCTATGCAGAAGGGTTATGACCGGACCGTTCTTTGTCGGCACTGTCACGGCGAAGATGGAATCGCCATTCAACGCGAGGGCCTGCAGCGGATAGTACCCAACCTGGCGGGCCAGAATCCGGTCTATATCGTTGACCAGTTCCAGCGCTTTGAGGACGGCAGGCGCAAGGATTTCATGATGGGTGGTCTGGCAGTAAATTTCACCGAAGAGGATATGATCAATATAGCCATCTACTACTCCATGCTGGAGCCGGTAGTGGCTGGCGGTGGGCCTCCAAACATACGTGCAAGAGGCAAGGAGCTGTTTGAAGGTATCTGCTCCGCTTGCCACGGCAAGGATGGCAAGGGTCAGGAGGGCTACGCCATGATCGCCGGACAGCGCGATGATTATATTGTCCAGATGTTGAAGACCTTTAGGGATGATCGTGAACGCCGTAACAATCCATGGATGACCGGTGTAGCGGTCAGTCTTACCGATGCTGACATGGAGGCGGTCGCCTCATACCTGGCCAATCTCGAGTAGCAGTCTTTGACAGCATAGTGAGGAGTGTAAGGGGCAATGTAACGCCGGAGGGCCTGCTTGTTCCTCTGTTACTGTTTGCGCTGGCCCTTATACTGCTCTATTTTTTCTCCTTCCTTGATGCGGATCTGATCCGGGCCGGTGAGGCGCGGGCGGCTGAGATTGCCCGGGAGATGGTGGAGCGGGGTAACTTTATCCTGCCAACACTCAACCATGAAATAACCCCAACTACCCTGACCAAACCCCCTCTGTTCCACTGGTCTCTTGCCACTATAGGTGCCCCATTTGAGTGGCAGAACTGGGCGCTACGCCTGCCCCCTATACTGTTTGCTACTGCAACTGTCTGGGTGCTGTTTCTTACCGGCAGGCTTCTGTTTGGTTTCCGCGCCGCCGTCTACGCCGTGGTGGTACTCACCACCTCTATCTTGTTTCTGCAGAACGGTTCGGCGGCGCGTATAGATATCCTGTTTACACTCCTCATCGTCTCCTCTCTATACTGCTTCTGGCAGGCACTCTCTGCTACCGACAGAAGTGGTTGGATATGGGGTTTTTACCTCTGTAGCGCTCTGGCAGTGGTGGCAAAGGGGCCGGCGGGCATGCTGCTGCCATTTGCCATAGCCGGATTCTATCTACTGGTACAGAGGGAGAGGCCAGGACTACATAGGGAGTTATCAATCAGACCTGGGCTGCTACTGTTTTGTGCGGTGGCGCTCCCCTGGTATCTGGCCATGGCGTTTACCGCCCCGCCAGAGCTGGTGAACAACTTCCTGTTCGGACAGCTGACGCATTGGTGGGAGGGTGGTAGCGCAGCAGCAGCCGGCGGTGATAGCAAATCGATCTTCTACTATCTTCCGCACCTGCTGATTGGGGCGTTCCCTTGGACACTACTGTTGCCCGGTCTGCTTTTCTTGACTATCCGCGAGGCCAGAGATAACCCCAGGCTGAAGGCGATACTGTTATGGTTTCTGGGTGGGTTGCTCCTGTTTAGTCTTGGGGGTAAGAAGGCATCCCGCTATCTCCTCCCGTTGATGCCGCCACTCGCGCTGTTGACCGGGTATTACCTGGATCGTATCCAACAGGGGATCAGCGACCGCCATCGCCGCCTGCTGATCGCGTCCTGCGGGATCGCTGTAGTGGGTGTGCTCCTGGTTTTTGCGCTGCTCCTGGCGATCAATATTGATTCTGAGGCGGTCCTGGATCTGCTGTTGCGTGGACGTAACCGTAGTGGTGCGCAGCAGCTGCAGGAGGGGTGGGGCCTGCTGCAGGGGGTCATAGGCATGGCCACACTGTTTTCACTGCTCTCTCTGCTGGCGGCGCTCCTGGCAATGGTAGGGGCGATCAAGAGACGTATTCCCTGGCTGGTGGTCGGCTCTGCAGCCATCATCTGGTCTCTGGTCTGGCCATTCTCTCTTGGTCTGAAGCCGCAGCTGGATGCTGCTAAGAGTCCGCGCCTGGCCGCGGAGGAGGTGCGGCAAATGCTCCCGGCCAGTACTCAGCTGTATGGTGGTGGCAAGGAATATAAACACGCCATGCGCTGGTATCTGCAGAGGAACATCACCCTGGAGTCGGCGCCGGAACTATACCGGCGTATAAGGGATGAGCAGGAGTCATGGGTTCTGCTGATGGAGAAGGCGGCCCCGCCTGAAGAGCTACTGGTTGCCAGGCCCGATTATCGCCAGTGGCAGGTCGATTACTATCACGTGACGTTTTTCCCCGGACGCTAGTAGACATTTGCTGTAAAATCACACCCCATTGTGATTATCAGATGGGTATTTGTTTCCTACTGTAGGCGAGATCGGGTATGGATATTTCAGTAGTAATTCCGGTATTTAATGAGGCGGAGAATATAACCACCCTGGCGGAAGAGATCAGGGCAGCCCTGGATGGGGAGTGCGTGTATGAGGTCATCTTTGTGGATGACTGCAGCAGCGATGATACCCCGCAGAGACTGGCTGAGTTGCGCAGCAGCTATCCGCAGTTCCGGCATGTTAGACATCTGCAAAACAGCGGGCAGAGCACCGCGGTACGCAATGGGGTCAAGGCGGCCAGAAATGAGTGGGTGGTTACATTGGATGGTGATGGTCAGAATGATCCGGCAGATATCCCAAGCTTAATCAAGGTCATGCAGGGGCAGGAAGCGGACAGCAGATTGGAGATGGTGGCGGGATATAGAAAAAAACGTCAGGACAGTTGGCTGAAGAGGATCTCATCCCGTGTGGCCAATGGCATTCGTTCTCGTCTGTTAAGAGATGAGACACCAGATACAGGTTGCGGACTTAAGCTGTTTTCCCGGACAGCCTTTCTGGATCTACCATATTTTGATCATATGCACCGTTTTCTCCCGGCACTTATACAGCGCAATGGCGGTAAAACCCTGTCCGTAGAGGTGAACCACCGGCATCGAGTTGCGGGTGTTTCGAAATATGGGGTGTCTAACCGTCTGTGGGTGGGGATAGTGGATATCTTTGGGGTAAGGTGGCTGCAGAAGAGGGCCAGAATTACTGCAATTGAAGAGCGCGAATAGCTGTTGTGGTATTAGGCTCTAAAGTAAACACAAGGTAGGCTAGATATGCATGAGGTTTTATTTGTCTTTTTAGGCGCGTCGGTCACTCCATGGAAGATTGTTGGTTATGTTGGAGTCTGTATGTTTGCCGGTAGATGGTTTGTTCAACTCATATCCTCCACCAGAGAGAAAAAACCCACCTTTCCTCTGGCCTTCTGGCTAATGAGTCTTGGGGGGAGTATTCTGTTATTGAGCTATTTCATATTCGGTAAAAATGACTCTGTAGGAATACTGTCCAATCTCTTTCCCGCTGGTATCGCCCTGTATAATCTCTATTTAGAGATCACCCATAGATCCAGGCTTGCTGCATCCTAGAGGTGCCCTAAATTCATAAGACAGGATGGGTATGTATCCCCTCTGCGTTAACACACAGATAGGAGCCGGCGTCATCATGCCACTCATCAAGGACGATCCTTACGGCCGGCTCTCCTTCCAGCAGGAACTCATGGCTCTCGGGACGGTGGATGTGGCCGTGGATTAACACATTGGCCCCGTGCTTAAGCATCTGCTCTGTCACAGTACCCTGATCTACATCCATGATCTCTGCGTCCAGTGTAGCGGTGGTTGCATCGCTCTTACGCCGTGCCTCAGCAGCAAACAGCGCCCTCTCGGCCAGTGGTCTGGCCAGGAACTCACGGCAAAACTCCTCACTGCGTAACTGCTCGCGTGTCTGTTGATAGGCGTGGTCACTGCTGCAGAGCAGATCGCCATGCATCAGCAGCAGCGGCTCTCCGGCCAGTTCTATAACCGTTGGGTCCGGTAGCAGCTTGCAACCAGTCTGGCGGCAGAACTGCTCTCCGATCAGGAAATCACGGTTGCCATGCATCAGGTAGATCTCGGTGCTCCCCGCAGAGAGGTCATGCAGGGCCGCTATTACCTCGGGTATCGGCGGACTCTGGTCGTCGTCTCCCAGCCAGACATCGAACAGATCACCCAGGATATAGAGCCTATCGGCACTGGCTGCGATCTCGGTCAGAAATCGCAGAAACAGCTGGAGTGTCGCCGGGCGCTCCGCTGAAAGATGCAGGTCGGATATGAAAAGAGAGTCCGACATAGACACACTGCCTACGCTATTCGGCGATCTCAGCCTTTTCGATGATTACATCTTCGACCGGTACGTCCTGGTGTCCCATGCTGTTGGTGGTATCGACCTCTTTGATCTGATTTACCACCTCCATACCAGAGGTGACCTTGCCGAAGACACAGTAGCCCCATCCATCCTGACCAGGATAATCCAGAAACTTGTTATCAGCGACATTGATATAGAACTGGGCGGTGGCCGAGTGTGGGTCCATGGTGCGTGCCATGGCGATGGTACCGGTCATATTGCTCAAGCCGTTTTTGGCCTCATTCTCAATCGGTGCGCCTGTCTCTTTCTCAGTCATACCGGGTAGAAAGCCGCCGCCCTGGATCATGAAGTTGCTAATGACGCGGTGAAAGATGGTGCCATCGTAGAATCCATCCTTTACGTACTTGATGAAATTCTCGCTGGTGTTGGGGGCATTCTCCTGGTCCAACTCGAGAACGATATCGCCAAGATTTGTCTTTAGAGTAATCATATCTGCTTTCGCCTTATTTGCTTGGGTTAATTCTGCTGATGCTTTTGATGGTTATGGTCTTGATGGGGACATTACTCATACCGTTGCGGGATTCGGTATAGACATCCGCAATCTTGTCTACTGTCTTCATTCCCTTGGTGACTCGACCAAAGACACAGTAGCCCCAGCCATCCTGACCAGGGTAGTCCAGGCCACTATTACTTACATGGTTTATGAAAAACTGGGAGGTGGCAGAGTGGGGATCACCTAGACGTGCCATGGCAATGGTGCCACGCTTGTTCTTGAGACCATTGTTCGCCTCGTTTCTAATTGGGGCGTGGCCTCTCTTTTTCTGCATATCTGCGGTCAGGCCGCCACCCTGGATCATAAAGCTGTTGATAACACGGTGAAAGATGGTGCCATCGTAGAAGCCCTCATCCGCATAGCGGAGAAAGTTCTCGACCGTTTTTGGGGCCCTGTCGCCGTACAGCTCCAGTTCAATATTCCCCATGCTGGTCTGCATCAGCACATGGGTAGTCTCTGCCATGGCAATACTTACATAATTTATGCTTAGAAGGCCTGCCAGCAGGATATAGCGCAACTGTTTGGTCATAAAACACCTTGGGATCAAAACTATTTGGGCCGGTTACGATAACACAAAGCCCCTGTTGCCGCAGAAAAAGATGGCTACAACACTTTGCCGCTGTCCGGCTTTCGTTTACCATGCCCGATTGCGCTGTTTTGACACCAAATTTTATAGCGGAGATCCAATGCTCAAGGTCTATAACGATCTTACCAACCAAAAAGAGGAGTTTGTCCCACTACAGCCTGGTAGGGTGGGGATGTATGTCTGCGGTATGACGGTCTATGATCTCTGTCATCTGGGGCATGCCCGGGTACTGGTGGTGTTTGACGTGATCTATCGCTATCTGATGGAACGAGGCTTCGAGGTGAACTATGTCCGCAATATCACCGACATCGATGACAAGATCATCGCCCGGGCCAATGAAAATGGGGAGGCCTTTTCCAATCTGACCGAACGCTTCATCCAGGCGATGCATGAGGATTCAGCTGCACTGGGGGTACTGCCACCCACCTCTGAGCCGCGTGCCACCCGCCACATGGCGGAGATCCTCGATATGGTGCAGAGACTGGTCGAGCAGGGGCACGCCTATGCCGCGGATAATGGTGATGTCTACTTTGCAGTCGACAGCTTTGAGGGGTATGGCAAGCTATCCGGCAAGAGTCCGGAGGATCTGCAGGCGGGTGCCAGGGTAGAGGTAGAGCAGGCGAAGCGCGATCCCCTCGATTTTGTCCTGTGGAAGGCTGCCAAGCCGGAGGAGCCTGCCTGGGACTCCCCCTGGGGTCGTGGCCGTCCCGGATGGCATATCGAGTGCTCCGCCATGTCCACCAAGGCCCTGGGCGACACCTTCGATATCCACGGCGGAGGTGCCGATCTGACCTTCCCCCATCACGAGAACGAGATCGCCCAATCCGAAGGGGCCACCGGCAAGCAGTTTGTTAACTACTGGCTACACAACGGCTTTGTCCGCATAAACGAAGAGAAGATGTCCAAATCCCTGGGCAACTTTTTCACCGTGCGAGAGATCCTGGGACGCTACAGGGCGGAAGAGGTACGCTATTTTATCCTTACCAGCCACTACCGTAGCCCTCTTAACTATGATGACGAAAACCTGGATAACGCCAAGGCAGCGCTGACCCGCTTCTATACCGCGCTGCGCGGTCTACCTGCAGCGGAACCGACGGGTGGGGAACCATTCAAGGCGCGCTTCCTTGAGGCTATGGATGATGACTTCAACACCCCCGAGGCGTTGGCGGTGCTGTTCGATATGGTGCGCGAGATCAACCGTCTGAGGGAGTCTGATGAGCAGCAGGCTGCCGGATTGGCAGCGCAGTTGCGTCAGATGGGTAGAGTGTTGGGGATCCTGCAGGATGATCCGGAGCGGTACCTTCGTAGCGGGGTCGGTGGCGATGTTGGGCTGAGCGATAGCGAGATTGACGAGTTGATTCAGCAGCGTCTTAACGCACGTGCGGAGAAGAACTGGGCCGAGGCGGATCGGATTCGAGACCAGTTACAGGGTGCCGGGATAGTGCTGGAGGATGGAGACGGAGGCACCACCTGGCGGCGCTCTTGAGATCCAGGGCGATGCCCCTATTAATCTACCCCTCTCCGGGGGAGGGTGCAGGACTCTGCAACACATATTTCCATTCAATTTGGCGGCCTATTGTCATATCTCATTGATAATCTCCTAGGTTGCCAATATAACTCTACAGATAAGCGGAGTAACTGCGACTATGCATATTGAATTCTATGGCGCGACCAGCGGAATAACCGGATCGTGCCATATTCTGCGAGCTGGCGGGGAGACCATATTGCTGGATTGCGGCCTGATCCAGGGGCGTAAGCAGGAGATGGAGAGAAATCGCAAACCATTTCCATTCTCTCCAGATGAGATAAGCGCTGTGGTGCTCAGTCATGGCCATATAGACCACTCCGGGCGTATCCCGCTACTGGTGAAGCAGGGCTACAGGGGGCCTATCTATACCCAGAATGCGACCGCAGAGCTGTGCGATATCCTGCTGCAGGACTCCGCTCACCTGCAGGAGCGAGACGCCCACTATGAGAATAAGTGGCGTCAAAAGAAGGGTAAGCCGCTGGTTGATCCCCTCTATGAGATTGATGATGCACTCGCCGCGCTGAAGAATCTGGTTAGTCTTAAATATGATGAGAAGAGAGAGATACTACCTGGTATAACGATCCGCTACCGGGATGCCGGGCATATCCTGGGCTCTTGTATTGTGGAGATCTGGTTACAGCAGGATGGGGAGGAGAAGAAGGTCGTGTTCAGCGGCGATCTCGGTCAATACGATACCCCAATTTTGCATGATCCAACGGCGATCCAGGAGGCGGACTATCTGATTGTAGAGAGCACCTACGGAAATCGCCGTCACCGCGATCGGCAGAGCACCATTGAGGAGATCGGCGAGGTGATCAATATGGCGGCGAACGATGGGGGAAACCTTCTGATCCCGGCCTTCTCAATAGGTCGTAGCCAGGAGATCCTCTACTACCTGGGCAAATATTACGATCAGTGGGAGTTAGATCGTTGGCAGGTGTTTCTCGATAGTCCGATGGCGATCAAGGCGAGCAAGGTCTACTGGGATCACCCAAATCTCTATGACGAGGAGGCGACCAAGCTACGCCGCAAGATCAGTGAGATGCCACAGCTCAGAAACCTAAAGCTCACGCCGACCCCAGAGGAGTCGATGGCTATCAACCGGATCAAGAGTGGCGCCATTATCATATCTGCCAGCGGGATGTGTACCGGTGGGCGCATAGTGCACCACCTGAAAGAGAATATCTCACGCCCTGGGGCCCACATAATGATCATCGGTTACCAGGCCCATGGCACCCTGGGGAGGGCCCTGGTAGAGAGAGAGCAGGAGGTCAAGATCCACGGTGACAGCTATGAGGTAAAGGCGCAGGTACACACCGTTGGCGGCCTCTCGGCGCACGCCGATATCGATGACCTGATGCGTTGGGTCAGCCATTTTCAAGAGAGCCGGCCAAGGGTGTACGTAGTACATGGAGAGCAGGAGGCGAAACAGAATTTCCGTCAAAAGATGGAGTCCGAACTGAGGTTTAAGGTATCCATCCCAGAGCCTGGTGATGTATTAGATCTAATGTAGTTCTTTAATGAGGAAGTCGATATGATACAGCTAGAAGTTGCCGCAGAGGTCCGTAAAAAGGCGCGTAATCCGCATGAACTGTTTATGTTCAATTTGGCGGTGTTTCATCTGTTGTTAGCACCTGTATCTTTCTTTCTGATTGGTAGTGTCAAGGCGTTGTTCATACCTTTGACCATCTCCTGCTGTGTGTTTACATTCATCTATTTTTGGGGCAAGAAGTTGGAGCATAGTGGCCACTGGTTTGAGATGGTCCACTGGAAGCTCGCCTTTCGTCGAGCCACTTTTCTGCTTATTGCCTACGCGGTCACTGCCTGTATCATTACCGGTGGCTGGCTGTTGGCCCAGGGTGCCGATAAAGCCATGCAGGATATCTTCCTCACCATCTCCTCCAGAATCGGCATAATGCCAACCTTTATTCTGGTGGTGGTTACCTTTGTGCTGGAGTCTGGATCCATCCACCAGGCGGGCAGGGGGGAGATCCAGAAGAGCATGGCGAAAAGGCATCCACTGCCAGACGATATCAAACCAACAGAGTCGTAACTGTTTGTGGATAGCGGCCTCCTCTGCTATTCTCAACATTCCTAACTGGTTGGTTTTGCAGAAGAATGGACAGCCAATGATCAAAGTGATGCTGGTGGACGACCATGAACTGGTGCGTACCGGTTTCCGTCATATCCTGAACGGGGACGTCGGCATTGAGGTTGTGGGAGAGGCTGAGAGCGGTGAAGAGGCACTGGAGATGATACCGCAGCTCAATCCTGATCTGGTGATGATGGATATAAATATGCCCGGTATTGGCGGTATTGAGGCGACCCGCAGGATAAAACGACGCCATCCGGAGATTCATGTTATCACCCTGACGATCCACGGTGACGACCCCTTTCCTACCCAACTCTATGCGGCAGGTGCCATCGGTTATCTGACCAAGGGGTGCGCTGCCAATGAGTTGCTGGAGGCGATCCGCACGGTGGCACAGGGTACCCCTTTTATCTCCCGCGAGGTTGCACAGAAACTCACCATCTCACAATTTGCAGGGAAGGCAAAGGACTCCATACTATCGCAGCTCACGGAGCGGGAGATGCAGGTGTTGATGATGGTTGTACAGGGTATGCGTAATCAGGATATCTCCGATGCCCTCTGTCTTAGCCCCAAGACCATCAGCACCTATCGCCATCGTATATATGACCGGCTTGAGGTCAAGAGTGAGGCCGAACTGATATTTTTTGCAATCAATAATGGACTCATCGATCCGGTATCCTGACTCCATCGTTGATTGTCGCGCCTGCCCACGCCTGGCCACTTTTCTGGACGAGGTCAGGGCGGAGTTCCCCAGCTATCATGCGCGGCCGGTTGTTCCCTTCGGTGCCGATGATGCCAGGTTGCTGGTGGTTGGGTTGGCCCCCGGGAAACACGGTGCTAACGCCACCGGACGCCCCTTCACCGGCGACCATGCCGGGATTATGCTCTATGCCACACTGCATCAGTACGGTTTCAGCACCGCCCCTGAATCGGTCTCAAGGCATGACGGCCTGCGGCTGCTTGATTGTCGTATAACCAATGCAGTCAAGTGTCTCCCACCACAGAACAAACCGATCGGGAGCGAGGTCAATAGCTGTAACGGCTACCTTGCGCGGGAGCTGGAGACAGTGCCGTACGGTGGGGTGGTGGTGGCACTCGGCGGGGTTGCGCACAAGGCGGTGATCAAGGCCCAGGGGCTGCGCCAAAAGGAGTACTGTTTTAGTCATAACCAGCAGCACGACCTGCCTTCAGGATTGGTACTGATAGACTCCTACCACTGCAGCCGTTACAACACCCAGACCCGGCGTCTCACCCCAGAGATGTTTCACGCCGTATTTGAGAAGGCCAGAAGAGTACTCTCATCTGATTGAAAAAGCAGGAATAATCGGCTCTCCTGGATACTGTATAATGCACCCCATGGGGCAGGAGAGTATAACCACAGAGTTTGACCACAGGGCATTCATCAAGACCCTGACCAGCCGTCCTGGTGTCTACCGGATGTTGGATCGGGAGGGTATGGTGCTCTATGTCGGAAAGGCGCGTGATCTGAAAAAGCGGGTCGGTAGCTATTTCACCCGTTCAAATAACCGTCGTACCCAGTTGATGGTCTCCAAGATCAGCTCCATTGAGGTCACGGTCACCCATACCGAGGCCGAGGCACTTATCCTGGAGAACAGCCTGATTAAGCGCCTCAAGCCGCGCTACAACGTGCTGTTACGAGATGATAAGAGCTACCCCTATATCTTTCTCTCAGATGAGCAGTTTCCGCGTCTCGCCTTTCACCGCGGTGCCAAGAAAGAGAAGGGGCGCTATTTTGGGCCCTATCCTAATGCCGGTTCCATGCGGGCGACGCTGCAGTTGCTACAGAAACTATTCCCGATACGTCAGTGTGAGCAGAGTTTCTACCATAACCGCTCCAGGGCATGTCTGCAGTACCAGATTAAACGCTGTAGCGCCCCCTGTGTCGGCCTGGTGTCAGAGCAGGAGTATGCGCGTGATCTGCAGGATGCGGTGCTGTTCCTGGAGGGCAAGACCAACCAGGTGGTGGATAAACTGGTGGCGAGAATGGAACAGGCCTCTGCGGATCTGGAGTTTGAACAGGCGGCCCGCATTCGGGATCAGATCGTTCGCCTGAGAAGAGTACAGGAGCGTCAATATGTGAGCGGAGAGAGGGGCGATCTGGATATTGTCGCCTGTGCCAGCGAGGGTAAGGTGGCCTGTGTGCAGGTCTTCTTCATCCGGCATGGGCGCAACCTAGGTAACAAGGTGGTCTTTCCCAAGGTGCCGCAGGACTCTACGCAAGAGGATATCCTTAACGCCTTCCTCAGCCAGTACTACCTGGGCCGGGCAGTGCCCCAGCAGATTATCGTAAGTCACAGCTCCGAGGAGCAGGGGCTGCTACAGGAGGTCCTAGAGAGAGAGTCAGGGCACGCCGTCTCTATTCATAGCCGGGTACGGGGAGAGCGGGCTAAATGGCTGCATATGGCCCGTCAGAATGCATCTGTGGCCCTGGATGCACGCCTGGCCAGCAGGGCCGGTATGGTGGCCAGGGGTGAGGCCCTGCAGCAGGTGTTACAGCTGGAGGAGCTGCCACAGCGGATGGAGTGCTTTGATATAAGCCATACAGGGGGAGGGCAGACTGTCGCCTCCTGTGTCGTGTTTGATCAGCAGGGTGCGGTAAAGTCGGAGTACCGACGTTTCAATATCAAGGGGGTACAGCCGGGGGATGATTATGCCGCCATGGAGCAGGCCCTGATGCGGCACTACCGTAGGATTCAGACAGGTGAAGGGCAGCTGCCGGATATCCTGTTCATAGATGGTGGCAAGGGTCAGCTGGGGGTTGCAGAGAGGGTTTTGGCAGAGCTATCGGTATCGGGTGTCGCTCTCGTCGGAGTCGCCAAGGGACCGGAACGACGTCCCGGTAGTGAGCAGCTCTTCTTGTCTGCCACTGGGGCGCCGATTATACTGGCGGCAGACTCTCCTGCACTGCATCTGGTACAGCAGATCAGGGACGAGGCCCACCGCTTTGCCCTTACCGGCCACCGCCGACAGCGGGAGCGCCAGGCTGGCAGTTCACCCCTGGCGGAGATCAAGGGGATTGGCGCCAAGCGGCGGCAGCGTCTGTTGCAGCAGTTTGGCGGCCTGCAGAATGTGGCCTCTGCCGGGATTGATGATCTGGCACGGGTAGATGGGATAAGTCGCCAACTGGCAACCAGGATATATGACACTTTTCATGGAGGCGATTAGCCCGTAGAGATGTTGCTTACCATACCCAACCTGTTAACCCTCTTTAGAATTGCTCTGATCCCTGTGTTTGTGCTGCTCTTCTATCTACCGCTGGAGTGGTCCAACCGTATCTGTGCCGCTATATTCGCACTGGCGGCGTTGACCGACTGGTTGGATGGATATCTGGCTCGCAGATTGGGTCAGACCTCACCGTTCGGTACCTTTCTGGATCCGGTAGCGGATAAATTGATGGTGACCATTGCCCTGGTGCTACTGGTGCAGGCCGATCCAACCCTGGCCCTGGTGATCCCGGCATTGATCATTATCGGACGTGAGATCAGTATCTCCGCTCTGCGCGAGTGGATGGCGGAGCTTGGTACCGATGCCCGAGCCCAGGTCCAGGTTAGCGTGATAGGTAAGGTAAAGACGGCAGCCCAGATGGGGGCTATTTTCATGCTTATCTATCGGGAATCGCTGCTGGAGCTGCCCATCTATACCATCGGTTACGTCCTACTCTATATGGCGGCAATTCTGACCCTGTGGTCTATGTTCCTCTATCTGCGGTCGGCCTGGCCTAGTATTGCAGGGTCGGGTAGCGGTTAAGATGATTATTGCTATGGGCTGGATGCTCTGTTTATCTTGACAGGAGTGGCAGGAGCCTTAAAATAGCGGCCTTTCAGCGATGCGGGAATAGCTCAGCTGGTAGAGCACAACCTTGCCAAGGTTGGGGTCGCGAGTTCGAATCTCGTTTCCCGCTCCAATTAAAATGGAAAACCCCGGACCTAGCCGCCGGGGTTTTTTATTATTAACCCGGCAATAATTATTGTCGGGTTAATATGCTGTAAATGGATGTACAGCCATTGGCCGCAGGCCAATGAAAACCCAGACAAATCAAGCAGGTTTGCATACCTGCATTAGATTTGGATGGGTGCGCAACAAACAGGTCAGGACGACCTGTTTTGTTGCCGAGTTAATTAGCAGGGGTGGAAAGTTGCGGTACAATGCCGGATACTTGCCACCGTTTTAACCCGGATAATTCATGAAGGGAATGAAGATCAGGAGAAATATGGCAAACAAGGTTGGTTGATCACTTGAAAAAGCATAGCTGTAGCTATGGTTTGAGAGGGATCGGCCAAGATTGGAAGTCAGATTTTTTCCTGAATTCGTTCAGGTACAAACAGTAACAGTGGAAACATGCAGGAAATTCCATTTAACTGTTTGATATAATAATATTATTTATGTACCGCCTTTATGGAATATCCGGGTTAAGATGAAAGGCTGAGTGGCAGAGTGGTTATGCAGCGGCCTGCAAAGCCGTGGACCTCGGTTCGATTCCGGGCTCAGCCTCCATTTTATGATATCGTTAGCCCGCTGCCCGGGTGGCGGAATTGGTAGACGCAGCGGACTTAAAATCCGCCGGTGGAAACACTGTGCCGGTTCAAGTCCGGCCCTGGGCACCATTTGCTTGTTATATGCCTATAAAATCAAGTTATCAGATTGACAAATAGGAAAAAACAAAGCATAATCATAGCGTTATATTTTTTAGGAGTCTTTATCTCATGCAGTTGACCCTTCTAAAATGCAAGTTGCATCGCGCCTGCGTGACCCACGCAGAGCTAGACTATGAGGGATCTTGTGCTATTGATCGTGATCTTATGCAGCTGGCAGGTATCCTGCCCTACGAGCAGATTCAGATCTACAATATCGCCAACGGTGAGCGCTTTACCACCTATGCCATAGAGGCTGAGGCTGGCTCCCGTATTATTTCTGTGAATGGTGCAGCAGCACACAAGGCATCTCCGGGTGATCGGGTGATTATCTGCGCCTATGCCACCCTAGATGAGGCGGAGTTGGCAAGTTTTAAACCGACCCTCTGCTATCTGGATGAGAACAATTGTGTAACTCACACCGGAGACAGTATCGCCACTCAGGCTGCCTGATACTGCAGGCTCTCTCTAAACATAAAACGGCACCATCTGGTGCCGTTTTTTTATGCTATCGGTTGGGTAGTGGGTCTGACTACACGCTGCCGAGGGGATTTGGGGCCGGGTGGTCTATTGCCATGCGGTAGAGCTCAAGATATCTATTGGCACTTCTGTCCCAACTAAAATCTTGCTGCATACCATTGAGGGCCAGTCTCTCCCACCAAACACCTGGTCGGTGGTAGAACTCTATAGCTCGATCAATTGCAGATCTTAGTGATATAGCATCTGGTTGGTCGAAGAGGAAGCCGGTAGCGCTACCGTCCAGAATGGTGGTAGGGGAGACATCGGTTACAGTGTCGGCCAGGCCTCCGGTACGGTGGACTATCGGTACGGTCCCGTAGCGCAGGCTGTAGAGCTGGTTTAGCCCACATGGTTCATATCTTGACGGCATCAAAAAAGAGTCACACCCTGCCTCTATGCGGTGAGCCAACTCCTCATCATATTTGATCTTTACGGCACACCTTCCAGGATGATTGTCGGCCAGCTCCTGCATACCTTGTTCCAGCGATTTTTCTCCTTCACCCAACATCACCAGCTGTACTCCACCGGCGGATAGTAGCTCGGGCATAGTCTCCAGGATCAGATCTATCCCTTTCTGCTCCACGACTCGGCCGATACAGCCGAACAGGATACTCTTCTCATCTGCCTCCAGCCCCATCTCCTGTTGCAGGCGTAGTTTGTTGGTCTGCTTTTGTTTAAAGCTGTCGACAGTGTAGTTTTGTGCAATTTTACTGTCAGTGGATGGGTCCCACTTTTGGTAGTCGATGCCGTTTATTATACCGGTGAGGTGGTCAGCGCGGTGGTTGAGTAGCCCTTCCAGGCCATAACCGAACGCAGGTGTGCGGATCTCCTCAGCATAGGTAGGACTGACGGCAGTTATCCAGTCGGCAAAGGCAAGTCCACCCTTGATAAATGAGAGATTATGGTGAAATTCCAGTCCATCATGTGACCATAGCTCTGCAGGTATATGAAGTTGCTGAAAAGTCTTATAGTCGAATATGCCCTGATAGGAGAGGTTGTGAATAGTAAATATGGTCGCTGGCCGGTTATTTTCTGTGACTAGTAGCGGTGGCACCAGGCCGGTCTGCCAGTCGTTGCAGTGTACGATGTCTGGTCGCCACCCCAGTTCGGCCCTATTCATGGCAACCGCAGCCACAACCCGACTGAAAAGGGCGAAACGTTGTGCATTATCCGCCCAATCGTTACCAGAACTGTCGCTGTAGGGGTGCCCTTCACGGTCAAACAGTGATGGGATATCAACCAGATAGAGTGGCAGCTTTCCATCCAACAGCCCCTCCAGCAGACGGATCTCACCATCATATCCCTGGATAGTGATGACTGCGGCGGTGGTCAGCTGAATCTCATGTTCCAGTGTCTGTGGATAGGCTGGTAGAATCAGACGTGCATCATGGCCCAGCATCCTGATCGCCGTTGGCAGGCTGCCTGCTACATCGGCCAGACCACCAGTCTTGATCAGTGGTTGCGCCTCACTGGCTGCAAACAGCACCTTTAGGCTGGATGTTGAGTCAAAAGAGGAAGAGCTGTTTTTTTTACTGTTCACGAAGATCTTATTCTAGTTAGTATGTGTTGATGATGTAGTTTAATCTACAGTTCCAGACCACAGACTTTGTCGTAGCCAAGTGTAACAGAAACAATTTTCTATCGGGATGATAAATTGGCAATGAAATCGATATCAGAGAGCGCCACCTGGAGAGAACTACAGGGCCACTGGGACCGGATGCAGGGGCTAAGGATGCGCGATCTGTTCGCGCAGGATCCTGCCAGGGCAAAAAAGTTTTCCCTAAATTGCTGCGGAATTCAGCTCGATTACTCCAAGAATCTGATCACAGAGCAGACTATGGAGCTACTGCTCAAACTCTCTGCGGAGGCGGACGTCTCCGGCTGGGTAGAGCGCATGTATGCTGGAGAGAAGATTAATAGTACGGAGCAGCGGGCGGCGCTACATGTAGCGCTACGTAACCGCACTGACCGCCCTATGTTGGTGGATGGAGTAGACGTCATGCCGGAGGTCAATCGGGTGCTCGGGCAGATGGAGGATTTCGTTCGCAGGGTGCGGGATGGGGAGTGGCGTGGCTACAGCGGGAAGCGGATCAGCGATGTGGTCAATATCGGTATCGGTGGGTCTAACCTCGGACCGCTGATGGCGAGCGAGGCGTTGCGACACTATCAGACGCCTCAATTAAGGGTCCATTTTGTCTCTAATGTTGACGCTACCCATATCACCGAGACCCTGAAACCACTAGACCCTGAGAGCACGCTGTTTATTGTCGCCTCGAAGACATTTACCACTCAGGAGACCATCACCAACGCGCTGGTTGCCAGGGGATGGATCGAGGCCGCACTGGGTGCTGAGGCCGCAGTGGCCGACCATTTTGTAGCAGTCTCCACCAATGCGGAGAGGGTGCGCGATTTTGGTATCGACAGCGGCAATATGTTTATCTTCTGGGACTGGGTAGGTGGGCGTTACTCCCTCTGGTCAGCCATAGGTCTACCCATAGCCCTGGCGATAGGGATGGAGCGCTTTTATCAGCTGTTGGATGGGGCCCATGAGATGGATGAACACCTGCGTAGCGCGCCACCTCACAAGAGTATGCCACTGATCATGGCCCTTCTCGGTATCTGGTACGCCAATTTTGGCGCCATCAGAAGTCACGCTGTGCTGCCCTATGATCATTACCTTCGCTATCTGCCAGATTATCTGCAGCAGGCGGATATGGAGAGTAGTGGCAAGAGTGTCACCAGGGATGGCAGGGGCGTAGACTACACTACCGGGCCGGTGATATGGGGCTCAGCCGGGACCGACGGGCAGCACGCATTTTTTCAGCTCATCCATCAGGGCACCCAGATAATTCCTTGCGACTTTATTGTCCCGATCCACAGCCATAATGAGGTGGGAGAGCAGCAGCAGAAGCTTCTGGCCAACTGTTTCGCCCAGAGTGAGGCGTTGATGCGGGGTAAGAGTGAGGCCGAGGTGCGAGCTGAACTTGAGGCATCAGGGCTTGCTGCAGCTGAGCTGGAGGCGCTGGTTCCACACAAGATCTTCCCTGGTAACCGTCCGAGTAACACCCTGCTGATTGATCGTCTCACCCCGCAGCGGCTGGGTGCGCTGATTGCCCTATATGAGCACAAGATCTACCTGCAGGGGGTGATTTGGCAGATCAACTCCTTTGATCAATGGGGGGTGGAGCTTGGCAAGCAGTTGGCGGGGGTGATTCTGGATGAGCTCTCTGGTGGTGAGGCAGGCCCACATGATAGTTCAACCCAGGCCCTGATCGACCGCTGCAGGCGAGAACGCGGTTAATCTATCAGTTGAGCCGGAATTGACCCTACTACAGTTGCAGTATCAGGGCCCCCAGTGGTGGCAGGGTGATAGCGATAGATTGGTCAAAACCCATCCAGGCAGATGGTTCGCTGTTGACCAGACCTGCGTTACCTAAATTACTGCCGCCATAGAATCCTGAGTCGGAATTGAATATCTCCCGATAGCTACCAGCCTCCGGTACACCCAGGCGATATCCTCTGCGCGGTACCGGAGTGAAATTCAACACCACTACCACAAAGCTTCCGTCTCTGCCGCGACGGATATAGCTCAGGACCGACTGACTGGCGTCGTGGCAATCTATCCACTGGAATCCGCCATCCTCAAAATCAATCCCGTGGAGCGGCTCCAGGCCTCTGTAGAGGCGGTTTAGTTCGGCGATACTGGCACTAATCCCCTGGTGTTGATGGCGGCCCAACAGATGCCACTCCAGTTGAGAGTCGTGATTCCACTCTACGCCTTGGCCAAACTCATTGCCCATAAACAGGAGTTTCTTCCCGGGATAGGTGAACATGTAGCTAAACAGTAGTCGCAGTGTGGCAAAGCGCTGCCACTCATCGCCCGGCATCTTGTCCAGAAGTGATCCTTTGCCGTGTACTACCTCGTCGTGAGAGAAGGGGAGGACAAAGTTCTCAGTGAAGGAGTAGAGTAGACCAAAGGTAAGCAGGTCATGGTGATAATGGCGGTGAACCGGGTCTTTCTCGATATAAGAGAGGGTGTCATGCATCCAGCCCATATTCCACTTCATGCTAAAGCCGAGGCCACCAAGCCAGGTTGGGCTTGATACCTGTGGCCAGGCCGTGGACTCTTCGGCCATAATCATGGTACCTGGGAACTGATCGTGGGTAACCGTATTCAGTTGACGTAGGAAATCCACCGCCTCCAGGTTTTCTCGTCCGCCATATCTGTTGGGGAGCCACTCACCCTCTTTTCTGGAGTAGTCTAGATAGAGCATGGAGGCGACCGCATCTACCCTAAGGCCATCCAGGTGGAACTCCTCCAGCCAGTAAATGGCGCTGGCCAGGAGGAAGTTGCGCACCTCATTGCGACCATAGTTGAATATAAGTGTGCCCCAGTCCAGGTGTTCACCCAGGCGTGGGTCTGCGTGCTCATAGACTGCGGTGCCATCAAAACGCCCCAGGGCGTGTTTGTCTTTAGGAAAATGGGCCGGGACCCAGTCGAGAATCACCCCTATCTTGTGTTGGTGCAGGTGGTCAATAAAGAAGCGAAAATCGTCTGGTGTACCGAAACGGCTGGTTGGGGCGAAGTAGCCACTGGTCTGGTAACCCCAGGAGGCATCCAGTGGGTGTTCAGTTATGGGTAGCAACTCGATATGGGTAAAGCCAAGCTCCGTGACATAGGCGCAGAGACGCTTTGCCAGCTCACGATAGTTAAGAAAGTTACCAGCATCATCACGTTGCCAGGAGCCCAGGTGTACCTCGTAGATGGATATGGGGCTATTCTGCCAGTTATTCTGCTGGCGCTGTTGCAGCCACTCTCCATCCTGCCACTCATGGGCAGTGTCTTGGGCTACCACACAGGCGGTCTCAGGCCGATGTTGAAACTGTCTGCCGTAGGGGTCACTCTTCAGCAATATCTCTCCATCTTGGGAGCGAATCTCAAATTTGTATAGGGCACCTGCCTCTACCCCGGGCAGAAACAGCTCCCAGATGCCGGATTTACCACGGGAGCGCATTGGGTGGATGCGGCCATCCCAGCGGTTAAAATCACCCACTACACTGACGCGTTGGGCGTTAGGTGCCCAGACTGCGAACAGGGTTCCTGAGATTGCATCTAAGGTGTGCGCTCTTGCCCCCAGCATGCGGTAGGCGTGCCAGTGGTTGCCCTCCTGAAACAGATGCAGGTCAAACGCCGCCAGCATGGGAGGGAAGCAGTAGGGGTCGTACTGCTGGTGATGCGCACCATGTTCATCCTTCCAGGTTATTCGGTAGTTCTCTGGCAGTAGCTTGTCACTCCCCGACCAGACGAAGATGTCGCTTCCAGGGATGCGCTCCATATCCGTGCCGGTCTCCTTGATCATGACGTTGGAGGCATGGGGGAGAAAGGTGCGTACAGTTACCTCCCCTTTGTCAGTATGGCGACCGAGGACCTCAAAAGGATCGTGATGGCGCGCCTCTATTATTCGTAGCAGGGGCTCATCCATTTTATTAGCAGGGTTTTTTTTGTTGGCACTCATGCTATTTCATAAATTGGTGATATTGCATTTAACTACAGCATGCTAGTATATGTTAATAATTGAAAGTTGTATGCCGCAGCGTTTTATTTATTGAGGGAAGAGGATGAGTAGCGCCGAGAGTCAACGTTTTGTCAGTCGCTTGACACGGAATACGCTCGCACTGGTATTGGCTGGAGGCCGTGGCTCCAGGCTGAAGGATCTGACCAAATGGCGCTCCAAGCCGGCAGTCCCATTTGGCGGTAAGTTTAGAATCATCGATTTTCCACTCTCTAACTGCATAAATTCAGGGATACGTCAGATTGGTGTTCTTACCCAGTATAAGGCCCATACACTAATTCTGCATATACAGAGAGGATGGGGGTTTCTGCGCGGCGAGTTCAATGAGTTTGTCGAGCTGATCCCGGCCCAGCAGAGGATTGAGAATAGTTGGTATGCCGGTACCGCCGATGCCGTCTATCAGAACATCGATATCGTCCAGGGGCATGACCCGGATTATGTCCTGATACTTGCCGGTGACCATATCTACCGTATGGATTATGGCGTCATGATTGCGCAACATGTAGAGAGTGGTGCCGATATGACCATTGGTTGTATTGAGGCAGATCTGGAGACCGCCAAGTCACTGGGTGTGATGAAGGTCAACGAGGAGTTCCAGATTCTGGAGTTTGCGGAGAAGCCGGATAACCCTGAACCGCTCCCGGGACGCGATGATGTAGCGCTCACCTCTATGGGAATCTATGTATTCAACAAGAGTTTTCTATTCCAGCAGTTGCACAAGGATGCCGATATCGCTGGATCTTCGCACGATTTTGGCAAGGATATCATCCCCCGGATCATCCATGAGGCCCGTATCATGGCCTACCCATTTCGTGACCCCAAGACCGGCAAACAGGCGTATTGGCGCGATGTTGGAACCGTGGATGCCTTTTGGGCTGCCAATCTGGAGTTGATTGGTGTTACCCCGGATCTAAATCTATATGATCAGACCTGGCCAATATGGACCTATCAGGAGCAGGTGCCTCCAGCTAAGTTCGTTTTTGATGACGATGGTCGCCGTGGTATGGCAGTGGATACTATGGTCGCTGGTGGTTGCATAGTCTCGGGTTCACTGGTGCGCCACTCTATGCTGTTCTCCGATGTACGGATTCACTCTTACAATGTGATTGAAGATTCTGTGCTGCTACCGGGTGTCAGTGTTGGGCGTAACTGCCGCATAAATAAAGCGGTGATAGACAGCGGCTGTAATATTCCGGAGGGCACTCATATTGGGCAGGACCTGAAAGAGGATGCCAAGCACTTTCATGTGACTCCTGGTGGGGTAGTCCTGGTGACCGCAGAAAGACTGGAGAAGATGAAGGCGGCATGAGTACTGAGCAGCATCCATTAAAGGTGGTGTTGTGCTGGCATATGCACCAGCCAGACTACCGTGGTCCTGACCATAGTGATTTTCAGCTGCCGTGGGTCTATCTGCACGGTACCAAAGATTATGTCGATATGGCGGCCCACCTGGAAAACACCCCTGGTGCCAGGGCGGTGGTCAATTTCTCTCCAGTTTTGCTGGAGCAGATTGATGAATACGTAGAGCAGATTGAGGCCTGGCTACAGCGAGGTGTTAGGATCAAGGATCCGTTGCTGGCCGCACTGGCCGGTCCTGGCTTGCCATTGGAGCAGTCATCGCGGCACGAGCTTATTCAGAGCTGTCTGCGGGCCAATGAAAAGCGGTTGATAAAACGCTTCCCGATTTATCGCAGTCTGGCCAAAATGGCCTCATGGATTGATAAGGATGAGGAGACCCTGCTCTACTTGAATGATCAATTTCTGGTAGATCTCTTGGTGTGGTATCACCTCGCCTGGATTGGTGAGTTTCCACGTAATAACGATCTGCGGTTTCACTCACTGGAGAAGAAGGGGCGCAACTTTAGCATTGACGATCGACGTCAACTCGTCGCTGCTATCGGTGAGTTATTAAGTAGCATCGTTCCACGCTACAGTAAGTTGGCGGAGGATGGCAAGGTCGAGCTATCCGTGACCCCATATGCCCATCCCATAATACCCCTGTTGCTGAATATGGAGTCAGCAAGAGAGGCGATTCCTGACATAGAGTTACCGCTGTCCAGATACTATCCTGGAGGAGAGGCACGCGCCCGTTGGCATATTCGTCGTGGTATCGAATCATTCGAGAAATATTTCGGTACTAAACCATCCGGGTGCTGGCCGTCAGAGGGAGCGATCAGCGCTGACACAGTGCGTATCATGGAAGAGGAGGGGTTCCGCTGGGTGGCTAGTGGTCAACAGGTGTTGGTTAATAGCCTGAATCTTTCTATGGGCGGTGGGGCGCTGCCTGCTAATTTCGTACATACCCCGTACCGTGTAGGCAAGGGTAATATCAACTGTTTTTTTCGAGACGATGGACTCTCGGATTTTATCGGCTTTACCTATGCCGATTGGCATGCCGATGACGCTGTGGGTGATTTTATTAACCATCTAGAGAGTGTTGCCAATGCTTCCGTGGATCATCCAGACAGGGTGGTCTCAATAATAATGGATGGAGAGAATGCCTGGGAGAGTTACCCAAAAAATGGCAGTTACTTTCTTGCGGCGCTGTATGAGCGTATTGTCGCCCACCCGCGACTGGAACTGACTACGTTTGCTGACTGCTTGGAACAGCAGCAGAATAGCGCTGCTGTGCTGGATGAACTGGTGGCCGGTAGTTGGGTGTATGGCACATTGAGTACCTGGATTGGTGATCGTGACAAGAACCGTGCCTGGGATATGCTGGCCGATGCCAAGCTGGTGTACGATCAAGTAGTGGCCAGCGGGCGGCTGGATGATGTCAGGGCTGAGGAGGCGAACATGCAGCTTGCCAACTGTGAAGGCTCTGATTGGTTCTGGTGGTTTGGTGACTATAATCCGAGAGTAACGGTCTCGGATTTTGAGCGTCTTTTTCGTTATCAGTTGACTAATCTGTATAAGGTTTTGGGAGAAGAGCCCCCGGAATATCTTTCCCATGTTTTTGCCTATGGTGCAGGAGATCCCGCGATGGGTGGGGTGATGAGACAGAACAATTAAGACTCAAACTCAAAATAGAATGGATATCTCAACGACAAATTGGTGTCTGGATAGACGCCGTGCCGGTGTCTTGCTGCATATCACCTCGCTACCTGGCCGTGCCGCTACCGGCGATATGGGGGAAGAGGCTCACCGTTTTGTAGATTTTCTAGCGGCGGCAGGCATTAGCGTCTGGCAGACCCTGCCACTATCACCACCGCAACACGATCTGTCACCCTATCAGGCGCGTTCGGTACATGCCGGCAATCGCCGCCTGATCGCCCTTGGGCCGCTGGTTGAACGGGGCTGGATAGAACCATCAATACTGCAGCATGACTGTCTTACCTATGAGTGTAAGCAGCAGTTTCTGCTCGGGGCCTGGGCTGGATTCACTAAGCTTGCCAGCGACAAGGAGAAGAGAGAGTTTGCCGATTTTGTTGGAGAACAGCGTTTCTGGTTAGAGAATTACGCCCTGTTTGAGGCACTGCATGCTGAGAACCGTTGTGGCTGGTGGGGGTGGCCAGAGGGGTTGCGAGACCGTCATCCACAGGCTCTGGCAGAGGCGCGAAGTCGTCTAGCAGAAGAGATAGAGTATTTCTATTTTGAGCAGTATCTGTTTTTTAGTCAGTGGCTTAAGTTAAAAAGCTATGCCAACGAGCACGGTATCCAGCTGTTTGGTGATATGCCCATCTTTGTAGCCCATGACAGTGCAGAGGTGTGGGCAAAAAGGGAAAACTTTCTGTTGACCAAGCAGGGCGAACCGACGGTAGTGGCTGGGGTGCCACCAGACTACTTTTCAGATACCGGGCAGCGCTGGGGAAATCCGATCTATAACTGGAAGGCGATGGAGCAGGATGGCTTCTCTTTCTGGATTGAGCGTATCCAGACACAACTTGCCATGTTCGACCTGGTACGGATAGACCATTTTCGTGGGTTTGAGTCCTACTGGGAGGTCCCTGCCAAGGATGATACCGCGGTCAATGGACGTTGGATCGATGCACCCGGTAAGGCCCTGTTTGAACGATTACATCAAGTATACGGGTTTCTACCACTAGTGGCTGAGGACCTCGGTATAATTACCGCAGGGGTGGACAGACTGCGTGAACAGTTTGGGTTGCCCGGAATGAAGGTGTTGCAGTTTGCATTTAACGGGGACACAAATAACCCGTACCTGCCTTCCCAGTATCGACCAAATACGGTGGTCTATACCGGCACCCATGACAACGATACAACTCTGGGATGGTATCTTAGTCTGGATGACCACAGTCGAAATTATGTTGATGAGTATCTGGGCTACTCCAAGGAGCCAATGCCGTGGCCGATGATTCGCGCCGCTCTGGCTTCACGCGCCAGGCTAGCAATGTTGCCGATGCAGGATATTTTGGCTCTGGATGGATCACACCGGATGAATAGGCCTGGCACGACAGAGGGTAACTGGGGATGGCGATTTGAGTGGCAACAGGTCCAAGAAGATCTTGCTGATCGCTTGCATCGTAGCCTGGAAATCTATGGGAGATTAGCTGGATAGGGTTAATACAATATGCAAAGAGTAAAAAAAGCGGTATTTCCAGTAGCTGGTTTGGGGACCAGATTTCTGCCGGCCACCAAGGCCAGTCCTAAAGAGATGCTACCGATAGTCGACAAGCCACTGATCCAATATGCAGTGGAGGAGGCGGTTGAGGCTGGGATAGAGGCGTTGATCTTTATCACCGGACGCAATAAAAGCTCAATTAGTAATCATTTTGATACCGCCTATGAACTGGAGGTTGAGCTGGATAAGCGTGGTAAGAGTGAGATGCTGCAGGTGGTACGCAGCATCATACCTGAACATGTATCCTGCATATTTATCCGCCAGGCTATGCCACTTGGATTGGGGCACGCGGTACTCTGTGCCAAACCGGTGGTGGGTGATGAGCCCTTTGCCGTACTACTGGCGGACGACATGATTGACAATGATGGGCCTGGCTGCATGCAGCAGATGGTAGATATCTATGCACAGAACGGTTGCAGCATTCTTGGTACGGAGATGGTGGAGCCGGACAAAACCGGGAGTTATGGTATTGTTGATGTTGGTGGTGATGACGGATCTATAGCTAGCGTTAATGCGATTGTAGAGAAACCGGAACCGGCGGTGGCGCCATCCAACCAGGCAGTAGTTGGTCGCTATGTACTTACCCCCAGGGTGTTCCATTATCTGGAAGAGACCAGGGCAGGGGCCAGCGATGAGATCCAGCTAACCGATGCCATAGCCAGTCTGTTGCAGGAGGAGCAGGTGTTGGCCTACCAGTTCCAGGGCAGACGTTACGATTGCGGCAGCAAGCTTGGTTATCTGCAGGCGACGGTCGATTATGCGATCAAGCACGAGCATCTGGGTGAGGAGTTTGATGCTTGGTTAAAACAGAGATCTTAACAGAGTGAGCGAGATGCCATCCCGGTGGCGCTTAACAGGGTTAAGCCTCATCATTCTTCTATCCATGAGCGCATGTCAGAGCGTTAGTACAAAACATCACGGCAGGGTAATACATGACAGCTCAGCACCAATATACAGGCCAGCCGGTCTGATGTTGGAGGAGAGGGTATTGGATCTTAGAGAGAGTCCTAAACTGGATGCCATAATTAAAGATCTGGCAGCTGCCAGGGTCATCTATATCGGCGAGCGTCATGATAGTTATGCCGACCATCTTAAGCAGCTGGAGATTATTCGGAGGATACATGCAATCCATCCAGATCTGGCTATCGGTATGGAGCAGTTCCAGCGCCCCTTTCAGTCGGTTCTGGATAAATATATCGCTGGTGACCTGAGTGAGCGCGATATGCTTCTTAAGAGCGAATGGTATGAGCGTTGGAGATTTGATTACCGTCTCTATCGACCAATCTTGTCTTTTGCTCGGGACAATGCTATTCCGATAGTGGCTCTTAACGTTGCCAAAGAGATCACCAAAAAGGTCTCACATGGTGGGATGGAGAGTCTGAGTGCAGAGGAGAGAGCGCAGATACCGGCTACTATAGATCCGCCAGACGAGGAGTATCGTGACTGGCTAAAGGCCACATTCGAACAACATGCGCACTCAGATAAACAGCAGTTTGAGCGTTTCCTCCAGGTACAGTTGCTGTGGGATGAGGGGATGGCTATGGCTGTGGCGGAATATTTGCAACGTCATCCCGGCAGAAAAATGGTGGTACTGGCAGGTAGCGGTCATCTGATGTATGGCGCCGGAATTCCCAACCGGGTGAGCCGGAGAGCAGCTGTGAAGCGGGTTATAGTCTTGCCGGCAGGGGCGGTTCCAACCGAGCCAGGGATTGCCGATTTTCTTCTGTTCACCGGAGATGATGAGCTCTCACCGGCAGGCCTGATGGGGATCATGCTATCCGACAGTGAGCAAGGGGTAGTAGCGAGCAAGATAGTGCCGGAGAGCGCCGCGGCAAGGTCCGGAATAGATGAGGGTGATCTGATAGTGGCAGTTGATGGCAACAGGGTCTCCACCTCCGCCGAGGTCAGGGTACTATTACTGGATCGCAAGCCGGGTGAGAAGATCCAACTGACCATACGTCGAAAGAAATTTATCCTGCTTAAAGATGAGCTGCTGCTTGATCTGGTGCTGCAGGGGCCTTGAATAGGGAGCGATAGAATTAAATAACCCCATATCTATTCTCCATACGTACTAATGGGTGAACAATCCATTAATCACTAAGGAGAAGAGGACATGAAAGCCAAACCAATTGCAGTTGCATTGTGCACCACTCTGGTCATTGCAGCCTGCGGACCATCCGGACAGCAAGAGGCACGCAATAACCAGACAGGACCGGTTATGGTCCACCCTACCAAAGAGGAGGCTGTAGAGCGGCTGGAGCGCATACCTGAACACACGGTGCGTCCCAATTCACAGCCCGCAGACAAGTACAGGGCGAGAAAAGGCATGCCCAGTGTGGCTGGTTATGCCGCAGTGGCAGAGGCGGATAGCGCCTACGGGATGCCCTATATCATCCATCCACCCCAACCATTACCTCCAGTTGAGCGTGAAAAATATGCCACTTTTGACGACAACCCACTACAGCGGGCAGCCGAGTCTCCGGTCTCTACCTTTAGTATTGATGTAGATACCGGCTCCTATACCAATGTACGCCGCATCCTCAACAGTGGCAGACTGCCACCGTCAGACGCGGTGAGGGTAGAGGAGATGATCAATTACTTCTCATACAGTGACAAGGCGGCAACCAGCGCCAAGGTGCCATTCAACTTTTCCACCGAGATGGGCGTAACCCCATGGAACCAGAAAACCCATCTATTGCGGATCGGCATCAAGGCGTGGGCCCCGGTAGAGACCGAGGCGCCACCGGCCAATCTGGTGTTCCTGATCGATGTCTCCGGCTCTATGCAGGCGCAGAACAAACTGCCACTGCTAAAGCGTTCACTCCGCCTGTTGAGCAGACAGTTGGATGGGGATGACCGCATCACGATCGTGGTCTATGCCGGTGCCTCCGGTGTGGTACTGGAGCCGACCCCTGGGAACAAACTGGCGACTATAGAGCAGGCGCTTGAGCAGTTGTCTGCGGGTGGGTCCACCCATGGCAGCGCAGGTATCAAGTTGGCCTACGCAAAGGCACGCGAGGCATTTATACCCAACGGCATCAATCGGGTGCTACTGGCCACTGATGGAGACTTCAATGTAGGTACTGTCAACCACGATGCGCTGATAGATATGATCGAGACACAGCGTAAACAGGGTATCGCCCTGACTACACTAGGCTTTGGTGATGGCAACTACAATGATCAGTTGATGGAGCAGTTGGCCGATCACGGTAACGGCAACTACGCCTATATCGACTCCCTTATGGAGGCGCGCAAGGTGTTGGTGGAGGAGCTCGGCTCCACCCTGCAGACCGTGGCCAAGGATGTAAAGATCCAGATCGAGTTTAATCCTGCGGTAGTCGCAGAATATCGGCTGATCGGTTATGAAAACCGAGTGTTGGCACGGGAGGATTTCAATAATGACAAGGTGGATGCAGGTGAGATAGGTGCCGGCCACTCAGTTACCGCGCTGTACGAGGTGACCTTGGTGGGTAGTGGCGGTGAGCGTATAGCTCCTACCCGTTACGGCAGCAACTCCAAGGTCGCGCCTACTCATAGTGGTGAGGTGGCGATGCTGAAACTGCGTTACAAGCTGCCGGAGGAGAGTAGCAGCAGGCTGGTAAAGGCTGCGGTGCTAAAAGAATCTATTGTGAACAAGTTGCAGCAGAACAGCGATGATTTCCGCTTCGCCGCAGCTGTAGCGGCCTTTGGCCAACTGCTACGCGGGGGTAAATATCTGCAACAGTTCGGGTATGATGAGATAATCTCCCTGGCCAGGGGATCATTGGGTGGTGATGCCAGCGGCTATCGTGCAGAAATGATGCGGCTGGCGGCGCTGGCACGCGATCTCGGGACGACGGCGGCCACAACCCAGCCAATGGAGGAGGTCGTATCCATCCGCAGATAGATCAAGGGGCATTATGTCAGAGCCGAGTGATGAAGAGCTGATGTCCAGCTATATTAGAGGTGATACCGCGGCCTTCGATACGCTCTACGGGCGCTATCGGGGGCCGCTCTACCGTTACCTCGAGCGTCAGAGCGGGAGTGCTGCAGTAGCCGAGGAGCTATACCAGGATGTCTGGATGCGGGTGATCGGTGCTCGTGATAGCTGGAGGCGGCAATCAGGTTTTCGTCCCTGGATCTACCGTATTGCCCACAATCGCATGGTTGACCACTGGCGCGCTGGACGGGAGGAGAATCTGTCTCTGGAGGATGGTGATGTAATACCTATAGACCGGCCCTGGCCGGACGCATGGCTGTTGATCCAGGACTGCGTCGAGAGGCTGTTCAAGCTTCTGGAAGGTCTAAGTGAACCGCAACGCAGTGCCTTCCTATTGAAAGAGGAGGGTGGGCTTAGTCTCTCCCAGATAGCGGAGGTCATGGCTACCGGACGCGAGACCATAAAGAGCCGTCTGCGCTACACACTACAGCGGCTGCGCAATGGCCTGGAGGGTTGTGATGAGTGAATATGATGACAATCCACATGATGAGATGATCTCCAGGCTCTACCGTTCAGGTAGTAGCGGCGAGCCACCTGCTCACCTGGATCGCAAGATACTGGATGAGGCCCAGCGCGCAGTTAATCGTCGACAGTGGATAAGGGCATGGCCCTCTCTGGCGACTGCCGCTGTGTTGGTGCTCTCATTTACTCTGCTGTTGCGTGTATTGGAACAGCAGCCTCTGGACCGGCCCATGCAGCTGGATGAGAAGATAGAGCAGGATGTAGGAGAGGCTGAGAATAGCACTAGCACTGATGCAGTAACCGATAATTTCGATATGGCCGCACCGCCTCAGGCGCCGGCTGCGCCAGCAATCATTAGAAGAAAGGCAGCGAGGCCGGAACCGCAGCAGCCCGCAAAAGCGCCCGAGCGAAAGCTCAAGGTGGAGGTTGAGGGACGACCGGCGTCCTATATCGAACCACAGCTACAGTATGATAAGGCGGAGCCGCCGGTAGGTGGCTCCGCGGATGCTGCGCAGACCAAGGGGGCAGTAGTCGCCACTCCATCTGCTGCAGCAGCGGCAGAGGAGAAGAGCAGGAGAGAGATGGAGGCCGCACCCGAAGTTAAGGGGTGCGGCGTTGATCTGCCGGTGGCGGGTCTACCAGCCAGTGCCTGGCAACAGCTATATAAGGAGCTGCTCGATCAGGGCAAGAGCGAGCAGGCCAGATGTCTCATGGAGACATTCGAGTCGCAGTTTGGGTATAAGCTGGAGCTAGGTAATAAACCGTAGTCATTAGTGCACCTCGCTCCCAATTAGAAGAGCAGTGACATCACGGCCATCATTACCGTCAGGAAGAGCACCGTCATAATGCCTCCGGCCTTCATAAAATCTGTAACTCGATAGCCGGCCGGTCCCATGATCAAGGCGTTAACCTGATGAGTGGGTATAAGAAAAGAGTTGGAGGTGGCAATTGCCACGGTCAATGCAAAGACCGCTGGGTTAGCATGTGCGCCTATAGCAATATTCACCGCCAGTGGCACCAGTAGCACGGTGGCGCCTACGTTTGACATAACCAGGGTGAAAATGGTTGCCAGTACGGCCACCGAGGTTTGGATAACCCAGATCGGCATGTGACCGACCACGGAGAGGACCTGTTCTGCTATCCACTTTGCTGTACCCGTAGTCTCCACTGCCAGACCCAGAGGTATCAGAGAGGCAAGTAGGAATACTGTCTTCCAACTTACCGCGTCGTATGCCTCCTCAATGTTCAATACACCAGACAGCACCATACCCATAGCGCCGGTCAAAAGAGCTACGGATAGGCGAATATCGGTAAATAGCACCATAAAGAGTGCAATGGCAAAAAAGATACCGGCGGGCAGAATTTTATGGGGCCGCAACTCCTCTTCGCGGGGGAATTCTGTGGTCACTACAACGAAGTTACGATCCTTTTCCAGGCGGGCCAAATTTAACCAGGTAGTATGGACAACCAGGGTGTCACCAGCGCGGAATGGCATGCTCCGTATATGATCTCCCTGTCTCAGCGTCTCACCGTCGCGGTGCAATGCAACAAGGCCGAGACCGTGGGTCTTACGCAGCCAGACATCGCGTGCACTCTTGCCGATTATGTCAGAACCAGGCGGGACAACTACTTCCGCGATACCTGCCTTGTGGGGTGATAGTGATTCAGCAAAACTCCGTAGTTCATCGCGTTTTTTGAGTCCATATTTTTCAATAAACTTTTGCAGACTGGTGGGTGTTGCCAGAATGCCAAGGACCATACCGCCTACTACCTCGGTGTCATATGCGATTGAACCGGGACCCACCATACTCTCTTGACCGCTGTATTTAACACCCATGGCCCTTATGCTGCAGGAGGATTCGACCTCGCCCATCAATTGTCCAATAAGCTCACTATCATCGGGGACCACAACCTCAGACATATCAGGATATATCCCGTAGAGATTCTGAAAATAGCTCATAGTACCCATACCCATGGTACTGCTTTCACTTTTTGTTTTGGGTAGTACCAAGTGTCCGGCAAAAACGAAGTAGAGTATGCCCGTTACGATCAAGGCAATGCCTATAGGTGTTACCGAGAACAGTCCCCAGGTCTCCATTTGTTGCGCTGCTGGTAGCGCCTTGTTAGAGGTTAGGATCAGGTCATTCAGTAGAATCAGCGGGCTGGAGCCAACCATGGTCATGGTGCCACCAAGGATTGCGGTAAAACCCATTGGCATAAGCAGACGTGACATAGGAATGCTGGAACGAGCAGATATGCGAGAGACGACTGGTAAAAACAGTGCAGTGGCCCCAACATTTTGCATAAATGAAGATATAAACCCGACGGTGGCAGAGATGATTGGTACGATGCGTGCCTCGGTGGTGCCGCCAATCTGCAGGATAAAGGCAGCTACCCTGCTCATGATGCCTGTCTTGTCCAGGCCGGCGCCGATAATCATAACTGCAATGATTGATATAACGGCATTGGAAGAGAAACCGTCGAAAAGATGTTGGTTGTCAACCAGTCCTGTTTCCAGACCCATTATTGGGGCCAGTAGCGAGGTCAACCCCAGTAGTACCATTATCGTCGCTGCTGCAACGTCAACACCCACCACCTCAAAGGCAAAGAGATAGATGGTCAGGACTAAAATAGCGCTGACCCATGCTATTTCGATAGAGGGTACAATTGACGCCAGATACAGGGCTAATGCAGTGAATATAATTGCCCCGATAATTTGTTTTGGGCTGACTATTCCAGGTACTCTGATAGTATGCTCTTCGTCTGCAAGTTTGTTCATGTTCTTCTTTTCTTAAAAATAACATTCAGTTCATCTTGGATAGGTAGATACCTAACCAGATCATTAGTTCAAAAAGTCGCGTATTGGCGAAATTTCAGTAGCAGACCGCTTGTGAGCCTCGTCTGATTTATGCTCATATAAGGAGCACCAGAGGAACAGGAATATACTTCCCACACCTTGGTATTCCCAATTATATCAGTATTTTAGCCGCTGTATCTTCTGGCATCACAATCAGAAATTTCAGGGATGGGCGGTTGTAGATGTAGTCGATGATGCAATTGACTCTAGTTTATGCCAAATTCCATAATCTCAAAATCAAGACCGTCCTATTTGATCTGCTCTTCCATCATGGATATACCCTTAATATGATACCATGCAAAAGAATAAATGTCTCTAGGTAGACGGGTAAAGCAAGGATATTGCAGGATATTTGAAGAAAAGAACCCTGAAATTAATTACCCAGTTGCAAGATATGTGCTGTAGAGTGCACCGTTATAATTACCTTGTGTGAGATTCGATCGTGGCGAGACAGAAGAAGAGCAAACAGAGCTTTGAAGAGGACCTGGCAGAGCTGGAGGCCCTGGTAGAGAGTATGGAGCAGGGGGAGCTCTCGCTGGAGGAGTCGTTGCAGTCATTCGAGAGAGGGGTGCAACTTACCCGTAGTTGCCAGCAGGCACTGCAAGCCGTAGAGCAGAAGATAGAGATATTGCTTGCCAAGAGTGGTAAAGCGGAGCTGGAACCATTTGATGACGAAGGGTAAATCGCCTCTAAAACCATATATGCAGGAGTGCCGCAGCCGGGTCGAGGCGGCCCTGGAGCGGTGGTTGCCACCTGCCTCAACCCAGCCGGAAGGTCTGCACAGTGCCATGCGCTACGCCGCTCTAAGTAACGGCAAGCGGGTACGGCCTCTACTAGTGTATGCGGCAGGTAGGGCGTTGGGGGTACCGCCGGAACGTCTGGATGGTCCAGCCTGCGCTGTGGAGCTGATCCACGCCTACTCACTGGTGCATGATGACCTGCCGGCTATGGATGATGATGACCTACGCCGGGGCAGACCCACCTGCCACATAGCCTTTAATGAGGCGACAGCTATTTTGGCTGGAGATGCCCTGCAGACACTGGCCTTCAAGGTGTTATGCCGGGATAAAAATCTGGGTGTGGAGAGTGGTGCACGCCTGCAGATGATCGCGACCCTGGCGTTGGCAAGCGGTTCACGTGGTATGGTCGGTGGACAGGCCATAGATCTGGATGCAGTAGGGAAGGAGCTCGATCTAGTGCAGTTGGAGAATATGCATATCCACAAGACCGGGGCCTTGATCCGCGCCAGTGTCAGCCTGGGGACGCTGTCTCAGCCAGATGCCGATCAAAACATGGTCGCAGGGTTGGATCATTATGCAAAATGTATCGGTCTGGCCTTTCAGGTCCAGGATGACATCCTGGATGTGGAGGGGGATACGGAGACGATAGGGAAGACCCACGGCAGTGACCAGGCCAGAGACAAACCAACCTATCCATCGCTGCTCGGAGTTGAAGGCGCCAAAGAGAAGGCGAGGCAACTACACCAAGATGCCCTTGATAGTATTGCATCGTTGGACGAGAAGGCAGACCCGCTGCGTTGGTTGGCCGACTATATAGTTGAGCGCAGGCGCTGATCCGCGATCACAGGGCTGGATCAATCCGTGCCAGTGTCACCAATCCACTCGTAGATCTCGATGGTAGTGGGGTCACAGTCACTGCAGCCACTGCACGCTGTACCGGACGGCAATTTCTGTATGCGTCCCTTGGCGACCAGTTTATCCAGCATACCACGCAGGGCGTCAGGCGCGATGTCGAAACGGTTTGCCATATCTGTCAGTGCGGCACGCCGGTTTAGTTGCAGATAGTCGCGGATTTCAGAGAGGATCATCCTGTCATACCTGTTTTAGTTGGTCTGGCGGGGTGAGCTTGATTGACCTTGGGGCCACCTGGCCTCCAGTTTCTGAGAATAAGCAGTACGCAGATCAAGATCGCCAGCATCCCTCCTATCCATGCCATAGATATAACCGGATGGCGGGAGAAAATGGCTGCCTGATAGAACACAGTTGCGGCTATGTAGGCGACACTGGTGGTCCAGCCGGCGACAAACAGTGCCCAGGCCAGATTGGTCTCACGATATATAGCGGCAGTTGCTGCGGTGCAGGGGAAGTAGAGCAGGATCATCAGCAGATAGGCGAAGGCCCCGGCGGCACCATCGAAGCGTGTCACCATGGCACCGAATGTACCGGCACTTACCTCCTGTGCCTCGGCGGCGGCCTCGATACTGCTTACATCACCCAAGTCCAGTCCGATCGGGTCAACCCAGGCCCCCATCGCATCCATGAGATTGGCTGGTATGGTGGCCAGTGCACTGTTGATGCCGACCCAAAGATCGAACTCCTTTTCAGTCGTGGGCACAAGGCCGGCCGCTTCTGCATCTGTCCTGGCCAGATCACTGTAGAGGGAGTCCAGGGTGCCAACTACCGCCTCTTTAGCTAGTATTCCGGTAAATATTCCTACCGCTGCCGGCCAGTTGTCCTCACTCATACCCATGGGTGAGAAGGCCGGTGTGATGCTACGCCCAATAGCACTCAGAACCGATTTATTACTGTCTTCATTACCGTAGCTGCCATCGGTACCGATGGCATTAAGCATATTGAGTACCAGCACCATAGGTACGATGATCTTGCCGGCATTGAAGACGAAGCTCTTGGTTCTATCCCAGGTACGCAACAGTACCCCCTGTAGTGTAGGCACATGGTAGGGCGGTAGCTCCATAATGAATGTAGTGGTCTGTCCCTGTAGCAGGGTGTTTTTCATCACCAGACCGGTTAACACCGCAATGGCGATCCCGATAATGTATAGACCAAACACAATATTCTGACCGCCGACCGGGAAAAATGCGGCAGCAAACAGGGCATAGACAGGTAGCCGTGCCCCGCATGACATGAAGGGGGCCATGATGATGGTCATTATGCGATCGCGCTCCTGCTCCATTGTACGGGTAGCCATCACTGCAGGTACGGTACAACCAAAACCGACGATCAGTGATACGAACGCCTTGCCAGGCAGGCCGATGGCGCGCATTGCCCGATCCATAACGAAGGCGGCACGGGCCATATAACCTGAGTCTTCGAGTATTGAGAGAAACAGAAATAGAAATCCGATAATAGGGATGAATGTGGCCACCACCTGGATGCCGGCACCGACACCGTTGGCCAGCAACATGATAAGCCACTCAGGTGCGCCAACCCCCTCCATCCACTTACCGAGACCATCTACCAGTATGGTGCCACTGAAGATATCGAAGAAGTCGACGAAGGCGCCACCGATATTTATGGTGAACATAAACATCAGGTACATCATAAAGAGGAATATCGGAATTCCCAGTACCCGATTGAGTACGACGCTGTCTATTTTGTCAGAGGTACTGTGTCGTAGCTGACTCTTTTTCTGAATATTGTTGGTAGTCACCTGGTTGACGAAGCCGTAACGTGCATCTGCCAGACTTATGTCGATATCGTCACCCAGTGCCTGCTCCGTCTCTCTCTGAATAACTGCCAGTCTATTTACCATGGCATCACCGGCCATGTGCCGGGCCAGGGAGTCATTCTCTAACATACGCACTGCCAGCCAGCGCGGGTCTGCCTGGTTGTCACTTGCCATTGCCTCTATCTCTGGCAACAACTTGATGATGGCCTGTTCGATCGGTTTTGCGTAGGAGACGTTTTTATGCGAGATCTTTTTATCTTTGGCTGCCTGTATGATTGCCTCACGCAGTTTTGGCAGACCCTCACCACTTGCGGCAATAATAGGCAGCACCGGACACCCTAACTGCTGTGCCAACCCATCTACATCGATCGTATAGCCACGCTCCTTGGCTACATCCATCATATTCAGCGCCACCAGCATTGGGACACGCATCTCCAGTAGCTCTGAGGTCAGGTAGAGGTTACGCTCTATATTGGAGGCGTCGACGATGTTGATGATCAGATCGGCTTCGTGTGATGCCACATAGTCCCGGGCGATCTGTTCATCAATGGAGACATTCTCCTCTGCGACATCAAGTGAGTAGGTGCCGGGCAGATCTACCAGTTCAAAGTCGGCACCGCCATAGGAGTAATAACCGGTCTTGCGATCGACGGTAACCCCGGGCCAGTTCCCCACTCGTTGTTTGGTGCCGGTAAGATCGTTGAATAGAGTGGTCTTACCACAGTTTGGGTTACCAACAACACCGATTATGAATGTGCTGTTCATGCGCTACTCTTTCTCGATTAGCAGTGCCTCTGCTTCATCTTTGCGCAGAGTCAGATTGAAACCACGTAGCTGGATCTCTACCGGGTCACCCATTGGAGCATAGCGGATCACGCTGAATGTTATGCCAGGAGTCAGGCCCATGGAGAGCAGTTTTTTACGGTATGCCTTGGCGCCCTCTCTAAAACCTACTATACGGCCACTCTCTCCAACAGCCATATCTTTCAAGCTATCTGACACTTTTGTATCTCCTGGTTAAACAAGGGAATTTTCCTATTTCTTGATCGTGCTATCTCTGGGGGATGGGGTTGATTTGTCCTTTTTCCAAATTTATATGATAATGGTTCTTATTATTATGTAGACAGAAGCAGCTGTCAATCTATTTTTTCCTTAGAATTCACCTATTAAGCACATTGTATTCAGGATTGAGATAGAGGCGACAAAGCCTTCAGATTCCATGATAATAGCCGTTCAGTAGAAATAATCGAGTTGGATTTGAAGAGAGGCGAGCAGGTGACAGAGTGTAGTGATAACGGATGCGGCATCGCGGATGTGCAGAGTAGCGAAGATACTCGTCAGATAGCCATCGACAAGGTGGGGATCAAGGATATCCGTCACCCGATCAGGGTCAAGGACCGTAGTGATGGCAGGCAGTACACCGTCGCTAACTTCAACATGTACGTAGATCTGCCGCACGATTTCAAGGGCACACATATGTCCCGCTTTGTGGAGATCCTGAATAGCCACGAAAAAGTGCTAGGGATAGAGTCATTCAAGGACATGCTGTTGGAGATGGTGGAGCGTCTGGAGGCCGAGTCTGGCCATATCGAGATGAACTTCCCCTATTTTATCAATAAGAAGGCGCCAGTATCCGGTGTAGAGAGTGTACTGGACTATGATGTTACCCTGATAGGGGAGGCCAACAAAGGTAAGGCAGACCTCTATATTAAAGTCGTAGTACCTGTAACCAGCCTCTGCCCATGTTCCAAGAAGATAGCTGATCGAGGTGCCCACAACCAGCGCTCGCATGTTACGGTCAAGGTTCTGACCGAGGACTTTGTCTGGATTGAGGAGATTATTGACCTGGTAGAGGAGGAGGCGTCATGTGAGCTGTTTGGGCTGTTAAAGCGCCCGGACGAGAAGTATGTGACAGAGCATGCTTATGACAATCCCAAGTTTGTAGAGGATATGGTGCGTGATGTGGCTGTTCGTCTGAATAGTGATGACCGTTTTAGTGCCTATGTTGTGGAGTCAGAGAATTTTGAATCCATCCACAACCACTCTGCCTACGCCTTGATCGAACATGACAAAAAGAAGAGCGTATAAACTCTAAATAGGACTGTATCGATTTTCCTATACCGGAAAAGTGATCGTCACAATAAGCCCATGTCCATCGGCCCTATCGGTTATGCTGATATCGGCTCTGTGTAGATCAGTAATCTGTTTAACAATAGAGAGGCCCAATCCGCTTCCCTGTGCCCCATTGCTGGCACCGCGCTGAAAGCGTTGGAACATGATTGCCTGCATCTCTGGTGGCACGCCCTTGCCGGTATCGGCAACTACCAGGCGGACGCTGCTCTTATCCTGTTCCAGCTTTACTACGACCTCTCCTCCTGCAGGGGTATATCGAATAGCATTATCTATCAGGTTGCGTAGCAGGATAGAGATAGCATCGCCGTCACCACGAATATAGATTGGCCCGGTGGCATCTTCCATCTTTAGATCTATTTCACTCTCTCTTGCCTGTTCACTCATGGCAGACACCGCGTTTAAAGTCACAACATGTAGGTCTGCCTGTTGTTGTAGAACGATCTCACTCTGTTGAGCATCGGCCCGTGCCAGGGTTAGTAGTTGTTCCAACAAATGGGTGGCGCGGTCGACACCATTAATGATGTTGGACAAAAATGGCATAAATTTTTTGTTATCTGCATCTAGTTGTGCCGCCTGGGCCTGGGTTTTCAGTGCGGCTAGGGGTGTGCGCATCTCATGGGCGGCATTGGCGGTAAACCGGCGTTCGTTTTCCAGGGCATTATGTACTCGCAAAAACAGACCGTTCAGGGCCTCGATCATGGGCGTTACTTCTGGCGGCACATCTGTGGTTGATATTGGTTGCAGCGATCCCGGATCACGTTGCTCTACAGTCTCTGTTATCCGGCGTAGCGGCCTCAGACTGCTGCCGACAGATCCCCAGATGATAAGTCCTAGAATAGGTAGCGAAAGCAACATTGGCCAGAGGCTATGGATGAGTATATGTCTGACCGTCTCTTGCCTGATTGTCATCTTTTCACTGACCTGCACCTGTAGTCCATTGGATGGTACGACCAGATTGAAGACACGCCACATCATAGTATCTGCTTCCAGGGTATAAAATCCGGTCAAGCCGGCATCTAATATTGGGGCGTTGTGAGAACGCAACATGATACGACCGTCTGAATAACGTACAAGAAAGGCAATCTTTGACTCATTCGGCTGGCCGATGTCGCTATACAGTGGCAACAGGGTTAGATAATCCTCTTCCTGTTCTGCATCATCTCCCAGGTACTTAGCAGCTAGTTCTGCCAGCAGGGGAGAGTGTTCCAATGAACCTGGGCCCAGCTCTTTGAGCAGGTTCTCCAGGTTTTGCTTTATATCTTCCTCTTCCTCCGCCTCGTGCAGTAGGAGTGTGGCAAGTACGCTTGCCTCCTGAGACAGGGAGGTATCGAATACCTCTTCTACCTCTTTTTGCGCCGCATCGTAGACGAATGCCGCGACAATACACCACAGCAGAACGATAGCCGCAGTTAACCCTGACAGCAGTCGTCGTCTTATAGATATTGGTCTATAGCTCATTGCTTAAGTTTATGAATGGTGTAGCCAACTCCGCGTACCGTTTGGATCAGCTCTTTACCAAGTTTTTTTCGCAGGTGGTGAATATATACCTCCATGGTATTACTCTCTACCCCTTCCCCCCAGCCGTAGATGCTCTCCTCCAGTTGTTCTCTGGACAAGACGCGACCAGCATGGCTAAGCAGTGCCTCCAATACGGAAAACTCATTGCTCCCTAAGGTTACTGGGTCACCGCGTAACACAACGCTACGGGCAGCCGGATCAACGACCAGTTCCCCATGCTGTATGATCGGATTTGAACGGCCCTCTCGACGCCGGGTAATGGCACGTAAACGGGCGGCGACCTCCATCAGATCAAAGGGCTTGATGAGATAATCATCAGCCCCTTGATCCAGTCCTGTTATCCGGTCATCGACCGTGTCACGTGCGGTCAGAACCAGTACCGGGAGATCCAGTTTAGATTGACGGAGTTTGCGTAGAACGGTCAAGCCATCTTGCTGCGGAAGGCCTAGATCCAACACCAGTGCATCCAGACCCTCCGTTGCCATGGCCCGCTCGGCTGCGACCCCGTCCTGAACCCAGTCTACCGTATGCCCGAGTCGGCGTAGTCCAGTGCTCAGTCCTTCACCCAATAGGGCGTCATCTTCCGCTAAAAGGATGCGCATAGTTCTCCGTCTGTGCAATGTCTGCTTGCAGCTGCTTCTTTGCCTTCGCCAGGGCCTGTCTGACCTCTATACGACGACCGCTGTCAGCTACCGGCTGGTCAGGACGCGCAGGTGCATTCAGTGCAACGGTAAAGGCCTGGACTGCACCCTTATAATCCTTTTGACTCATCAGGAAGTCACCGTAAAAATAGTTTGGATCGATCCCATCCGGATTAACAGTTAAGGCCTTTTCCAAATAATCCCTGGCCTTGTCATCGTTGCCGAAACCAATCGGCCAGCCTGGTACACTATAGTACAGACTGCCCAGTGAGGTGTATACCGAGCCGTCCAGGGCCTCAGGATCGATCTGTTCTGCCTGCTCCAGCAGTGCCTTTGCGCGTTTCACCATGGATAGAGCGCCCAGGCCACCCTGTTCGCCTGCAGCAGTGGCTAGAATGATTGCCTCCCAGATCAGTGGCTCAGCCTTGCCAGGGTGCATCTTGCTTACCTCCGCAGCCTTCTCGACAAGTTGTTGGAAGGCAGCCTTGCGCTCCTTTTTAGGTGTCTGATATTTATGTTTGGCCCACTCCGAACCCAACGCTGTCACCTCAGGTAGTTGTTCTGCGAGGACAGGGAGTGCAAAAAACAATAGCAATACTGTAATCATCAGTCGATATTTCATAATCTCTCTCCTTTGGAAAATGGGAACATTTGTGTGTTTTGTTTATGTAGGGCGGTGTCTACCAGACGAGGTAACAGGGCGTTAATGCGCACGAACAGAGATTCTGGGAATCCTAGGTAGAGATCTTGGCGTCCCTTAGCGATACCTTCGACGATGCGCTGTGCCACCCATGCAGGCTCGTCCATATTCATCTTAACCTCTTCGGCCATTCGGTATACGGCGTCACTGTTTAACCCTGTTTTTACCGCCCGCGGGGCGATATAGGTTACCTGTATACCGGTGTCGGCAAGCTCTCTGCGCAGTGCTTCAGAGAAACCGCGTAGTCCAAACTTGCTGGCGGAATAGGCCGCGAACCAGGCAAATCCTATAGAACCGAAGGTAGAGCCAATGTTGACGATATGTCCGCTGCCGTGTTCTATCATGCGCGGCAATACCTGGCGAGTAAGTAACATAGGGGTCAGCATATTCAGCTGTACCACCTGCTCTAACTTCGCCGGATCCTCAACTGCAAACGGACGGAAGCTCTGCTGCCCTGCATTATTTATCAGAATATCCACACCTCTCAGGGTATCCAACGCACGCTCCACGACCTGGTTGCGCTGGTCTGGGTCCAGCAGATCGGCACATAGGTGGAAGGCACGGCCACCAGAGGCGTTTATCTCCTCAGATAGTTTGGCCAGGGCCTGGTCGTTGCGGCCAACAAGCGCCAGATGGGCGCCGTGTCTAGCTAGTAGTTTGGCCGTCTCTGAGCCTATACCTCCAGCCGCGCCAGTGAGAATAATACGGGCATCGTTAAACTTCATGACTGTTCTCCCGCTATGCTGCCTTGCCTGAGACGTTCAGTTCTAGTGGTAGGGAGCGAAAGATATCCCCATAGAGCTTGTAAAAGACCTTGGCTGTGTGGATGATGAACTGCTGATCCTCTGCACTCTCAAGGCGGTTTACCAGTCCCTCAAAGAACTCCATGTGGGAGATATCGAGTGAACCGTGGCTGGTCAGGTAGGTAAATGCCTCGTCAGGTAGACCCAAAGTTTTTTGGGCGTTTTTTGCCGCCTCAGTGGCCAGGAGGATGCTGGTGCCTTCTAATACCTGTACCATCCCGAGTAGACCGACTGGATTACGTCGTTGCACAACGTCATAGGCATAGGCGCACATGATTTCAGCCGGCAGACCTGGCTGACTGTTTCTTACCGCTTCGGCGTCGCCACCACACACCTTTATGTCGTTTAGGATCCACTCCTGATGTCCAATCTCCTCCTCAATATAGTGTGCCATTGCATCACGTATCCACTCAGCGCTATGCGGGACCCTGGCGCCGCACGCCATGAGTAGCGGGGTAGTGTGTTTTACATGGTGATAGGCCTGAACAAGGAATGCCATGTAGCTGTTCAGGGAGAGCTCTCCACGGTGACCATGTTGGATAAACGGTATGGATAGCAGCTCCTGACGTTCGGCTTCCGTTGCGGCATTCAACTCATTGAAAAAATTGCTCATGATGCTAACTCCTCTTGGTAAAGTGATTCCATGCGTTGTGCATATGTATCTAAAATGGCATGGCGACGTATGCGTCCATTGCCGGACAGTTGCCCATTTACAGGGGTAAATGGCTCGTCGGCTAAAATCCACTGGCCGACGCGGGCATAGTCTGGTAATCCGCGGTTAACCCTGCTTATAGCCGCTGCCAGATCTTCTGTGGTTGCCCCAGGTGCAGGTACCAGTACTGCTGTGTTCCAGGGGCGCGCTTCGCCAAAAAGGGCCGCCTGTGCAATTGGTTTCTCCAGTACAAGTTCACCTTCCACCCATTCGGGCGAGACATTGCGTCCGAATGCAGTGATAAAGACATTGCGGCGGCGCCCGCTCAGATAGAGATATCCATCTTTATCCAGGTGCCCAATATCTCCGGTATGCCACCAGTCACTTTTGTTTATAGGTGTGGGTTCACCTAAATAGCCTGAGAAGAGATTGCCTGCTACCAGCACCTCACCATCTTCGGCGATCTTGAGTCTTATATGCGGTAGTGGGCGCCCAACCGAACCCGGGCGTGAATCGGAAGGGGTATTAAAGGTCGTTACAGAGGCGCACTCTGATAGGCCGTAGCCCTCAAACAGTGGTATATGCAAGCGTTGCGCCCTCTCCAGTAGAGTGGGAGGGACGGTGGCACCGCCTACTGCAGCGAGACGCATATTTGTCAGTGTCGGTGCCCCTTGCTCAATGGCCTCTACAACACCCTGTATCATTTGTGGGGTGAAGATGGCTGTGCTGGCACGGTAACCGTTCAAGCAACTGAGCATCCTGCCGGCATCCAGGCCGGCTGCGCCCAGTAGCCCGGTCTCTGCCAGTGATGGCAACACTACAGTGGTACCGGCCCATAGCGAAACATATAGCCCTGCCAGGTTTTCCAACAACACTGCCAGAGGCATAAGCGTCAGATGGCGATCATCAGGATTGACATCAACAAGGGTCGCCAGGGAGTGCACCACCGGTTCGATCTGCTCCCAGGTCAGCATTACCCCCTTGGGTTCACCTGTAGTACCTGAGGTGTAGGTGACCTTGGCAATGCCCTCCGGGACCTCTTCACCACTGCCGGCAGTAGTTAGTACTGAGATAGGGTGATCGTTAACAGATATTTGTTTACCGGTATCGGTTACGGCATCGCCAGCGCGCTGACAAAAGCCATGCGGATTATCGCTCACCACCGCCTGCACCCCGGCCTGAGAGAGACAGTGGCGCACCTGTTGAGGTGAAAAGAATGGTGGTATCGGGACCAGATTTATCCCGGCGGCAAGCGCAGCAAGATCCAGCAGGGCCCAGGCTGAGCCGTTATCCATGTCCAGCGCCAGGGTTCTGATATCCAGCCGCTGCAGATCTTGCGCCAGCAGGTCTATAGCGTCCGGCAGATCAGCATAAGACAGCGTCCCGTCGGTTGAGACCAGTGCTGGCAAGTTTGGCCTGGTTTGGGCGTGCTCGGATATGCGCTGTAGTAGTTTCATGCGGCGAGACCACCTACTCGTCCAGCATGTAGCCACAATCTTGTCAGTGCGGAGTTGGCCGCGTACTGCTGCCGCATGATATGGTAGCCATCCGCAACCCGGCCAGCCATTACCCTAGGCCTTTGCTCGTAGTAGCTTCCCCAAGCTGCGCGCTCTTCAGGCGCAAGCATCTCCAGTTCTGCCGGACCCAGGTCGATCAGTTCTAACCCCATCCGTTTGAAGCTGTTATGGAGGGTTGGCCCAATAGTAAAGACAACCCATTTGCTACGAGCTGCGAACAGATATGAGGTCAGGGCGGTGATAAGCCAACGGCCGCCACCGGCGCTGAGTGTCGCCAGGTTACCGACCTCAATCAGGCCGTCACGCGATACCGGCATATTAATCTTCGATGCCAGAATCTGTTCCACCGGACGATCAAGGTACTGTTCAAGGAAGAGTTCACTCTCCTTAGCGCTGCGCAGTCCCAGTACCCCCAACAGGTTTCCATAGTCATCACACAGACTCATCAGGGTCGGCATATATTGACTGATTTCTGCCCTATATATGCGCTTGAAACAGCTGCTGATAAATCTCTCAACTGCTGCTCGATGCAGATCTCCAGGCCAGCTCAGTTCAACATTGGTAGGTAACACCCTGTCTGCATTGTGACTCTCAACTTTTATGCTCATAACACTACTCCACGCTTTGTATGGAGTAGACTGTAGGACATGAGTCTTAACGCTATCTTAAGAGATGTAAAATAATTACATGGTCTTAGCGTGATGCTCTTCCATAGCTATCATGGCCATAGTAGGTGCGATTGAGGGGTAGGGCCAATTGGATTGGCCCCAGGGGTATGGGTTATACGCTAGTTAAGCCAGAAATTTACTATTCGGTAAGGTAGAAGGTGATTGTGGTAACTACCCGTACATCCTTCTCTATCTTGGCGGTATCACCATACTCTTCACCGGCATCACGGATGAAAAAGCTACCTTGGAGCGCGCTCCGAATACCGCCTACGCTGACCCCGGCGTTTGCGGCAAACTCATTGGCTGCAATGCGGGCGTTTTTGGTTGCCTCACGCAGCATCTCCGGTTTGATTTCATTCAGCTTGGTAAACCTGAATGATGGTTCAACATTTTTAATGTTAATGCCCTTGGTGAGCAGTCGGTTGATTTTTGGGCGTACCTTGTTAACCAGGTTTACCTGTTCCGATTCGATACTGATAGTCCCGTCCAGGGTATGATCCTGATCTACCACCAACCGATTGTCATCCCGGTACTCAGTGTAGTTGTAGTTCAGGGGGCCATTCTGGATCTCATCATCTTTAAAGCCGTGCTCTTTCAGTAGGTCGATGATGATCTTCTGATGCTCTTCAGCCAGTGCGTATAGTCTTGGAATGGCCGCGCTGTTTTTGCCGCTGACACTGTAGGGGATCTGCCAGTTGACCTGGTTGGCTGTGACCCTTCTCTCTGCCAGACCTTTGGCCTCTGCGGTGTTGATCGCTACTTTGGCGTTGTAGAGGGTTTGGCTGACAAAATAACCGGCGGCGGCAATGCCCACAGCTACGATCAGTCCAAATAGAAAATGGCTACCTTGACACTGTTTCTCCATATTACTACTCCATATACTGAGGATTGCTGATGGATGCTCCCGATTCTACTCTCTCTATATGGGTTGACAAGTGACTACGGTAGCACCTTTTTAAATGGCTTTACCGTAACCTTGGTAAATACCCCGGTAAGGGTATATGGATCCTGCTCGGCCCACTCGGTTGCCGCTTCCAGGTCTGGAAATTCGGCTACGATCAGGCTCCCGCTAAAACCGGCTGGCCCAGGATCTTCGCTGTCTATTGCCGGATGTGGTCCAGCCAGCAGCAGGTGTCCCTGGTCGCGCAGCTGTTCGATCCGCTTTAGATGTTCAGCCCGGACCTTAAGCCTGGCCTCAAGGCTATTTTCACAATCTGTTCCAACTATGCTGTACAACATATTTTTATTACCTGTCGTTATTCGGGTTAAAATAAGAAGATGTCTTCGATATATGATCTGCATACCCACTCTACCGCATCAGACGGGACTCTGTCCCCTGTGGAGCTGGTGCGTCATGCCCGGGATATTGGGGTGCAGGTGTTGGCGCTTACCGACCACGATACCACGGATGGGATAGACGCTGCGCAGCAGGAGGCTGCGGCCGTCGGAATCACCCTCATTCCAGGGGTTGAGATATCAACCAGCTGGGGTGGCGGCACGATCCATCTGCTGGGGTTGGGGATAGATAGGGGGTGTCGGGACCTGCAGCAGGGGCTGGCGGGACTGCGTGAGACCAGAGAGCTGCGAGCAGAGAAGATAGGGCGCGGGCTGGAGAGGAGTGGAATCAGCGGTGCCTATGCCGGGGCCAAAAGATTTGCTACTGGAGCGCATATAGGCAGGGCCCATTTTGCCCGCCATCTGGTGGAGGCAGGGCATGCGGAGAGTATGCGCAAGGCGTTCCAAAAACATCTGAAGGTGGGGAGGCCAGGTTATGTCGCTGCCCAATGGGCACCGCTGGAGGATGTAGTTAACTGGATCCACACTGCTGGAGGGCAGGCGTTGATTGCCCATCCTGCATGTTATAGTTTTACCCGCAGCAAGATGCGGCGTCTGTTAGCTGAATTTGTGGAGATGGGTGGCGATGGAATGGAGGTAGTTTCGGCTAGCTATAACCGGGATGACATTGCCAATATGGCCCGTCATGCCATAGAGTTTGAGCTGCTGGCATCTGTCGGATCAGATTACCATGGCCCGGAAAACCAGTGGATCGAGGTGGGAAGACTGCCGCCACTGCCGTCCGGGGTAAAAGCTGTGTGGCAGGGATGGAGTGGTGATAGATTAAGATTAAGTGCATGACCAGTAGTTAATACAGTGGCCCAATTTTTTGATATCCATCCTGATGACCCACAGCTGCGATTGATCCGCCAGTCGGTAGAGATTATTCGCAATGGTGGGCTGGTCATCTATCCAACCGATTCGAGTTACGCCCTGGGTTGCCACATCGGTGACAAGGCTGCCATGGATCGAATACGCCGTATCCGTCGACTGGATGAGAAACACAATTTTACCTTGGTCTGCCGTGATCTGTCTGAGATATCGACCTATATCAAACTGGACAACCAGCAGTACCGACTGTTGAAGAGCCTGACTCCAGGGCCATACACCTTTATCCTGCAGGCAACCAAGCAGGTGCCACGGCGGCTGCAGAATGCAAAGCGCCGAACCATCGGCATCCGTATACCTGACAATCTAATTGTTCAGGCGCTGTTGCAGGAGCTGGGTGAGCCTATAATGAGTTCCACCCTGATTCTGCCGGGTGCCGACCTGCCGATGACCGATCCCTTGGAGATGCGGGATCTATTGGGCCATGCGGTCGATCTGATTATAGACGGTGGCCCCTGCGGCATGGAGCCGACCAGCGTTATTCGGATGGAAGACCCACCCAGGGTCTCTCGCCGGGGGAAGGGAGATATCTCACTGTTTGAGGGGTAGTACTATCAACATGCCTGCATCGCTTCGGGTATAATCAGCCGATGGAACTGACTCTAATTCAGAAGATTGTGGTGTGGGTCCTGCCCGCGTTGTTTGCCATTACCGTACACGAGGCGGCCCATGGCTGGATGGCATCACGGCTGGGGGACAAGACCGCCAAGATGTTGGGGCGGGTCACACTCAACCCTCTAAAGCATATAGATCCCTTTGGGACAGTCGCTCTGCCCCTGCTGCTGGTCATGTTTAGCAACTTTCTATTTGGCTGGGCCAAGCCGGTGCCGGTAAATTCCAGAAATCTCGGCAATCTGCGCCGGGACATGGCCTTGGTGGCCCTGGCAGGGCCTGGATCTAACCTCATCATGGCGCTGTTCTGGGCCGTTGTCGCCAAACTAGGGGCACTGCTCGAACCACACTTGGGGAGTATGGTATTGCCGCTGAAGCTTATGGGCACGGCCGGGATCCTGTTCAATTCTGCCCTTATGGCCCTGAATATCATGCCGATTCCACCACTGGATGGTGGCCGTATATTGAATTCATTGCTACCGCCGAAGCAGTCCAGATGGTTTTCCATGCTGGAGCCATACGGACTGTTTATCGTGGTTGGACTACTGTTTACCGGGATATTGTGGGAGCTTGCTATAGGTCCAATCATGGGATTGACCATAGATATTCTGCCGGCCTCTGATGTGGTCATACAGATGCTTCCAATTCTATTTGCGCATTAGCGAGGAGAACCCCTTGAATCTAGCCTCACCACAGCAGACCCGCGTCCTTTCAGGGATGAGGCCCACTGGTCGTCTTCACCTGGGACACTACCACGGTGTGTTGAAGAACTGGGTAGAACTGCAGCATCAGTATGAGTGTTTCTTCTTTGTTGCCGACTGGCACGCCCTCACCACCCACTATGATGATCCATCGATTATTCAAGATAGTGTGTGGGAGATGGTGATCGACTGGCTGGCATCGGGGGTAAACCATGGTGAGGCCAAGCTGTTTATTCAATCCCTGGTGCCGGAGCATGCCGAGCTGCAGCTGCTGCTCTCCATGGTCACACCACTGGGGTGGCTGGAGCGGGTGCCAAGCTATAAGGATCAGCAGGAGAGGTTGAAAGAGAGAGACCTTGCCACCTATGGCTTCCTCGGATATCCACTGCTGCAGGCGGCAGATATCCTGATCTACAAGGCCGGACTGGTGCCGGTGGGTGAGGATCAAGTGGCCCATGTTGAGCTGACCAGGGAGGTGGCCCGCCGTTTTAACCATATCTATGGGCGTGAGGCCGGTTTTGAGGAACTGGCAGAGCAGGCGGCCAAGAAGATGGGGAAGAAAAACGCCAAGCTATACCACCGCTATAGGCAGGCCTTCCAGGAGCAGGGAGACCAAGAGGCGCTGGAGGCGGCACATGCCCTGCTGCAGGAGCAGCAGAACATCACGCTCGGTGACCAGGAGCGGCTGCTTGGATACCTCGATGGTGGTGGCCGGGTCATCCTGCCTGAGCCACAGCCGATGTTGACCAAGGCGTCGAAGATGCCTGGCCTGGATGGACAGAAGATGTCCAAATCTTACGCCAACGTTATCTCCCTGCGGGATGAGCCGGAGGTGGTAGAGAATCTTCTGCGTACCATGGTCACCGACACCAACCGGGTGCGGCGGAGTGATCCTGGCGACCCCGAGAGGTGTCCGGTGTGGGAGTTCCACAAGGTATACTCAGACGACGAGGTCAGGTCCTGGGTGCAGGAGGGGTGTCGCAGCGCCGGGATCGGCTGTGTCGAGTGCAAGCAGCCGGTCATAGATGCGGTGCTGCTTGAGTTGAAGCCTATTCAAGAGCGCGCCAGGGAGTTTGAAGAGCAGCCGGAGCTGGTACGCAGTATCATAACCGAGGGTTGTGAAGAGGCTAGAGATGTTGCCCAGCAGACCATGGATGAGGTGCGCCAGGCGATGTCGCTACACTACCGCTGATTTGATTTATGAGTGATTCAGACAACAGATTACCAGAGGTGCAACATCCTGAGCAGGAGGAGATGCCGTTTGCCGTGGTGCATGGCGAGGCGTGGTCTACCCTGCCGAAGGATCTCTATATCCCGCCCAATGCCCTGGAGGTGTTTCTGGATACCTTTGAGGGCCCTTTGGATCTGCTGCTCTATCTGATCAAGCGACAGAACCTGGATATCCTGGATATTCCGCTGACCCAGATCACCGCGCAATACATGGAGTATGTGGAGTTGATGAAGGAGCTGCGCCTGGAGTTGGCGGCAGAGTATCTGGTAATGGCGGCAATGCTGGCGGAGATCAAGTCCCGTATGCTGCTGCCACGCCATCCCGAAAGCGAAGAGGATGAGGATGATCCCAGGGCGGAACTGGTACGGCGGCTGCAGGAGTATGAACGCTATAAACAGGCCGCTGCCGACCTGGACGCACTGCCACGTATGGAGCGGGACCTGTTGCCAACCAGCATCGAGGTCCCGGACAAGATAGTGGAGCTGCGGCACCCTGATGTCGATATGCGGGAGTTGCTGCTTGCTATGCAGGAGGTGATGCGGCGCGCAGAGCTGTTCTCTCGGCACCATGTGCAGATGGAGCCGTTATCGATGCGTGAGCGTATGTCGATAATCCTCGACAGCGTACGCAGCGACTCATTTATCCAGTTCTATGACCTTTTTACCCTGGAAGAGGGGAGGATGGGTGTTGTAGTTACCCTTTTGGCAATGTTGGAGTTGCTGAAAGATTCACTTATTGAGATAGTCCAGGCAGAACCATTCGGGCCTATACATATAAAGGCGGTTGTACACTGATGTCCTCTGACGACAAGATAAAACAGATAATCGAAGCGGCCCTTCTGGCCGCAGGCAAACCATTGAGTCTGGATGACCTGCTGAATATCTTTTTGCATGATGAGCGGCCCGATCGCAAGGTGTTGCGAGGCGCGATCGAAGAGTTGCAACAGGAGTATGCGGATAGATCTATCGAACTGGTAGAGGTAGGGAGCGGCTATAGGATCAATGTGCGTTCGGAGTTTGTCCCCTGGATCTCCCGGCTGTGGGAGGAGCGGCCACCAAGATACTCGCGCGCCCTGCTGGAGACGTTGGCGCTGATCGCATATCGCCAGCCTATCACCCGGGGGGAGATCGAGGATGTGCGCGGGGTCAGCGTTAGCAGCAATATCATCAAGACCCTGATGGAGCGGGAGTGGGTGCGAGAGGTTGGGCATCGTGATGTGCCGGGCAGGCCGGCGCTCCTTGCGACCACCAAGGGATTCCTGGACTACTTCGGGATGAAGGGGTTGGGTGAGCTGCCCACCCTGGCTGAGATCAAGGATCTGGACTCTCTGGATGGTGAGCTTGAGCTGGAGGTCACTGCGGATGCAGATTCCGAGGATGCAGGGGTTGTCCAAGAGTTAGCTGCAGATGAAAGCCAGGAAGAAGGTACTGAGGATTTTACCGATACCGATCGGGCAGAGGAGGAGATAGCCGTCGATAGCAGTATGGATGCGGCTGAGACGGAGGCAGAGACAGAGGAAGAAGAGGTAGAGCAGGCAGACCTTAGCCAACATGGCGGATAAGGCGACAAAACCTGGCAGTGAAAGGTTACAAAAACTGCTGGCCAATGCAGGTTTCGGTTCACGCCGTGAGATCGAACGCTGGATAGAGGCTGGGAGGGTAAGGCTCAATGGAGAGGTCGCCAAGCTGGGGGACAGGGCCAGCCCCGAAGATCAAATCCATATAGATAGACGCCGGGTACGGGTCCCCACTTTGGACGCGGTGGAGCGCCGCATCATACTCTACAACAAGCCCGAGGGGGAGCTGGTGACCCGCTCCGACCCTGAGGGGCGTCCCACCATATTCAAAAATCTCCCCAAGCTGAAGCGAGGCCGCTGGATCGCTGTAGGCAGGCTGGATATCAATAGCAGTGGTCTGCTGCTGATTACTACCGATGGTGAACTGGCCAACCGGCTGATGCACCCCTCCCGCGCCATCGAAAGAGAGTATGCGGTGCGGGTCCTGGGTGAGGTCAGCAACACCGATCTACAGCAGTTGGTAAAGGGGGTCGAACTGGAGGATGGTGCGGCCCGGTTTGAGGATATTGTCGAGTCTGGAGGGGAGGGTGCCAACCGCTGGTTTCATGTGGTCATAGTAGAGGGACGTAAACGCGAGGTGCGGAGGATGTGGGAGGCGATCGGAGCAAAGGTCAGTCGGCTGAAGAGGGTGCGTTTTGGTCCGGTTATGTTGGATAAGAGGCTATTGGCAGGGCGGTGGCGTGAATTGGAGCCGAAAGAGTTGGCTCAACTACTGGAGCTGGCTGGCCTGGAGGCAGAGGATGGTCCACAGAGTGGCGGCAAGAGGGGTAGTAGGAGCGGCCCCAGACACAAACAGCACAGCGGCGGCCACGGTGGCGAAAGAGTCAGACGCAAGAGATGAACTTCTCCCCTAGCGGTAAGGAACTGCGGGCAGTGTTTGATCTACTGCTGGGGCGCTATGGGCGACAGGGGTGGTGGCCTGGAGAGAGCCCATTTGAGGTAATGATCGGCGCGATCCTTACCCAGAACACCGCGTGGTCCAATGTCGAGCGGGCTATCAATAATCTAAAACAGGCCGGGGCGCTCTCACTACAGGGGTTGCTTGAGCTACCAATGGAGCGGCTGGCTGAGCTGATACGGCCATCCGGCTACTTCAACGTAAAGGCAGCGCGGCTGCAGAACTTCTGTATCTTCCTCCGGGATAGCGGTGGTGAAGCGGCCCTGCGAGAGATGGAGAGCGACACTCTGCGTACGCTCCTGCTGGAGGTGAAAGGGGTAGGGCCGGAGACGGCAGACGATATGCTGCTCTATGCCTTTGAGCGGCCGGTATTTGTGATCGACGCCTATACACGCAGGCTGTTTACCCGTCTCGGTATGGCCAGTGGAGAGGAGGGGTATGAGCAGTTGCGCCATGGGTTTGAGGCCGTCTTGGGAGAGGATGTTGACCTCTATAACGAGTACCACGCCCTGATAGTGCGCCATGCCAAAGAGGCCTGCAGCACCAAGCCAAACTGCAGCACATGTTGTCTTGAGGTGTGTTGTATGAGGTATGGGATATGATATGGAGAAAAAGAAAGAATAAAACTCAGTGGAAGATACAGGCCAATTGACCCACCATAATAGATGGGTCATGGCCGGATGTTAAATTAAGATTAAGATAGATTAAGCCGCAGCTAGACCCTTCTTACGACGAGATATCCCGATCAGCCCTACCAGGCTGGATCCGAAAAGCCATACGGCGGCAGGTAGCGGCACTGCGCCTATATTGTCCGTATCCTGCGTAAACTGAAATGAGCCTGTAAATGGTCTGTCAAATTCTATTAGCAGGTACCTATATAGATCGCCAACAGCTGGTTGTCCATCTAGGTGCACTAGCCCAGAGTAGGTGACGTTAATATCATGACCAGTATAAGCCGTGTCGAAGTCACTACCTGAGGCCGAACCGGCAGTACCAGTGGCACCGTTAAAATAGACATCAAATACGCTATTTCCGGCCATAGCATCTAGTAATATGCTGCTAATTCCTTCAAGATCGTTGAAGAAATCCAGGCTCCACGCATTATTGTTATACGTGTCACCAACAGCGTATAGGCCAAAGCCGGTGCTAGGATCACTTACACCGCCAGAAACAGCATCTAGATCTGCCCAGACATAGGTGTTACCGCCGTCTACCTGGACAGTCATGCCATCCATCATTGCGCCAGTTGTGGCATATCCCGTTATAGCAGGGATGCTGTATTGAGTGGTGTTATCGTAAGTTATAGAAACTGCAGCGTTTGCTGTACCACAGAAAAGAAGTATTAATACAGCAGTTAGTTTTTTCATTTCGACTCCTTGAATATTCCTTGAAAACATAACCGATCATCGATTGTTATGGTTGTAATGCAACCGTTATCCATTGAATCATCCATGGACGATCTGCGATTTTTCACACCCATTCATCAATGATATTTGTAGTTATACCAGCATGGTGGTAGCAAGGCAAATCATACGTAACTTGCGCTCACAATTATGCGATAGACGCGTTAATACGCCAAGAGTTTGATTGTTTTGCCAGTTCCACCAGGGTTTTGTAGGCTTTCAGGCAGCTATTTTGGCGTCTATATTGGGTGGATGATTTCTGCGTTTTCACTCAGCCGCTCTTGAGGCAAAATTAGGCAAATTCAGCTAAAATCATCTCATGAGTGAACACGAGCATAGAGGTCCTGATAGTAGTCTGGCAGTACATGAGGAGAGGCCGCAACTCAAGCGTCCGCCGATGTATCGGGTAGTACTATTGAATGATGATTACACCCCAATGGATTTTGTGGTGGAGGTATTGGAGACATTTTTTCAGATGGACAGTGCCAAGGCAAACCAGGTGATGCTGCATGTGCATACGCGTGGTATGGGGGTGTGCGGGGTGTATACCAGGGATATAGCGGAGACCAAGGTGGCGCTGGTAAATGATCATGCACGTAGTAATGAGCATCCACTACTCTGTGCTATGGAAGAGGAGTAGCAGCGAGTCTGATGTCAATCTTAAGTAGAGAGCTTGAATTCACCCTTAACCACGCCTTCGATCAGGCGCGGGAACGGCGGCATGAGTTCATAACCGTGGAGTATATGCTGCTGGCACTGCTGGATAATCCAACGGCGGTCGATGTGTTACGCGGTTGCGGCGTAGATACCCTGACCCTGCGTAGTGATCTCGATGAATTTGTAACCGAACACACGCCTCTGGTACCGGAGGGAGAGCAGCGTGAGATCCAGCCTACCGTCGGCTTTCAGAGGGTGCTGCAGCGGGCGGTATTTCATGTGCAGTCGTCCGGGCGTGAAGAGGTAACGGGCGCCAATCTACTGGTTGCCATCCTCAGTGAGCAGGACTCTCAGGCGGCCTTTCTGCTGAATCGATATGGGGTCTCACGTCTTGATCTGGTCAACTATATCTCCCATGGCACCACAAAATTGGATGATGATCCGCTGATCGGAGGGCCGGAGAGCGAGGAGCAGGGGAGTCCAGAGCATACGGCTACTCCGCTGGAGAGCTATACGACCAACCTCAACGAGCAGGCGCGACTCGGCAGGATAGACCCGCTGATCGGGCGGAGTAAAGAGATCGAGCGTACCGCCCAGATCCTCTGTCGACGTAGCAAGAACAATCCACTGCTGGTGGGTGACGCCGGTGTCGGCAAGACAGCCATCGCCGAAGGGTTGGCCCGTATGGTGGTCAAACAGGAGGTGCCGGAGGTGCTCTCCGACTGCACCATCTACGCCCTGGATCTAGGTAGCCTGCTTGCAGGGACGAAGTACCGGGGTGACTTTGAGAAGCGGCTGAAGGCGGTGTTGGCGCAGCTAAAGCAGGAGAAGAAGGCGATCCTGTTTATCGATGAGATCCATACCATCATCGGGGCCGGCGCGACCTCTGGAGGGGCCATGGATGCCTCCAATCTGATCAAGCCTATATTGACCATGGGCGAACTGCGTTGCATCGGTTCTACCACCTATCAGGAGTTTCGGGAGATCTTTGAGAAGGACCGCGCCCTGGCGCGTCGCTTCCAGAAGATCGATATAAAGGAGCCTACCGTTGAGGAGACGGTGGATATCCTCAAAGGGCTGAAGAGCCGCTTTGAGAGCCATCACCAGGTGGAATACTCAGACGAGGCATTGGTAGCGGCGGCAGAGCTATCGGCACGCTATATCAATGATCGTCAGCTGCCGGACAAGGCGATCGATGTGATCGACGAGGCTGGGGCCAATGTGCAGCTACAGCCAACAGACAGCCGCAACACCGCTATTGATGTGGCCGTAATCGAACAGATCGTAGCCAAGATGGCGCAGATCCCGCCACAGAGTGCCTCGCTCTCAGATATCGAGCAACTGCGCACCCTCGATCGTGATCTGAAGATGGTGGTGTTCGGGCAGGACGATGCGATAGATACCCTGACCTCGGCCATGCGTATAAGCCGTACCGGCCTTGGCAGTGAACAGAGGCCGACCGGATCTATGCTGTTTGCCGGATCGACCGGCGTCGGTAAGACCGAGATGGCGCGACAATTGGCAAAGATCATGGGGATGAAGCTGATCCGCTTCGATATGTCGGAGTATATGGAGCACCATACCGTCTCTCGCCTGATCGGCGCGCCTCCTGGATATGTGGGCTATGATCAGGGCGGTCTGTTGACCGAAGAGGTAAACAAACATCCGCACTGTGTACTACTACTGGATGAGATTGAAAAGGCCCATCCGGATATATTTAATCTGCTGCTGCAGGTGATGGACCACGGTACATTGACCGACAACAATGGGCGCCAGGCAGATTTCCGTAGTGTAGTAATCATCATGACAACAAATGCCGGCGGAGAGGAGATGAATCGTAGCTCCATCGGTTTCACCCAACAGGATCACTCGAGTGACACCATGCGGGTGATTGAACGGCTGTTCTCACCTGAGTTCCGTAACCGTCTGGATGCGATTGTACAGTTCAAGCCGCTCTCACCTGAGGTGGTTGCGCTTGTAGTGGATAAATTCCTGTTCGAATTGGAGGGTCAGCTGGAGCAGAAGGGGGTCTTCCTAGAGGTGGCGCAGGAGGCCAAGGAGTGGCTGGCTGAGCACGGCTATGACGACAAGATGGGGGCCCGACCGATGGCCCGACTGATCCGGGAGAAGATTAGCAAACCACTGGCCGAAGAGCTGCTGTTTGGTGAGCTTGCAGGTGGCGGGGTGGTAAGGATCGGTATAACTGAGGGGGAGTTGACCTTCGAGCTGGAGGGCCAGCTGGTACACTGACGAAATAACGCGTTCTAGCGTTCCCGATAGGTGATACGCCCCTTACTCAGGTCATATGGGGTCAGCTGCACAGTCACCTTATCGCCGGTGAGAATCCTGATGTAATATTTGCGCATCTTGCCCGATATATGGGCGGTCACCACATGACCATTCTCCAGCTCAACCCGGAACATGGTGTTGGGGAGGGTCTCAACTACAGTCCCCTCCATCTCAATAAAATCTTCTTTTGCCATTCTGTTACCTTCAAAGCCACTGTTACTAATACTAAATTTGCGGGCGGAGTATAGCACAAACGGCCGGGGCAGGCAGTGACATTTTGGGCCGTTTTGGGGATCATTTAAGGTCTGTTTAAGGGTTGGTATGTATAGTACTCTGCGCACTCGGTTTCAGTAGTTTGTTATTGCATAGTCTAGAGAGAGTCGTGGAACGATCGCTGATACGTAAAGAGGTATTCCCATTCCTGGTGATGTTCGGCGCACTGATCGTGGCGACCATTGTCATGGATGCACTGCTGCATCTGTTCGGGCAGGTCTGGATCGGGCGTTGGCTCGGTATTCCAGGGACCATACTGATACTGCTCTCTTTCCTCTACTCGATGCGCAAACGCAAAATGATCACCTTTGGTAAACCCAAGGCCCTACTTACCCTGCATGAAACCCTCACCCTTGTTGGCGCCCTGATGATCCTGGTACATGCCGGAATCCATGTATACGCAGTGCTACCGTGGCTTGCCCTGATCGCCATGCTGGTCAATGTAATAAGCGGCATGACTGGTAAATACCTGCTGGATCGCTCGCGCCGCTTTATGGCTGGAAAGAGGGAGCACTATGGGCAACAGGGCCTGTCTGATGAGGCGATAGAAAAGAGGCTGTTCTGGGATGCGACAACCCTGGATGTAATGAAGAAGTGGCGTGTGGTGCATATGCCAATCACAATGCTGTTCGCCATTCTGGGTATCGCTCACATCATAAGTGTATTCATTTTCTGGCAGTGGAGATGAAGATGAGCAATCGTACTATCATCTCCATTGTTACTGCGGGCGTTGTCATCCTGCTTGTATTGGCGATCATCTATCCTCTGCCGATGATAAGTCCAGGCAGGCTTATAGATGGGCATGCAGAACTGGAGACAGATTGTTTCGCCTGCCACACTCCGCTTATCGGCAGCAGATCCGCAAAGTGTGTTGAGTGTCATAAGGTGGCGGATATCGGCCTGAAAGACACCAAAGGGGTGGCAATTGTCAAACAGAAGAAGAGTGTCGCCTTTCATCAGGAGTTAAGCGAAGAGGATTGTGTCTCCTGCCATAGCGACCATAAAGGCGTTGCAACCTTTCGTCCCATTAACCAGTTTTCACATAACCTGCTTAAACCTAAATTGCAGAAACAGTGCGATAGTTGCCACAGTAACCCGGAAGATGAGCTGCACCGACAGATCAAGGGAAATTGCGGAGGATGCCATACGCAGAATGCCTGGACCCCGGCCACCTTTGAGCATGAAAAATATTTCAGATTCGACCGTCACCATACAACGGAGTGTATAACCTGTCATCTGGATAACAACTACTCAAACTATACCTGCTACGAATGCCACGAGCACTCCCGCCTAAATATCTGGGGAGAGCATGTAGAGGAGGGCATACGTGATTTTGATAATTGCGTGGAGTGCCATCGCAGCGGCGATGAGCATGAAGCGGAACGCATCTGGCGTTCAAAGGGTAGGTCGCAAGGATACAGGGGTGATGACGACGATCATCACGATCATGATGATGATGACTAGGGGTGTAATATCGTCAAATATAAGCCAAGCGCTTTAGCGTGTTAGTTGAATGCATTTGTTATCTATAGGCAGTTTTCTATTAACGCACCAGTTTTCGCCTTAGCTTCAGTTTCCACTTGGGGACCTTGCGTACCCCAAATGCAATTTTAGCATTTGGGCCAGAACCGGTATTTGGAAAGAATGCCGGGCTTTGCTGAAACTCATAGGGATGCTGGAAAACTGTCTCTCTTTGCGAGCCATCTGGATTAACCGTAGTGATACTGAATTCTACCTTCTTGAAATCAACCGTCCAAAAAATCAATTTACGGCCATCACCAGACCACTCCGGTACCGCATCGAATTGAGTAGGGGAGAGATATCTCCTTGTGAGACTAGTCTCTTCTCCAGTAGAAACATCAACAGTATAAATACTCCATAGGCCGTTACCCTTCACCAGCCGCATAAATGCCACTGTTGATCCATCAGGTGAAAGGCGTGGATCGTTATCACCACTGGCAGGATGTTTTACTACTCTCCCTGAATCGGGGTCTCTTGGCGTTGTCAGCTGGCGCAGATCAGAACCATCCTCATTTGCTATCCACAGCCCTCTGACCCGGTTTCGCAGGTCTACTGCAGGGAACACCAGGCGCCTTTTGTGCAGGTGTGGATCTACAGGGATAAGATATTTGGGAAGCGGGATTGTGGAGGAGTGGGTTATCTCCATTTTCTCATCCAGATATGCGCGCCTTATCTCCGGAACTCTTTTCTTGTTGTCATTAGAGAGAAAAACAAACCCCTTTCCATCATCGGTCCAATTACTGTTGACCGCAATTATGCCTTTTTTAGGAGGAACGATTGATCGAACCTCTGAGCCATCAGAGCGCATCAGAACAAGCTCAGTATTCTCATAATGGTTCTTCCCCCCTATATTCTCCATCGCCAACCCCTCTTTAGGGTCTTTATCGTTGTAGCGAGAGAACATTATCCACTCACCATTAGGAGAGACGCGGATGTGGGTGGCCTGCCGATAGGGGTCTGAATAGATTGTTTCTATATTCTCTCCGCCAAGGGTCGCCGTACGGATACTAAAAACATCTTCATCGCCCAGCACAGCATTAGGAACTACAAGTATTAGTAAAACCGCAAGGGATAGAGAGAGTGCTCTGATATGCATATGATTGATATAACAATACTATTCAGTTATCGCGATCTTCGGTTGAATATAAAACTGTCTTGCCCCCCTAAATGCCTTAAATGAGCGTGGCCGTAGGCCTGGAAAGGACTTGACCGTCTTATTTGGCATTACTATACTCAGTTATAACATATGTTATAACGCATTTGGAGTGCACTGACATGCTTAAAGTTAAAGTAACTTCTATTGGTAATTCTATGGGAATTGTACTTCCAAAAGAAGCACTTATGAAACTCAAGGCGGAAAAAGGGGATGTTTTGTATTTGGTTGATGGGCCTGAAGGTTTGACACTTACCCCTTATCAGCAGGATTTCGGGAACCAGATGCAGACTGCTGAGAAGGTTATGAAGAGATACAGAAATGCCCTCCATGAGTTGGCAAAATGAAGCAACCTGTTTGGGTATTACCAGAGGTGGTAACTGCCGTTCACCAGATGCTATTGGATGAACATGGAGGTGCCCTCGGTATACGTGATGACGCCCTACTTGAATCTGCGCTAAACCGACCTCAGCAACGTTTTGAATATGCTGATGATTCTTCAATTTTTGATCACGCTGCCTCATATTGTTACGGATTAGCTAACAATCACCTTTTTGTAGACGGCAATAAACGGGTTGCCTTAACTGTTGCGGCTGTGTTTCTGGAGATAAACGGCTATTCTCTAGATGCTCCAGAACCGGAGGCTGTAATTATTATTGAGGAGCTGGCCGCCGGTAGAGTGAGTGAAGAAGATCTCTCGCATTGGTTTAGAGAACATTCTTCATTAAATGCCTAACGACCAAGCTCACTCGACGAAAACCGCGCAGCGGTTTTTGGTCGGGTGGAGCGCCGTGTTAGAACTTGGATTAGTTGATAAATGTAATGACTGCATTTCCATTTTCAGCTGCTTTCATATAAAAAATCACGAAGTTCCATAAAATAGGTCGCCAGGTATTCAAGAGCCTCTTGCCCTTCATTCCAGATTTGAGGGTATATATCTGCTGCGTTCAATGCAGCGATATCGAACTTGCTTCGAAAGACGTCATCAGTAACAGCACTCAACGCCTCCGCTATTGCTTTGACAGTAGATGCCGACGTCCCCATTGCTGGGCCATACCCAACATCTTCTTCACCTATTGGCGTTACTCCAAAAACAACGTTTGATAGTGGTGACTGGCCACCATACTGCTCCCCAGTAAGAAGGAAGTGAATTCCGTGCCATGATTTATCTATATCTATAACCTGTTCGGAGTATTCTTCGTATAGAACACTACTAATGATATCTGGATTATC
>JBNKMS010000002.1:0-78545 GCA_050293315.1 Sedimenticolaceae bacterium
GTACCGCGAAGCGGCAAGTCGTGGAGTGTCTTTTTCTTTCGCCTATTTCTTTTGGACAAGCAAAAGAAATAGGCTCGTAGCCTCTGCTGGGAAAAGAAAAAGGGCTCTGAGCTTAAAAGGCTACGAAATTAACTACCAGAACTATTTAAAACCATTGGATCACGCGGTCATACCGCGTAGGCAGACAGGCTGCGAAACTTACTACCAATCTCTCAATTGAGAGGCGAAATAACCGCAGAGGCTGCAAAACTGGTTACCGGATATGAAACAGACATCATATCCATGCGGCGCAATGCCCGTTGGTTATTGCGCCCTACGACCTAGCAGGGAGGGGATAATGTAGGGTTTTTAACCCCTACCAACATAGATAAATCCGGCGCTCTCTATCGCCTGTTTAATCAATCGATCGTCATCCACCCCATCGACGCTAACCAAACCCTTCTCCAGATCAACTTCAACAGCGGCACCGGGGGCCACGCCCTTGATCGCCTTTTCAACCGAACTGGCACAACCGCCACAGCTCATACCATCTACTCTATATCTGTTTGTCATCTCACACCCTCATGTTAAAACTGCCGCCGTAGCAGCAGGGAGTTGCTGACCACGCTGACCGATGACATCGCCATGGCCGCCCCGGCTATGACTGGATTCAACCAACCAAGGGCGGCCAATGGGATCGCGATGACATTATAGATCAGCGCCCAAAACAGATTCTGCCTGATTTTGTTGTAGGTGGCGGAAGAGATATCAATGGTATCGAGCAGCAACCGTGGATCCGGGCGCATAAGGGTGATCCCGGCGGTATGCATGGCCACATCTGTACCGCTACCCATGGCGATACCAACATCGGCCGCCGCCATTGCCGGGGCGTCATTTACCCCGTCACCCACCATTGCAACCCTGCGACCAGCACTGCGCAGCCGCTCCACCTCTGCCGCCTTGTCTCCTGGCAGCACCTCCGCAACCACCTGCTCTATTCCGGCTGCAGCGGCCACCGCCTGGGCGGCGTGAGGGTTATCACCGGTCAGTATCACCACCTGTAGTCCGCGTTCTCTTATACTATCGACCAGCTCACGCATGCCGGGACGTAGCGGATCGCTCACTGCGATGTAACCAAGAGGGCCGCCCTCCGCCCCCGGCTGTGCCACCCACAAAATGCTCTTGCCGTCCGCCTCAAGCCCATCTGCCGTAGCCGCCAGATGTCCAATATCCACCCCCTGTTGCTGCATCAAACGACGGCTGCCGACAAGCAGCTCTCTGCCCCCGACCCGGGCAGACAGGCCAAGTCCCGGCAAGCTGGAGAAGTCATCTATGGGTAGCAGCTCGATCCCCTCCTCCGCGGCATGCGCCAACACGGCAAGCGCCAGAGGGTGTTCACTCCCCTGCTGAGCAGATGCCGCAAGCTGTATCAGCCCCCGGATATCACCATCAGCGGCAACCAGCCGGTTCACACTGGGAGAGCCCTGTGTCAGGGTGCCGGTCTTGTCGAAGACGATGGTATCACTGCGATGGGCCTGCTCCAGTGCCTCTATATCCTTGATCAGGATACCGTAGCGTGCGGCTACACCGGTCCCCACCATTATTGCGGTCGGGGTGGCTAACCCCAGGGCACAGGGACAGGCAATCACCAATACAGATACCGCAGCCAGAAAGGCCCTGTCTGTATCGCCGGCAAACAGCCACCAGCCGAGAAACGCTAGTATGGCAACTATCGTAACCACCGGGACGAAGATAGCGACAACCCGATCCAGTAAACGCTCCAGCGGGGCCCTACTGGCCTGCGCACTCTCCACCAGGCGGATAATCCTCGCCAGGGTGGATTCAGCACCTACCGCAGTCACCCGCAGCCGTAACATACCGTCACCATTGATAGAGCCACCGGTTACGTTGTCACCTTCCGCTTTGCTTACCGGCATACTCTCACCGGTGAGCATCGACTCATTCAGCTGACTCACCCCGCTTATGACCACCCCATCCACCGGCACCCGCTCACCCGGGCGCACCACCACCACCTCATCCGTGCAGACACTCTCGACCGGCACCTCTATGATCACTCCCTCCCTTTCGACTCGCGCCATCTCGGGACGCAGATCCATCAAGGCCCGTATGGCTGCAGTAGCGCTCTGTTTAGCCCGCCCCTCCATCCACTTACCAAGCAGAACCAGGGTGATCACCATAGCGGATGCCTCAAAATAGAGGTGGCCACTACCGCTAAAGGTTACCCAACTACTCAATCCCCAGGCAGCACTGGTCCCCATCACCACCAACAGATCCATATTGCCGGCACCGCCGCGCAGCGATCTGAAGGCCCCGGTGTAAAAATGCCAGCCGATCCAGAACTGCACTATGGTGGCCAGTACAAACTGCACCCAAGGTGGTAGGGCCAGCTCGATGCCAAATGGCATCAGCAGCATAGGGAGCGCAATGGGGGTGGTCAGAAGTATCGAGAGTAGCAACCTTAGCAGTTCACGACGCCTGACCCTGGCGATCCGCTGCTCCTCCCTGGCCCGCATCTCTGCAGAGGTCTCTAACAGTGCTGGTTCATATCCGGCCTGGGTGATGGTGTCCATGGCCTGTTCCGGCTCCGACATACCTCTGGGGGCCGTTATGGTCGCCCGCTCGGTCGCCAGATTGACCACCGCCCGCTCTACCCACGGCAGGCTTGATAACAGCCGCTGCAGACGGCTTGAGCAGCTGGCACAGGTCATGCCGTTAATCTTCAGATCCAGTGACTCCATCGGCACGGAGAAGCCGGCTTGGTCGATGGCTGCTACCAGATCAGGCAATTTGATCTCTGCCGAATCTATCTCCAGGCTGACCATTTCGCCGGCCAGAGAGACATCTACCGCCACCACCCCATCCAGCTCTGCAAGGACCCGCTGCAGACGACTGGAGCAGGCGGCGCAGGTCATCCCCTCCACCGGGAGTCTCACACTAAGCTGTTTGCTCTGGCTGTTTTGCATCGGCCGTCCTGGTTGCGTTCAGTCTCTCCAAAAAACTATATCTATATTTAGGGTACACTACAGATAACCACTAATATACATACAGCAATCAAGGCAATATGCGCTATATAGGCCCCCAACCTTCAGACTCGCAGCCACAGAAGCATGGCATTCTGCTGGTAAATCTCGGTAGCCCCGATTCGCCTGAGGTAGGGGATGTACGCCGCTATCTGGCTGAGTTTCTCAGCGATCCGAGGATCGTAGAGAGACCGAGGATCCTGTGGTGGCCGATCCTACATGGCATCATCCTGCGCACCCGGCCAAAGCATTCAGCAGCAGCCTATCGCAAGATCTGGACCGAGGCCGGCTCACCCCTTTTGGCCATATCGCAACGACAACGGGATGCACTGCAGCATGAGCTGGAGCAGCGATCACCCGGGAGATTCAGGGTGGAACTGGCCATGCGCTACGGCAACCCATCGATTGCCTCCGGCTTGGAGCAGCTACGGCAGGCCAATGCCAAACATATAACAATACTGCCCCTATATCCCCAATACTCTGCAACCACCACCGGTTCCACTGTTGATGCGGTAACGGCAACCCTGCGCCAGTGGCGCTGGTTACCAGAGCTGCGATTCATCACCCACTACCACAATAACCAGGGCTATATTGACGCCCTGGCTGCAGCGGTACATCGCTACTGGCAGCAACATGGAGAGCCTGAGAGGCTACTGCTCTCTTTCCACGGCATCCCCCAAGAGTACGCCGATGCCGGCGACCCCTACCATGAGGAGTGTTACACCACGGCCAAGATGCTGGCCACCAAGCTTGGGATCGATCCGGATCGCTGGCAGCTGACCTTCCAGTCCCGCCTGGGACGCCAACAGTGGCTACAGCCCTATACCAGCCAGACACTGCAGCAGTTGGGGCGTGCCAAGACCAAAAGCGTCCACGTGATCTGCCCTGGCTTTGCTAGTGACTGCCTGGAGACCCTGGAGGAGATTGAAATGGAGAACAGGACCATTTTCCAGCAGGCTGGTGGTGGTGGCTACCACTATATTCCCGCCCTGAATGATGACCCAGCGCACATAATGCTGCTGGCCAATCTGGTAACGTAAAAAAATAGGCACAGTAACAATATTATCACCTTAAGTTTTGCCGTACCTGAACGCTATTGTGATCTATATCGTTTACTGCTAACTTATAGTTATGGGATTTTAATTCCATAGCGGCTCCATAAATCAATAACTATAGGGAGATTACTGCCAGGTACTTTTCTATAATAATGAACCGCAGCTTCTTTAGCACCTTTCGTGACTACCAGGAGATCTCGGTCAGATATGACGCTGAACATCTCGCCGTCTGGTGCTATTTCAACCCATCACCCCGCCCCTGTTTCTCTACTCAGATGCTGCAAGAAATTTTGCAGATGCAGCATAGTATCATTGACTATTTTAAGACCCTTGATCCAAATTCAAATTCCGACCCACTTATACGTTACGTAATATATTGCTCGCAATTGCCTGGAATTTACAATCTAGGTGGAGATTTGGCACTCTTCAGAGACCTGATAGAAAAGCGAGAACGGCAGCAACTGCTCGAATATGCAAAGCTATGTATAGATGCAGTCTACCTCAACGCAACCAGCATGGGTCTCCCTGTCACCACTATCTCCCTGGTTGAAGGCACAGCCCTGGGGGGCGGCTTTGAGACCGCCATCTCTAGTAACGTCTTGATAGCCACTGAAGAGTCGGAGATGGGGTTTCCGGAGATACGCTTCAACCTCTTCCCCGGCATGGGGGCCTACAGCCTGCTCGCCCGCATGTGTGACCTCACCACCACCGAGAAAATCATACATACGGGGAATATCTATAGCGCTAGAGAGCTATATGACATGGGGATTGTGAATCATGTAGCCGAGAGTGGCACCGGCCCTGAGAGCGTGGAGAGATATATGCGGAGACACCGGCGTGTGGGCAATGGCCACCGGGCGCTGCAGAGGGTGAAACAGCGCTATAATCCGCTACAATATAAGGAGTTATCAGATATTGTTGAGATATGGGTCGATGCCGCCATGCGGCTGGAGCAGAAGGACCTCAATATGATAGATAGGCTGGTGCAGGCGCAACAACAGAAGATATTGCCAGATGGTGAGCGGGCAATCCTGAGGACCAGGCAGGAGCGCCGCATCGGTATGACGGACGACCTCTTCCCCCTGGAGAGCTGGTCAGGTGAAACTGTAGAGCGTGACAGGCGCAAAGATACTGATCGCCGTTCGTAAATGGAATAAATATTCAAAGAATAGGCCATGCAAAAGACCGATATTGAAAATTTCATCACGAGAGAGCGACTCGATCAGCTATACAGTGTTGCAAATACAGCCTCGTACACCATCCTGCTTGTATGTACCGTCTATCTGGCAGTTATTTACGACATGTTTGACTGGAAACCACTACTTATATGGTATCTGGTACTGATTTTCTCCCTTGCTTTACGAATAACGTTCACTCAGTTATATAGAAGAGCGGACAAGGACTCACTTTCTCCAGAGTTTTGGCTCTGGTTATTTCGATTTGGTGTGTTTTTCGCCGGCCTGACGGTTGGCAGCCTGAATATATTTTTCTTCCCAGTAGACTCTCTACCCTACTTACTATTGGCAATAATGGTGCCATACGGTATTACAGCAGGGGCAGCTGGCATTTTAGTGGACATGGTATCTGTAGTCACTTATTCAGTGACTCTTATGGCGCCAGTAATCTATCAGTCTTTGTCTTTCGCCCATGATGAATACATGGGAACCGGCATTCTATCTTGCGCCCTGCTTGGTTTTTTCATTAAGTTCAGTAGAGAACATATTCAAACCTTTGTCCTAAATACACGACTATTACATGAGAACAAGTCTCTAGTAGATGATCTGCAACAGGAGAAAAACAGGCTCGACAGCCGTTTGGGACGTATTCTTAACCACAGCTCCAACGAGATCTTTGTGGTAAACGCCCACAACCTGAAGTGCATACAGGTAAACAAGGGAGCAATTGAAAACCTAGGTTATAGTGAATCTGAACTCAAAGATATCAACATTCTAGATATCTTTACCGGGCTGGACCGCGACTCATTTCGCGAACTACTCCAACCCCTGATGGACGGCCACCAGGAGATCGCCGTATATAGAGGCACCAACAAGCGCCGCGATAACTCCACCTACCCGGTTGCGGCCAGGATGCAGCTGCAGCTCAAGGATGACCCTCCAGCCATCATCATTATCGCGGAGGACACTACAGAGATCGACAAACGGGAAGAGAAGCTCATCTATCAGGCCAACTTTGATCAACTGACCGGGCTGCCAAATCGCCACTATATGCAACAACACATGGATGCCGCATGCGTACGGGCAAAACGACACAAACAGAAGATAGCGCTGCTGTTTATTGACCTCGACAACTTTAAGGACATCAATGATACCCTTGGCCACAGGATAGGAGATGAGCTACTACGGCAGACCGCAAGACGCATCAAAGAACTACTGCGTGCAAGCGATACACCGGCTCGTACCGGTGGTGATGAGTTTATGGTCATGCTGGAGGGCCTGACACAACAGACCAATGCCGAAGACGTGGCCAACAAGCTGGCCGACAATTTTCGGCAGCCCTTCATGATCGAGCAGCATGAGATCTTCAGCACCGTAAGTATCGGCATCAGCATGTACCCTGATGATGGTGAGTCCATGGAAGACCTTATGCAGCATGCAGATATAGCGATGTATAACGTTAAACAGAGCGGTCGTAACGATTTCCGCTTCTTCTCCGGTGAGATGCGCAACATCTCAGACGAACAGGCAAAGATAGCCAGCCACCTGCGGCACGCGCTGGAGAGAGAAGAACTCAACGTCTACTTCCAACCCAAGGTCAATCTGATAACAGGCCGTATCGAGGGGGCCGAGGCACTGCTACGCTGGACCGATAGCGAACTGGGTGTAATAAGCCCTGACCAGTTTATCCCTATGGCCGAAAACATGGGGATTATTAAGGAGATCGGGGCCTGGGTCCTGTCAGTTGCCTGCCAGGAGGCCGCTAACTGGCAACATATATACCCACACCCATTCCATGTCTCGGTAAATATCTCACCCCGACAATTCCGCTCCGGCAACCTGTTGGACGATGTTGACAGGGCATTGGTAACGAGTGGGCTCAGGTGTGATCAATTGGAGCTGGAGATCACTGAGAGCCTGTTGATGCACAGCTCAGACACGACCATTGCGATCCTGGGAGAGCTGCGAGAGCGCGGTATCAGTCTGGCCATGGATGATTTTGGCACTGGATACTCATCTCTGAGCTACCTCAAGCACTTCCCCCTGCAGATACTGAAGATAGATCGCAGCTTCATCAACGATCTGGAAAACAGCGATGACAGCAGGACACTGGTCAGCGCCATAATATCCATGGCCCAGAGTCTGAAGATGGACGTAGTAGCAGAGGGTATAGAGACCAGGGCGCAGCTCGACTTCTGCCGTCAACACAACGTCCAGACCGCTCAGGGATATCTCTTCAGCAAGCCGCTGTCGATACAGGAGCACACATCGCTACTGCAATACGCCCCTGACGCCTACAAGACCATAGTAACCCACTACGACACGACTGAGATGCAGTCATACTTCGCCTGATAAGCGGTTTAACCCTCGGTCAATCGTCTCCCCAACGCCCCATCAAATCGTGCTCAATGCCTAGCTGATCAAGTACCCGCGCCACCATATAATCAACCAGATCTTCCACTCTTTGCGGCCGATTATAAAAGCCTGGGCTGGCAGGCATGGTGACCACTCCGAGCCGCGCCAGCTTCAACATGTTCTCCAGGTGGATGGCAGAGAGCGGGGTCTCCCTTATCATCAGGATCAGCTTGCGTTGCTCTTTCAGCATCACATCGGCCGCCCGCTCTATTAGACTGTTACTGGCGCCGTTGGCAATAGCAGAGAGGGTGCCAACGGTGCAGGGAGCCACCACCATCGCATCAGGAGGATTCGATCCGCTGGCCACCGGGGCGCTCCACTCATCCTGGCCAAACAGTCGCAGCTGCCCCTCTTGCGCATGCAGCAGCTCCTGCAGCATATGCTGTGCCTCTCTTAGTTCGGCTGGGAGTTGGATCCCTGTCTCCAGCGGTAACACTACCTCTCCCGCACTGGAGAGCATCAGATAGACCCTGTGGCCCTTCTGCAGCAGACACTCCAGCAGGCGCATCCCGTAGACACTGCCGGAAGCTCCGGTGATGGCCACCGCTATTGTTTGTGGGTGATCATTCATGTCCTCTCTCCAGCCTCAGACCGTAGCTCCAACTCCTGCAACAGCCGTTCATGGATATTGTCAAAACCACCATTACTCATCACCAGTATATGGTCGCCAGTAACCGCCTCTGCTACGATCGCCTTGATGATATCGGCCACCGACGAGGATACCCGCAGCCTCTCACCAAGCACCACAAATAGCTGCTGCGGGTCCCACTCTACTGTCTCATTGATGTATAGCAGCACCTTGTCTGCCGTCTGTAGCGAACCACCAAGAGTGGCAAGGTGAGCGCCCATACGCATGCTGTTGGAGCGCGGCTCAAGCACTGCGATGATCCGCTCCGCACCAACCTTCGCGCGCAACCCATCCAGAGTGGTCTTTATGGCAGTTGGATGGTGGGCAAAGTCATCGTATACGGTTATCCCGGACACCTCGCCTCGAATCTCCATACGCCGCTTTACGCCGGCAAAACTGGCGAGCGCCTGGATTCCTACATGCGGTGGCACCCCGGCATGACGCGCAGCAGCCAGTGCAGCCAGCGCATTACTTATGCTGTGTCGACCGGAGAGTGACCACTCAACCCGACCCACATTGTCACCCTCACAGATCAAGTCAAACGCGCTACCGTCAGCCGCATTGTTGGCTGCATGCCAACTCGCCTCCAATTCCGGATCAAAATGCTCTATCGGGGTCCAGCACCCCATATCTATAACATCCAGCAGGTTGTTGTCGCTTAGCAGCGATACGATCAGACCAGAAGCTGGAACGGTACGTAATAGATGGTGAAACTGGCGCTGGATCATCTCCAGATCTTCAAATATATCGGCGTGATCAAACTCAAGGTTATTCAGTATCAAGGTGCGAGGGCGATAGTGGACAAACTTCGAACGCTTATCAAAAAAGGCGGTGTCATACTCGTCTGCCTCTACCACAAAGAATGGGGCACTCCCTAGCCGTGCCGAGATGCCGAAATTATCTGGTACCCCGCCTATCAGAAATCCCGGATCCAACCCCGCATCCTCCAGGATCCAGGACAACATGGAGGCGGTGGTGGTCTTGCCGTGGGTCCCGGCTACAGCCAATACCCAGCGATCATGTAGTACATGTTCAGCCAGCCACTGCGGCCCAGAGGTATAACGTAATCCCTTATCCAGCGCATACTCCACTGCCGGGTTGCCCCTGGAGATGGTATTGCCCACCACCACGTAATCCGGGGCCGGTTGCAGATGGCTGGCATCGTATCCCTCCATCAACTCTATCCCGGCAGCCTCCAGTTGGGTACTCATGGGTGGATATACGTTGGCATCTGAACCGGTCACCTCATGCCCCATAGCCCGAGCCAGGAGCGCTATCCCACCCATAAAGGTTCCACATATACCGAGAATATGAATATGCATATCAGATGGTTGCCGGCAAAAGCTGTTGTATCAACATTCTTATCAGCATGGCATATACCAGCGCAATTGCCACTCCTGCTGCAAAACGAATATTCAGTGTATGTCTAAGGATATGCCCCACAACCGCCAGGCTCCAGATCACCAGCATTACATGTAATATGACAACGAGCGCGCTAATACCATCTATCTCCTCACCTAGCAGCAACATATCCAGCATCAGGGCAGGCAGGTTCAGTATTGCGTCGGCACCAAACAGCGCTGTTGCCGCCTGCATAAATCGCTGCTCCAGTTCCATAAAATAGAGCCCCCCACGGAGGATGATCAATATCAGAAATAGATTCATCAGTATTGCCGCCGCCACCAGGCTGACCTCATGCATACGTGGTAGCAGTATGGGAACACTGGTGATCACGCTAGCAGCAATGGCCATACCAAGCAGGAATCGTGATTTAGGAAGATCCTGCGGGTTAGCCCGAAACAGACTGATATCGATAAACAGTTGCAGTAGTCGAAGCACTAAATAGTCCCCCGTGTAATAGACGCCTTGTAGTATCATAACCGCTAGACTACCTATTTGCCGAATCGATCGAAATAATGCAAGAGCTACACATCGACACCCCCTCTGGACTGGAGGAGCTGTGCCGCCAGATAGAGAAAAGTGAATGGCTCGCCCTGGACACCGAGTTTGTCCGGGAGAAGAGTTACTACCCACAATTCTGTCTGCTGCAGATATTCAATGGAGAGGTCGCCGCCTCAATTGACCCTCTGGCAATAGATGACCTGACTCCCCTGCAGGCGCTTCTCTATGCCCCCTCATCAGTCAAGGTATTTCATGCAGGACGACAGGATCTGGAGATCTTCAACCATCTCTGGGGAAGGTTGCCGCAGCCGCTATTTGACACCCAACTGGCTGCCACCATGCTTGGGCTGGGCGAACAGATCGGCTATGCCAATCTGGTACAGAAACTACTGGGCCGTGAACTGGAGAAGGGGCACACCCGTACCGACTGGTCCCGCCGTCCACTTGAACAGGAGCAGCTACGTTACGCCCTGGATGATGTCATCTATCTGGGGGATATCTACCTCAAGTTGCTGCAGCAGCTGCGCCGGCAGGGGCGCGAAGAGTGGCTGCAAGATGACTTCAGACAGCTGGCAGACCCTGCAACATACCGCAATGACCCTGCAGAGATGTGGCAGCGGGTCAAAGGGAGCAAACATCTCAAAGGGGTGCAGTTGGCTATACTCCAGGCGCTTGCCGCCTGGCGCGAGCAGGAGGCCGAACGATCAAACCGTCCGCGCCGCTGGATCCTTAAAGATGACCCACTGTTAGAACTGGCCCGCAGAAGACCGAGCAATTCAGACGCTCTTGGTAAAATCCGCGGGCTGGAATCGGGCACTATAAAACGGTACGGAGAACAGTTGCTCCAACTGATAGAGCAGGCAATAAGTAGCCCCAAAGAGCAGTGGCCACAAAATAGCAAAGCGCCGCTCAAACTAACCCCTAATCAAGAGGCGACCACCGATCTGCTGATAGCTGCTCTGCGCCTGGTAGCAGAACGTGAAGGTATAGCGCCATCCGCCCTGGCCAATCGCAAGGAGCTGGAGCAGCTGGTCAACGGAAAACGGGATCTGGATCTGCTACGTGGCTGGCGCCGGGCCCTGGCAGGGGATCAACTGCTATCCATCCTGGAGGGGTACAGCGTCCTGCGCATCGACAATGGCCAACTCAACATCGATACCCGCGAATAGAGCTGATGCTACTTGGATGTAGCCTCTGAGTGTTTAAAGTAGTTGAGCCATACCCCACTCAGCAGCCAGGAATAGGCGTATGTACCAAACAGTATGAGTGCGAAGGCGACTATAATGTCGACCGCACTGCCATCTAGTGTAAAGGCCGGGACATAGCCAAACAGAAATGGCGCCAGATAGAGAAATTTGGCAAATTTGAACGCGCTAAACGCGGTCTTCCACATATTGGCCTTGGCAATGGTCGCCCCGGCGAAGGCCGCTATACAGACCGGTGGCGTAATATTCGAGTCTTGCGATAACCAGTAGACGATCATGTGCGCGGCGATCAGATTGACCCCGAGGTGTGTAAGGGCAGGTACCGCTACCACAGCGGTAATGAGGTAGGCTGCGGTAACCGGTACACCCATTCCTAAGATTAAGGATGCCAGGGCGATCAGCAAAATGGTAAGAAACAACTTACCATCTGCCAACTCGATTACAATATCAGCAAAGGTTAGGACAAGACCACTGTAGGTCAGCACGCCAATAATGATGCCGATGACTCCGACAGTAGCACCAATCTTCAAGCTACTCTCTGCCCCGTCGCGCGCCGCCTGCACAAACTCCCGCGGACCGATCCTTGTATCCCGGCGAAACCAGCTAACAACTATGCTGGTTATTATACCTATGATGGCTGAATAGCCTGGGGAGTAACCCCACAGCATCAATACCGTAATAACAACCAACGGCAACACATAGAACCACTCTTTGCGCAGGATCTCGGTAGCGCTCTCCTCCGATCTCTCACCGACTATATTCTCCTTCTTGGCCTCGAAGTGGACCATGACGAAGACGCTGAAGAAGTACATCAAGGCAGGAAATATCGCCACCAACATAATCTGTGAATATGGCATTCCAGTCAGTTCAGCCATAATAAATCCACCGGCCCCCATAATAGGCGGCATGAACATACCACCTATAGAGGCCGCCGGTTCAACAGCACCGGCAACGTGTGGTTTGAATCCTGCCTTTTTCATCATAGGAATAGTAAAGGCACCGGTAGAGACCGTATTGGCAATCGCGCTACCGGAAATAGAGCCAAATAGACCACTTGCCACAACCGCAACCTTTGCCGGACCACCGATCTTATGACCAACAGCGGCGAGCGGAAAATCGATGAAAAAGCGCTGTGCACCACTCTGCTTAAGAAACGCTCCAAATATTACGAATAGAATGATGTAGGTGGCCAATACATTGGCCATGATTCCGAAGACACCGTCACTCTTATAGAAAATACTGGCACATAGGTTAGGAAAGGTATCGCCAGCATGTGAAAACAACTCCGGAGCATAGTCTCCATAGACGCCATATAGCAGCATTATTACCCCGATAATGACAAACACATTCCCCACTACCCGCCGCGCCACCTCAATACCGAGCAACACACCGACCATTGCAATACCCTGATCCAAGATGGTCTCAGCGCCAGCACGATAGTTAATTGCCTCAAAATTCAAAATCCAGTAACCGAGGGAGACAACGGACAACACAATCAACAGGTAGTCAAACATCCTGCCAACCACGCTGTTTGATCGGTAGAGAAGAAATACCAGGACATAGGTAATAACTACATAGATACCGCGATGGAACTGGGTAGCGGCCGGCTCCAAAACCGCCGAATATGAGTAGAACAGCACCAATGAGAGCGCCAACAGATCGAACAGAGCACGTTCTACTCTATGCAGCTTATCTACCGCCCCCATGACCCCTCCAATGCTCTACGGCATTTATGTATAAAAAACTTCCCAAAAAAGCAGGCCGCCTGATGGTTTCGGTAATTCCATCAATCTCCCACTGATGAGGAGGGAGTAAACGCTGTGCGCCTTCACGCTAGCGCGGAGGCACACAGCAACCTATACATGTGGATACTACCTACAACATCCCCTTCTCTTTCCAGAATTTAATTGCCCCTGGATGCATGGGAGTCACAATACCCTTGGTCCCAGTCTCAAGGCTCATCTCCTTGAAGGTCTTCTTCTGGCTAAGCATATGGGCCAGACCTTCATCCGTGTAGATAATAGATAGCAGCTTGTAGACCACATCATCAGGTACCTTGGAATTGGCTACCCATAGAGCTGAATCCTGAAAGGATGGCGTATCTGTCTCAACACCACGATAGGTACCAGCTGGGACAGAGAGCTTAGAGAAGTATGGGTACTTGCTATAGAAACCACTCTCTTCTGCATCCTTGCCCAGATCAACCAACTCGATATCGTCAGTCTGGGCCGCCATGATTACGGCGCCACTGGGAAAGGCGGTGAATAGCCAGAAGGCATCCAGCTGATTGTTGCCAAAGGCGGCGGCAGCATCGTTATAACCCATGGCGTTACGCTCTATCTTGTCCCAGATACCCATATGGGTGAAAAAAAGTTCGCAGTTGGCAAAGGCCCCGGAGCCGGCGTTGCCGACGCCCACCTTCTTTCCCACTAGATCCTTTGTGCTCTTAATCCCAGAACCCTTACGCACTACCAGCTGTGCTGGAGCACCATAGAGATAAGCAACAGCTAACACATCTGCATATTTGTTCGGATCATTCTTCATCCGACCCTCTTTACCAAGATAGACATGGCCGGAATAGACTACGCCAAAATCAGCTCTTCCCGCGTTCACCTTGCGCAAATTTTCTACAGAACCGGCTGAAGATTGTGCCTTCAGGGAAAATTCTGTAGAGTTTTTGATCGGCTCGTAGACCTGCATCGCATTGGCTACCACCTGAAAGGTGCCGCCAGCCGGACCACCGCTAAAGACAATACGTTGTTTTTCTCCAAAGGCCGCAAAGGAACCCAGTAACAGCAGAGTAAAAATTGCACTTATTGCAAATAGAGAGCGTTTACGTTTTATCTTCATTTGACCATCTCCTGAAATTCGTACACAGAGGGAGTATTTAAGGAATCTCTAATGCGTTTGAGGCTCCAATTTAATACATGTGCATACTGCCATGTTTTATTGATATTAACCATAATCTGAAAATCAATGATGCAGTTTGCAATATGTCGTAGCGTCGGTTGCCAGAACAACCCGGCGTCAATACACTGTGCATGTAAGTGCCCGAGACAGGTGATCCGTTAGTCATACCAATAGAATATATATGATTGATTTAACAGACATAAAAGGACAGCGCTATACATCTATACTGCTGCTGCTTACGAGTATATCGCTGGCCATATATAGCACCCATGCCAGTGCTGCAGAACCGTGGAAAACCCTGGAGCCAGGACTAGAGGTAGGAGAATTCAGCCATCTACAGACAGGTAGATCCGGCCCACCCACAATATTCATCCTGCGGCTTGATCCCAAGCTATGGAATCTAACAATATTGACCAGTACAGATTTCAACTACAAGGGCGGTCTCGCTGCTAAGACCTGGGCACGTCGGCACAATCTCAAGGCCGCCATAAACGCGGGGATGTTTTTCACTGACCACTCTACCCACGCAGGCTATATGAAAGTTGATAAAAAAATCGCCAGCAGAGGGGTCAATCGATATCAGTCACTAGCTGTTTTTACTCCATATAATGGCAGCACTGTCCCGTTTAAAATTATTGATCGTGATAGCCAAAATGTAAGTCTGAGCAAACTGCGCAATCAGTATCGCTACCTAGTACAGAATCTACGCCTTATAAAACGCCCCAGGATAAACCGCTGGCCAATTCTCGGAAGAAAATGGAATGAGGCAGCGTTAGGAGAAGACAGCAGTGGCCGCGCTCTCTTCATATATTCATCAGCCTTTCTCTCCATGCATCAATTCAATGAGGCCATATTGAGACTACCAATAAATCTGGTTGCCGCCCAACATCTTGAGGGTGGCACCGAGGCACAGATGTTTATTAACCATCCAGATTATGAGCGCGAGTTCAGTAGTGTATTCAAACCAAACTTTATCGATCAACAGATGAGCATCGACGCCTGGCCCATACCTAATGTAATCGGAGTCGTCCCTGCGACAGAGTGATAATGAACTTCATCCCATAAAGACGGAACAAAAATAACAGTCTATCTCTTACTGTACCTAGATCTGTTGCTGTACCTTAACTTCCAACCCATAGATAGCAGCAGCGATAGCAGTGCCAATACAACTACCGCAGAATTACCGACCACTGCGTACGGCGTCATCCCCACCATCGGTTGAATCTCACCAGTCAATACCGCCACCTCAAATGGTATAGCGGAGGAGATCAATCTACCCTTGTTATCAATCAGCGCAGAGATTCCAGTGTTGGTAGCACGCAGCAGATAGCGTCCGGTCTCCAGCGCTCGCATACGAGCAATTTGCAGGTGTTGTGGCGGGGCCAACGAATCCCCGAACCAGCTGTCATTACTGGCATTTATCAGGAATTTTGCTACCGGAAGAGAGGTTATTACCTCGTCACCAAATGCATCTTCATAGCAGATAGATATACCGACCGAGTGACCGGCCAGGACCATAGGTGGTTGAGTATGCGAACCGGCAGAAAACTGCGACATCGGGATCTCCATCCAGTCGATGAGCGGTTGCAGTATAGATTTTAGTGGCGTGTACTCACCTAGAGGCACCAGGTGCCGCTTAAGATAACTACCGGACTTTCCACCACGACTCACCATGGCGTTGTAATATATCTTGTTCTCTTTATCCCAGATCGGCACCCCAACTAATAGTTGACCACCCTCACCAGCAAGCACCTCACCCAGTGGTTCCAGCACCTCCTCATCCACTTGGTGAAGGAAGGCCGGTACAGCTGTCTCCGGCCAGATAACAAGGTCGCTCTCAACATTGTCCAGGGTAAGATCGGTATAAAGCTTTAGCGTCGGTGCTAACTGATCTGGCTCCCACTTTTTCTCCAGGTCGATATTGCCCTGAATAAGAGAGACCCGCAGCGGATCCCCGAACTGGTAGGTCCAGGTTTTACCATCCAGAATAAAGCCATACGCCCAGAGCAGGACGACTGTGGACAGGGCAGTCAGCCGCCGTCTGTGACTGCGTGCAAAGATAGCGGTCAGTAGCAGTGCCGCTGAGAGCAGCACAACAAAGCTGATGCCGTACACTCCGAGGACAGGAGCAAAGCCCTTGAGCAGGCTATCGCTCTGCGAGTAGCCCAGCGCCAACCAAGGAAAACCGGTAAACAGCCAGCCACGTAGCCACTCAAACAGCAGCCAGACAGAAGGATAGATTGCCAATAACTGGATATCTCTGCTCAGCCGTGAAGAGAGACGCTGCCCTACCCAACCGGCCAAGCCATAGTAGATGGAGATAAATGCTATAAAGAGCACCGTAAACAGGGTCGCCAGAACAGTGCCGACATTTCCAAACTGATCGATACTTATCTGCAGCCATGAGACCCCGGCGCCAAACAGACCAAGTGCAAAGAACCAGCCGTCACGGAAGGCCTGACCCGGGGTAGCCTCCAGCCATAGATAGAAGAGTATGCCTGGACCAATAACGGCGAATGGGAACAGACCAAACGGAGCAAATGCGAGCAGTGTTATAAGGCCGCCAACGATCGCTATCAGGGCGCGTATCCAGCCAGCAAGATAGATCAAGTTTCACCCTCTTCAGACTTAGGTAGTCGGCGTATATTCAGCAGGTGTAGACGGCGACTATCGGCACGCACCACCTTAAAACTTAGTTGACCAATAGTCACTCGCTCCCCCCGCTTGGGCATATGGCCGAGTGCCTTTGAGACCAATCCTGCAATTGTATCAAACTCATCATCAGGGAAGTCGGTACCAAAGTACTGATTAAACTCATCAATCGGAGTATGCGCCTTAGCAGTATATTCCATCTCGCTGCGTTTGAGGATAGCCGTGCCATCATCAAAATCATGCTCATCCTCAATCTCACCAACAATTTGCTCCAACACATCCTCAATGGTAACCAATCCTGATGCCGCCCCATACTCATCCACCACAATGGCCATATGGTTACGGCTGGCCCGAAACTCATCCAGCAACAGATTGATGCGTTTGCTCTCCGGTACAAACATCGCCGCCCTTAGCAGATCTCGAATGTCAAAACGTTTAGCCCTTCCAGAGGCGTATGCCAACAGGTCCTTGGCCAAGAGGATACCAACCACTTCGCTTCGATCATCATCAATAACTGGGAAGCGGGAGTGGGCAGACTCAATAACCACTGGGAGAATCCCCTCCAGCGGCTCCTCTCGCTCCACCACTACCATGTTGGCACGCGGGATCATGATATCCCGAACCTGCATCTCCGCCACATGCAGCACACCCTCCATCATAGAGAGCGCCTTGGCATCGAGCACTGAACGCCTTTTCGCCACCCGTAAAAAACCGAGCAACTGCTCGCGGTCCCTCGGCTCAAGCATCACGCCATCAACCGCTCTGGCACACCACGAACTAAACCATGAGCCGCTATCCTGTTCTGTTTTGTCTTTGTCCATAATCTCCATTAGCTCCATCCGCTATCTGCAGATGGATCATCTGTTACATCTATAAACCGTACAGCGCTAACAGCAGCCCTCCACGTAGGGATCAGGAAACCCCAGCTCAGCGAGAATATTGCGCTCTAGATCTTCCATTATAGCGGCATCCTCTTCGCTACTGTGGGAATAATTCAACAGGTGCAATACCCCATGCACCACCAGATGGGCCCAGTGGGCCTGTAGTGACTTCCCCTGTTGTTGCGCCTCGCGCTCCACCAGCGGGACGGCGATCACCAGGTCACCCAGCAAAGAGGTCTCCACCACATCCGGCAGGGATACAGGGAAAGAGAGAATGTTGGTAGGTGCATCGACTCCCCTATAGCGGCTGTTCAGCTCTCTGCTCTCCTCCTCATCCACCAGGCGCACCACCAGCTCAGCCTCCTCACGACGATCGGTCAACGCTGCCTCTACCCAGCGCCTAAAGTCCTCCTCAGGGGGGACGAAGTCCATCTCCAGCACAGACTGCAGTTCCAGCTCCAGTCTCACTCCCCCTCCCGATCATAACTCTCATAGGCATTAACAATGCGCTGCACCAACGGATGGCGCACTACATCTCTTGAACTAAAGAAGGTAAAGCTAATACCCTCAACCTCTGGCAGCACAGAAACCACCTGTCGCAGCCCGGATGTCTGACCACGCGGCAGATCAATCTGGGTTATATCTCCGGTAATGACAGCGGTGGAGCCAAAACCGATACGGGTAAGGAGCATCTTCATCTGCTCCGGGGTGCTATTTTGTGCCTCATCCAAGATAATAAAGGACTCATTCAGGGTACGGCCACGCATATAGGCGAGCGGCGCCACCTCAATCACATTGCGCTCAATCAGTCTGGCTACCCGCTCAAACCCCAGCATCTCGTAGAGGGCATCGTAGAGGGGACGCAGATAAGGATCTATCTTCTGGCTCATATCCCCCGGCAGAAAACCCAGGCGCTCACCAGCCTCAACAGCCGGACGCACCAATATCACCCGCCGCACCTGGTCCCGCTCCAGGGCATCTACGGCAGCAGCCACCGCCAGGTAGGTCTTGCCAGTGCCGGCGGGGCCGATCCCGAAGTTGATATCATGGGTCACGATACGGTGCAGATACTCCCGCTGATTGGGACCACGTGGCCGCACCATACCGCGACGGGTCTTGATTACAACCTCCGGCAGATCTGACTCCGGACTGTCCTGCAGTAGATCCTCGATACCGGACTCCTGCAGAAACAGATGCACCAACTGCGGAGTCAACACCTCCTCCTGTGCCTGCGCGTAGAGCCCCTTCAACAGCTCTGCGGCTGCATTTATTGAGGCTGCATCTCCATGCAGGCGGAAACGATTGCTCTGGTTATGGATCTCTATACCCAGCCGCCGTTCGATCTGACGCAGGTGCTCATCCAGTTGACCACAGAGGTTTGCCAGGAGATGGTTATCTTCCGGCGCAAGTACGACATCGATGGATTTGGGTGTGTCAGGCATCAGGCGCTCTTGGCCAGTGATGAGCCTGCGAACCTGCCGCGCAGTGAGTTAGGCAACGCCTCGGTAATGGTTACATAGACCAGCTGACCTATAAGCTCGGCCGGACCATCAAAGTTGACCACCCTGTTGTTCTCGGTACGCCCAGCCAGCTGTGCCGAACTCTTGCGCGAGACCCCCTCTACCAGCACCAGCTGCTGAGTGCCAATCATACCTCTACTAATCTGCTGACTCAGCTCGTTGACACGTTGCTGCAACCGCTGTAGCCGCTCCTGCTTCAGTGTCAATGGGATATCGTCCACCATATCTGCCGCCGGTGTCCCCGGTCTGGCACTATAGATAAAGCTGAACGATTGGTCGAAGCCGACCTCTTCGATCAGCTCCATGGTACGTTCGAAGTCTGCGTCGCTCTCACCAGGGAAACCGACAATAAAATCGGATGAGATGCTGATATCTGGACGCGCCTCCCGCAGACGACGAACAGTAGAGACATAATCACGCGCGGAGTGGCCACGCTTCATCAGCGCCAGAATCCGATCGGAACCACTCTGTACCGGCAGGTGCAGATGGCTCACCAACTCCGGCACCTCGGCAAACACCTCGATCAAACGATCCGAAAACTCCAGCGGATGGGAGGTGGTAAAGCGAATCCTCTCAATCCCATCGATCGCCGCCACATAGTGAATCAACAGTGGTAGATCAGCGTAGTCGCCATCATCCATCACCCCGTTATAGGCATTCACATTCTGTCCCAGAAGATGGATCTCACGCACCCCCTGCTGTGCCAGACCGACCGCCTCCGCAATAACATCATCCAGCGGACGACTGATCTCCTCCCCTCGGGTAAATGGGACCACACAGTAGGTGCAGTATTTGGAGCAACCCTCCATCACGGTGACATAGGCAGAGGCACCATCCGCACGCGGCTGCGGCAGGGTGTCAAATTTCTCAATCTCCGGGAAGGAGACATCCACCACTGCGCCCTGCTCACGCCTCGCCCTGTCCAGCATCTGCGGCAGGCGGTGCATGGTCTGGGGACCAAACACCATATCCACGAAATCGGCCCGCTCCAGGATGGCATCGCCCTCCTGACTGGCGACACAGCCGCCCACACCGATCACCAGCTCCGGGCGCTGCTGTTTCCAGGGACGCCAGCGACCAAGGTAGGAGAAGAGCTTCTCCTGTGCCTTCTCCCGGATCGAGCAGGTGTTAAGCAACAGCACATCCGCCTGCTCTGGTAGCTCGACAAGCTCCAGGCCATGAGACGCCTTGAGCAGATCCGCGATTCGGGCGGAATCATACTCATTCATCTGACAACCGAAGGTCTGTATATACAGCTTTTCTGCCATGAAAGGGACAAAAATCTCAAAAGGGACAATGGGTTACACTCTAACGGAGCTTTTTGCTATTTGCGTGTCTAAGTATAGACGAAAGCATTATCCCTGAGCTACAGTCTCAGGGCAAACCCGGAGCAAATAAGGAGCCACGCCAGCCATGTCGATACACCCAAGAATAAAAATCGTCGCCGTAATCCTCACCACCTTTCTACTGACCGCCTGTGTAGAGTTTACAGAGCAGCGACTCACCTACAACGTTGAGGACAATGAGCTGACCATATTTCAGGAGTACCGAGGGATATATGCCAAAGATATCAATCTCTCAGGCAAAAACAGGGAGAAGCATAAGAAAAAGACCAAACTGACCGCAGAAGAGCAGAAAGATATCGACTCTGTGATCAATGGCGAGCGCACCTTCTTTTTTAGCAATTGGATAATGGAGTATAACCGCGCCCATCTGGAGAAGGAGCTGGTGAAATATAATGAGGAAAAACTGAGTCCGGAGGAGATAGCAGAAAGGAGCACCTGGATCCCCTTGATTGAACTGCTGCTGGCAAACGTCAAGGTGACTAATGGCGATTTCTACTTTGATGAGAAACAGCGCCTCAGCGGCTATCAAATAGTACGGGTGAAAAATGTTGACCAACTGATAACCGAGGTCAACAGCAGGATCTCAAAATGGATACTACAGACTAAGCCGACAGAGAATGGGGCCGAGATCCATAAGAAAAAACAGGAGATGGCAAAGGCCGGGCACCAATGGGTTAAACAAGATCGCAACAGATTCACCATAAGCTACCCCGCTTCGGCTCAAGAGTACGACGAGCTAAAACAGGAGAGCAGCGGTTACACTGGAAACAGCAAGCCACCAATAACCACCGCATACAGTGACGGCATAGCGACCATAGATATCGGTACAGCAGATGCCGCCTTCGTGGTCATCTCAAAGGTGATGAGTGACACATACAGCCCGGTTGCGGTGGACTATATCTCATCGAAATATCAGATAAAGAATGATCTGGATATAGATGGAATAAAACAGTCTCTATTTAAGACCTCTGACCAGGCCGCGGTAGATAAGAAATAGTTACCTCTTAGTCATACCTGCTAGACAATGGCAACTCCGGCCCCTAGCGGCCGGAGCGCCTCTCGTATATGCGTGCTGCCCGCGGATACGCTTAACCGACACGCACCTCAACCTTACGCGGCTTATGCTCCTCACGTTTCGGAATAGAGAGCGTCAACACCCCATCCTTTAGGCTGGCGTCGGCCTTCTCCCCATCCAGCTCGCTACTTAGAGAGAAGTTACGCCGGTAGTGGGTGGAACGAATGTCGGCATGCAGCGCCTCCATCCCCTCAGGCATCGCAACCTCTGACACACCCTCAATCGATAAGGTATCTTTATCGATCTGTATATTGAGTCGATCCTTCGATACACCGGGCATATCCGCCTGCACCGTAATACCTTTGTCGTTTTCAAAGATATTCACCGGAGGTCGGATTGCCCGCACCTGCCCCTTAGTCTCCTCTACCGACTTGGATGCATTTGTTGCTACATCTTTTCTCTTGGTCATGGCAAAAACCTCCTGCTACTACTGCACTTCGATCTGACGTGGCTTCTTGGCTTCATGGCGCTGGATGGTGATACGCAATATTCCATCTCTATAGTTCGCCTCTACCGCCTCTGGATCCACATCATCCGGCAGTGTTATCACCCGATGAAACTCTCCACTAAAGCGTTCGTTCCGAAAATAGTCGGCACCCTCTTCGGCAACCAACTTGCGCTCACCATCTATAGTCAGTAGGTTGCGCTGAATGGATATATCCAGACTCTTCGGATCGATGCCCGCAGCAAACAGATAGACATCAACCTGATCCGGCGTGCTGCCAATATTGATTGGCGGGTAGGTCCCTCGGGCAACCGCACGGATGCCGTTGGGCCATGGTCCGACACCAAACAGTAGATCCCTATCCCTCTCCAGGCGCCTAAGTTCGTCAAACAGGCCGCCCTCAAAACTACTCAGACTCCCAAACATTTAGGTACCTCCTATCGATTCACAATTAACCCAACTGGGCATTACAATTTCTATATAGGGATCTGGTATTTTATTTTCAAGTATCAAAATACTATTTTTTATACTTGTATAACACCTTGTTAATAAGGTGTTTTTTTATATCTTATCGCTAAATCTACACCATGGCAGATATCGCCGGTTAGGCAAACACAGTGTGCTGGAGAGTTTCAATAAAAAGGGCGGACCAATACGGCCCGCCCATAACCACCTTCAGAGAGATCGTCCCTATGAAGGCCATCTCCTCATATCAGACGCGATCAAAACGGTCTGCATTCATCACCTTGCTCCAGGCAGCAACAAAGTCGTGCACGAACTTCTCCTGGTTGTCATCCTGCGCATAGACCTCAGCATAGGCGCGAAGGATCGAGTTGGAGCCGAACACAAGATCTACCCTTGTCGCTGTCCACTTGACCTCATCTGTCTTGCGATCACGGACCTCATACAGATTGTCGCCCGCCGGTTTCCAGCTGTTGCCCATATCGGTCAGGTTGACGAAGAAGTCATTCGACAAGACGCCTTCGCGCTCGGTAAACACACCGTGTTTAGTCCCACCGTGGTTGCTGCCAAGTACCCGCATGCCACCTACAAGTACCGTCATCTCCGGTGCGGTCAACCCCATAAGTTGGGTGCGATCTAGCATCAGCTCCTCCGGGGTCACGACGTAGTCCCGCTTTACCCAGTTACGATAGCCGTCATGGATCGGCTCCAGCCATGCAAACGAATCCACATCAGTCATCTCGTCGCTTGCATCGCCGCGTCCCGGTAGAAATGGAACTGTGATATCGTATCCGGCCGCCCTGGCAGCCTGTTCAATACCTACGTTACCTGCCAACACGATGACATCGGCAACACTGGCGCCGCTATCTGCCGCTATGCTCTCGAGCACAGCAAGAACTCGAGCGAGCCGTTCCGGCTCGTTGCCCTCCCAATTCTTCTGTGGGACCAGGCGAATGCGTGCGCCATTAGCGCCGCCACGCCTGTCCGAGCCACGGAAGGTCCTGGCGCTGTCCCAGGCGGTAACAACCATATCGCTTATGCTAAGACCGCCGGCCTCGATCTTTGCCTTAACGGCATCCACATCATAGCTGCTGCTACCAGCCGGTACCGGGTCCTGCCAGATCAAATCTTCAGCGGGTACGTCCGGCCCGATATAGCGCGCCTTCGGGCCCATGTCGCGGTGCGTAAGCTTAAACCAGGCACGGGCAAAGACCTCTGAAAAATAGGCTGGATCCTGATGGAATCGCTCGGAGATCTTGCGATACTCCGGATCCATCTTCATCGCCATATCGGCATCGGTCATAATCGGATTGTGACGTATCGACGGGTCCTCGACATCTACCGGCCTATCCTCCTCCTTAATATCCACCGGCTCCCACTGCCAGGCGCCGGCGGGACTCTTCTTCAACTCCCACTCATGGTTGAGCAGCATATCGAAGTAGCCGTTGTCCCACTGGGTAGGATGAGAGGTCCACGCACCTTCGATACCACTGGTAACGGTGTCACTACCGATGCCACGTTTACTCTGGTTGTTCCAGCCCAGACCCTGCTCCTCGACAGCGGCACCCTCCGGCTCCGGGCCAAGCAATGATGCATCACCGTTACCGTGACATTTACCCACGGTGTGACCACCTGCGGTCAGGGCGACGGTCTCCTCGTCGTTCATCGCCATCCGCTCGAAGGTAATGCGTACATCATGCGCAGTCTTCAGCGGGTCTGGTTTGCCATCCACACCCTCAGGGTTTACATAGATCAGGCCCATCATAACCGCGGCCAGCGGATTCTCCAGGTCCCGCTCACCGGAGTAACGGCTACCCTCACTACCACTGGGCGCCAGCCACTCCTTCTCCGATCCCCAGTAGGTGTCCTTTTCCGGATGCCATATGTCCTCGCGGCCAAAGCCGAAACCGAAGGTCTTGAGCCCCATGGACTCATAGGCGATGGTGCCGGCATAGGCGATCAGGTCGGCCCAGCTGAGTTTGTTGCCGTATTTTTTCTTTATCGGCCAGAGCAGACGGCGCGCCTTGTCAAGGTTGGCGTTATCGGGCCAGGAGTTGATCGGCGCGAAGCGCTGGTTGCCGGTGCCGGCGCCGCCGCGACCATCGGCGGTACGATAGGTACCAGCCGCATGCCACGACATGCGGATCATCAGGCCACCGTAATGGCCCCAGTCCGCTGGCCACCACTCCTGGCCATCTGTCATAAGTGCATGCATATCCCTCTTCAGTGCATCAAAATCGAGCTTCTTAATCTCTTCCCGATAGTTGAAATCCTCCCCCATCGGATCTGTCTTGCTGTCGTGTTGATGCAGGATGTCTAGACTCAGGGACTTGGGCCACCACTCGGTGACCGATACCTCTTCCGTCGTCACGGCTCCATGCATTACCGGGCATTTACCTTTAGACATTGCTCTATCTCCTTTCCTGTTTACAGCCTGTTTATGCTCAATTCTTGGATAATCCCAAGGGTTGACAGAGATAGTATGGCGTGGGTAAATTCGAGTAAATCGATCATTTATCCATTCTGTATTCGCTATTTCCGAATACCAGCGGAGGATACCGTGAAACTACTACCCAGTATGAAGCAGTTGGAATACCTGGTCGCCCTGGCCGATACAGAGCATTTTGGCAAGGCATCTGAGCGTTGCTGTGTGACTCCATCCACCCTTAGTGCGGGGATACGTGATCTGGAGGGCCTGTTTGGCCTGTCGTTGGCGGAACGGAGTAGGCGCCATGTGCAGATGACACCGATCGGGAATGATATCGCGCTACGGGCACGTCATCTGCTGCGCGATGCCGAGGAGATCATGGAGCTGGTGTCATCGAACAGAGAGCCGATGACAGGAGAGCTGAGACTGGGTGTTATACCGACGATAGGACCCTTTCTTCTCACCCCTGTTCTGACAGCCCTCAACAGCGAGTATCCTGATCTGAGGCTGTTTCTTGAGGAGGAGCTAACCGACCGTCTACTCGACCAGCTGCAACGGGGTGATATAGACGTTGCTCTACTTGCACTACCGTATGACACCAGAGATTTCGAGACCATGCTCCTGTTCGATGACGAGTTTCTGTTCGCCTGTAATCAAAACCACCCTCTATCCGGTAGACAGACCATCTCCATCGGCGACCTGCATGAGCAGCCACTGATGCTGCTAGAGGAGGGCCACTGCCTGCGTTCACATGTCCTCGATGCCTGTAAGTTGGAGCAACGTCATGGGCGCAACCGGTTCGAGGCCAGCAGCTTCTTTACCCTGGTGCAGATGGTTGCATCCGGTATCGGCGTCACCCTTCTGCCAAGGCTTGCCGTTGATGCGAATATCACCGATGGGACCAATATTAAACTAGCACCCCTGGAAGATCCCTCTTTCCGCCAGATCGGCCTGGTATGGCGCCGCTCCTCTCTGCGCAGACCGGAGTATGAGATATTGGGTGAGGCCATACGCTCCATCTATCCTGCCGACTAAATTCTATTTTACAAATGATACTATTTAGAATATTGCAGGTTGCATATACCACCAATGACAGGACATACATTTGAACCACCGAGCACGTAAAAGATTTGGCCAGAACTTCCTGCAAGATGCCGGGGTGATACAGCGGATCGTATCGAGCATCGCACCCAAAGCTGGAGAGCGGCTGGTAGAGATCGGCCCAGGACAGGGTGCCATCACTCGAGACCTACTGCGAGAGGTTGGACAGATGGATGCGGTGGAGCTAGACCGCGATCTGGTGGGACCACTGGCTAAGAGCTGCAAGGATATCGGTGAACTACGTATTCACAACGCCGATATCCTGAAGTTTGACCTCTGCTCCCTGGCAGTAGAGCAGAGTAAACTGCGGGTGGTCGGCAACCTGCCATACAACATCTCCACTCCGATTCTATTCCACCTACTGGAGCAGGCGCACTGTATTAAAGATATGTACTTTATGTTGCAGCAGGAGGTGGTGGAGCGGATGGCGGCCCAGCCCGGCGGCAGGACCTACGGCCGCCTCTCGGTCATGCTACAGGCCCGCTGCCAGGTGACAGCTCTATTCACAATACCACCCGATGCATTCTCTCCTGCGCCCAAGGTCAACTCAGCCTTTGTCCGCATCACCCCTTGCACTACACCGCCGGTACAGATTGATGACCAGCAACTTTTTCAGCAGTTGGTCACCCAGGCCTTCAGCCAGCGGCGCAAGACCCTGCGTAACAGCCTGAGCAAGTTATTGGATGCAGAGACCATCCAGCAGCTCGGTATCGATCCAGGGCTGCGCGCCGAACGGTTGAGCGTGGAGGAGTTCTCCCGCCTGGCCAATGCGACTTGTAAAACCGCGATAGAGCCCTGATATCTTAGGCACGCCCTGCTTAAACTCCTCCATGTTTTTAGGCTGGAGCCGATAAACAACTCATAGGCTCCTTGGCACTAAGCTGTAGTGCCAACAGGCGGACGATTATCTTCAGGAAACGGTGAACATAGAACATGAGTAGAGAAGATAAGGAACAAACCGAGGGCGGTACCGTTATCGAGCAACCGTTAGTACGTGCCCACGAGATCATGCCGGGGGTAATCCACCTGCTGCCGGTTGCTGTACGACCATTTTTTCCAGGACAGGCGGTCCCGCTACTGATGGGTGCGGAGCACTGGGAAGAGACCTTTAACCGGATAACCGAGAGTGAGCAGCCGCTGGTGGGGATCGTCCTGGCCGAGGCGCCGACCGCAGAGGAGGCACGTAGCGAGGATTTCAAGCGGGTAGGCACAGTCTGTCGGGTCCACCGGGTACAGCAGGGCGAGGGCCGTCTGCAGGTCCTGGTGGAGTGTATTCAGCGCTTCCGTATCGAAAAATTTCTTAGCAAAGAGGCCCCGTTCCGGGCGCAAGTCCAATATCTGCAGGAGAGTGAGGAGACACCGAGCAAAGAGGTCAAGGCGTATGCCATGGCCATCATCAACACCATCAAGGAGCTGCTGCCGCTAAATCCACTCTATGTGGAGGAGCTGCGCATGTTCCTCGACCGGTTCGGCCCGGAGGACCCATCACACCTGGCCGATTTTGCCGCCAGCCTCACCACCTCCAGTAGCATCCAGCTACAGGAGGTGCTGGAGACCATAGAGCTGTTACCTCGGATGGAGAAGACACTGGTGCTGCTGGCTAATGAGCTGGAGATGGCCAAGACCCAACATACCATCCGCAAATCTGTAGAAGAGAGAATGGGCAAGCAGCAGCGGGAGTTCTTTCTGCGCGAACAGCTCAAGGCGATCCAGAAAGAGCTGGGGGTAGCCAAGGATGACCGCACTGTAGAGCTGGAGAAGTTCAAGCAGCGACTGGAGAAGCTGCAACTTACTGATGAAGCAGAGAGACGGGTAAAGGATGAGCTGGACAAGATGTCCATCCTCGAGACCGGTTCACCGGAGTATGCGGTCACCCGCAACTATCTGGACTGGATAACACTGCTGCCGTGGGGGCAGCACAGCGAGGACAATCTCGATATCTCTCACGCCCGCAAGATACTGGATCGCGACCACTACGGCCTGGAGGATGTAAAAGAGCGCATCCTGGAATTTCTCGCAGTGGGCATCATGAAGGGGCAGATCAGCGGTTCGATCATCCTGTTTGTAGGGCCACCGGGGGTCGGTAAGACCTCCATCGGCAAATCGATAGCCGCCGCCCTGGGGCGTAACTTCTACCGCTTCTCGGTCGGTGGCATCAAGGATGAGGCCGAGATCAAGGGGCACCGCCGTACCTATATAGGCGCCATGCCGGGCAAGTTCATCCAGGCGATGAAAGAGCTGGGCAGCGAGAACCCGGTAATCATGCTGGATGAGATCGACAAGATAGGCGCCTCCTATCATGGCGATCCAGCCTCAGCCCTGCTGGAGGCGCTGGATCCGGAGCAGAACAGCGACTTTCTCGACCACTATCTGGACCTGCGCTTTGATCTCTCCAAGGTGCTGTTTCTCTGTACCGCCAACCAGCTCGACACCATACCGCGCCCGCTACTGGATCGGATGGAGGTGATCAAGCTATCCGGCTATATACCCAAAGATAAGCAGCAGATCGCACGGCGTTATCTCCTGCCCAGGCAGTTGCAGCAAGCCGGGCTAAAGCGCAGCGATCTCAATCTCAGCGCCGCCACCATGCGCGCTATCGTTGATGGTTATGCCCGCGATGCCGGGGTGCGTCGTTTGGAGAAGCAGCTCAGCAAGATCGTGCGCAAGGTTGTAGTCAAACTACTGGATGGTAAAAAGGCGCCGCTTACGGTGACCCCGGATGATCTGCAGGAGTATCTAGGCAACCCACCGTTCCGGGATGAGCGCAACCTCAAGGGGCCAGGTGTTGTCACCGGCCTGGCCTGGACCGCCATGGGAGGGGCCACCCTCAATATAGAGGCGCAGTGTACCCACCGCTTCAATCGCGGCTTCAAACTGACCGGCCAGCTAGGGGATGTAATGAAGGAGTCGGCAGAGATCGCCTATGGCTATATCGTCGGCCATGCAGAGCAGTATGGCGCCGACCCGGAGTTCTTCAAGAAGAGCTTTATCCATCTACATGTGCCGGCTGGGGCTACAAAAAAAGATGGCCCTAGTGCGGGCATCACCATGGCCAGCGCCCTGCTCTCTCTGGCACGGGGAGAGAAATTAGCCCGTCCCATCGCCATGACCGGAGAGTTGACCCTGAGCGGTCATGTGTTCCCAGTTGGAGGGATCAGAGAGAAGGTGATTGCAGCCAAGCGCGCCGGCATCAAAGAGCTGATCATGCCGCGAGATTGCCAGGGAGATTTTGACGAGGTACCAGAGCACATCCGCCGCGGTCTCAAGGTACACTTTGTCTCCACCTATGATGAGGTGGTGCCGCTGCTGTTCAGAAAGAGACGGGGCTCCAAAGGCAGCTGACCGCTACCCTTTGTCATCAACATCAGTCTCCTCATCCCTCTGAGCAACAATATATACTGGAACCTCAAAAGCGGGAGAGAACCCTATACGTGCGCAAGTAGACTGCACATACTCACGCCAATATGGCCATACATGATAACCAACATTATCATTAGAAAAAGCACCAAGCTCATCTTCATCTAGCTTGGCCTTGGACAGATATCTAGCTTCAAAAACACCAACAATTTCCAATATCGGCTCGTATCCATCTTTTGTGCTCTCTTCTCTCTCACTCGAAAAGATCAGGCGCACACCAACCGCATAGATAAATCGATAATCCTGAATTTCCTCTTCACTCTCTGGGATAACCGATGAGATGACTTTTATTCTGTCAACTCCTCTGAAACTCTGTATAGAGGTTTTTTTCCTATCAATGTTTTCTATGTCTATTTCATCCTTAATATGAATTTTGCTTTCTTTAAGGTTTACCGCTTGAATGCAAAGACTTTTCTGAGCACTCTTCAAACAACTATTCATATTTATGCCACCTGTTGTTCCCATTCCAGAGGATCACGATAACCTAAAACATTTTCGGACGTGCGAATCAATTCTCCTGCATTCACATTGAGTTCTTCTTGTGTACAGAAAATTTCAAAAGTATTCCCATAACTATCCCATGCAGATTCTTCCTGGATAGTAACTCTTGGTTTTACTCCTAATGCGAAGCAAATATCAGACAGAGTTCCAAGAGTCATATTACGAGAACCACTCAAAATCTGGGTTACATAAGACCGAGATTTACCCAAACGTCGAGCAAGCTCTTTCTTACTGACATCGAAATCTTCAAGGGCCACTAAAATGTCTTCAGTAACGTTATACACAAGATCTTCACGTGCATATGCCCTTTTTTCTGCTCTACTTAGACTCTTGTCTTCAGTGAAAAACAAATCCTTAGCGCTCATCTCCGTTCTCCTCAATTCTCCACCAATTATTCCCAATCCTGCTCGTATCCTTTTCTTTCAAGCCATCATAATCCTTATATATATAGTGACTGATAAAATAAGTATCTTTATTTCTCTCAGATAACCAACAATAGCCTCTAATTGGTATTCGTTTCAGAGCATAAAACTTCTTAGCTTTTTGCTGCCCCTTCCTTTTTGGCAAATCACCTTCCTGTCGAAAGTTCTCTCTGGACATTCTATGCCCATTAGCAAGCCTTTCTATCTGCTGAATAATTCGACGTGTAAAAGACCCACGCCTTCTAGCATCTACACTATTCAGCGCCGAATCATAGCTCTCAAGTGCTCCTTCACAGTGTTTAACCGTAAATTTAGACCCCTTGTAGCTTTCCTTAAGTTGATAGCCGTTCACATCGGAAACACACTATAGTTAATATATATGTTAACTGCAATGATTTTTCAAACAATCATTACAACCAACAGCTGGTAAATCCGATTGCGAACAACGATATTCCATTATTTTTCAATTAGTTACATCCTTTAATTGTCCATAAATACCCGGGAAGAAAACACTTAAAAACATATTTTATTATTATAATCAACAAGTTACCATTAATGGCAACCATGATGCGGATAGATTCCCTCCTTTTATCTCATATTCACAGACATAAACCACAAAACACCTGCAAATATAATCTTTTCACTATATTCTTATGGTAAATAAAAGCCCCTACGTAGTAGGGGCTTAGATATATTTAAAGTTGTAATTTAAGCTACCCCTAGAATGGTATATCGTCATCAAACCCCTCATCCTGCATTGGGGGTGGCGATGAAGGCCGCGATTGAGAGGCACCACTGCTGTCGAAATCGGCACTACCGCCGCCGCGACTATCCAGCATCTGCATCTGATCGGCGATGATCTCTGTGGTGTAGCGATCCTGACCGTTCTTGTCCTGCCACTTACGGGTCTGCAGCCTCCCTTCGACATATACCTTGGAGCCCTTCTTCAAGTACTCCCCGACGATCTCGGCGAGACGCCGAAAGAACACCACACGGTGCCACTCGGTTCGCTCCTGCTGCTCCCCACTATTTTTGTCCTTCCATGACTCACTGGTAGCGATAGAGACATTTGCCACTGCGTTCCCGTTGGGCATATACCGCACCTCCGGGTCCTGCCCCAGATTGCCTATTAGTATTACTTTATTGACACCTCTAGTAGCCATAATTCCTTAATCCCCCTCTCTCTGAGTGCCCAGCTCCATCCTGGAGTTGGTATGAAATATGAGTGTCCAGTTTAACCCGGATAATTCATGAAGGGAACGAAGACCGAGGGAAATATGGCACCCAAGGTTATCTGTTTGCTATGCCGTTTGACCATCGTCCGCGGAAAATGCACCAATCTGCTCCATATCGACCACACCTTTATCCAGCTTCAGGTAGGCGATACCATCTGCGGCCACCACGACAGCCTCCCCCACACCCTCGATGCCCAGCAGCCGCGCCTGCAGGGTCTCTGCCTGCGCCTGGTCCATCTTGCCGACCCGCAGCAGATGGCCGCTGAGAGAGGGTGGTGGCGCCATCCTAAAGGCCACCAGTAGCCACAGCAGGGCTACCAGCGTCCCAAAGATAAATACCCCCTCTATACCGAAGCAGCCCTGTACCCAGCCGCCCAGCATCCCGCCCAGGAAGGCCCCGATAAACTGTGAAGTGGAGTAGATGCCCATGGCGGTACCCTTGCCGGCCGCCGGCGCCACCTTGGATACCAGCGATGGCAGCATCGCCTCCAGCAGGTTAAAGGCGAGAAAAAACAGCAGCAGCATAAGGGCCAGCCCAAATAGCCCCTGGTGGAAAAAATAGAACCCAAACTGGGATAGTGCCAGCAGCAGGACCGCCCCCAGGAGCACCGGCTTCATCTTGCCATGACGCTCCGCGATTACGATAAACGGCACCATCAACAGCATAGATAGCAGCATCACCGGCAGATAGAGCTGCCAGTGGCTACTGCTCGCCATCCCCATGTGGTCCCGCAGTGCCAGCGGAATCGATAGAAACAGTGCCGGCATCAGCATATGCAGCGACATGATCCCAAGATCCAGGCGCAGCAGCTCAGGATTGGAGAGGGCCTGGCCAAACTGGCCGGGGACCGGCTCGGTATCACGGTGAAAGTGGCTCTCTCTGGGGTTGGGGACCAGAAACGCGGTAATCCCGATACCGGCTATGGCCAGCAGGGCGGTCAACCAGAATATACCAGAGACGCCAATCCAGCCATCCAGTAGGGGCCCTAGTACAAGAGATATGGAAAAGGCTATACCGATACTGACACCTATAACCGCCATCATCCTGGTGCGGCTCTCCTCCCGGCTGAGGTCCGCCGCCAGCGCCATAATGACCGCAGCAATGGCGCCACTGCCCTGAATGGCCCGCCCCAGAATAACGCCCCAGATGGTGGCAGAGCTCGCGGCCACCACACTGCCTAGAGCAAACAGCAGCAGGCCGGCAATGATCACCGGCTTGCGCCCGATCCGGTCGGAGAGCATCCCCAGAGGGATCTGCAGCAGCGCCTGGGTGAGCCCGTAGGCGCCGATAGCCACCCCAACAAGTAGCGGGGTCACCCCCTCCAGCTCCTCGGCATAGAGGGCAAATACCGGCATAATCAGGAACAGACCGAGCATCCGCAGGGAGAAGATGCCGGCCAGGGAGACGGCAGCCCGGGACTCCTCCCGGCCAGCCCCTGGACTCTCCTCGATAACTCTGCCCTCTGTCGTCATGCCTGCCCCTGAATGGTCACGGATTGCCCATACTACCACTCTCCAGCAGCACTTAGCCCACAATATTAAAGAGGTTGTATAATAGGGGGTTTAACCTGTTGGCGATCTGATTAATGGACACTATACATATACGCGGAGCACGCACCCACAATCTAAAAGATATCGATATCGATCTGCCCCGGGACAAGCTGATCGTCATCACCGGCCTCTCCGGCTCCGGTAAATCCTCGCTGGCATTCGACACCATCTATGCCGAGGGGCAGCGGCGCTATGTCGAGTCGCTCTCCGCCTACGCCCGCCAGTTCCTGTCGATGATGGAGAAACCGGATGTCGACCATATAGAGGGACTCTCCCCGGCGATCTCGATTGAACAGAAGAGCACCTCGCACAACCCCCGCTCCACGGTCGGCACCATCACTGAGATCCATGACTATCTACGCCTACTGTTCGCCCGCGCCGGCACCCCGCGCTGCCCGCAACACGACCAACCGCTTGAGGCGCAGACCGTCAGCCAGATGGTAGACCAGGTCATGGCGCTGCCGGAGGGGAGCAAGCTGATGCTGCTCTCCCCGGCCATCTCCGAACGTAAGGGTGAATATCACAAACTGCTGGCAGAGCTGCTGGCCCAGGGGTTCATCCGCGCCCGGATAGATGGCGAGGTGTGGGAGCTGGATGAGCCACCGGAGCTGGAGCTGCATAAAAAACATACTATCGAGGTGGTGGTTGACCGCTTCAAGGTACGGCCAGACCTTGCCCTGCGGCTGGCGGAGTCGTTTGAGACCGCCCTGCGACTCTCCGACGGCCTGGCAAGGGTCGCCTGGATCGATGAACCGCAGCGTGAGGAGCTTATCTTCTCCGCCAACTTCGCCTGCCCCCAGTGCGGCTACAGCATCCCGGAGCTAGAGCCGAGGCTCTTCTCCTTTAACAACCCGGTCGGGGCATGCCCCACCTGCGACGGTCTTGGAGTAGAGCAGTATTTTGATCCGGAGCGGGTGGTGGCACATCCCCATCTGAGCCTGGCCGGTGGAGCCATACGCAATTGGGACCGCCGCACCAGCTACTATTTTCAACTGATCAAATCTCTCGGGCGTCACTTTAAGTTCGATGTTGAGACCGAGTGGCAGGAGCTACCTGCTGAGATCCGTGAGATCATCCTCTATGGCAGTGGTGACACTGAGATCAAGTTCAGCTACTTCAATGATAGGGGTGGACGCTACACCAAGGTGCATCCGTTTGAGGGGATAATCCGCAATATGGAGCGACGCTATCGCGAGACCGAGTCCAACGCGGTACGCGATGAGCTGGCACGCTATATTGCCCATCAGAGCTGTCCGGACTGTGGCGGCGCACGCCTCAACCAAGGGGCGCGGCATGTCTTTGTAGAGCAACACAATCTGCCCACCATTTCCGCCATGCCAATCGGTCATGCACTGGAGTTCTTTACTGCGCTGAAACTCCCAGGCAAGCGGGGCGAGATTGCGGCCAAGGTGGTAAAAGAGATCGTGCAGCGGCTCAATTTTCTGGTCAACGTCGGACTCGACTATCTTACCCTGGAGCGGAGTGCCGACACCCTCTCTGGAGGCGAAGCGCAACGTATCCGCCTGGCCAGTCAGATCGGTGCCGGGCTGGTTGGGGTGATGTATATCCTGGATGAACCATCTATCGGCCTGCACCAGCGCGATAACAGCAAACTGCTGGAGACCCTCGCCTATCTACGCGATTTGGGCAACACCGTTATCGTAGTGGAGCATGATGAAGAGGCGATACGCAGCGCCGACCATCTGGTCGACATCGGCCCTGGTGCCGGGGTCCATGGTGGTCGTATCGTCGCCCAGGGTGAGGTCAATGATGTGATTGCAGCCGGCGACTCGCTTACCGGGAGATATCTTTCCGGTGAACTTGCCATCAAGGTCCCGACAGAGCGTACTGCCGTTGACCGGAAACGGATACTCTCCCTGCTGGGTGCCAGCGGTAATAATCTGAAACAGGTTGACCTGCATATCCCTGTGGGTCTGTTTACATGCATTACTGGTGTCTCCGGTTCGGGTAAATCCACCCTGATCAACGACACCCTCTACCCTTTAGTCTCGTCCAGACTCAATCCAGGCCACCGCGACTCGGCACCCTGCAATGAGATCACCGGCATTGAGCACTTTGATAAGGTGGTGGATATAGACCAGAGCCCCATTGGACGCACCCCTCGCTCTAACCCGGCCACCTATACCGGCCTGTTTACCCCTATCCGGGAGCTGTTTGCCAACACCCAGGAGGCGCGTTCCCGCGGCTATACCCCTGGACGCTTCAGCTTCAACGTCAAGGGTGGCCGCTGTGAGGCCTGCCGTGGTGATGGCGTAATCAAGGTGGAGATGCACTTCTTGCCGGACATCTATGTGCAGTGTGATATCTGTAAGGGGAAGCGCTACAACCGCGAGACCCTGCAGATCAAATACAAGGACAGAAGCATCGATCAAATACTGGCGATGACTGTGGAGGAGGCCCTCGACTTCTTTGCCGCCATCCCGGCGCTGAAGCGCAAGCTCACCACCCTGATGGATGTAGGCCTCTCCTATATCACCCTGGGACAGAACGCCACCACCCTCTCTGGGGGTGAAGCGCAGCGGGTAAAGCTGTCCCGCGAGCTATCCAAACGCGATACCGGTAGCACCCTATATATCCTGGATGAGCCCACCACCGGGCTGCACTTCCACGATATCCAGCACCTGCTGGAGGTGCTGCATCGACTCCGCGACCACGGTAATAGCGTGGTGGTAATTGAGCACAATCTGGACGTGATCAAGACCGCCGACTGGATCATCGACCTGGGACCAGAGGGCGGAGACCGTGGTGGCGAGATTATCACCCAGGGGACCCCTGAAGAGGTGGCTGCAGTGGAGCACTCGTATACAGGGCACTATCTGCAGGCAATGCTGAAATAGCCCTACTCTAGCAAGGCAGGATGACCCCTGATACCTCCTGCGGATCACTCATATAGTTACCGATCAACTCAGCAAACATCTCTGGTGGCAGCGGTTTACTGAATAACAGCCCCTGCCCCATCTGACACCCCTGCTGCTGCAAAAAGTCTCTCTGCACCGCAGTCTCAATACCCTCTGCAACTATTTCCAGATTAAGGCGATGCGCCATAGCAATAATCGCGGAGGTGATGGTTGTATCATCAGGATCATGGGGTGTATCTTTTATAAACGAACGATCTATCTTTAAGGTGTCCAGTGGAAGACGTTTCAGATAGCTCAGTGATGAGTGGCCAGTCCCAAAATCATCAATCGATATAGAGATACCCATTTGTTTAAATGCGGTCAGCGCATTAATAGTATCATCAACATTCTGCATGACTGTACTTTCAGTAATCTCCAGACCCAAATATTTTGGGTCAAGCTTATGACGTTTCAGTGCCGACTCTATCCTGCTGTGTAGATCATGTTGTAGAAATTGCATATTGCTCAAATTCACGGAAATACGCATGTGTGGATAGCCTGCATCTTGCCACTCCCTGTTCTGCCTACACGCCTCATTAAACACCCATTCACCAAGATCGATAATCATCCCGGTCTCTTCTGCGATCTGGATAAGTTCCAATACTGGAATTGTGCCAAGTTCAGGCCGACTGAAGCGTAACAATGCCTCAGCTGACACGATCTTTCTAGTCACGAGATCTATCTGTGGCTGATAGTATAATTTGAACTCTTTAGCATTTAGCGCCTTACGCAGCTCGCCCTCCAGTTTGAGACGACTTGCCACCAAGGCGTTCATTTTGCTGGTATAGAATTGATAGTTATTTTTACCAACACTCTTCGCATGATACATAGCAGTATCTGCACTCTTAAGTAGGGCCTCAACACTCTCTCCATCATCCGGATATATCGCGATACCTATACTCGTAGTCACATACACCTCATGCCCTTTGAGATCGTATATACCAGCTATCGATTTTATGACCCTATCCGTTACTGCGCCGATTGTCTCCGGGTTATCGATATTATCAAGCAAGATTGTAAATTCGTCGCCGCCAAGTCGCGCGATACAACGCTCATGTTCAAACGGGGCATCTGGACGTCCCACGATATCAGAGCCTCGCAGGCACTCAACCAGCCTGTCACTTACCCCCACGAGCAGCAGGTCACCACGCTCGTGCCCTAATGTATCATTGATGCGCTTGAATTCATCCAGATCAAGATAGAGTATGGCACAGGACCTGTTATGTCTTTTGGCTGTATTAACAGCCAGGCTGACATGCTCTTTAAATGCCTGTCGATTCGGCAGTTTGGTCAGATGATCAAAATAGGCCATATTGCGTATTTTCTCATTCCACCTCTGGCGCTCCGTAACATCGCGAGCAAATACGCTTAATATAAATAGCCGACCTATATGGGTACTAGAGATCACCAACTCTAAGGCAAACTTCCGATCACTGTTGTCTCTCCCTGTGGTCTCGAGGTGAACATTATTTGGTTCAGAATCATCGGGATCAAGCATCGAACTAAGAATATCTGAGGTCTCACTGAATGCGCTCTCAGTAAGAATCAGAGGAAACAGCCCCTGACCGATCACCTCCTCTTCACTGTAACCAAATATCTTCGATGCCTGCCTGTTCCAACTGACTATATTGCCCTTGATGTCAGCAGTAATGACGGCCTCAAATGCTGTATCGACCACATGGGCAAAACGGGCATTCTCAGCAGCAATTACGGCATTAGCTTCACTCTCCTGCTGCCGTGCGATCTTTCTGCTTTCGTAGGCAGCTACAGCCAGAGAGAGCAACGAAATAGAGAGCAGCCATTGGACCCCTATCTTCCATAGATTAATATCTCCAATACCGACCTCCTCCCGGATCAAAAGAGTAAAGGGCAATCCATAGACATCTATATTCTGCCTAAATGAGAGTATGCCCATATGCTCTAAATCTCCCCCTATCTCATTCTGTTTGGACACATCGATCCGTCCATTTGCCGGCGATCCTTCTGCTCCAGCAACAGGAATAAGGTCAACTTTAGTAACCCTCGCATGCTGGATATCCTCAGATAGGCGTTGGAGATCTATCCTCAGGGCATACATGCCACTGAACATAGCCATACGATCATCGTCCTTTTTCGGCGGGTAACGCCCCAGATAGAGAGGCTTCATCACAAAATAGGTCTGAGCTTCTCGATTGTTATGGGAAAAGGGTCCGGCCATTGTAATGCCGCCAGAGGTTACAGCCTTATCTATCGCAGCAAACGCCTCTGGTTGCTGGGACAGATCATACCCAAGCCAGTTGGACGATAATGGCCCCATCGGCTCGACAAAGCTGATAGGCAGATGAAATCCCTGTTTGTATGCACGACCTTGTGATGTCTCCTGTTCTATGCGAAAACTGACAAAACCATCCTCACGCATGCGGTTCTCATAATCTGCCAGCATATCGTCATGGATCCAGTCCATACGGATCACACCGCCAATAAAGGGGTATGCCTTCAATATCTCGTGTGAAAATGCCGCCTGCTCAGCACTACTGAGGAGGTCATCCGAATGAAACAGACCGGTGAGGGAAATCAGTACAGTCTCAAGGTTGGCGATACGTTGATTCAGTCTGAGCTGTGTTGCAGATGCCTTAGCCTTAAAGTCATCTTCGACCGAGCTATACTCAAGCCAGAACGCAAACAGACCGGATAAAACCACAAACAGAGCGGCAATACACAAGAGAATGACTCTGTGACTCTCTTTATATATTTGTTTCCTCTTACTGAAATGCATTGTTATTGTATTTTCTTGGCCTTGCGCACGTATGCTGCAGGCATCTCAATGCCACTCCCTTGTAAGATTGATTGATTCACCCATATCTCCGATTTTCTGTTGGATACAATGGGGATGTCTGCCGGGCTTGCCCCATCAAGTATGGCAAGAGCGGCCTTACCGGCCCACTCCCCATGCTCTGCCGGGATCTTTGTCAGACCAAGAATTGTGTATGGCATCATCCATTCGTGATTCGTCACGCTGAGCTTGCGGGTGTCACTCTGTGTAGCGTGTTTAGCCAAATCACTATCCCAATCATTAATGCCTGAGTTGCTTCCAATTACTACCAAATCATACTGCTGCGCATATCTATAGGCCGAGATCCAATCTTTTGTGGTCTGCGCCAATCTATATTTCAAATCAACATTGTATTTCTCTGCTGCCAGCTCAAATCTATGCAGGTTCTTTTTCTCGGTTAGCGTATCCGCCCCGATATAGATAGCCGTTCGCGCCCTTCCCTGAATAGAATCAACCCGCCGAAACAGCTCATCTATTGGGGCCACTTCAACCATGCCTGTGGCGTTCTTATATGGTAAGCCATACCCTTCAACGGTCCAATTCACGCCACAGAAAACGAATGGGACATCATGATCCTTATAAAATGGCTGCAGGACGTATTTTACGGCATTATCATCCGATGTTATTACAACATCCGGCTGCCACTTATCTATTAACTCCTTTGCTTGCAGTGCTGCAGCCTTTATTGATGCGATATCCTTTTTTCGCTTGGTGTCCATGTCAAACTGTTTAAGCTCGCACTTACCGCCTACGGTATCGCGCAGGCCCTGCTCTACACCATCAGACCAGGCGTATCCTTTGTGGTAGGAGGATATATAGAGACATTTTTCAGCGGCCGCGCCATGTGACGAGAGCGCCAGTATTACAGTTAGAACATAGACAGAGCGTAGCGTTCGCGTTGAGTCAGGCATAGAGACAAATCATCGATAAAAGACCGTACACATAGTGTAATTATCACTAGTATAGTATCAATGTACAGGGCTGGGGGTTTGGGATGATAATATTAGAAAATTCCGCTCTCTGGCCAGGTTTTCAGGTCTCCCCCTTGGAGTCCTTCAGCGGCAGCTGAATAGTGAACAGGGTCCCTTTGCCCAGCTCTGACTGGACGCTCATTTTTCCGTGGTGCTTGTCCGTTACCACGCTATACACGATGGCCAGCCCCTGCCCAGAACCCCGCCCCACCTCCTTGGTGGTGAAGAAGGGTTCGAAGATCTTCTGCTGCAACTCCTCGGGGATGCCGCAGCCGTTATCTTCGACCTTAATCTCTGCCCACTCGCCGTCACGCCGGGTGGTGATGCGGATAACCCCTTTTTTACCATCTTTCGCCGTGCAGTCTTCAATGGCATGGGCGGCGTTGACTATAAGATTGAGCAGGGCCTGGCCAAGTTCATCTTTGAGCCCCTCTACCGGCGGTAGCTCAGGGTCCAGACTGGTCTCCAGATCCGCCACAAGTTTCCACTCATTACGGGATATCTCGACTGTGGTCTGGACCAAACCGGATAGATCCACAGGCTGCATGGTGCCGCCGCTGGGGTGGGCAAACTCTTTCATTGCGCTCACGATACCGGTGATACGTTTTACCCCGTTCTCACACTCATTCAGGGCGCGGGGAATCTCCTCCTGCAGGAATTCGAAATCGGCATCTTCCAAGGCCTTGGCGATAGTATTGTGGTACTCCTGTGGGGATTGCCCCTCCGGTGCTGAGGATAACAGACTCTCGCAGGAGTTCAGCGCCTGAAGCAACTCCGAAAAGGTCTGTGAGAGAAAATTGATATTATTTCCAACATACTGGGTCGGGGTATTGATCTCGTGGGCAATGCCGGAGGCCAACTGGCCGATGGCCTGCAGTTTCTGTGAGTGCAACAGTTCGGCCTGTGCCGCCTTAAGTTCTGCCAGGGTACTTGCCAACTCCTTGGTGCGGGTATCGACAACATTTTCCAGTGCGATATTCTGTTCAAATAGCGCGAAACCGGAGATGTCGTCTGCGATATGCTGCTCCAGGCGCTCCGACAATATCCGAATAGTCTTCTCCTGCGCCTTAAGTTTATGTTGAAGAGTCTGAACCTGTGCGTTCATTGTCTTTCTCCGATGGCAAGTCCGGTGAATGTCTGATTCATGTGCAAGGCGTTAAACTGTTCGCCATAGGTGCTGAATCCAATCACCCTGTTCCTTGAAAGCAGTTCGCCGATCTGTTGGCTCATGCCGGTACTCTCGAACTCCAGGCGGCGCAACACACAGTCGCAACCGATGATCAGACCAGGATTCGGGACCAGTTGCCGAATATCGGCAAAGGCCTTCTCAGCAGCCTCAAATGGGCTGACCGCTTTTCCGAGGCGCAGGACAATCCCTTCGGCAATGGCGCAGTAAAAGGTCAGGCTAAGGTCGTCATTACACTGCTGGATAGAGCGCACATAATGGTCTGTGCCCAATTTCAGCATGACGGGAAAACGTGAATAGACATCAGGTGACAGATCGTCGACCGCAAGCCCCAGATGCTCGGCGTATACCTGTGCGGCAGGTTCCCCATTGAACTCTTTTACCGTGCGGGTCTCCACCTCCGCCTCGGTGACAACCAGCAGGGTCTCTGTCGGGACGAAATGCTGGAATTTGAAGGCGGCGAACGGGGCGTCCGTTTCGATCAGCGCCAACACCGCGGCATCGGTCATAAAACTACCATTGGCGAGAACGAAGGTTGTATTAAAGGCGAGATCATCCCCGGCCGATCCTCCGATCAGTGGCATGTCGGGGAAACAGTGGTGCAGGGCCGCCGTTAGCCGCTCCTCCATGCGCGACAGGCCGTCTACCAGAAGGACACCAAACCAGTGTGTACCGCTATCCAAGGCCGGCACCTCGACCCTCTGCCCCAGGTCGGAGACCAGGGCCTGACACTGCTTCAGCGGCTGGATTACCTCTATGCGAACATTCAGGGGATCGCCGTAGAACCCGGTTGCCTGCAGGCCGCGTTGCCGATATCCGCCCGGTCCTATCTGGCCGGCAGTGGTACAGCCGAAGAGCGGCACAGAAAATGCTGCGCCGAGGGTGGAGGCCAGCTCTTCCAGATCGTAATCAGTGGATACAAAAAGTAGCACAGCCTTAAGGCCTTCAGGCCTTAGCTGTTCTCTGATCTCTGCCACTGCTCCTGACGCGTCCTTGTTTTCACTCAAGGCCGTCCTGCCAATCAGTCCCATGCACAAATTTCCTTATTCTTTTTTTACCACGGATAGCGGATATCTATAAAGAATAGTCAGCCTTTCTGATTAAGTCTAGGCCTGGATTTATGCTTGTGGCAGTGTATGGCGGGAGTAAATAGTGGACAGTTGACGACTATACTAAGGCAAACACTCCGGGACGATATTTTTGTAGTCGCTATACTTGCATCCGCTTGGATTTATCGCGGTTTTTACACAGTAGTCATAACTTCGCTCCCTTTTACAATATTCGCTGTTCAAGCGGCGCTCCACGCTGGGCCTTGGGATATTTACACCCTGGCAGGCAGGAATCTGTGGCCGCCTAACACATATATCAGCCCGATGATGCCCTTTATATCTAAATTTAAATCCCGATAACTCCATACATGCATTGATCTCCTGCATATCATTTACAGACAGCCCAGCCCTTTTTGCAAGGTATAAACTTGGATCAACTGAGGGGTTACCACATTCTAAAAGCGCTTTCTTTACCACCAGTTCCGAAGCGCCCGGCTTAGTCCATAGCTTATATTCAGGAGGTGGCGGCTGGTGAGACTCACGAATGGAGCACCCAGCTATCACTATGATCACTGCAATAGTAAAGATATGTTTCATAGCATTTTTAACACAAGCGCTAGTCTTTCGGAATTCTATAATATGCGTGGTCAGATTTGGCTTTTACACGTTTCTTTGAGACTTACATTTCATCTGATCCCGCTCATTCCAGCCACTACTTATTCTTATTCATTGTGGGTGTCACAGCCACAGCACTCACAAATATGCCTACCCTTGCAAAACGGTAGATCTTATCCAGACTATACTTTTGGGAACTGCTGTAGTCCAGTCTATTATGGAGCATCGCCGAATCCATGGATATCCCCAACGACATTAGCGAACAGAAACGCACTGATGAACAACTTGCGGCAGATCTTTGGTTCTTCGAAAACATGGATCGGATAAACCGGGTTATGCAGAGCACGGACAATCTGGAACAGATGATGACCGATGTGCTGGATACCATGCTCTCTATCTTCGAGTGTGATCGGGCATTTCTCGCCACCCCTTGCAATCCAGATGCACCGGAATTTACGATCGCGATGGAGCGCACTACGCCTCGCTATCCCGGTGCTTGTGAGCGTGGAATGAAGGTGCCGATGTCACCAGCTGTGCAGGGACTATTCCACGAGCTGCTTGCAAACCCCGCCCCGAACGAAATTTATGTAGGAAAAGGCCTGGACCCGGAAGACATCGTCTGGAAAACCTATGAAATTAAATCTCAGCTCGCCATAGCCCTCTTTCCCAAGGTCGGTGATGCCTGGGAATGCGGCCTACATCAATGTTCGTACAACAGGGTGTGGAATCCCGAAGAAAAGAAACTGTTTCTGGAGATCAGTCGTCGTCTGGGAGATATTCTTACCAGCATCATGGCGTATGACGCCTTGAGAACGCTCAACGAAGAACTGGAAGAGAGAGTACTACAACGCACCGCGGAATTGACCAGGGCCAATGATCAGATGCGGTGCGAAATAGCCGAGCGGGAAAAGGCCGAGGCTGAACGTGATGCCGTTGAGATCCAACTGCGGCAGGCCCAGAAACTCGAGGCGATTGGTCAACTCGCTGCCGGCATCGCCCATGAACTTAATACACCAATACAATTCATAGGAGACAACGTTCGCTTCGTACAGCAAGCTATGGAGGAGTGCCGCCAGGTTTTTACACCATTTACAGAGATGCTGGCGGCTGCCAAGGACGACAAGCTCACCAGGAATCACATTTCCGATGCTGAAAATGCGATGATAGAGGCAGATCTTGAGTATCTTACCACCGAAGTTCCCACAGCCATTAACCAAACACTTGATGGCGTTAATCGTATCGCTACCATTGTACAAGCAATGAAGGAGTTTTCACGCCCCGGGGCAAAAGAAAAAAATCCTGCTGATCTAAATCGCGCCATAGAAAACACAGCGACAATAGCTCACAACGAATGGAAACATGTAGCTGATCTCGAACTGGACCTTGACCCCAGTCTCCCGCTCGTGCCCTGCTACGCAAACGATATCAATCAAGCACTCCTCAATCTTATCATCAACGCTGCTCACGCAATTGAAGATGCCATAGAGGTGCAGCCTAATGGGAAGGGGCTGATTACCATCACATCTCGTTGCCATGATGGCCAGGTGGAGATTCGTGTAACCGACACCGGGACCGGCATTCCGGATGAAATACACTCGCGCTTGTTCGATCCATTTTTTACAACAAAGCAAGTAGGCCGTGGATCAGGGCAGGGACTTTCGGTGGCATATAGCTCTATCGTAAAGCACCACGGCGGCTCAATAACCTTCGATACTGAGATCAATAAAGGAACCACCTTCACGGTTCGGCTTCCTATTGAATCATCGACCCATCCCAATGAAGGGGTTAATGATCTCAACAGGTGAATAAAGAATAACCAGGTTCTATTGGACAGGCATGTTCGCTACGGCAGCATGATACCCCTGATGGTGAAATAGATCAGGGCGGCCAGGATGCCAGATACCGGCACGGTGATCACCCAGGCTGCAGCAATCTTCATGAGCGCTGAGCGTTTCACCAATTCATGTTTATACACACTAACCAGGCTCTTGCGCTCCTTCTTGGTTAGATGCGCTTCAGCTTTTCTCTGCTTGAGCTGCTCAAGCATGTAGCTTTTTTCCTTCAGAGAGGCCTTTTTAAAATCGACCAGAAACGCCTCTACCACCTCTGGATGGTCATCTTCATGATGATGTTTGATCTCCTCGATCATCTTGGCATAACTGGCCTTTAGAAATTCCCGCAGAAACCCTACTCCAAACACCCCTCCAACTGCGATATGGGTAGAGCTGACCGGCAGTCCCAGTTGGGTTGCGATGATTACGGTTATAGACGCGGCCATAGCAATGCAGAATGCCCGCATCTTATCCAGTTCGGTGATCTCCGAGCCCACAGTGCGTATCAGCTTGGGACCGTACAGCGCCAGACCAAGGGATATACCGACGGCCCCTACCATCATTACCCACAGAGGGATACTTGCCTTGCTTTTGATTCCGCCGTTGAGTATGGCATCGTTAATGGCAGCCAGGGGGCCGACCGCATTCGCCACATCATTTGCGCCATGGGCGAAACTGAGCAGGGCGGCGGCAAAGATCAGGGGTATGGTGAAAAGCTGGTTTACGCTCTGTTTCTCATTGGGCAGGGCATCCGCAGTCCTGGAGAGCAGGGGTTTGATTACGGCATAGATAATGGCTGCAGCGCCCAAACCTAATAGGGATGCGGCGCCAAAATCCACCTTCCATACGTGCTTGAACCCTTTTAGCAGCAGGTAGGTGATAAAGGCCCACGCCATAATGGCAACAAACACCGGGACCATGCGCTTGGCCGCCACGATCATGTCGGCCTGATAGGTGATGGTCCGCTTGATCAAATAGAGGAAGCCCGCCGCGATAAGCCCACCCATGACCGGTGAAATAACCCAACTGGCGCTGATGGCCCCCATCTTTCCCCAGTTAGCGATCCCGAGGCCGCCTGCCGCTATGCCTGCACCGAGCACCCCGCCGACGATGGAGTGGGTGGTGGAAACCGGCGCCCCTAGGGCAGTGGCGATGTTTAACCAGATGGCGCCAGCCAGGAGGGCGGCCAACATAAGCCAGATGAAGGTATCTGTATTGGCGATCAGCGCCGGATCGATGATCCCCTTCTTGATGGTGGTGACCACATCACCACCTGCGACCAGGGCGCCAGATGCCTCGAATATGGCGGCGATAATGATCGCCCCGGTAAGGGTTAGCGCCTTGGAGCCGACTGCCGGGCCTACGTTATTGGCTACATCATTGGCCCCGATATTCATGGCCATGTAGCCGCCAATCAGGGCAGCCACCATCAGCATGATATGGCCCGGGCTTCCTACCCCCCGCATGCTGATGAACAGCATGATGCCGACCATAAATAAAAGCGCTACCCCTATTCTAAGAAACTCCTTACGGCCCTTATTCGTGGCCTTCTCAATTTTGACGATATTTTGGAGTTCCATATAAGTAACTGCTTGATTATTATGTTTATTTTGGTCGTTTGGTTGTGGAAGAACAGTGTTATTTCAGCTGCGTGTAACTGTAACAATTCTGCAGCAAAACTGAAATGATTTAAGGCGAATATTTTCTGTTTTTTAGGGGGAAATTGAAGGATATTTGGGGGTCAATTTTTTGTCGTTATCCCGCGACTTGATCGCGGGATTCAATGGCTCTTAAGTTAGATTGGTAATAAGTTTCGCAGCCTATATGCCTCTGCGGCTTGGCCGCGTGATCCAATGACTTGATCTCGCGATCAAACCGCGGATACGCTTAGGCTACAAAATTGACCACAGAGCTCGTGAGAACATCACCCAAGATATGGCCCCGCCATTTGTTGCAGTTCGTCCGCTGAGAGCATCTCACTCCTGGGATATCTGCCGAGTAGTACTATCTCCCGCGGGGTCTTTGCGATCTCCAGCTCGTTAAGCTGGATTACATTCTCTGCATCTGCTGACTCTGCATCCTGCAGGATACCGAGCCGGTCAACCTGCAGGGTGTTCTGCTGTATGCACACCAGCTCCCGCGGCCTGCTCATAGCGCGGCATAAGCGGTCCAGAGATAGTTGTGGATGCTGTTTCGCCAACCCCAATTCACCGCTTAGCTCAGAGCGAATATATACGGTTATGCGTTCGAACAGGATACGCTTTAATGCGCTACGCAATTCACTCTCATCCGCGCTGGTGGCCATCACCCTGTGTCCGGAGAAATTAACACTGGTCTGATGTTGATCGCGCACCAGAAAATTGTTCTCCAGACCAACCCCCAGGGTGCTCTTCTCATGTTTGTATAGAAACAGTAACAGATAGGCCTCTTCCAACTGGCGCTTAAGAAAAAACTCCTGCAGGTCACGTGAGCGGCTGAAGATCTCCTGCATCTCCCTCGCATTAACAAAAAAACGGTTTATGTTATGGGCACTGATAAAGCTCTTCTGGTTTATCAGTTGTGCCTGTGGCAGGCTGGCAACCAGACCTTCGACATGCTCCAGCAGTGCATGCATACTCTGGCGTAATGTCTTTTGATAGCTGCTGATCGCACGGATACGTGCATCGGTCTTATCAACAACATCATCAATGGCAGCGGAGAGCATCTGCTCTTGCCGCCTTCCAGCTTCCTGTCGCGCACTCCGCTCCTCCAGCAGGTCAAGCAGTGAGCTCCACTGCTCCTGGAACAGCTCCCTGAAGGATGACGCCTCTGTAATGCGACGCTCGTTTGGCATACGCCTATTTACCTGAATGTTTTCCATGTACCCTAATCTATATGGCAACTATAGGGATAACAAGGAAATGAGCCGCATATGATGACTCGACTCAGTGTAATTGATAACTGCTTAACACCTATTCACTTCAATATAGCAACCATTTCACACTTTTTCTCAGTGGTCCCAAATTCAATACGATATCCATACTCCACAGGAGGCAATAAAAAACCGGGCCATGGGGCCCGGTTTTGTCTGTTCTCGGCGTGTGGTTGAGATATTTATTCTACCTCTACCGCCTCTTCCGTCGGCTCTGGACGATCCACAAGCTCCACATAGGCCATCGGGGCCTTGTCCCCTGCACGATAGCCGCACTTGAGGATGCGCAGATAACCACCAGGACGCTCACTGTAGCGTGGTCCGATCTCACTGAACAGCTTGCCCACAACCTCTTTATCACGCAGACGGTCAAAAGCGAGACGACGCTTGGCAACACTATCAACCTTACCTATGGTGATAATAGGCTCAGCCACACGACGCAGCTCTTTGGCCTTAGGCAGCGTGGTCTTGATCAGCTCATGGCGCAACAGCGAACAGGTCATGTTACGAAACATGGCTTTACGGTGGCTGCTATTTCTATTTAGCTGACGCCCTGACTTACGATGACGCATTTATCCACTTCCTTCTTAAACTTAATATTCTAAATCTGTCTGACCTGCTCAGGCCTAACCTTCGTCTGCCTGATCAGGCAACCAGTTCTCAAGGCGCATCCCCAGAGAGAGTCCGCGAGTAGCCAGCACATCCTTGATCTCGGTCAGAGACTTCTTACCAAGATTTGGGGTCTTCAGCAGCTCCACCTCGGTACGCTGGATAAGATCGCCTATACGGAAAATATTCTCGGCCTTGAGGCAGTTTGCAGAGCGCACCGTCAACTCCAGATCGTCTACCGGACGCAGCAGGATCGGGTCGATGGCCGGCTCACTGCTCTCCTGTTCGGCCTCATTAGCACTGCTCTTATCGAGTATTACGAATGCCGACAGCTGGTCCTGGAGGATAGTAGCGGCACGACGAATCGCCTCTTCCGCATCTATGGTGCCATTGGTCTCAAGGTCGATCACCAGTCTGTCCAGGTCGGTACGCTGCTCAACACGCGCCGCCTCTACAGAGTAGGAGACACGATGCACCGGGGTATAGGTGGCATCCAGCTGCAACCTGCCGATAGCGCTATCTTCATCACTCTCGTCCTGGCGGCTGCTGGCCGGCTGATAGCCGATACCACGCTTCACCTTCAGCACCATGTCGAGCTTGCCGTCCTTGGTCAGATTGGCTATGACGTGATCAGGATTGGCAATCTCCACATCATGATCTACCTCGATATCACTCGCCTTGACCGGACCTGCGCCCTTTTTCTTCAGGGTCAGGCTCGCCTCATCCTTGGCATGCATGCTTATTGCCAGCTCTTTCAGGTTGAGCAGGATATCAAGCACATCCTCCTGCACCCCTTCAATGGTGGTGTACTCATGTAGCACCCCATCGATCTCGACCTCTACCACGGCACAGCCGGGCATAGAGGAGAGCAGGATCCGCCGCAGGGCATTACCCAGGGTGTGGCCAAATCCACGCTCGAGCGGCTCCAGGGCAATCTTGGCATGGAGTGGAGAAACCGCCTGTATATCGACCAGGCGCGGTTTTAGAAAATCGGCAACAAAATCTGGCATCGATGAACCTCTTTAAACTCGTCCTTATTTGGAGTACAGCTCAACAACCAGCTGCTCATTGATTTCGGCTGGGAGCTCGGAACGATCCGGCATGCGCTTGAGCACACCCTTCATCGCCTTAGGATCGACTTCGATCCATTCCACGAACCCATACTGTTCCGCCAAACTCAGCGCCCCTTGAATACGGGTCTGTTTCTTGGCCTTCTCTCGTACGGTTATCACATCGTTCTCTTGAACCTGATAGGATGGAATGTTGACAACCTTACCGTTTACCTCAATAGACTTATGGCTTACCAACTGTCTTGACTCGGCGCGGGTACTACCAAAACCCATCCGATAGACTACATTATCCAAACGACCCTCAAGCATCTGCAGCAGATTCTCACCAGTAGCCCCCTTGGCCTGGGCCGCACTCTTGTAGTAGTTACGGAACTGCTTCTCCATAATCCCGTAGATACGACGGACCTTCTGCTTTTCCCGTAGCTGCAAACCATAATCGGATATACGCCTACGCCGGTCGGTGATCTGACCAGGGACCTTCTCCAGATTACACTTGGATTCCAGGGGGCGAATCCGGCTCTTCAGGAACAGATCCGTTCCTTCACGACGGCTCAGCTTACACTTGGGACCAATATATCTTGCCATAATTCAATAACTCCTCAGACCCGACGTTTTTTAGGCGGCCGGCACCCATTATGTGGAATGGGGGTGACATCGGTAATACTGGTGATCTTGAAGCCAGCATTGTTCAATGAACGTACTGCGGAATCACGCCCAGGACCAGGTCCGTTAACATGCACGTCCAGATTCTGCAGGCCATACTCTTTGGCCTTCTCCCCGGCACGGTCGGCTGCGACCTGAGCGGCAAACGGTGTGCTTTTACGTGAACCACGAAAACCTGAACCACCCGCAGTTGCCCAGGAGAGGGCGTTACCCTGGCGGTCGGTTATGGTGATGATCGTATTATTAAAGGAGGCATGGATATGCGCCACACCATCGGTTACGACCTTTTTAACCTTCTTTCGTGAACGACTGGTTGCTTTTACCACTTGCTAGTTCCTGCGAGTTATTACCGCTAAAAGTTTCCCGGTCTAACAGACCGGAGCTATATCTAATTCCTATCGTTTGATCGGACGCCGCGGGCCCTTACGGGTACGGGCATTGGTCCTGGTACGCTGCCCCCGAAGCGGTAGTCCGCGCCGGTGCCTGATACCGCGATTACAACCAAGATCCATCAAACGCTTGATGTTCATTGAGATCTCACGCCGCAGATCACCTTCGATGGTATACTTGGCGACTTCGGCACGCAGTGCATCCACCTCGCCCTCGGTCAGATCCATAATTCTGGCATCCTCGGCAATGCCTGCGGCCGCACAGACCTTGCCTGCCAGGGTCCGACCGACCCCATATATAGAGGTCAGCGCAATTACCGCATGCTTGCGATCCGGAATATTAACACCTGCAATTCGAGCCATTCAGCTGCTCCTAACAAAAAAACAGTTTCCCTCCACGCCACGCGCGGAAAACGAATAATTTTATCTATAAACAGAGACCAAATCAAGCAAGATATCAGCCCTGGCGCTGCTTGTGGCGGCCATCCTTACAGATAACCCGCACCACCCCATTACGCCGCACAATCTTGCAATTACGACATATTTTCTTAACCGAAGCCCTTACTTTCATGGCCTAATCTCCACTAAAAACTCTATATTCTGGTGTCAGCGCAACAGACCTGGGCCGCCACCCTTTAAATTCGCCTTTTTCATCAACCCCTCATACTGATGCGACATCAGATGGGCCTGGACCTGGGCGATAAAATCCATCACCACGACCACAATAATCAGCAGCGATGTACCGCCAAAATAGAAAGGCACATGCCAGGCCACGATCAGAAACTCCGGCAACAGACAGACAGCGGTGATATAGATCGCGCCGGCCAGGGTCAGACGTGACATCACCCCATCAATATATTTAGCGGTCTGCTCTCCAGGCCGGATACCGGGGATAAACGCACCCGATCTCTTCAGATTGTCAGCCGTCTCCTTGGAATTAAATACCAGGGCGGTGTAAAAAAAGCAGAAAAACACTATCGCCGTTGCATACAGCATCACATAGATCGGCTCACCCGGAGAGACCTTGGCAACAATATCCTGCAGCCAACGCATATTCTCCTGGGCCCCGATCCACCCCCCCAGGGTAGAGGGGAAGAGGATGATACTGGAGGCGAAAATCGGCGGTATCACACCCGCCATATTCAGCTTCAGCGGCAGATGACTGCTCTGTGCCGCAAACATCTTCCGCCCCTGCTGTCGCTTGGCATAATTCACCGTAATCCTGCGCTGTCCTCGCTCGACGAATACCACAAAGGCGGTAACCGCTATAGCGACAAAAAACAGCGCTATCACGCTGGCCGCATTCATCTCGCCGGTGTTTACCAGGGCCAGGGTACCACCTATAGCCCGAGGCAGTCCGGCGACAATACCGGCAAAGATGATCAGGGATATACCGTTACCGATACCGCGCTCGGTAATCTGCTCCCCCAGCCACATCAAAAACATGGTGCCGGTCACCAGTGACAGGGCCGCGGTAAAGACAAAGCCAGGGCCGGTTTGGATCACTACCGACATGCCACCAGCCTGTTGGGTCTGCAGCGCAGAGGCTATACCGATCGCCTGAAACATTGCCAACACCACTGTTCCGTAGCGGGTATACTGGGTGATCTTACGGCGTCCGGACTCACCCTCTTTCTTCAGCTGCTCCAGCTTCGGTAGCACCGCCGACATCAGCTGCATAATAATGGAGGCAGAGATGTAGGGCATGATGCCCAGGGCGAACAGACTCGCCCGCTTCAAGGCACCACCCGAGAACATGTTGAACATGTCCAGTATGGTCCCCTGCTGCTGATCAAACAGGATTGCCAGTGCATCAGGGTTCACCCCGGGAACCGGAACGAAGGTTCCGACCCGAAATACCAGCAGCGCGCCAAGGACAAACAGCAGCCGCTGTCGCAGCTCCTTCAGCTTGCCCATACTGGCGATTGCGCCACCCGCTTGTGAACCCATCTTTGCCATTTATTCCTCGATCTTGCCGCCGGCCGCTTCAATCGCCGCACGCGCACCCTTGGTAACACCCAGGCCACGGATCGTTACTGCCTTTTCCAGCTTGCCGGAGAGGATCACTTTGGCCTTTTTGATGTGGTCACCCAAGATATCGGCGGCCTGCAGAGCGGCCAGATCGATCACATCCGCCTCTACCTTGGCCAGCTCATGCAGCCGAACCTCGGCATTGTAACGGGCCTTGCGTGAGGTGAATCCAACCTTGGGCAGACGACGCTGCAATGGCATCTGACCACCCTCGAACCCTACCTTATGAAAACCGCCAGAGCGTGACTTCTGACCCTTGTGGCCACGACCACCGGTCTTGCCCAGGCCACTGCCGATACCTCGGCCGACCCTTTTGCTCTCACTCTTGCTGCCAGTTGCAGGCTTTAAACTATTCAGTCGCACTTTACGCCTCCTCGGCCTTAACCATGTACGACACCATATTCAGCATGCCGCGAGTGGCCGGGGTATCTTCTACCTCAACCGGATTGTGCATACGACGTATCCCCAGGCCGCGCACGCACGCCTGGTGCTTTTTCAGGCGACCGTGCATGCTACGCACCAGCGTCACCTTCATTGTCTTTTTCTTCTTAACCATGGCTATTATCCCTGGATCTCTTCAACTTTCTTGCCACGCTTGGCGGCAACGCTTTTCGCATCGCTCATGCCGGTCAAACCGTTAATAGTGGCGCGTACTACGTTGACTGGGTTGTTGGTACCGATGCATTTAGCCAGCACGTTGTGCACCCCTACCACCTCAAATACAGCACGCATGGCACCACCAGCGATGATGCCGGTACCCTCTGAGGCCGGCTGCATGTGCACTCTAGCGGCGCCATGTCTGCCCATCAGTGAATATTGCAGGGTGTCGCCATTGAGCTTCACGTCCTTTATGTTTCTACGCGCGGCCTCCATAGCCTTCTGGATAGCCACCGGCACCTCACGCGCCTTACCCATACCGAAGCCGACCCGACCATTACCATCGCCGACCACAGTAAGTGCGGAGAAGCCAAATATACGGCCACCCTTAACCACCTTTGCCACACGATTGACGGTAATCAGTTTCTCTACCAGTCCGTCGCCTTCCTGATTCGCATTAAAATTTGCCATAGCTATATACCTTAGAACTGGAGACCGTTTTCACGGGCGGCATCTGCCAATGCCTTGACCCGTCCGTGATATTTAAAGCCAGAGCGGTCGAATGCCACCGTCTCTACACCGGCTCCCTTTGCCCTCTCTGCAATCATCTTACCCACAACAGCAGCAGCGGCTACGTTTCCAGAGGAGCCCTTAAGCCCAGCCTTAACGCCCTTATCCACTGTCGATGCACTGGCCACTACTCCGGTATCGCCCGGACCGATGATCTGCGCATACATGTGACGCGGGGTACGAAATACGGTCAGCCGATGTACTTCCAGCTCCCGGATCTTGGCGCGGGCACGACGAGCCCGACGTAAACGTGAATCTTTCTTATTCATTCTGCATAGCCCCTTACGTCTTCTTGGCCTCTTTTCTGGCCACATATTCGTCTACATAACGCACACCCTTGCCTTTATATGGCTCGGGTGGCCTGTAGGCGCGAATCTCAGCCGCGACCTGACCCACCTTCTGCTTGTCACACCCGGAGACAACGATCTCCGTCTGCGATGGGGTCTCAACAGTAACGCCCTCAGGCACCGAATAATCTATAGGGTGAGAGAAGCCGAGGTTCAGGTTCAAGGTCTTGCCCTGGGCCTGGGCGCGATACCCCACACCAATAAGCGACAACTTCTTCTCAAACCCGCTACTGACACCCTGTACCATGTTATTTATCAGGGCGCGGAAGGTTCCGGCCATGGCCCAGTCACCCCTGCTGTCTGTTTTCGGAGCGACATTGAGGACCCCGTCCTTCTGCTCAACGGCAACACTCTTATGCAGGGTCAACTGCATATCGCCCTTCCCGCCTTTTACACTAACCCCAGCATCATCAATCTTGACATCGACGCCAGATGGGATGGTGATAGGGCTCTTGGCTATACGTGACATATCTATTACCCCCGCTTATGCCACAAAGGCGACGACTTCACCGCCATGCCCGGCGTTGCGGGCAGCGCGGTCTGTCATCAGACCTTTAGATGTGGAGATAATGGCGATACCCAGACCGTTACGTACCGACGGCAGCTCTTTTGCACCCTTATATATGCGCAGCCCGGGACGACTAACCCGCTTGATCATCTCAATGACCGGCTGGCCCTGAAAGTACTTTAGGTCTACCTTAAGAAGGTCCTTACCATCTTCTGTGGAAATCGCGTAATCGACGACGTAGCCTTCATCTTTGAGCAACTGCGCGATGGCGCTCTTCTTTTTGGAAGAAGGCATGGTGACTGCCACTTTACCAACAGCCTGCCCGTTGCGGATACGCGTCAACATGTCCGCGATAGGATCTGACATACTCATTATTTAAAACCCTCCGGGTCAGTCCACCACCAACGGTGCGATACCCCAATTAAACGCTAAATTCTTACCAGCTTGCCTTAACCAGTCCTGGTACGTCTCCTCGCATTGCCGCCTCGCGCAGCTTATTGCGACACAGGCCAAACTTACGATATACCCCATGTGGCCGGCCACTGACCCGACAACGGCGCTGCTGCCTTACCGGACTGGCATCACGTGGCAGTCTCTGCAGTTGCAGCACCGCCTCATCTATCTGCTCAGTAGTGCTCTGCGGGCTATTTATAACCGCCTTAAGCTCCGCCCTTTGAGTGGCGTACTTTGCAACTATTTTGGCCCGTTTGACCTCGCGGGCAATCATGCTTTTCTTTGCCATAGATAGTCTACTCAGTTTTTAAATGGGAACCGGAACGCCTCCAGCAGGGCGCGTCCCTCTTCATCGTTCTTGGCTGTGGTGGTAATGGTAATATCCAGCCCACGCAGTGCATCGATTGCATCGTAATCGATCTCTGGAAACATGATCTGCTCTTTTACGCCCATGCTGTAATTGCCACGGCCGTCAAAAGACTTTGGACTCATGCCTCGAAAATCGCGAATACGGGGTATTGAGATATTGATCAGTCGATCAAGAAACTCATACATGCGCTCACGCCGCAGCGTCACCATACAACCCACTGGCCAACCGTCGCGGATCTTGAACGCCGCAACCGACTTTCTGGCCTTGGTCACCATCACTTTCTGACCCGAGATCTTCTCCAGATCACTAACCGCGTGCTCCATGACCTTTTTGTCACCAACCGCCTCACCCACACCCATATTCAGGGTGATCTTGGTGATCTTGGGGACCTCCATAATGCTCTTGAACCCAAACTGCTTCTGCAGCTGGCCCACAATCTTATCGCGGTATTCTTGCTGTAATCTTGACATCTCTATATCTGCCTTAAATATCCACGACTTCGCCGTTAGATTTAAAGGTGCGCACCTTACGCCCATCTCCCAGCGTCTTAAATCCCACCCGGTCACCTTTGCCGGTAATGGGGTTAAAGATCGCTACGTTGGATATGTCCAGCGGCATCTCTATATCCAGAATCCCACCCTGCTCACCAATGTTGGGATTCGGCTTGGTGTGTTTCTTTGCTATGTTTACGTTTTCAACAATCACCTTCTCACGGTCGATAACCCGCAAGACGGTGCCCTGCTTACCCTTGTCTTTACCGGTCAGGACGATGACCTGGTCACCTTTTTTAATCTTCTGCATGGCCATGGCTCATCCCCTATAGTACTTCTGGCGCAAGTGAAATGATCTTCATAAAACGCTCACCGCGCAGTTCACGAGTTACCGGCCCAAAAATACGCGTGCCGATCGGCTGTAGCTGTGCATTCAGCAGAACAGCGGAATTGTTGTCAAAACGGATCAGCGATCCATCCGGGCGACGTACGCCTTTCTTGGTACGCACTACCAGGGCACTGTATACCTCACCCTTCTTCACCTTACCGCGAGGTATAGCATCTTTTACGCTCACCTTTATGATGTCGCCGATCCCTGCATAACGCCGATGCGAACCGCCCAGTACTTTATGCACTGTACACGCTTGGCGCCGCTGTTGTCGGCCACATTAAGGTTTGTCTGCATCTGAATCATGGGTCTATCTCAATCAAAATTCTGTATAACTACTGTCCGGATCAATTTGCCTTGGTCACAACCTTGACCAGACGCCAAGATTTGTTCTTAGACAGCGGCCGACACTGCTCAATCTCTACATCATCTCCAATAGCACACTCATTGGCCTCATCATGTACGTGCATCTTGGTCGAGCGACGAATAAATTTGCCATAGATCGGATGCTTGACGCGCCGCTCTACCTTAACGGTAATGGTCTTATCCATCTTGTCGCTAACTACTCTGCCCTGAAGCACTCGGTTTGATGGCTGCTGCTCACTCATGATGCGTTACCTGCCTGCTGCTCATTCATAATTGTCTTAACCCGCGCAATATCCTTGCGTACCTGGGTCATCTGTGACGGCCGATTCAACTGCCCGGTGCCCTGCTGCATACGCAGATTAAACTGCTCTTGACGCAGTTCCAGCAGTTTTTCCTGCAACTCAGCAGGACTCTTCCCACGTAACTCTTGTGCTTTCATTACAGTACCGTCCGTTTTGCAAAGGTTGTCTTAAACGGCAGCTTTGCAGATGCTAATTTAAAGGCCTCACGCGCCTGCTCTTCCGTAACCCCTTCGATCTCATACAACATGCGCCCGGGCTGAATCTGTGCCACCCAATACTCAACGTTACCCTTACCTTTACCCTGCCGTACCTCTAGTGGCTTTTTGGTAATTGGCTTGTCCGGAAACACCCTGATCCAGAGCTTACCGCCACGCTTTACTTTACGCGTAATGGTACGACGCGCCGCTTCAATCTGGCGTGAGGTCATACGCCCACGACCAACAGACTTGAGCCCAAACTCACCAAAGCTCACCTTGCTCCCTGACTGTGCCAGGCCGCGGTTACGCCCCTTCTGCTGTTTGCGAAATTTTGTCCGTTTTGGCTGCAACATGGTTTAAGCCCCCTTACCTGCGGACTTTTTCGGTGCGTCAGCCGGCTCACTTTGTGCTGCATCTTCAAATACTTCACCTCTGAAGATCCACACCTTAACGCCAATAATCCCGTAGGTGGTATTGGCCTCAGCAAAACCGTAGTCTATATCTGCACGCAGGGTATGCAGGGGGACTCGACCCTCCCGATACCATTCGCTCCGCGCAATCTCCGCACCGTTCAAACGACCGGCTATATTAATCTTGATGCCACCAGCGCCCAGACGCATAGAGTTCTGTACCGAACGCTTCATCGCCCGACGGAACATAATACGACGCTCTAACTGCTGGGTGACGTTCTCAGCGACCAGCTGTGCATCCAGCTCCGGCTTACGGATCTCCTCAACGCTAAGATGCACCGGGATCCCCATCATATTTGAGACCTCAGCACGCAGCGCATCGATATCCTCACCCTTCTTGCCGATCACTATGCCGGGGCGGGCAGCGTGAATGGTTATGTGGGCGTTCTTCGCCGGACGGTCAATCTGGATCCTGCTAACCGAGGCCTGAGCAAGGCGTTTCTTCAGGTAGTCACGTACCTCTAGATCCTTGTTCAGCAGATCTGCATAGTCGCCTGAGTCGGCATACCACTTGGAGGTCCAGTCTTTGACGATCCCCAGTCTAATACCAATTGGATGTACTTTTTGCCCCATAACGTTCTCTCTTGCCTTACTTGTCGGCCACAGTCACAGTGATGTGACTGGTACGTTTTAAAATCCTGGCTGCACGCCCCTTGGCGCGTGCCCGAATACGCTTCATGGTCGGACCCTCATCAACGCAAATTGCAGAAACCCGCAATTCATCAATGTCCGCACCCTCATTGTTCTCTGCATTGGCGATGGCAGAATCTAGTACCTTTTTAACCAATTCTGCACCCTTCTTCTTACTAAAGGTAAGAATGTCCAGGGCCTGCTCAACCGGCAGTCCTCTGACCTGATCAGCCACCAACCGACCCTTTTGGGCCGAGAGGCGCGCATACCGTAATTTTGCTACTGCCTGCATCACTCTACCCCACTCTTAAGTCTTTTTATCCGCAGTGTGACCGCGATAAGTACGGGTCAGGGCGAATTCGCCAAGTTTGTGACCAACCATGTTCTCACTCACCAGTACTGGAACGTGCTGGCGTCCGTTGTACACAGCAATGGTCAATCCCACCATATCCGGATGCACCATAGAACGGCGCGACCATGTCTTGATGGGACGCTTGCTGTTGCTTGCTACCGCCTCTTCCACCTTCTTCATCAGATGGTGGTCTACAAACGGTCCTTTTTTAATTGAACGTGGCACCTTAACTCACCTCTACTTACGATTGCGCTTACGCACTATCATCTTGTTTGTACGTTTATTGGTACGTGTCTTGTAACCCTTGGTAGGAACACCCCACGGGGTAACCGGGTGACGTCCACCAGAGGTACGGCCTTCACCACCACCATGTGGATGGTCTACCGGGTTCATAACCACACCACGAACCGTTGGACGTACTCCGCGCCAGCGCGAAGCACCGGCCTTACCCAACTTACGCAGAGAGTGCTCCTGATTACTGACCTCTCCGATTACCGCCCTACACTCACTCCGCACCTTGCGCATCTCGGTTGAGCGTAGACGCAGTGTTACATACTCGCCCTCTTTCGCTACCAGCTGCGCTGAAGTACCGGCAGAGCGGGCCATCTGCGCCCCTTTTCCAGCCTTCAACTCGATACAGTGAATGGTGGTACCAAGCGGGATGTTGCGCATCGGCAGGCAGTTACCCGGCTTGATTGGCGCATCATCTCCAGACACTACAGCGTCGCCCACTCTGATGCCACGCGGCGCGATAATATAGCGACGCTCACCATCGACATACTTAATCAAGGCGATATTGGCGGTACGATTCGGATCGTACTCCAACCGCTCGACCTCACCCGGGACACCATCTTTGTTACGTTTAAAGTCGATAATGCGATAACGCTGTTTATGACCGCCACCGCGATGTCTGGTGGTTATGCGACCATTGTTGTTACGGCCACCACTCTTGCTTTTCTTCTCCAACAGCGGGCCATGCGGTTCACCCTTGTGCAGATGCGGGTTTACCACCTTGACTAAGAACCGCCGTCCCGGTGAAGTTGGTTTGCTCTTAACAATAGCCATTATCTTGCTTCCACTCTAAATCTTTGTTCTAGCGACGCCGCTCAGGCGCCCGCTCCAAAATCTATGTCGTGGCCTTCAGCCAACTTGACATACGCCTTACGTACGCCATTCCTACGCCCCATTATGTAGCCGGTACGCTTTGCCTTACCCTTAATGTTGACAACTCTTACCTGCTCAACCTTGACATCAAACAGCGACTCTACCGCTTTTTTGATCTCTGGCTTGGTCGCATCCGGAGTCACGCGGAAGGCGAACTGCCGTGCCGCATCAGCAATAACAGTGCTCTTTTCAGAGACTACTGGGCTCAACAGAACCTGCATCAGTCGCTCTCTGTTCATGCCAACCGCTCCTCAAGTTTGGCCACCGCATCGGCGGTAACTACTACGCTGCCAAAACCGACCAGATTGACCGGATTGACATCCTCTACTCTACAGACATCAACGCCATATAGATTACGTGCCGCCAGATAGAGGTTCTCATCCGGATTATCCGCAACAATAAGCGCCCCATTCAGCTTCATCTTGTCCAGCAGCCCCAGCAACTCTTTGGTCTTTGGTGCCTCTACCTCAAGTGCGGACACTGCAACCAGCCGCTCCTGACGTACCAATTCTGAAAGGATTGAGCGCATTGCCCCGCGATACATCTTGCGATTCACCTTCTGGCTGTAATCACGCGGCTGGGCGGCAAAGGTAACACCACCGCTGCGCCATATTGGGCTGCGGATAGTACCTGCCCGGGCCCGGCCCATACCCTTCTGGCGAAACGGCTTGGCACCACCACCAGAGACAGCAGCACGACTCTTCTGCGCCTTGGTACCGGAACGGGCACCGGCCATATAGGCGGTTACCACCTGATGCACCAGCGCCTCATTATAATCTGCGGCAAATACGGCATCGGAGACCTTGATAGTCTTACCTTTGCTCGCGCTGCCTGCTATTGCTTTGAGGTCCATTACCTTAACCCTTGTTCAACATTTTGATGGCTGGGGTAACAATCACATCACCACCAGGTGCACCCGGAACAGAACCCCTGACCAGCAGCAGGTTACGCTCCACATCGACTCGTACTACTTTTAGATTCTGGCTGGTACGTTTAACGTTACCCATATGGCCAGCCATCTTCTTACCCTTGAATACACGCCCAGGCGTCTGACACTGGCCGATAGATCCGAGGGCACGGTGAGATATTGAGTTACCGTGAGTAGCATCCTGCATATGAAAGTTATGTCTCTTTACGCCACCCTGGAAACCTTTACCCTTGGTGACACCACGTACATCGATAATCTGTCCTTCCTCAAAGATATCGACCTTTATCTCACTCTCGGCCTCAAGATTCTCGCCCTCATCCAGACGAAACTCCCACAGACCACGTCCAGCCTCTACCCCGGCCTTGGCCAAATGGCCTGCAGATGGCTTGTTGACCCGTGATGTCTTGCGACTACCGGTAGTAACCTGGACAGCACGATAGCCATCTACCTCTTCGGTACGCAGTTGGGTCACCCTGTTGGGCTCGGCCTCAATCACCGTTACCGGGATGGAACTGCCATCCTCGGAAAAGATGCGGGTCATACCAACTTTACGTCCAACAATTCCAATTGCCATTGCTCTTCAACCTCAGTTCAGCTTGATCTGGACGTCTACACCAGCAGCCAGATCAAGTTTCATCAGCGCATCAACTGTCTTATCAGTTGGGTCGATGATGTCCATCAGGCGCTTGTGTGTACGAATCTCGTACTGATCACGTGCATCTTTGTTCACGTGCGGCGAAATCAGCACAGTGAATCGCTCTTTTCTCGTTGGCAGTGGGATTGGGCCACGCACCTGCGCACCAGTGCGCTTGGCGGTATCCACAATCTCACGCGCAGACTGATCGATCAAACGATGATCGAAAGCCTTCAGTCGAATTCGGATTCTCTGGTTTTCCATATCTCTATTACTCTATAACCTTGGAAACCACTCCGGCACCGACAGTACGGCCGCCTTCACGGATAGCAAAACGCAGACCCTCTTCCATAGCAATCGGCGCAATCAGTTTTACCGTCATCTTCACGTTGTCCCCAGGCATCACCATCTCTACTCCCTGAGGCAGCTCACATGCTCCGGTTACGTCGGTGGTACGGAAATAAAACTGCGGACGGTAGTTGGCAAAAAACGGGGTGTGACGTCCACCCTCATCTTTGCTCAATACGTATACCTCACACTCAAAGTGGGTGTGCGGGGTGATAGATCCAGGCTTCGCCAGTACCTGACCACGCTCCACTTCGTCTCGCTTGGTACCACGCAACAGTACGCCTACGTTGTCGCCGGCTACACCTTCGTCCAGCAGCTTGCGGAACATCTCTACGCCGGTACAGGTGGTCTTGGTGGTGTCCTTGATACCAACAATCTCGATCTCTTCACCTACCTTGATTATGCCACGCTCGATTCGACCGGTTACCACGGTACCACGACCAGAGATCGAGAATACGTCTTCAATCGGCATCAGGAAGGCTTGGTCTACATCACGCTCCGGCTCCGGAATGTATTCGTCCATCGCCTCTACCAGCTTGATGATCGCTCCGGCTCCCATATCTGAGGTATCACCCTCCAGCGCCTTTAGCGCCGATCCGGTGATGATCGGGGTGTCGTCGCCTGGGAATTCGTACATGTCCAGGAGTTCGCGTACTTCCATCTCTACCAATTCCAGTAGCTCTGCGTCGTCTACCATGTCGGCCTTGTTCAGGAATACTACGATGTAGGGTACGCCTACCTGACGTGACAGCAGGATGTGCTCTCTGGTCTGGGGCATTGGGCCGTCGGCCGCCGATACCACCAGGATCGCTCCATCCATCTGCGCCGCACCAGTGATCATGTTCTTTACATAGTCAGCGTGGCCTGGGCAGTCTACGTGGGCATAGTGGCGAGTGGTTGACTCATACTCCACATGCGCGGTGGCAATGGTAATACCACGCTCACGCTCTTCCGGGGCGTTGTCAATCTGATCAAAGGCCTTGACTTCACCACCGTGGGTTTCTGCCATCACCTTGGTGATCGCCGCCGTTAGCGTTGTCTTACCATGGTCTACGTGACCAATCGTTCCCACATTTACATGTGGCTTTGTGCGTTCGAATTTTTCCTTGGACACTGTTAATTACCTCTGCTGTAGCGGCTTACTGTTTGTCTGCGATGGCTTCAGCAATACTGCTGGGCACTTCGCTGTATTTGGCGAATTCCATACTATAGGTGGCACGACCCTGGGTAGCGGAACGCAGGTCGGTGGCATAACCAAACATCTCGGAGAGCGGGACTTCCGCACTGATCTGCTTGCCGCCAGGACCATCCTCCATACCCTGCACCATGCCACGACGACTGTTCAGGTCACCCATAACGTCGCCCATATAATCCTCTGGAGTAACGACCTCGACCTTCATGATCGGCTCCAACAACACCGGCTTGGCCTTGCTCGCACCCTCTTTAAAACACATGGAGCCGGCGATCTTAAACGCCATCTCGGAAGAGTCGACATCGTGGTAGGAGCCATCGTAAAGGGTGACCTTGACGTCCACGACCGGGAACCCGGCGATGACGCCATTCTGCATCTGCTCCTGCACACCCTTATCTACCGAGGCAATATACTCCTTGGGCACAACACCGCCGACAATGGCGTTCTCAAACTCATAGCCGGCACCGGCCTCTTGTGGCTCAATCCGCAGGAAGACGTGACCATACTGACCACGACCACCGGACTGACGCACAAACTTGCCCTCTTGCTCAACCGTCTTACGGATAGTCTCGCGGTAGCTAACCTGTGGTGCACCAACATTGGCATCCACATTGAACTCGCGCCGCATACGGTCGACGATGATATCCAGATGCAGCTCACCCATACCGGCGATGATGGTCTGTCCGGACTCCTCGTCGGTATGTACACGGAAGGAGGGGTCCTCTTGCGCCAACTTGCCCAGGGCCACACCCATCTTCTCCTGGTCGCTCTTGGTCTTGGGCTCTACCGCCACCGCGATTACCGGCTCCGGGAACTCCATACGCTCCAGGGTGATGACCTCTTTCAGGTCACACAGGGTGTCACCTGTAGTAACCTGCTTCAGGCCCACGGCAGCGGCGATATCGCCAGCCCGCACCTCTTTGATCTCTTCGCGGTCATTGGCATGCATCTGCAGGATACGTCCAACCCGCTCTTTCTTCCCCTTGACCGGGTTCAACACGGTATCACCGGAGTTGAGCACACCGGAATAGACCCGAAAGAAGGTCAAGGTACCGACATAGGGGTCGGTTGCGATCTTGAAGGCCAGCGCGGCGAACGGCTTGTCATCATCGGCTGGACGGGTCGCCTCGGTCTCGTCGGCATCATCCAGTATTCCGGCGATGGCCGGGACATCCAATGGCGAAGGCATGTAATCTATAAGTGCATCCAGCATCGCCTGAACACCCTTGTTCTTGAAGGCGGTGCCGCACAACATCGGGACGATCTCATTGTTCAGGGTGCGTGTACGCAGTCCCTTCTTGATCTCCTCTTCGGAGAGGTCTCCCTCCTCCAGATACTTCTCCATCAACTCATCATCGGCCTCGGCGGCGGCCTCTACCATGTGCTCACGCCACTCTTCACACAGACCGTGCATCTCCAGGGGGATATCCTGCTCTTCATACTTCACCCCCATGTTCTCCTCTTCCCAGATAATCGCCTTCATCTTGATCAGGTCGACTACCCCGGCAAAATTCTCCTCTGCGCCAATAGCCATCTGAATAGGCACAGGATTACTCCCTAGACGGTCTCTCACCTGCTCCACTACACGCAGGAAGTTTGCTCCGACGCGATCCATCTTGTTGACGAAACAGATTCTGGGCACACCATATTTATTGGCTTGACGCCAAACCGTCTCAGACTGCGGCTCCACGCCACCTACGGCACAAAATACAGCACAGGCACCATCCAGTACGCGCAGGGAGCGCTCTACCTCAATGGTGAAGTCTACGTGTCCCGGGGTATCAATGATGTTGATCCGATGCTCTGGATACTGCTGCCCCATACCCTTCCAGAAACAGGTAGTGGCCGCAGAGGTGATAGTGATTCCGCGCTCCTGCTCCTGCTCCATCCAGTCCATGGTCGCGGCACCGTCGTGCACTTCGCCTATCTTATGCGAAATACCGGTGTAATAGAGAATGCGCTCGGTAGTTGTCGTCTTGCCCGCATCAATATGGGCCATAATGCCGACATTCCGATACCGATCAATAGGTGTGCTACGTGCCACGTCTAAATCCCATCCAAAATGTTAAAGAACAAAAAAACAGTTAATTCAAAAAGCTGATGCCATTACCAGCGATAGTGTGAAAATGCCTTATTGGCCTCCGCCATACGGTGCGTATCTTCCCGCTTTTTGACTGCAGTGCCGCGCTCCTCTGCAGCATCTATCAGCTCACCACCCAGCCGTTGTGCCATCGACTTTTCGCTGCGTTTACGCGCCGCCTCAATCAGCCAGCGCATGGCCAGGGTATTACGCCTTACCGCGCGCACCTCGACCGGTACCTGATAGGTGGCACCACCGACCCGGCGTGATTTCACCTCTACCGTAGGGCGCACATTCTCCAGGGCCTGCTGCAGCACCTCCATGGGCTCACCCTTACCACGCTCAGCAACCATATCCAGGGCATCGTACAGAATCTTTTCAGCCACAGACTTCTTACCGCTGACCATCACCATATTGATAAATTTGGCGAGCAGCTCACTCCCGAATTTTGGATCCGGTAAAATCTCGCGCTTTGCTACAACTCGTCTTCTAGGCATGACTCTTCACTCAGTCCTGTTTAATTTGACTAACTAATCAGCTCTTGGGCCGCTTGGCACCATATTTGGAACGACCCTGGCGACGACTCTCAACCCCAGAGGTATCCAGACAACCACGCACAGTGTGATAACGCACACCAGGCAGATCCTTCACCCTACCGCCGCGGATCAGCACTACTGAGTGCTCCTGCAGGTTGTGTCCCTCACCACCAATGTATGAGGTAACCTCGTAACCATTGGTCAGGCGCACACGTGCTACCTTACGCAACGCCGAATTAGGTTTCTTTGGTGTAGTGGTATACACCCTGGTGCAGACCCCGCGCTTCTGTGGACAGGCCTCCAGGGCCGGCACATTGCTCTTGTCGGTTTTGCGTCTACGCGGCTTGCGTACCAACTGATTAATTGTTGCCATTAATTTAATTCCGTCTCTGGGAGCCTCAATTATTTAAGGAACCCTTACGCACTAAAAAGCGAACAACCGACCCGGCTCTTGCCGCCAACCCGGCGATAGAGCACCGATTGCACGCTATTGATTTGTCTCAGTAGCCACCACGGACCCTGAGGCGAAAAAAACATCCAGCTGCCGTGTCAAAAGCAGCCTCGATAAAGAGCGAGAATTCTACGCACCGCGTGAGTGCCTGTCAACACCTTTCACTACCTATCGCCACCCTGCCACGGCCCGTCGCAGACCTCTTTGGGGCGGCCTTGGGACCCCGCCTTGATATGGATAATTGGTCTTCAGAGAGGGTATGAGATCGCGAGATTTTGTCAGAGTCGGATTCTGCCCGAATATCTGTATAACTGCGATTCTGGGTCAATAAGTGGTGGTAGGGGGTACGTCGAAACCCTAGGGGAACACGCAATCGTCTAGCCCCCGCCCCCACTCATGGGGGCGGGGGCTAAATTCTCTTCAGTAGAGCTCCCCAGGCGTTATCAGGCCGGCCAAATATGGCGGATTAGCTATCCGCTGTATTGAGCTCCTGCCGCAGTGCCTCTTCCACCTCTTCTGCCAACAGTTCGACCTTATCACCTTCGGCCTCCGCCTCTGCCAACTCATTGGCACGGCGCTGCTGACGCTCGTTGTGGTAGGAGAGACCGGTACCGGCAGGGATCAAGCGACCGACGATAACGTTCTCTTTCAGCCCATTCAGGCTGTCGCTCATACCACGTACCGCAGCCTCGGTCAGCACCCTGGTGGTCTCCTGGAAGGAGGCCGCTGAGATGAATGACTCGGTCGCCAGAGAGGCCTTGGTGATACCAAGCAGCATCGGCTCATACTCTGCCGGCTGTTTGCCGTCTGCCTCTGCCGCCTCATTCGCCTCCAGCAGTCTGATCCGCTCCACCTGCTCACCACGCAGGAATTTGGTGTCTCCAGGAGAGGTCACCTCTACCTTGCGCAGCATCTGCCGGATAATGACCTCGATATGCTTATCGTTGATCTTTACACCCTGCAGACGATAGACGTCCTGGATCTCCTTCACCAGATAGTCGGCAAGCTCTGTCACCCCTTTCAGGCGCAGAATATCGTGTGGGACCGGCTCTCCATCGGCGATTATCTCGCCCATCTCTACATGCTCGCCCTCGAACACATTGACGTGGCGCCACTTTGGAATCAGCTCCTCATGGGCCTCACCGTCTGCATCGGTAACTATCAGGCGCTGCTTACCCTTGGTGTCTTTACCAAAACTCACAGTACCGGTCGCCTCGGCCATAATTGCCGGATCTTTCGGTTTGCGCGCCTCGAACAGGTCGGCAACCCTGGGCAGACCACCGGTAATATCACGGGTCTTGGATGACTCCTGCGGGATACGGGCCAATACGTCACCCACATCCACTGCGGCACCGTCCGCTACGCTTACCACAGCGGCGGCCGGCAGGAAGTAGTGGGCCGGGATATCAGTACCGACGATATTCATATCCTTGCCCTTGGCGTCGACCAGCTTAACCATTGGACGCAGATCTTTACCGGCACTCGGACGCTGTTTTGGATCTATCACCGCCAGCGACGCCAGACCGGTCACCTCGTCCACCTGGCTGCGCACCGTCACCCCATCGATAAAATCGACAAACTGCAGGGTACCGGCCACCTCGGTAATAATCGGGTGGGTATGTGGGTCCCAGTTGGATACCATCTGTCCTGCTTCCACACTGTCGCCATCGGCCACCAGGATGGTCGCACCGTACGGCACCTTGTAACGCTCACGCTCACGTCCGACCTCATCAATTACGGTCAACTCACCGGAACGGGAGACCGCCACCAGGTTGCCGCTGTGATGTTTAACCGTCTTGATGTTATGCAGCCGCACGGAGCCAGCTGATTTCACCTCAATGCTGTTGACTGCTGCCGCACGTGAAGCGGCACCACCGATGTGGAAGGTACGCATGGTGAGCTGGGTACCAGGCTCACCGATTGATTGGGCGGCAATCACCCCAACCGCTTCGCCTAGATTCACCTTGTGGCCCCTGGCCAGGTCACGTCCATAACACTGCGAACAGACCCCGATCTTGGCCGCGCAGGTGATTGGAGAACGTACCTTCACCTGATCAACACCCTCAGCGTCCAGTGTATCCATCCAGCCCTCATCCAGCAGGGTACCGGCCTTACACAGGACCTTTTTGCTCCCAGGTTTGTATATATCCTCGGCCAGCACTCGTCCAAGAGTACGCTCACGCAGCGGCTCCACAACATCACCGCCCTCGATGATCGGGTGCATCAGAATGCCATCTTCAGTACCACAATCCTCTTCCAGCACCACCATATCCTGGGCTACGTCCACCAGACGGCGGGTCAGGTAACCGGAGTTAGCGGTCTTCAGCGCGGTATCGGCCAGACCCTTACGCGCTCCGTGGGTGGAGATGAAGTACTGCAGTACGTCCAGTCCCTCGCGGAAGTTTGCGGTAATCGGTGTCTCAATGATGGAGCCGTCCGGCTTGGCCATAAGGCCACGCATTCCAGCCAACTGACGAATCTGAGCGGCGGAACCACGCGCCCCTGAGTCGGCCATCATGTAGATGGAGTTGAATGAGTCCTGATCCACCATCTTGCCTTCCCGGTCCTCGACCTGCTCCGTACCGAGCTTATCCATCATCGCCTTGGCAACCTTATCGTTGGTGTGTGACCAGATATCGATCACCTTGTTGTAACGCTCACCGTTGGTTACCAGACCAGATGCGTACTGATTCTGGATCTCTTTTACCTCTTTCTCCGCGTATGCCAGTATCCCCTCCTTCTCTTCCGGGATGGTCATATCGTTCATGCCGATAGAGACCCCGGCACTGGTAGCAAAGCGGAAACCGGTATACATCAGCTGGTCAGCAAAAATTACTGTGTCCTTCAGGCCAACCTGACGGTAGCATGAGTTAACCAGACTAGAGATGGCGCGCTTGTCCATATCTCTGTTGATTAACTCAAAACTCATACCTGCCGGCAGGATCTCTGAGAGCAGCGCCCGTCCTACTGTAGTCTCGAAGCGCTTGCGTGACTCAACCTTTTCACCGTTGTCATCAAACAGGACCTCTTTTACACGCACTGTGATCTTGGCCTGTAGCGCAGTCACACCAGACTCATAGGCCCGGCGCACCTCGGCCACACTGGAGAAGCTCATGCCCTCGCCCTTGGCGTTCACCCGCTCGCGGCTCATGAAGTAGAGACCTAACACCACATCCTGTGACGGCACGATGATAGGTTCACCATTGGCCGGGGAGAGGATGTTGTTGGTCGACATCATGAGGCTGCGGGCCTCCAGCTGCGCCTCAATCGAAAGCGGTACATGCACCGCCATCTGGTCACCGTCAAAGTCGGCGTTAAATGCGGTACATACCAGCGGATGCAACTGTATCGCCTTACCCTCAATCAGTACCGGCTCAAACGCCTGAATACCGAGACGATGTAGGGTAGGTGCACGATTCAACATGACCGGGTGCTCGCGGATCACCTCTTCCAGGATATCCCAGACCTCGGCAGTACCCCGCTCAACCAGCTTCTTCGCTGCCTTGATGGTGGTCGCCAGACCACGCAGCTGCAGCTTGGAGAAGATAAACGGCTTGAACAGCTCCAACGCCATCCGCTTGGGCAGACCGCACTGGTGCAGCTTCAGGGTAGGACCGACCACGATTACGGAACGGCCGGAGTAGTCAACACGCTTACCCAGCAGGTTCTGACGGAAACGCCCCTGCTTGCCCTTGATCATATCGGCCAGGGATTTCAGTGGACGCTTGTTGGTGCCGGTGATAGCACGACCACGACGGCCGTTATCCAGCAGTGCATCTGCCGACTCCTGCAGCATACGCTTCTCGTTACGCACGATGATGTCCGGCGCATTGAGATCCAGCAGGCGCTTCAACCGATTATTACGGTTGATCACCCGCCGGTATAGATCGTTCAGATCAGAGGTTGCGAAGCGTCCGCCATCCAGTGGCACCAGCGGCCGCAGCTCCGGCGGCAGCACCGGCAGCACGGTCATAACCATCCACTCTGGGCGGTTGCCCGACTCCTGCAATGACTCCACCAACTTCAGACGCTTGGTCAATTTCTTCAGCTTGGTCTCGGACTTGGTACTATTGATCTCCTCCCTTAGCTGCTCAATCTCCTTCTCAAGGTCCAGGCTCTTCAGCAGCTCGTACACCGCTTCGGCGCCCATCCTGGCGTCGAACTCCTCACCATTCTCTTCGATTGCATCCAGATACTGCTCTTCAGTCAGGAGTTGACCCCTCTCCAGCTGGGTCATACCTGGATCTACGACCATATAGGATTCAAAATAGAGTACCCGCTCGATATTACGCAGGGTCACATCCAGCAACAGGCCGATGCGTGACGGCAGTGATTTGAGGAACCATATGTGCGCCACCGGACTGGCCAGTTCAATGTGGCCCATGCGCTCACGCCGCACCTTGGATAGGGTCACTTCTACCCCGCACTTCTCACACACTACACCGCGATGCTTCAGGCGCTTGTATTTGCCGCAGAGACACTCATAGTCACTGACAGGGCCAAAGATCTTGGCACAGAACAGCCCATCCCGCTCAGGCTTAAATGTACGGTAGTTAATAGTCTCCGGCTTTTTAACCTCACCAAAAGACCAGGAGCGAACCATACTAGGTGACGTCAGCCCAATGCGGATGGCATCGAAGTCTTCGGTCTGTCCCTGCTGCTTCAGAATTTTCAGTAGATCTCTCAAGATCGTATCTCCTACTCTCAGATTCCAGATATAGTTACAGTATTACTGCCCGGTATATCCGAAGTATCTATTCCCGTTCCAGTTCAATATTGATACCCAGCGAACGAATCTCTTTCACCAGCACATTGAAGGATTCAGGCATGCCTGCCTCCATGTAATGGTTGCCGTCCACAATGTTCTTATACATACGGGTACGTCCGGTGACATCATCCGACTTCACCGTCAACATCTCTTGCAGGGTGTATGCAGCACCATAGGCCTCTAGTGCCCACACCTCCATCTCACCAAAACGCTGACCACCAAACTGCGCCTTACCACCCAACGGCTGCTGGGTTACCAGGCTATACGGGCCGGTGGAGCGGGCATGCATCTTGTCATCAACCAGGTGGTTGAGCTTCAGCATGTACATATAACCCACCGTGATCGGACGATCGAAGGCCTCGCCGGTACGGCCATCGTAGAGGGTGGTCTGCCCACTCTCCGGCAGCTCCGCCAGCTCCAGCATGTTTTTGATCTCTTCCTCCGTGGCACCATCAAATACCGGGGTGGCCATCGGTACGCCATCGCGCAGATTGGTTGCCAGATCGATGATCTCCTGGTCAGAGAAGGACTTCAGATCCTCCTTCTTGCCACTGCCGTTATAGACCTTGCCCAAGAACTGACGCAATTTGACGATCTTGGCCTGGGAATCCAGCATCTCGCCGATCTTCAGGCCTACACCCTTGGCCGCCCAGCCCAGATGGGTCTCTAGGATCTGTCCCACGTTCATACGTGAAGGTACACCCAGAGGATTGAGCACGATATCGACCGGTTCACCATCGGCAGAAAACGGCATGTCCTCTACCGGCACAATGGTGGAGATAACACCCTTGTTACCGTGACGCCCGGCCATCTTGTCACCAGGCTGAATACGCCGCTTGACTGCCACATAGACCTTGACCATCTTCAGCACGCCAGGGGCGAGGTCATCGCCGGTGGTCAGCTTGCGCTTCTTCTCTTCAAACTTTTCGCGGAAGGCCTCACGCTGCTGTTTGATCTGCTCGGTAATCGCCTCCAGATCCTTGGCCGCGGCCTCATTGCGCAGCTTGATCTCCAGCAATTGGTCATTATCCAACTCTGATAGATAGGCCTTGGTTATCTTGGAGCCAGCCTTCAGCTTATTAGGACCCTTGTCGGCAACCTTGTTGATCAGCATCTTCTCAATCCGCTGAAAGGTATCCTCCTCCATGATCCGCAGTTGCTCATCCAGATCCTTACGCACCATCTCCAGCTCGCTGTTTTCGATCTGCAGGGCACGCTGGTCCTTTTCCACCCCATCACGGGTAAAGATCTGTACGTCGATCACTGTGCCGGTCACCCCAGACTTGATCCGCAGGGAGGTATCTTTGACATCGGCAGCCTTCTCTCCAAAGATGGCACGCAGCAGCTTCTCTTCCGGGGTCAGCTGGGTCTCGCCCTTTGGCGTGACCTTACCTACCAGAATATCTCCCTCCTTGACCTCGGCACCTATGTAAACAATACCGGATTCATCCAGCTTGGCCAGCGCCGCCTCGCCCACATTGGGGATGTCGCCACTGATCTCTTCAGGACCAAGCTTGGTGTCCCGTGCCATACAGGTGAGCTCTTCAATATGGATAGTGGTAAAACGGTCCTCTTTCACTACCCGCTCAGACACCAGGATGGAGTCCTCAAAGTTGTATCCGTTCCATGGCATGAAGGCGACTCGCATATTCTGCCCCAGCGCCAACTCTCCCATATCAGTAGACGGACCGTCGGCCAGCACATCACCCCGCGCAATCTCAACCCCGGACTGCACAAGTGGTCGCTGATTGATGCAGGTGTTTTGGTTAGAGCGGGTATATTTAGTCAGATTGTAGATATCGACACCGGGTTCACCCGCCTCGGTCTCCTTATCGTTGACCCGCACAACAATCCGGCCCGCATCCACAGAGTCCACAATGCCGCCGCGTTTGGCCACCACTGTAACTCCTGAGTCGATGGCCACAGCACGCTCTATACCGGTACCTACCAACGGCTTGTCGGCACGCAACGTAGGCACCGCCTGACGCTGCATGTTGGAGCCCATCAAGGCGCGGTTGGCGTCATCGTGCTCCAGGAATGGGATCAACGCGGCCGCTACCGATACCGTCTGTTTTGGCGACACGTCCATATACTCGATCTGCTCCGGGGGCAACAGGGTGGCCTCATTCTGATGCCTACAGGCCACCAGCTCCTCCAGCAGTTTACCCTTGGCATCCAGCGTAGTGTTGGCCTGGGCGATCACATAGCGCCCCTCTTCAATCGCCGACAGATAGGTGATCTCATTGGTCACCCTGCCATCTTTAACCACCCGATACGGGGTCTCGAGGAAACCGTAATCATTGGTACGGGCATACACAGCAAGTGAATTGATAAGACCGATATTCGGCCCCTCAGGGGTCTCAATCGGGCAGACCCTGCCGTAGTGGGTTGGATGTACGTCACGCACCTCGAAACCTGCGCGCTCACGCGCCAGACCGCCCGGCCCGAGAGCCGAGACACGGCGCTTATGGGTCACCTCGGAGAGGGGATTGTTCTGATCCATAAACTGCGACAGTTGGCTGGAGCCAAAAAACTCCTTGATCGCCGCCGAAACCGGCTTAGCATTGATCATCTCCTGCGGCATCAGCCCCTCGGACTCTGCCAGGGTCAGCCGCTCCTTGACTGCACGCTCCACCCGTACCAGCCCGATACGGAACTGGTTCTCTGCCATCTCCCCGACACAGCGGATACGGCGGTTACCCAGGTGGTCGATATCATCCACCACCCCGTGGCCATTACGGATATTGATCAGCTCCTTCAGTACCGCGACAATATCCTCGTTCGAAAGGATGCCCTCACCCGACTCCTCTTCACGTCCAAGGCGGCGGTTGAATTTCATCCGACCAACAGCCGAGAGATCATAGCGATCAGGGGTAAAGAACAGGTTCTTAAACAGATTCTGGGCCGCATCCTTGGTTGGCGGCTCACCCGGACGCATCATGCGATAGATCTCCACCTGCGCCTCCAGTTGGCTGGTGGTTGGATCGATATTCAAGGTACTGGAGATATATGGCCCCTGATCCAGATCATTGGTAAACAGCGTATTGATCGTCTTGATACCCTTCTCCTGCAGGGTCTCCAACAACTCAGCTGTAACCTCACTATTGGCGCTCGCCAGCAGCTCGCCACTATCTTCATCAACGATATTGTGCGCGACCACCTTGCCATAGAGAAAATCCAGCGGCACCTCCAGCTTCTTTATCCCAGCCTTCTCCAGCTGTTTGATATAGCGCTGGGTTATTCGGCGTCCGGACTCAACCACCACCTTGCCCTTGACCTTGATGTCGAAGGTGGCGGTCTCACCGCGCAGACGTTCCGGCACCAGATCCAACTTCGCATCCTTCTTGGTAAAGGTGAAGGTATCAGTTTCAAAAAACATCTCCAGGATCTGTTCGGTATCGTAACCGAGCGCCCGCAACAGAACCGTCGCCGGTAGCTTACGCCGCCGGTCGATACGGACAAATACACAATCCTTTGGATCAAACTCAAGATCGAGCCACGAACCTCTGTAAGGTATCACCCTGGCGTTGAATAGCAGCTTACCGGAGGAGTGGGTCTTGCCTTTATCGTGGTCAAAGAACACACCTGGAGAGCGGTGCAGCTGGGAGACGATCACCCGCTCGGTACCATTGATCACAAAGGTTCCGGTATCGGTCATCAGGGGCAGCTCCCCCATATAGACCTCCTGCTCGCGGACATCCTTTACCACCTTGGAACCGGCAGGGGCGTCCTTATCATAGATCACCAGACGCACCAGCACCCGTAGCGGGGCCGCATAGGTTGTCCCTCGCAGATGACACTCGCGCACATCAAATGTAGGCTCACCAAGGCGGTAGCTCACATACTCCAGAGCCGCATTACCAGAGTAACTTACAATTGGTAGTACAGTCTTGAATGCCGCATGCAGACCAACATCTTCCCGCTTATCCTCGGGTACACCATCTTGCAGAAAAGTACGGTAAGAGTCGATCTGGGTCGCCAGAAGAAACGGTACCTCCAGGATGCTTGGTCGCTTGCCAAAATCCTTGCGGATGCGTTTTTTCTCGGTGAACGAATAGGCCATAGTGCCGTCCCTCGGTTTACTGTGGAAACCTATGCTTGAGCAGGGGTTTCCTATGGTTTTAACCAGGATGTCGTCGTGGTGATCAACCAGCCACATCCAGCTAATAAACTGATTACGTCGCGGGACTCAAACCCGCTACCAACGTAAACATTTACTTCAAACTACCAGCGGCAAAGGGCCGGTGGCGAATCGCCACCAGCCATAAGCCTTCTTACTTATGCGTTGAGATAGTCAAGTATTACTTGAGCTCTACAGTCGCACCAGCCTCTTCCAGTGTCTTCTTCATCTCTTCCGCATCATCTTTGGCAACACCCTCTTTCAGGGTGGTAGGTGCACCCTCAACCGCCTCTTTGGCCTCTTTCAGACCAAGACCGGTGACGCCACGCACTGCCTTAATGACAGCAACCTTGGCGGAACCAAAGGAGGTCAGAACAACATCAAAGTCGCTCTTCTCCTCTGCAGCTGCGGCCTCACCACCACCTGCAGCAACAGGTGCGGCAGCAACTGCAGCAGCAGCGGATACGCCGAACTTCTCCTCCATCGCCTCGATTAGTGAGACAACATCCATCACACTCATATCGGCGATAGCATCAAGGATGTCATCGGTAGATAATTTTGCTTTAGCCATTTTAAAACTCCTAAAATCTGATTAAATTTGGTGATAACAATAAAACCGTATTACGCCGCTTGCTTATCATCACGGATCGCTGCCACAGTACGAACCAGCTTGCCGGGCACCTCATTCATGGTGCGGGCCAGCTTCTCGACTGGGGCCTTCATCACTGCCATCAACATACTGACGGCCTGATCATATGTCGGCAACTTGGCGAGTCTTTCGATCTCAGCAGGAGCCAACAACTCTCTCCCGATAGAGACCAGCTTCACCTCAAGAAGCTTATGATCTTTTGCGAAATCCTTGATTACGCGGGCTGCAGAACCTGGATCCTCCTGCGAAAAGGCGAAGACCAATGGTCCGGTCATCCCCTCCTGCATGCAGGCAAAATCTGTATCCTCAACCGCGCGCCGAGCCAGTGTGTTCTTGACTACGCGAAGGTAGACTCCGGCCTCACGCGCCTTGACGCGTAGCTCGGTCATCTCTTCCACAGTAAGACCACGATACTCAGCTGCGATTGCGGAGTAGGCGCTGCTCGCCACCTCTGCAACTTCGGCGATGACGGCTTTTTTCTGCTCAAGATTGAGTGGCACTCGTCACCTCCTGATCACGGTGGAACAAAACATCGTTCCGGTTAAAAACACGGCATTCCATCAGGAGTGCCGCAGTTACAACGTGCACCGTAACCAGGTAAAACCCGATTCCGGAGCTCCGTCTGCGTAGGCATAGATTAAGCACCAACAGTGCACCTACGGTCTTTGACAGCACCCGGTCCGAAGACCGGAGCCCCAAAGTTCTTTTACACCCTATGGGTGCAATAACACCCTGCGGGTAAAAACACACCCTCCGGGTGTAAGCGGCACTAAGGCAGCGGAGCTGCCACAGCGCCTCTATTTATTTATAGGTTCAATGAAGACTGATCCAGCGCCAACCCCGGACCCATGGTCGAGGAGACGGTGATCTTCTTCAAATAGACACCTTTGGCCGCGCTTGGCTTGGCCTTCTTCAAATCCGCCAGCAACGCCTCAAGATTCTGCTTCAGATCTGCCGGCTTAAAACTGATATTTCCGATCGGGCAGTGAATGATGCCGGACTTGTCGGTACGATAACGCACCTGTCCAGCCTTAGCCTGCTCCACCGCTTCAGCAACATTGGGGGTTACAGTCCCCACCTTGGGGTTCGGCATCAGCCCACGCGGCCCCAAGATCTGGCCCAGCTTTCCAACCACACTCATGGCATCCGGGGTGGCTATAACCACATCAAAATCCATATTTCCGGCCTTGACCTCTTCTGCCAGATCCTCGAAACCTACAACATCGGCACCCGCCTTCTTGGCAGCATCGGCATTGGCACCCTGGGTAAATACCGCAACCCGGACCGTCTTACCGGTACCATGTGGTAACACCGTGGAACTACGCACCACTTGATCTGACTTACGTGGATCAACTCCCAGATTGACCGCGACATCGACCGACTCAGAAAATTTGACTGAGGCGACCTCCTGCAGCAGGGCAAACGCCTCCTCCGCAGAGTATTGCTTGTTGCTATCGACCTTCTCTTTAATTGCGCGTGCGCGCTTGCTTAGCTTGGCCATGGCTTAAACCCCCTCCACTTCAAGACCCATCTGCATGGCACTACCAGCGATGGTGCGCACCGCTGCATCCATATCGGCAGCAGTCAAATCGGGCATCTTGGTGGTGGCGATCTCTTCCAGCTGCGCACGGGTTACCTTACCCACCTTGTCGATATTTGGAGTGCCACTACCTTTGGCGATTCCAGCAGCCTTCTTCAACAACACAGAGGCTGGTGGGGTCTTGGTAATAAAGCTGAAGGAGCGATCTGCATAGACGGTAATCACCACAGGGATAGGCATCCCCTTCTCCATATTCTGCGTCTTGTCGTTAAACGCCTTGCAGAAGTCCATTATATTGACGCCGTGCTGGCCCAACGCAGGCCCTACCGGCGGACTTGGGTTGGCCTCGCCGGCCGGTACCTGAAGCTTTATATACGCCTCAATTTTTTTTGCCATACTTCACCTCGCTGTGGGTGCAAACGTCAGGGACTGGTTACCCTGACTCCCCTGTTATAAACAGGCCACGCCCTACGGCTTAGCCCTTCTCTACCTGTGTAAACTCAAGATCTACCGGGGTAGAACGCCCGAAGATCAATACCGAGACCTTAAGCCTGCTCTTTTCGTAGTCAACATGCTCAACTACGCCATTAAAATCGTTAAACGGCCCATCGACCACCCGCACAACCTCGCCCGGCTCAAACAGCACCTTGGGACGCGGCTTCTCCACACCCTCACGCACCTGATCGAGAATGGCGTCCGCCTCTCGATCAGAGATTGGTGCAGGACGATCGCCTGAACCGCCGATAAAACCCAATACCTTTGGCACATCCTTGACCAGATGCCAGGTCTCATCAGTCATCTCCATCTGCACCAGGACATAACCCGGGAAGAACTTGCGCTCGCTCTTGCGCTGCTGCCCGGCACGCATCTCGACAACCTCTTCAGTCGGCACCAGGATCTCGCCGAATTTATCATCCATGCCGGCACGCCCGATACGCTCGATCAGAGACTGCTTAACCTTGGCCTCAAAACCAGAATAGGCGTGTACTACATACCAGCGCATAGCCATATTCAGCCTCTCCTATCCGGTCACGCTGCGTACAATCGCCAGCAGACCCATATCCACCAGCCAGAGGATAATGCCCATCACCAGCACCATAACCAACACAATAAATGTGGTCTGCACCGTCTCCTGACGGCTTGGCCAAACTACCTTGCGCACCTCTGTACGAGAATCACCCGCGAATGCCCATACCTTGCGCCCCACAGTGGTACGCATGGTTATAGCCACCGCGACCCCTGCCACAACCAGAAGGCCGAGCACTCGTAGCAGCAGAGATTGCTCCTCGTAGATATAGAAGGCCCCGATCCCAGCAACCAGCAACAGCACCGACAGTGCCAGCTTGACTACATCCGTACTGGAGCCTGCAACTTCAACCTTATCGTTCATTCCCGCCTTTATGACGCCAGCCAGGGCGCAAAGTTGGCAGGCCAGGAGGGACTCGAACCCCCAACCTGCGGTTTTGGAGACCGCTGCTCTACCAATTGAGCCACTGGCCTAAAATAAAAGCACCACTGCTCATGCAACCAGGGTCTGAGGAAAACCTCAGCCCAGTCGCAGGAACCAGCTTAGCTCTATTACTCTATAACCTTGGAAACCACTCCGGCACCGACAGTACGGCCGCCTTCACGGATAGCAAAACGCAGACCCTCTTCCATAGCAATCGGCGCAATCAGTTTTACCGTCATCTT
>JBNKMS010000003.1:0-8167 GCA_050293315.1 Sedimenticolaceae bacterium
TTCGGCTGTGGCGCGCGCGCCACAACCAGGTCGTTATGATTTGGTTGCGATCGGGGCCTCGACCGGTGGACCAGTCGCGGTGCAGGGCCTGCTGTCGACGTTACCTGGTGATTTTCCTTTACCAATAGTAGTCATTGTGCATATGCCGGCAAGTTTCACTCCCGCCTTTGCTGAACGTATGAATAGCCTCTGTCGAATCGGAGTAAAGGAGGCGGCAGATGGAGATAGGCTCTCTCCCGGCAACGCCTATCTAGCTCCAGGGGGTAAGCAGATGCTGCTGGTTCAGCGGCATGGCATTACTACCATTCAGATCGAGGAGAGCAGACAGGAGCAGATCTACCGGCCATGTGTAGATGTCACCTTTGAGTCGGCGGCGCGGCTATTTCCTGGATCAGTCCTCGCTATTGTGCTTACGGGGATGGGGTCAGATGGTATGCGTGGGGCAAAGCTGTTGCACCAGGGCGGCTCTACTATCTGGTCGCAGGATGAAGAGAGCTCCGTAGTTTATGGAATGCCACAAGCGGTAGAGAGTGCAGGTTTATCGCATAGGGTGATGTCGCTGCAGGGTATAGGCGTAGCTATGGGTAAGGTACGTTGATATGGATATCCTCAGCATTATTGGAGTTATCCTGGCATTTGGAGCAATCCTTGTAGGTAATTCCCTTGAGGGTGGTCATGTCGATACGCTGATAAACGGGCCGGCCATTGTCATTGTCTCCGGCGGGACGGTTGGAGCGATGTTGTTACAGACACCGATCTCAGTATTTATGCACGCGATCCGCACAGCGGGAAGCGTTTTTCTACCGCCGCATATAGAGATTGCCCCGGCGATCAAGAAGATCGTCCAGTGGAGTAGCGTTGCCAGAAAAGAGGGACTGCTGGGGTTGGAGAAGATCACTGAAAAAGAGCCCGATCTATTTATACGCAAAGGGATGGAGCTGCTGGTTGATGGTAGCGAACCTGAGGTGATACGCGCCATCATGGAGGTGGATTTAGAGACCAGGGAGCAACATGATCTGCAAGCCGCTAGAGTATTTGAATCCATGGGGGGTTACTCCCCGACCATCGGGATCATAGGCGCTGTAATGGGGTTGATCCATGTAATGCAGAACCTGGCTGATCCCAGTCGCCTTGGCAGCGGTATTGCCACCGCTTTTGTTGCCACAATCTATGGCGTAGGTTTGGCAAATCTATTTCTTCTTCCGTTTGGTAACAAACTTAAATCCCTTGCAATGGAGAGATCACACTATAGGGACATGATCATCGAGGGAATCATCTCTATAGCTGAAGGAGAGAATCCTCGGTACATAGAATCTAAACTGCAGGGATATCTGAAGTAGGGTGGTAGTCTATATGGCGCGTAAGAGACGACATTTAGAACCCGAAAATCATGAGCGTTGGTTGGTATCATATGCCGACTTCATTACTTTGCTATTCGCATTTTTTGTAGTGATGTATTCCATCTCTTCAGTTAACGATGGCAAGTACAGAGTTCTTTCTAATACCCTGACCGATGCGTTTCTTACCCCGGCGCAGAGTGCTGACCCGATCCAGATAGGCGAGCAGGCGCGTACCCTTGCCCCTGTGGCTGGCGAATACGCAGCGCCGGTGGAGGGGGATGCCACTGCTAACGTAGCAGATGATGGAGAGAAGAGCGCAGATGGCGTGGCAGATGATGGAGGTAATATCGCAGAGGGCGCGGCAGATAATGGAGAGAATAGAGCTGAGGCCGCGGCAGAAGATGGGGCCGAGGAGCAAGTGGTGCAAGAGGGACAACAACTACTCTCTACTTCTGATCGCGCACCGATATTCCAGAGCGCTGAAGAGACGATATTCAACCTGAAATCGGCGCTGGATCCATTCATAGAGCAGGATCTGGTCAATATTCTCAAGACCGATCGTGGGATTGAGGTGGAGATGCGCAGCAAGATGCTGTTTGAGAGCGGTAGCGCCAGGCTATCGAGAGATGCGGTAGCGGCGCTGCGTAATGTAACGGCGATTATTGGTCGCCTACCCAATCAGATTCAGGTGGAGGGGCATACCGATGACGTCCCTATCCAGACTATTGCGTTCCCATCTAACTGGGAGCTGTCTGCGGCGCGAGCGGCCAGTGTGGTGCACCTATTCACGCGCTTAGGTGTTGATGCCACCCGTATGTCGGCTGTCGCTTATGGCGAGTACCAGCCGGTGGGTGATAACGGTAGTGAGGAGGGTAGGCAGAAGAACCGGCGGGTGGCAATTGTCATCTTACATACGCCAGAGACAGGGCGCAGGGGTGGGGGCTAATGAAGATCTGGAGTATTTCCAACCAGAAAGGTGGAGTCGGGAAGACCACAACAGCCGTGACTCTGGGCGGACTGTTGGTCGGTTCCGGGATGCGCACGCTATTGGTGGATATCGATCCCCAAGGTTCAATGACAAGCTATTTTCGCTACGATCCTGAGAGTCTGGAGGATAGCACCTACTCAATATTCAGGGCCAAGACAGAGCAGCGTACGATTGATCCAGCATCACTCTTGTGCAGTACAGGAACCGAGGGGCTGGAGCTGTTTCCCGCATCGGTGGCTCTGGCAACACTGGACCGGCAGGCAGGCGGACTAGAGGGTATGGGACTGGTCCTGCAGCAGGCGTTGGCCACCCTGAAAGATCGCTTCGACTATATATTAATGGATTGTCCCCCAATGCTAGGGGTGCTGATGGTAAATGCGTTGGCCGCGTGTGAGCATCTTATTATTCCGGTACAGACAGAGTTTCTGGCCCTAAAAGGGCTGGAGCGGATGCTGCATACCTTGGATATGATCTTAAGGGCCAGGGCAGAACCACTGACCTACACTATTGTTCCAACCATGTTTGATCGTCGTACAAACGCCTCAATTGACAGCCTGCAGATGTTACAGGAGACATATAAGGAGACGCTTTGGAACGATGTTATCCCTGTGGATACCAATTTTCGCGAGGCCAGTAGGGCTGGGGTACCGGCCTCTATCTGTTTTCCGAATACCCACGGTGTCATTGCCTATATTAAGTTGTTGCAGTTTCTGCAGCAGGACGAGGGTAGTGGACTGCAGCAAGAGGTGTCGACATGACAACGCAGAGGCAGAGTCAAAGGGCACGTCTGGCAGAGCCTGAACAGGTGGTATATGAATACCTCGATCTACTACTCAGAGAGGTAGATGAGCAACAGTCCGAGGTGGTCGTAGAACAGGTTGTAGAGGTCAAGCCAAGGCCGGCGGAGGCCATAGAGCAGGTTGTAGAGATTAGGCCGGATGTGGCCACGCCAGCAGAGGAAGCGACCGAGACCGAGGTAATAGCGCCGGAGTGGGCGGATGAACCGTTTCAGTCACTTATATTCCGAGTACAAGGGATAACCCTGGCGGTGCCGCTAATGTCGCTGGATGGAATATTAAAGTGGGAGGAGGATGCGGTTCCGATGCCATGGCAGCCGGAGTGGCATATGGGGGTACTGCCATATCGGGACAGGCAGATGGTGGTAATAGACAGCGTCCGGCTGTTGATGCCAGAGGAAGCCGTCGAAGAACCGGTTAGTAGGGAGAGAGGAACCCATATTTTGGTTATTGGGGATGGTCGCTGGGGTCTGGCCTGTGACAGTCTGGCCAGCCCGGTTCTTCTGCATAAGGACGATGTGCAGTGGGGTGGGCAAAACCCGGATAGGGCATGGGCGGCAGGGACGCTGATTGAGAGGTTGTGTGTACTGCTAGATATTACTGCGGTGGAGAGATTATTAGGCACGAATAATGCAGGAAATTTGGACACGGGTGTGTGAATGTCCAGGATTTGACACTGATTTTTGAGCGAATCGCATATAGGAACTGCTATGGCTACTGCTACAGAAGAAACAGCACAGGATGATCAGGCTATGCGTCTGCTGGTGTTTAGGTTGGAGGATGAGGCCTATGGCGTCAACGTTATGCATGTACAGGAGGTATTGCGGATCACCGAGATTGCTCCTGTCCCTGGTGCCCCGGAGTATGTGTTAGGGATTATTAACCTGCGCGGCAGTGTGGTCACTGTGATCGACACCCGTCTCCGTTTTGGCCTGGGAGAGGGCGAGACGACTGATGATAGCCGTATTGTCGTCATTGAGAGTGAACAGCAGGTGGTAGGGATTTTGGTAGATAGCGTGGCGGAGGTGGTAGATCTGCGCTCTTCGCAGATTGACGCCGCACCAAATGTTGGTAATGAGGAGAGTTCACGCTATATCCAGGGGGTAGCCACACTGGGCGATATGTTGCTGATCGTAGTGGATCTGAACAAGCTGCTAACCGTTAGCGAATGGACTGAGGTTGGAATGCTGTAGACATAGCGAGGTTATAGAAAGTGACGCATTTCCTCAGATTCTGTATGCATTTTTACCTGGGGCTGCGTAATGCCTGATATACGCGAACCATCTCCAATCAAACCGATTTGGCCCTCCAGACCGGAGCGAAATGTAGGCAAACGTAAACAGCGTGAGCAGCAAAAGCGTGAACAGACCGGGAAGCGTCAAAAGGGCGGCGGAGGGTCAGATGAACAGCGCTCCCATATCGATGATTTTGCCTGAGGAATAAGTGATATGAATACGTTCTGGATAGTGACGATGCCGATAGCCTCTGTAGTGATAGCTTCTGTGGTACTGCTTGCCGGAACTCTGCGCAGACAACGCCGTCGCATAAACGGAATGGAGGCGCAGATTGAACACCTGGTATCCAGTATTAATGCGCTTTGTGCCAGTGCAGTCGGTGTAGACAGGAGGGTGGTTCAGCTGGAACGCAGAGGAAGAGAGATGAGACACCGCCAGGAGAACATAGAGACCCACCAACCTGGTGACCGTCCGTATGGTGAGGCGATTCAGATGGTCCATCAGGGTGCCGCAAAATCACGTCTTGTAGAGGAGTTGGGCCTTAGTCGTAGCGAGGCTGAGTTGTTGGTAACACTGCATGGCGGGGCGAGAGAAGATAGCTCAAATACCCATCACAGGTCACATTTATCGTAAAACTTCGTAGATTAATAAGTTTTTTTGTTCCAGATTGATCATCTATTCACGATTTCTGAACTTTTAGGTCGTTTACATCCTCTAATGGTGATATATAGTCTTTGACGATTTAACCGTACCAGTGTTTGTGTTGTAAATACATGAAAACAGTATGGTTTTTTTTAGTTAGTCCATGTATGGACTGAGTCCTGAGGTTTTAACTCTACTAGGGGATGATCATGAAGTTTATGAAAAGACAGGTAATCATCGTTGGTGCAGCTGCATTGATGGTTGGGATGTTTCTGGGTCCGCAGAAGGATGCGGAGGCTGGTTATTTGACAGACACATGGGATACCGTTGTCAGGAACAACTACAAGGAGTGCTGGCAGGGAATGTGGCCAAACCCTGATCAGGCCCCCGGTTGTAACGGCGCTATGACCTTTGTGCTGTCTGCTGATAACTTCGATTTTGATAGTGCTGTGCTGAAACCAGTCATGAAGAAGGATTTGGCTGATATCGCAACTAAGATCCAGGGTGCACAGTCCGTTAGTGTAGTTGGTCATACTGACAGCATCGGGTCTGACGCCTATAACCAGAGCCTCTCTGAGCGTCGTGCTAAGTCTGCTGCTAGTTATCTAGAAAGCAAGGGTGTTTCCAACATCACTACCAGTGGTGCTGGTGAGAGCCAGCCAGTAGCTGATAACAGCACCGCAGAAGGTCGTGCGAAGAACCGCCGTGTAGTAGTTACCGCTGAGTAATATTTATCTCGGAACTACATGTTTCAGTGAAAAAAGAAGGCCAGCTTGATGCTGGCCTTTTATTTTTGTTGATGTATATATTATGCCCGCTCTATTTTTCTGCCGTTAGGTAGCAGATCCATCCGGCATCGGCGTCCGCCTTCTTAGCTGGCTTGAATTCACCATCAGGCTCTCCATCTTCATCCCATCCCTGCCAATATACAGTCACCTTGCTGAAGCCGCTCTCGTTCAGTAGATCCTGTATCTCAGGTAGGATCCAGAGACGCCAGTCATAGCGAAAGGCTTTCTCCATGCTGGAGCCATCGCTGAAGTCGAAATGAATATTACAGATCAGGGTGTGCGTTATAGGATCGAAGCTCTCCTGTTCCCAGGTATAGATGAAATCACCCTCTTCAATCTCCTGCTCCTCACGGACTTCACCAAATGATTCGTAACCGCCATAGGCGTCCAGGAAGAAAACCCCATCTTCCGCCAAACTGGAGTGAACCTGGCGAAAATAGTGTTTTAGCTCTTGCCGCTCTTTAAACAACCAATAGCTGAAATTCATCGCCGAGATAATATCCGGACTTTCAGTTTTAACCTCTAGCACATTCTCCTGCAGAAGAGCTATCCGCTGTTGTTGCTCACTGCTTAGCTTACTAAGGTTATTATCTATGCCCCATTGCAGAACCTCAGCATCAATATCAACCCCTATTGCATGGTTGCTCTCGCGTCGCTTTACCCACTCACAGCAGACATTGGCCGTGCCACAGAAGTCTTCACGCAGGCTTTTGGCTCGATAGCCACGTATCTGCTTGAAGGTGTCATCGACAAAATCTATTTCGGAAGGTGCATACTGTACTGCCATCTCGTAGAGTGCATGTCGATCAGCTGTCGCGGCTATGGAATTTTTCTTGCGTTTGTTTTTTTTCTCTTTTTTACCGGCCATATGTAGGTCGCTCGTGGTAGATTAATACGTATATATGAATATGTGGGCGCATTCCCAGACGCAAACTATACTTTAATTTATGCTATTACGGAACGAGTGATGATTGCAGCTGATATAGAACAAAAAATAGTAGCTATACGCGAAGAGCTTCATCGGTACCCAGAATTGAGCTGGCAAGAGGAGCGCACAGCAAGGGTTGTATGCCGGGTATTAGATGAGCACAACATCTCCTATCGCAGTGGGGTGGCAAAGACCGGGGTGATTGCAGAGATCCCTGGCGAATTAAATGGCCCCTTCATTGCACTGCGCGCCGATATGGACGCACTGCCGATTAAGGAGCAGACAGCGCTTCCATTCGCATCAGCTGTAGAAGGGGTGATGCACGCCTGTGGTCATGATGGGCACGTAAGTATGCTGCTTGGCGCCGCTATCGAGCTGAGTGGCGGTAATCGGCCTCCACTCCCTGTACGGCTGCTGTTTCAGCCGGCTGAAGAGATAGGGGAGGGGGCACAACAGATGATTCGTGAGGGGGCGTTAGACGGCGTTACAGCGATCTTTGGAGGCCATCTGGATTGTAACTACCCGAGTGGCACTGTAGTGGTGGATGAGGGGGTGGTGAGCGCTGCCTATGATACCTTCACTATTACTATAACAGGGCGTAGCTCTCATGCCTCTCGGCCGCAAGAGGCTATTGATGCACTGGTGGTCGGTAGTGCCACTGTAATGGCAATAGAGGAGTTGATGGCAGGCTGGGCAGGGCGTACCCCGTCAGCCGTGGTCGCCATAGGCAGTTTTCACTCCGGGACTGCGCCCAATGTGGTTGCAGGGTCTGCTCTGCTCAAGGGCTCAATGCGTACCCTGAGTTCTAGCGCACGCGAAGAGCTAAAGGCAAGCATCGCCAGTACCGTAGAGTCGGTAGCGGCCTCCCATGGGGCCTTTGTCCAGATAGATTTTATGGAGATGGCCCCATCTATGCAGAACGATCCGGATATAACAGAGCTTGCCCGTAGGACAGCGATAGAGAGCATCGGCGAAAAGCAGCTTCTAGAGATGAAAGAGGTCAATATGAGCAGTGAGGATTTTAGCTATTTTCAGGAGCTGGTACCTGGCTGCTATGTCCGATTTGGGGCACAGACCGAGGGGGATGGCAGCACCATTGCCCACTGTGGACTGTTTGAGTTTAACCCGGGGGCACTAGCGGTCGGGGCAACCTTCTTTGCAACTGCAGCCAGGAATGCAGGCCATTGGGTAAGAAATAGGGGTGGATAGAGGGCGTCATTCCAGGTTGTAATTGCGTTAAGCACCAATCTGGTTTAACCTTGCGCCTCCAAAATTTGGAGAGGTGTCCGAGCGGCTGAAGGAGCACGCCTGGAAAGTGTGTATACGTTAATAGCGTATCGAGGGTTCGAATCCCTCCCTCTCCGCCAGTTTTCTTATCACTGATTTCCATCCGAACCTGACAATAAATTCGTACGTGAGGTTTTGAAGCCTTGATCAAGGACATCGGGT
>JBNKMS010000004.1:0-22969 GCA_050293315.1 Sedimenticolaceae bacterium
TACGAGAGGACCGGAGTGGACGTATCTCTGGTGTTCCGGTTGTCACGCCAGTGGCATTGCCGGGTAGCTATATACGGACAGGATAACCGCTGAAAGCATCTAAGCGGGAAGCCCCTCCCAAGATAAGATCTCACTGGACCTTTAAGGTCCCTAAAGGGCCGTTGAAGACTACAACGTTGATAGGCTGGGTGTGGAAGTGCAGCAATGTATGAAGCTAACCAGTACTAATTGCCCGTGAGGCTTGACCATATAACACCCAAAAATTTTGCGTGTTGTGGTTACAAGCAATGCAACATGCCAACTACGATATTTCCGAATCAGAAAGACCGGGATCGGCACAGCCGATCCCTGTTTTTCAACCAGTTTACCTGGCGGCCATAGAGCACTGGTACCACCTGATCCCATCTCGAACTCAGAAGTGAAACGGTGTATCGCCGATGGTAGTGTGGGGTCTCCCCATGTGAGAGTAGGTCACTGCCAGGTTTTAATTTAAGAAACAGCCCACCCCATTCGGGGTGGGCTTTTTCTTTGCATGGGATTAACAAGCATAGAGTAATAAACGCAAAGTTCGCAAAGACGCAAAGAACGCAAAGTTTATTTAGGATCAAACTAGAGGAATCTTTGCGCCCTCTGCGCCTTTGCGTTCTCCGCGTTAAAATACGGACTATGAGATAAGGACTGCATGGCTCAGGTTGTCCAGTATTTATAGATGTCGAGTAACAGACGCAAAGTTTGCCAAGCTTCCGCTCCATGCTCACGCCCCTCGCCTACATCCCTGTAGGCCAAGACGCAAAGAACGCAAAGTTTATTTGGGATTAAACTAGAGAAATCATTGCGCCCTCTGCGCCTTTGCGTTCTCCGCGTTAAAATACGGACTCTGTATCAACGCACCACAATCCCCACCACCGCGCCGGTCATGCAGGTGGCGATGGTCCCGGCCACGATAGACTTTATTCCCAGGCCGACTATATCCTCCCGCCGCTCCGGTGCCATGGCGCACATACCGCCCAGCATGATGCCGAGGCTGCCGAGGTTGGCGAAGCCGCACATGGCGTAGGTCATGATCAGGAGGCTCCGATCAGATAGGGTCCCTTCAGGCAGGGCCGCCATATCCAGGTAGGCGATGAACTCATTAAGGATGGTCTTGATCCCCATGAGCCCGCCGGCGGTATGCGTCTCGGCCCAGGGGATGCCCATCAGCCAGACTATCGGGGACATGAGCCAGCCAAGGATGCGCTGCAGGCTCAGGGGTTCGCCCCCTACATTAGGCAGCAGGCCGATGATCTGGTTGGCGAGGTGCACCAGCGCCACCAGCACAATCAGCATGGCGATGATATTTAGGAACAGCTTCAGGCCCGCCAGGGTACCGCGGGTGATGGCGTCCATACTGCTGGTTGACTCCTGTGGCGGGACCAGGGTGCCGGCGGTGGCGTTGCCCTCTTCCGGCACCATCAGTCGTGCCACCAGCAGGGCGGCTGGGGCGCTGATCAGGGATGCACTAAGGATATGGCCGAGGGCGTCCGGGATGACCTTGCCCAGGATGCTGGCGTAGAGCACCATCATGGTGCCGGCTACGGTGGCCATACCGCAACTCATCACGGCGAAGAGTTCGCTGCGGCTCATGCGGTTGAGATAGGGGCGGATCAGCAGCGGTGCTTCCACCATGCCGACGAAGATATTGGCGGCCGCACCCAGCCCAAGGGCGCCGCCGATCCCCATACTGCGCTCCAGCAGCCAGGAGAACCCCCTGACCACCAGTGGCAGGATGCGCCAGTAGAATAGCAGGGCGGAGAGGGCACTCATCACCAGCACCAGTGGCAGGGCGCGAAAGGCGAAGATGAAATCGGCGCCGGGGCTGGTGGTCTCGAAGGGGAGCGGTCCACCACCGAGGTAACCGAAGACAAAGGAGGTGCCGGCCCGGGTGGACTTCTCCAAGGCGCCGATGAGCCTGTTCAGGATAACGAACAGCTCCCGGAACAGGGGTAACTTGAGCAGCAGCAGGGCCAGGAGCAGTTGTAATCCTAGACCTACCAACACGGTACGTAGTTGAAAAATATCGCGTTTTTCCGACAGCAGCCAGGCGATGGCGGTAAGGGTTAACAGTCCAGCAATACTCTGTAGCATCGGTGCGTCTTCTTATTTAATGATTTATCAGTCTGATTAGCCTCATGTTAACACCTGTCCTATGTGCGATCATCCCTAACCATAGTCTTCAGAACATGTCGTCTCACAGAACCCTATCGGGTTCATGGTGAGTACCCTACCCACCGTTCCGGTGGGTCAGGGCAATCGAGTAGAAAACGCAAAGTTCGCTAAGCTTCCGCTCCATGCTCACGCCCCTCGCCTACATCCCTGTAGGCGAAGACGCAAAGAACGCAAAGTTTATTTAGGATCAAGCTAGAGATATCTTTGCGTCCTCTGCGCCTTTGCGTTCTCTGCGTTAAATATGCGGATTATGGGTCCAGGCTTCGTAGTTTTGCTTGCCACGAACCTATAACGGCCTTTATGTACAGTGCCTCCGCGCCTTTGCGTTAAAATTAAGGACTCTATTCAACCGGACGTTTTAATGGCATAGGTCGCGGTTCCAACGGCCAAATTTAGGTACAATCTGCCAATGGATAGCCGTTACAAGATCATCCGTCTGCTGGCCGATGGGCGCTTTCACTCAGGTGAAGAACTGGCACAGCAGTGTGGCATCAGCCGTGCAGGGGTGTGGAAGCAGATCAAGCAACTAGGTTCTATGCTCATCAAGATCCATGCTGTGCGTGGGCGGGGATATCGTTTGGAGCGACCTTTGGAGTTGCTCGATAGGGAGCAGATACTCGCTGCCGTATCTGTCAAAGGGCGCAGTTGGATAAGTCAACTGGAGCTGCATCAACAGATCGGGTCCACCAACGGTTATCTGCTGGCGCAGCCTCCGGGGGAGCTCTCATCCGGGCATATCTGCCTCGCCGAAGAGCAGACGGAGGGGCGCGGCCGTCGTGGGCGCGGTTGGGTCTCACCCTTTGGCAGCAGCATCTATCTATCAATTTTTTGGAGCTATCCATATGGCCCGACCCATCTCAGCGCCCTCAGCCTGGCCGCCGGGGTTGCGGTGGTGGATGGGTTGAGATCATTAGGGGTGAGTGAGGTGGGGCTGAAATGGCCAAACGATATACTCTGGGATGGTCGCAAGCTTGCCGGTCTATTGCTGGAGGTCGCGGGGGAGGCGGATGGCCCCAGCCGGGTAGTACTGGGGTTGGGAATAAACAGCGGACTTGGTCCGGCCCAAGGTGAGGGTATAGATCAGCCGTGGGTGGATCTGAGCGAGGTCCCAGGGGGAGATAAGATCTCCCGTAACCGGCTGGCGGCAGTTATGCTGGATTGCCTCCTGCAGACCATGGGGAGTGTTACGCAGGATGGCATTTCCTCTATGGCAGCAGATTGGCAGCGCTATGACCTCTACTATGGACGGCCGATAACGCTACATATGGGTGAGCGGCAGATCAAAGGGGTACACCGAGGGATCGATATGAGCGGCTCTATCATGTTGGAACAGGAGACAGGTGAAATCCACACATATCACGGTGGCGAGGTGAGCCTGCGGACGACCCCATCTGGTATGGAGGAGTACGATCGTGCCTGACAGCAGCTCAATCCTGCTGATTGATCTGGGTAACTCCAGCCTGAAATGGGCATGGTCCAACGCAGGTGAATTGACCCCAGTGCAATCGGTATCGCATCTTGCCACTACCGTGGACTCCATCGCCCAGGAGTGGTGGCAGGGTGAGCCGCAGCCTGGACGGGTGGTAGTGTCCAGTGTGGCCCGTCCAGAAGTGCGGGAGAATCTGCGCACATGGCTGCAGCAGCAGTGGGGTTGTGAGCCGGTCTTTGTCCAGGCCAGTGCCGAGGCGCATGGTGTAACCAACTCCTATGTTAAACCGTCTGAGCTTGGGGTAGATCGCTGGCTTGCTCTGCTTGCGGTACATAGTCGCTTCTCGACCCCGGTCTGTATAGTGGATTGTGGTACGGCGATCACCATCGACCTGGTTGCTGCGGATGGGACCCATATTGGGGGGATGATCCTCCCGGGTTTTGGTATGATGCGTGATGCCCTATTTGAGCAGACGGCCATTGCGCCAATTGATGCTGTAGAGTTACCTGATTGGCTGGCAAATGATACCGCTGGAGCGGTCGCCATTGGTGGAGTGAGTGCGGTGGCAGCACTGGTGGACCGTATCTTGGAACAGTCACAACAGCGTCTGCGGGTGCTGCCTGAATTGGTGCTGACCGGTGGAGATGCCGGGCATATACAGGGGTATCTGCAGCATCCAGGGAAACTCGAGCCGGATTTGGTGATTCAGGGATTGGCGCTGTTGGCCAACCCCACTAGTGACGATTAGATATCTGCTATGAAGTGGCTTTTTATTCTGTTGTTGATAACAAATCTAGCCGTCCTGGTCTGGGGTATCCAGTATGAGCCGGTTGATCGTGGTGCGGATGCAACAGAGTTCAGTGGTGTAGGCAATATGCGCCTGCTATCTGAGGTAGAGGCTGCCAAGCGAGAGGAAGAAGCCGTGCTAGCAGCACCGGCACCTGTAGCGGAAGAGCCGCCGCAATCTGTGGAGGAGTCGCTAGAGGTGGTCAAGCCTGTAGCAGAGGTGTCTGCAGCGATACCTGACAGGCCACAGCCGGAGGTTGAACTGGTTAGTCGCTGCGGGGTACTGGGTATTATCGAAGACCGCCAGGTGGCGCAGGATACCAAAAAGCAGCTTGCTGACGAGGGGGTTAAGAGCTCACTACAGGAGACCACCGGCAAGATAGAGATCGGCTTTTGGGTGGTTATACCTCCCCTGGAGAGCAGTGAGGCAGCTCAGGATATGATTACCAAACTGGCAGATGCAGGCATCACTGATGTGTGGCATTTTAGGAGTGGGGAGCTGAATAATGCTGTCTCTCTGGGCATGTTCTTCCAGCGGGAGAACGCAGAAAAATTGAGGCGTGAGATTGAACAGAAGGGGTTTAATGCGGAGCTGCGATCTCGCTTTCTCAACAAACGACGCTACAGCCTCCATCTCAAGATCAGGGATGAACAGGGCGTGGTTAAGCAGAAATGGAACCGGATAAAGCGGCAGTATCCTGACATAGATCTGACGGAACGCCCCTGTGGAGAGATTGCCTCAGTGAGATGAATTACCTACAATATCGAGGAGAGGAAACGGCTGAGTATCACCTACCTTGTGTTCTCCTTGGCAGTGCCCCCTTTCGGTTCAAGCTGGCGTAGCTCAGTTGGTAGAGCAGCTGATTTGTAATCAGCAGGTCGCGGGTTCGACTCCTGTCGCCAGCTCCATTTTTCAATAACCTGGACCATCTGGTTCAGGACTAACTCTCTGGATGTAAGATCATGGGTTTCAAATGCGGTATCGTCGGGCTGCCAAATGTTGGCAAGTCCACACTGTTTAACGCTCTGACCAGGGCGGTGATTGCGGCTGAGAACTATCCGTTCTGTACCATTGAACCGAATGTTGGTGTGGTGCCACTGCCTGATCCAAGGCTTGATGTGCTTGCCGCTATCGTCAACCCCCAGAACGTCTTACCTACCACCATGCAGTTTGTGGATATCGCCGGGCTGGTTGAGGGTGCCTCCAAGGGTGAGGGGTTGGGAAATAAGTTCCTGGCAAATATCAGGGAGACGGATGCCATCGCCCATGTGGTGCGCTGTTTTGAGGATAGCGATGTGGTACATGTGTCCGGGCGGGTGGACCCGTTGGCAGACATTGAAGTGATTAATACCGAACTTGCCCTGGCCGATATGGAGTCTGTAGAGAAGGCGCTGGACAAGGCGACCCGCCAGGCCAAAACAGGTGACAAGAAGGTCATGGCGCGCAAGCTTGTGCTGGAGCGGGTACGAGATCATCTGGATGCTGGCGAGCAGGTGCGTTCAATGGAGCTATCAGCAGATGAGAGGGCAGAGCTGAGAGACCTGTTTCTGCTTACTGCCAAGCCGACTATGTACATTGCCAACGTGGCCGAGGATGGTTTTAGTGACAATCCGGCGCTTGATAAGGTAGAGAAGTTGGCGCAGACAGAGGGGGCGGTTGTAGTCGCTGTATGCGCTGCTATTGAGGCGGAGATTGTGGAGCTGGATGAGGCCGATCAGGAGGAGTTTCTTCAAACCATAGGTCTGCATGAGCCAGGGCTGCATCGGGTCGTACAAGCAGGATATAAGCTATTGAATCTGGAGACCTATTTTACTGCCGGGGTGAAAGAGGTGAGGGCCTGGACTATTCCGATCGGTGCCACTGCGCCACAGGCTGCCGGGGTGATTCACACAGATTTTGAGCGTGGATTTATCCGGGCCGAGGTTATCGCCTATGATGACTTTGTAACCTTCAAGGGCGAGCAGGGTGCGAAAGAGGCTGGCAAACTGCGCCTCGAAGGTAAAGAGTATCTGGTACAGGATGGAGATGTGATCCACTTTCGGTTTAACGTCTAAGGGAACTTTGACTGGCTGGCGTCTAGCCTATAGGGGGTAAAGAGTGAAGACTGCCTATATAACCCACCCCGACTGCTTGCTGCATGATACCGGCGTTGGACATCCAGAGTGCGCTGCAAGATTGCGCGCGATCAGTGACTATCTAGTGGAGTCGCAGTTGTATGATTTTTTGCTCCACCACTCCGCGCCTGAGGTCAGCAGAGAGCAGTTGCTGCGTTGTCATGATGTTGCTTATCTCGATCTGGTAGAGGAGTTAATACCTCAAGATGGATATGCCTATCTTGATCCAGATACGGTGATTTGCCCGCAGAGCCTGCAGGCGGCAAACAGGGCGGCCGGGGCCGTGGTAAAGGCGGTTGATCTTATTATGCAGGAGGGGCTGTCGCACGCCTTTTGTGCAGTGCGTCCACCTGGGCACCATGCAGAACGCAACAGAGGTATGGGGTTTTGCATATATAACAATATCGCGGTCGGTGTTGCCCATGCCATGGAGGTGTATGGCCTGGAACGTGTGGCAATTCTCGATTTTGATGTGCACCACGGTAATGGCACTGAGGATATCTTTCGCCAAGAGGAGAGAGTGGTTATCTGCTCTATCTTCCAGCACCCATTCTATCCTTACAGCCCCATTATGGATGGCAAGGGTAATACCATCCACTCCCCACTTGAGGCAACTGCCAGGAGTGAGGAGTTCAGGGAGGCGGCCAGCAGTTACTGGATGCCGGCCATGCGCCGGTTCAAACCGCAGATGATTTTTATCTCTGCAGGATTCGATGGCCACATGGCAGATCATATGTCCGGGGTGAGTCTGGTGGAGGCTGATTATGGCTGGGTTACAGAACAGATTATGGATATAGCCAATGAGTACGCTGAGGGGAGGATTGTCTCGGTGCTGGAGGGTGGGTATGAGCTACCGGCGTTGGCACGTAGTGTCGCAGCGCATTTGCGAGTATTAATGGGGCAACATTAGGCCCTATGCCGTTATAGAGCTTACCCTGTTTCTGCCATTCTGTTTGGAATCATACAGGGCCAGGTCAGATCTTTTTAATATCTGCTCAAATGCGGTGTCTTTCTTAGATATCTCACTGACACCTATACTGACAGTTATATTGATTGCCCCAGCAGCAGTCTCTATCGGCGTAGATGCTACCTGTGCACAAAGCCTTTCAGCCAGCTGTTTGGCATCTTGCAGGTTCGTCTCTGGTAGCAGGAAGGCGAACTCCTCTCCACCCAATCTGGCTAGTGTGTCTGTCCCTCTTATGATTGTTCCGCAGATAGCGGCAAGCTTCTGTATCACCTCATCACCTGCCGGGTGGCCATAGGTGTCGTTGACTGCTTTAAAGTGGTCAATATCCAGCATAATTACCGCGAAATCGCGATGGTAGCGCTTAGCGCGGGAGAACTCCGCGCTGCTTTTGGCGGCAAATATATGCCTGCTTGCTACGCCAGTTAGCGCATCGGTATTCGCTCGCTTTCGTAACTCCTCGAGTGCCCGCTGTCTTTGGGTAGAAATACGTGAGTAGATGGTGCTAATGCCCACGGCTATCAATAGCATGAGTATTGTTAGCGCGATATAAAATTCTATATAAGAATGCTGCAGGTTTACGTCACCATGTGGAAGTTGGGCCACAAATTTCCACTTGATATGGTCATGGGGTGGTTGCTGCTGCTCACTACCAATATCAGTATGATGTACCACGCCTGATGCATATCTTGTTGGGTATGCAGTGGTATATAGGAATAGCCCATCGTCGTCTTCAATACGTCCGCTATCATTCTCACTTATAATGCGCCATGCAGTTGGATATTGTGATGGAAAATATGCGTCGCGGTTAAACATAAACTCCCACAGGTGCTCTTGGTCGGGACCGACAATGCCAAACCCAGTGCTATTCAGCATGCTGAATATTCCACTACCGTGAGCGAAGAAGTCATTTATATGGTCCAGCAGTTCCCGGGCGGAGTAGTTGATTATTAGTATCCCTCGCTTTTTCCCATAGCCATCATAGATGGGTGTAATAAACCGTATTATTGGTTTAAGTGGGGTAACAATTTTGTCATGCTCCATGCTCAGATCTAGAGGGGATATATAGACTTCTCCCTTTTGTAGTTTTATTGACTCCCTAAAGTAGTATCTATGAGAGATATCATGCAGATCGATTTGTGGTATGAGGGCGGGTGCGCCGTCATTGTGTATGGTACGTATCTTCTCCATTCCATCAAGATCAACAAAGCGGATCTGGTCGTAGTTTTTTCTGTGTCTGGAGAATGTCTCAAACCAGCGTGCCAGATAGATCCAGTTTTTTCTGTTGTCATCATGTAGATAGTGTTTTAGTGGCTCACTCTCAGCCAGCAATAATAGATCATCTATCTTGCGTTGAAACAGTTGCGCTGTGGATTGACGGACTTGCTCCAGTAGCTCTTCGTTCTTAAGGATTGAGATTGCTGTCTGCCCGGAGTCGGAAGAGCGGATAAAAAACAGCACTAGGATTATCCCCATAAATAGTGATACGGGGATGAAAATCTTGAGGAAATATCGCCATGAACTGCCGCCCATAGACTTAAGCCTAGTATATTTCAGGAGGCCTCGGTAAAATTTAGAATCGCACTAGTCTTAACCGTCTCGGTATGGCGTCTTCTAGCATGGGGTAATTACCGTTGGTTGTATGATTATCTATATAATACAAGATCTTAGCATTGTGCCGAGAACTATACTACAATTTATACACGCTGTTGGTTTGGCTCACTGGGGTGGCCTTCATCTGCCCCTATCTCACTGTTAATTAGGGCGTAGTAATACTTTTGCGCAACATAGTATGACGATCTTCTCCCAGCTTAACTCCTTGCGGCTAGGTGCCATGCTGGTGCTGTTTGTATTTGTAGTGGCGCCGGTTAGTGCTAACTGGAACGAGGGCGGGGGAGAGCAGGGAGAGGCGCTGGCCCTCACCCCAAATATTGAGAATGGGAGTAAGGTATATGATGTGTGTTCAGCGTGTCATATGCCGGAGGGTTGGGGGTTGCCTGATGGCAGTTATCCTGAGCTGGCGGGTCAACATAGAACCGTAGTGATCAAACAGTTGGCGGATATTCGCGCCCGTAATCGCGATAACCCATCTATGTATCCATTCGCCCTCCCAGCCGAGATTGGTGGTCCCCAGGCAATCGCTGATGTTGCCGCATACATAGAGACCTTACCTATGACGCCTGATAATGGTACCGGCCCAGGCGCCAACCTGGAGATCGGCAAGAGGCTGTACCTGGAGAATTGCGTGGAGTGTCACGGTGTAAACGGAGAAGGTGATGCTGAGAGGTTTTATCCACGTATACAGGGGCAGCACTACAGATATCTTCTGCGTCAAATTGAGTGGATTCGAGATGGCAAGCGCCGCAATGCGAATGAGGGTATGGTGGAGAAGATTAAAGGGTTTTCACAGGAGGATATGGAGGCGGTGACGGACTATGTATCCCGAATCCGTCCACCGGTTGAGTTGTTGGCCAAACCCTGATTTAACCGCTTACTACTCTGTTTCTACCCTGTTGTTTGGCCTCATACAGATGTTTGTCCACCCGATTTAGCAGATCACTGAATGTGCGATCACTCTGGGTTATCTCACTGACGCCGATACTGACCGTGACCTCTACCTCACCAGCTGATGTGGAGATAGGGGTCTCTGCAACCTGTCTGCATATTCTCTCAGCAAGTTGGCGTGATCCCTCAAGATCAGATTCCGGTAGCAAGAAAGCAAACTCCTCTCCACCCCAACGTGCCAGAAGATCAGGCTTTCTTAATATCTGATCACAGATAGAGGCAATCTTTTTTAATACTTCATCACCGACCGGGTGGCCATAGGTGTCGTTAATATCCTTAAAGTGGTCAACATCCAATATCATAACGGTAAAATCTCTGCCGTACCGCTTGGCGCGAGCAAACTCCATTTCGCTGCTGGTGCTGAAGCGGTAGCGACTGGCGATACCGGTCAGTGTGTCTGTATTTACCAGTGCCTGCATCTCCACGATAGCCTGCTGCCTACGCAGCGATATCTTGGCGTAAAACAGACTGACAGCCCCCACAATCATGAGCATGATGATGGAGAGGAGGCTATACGATACTATGCGCGCACTCTGCATGCCTGTTCCTTTGGAGGGCAGGTTTGAGATGAGTTTCCACGGCATACTGTCGATCTTATATGACACTATCGGTAGGTGTTCCTTGTGTGTCTCTCTGGATAGTTTCACCAAAGCATCTTTTAGAGGGTGTACGGTTGTAAACACAAACAGGTCATGATCGTTTTCAATAAGGCCGTTTGGGCTGTCTGCAATCTGCCGCCACATGGTTGGGTGTTTAACAGGGAAGGTGGCTTTCTGTCCAAACATAAATCCCCACCCCTGTTCAAATTCTCCACTGCCCAATATTTTGAAGCCATCACGGTTTAACACAATTAGTTCACCGTGCTCTTTGTCAGCAATCTCCTGGATGTCATCCTGCATCTCTTTAGCAGAGTAGTTGATTATGAGGATCCCTCTTTTTTTTGCATAACCGTCATAGACTGGTGTGGCGAACCTTATGATTGGTTTGTGCGGGATCTCTATGTGTTCTTGCTCCATACTTAGGTCGAGTGGCGATATGTAAACGCCTCTACGATCCAGCTTGATAGCTTGTTGGAAGTAGTCTTGGTCGGATTGATCGAGTAGATGAGACCGTGGGACAATTGCCGGCAAACCGCCGTTGTAGTTGACTCGCATCTGCTCTTTGCCATCAGCGTCAATAAAACGGATCTGATCATAATGATTTTTATATTTGGAGAAGGTCTCAAGCCAGCGGGCCAGATAGGTCCAGTTTTTCATACTGTCGTCACGCAGATATTGCCTGAGTGGTTCACTCTCAGCGAGCACCATAAGGTCATCTATCTTTTGTTGGAACAGCCGGGCGGTTGAATGGCGAACGCGCTCCAGTATCTCCTTGTTTTTCAGCGCTGTACTATTTTTTAGCGCCAGGTTTGCCATCTGGTCAGAGTTGTATGACTGGATAAAAAATAGGGTGAGGATGACCCCCATAAGGAGAGAAATAGGAATAAAGATCCTTATAAAGTGGTGCCATAAAGAGCCGCGCATATCTTACAGTCTAGATGAATCTTGCCACCAAGTCAGCCGGCCAACACAGCCTTGATCTGGCCTGAGAGGATGAGATCTCAGCATGTGAATTCGTTGAGCGCCCTGTAGTTTGCTGCTGTCAGGTACGGTATGTAATCCGCTGTGGTTTGACACGCTACGCGCTGATCCGGTATATTTGCGCCCCCTGTAGGGTCATCATATTCCCCTGGCTACGTAGCTCAGTTGGTGAGAGCGACGGACTCATAACCCGTAGGTCGGTGGTTCAATTCCACCCGTAGCCACCAATCAATCTCGCCAAATATATCAACCCATAGCGATATTCAGGTGGAACTTTTTTCGATTGCTATACTCTTAATTGCACGTGATCGGTTAATTGAAGCTTGGCCAAATCACGTTTGAACAGTGCTTTTTGTTCATTTTAACCCCCTTACAGACGTCCAGTCTGTTTTTTACCGGTACCACCCCCAAGGTACCGGTTTTTTATTTTATGGGGTTTGCGGTTGGCTAGAGTGCCTGCAGGATCCTGTCGGCACCGCGCATAAGCAGCTCTTCTGCCAGGGTCCGCCCCAGCTCCTCCGCCTGCTGTCGCGGCATTCGCCCCTCGGCGAATAGTTGTTCTTTCCCGTCTACACTGGCTACCAGGCCACGTAACCAAATCTGCTCCTGCTCCAGCACGGCATAAGCGGCGATGGGTACCTGACAGCCACCCTCAAGGCGGTGGTTGAAGGCGCGCTCTGCCGCTACCCGAGTATGGGTATCTTCATCATTGAGAAAGGCTAGCAGCGAGTGGGTCGCGCTGTCATCGGCACGACACTCTATCCCCACTGCGCCCTGGCCTACAGCTGGGAGCATGCTCTCCGGGGGTATGCGCTGGCGAATGCGCTCCTCCAGCTCCAGCCTTATCAGGCCGGCCGAGGCCAGGATAATGGCATCGAAATCCCCGTTGTCCAGCTTTGCCAGGCGGGTCTGCACATTACCACGGAGGCTAAGGATCTCCAGATCTGGTCGCCGGTGCAGTAGCTGGCTGGAGCGGCGCAGGCTCGAGGTGCCTACCCGCGCCCCCTGCGGTAGCTCTTCGAGTCGGTCATAGCGGTTTGAGACAAAGGCATCAAACGGGGTCTCCCGGGCACAAATAACCGGCAGGGCAAAACCTTCCGGCAGATCCATCGGGACATCCTTCATCGAGTGTACGGCGATATCGGCATCCCCTGCCATCATCCCCTGTTCCAGCTCCTTTACGAACAGCCCCTTGCCGCCGATCTTTGCCAGCGGCACATCCAGGATCTTGTCTCCCTGAGTTGTCATAGTGACCAGCTCGACCTGCAGATCTGGGTGCTGCTCTAACATGCGATTACGGACATATTCTGCTTGCCACAGCGCCAGCGGGCTTTTACGGGTGGCGATCTTTACTGTTTGGGACATTATTGTAGTTGGCCTCATACCGCTGCAGGGTAGATGTTGTGTAATTATTGGTCCGGGTACGAGGATTGGAGTCTTCGGCCCCTGCCTTCAGAACGCTGAATCACGCCCATGCTGTTACTCGAATGCACAGAATAACACAATAAATAACAGTAACATAGCGTATTTTCTCATAATGTTGCATCCCCCCGAATAGCATTGTAACCAGGGCAAAATAGTAACAAATCAGGGTCCATTCCCAGCCTCTTTTCGTTAAGACCTTTTAACACGATAACAGATGATTCGGCTATTCGGGCCATTAACTTAGTCCTGTTGAAACAGGATCCAGTAGGGTCAATTTATTTCGCCCTGAACCCTTTAGTAATTACATTACTTGGTCGATATTGGGTGATATGTGCCGTGTTTTTAAAATGATTGGCATATTGTATCGGCTGCCGCAGATGTAACGGGAGGCTGGTTAATCCCTGCCCTGAATTTTCTATTGGTTGAGTGGGCTTGAAATACGTTAGACCTTGCATATGGATAGCCAGTTTTTAAAAGGAGGATATATGGCAAATATAGGCAAGCGTATTGATGGAATAGTGATGTCATCAATAACTTCATATTCTTTTCAGAAGTCACTAATGGCTGTGGTCGATAATATGTTCGGGTTTCTCAGGATACACCTGGCTATTATTAGCCTGATTACGGCAGTAGCAATACTGTTACCACACCCGGCTGTAGCCCAGGATGAAAAGACTATCTTGTTCGGTGTTGTTCCACAGCAGGCGGCCAGCCGTCTGGCAAAGATGTGGGAACCATTTATCACCCGCCTGTCGGAAGAGACAGGATTGCATATCGAATTCGCCACTATGAAGGATATCCCCAGTTTTGAGGCGTGTCTGTCCCAGGGGGCGTACGATATCGCCTATATGAATCCCTATCACTATGTGTATTACAGCAAAAAATCCGGTTATAGGGCCTTTGCCCATCAAGCGAATAAAAAGCTACAAGGGATTATTGTTACGCATGTAGATAGCCCGGTGCAGACATTGGCTGATCTTGCCGGGAAAAAGATCGCCTTTCCTTCGCCAGCGGCATTCGGTGCTAGTGTGTTGCCACGGGCTGAAATGAAGGCCCAAGGTATCAAGTTTGAGCCGGTCTATGTTAAATCCCACGATAGTGTATATCGTTCAGTGGTGGCGGATTTCTATCCTGCTGGTGGAGGGGTTAAGCGCACCTTTAATGGGGCTGCGGACGACCTGAGATCCAAATTGCATATCATTTATGAGACCAAGGGTTATACGCCGCATGCCTATGCCGCCAATAAGGATCTCAGTGCCGAAAATATCGACCTCATTATGCAGGGTATGATGAAGATATCTGAAGATTCACCGGAATTGCTCAAAGCAATTGGGATGAAGGGGTTTCAGGCGGCAAAGGATAGTGACTGGGATGATGTTAGAGGGTTGGGTCTCACCCGTTCTCAGACCGAGATCGTTCAACATGGTGAGCTGAAGTGTCGTTTAGATTAAAGATTATTCTTGGCGTAGCCGCGATTGAAATACTGCTGTTGTCGTTGTTGGTATTCAGCGGTATGCGTTATCTATCTAATTCTAATAAAGACCAATTCTACAATAGGGTGCATACCTCGGCCCAACTATTCGCAGCCATGACCACCGACGCAGTAGTGGCCATGGATCTTGCAACCCTGGATGAATTGGTTGCAAAGACCGTGGCTAGCCAGGGTGTTGTTTATATTAGGGTGCGTCATCCAAACGGATCTGTGCTTGCGGAGAAGGGTGATGTCAGTGCTTTGCAGCATCCTTTTAAGACGGATGTTGATATCAGAGATGCAGAAATTGACCATGTCTTCGATGTAACGGAAGAGATCCTTCTTGATGGTCACAGTTATGGCCGTGTGGAGTTGGGGTGGTCTACCAAATTCTATGAAAGCCTATTAAATGAGGCTGCAAGTTACATGATGAGTGTGGCTTTGATTGAGGTTGTTCTGGTGGGTATCTTCGGTTTTATCCTGGGGCGTATCCTGACAACTCAGTTGGTATCGTTGCAGCAGGGAGCACGCAAAGTCGCCAACGGTGAACTAGGGTATACCATACAGGTGCGTGGGAAAGATGAGCTTGCCGATACCGCCATGAGTTTCAACGCCATGTCACTTGCGCTGCAGGATTATGCAGTGGATCTGAGAAAGGCCCGAGATTATGCTGAAGTGCGGCGTATGCGGGCAGAAAAGTTGCTACATAAGGCGGTAGAGAGCTTGCCTCATGGGGTTGTTATTACCGATAAAGACAACCGAATCATGCATATCAATAAGGCCTTTGCAGATCTCTACTCGATTGATATCGATGACTTGATGCATATGGAGACTTGTGATGATGTGCGCGGTGCTTTGACTCCGGATGGAGAGGAGGCATATGTATGCATGCAGCGCTCGATATCAGAAGCAATCCCTATGACCAAGCTGCCGAACGGGCGTTGCATTCTGCACAGTTATCAGGCCCTGTCCAGCGGCGGTGCCGTCTGGGTGGATACCGATATTACAAAACTTGTCGAGGCGGAAGAGCGGGCACGCAAACTGGAGCGAGAGCTGCTGCAGGCTCAAAAGATGGAGTCTATCGGGACCTTGGCTGGTGGAATTGCCCATGAGATCAATACCCCAATTCAATATATAGGGGATAACCTGCGTTTCATCGGCGATTCGATTGATGAGATTCTTAAATTAATGGATGGCTATGAACAGTTGGCAGAGGGGATTGTAGAGGGAGGCGCATCATCCGAATTGGTGCGGCGTTGGAGGCAACAGGCAGATGATTCCGATCTGGAGTTTATTCGCACCGAGATTCCAACGGCGGTAGGGGAGTCTATTCAAGGGGTCAAGCAGGTCTCAAAAATAATATTGGCGATGAAGGAGTTTGCCCATCCCAGCTCAAAAGAGAAGACCCTAGTGGATATCAATCGTGTTGTAGAGCGTGCGCTTACCATATGTAGGAATGAGTTCAAGACTGTTGCCAATATAGAGCTCAACCTGGCTGAAAATCCATCTCCTATCATGGCGCACGAGAGTGATCTTAATCAGGTCATCCTTAACCTGATAGTCAATTCTGCCTATGCAATACGTAAAAAAGGCCAGGATATGGGGCAGATTGATGTGACTACACAGTATTTGCCGAAAAATATCGTAATTACTGTAAGAGACAACGGTGGCGGCATTCCGGAAGATGCCATAGGGCGTATCTTCGATCCATTCTTTACCACTAAGGGAGTGGGGGAGGGAAGTGGTCAGGGACTCGCTATCTGTTACGATATCATTGTGAATAAACATGGAGGTAAGATTGATGTCCAGTCGGTACCTGGAGAAGGTGCCACATTTACTATTGTATTACCTGTTTCAGGCGCTCATTGAGGGGGCTCGGTGATCAAGCGATCCTGTGTTTCAAGGTTGGGTTGCTGCTCGTAGTAACTGTGTCATAAGTAGTATTCGCTGCAGGCAAATTCCTCTCCCTTACCAATTGCACAAAGATATCCACTACTTCAGGATCCCATTGACCGGAATCGCGCTCTCGCTCCAATATCTCTAACGCCTGTTCGATCGACATCCCCTTGCGATAGACTCTATCTCCGGTCATGGCGTCCCAGGTATCGGCAACTGATACAATTCTGGCAAGCAGTGGTATCTCATCTCCTTTCAAACCATCGGGATAACCATATCCGTCCCACCTCTCATGGTGCCAGGCTGCGATCTCGCGGTGTCGGTCAAAACGCCGTAACGGCCGCATGATATTTGCCGTCATCTCCGGATGACTGCGCATGGCAGCAAACTCTTCACTGGTCAGTTTGTCCGGTTTATTTAAGATGGCGTCTGGGATGGCTATCTTTCCAAGATCATGCATTAAAGCCCCCTGCTTGAGGATTTCAATCTCATCTTCCGGCAATCCCATATATCTGGCCAGACGCACTGACCACCTGGACACTCGAGAAGAGTGCCCTGCGGTGTATGGGTCCTTGGCCTCCAATGCCTTGGCTAGTGCCTGCATGACCTGGATATAAGCGGCTTCCTGCTCCTTAATAAGTTGCTCGATACTGTCGGCCATGGAGTTTACCGCACCGCCCAACTGTGCCAGCTCGCCATGTCCTCGAACATGCAGTCGACCACTGAGGTCGCCCTCTGTGATCCGTCTGGACATTTTTCCAATCTCTAAGACAGGACCTAACAAGCCTCTATGCACCACCAGCCAGAGAAAACCCAGCATTACCAGGCCGGCCGCTACAGAAACTACAATGGTACGCAATTCATAGGCATCATCTAGCTGCTGTATAGTATTTTGCGTACGCTCCAGGTCGACCTCCACCTCAATGCCGCCAGCCACCGTACCGGCCAGATGCATCGGAATCAGCACTTCAACAACTGGTATTTTACGCCCTCGTGCCGCATCCATCTTCCATTCAATCTCATCTCCCATATAGTTCTTCCCATTCCTAAGGACGTTGCTAACATATCCATGTATTTTCTTTCTTTTCTCTCCATTAGTGCTGGTATCCGCCAACACATTTCCGTTGCTGTCGTAGATGTAGAGCCTGAAAACAGAGAATTCCAACTCCTCAATATCGTGTGATGATCGTTGCACTATATCTTGTAATTTAGCTGAGTCATGCGGAGTAGGGAGTGCTGCAATCTCCCGCTCCAGACCGTGTAAAAATACCAACGCCTGTTTTTTTGACTGATCCAAAAGGGTGTTCTCAATCAACTCCTCCTGCGTTTGCAGAACAAACAACGAATAAACCACAAGGCCTATAGCAATAAGTCCTACGATTTTTTGGGAAAGCGTAAACACTCTTCCCCCTGCAAACTTTGGAGTGTGAATAGCAGACTGATCCGTTGTGTGCGTTCCGGTTATCTTGGCGAGTTCTAACATGATCACCCACATCTATATGAATGAAATCATTGTAGATCCATTCGAAATACTTAAACCTGGAATCAGCCAGCATTGCATTGGACTGACTAACCCCCGTTATCGCTTGGCATAAAACTATAGCGACCGGTTTAAAGTATTATTGAATAGGAGGTTAATTCACATTAGCCATACATTTTTACTTATTGTTTCTATTGGTGATATTTTGCCAGCATATCCATACCCTGGTGGCCGTGGGTGCGTTTGCCGATTCTGGGGTTTTCCGGATTTTGCCTCCTATTCCAACCCAATTGCTGGTCAGGATAGAGTGCTGGATATTATCTGCTATTGATGCGGTGTTAGGACGGGTTGTTTATTGCAAATTGGTCGGGGTGAGAGGATTCGAACCTCCGGCCCCTGCCTCCCGAAGGCAGTGCTCTACCAGGCTGAGCTACACCCCGACTGAATATCTATTTACTACGTTGGACGGCAAAGTCGGCCAATGCTGCCAAGGTATCGCGAAAGGGTGACTCCGGCAACGCCTGCAGTGCCTGTTTTGCCTTGTCCGCCTCCTCCCTGGCAAGGCGCGCAGTGTACGCTATCGCATCGGTAGATTCAATTATCGCCTTGACCTCACCGATCTGCTCCAGCGCTCCATTTTTAATCGCCGTGCGCAGGACTTCTTGCTGTTCTGCAGTGCCGACCTGCATGGCCCTGATCAGCGGCAGGGTGGGTTTTCCTTCGGCCAGATCATCGCCTATGTTCTTGCCAATATCGGCGGCTGAGTCGCTGTAGTCAAGGGCGTCGTCAATTATCTGGAAGGCGATCCCCAGATGGAGGCCATAATCGGTCAGCGCCTGCTCTTGTGCCTCGGCGGCATTGCTTATCACGCCACCAAGTCTGGCCCCGGCAGAGAACAGGGTCGCGGTCTTGCGGATAATCACCTCGCGGTACTGCTCTTCGCTGGTATCCGGGGCGTGACAGTGCAGCAGTTGTAGCACCTCACCCTCGGCTATGCGATTGGTGGCGTGGGAGAGTATCTCCATGACCCGCATCTGCTCTATATCCACCATCATCTCAAACGAGCGGGAGTAGAGAAAATCACCGACTAGCACGCTGGCGGCATTGCCCCATACCGCGTTGGCGGTGTCCTGGTTGCGCCGCATGTCGGAGCCATCTACTACGTCATCATGCAGCAGGGTGGCGGTATGGATGAACTCAATAATAGCGGCCAGATCTATATGCTGGTTGCCCTGGTAGTCCATGGCGCGTGCTGCCAGCAGGACGATCATCGGCCGTAGCCGCTTGCCGCCGCTGTTTATTATGTGTTGGCCGATCTGGTTGATCAGCACCACATCCGAGCTGAGACGCCGCAGAATCAGGCGGTCAACCTCCTTCATGTCCGGTGCGACCAGATCGCAAATAGTGGAAATATCCATACGGGCCTTAATATTTAGGTATTCTCAGCTAACAGGAGGGAGCTACCCTACCAAGTTTTTGTCCCTAATTACAGATGTAACGCCAGGACGTAGAGCCGACTAGTTGACCTGTGGCTGGCTGAAGGGTAGAATCCCGCCTCTTCAGTCGGCGCATTTTGGTCGATGTATCCAAAGTAACAGATTTTGTATGGAGATTGGGCAAATGTATGCCGTAATTCAGACCGGTGGCAAACAGTACCGGGTTTCCAAGGGCGATAAGCTCAGAGTTGAGAAGCTAGGGGTGGATGAGGGTGCCAAGGTTGCCCTCGACAAGGTCCTGATGATTGGTGATGGCGATAAAGTCACTATCGGAACCCCCTATGTTAAAGGTAGCAAGGTCACGGCCAAGGTCACCGAGCATGGTCGTGGTAAAAAGGTAAAGATCATCAAGTTCAAGCGGCGCAAGCATCATCTGAAGCGTCAGGGCCATCGTCAGTGGTACACCGAGCTTGAGATCACCGCAATTAGCGCTGGCAGCAAGAAGAAGGCGGAGTAGACAATGGCACATAAAAAAGCAGGCGGTAGTACCCGTAATGGTCGCGATTCAGAATCCAAACGTCTTGGCGTCAAGATCTATGGCGGGCAGACAGTAACCGCCGGTAATATCATCGTACGCCAGCGTGGCACCGCGTTTCACGGCGGAGTGAATGTCGGCTGTGGTAAGGACCACACCCTGTTTGCCAAGGCAGATGGCGTGGTAAAGTTCGAGATCAAGGGACCGAAGAAGCGCAGATATGTGAGTGTGGTTCCGGCCTGATTACGCCCTGTAAGCTGGATTTAGCCAAGGCCTCGTCGTTATCTGACGGGGCCTTTTGCGTTTAGCGAGACCTTGAGTGACCGGCGTGTATCACATCAAGCTGAAGGTTATGCAACTCTCTATCAGGGGCTCCTAGCCTGGAAATCTCACCAGGATCCAGAAACCGGATAGAACAGAGTGTTATTCAAGGCGGCCTCGTCGATTGCCAGTAACAGTTTGATTTGAAATAACTATCCTTGAATATCGGATTCGCCTGGTGAGATATCCAGGCTAGAGGTACCCTATAGCCATGAAATTTGTTGATGAAGCAACTATCCGGGTAGAGGCTGGCAACGGCGGTAGCGGTTGTGTCAGTTTTCGCCGTGAGAAATATATTCCTAAGGGCGGTCCGGACGGCGGTGACGGCGGTGACGGTGGCAGTGTCTATCTGTTGGCCGATGCGGGCCTGAATACCCTGGTCGATTTTCGCCACGCACGTATGCACCGGGCGGAGAATGGTCGCCCCGGCTCGGGGCGTGATCGTACCGGTCGTGGTGGAGAGGATATCCAGATCAAGGTGCCGGTCGGCACCTTGGTGAAGGATGCAGATACCGATGAAGTAATCGGTGAGCTGTTGCGGCATGGGGAGCGGCTGTTAGTGGCCCAAGGCGGTTTTCACGGTATCGGTAATGCCCGTTTTAAAAGCAGTACCAACCGCACTCCCAGGCAATCAACGCCAGGCACCCCAGGTGAACGCCGGGAGCTCCACCTGGAGCTGCTGCTATTGGCAGATGTCGGTCTTCTGGGGATGCCCAATGCCGGCAAGTCGAGTCTGATCAGCAAGGTCTCAAGCGCCAGACCGAAGGTGGCAGACTACCCCTTTACTACCCTTTACCCCAACCTCGGGGTGGTTAGTGTCGGTTCAGAGCGCAGTTTCGTTATTGCCGATATACCAGGGGTGATTGAGGGGGCGGCTGAGGGTGCCGGGCTGGGGATCCAGTTTCTAAAACATCTGAGCCGTACCCGCATACTGCTGCATCTGGTGGATATGGCGCCGATCGATGAGGAGAAATCGCTGGCAGATGAGGTGCGCCTGATAGCGAATGAGCTGCAGAAGTTTAGTCCTGATCTCGCCGGTAGAGAGCGTTGGCTGGTATTGAATAAGCTTGACCTCCTGGCCGAGGAGGAGTTTGAGCAGCGACAAGCGGAGCTGCTGCAGGAGCTGGATTGGCAGGGTCCGGTCTATGCGATATCGGCTGCAACCGGGGCCGGGACCAGGCCGCTGATCCAGGCGCTGATGGGTCGCCTGGAGGAGCTGCAACAGGACGGGGCAGACGCAACGGGGGAGACCCAAGGTGATGATGAGCCATGGGACCCGCTACAGGGCTGATAGCTATCCTATATAACCAGGAAGCATTACAATCGCACCATGATTTCACGCACACATATTCCCACTACTAACCGCTGGGTGGTGAAGATAGGAAGCGCCCTGCTCACTGCGGATGGCAAGGGGCTGGCTCAGGAGCGCCTCTCTTCATGGGTGGAGCAGATGGCCGAGTGGGTGCTGGCCGGCAAGGAGCTGGTACTGGTCTCTTCCGGCGCGGTGGCTGAAGGGATGAGCCGCATGGGTTGGGAGAACCGCCCGGTTACCCTACACGAGTTGCAGGCGGCTGCGGCCATTGGCCAGATGGGTCTGGTCCGGGCCTACGAGAGCTGTTTTCAGAAGCGGGGGCTGCATACTGCGCAGATCCTGTTGACCCACGACGATCTGACCAACCGCAAACGCTATCTCAATGCCCGGAGTACTCTCTCCACCCTGCTGCGGTTGGGGGTAGTGCCCGTGGTCAATGAGAATGATACGGTGGCCAATGATGAGTTACGCTTTGGCGACAATGACACCCTAGCCGCATTGGTGGCCAATCTGGTCGAGGCCGATCTGTTGATCCTGCTCACCGACCAGGATGGCCTGTTTGATAGCGACCCACGGCAGAATTCCAGCGCCTCTCTGCTCAAAGATACCAGAGTGGATAACCCGGAGCTGGATAGCGTGGCTGCCGGTAGTGGTAGTGGTATCGGTCTTGGCGGTATGGCGACCAAGGTACGCGCCGCCCGTCTCGCCGCGCGCTCCGGTACCGCGACCATTATCGCCCCCGGTGCTACCGAGGGGGTCTTGACCCGTCTATCACAGGGTGAAGAGATAGGCACCATGCTACAGCCGGTGCAGGAGTCACAGGCCGCACGCAAGCAGTGGTTGGCGAGCCACCTGTCGGTACGTGGTCAGCTGGTGCTGGATAGTGGCGCCGTAGATGTGCTGTGCAGGCGTGGCAGCAGCCTGTTGGCGGTAGGGGTCACCAGGGTGAGTGGCACTTTTGCCCGGGGTGAGGTGGTCTCCTGTGTGGATGAGCAACTGAGGGAGATAGCCAGAGGCCTGGTTAATTATGATGCCTTGGAGACTGACCGCATTAAGGGGCAGCCCAGCAGCAAGATAGCGGAGATCCTTGGATATGTGGATGAGGAGGAGTTAATCCACAGGGATAATCTTGTGCTGGTTTAAAGGCCGGGGCCCGACCTATTGCGCTTTTATTTACCATCGGTAATTAGTTTCGCAGCCTATATACCTCTGCGGCTTGGCCGCAGGATCCAGTGACTTGATAAATTCCGGTAATCAGTTTCGTAGCCTTTAACCTTCAAAGCTCTTTTTCTTTTCCCAGCAAAGGCTACGAGCCTATTTCTTTTGCTTGTCCAAAAGAAATAGGCGAAAGAAAAAGACACTCCACGACTTGCCCTTCGGGTACCCTCCGTTCCTCACCGCCCCAGGGGCTCCATCGACGGGCAATCCCTTGCCCGCGCTGGAGGCGCC
>JBNKMS010000005.1:0-81591 GCA_050293315.1 Sedimenticolaceae bacterium
TGAACCTACCCCGAAATAATTGACACCTCGTTTTAGTTGGATAGTAGACGAGGTGAGAAATGAAAAAGGGAAAACACACATTCTATAATTATCAGTTCAAACATACGGCGGTCAGCGTGGCAAATCATCCGTATATACAAACGCAGGATGTGGCGGATGCGCTGGGTATACATCCTTTCATGCTGTCGCGGTGGAAAAAACAACTGAGGGATGGTGTATTGGAAAATAACGATCAGGAAGCGCGCTCCAGAGACGAACTGCTCAAAGCCAAGGAAAAGATCAAGAAGTTAGAGCGCGAACTCAAGCGAGTGCGGGAGGAAAACGCGGTTCTCAAGAAGGCCGAAAGGATTTTCCCCGGAAAAAAGTAGATAGCTTCCGTTTTATCCATGCGCACAGAAAGCGCAGCTCCATAGCGCTCCTGTGTCGCAAGCTCGGCGTGACCAGGGCTGGCTACTATGCATGGGTAAAACGGGAGAAGAGCCGGCGAACATTGGATAATGAGTCCCTGCTGGAGCAGATCCAGGAAGTGCATGAGGAAAGCCGTCAGACCTATGGATATCCAAGAGTGCATGCGGCACTGAAACAGCAGGGGATCGTCTGCGGGCGGCACCGGGTTGCCCGGATCATGCGGGAAAACGGCATTATGGGAAAGAAGGCCCGGCGTTTTAAGCGGCACGCGCATCGGCATCAGCGCATGTGGGACAGCAAAAATCTGCTATTGAGCCGCGAGGAGGTAACGGCCAGGAATCAGGTCTGGGTAGGGGATATTACCTTTATTCGGGTTGGCAGGCGGTGGAGCTACCTGAGCGTGGTCATGGATCTTTACAGCCGGGAGATTATCGGCTGGGCATTTGATAAAAACAGATCGGCCGAACTGGTGCGAGAATCCCTTCTAATGGCAGTGCAGGGTAACCCGGTTGAGGATGGCCTGATATTCCATTCGGACCAGGGTTCGGAGTACGCGTCACGGATTTACATGGAGGCGCTGGCGGAAAGGGGCATCCGGATCAGTATGAGCCGAAAAGGGCACTGCTGGGACAATGCGCATATGGAATCATTCTTTCAGAGCCTGAAGACGGAGATGGTATATTTTAACCACTTCAGGACGCTGGAAGAGGCAACCGCATATATTATGGACTACATTCATTTCTATAATTATGAGCGACTGCATTCCGGGATTGGCTATGATTTTCCTGCCAGATACCAAAGGATGGCGGCATAATGGGTGTCAATTTTATTGGGGTAAGGTCAGACGCTCGTTTCACTCGCGCCCCTGTGTTATGACGTTATGTGTAAGGGCGCCAAGAATGAGGTACTACTATGCAATTTACAAGACTTAATATAAGTTCATTAATAGGATTGGCAAGCATCCTGTTCAGTAATCCTATTTGCGCCGAAACATGGATACTGAAAGAAAAGTGGGATAGTGGCCCAAATGCACCAGACTCATGCAGACAGATTGTTGAAAGTGAAATACCGTTTCAAGTTCTTGATTCATTTCCAGGCCCGATACATGGCAAGGGACTACGGTATTATTCAGGAGGATGTAATACTGCTGGATTGGTCGAACAGTTAGAGTTAACAGGGAATATTAATGAAAGCGGTCAATTATCATTGCTTATAACATGGACTAATAATTATTCTGGCATCAATATTGATATTGGTCCACTTGACATGCCACTAAAAAATGGCGCTGAAGTAATAGCAGGTACTCGCGCTCACGATACATCCTGGATGGAATGGACATTGCATGGCAGGGAGGAGGAAGCAAGGGAAGAGAAAGCAAGGGAGGAGGAAGCAAGGGAAGAGGAAGCAAGGGAAGAGGAAGCAAGGGGGGAGGAAGCAAGGGAGGAGGAAGCAAGGGAAGAGGAATCAAGAAACAAGGGGACTGAGTGAACCTCCCCTATTTTTCCAGATACTGAAAAACACACCTTATGCAACCACCTGTCCACCTGGAACAGGCTTTGGAGGGTTGGCGGAACATTACAATTATAATATTGTCCAACGGTTGGCTGGCATCTGCTACAGGCAGGGGTGTATAACAAACAGGAGAGCGTAAATGAAAATAAAAGGGACATACTCGCATACTAACTCCCAAACAGAGCATCCAGCTGAATTCTATAGAATCATTAAAAAAATGCCTCAGGTCGTCACTCGCCACACTCTATTATCACGGGTGACCTCCATGCTCCACATATCCCGCTCTCTCTGCGCTTTTGTGGTGCTATGCATCTTGATTGCTCCTTCTGCATTGGCCGCCCCCTCTGTAGATAGTAAAGGCTTCTATTCTGGAAAAACTCCACCACCTGTGCCTATTCAAAATATAGATATTAGTAAAAGTTCTCAAGCATCAGCAGCCTTAAATAATTTTTTAAAATGCGCAGATACCCAGGCCTGCTGGATTGCATACTATGATGAAATAAATACGGCGTTATCCAATAGAGTAGGTATATACGTCCACGGCTTACATGGTCCGCTCTGGGATCCTTGTTACACTATTAAACACAATCTTCAGCCAGGCAGCATGTCCTGCCATGCTATCGCCTTCGAATTCAAAGCCGATAAAGTAGTGAGTTATAAAACGCGCGGCAGCTCCCATCATAGCAAGTGCGATGTTCGCATATCAGATTACAAAGGTGTTGCCGTCCTTACGTATGAAGATATATCCAAGGAATTTTCTATTAGGGGTTTTGTACCACAAGAATTCGTCTCCTTCTATAATTGCCACGATCGTCGCCACGAGCCTGGCGAGGACTTTGTAGCAGATTGTGGCAAGGATGCTGATGGAGCTATATCATTTGAAATTAAATACAATAAGGACTTTCATAGTGCACTGTCATTGTTAACCATCGATATTCCAGAACCAGCTACCTGTAACGGAAACTATGATTACCCTAGTGTCGACCCTCCCAATTTTCCCGATGATCTCCACGTGTTTATTAACCCTGAAGTGATAAAAAGAGGACTCCATAGTGGAAAATCGGTTGGCGATAGCATCTTGCATGATAGGAGCGAACCGCCACATCTTTTTGAAGAAAATAAAGGTTATTTCTCTATTATATTCAAATAGACGATTACAAGGACAGTATACCTATTTCTGTCTATCTCCTGATCAATAGGTATACTATCCCCAGATACTGCAGATACCTGGAGATGAAATAATGGTAATTGCGCTCACAGGTGCTACCGGGGTTCTTGGCGGGAGACTGCTGGAATTTCTGCTGAGAGAGGGGCATCTGGTGAAATGCCTAGTTCGCAATGAGAGCAGGGCTCAGCATTTGCAGAACAATAAGCAAATTGAGCTTGTCCATGGCGATCTTCTTGATGTGGATAGCTTAAAGGAACTGGTTCGTGATACGGTCACTTGCTATCATCTTGCAGCCCAGGTCAGTCTTTCTCAAACCGAGACATACAACGAAGTCAACATCACCGGTACGACAAATCTCTGCCATGCCATCTCCACGGCAAATCCGCAGTGTCGTCTGATCTATGCGTCCACCATTTCAGCTTTGCGAGTAAGGCCGCTGTTGCAGTTTTTGAGGAGCACCGAGTATGCTCTAAGCAAAAGAAAAGCCGAACTGGCGCTGGAGAAGTGTGCCCGGAAAACGGGGTCAGTGTAAAAACTTAAAATGATAGGGGTGAGAATGCACCACAGAACAATATTAACATTGATGATCATATTTGCAGGCACGCAATGCCTTGCAGCCGAGGCTGTCGATACCAGCACACAACTTAATGTTACTTGCCCTGCCCAGAAACTGGGCCCACTCATCGATAACTATTATCACGAGTGCCACAGTGGGATGGTCAAAGCTGAAGACAATAGCTGTGAGAGGTTTGTGGGTACATTTAAGGAGTTGATGCCGGAGTACGACTGTGCGCGCACAACAGATATGTCCGTAGCCGAAACGCACACTGTCCCGGCTATCTGGCTATTAGGTCCCGGACAGTTCGCAGATTACCATACCCTCGTACATGACCTGGTGTTCAATAAGATGTATTCCACCCCTGTGTACTCAAAGGCACGAAAGGAGGCTGCAGCCCTGTTCTTTAGTGAAGAATTTAAGAGGGTTGTAGATGCCGCAGGCGAAGAGTATGCAGATGAATGGGAAGCGCACGAAAAATAGTATGGAAGAGTATAGAAAGGGGACGGGATGGATATTAAATAATCCATCCGCCCCCTTTGCTTTGCAATCGGCCACCACTAAGTGCACAGCCGGCTAAAGATGTTTGTCTGATAATGACTACCCAAAACAGTCATTAAACAGATTGTTAGCCCATATAAACATCTGTTTGTGGCCTTTTCTGCTCCATCCTCCTGATGCCCCCATGTGAGTCAGCTGCATCTGTTGCGAGCCGCTGTTATAGGCGAAGTTTGCCGTTAGCCAGGATGCCTGGCTACGCGATATTGGACTATAGCAGGCTGAGTTGGTTGTCAGATTTTCAAGGCGCTCTTGTGAGTCTGTAGGCAGCCCTGCAAGTGAACGTAGAATTGCATCAGCGCATATTTTTGCCTGGGCATTTGCCATGTGAGCTGATTTAGGTTGTGTAGTATTTTGGGAGTCACCAATCACATGTACACCGGCAAAGTTTGAAAGGGTGGATTCGTAAGTAGTCGGATCAACTGGCGCCCAGTTATCACCCGCAGTTAGTCCTGATTGGCGAACAAAGTCAGTAGCCCTATTCTCTGGAATTATATTCAGGACATCGCCTTGGAAATCTCCCGCACTAGTCCAGACTCTGCCAGACGATGAATACACACCGAGCAACTCTGCATCAGGTACGTATTGAAGAACATTCCCATATAGCCCACTGAACGCACGTGAAAATGTCTCAGCTTCTGCCTGTATGCTGGAATTTGCATCCAGCACTATCACACTGGGTGAATCTACAGAGGTAACTCCCATGCTCAACATATGATTTGCAACCAAACAAGCGCGCTCATAAGGCCCCGGTGGGCAGCGATAAGGTGCTTTTGGAATGGTCATGATAAAAGTTGAATTGGGCTTCATTGCATTAATCTTGTTTGCTAACAGCGTAGTTTGATCTCCTGCAATCCAGGCATGGGGACTTATACGCTCATCAAAAGCACCCGGTTTATTAAAGCCGATACCTGTTGCCACAACCACTCTGTCGTATGCCTGCAAGCTACCAGTTGAGAGGCGAACTTGAGTACCCTGTATTTCCACAGCTTTATCTTGAATCACTGTTACCCCATATTTTGATTCAAGATTGGAGTAAGGCATTTGCAAATCTGTTAACGGTAACTGTGTGTTTAGCACCATGTTACTTAACACGCATGAGGTATGATGTGGGTTTGGGTCTACCATAGTTACGTCTACACCATAATTGCTCCATAGACGTAGGTATTTGGATACGGTAGCACCGGCAAAGCCACCACCAATAACAAGGACATGAGGCCTGGATGCGGCACTGATAATACCTGGAAAACCTGCTATGGCCAGACCTGACGCTGTAGCTTTAATAAAATGTCTACGATTAATATTCATGAATTCAGACTCCGCTTTTGCTTAGATTAGGGATATGCCAACTAGGGATGGTGTACCTTCAATCATCCCCTCTATCTCTATCTCTCTTCCTATCTCTTTTCTTGTCTCTATCTCTATGTCTATCTCTTTTTTTCTTTTCACCCTCAGAGTTTGAATCACCAGAAGAGCCAGAACCACCAGACCCATTACCAGAATTACCAGACTCACTAATTGTGCCGTAGTATGCGGCTATGCGACGGATCTGGTCTTCCGTATAGCCTAGCGCCTGATGATCCATAATGTCATCAGGTCTGTCTTCTCTACGCATCTCCATAACTTCTTCATACAGATCGTTTTCTCCAGCAAGCGAATCAATGTCTCCTACAGCACGCCCATAAGTGCCATGACATTGTGCGCACTGGGAGGCAAGCAAACGATTGATAGTCATGTCTTCAGCTAATGCAACTGAAGTTGTTGAGATAATGCCAAGCATAATCAACGGCATTCGTCGGTTGGTTAAGTATTGCATATCATCTCCTCTCTCTTTGTGTGGTTAATCTTGTTATTGTTTCAGTACACACATTTATTTATTAACGATTACGGAACAAGCTGTAAAAGCTGATGATGAGACTTCGTTCAAAACTGTTGGTAATAGAAAATTACAAAACGTGATAGATGTCATGCAATGATGACTTGTGACTATTTGTTTTTATTAAGATTAACTTGCTAGCACTATGGTTTTTTACGTGTAAAAACAGCGCTGGAAGTGAGGATATATTTTGCGTGGAAATTAAAAAGCCACCCAAATGCTGGATAGCTTTTACAATAATTAATCCAAATAACGATTCTTATTTATTACTGTTGGACTGTTGTTTTGTTTAATCTTGCAAACTCATTTGCATAGTCGGGGTTGGAAAATCTGAATTCATACATACCATCTTGAAACTCAAATTCGAATGGTGGGGCATTCGTTAGCTGCCACATAATAGGGAATAGCAAAATAGTAATTAATACCCCTATCATTGTCCATTTACTCCACTCGTAGTAAATAGTGAATGCCAAAACGATTATCGCAATAATCAATATGATTATAGTTCTTAGAAAAATACTACTTTTCAATTCAGCTCCGCAGCTTTGGTGTGCAGGGACCTCTATCTTTTTCCCCATTCTGAATTGCCAAACCCATAAACCGTAGTATCCCACTGGATTGCCATGCATTAGGATAGTAGTGCCGGCGGTCGCTTGATCGCAAACAACGCATCGGTTAGGAAATCTGATCTCCTTTCCATAAGGAATCTCCACGTAGTAGCCAGCTGATTGATGCCAGTCCATATATTTCCTTCAATCGTAACCACACAATAAACACAGTAAGTGACAAAAGCATGGTCATGGCGTAAAAGTGACGGAGTGAACCACCCCGATAATCGTAAGCACCATACGGCGCAATGCCCGTTGGTTATTGCGCCCTACATCCTGGATCCCGCGGTCAAGCCGCGGGATGACAATGTGTCTTTTGTGGAATGACGAGATTAACTAACTCTGCCGCTCCTGCAGCGGCCCCTTGAGTTTGCCGGCCATGTCCCGCAACAGCTGCTCGGTATCGTCCCAATTGATACAGCCATCGGTCACTGAGACGCCATACTTCAACTTGTTGAGGTCGGCCGGGATCGGTTGATTACCTGCATGCAGGTTGCTCTCAAGCATAATACCCATGATGGATCTGTTGCCATCCACTATCTGTTGGGTCACATCCTCTCCAACCTTGAGCTGCAGCTCCGGCTGTTTGCTGGAGTTGGCGTGGCTACAGTCGACCATGATCTTCTCCTGCAGACCCGCCTTGCGTAGCGCCTCTTCACACTGGGCGATATGCTCGGCATCGTAGTTTGGCTTGCCGCCACCACCACGCAGGATCACATGGCCGCAGACATTCCCGGTGGTCTTGACCACCGTCACCTGCCCCTGCTGGTTTATCCCCAGAAAGTTATGCGACTGCGAGACAGAGTGGAGTGCGTTGATAGCTACATCCAACCCACCATCGGTGCCATTCTTAAACCCCACCGGCATGGAGAGACCACTGGCCATCTCCCGATGGGTCTGGGACTCGGTGGTGCGCGCACCGATAGCGGCCCAGGCAAACAGGTCGGAGAGGTACTGCGGACTGATTGGATCCAGCGCCTCGGTAGCCGCCGGCAGACCAAGTTCGGCCAGCCACAACAGCAGCTGACGCGCCTTATGCAGACCCTCTTCGATCCGGAATGAGTCATCCATATATGGATCGTTGATCAACCCCTTCCAACCCACCGTGGTACGCGGCTTCTCGAAATAGATCCGCATAACTATGTAGAGGCTCTCCGCCAGCTCTTCGCGCAGCGCCTGCAGCCTCTCGGCATACTCCCTGGCCGCATCGACGTCGTGAATCGAGCACGGCCCTGTCACCACCAGCAGACGATGATCCTTGCCGGTGAGGATGTCCTTGATGGTCTGACGCGCCTGCCACACCGTGTCCTCACCCACCACAGAGTTGGGGAGGTGGCGCTTCAGCTCCACCGGCGCGATCAGGATGCGCTCGGCGGCAACATTGGTATTGTAAATTTTATGTCTGCTCATGCTCGCTTCTTGGAAGGTCGAAAGTCGCTAATTGTACGGAGTTTACCTGGGTAGAGAAAGCCCGGCGGCCACTGTATCTGCTGTAACCTTCTCAAGATAGGGGATTTTACCGATACAGGGGGCCGCAATCCGCTGCTCCAGGGTGGCGATATTACCCTCTAGCTCATCCATATCCGGCTCCACCTGGTTGGCCACCCAGCCGGCCAGTTGCAGACCAGAGGCAGCGATCGACTCCACACTCAGCAGGGCGTGGTTGATACAGCCAAGGCGCAGGCCGACCACCAGGATAAGCGGCAGACCTAAAGTGGATGCCAGTTCGGCGACATCGCCGTCCGGCCCCAGCGGGACCCGCCACCCACCTACACCCTCGACCAGCACCACATCCGCCAGGGAGGCCAGCTCCAGGTAGCCGTCACGGATCCGCTGGAACCGGATCTCTTCACCCTGCTGCTCCGCCGCCAGATGGGGGGCGATGGCAGGCTGGTATATATATGGATTGACCGTGGCGTAGGGTAGCTGCTGTGAACCTGCCTGCTGGATCCGCAGGGCGTCGTCGTTACGCAGCCCCTGTGCGCTCTCGACCGCCCCTGAGGCTACCGGCTTCATCCCCAGCACACTCCTGCCCTGCGCCTGTAGCAGCTGCATCAGAGCGAGGGTGATCTCGGTCTTGCCGCAGCCGGTATCGGTGCCGGTTATAAAATAGCCTAGGTTCATCGGTTATCTTATATCCTCTAGCGAGACGGACACGGAGGCCTGCTCCGGGACCCAGGCGTGGCCGTAGATCACCTCATAGCTCGCCGGTAGCAGCCCATCTACCCGGAACTGCTCATAGGCCTCCCGCATCGCCGCCATCTGCCCCTTGCCGGTGAGACCACGCGGCCTGTCGCTGGTGACGTTGTGCGCACCCAGGACCTTGAGATCACGCATCAACTCCTCGACCCTACCATAGGTCAGGGTCATACGGTCCACATCCATGACCGACTCGGCAAACCCTGCCTGCAGCAGCATGTCCCCGATAATATGCATATCGAGAAAACTGCTGACATGGCTACTGCCATCCACACTGCCCCATGCCGCCCGCAGCTCCTGCAGGGTATCCGGGCCAAAGGTTGAAAACATCAGCAGCCCGCCCGGACGCAGGATCCGCCGCAGCTCACTGAAGGTATGTTCGAGTTCATTGCTCCACTGCAGGGCCAGGTTAGAGTAGATCAGATCGATCGTGTCGTCGGCCAGGGGTGGATGCTCCAGATCACCGCAGATACGACTGGGGCCGTGGTGCTGTGCCAGCTGCAGCATCGGCAGGGCAAAATCGAGGGTGATCACATCCGCCTCTTGGTAACGCTCGGCCAGGGCTGCGGCGGCCAGCCCGGTACCCGCACCCAGATCGAGTATGCGTTTAGGCGCCAGCCTGATCCACTGCAGCCGTTCGAGCATGCGGTGGCCGATCTCCCGCTGCAGTACCGCCACGTCATCATAGCGATCAGCCGCCCGGGAGAAGGCGCGGCGCGCCTGGCGCTTGTCTATTTTTATATTTGGTTCACTCATATCAAAGCTCTATTCATACCCAGTACTGTCCCAAATATTTCCCTCTCCCTCTGGGAGAGGGTTAGGGTGAGGGGGTCTAAACAGATAACCCTTTGATTGTATTGATCCCCTCATCCTGTCCTTCTCCCGAAGGGAGAAGGGACGCACAACCATAAATTTCATGTCTCATAATTACTGTGATCACGTAATAGCCATTCAGCACAATGTATATCTGCTCTACCATTTAATCTAAGCGGAACAGCAGTAATTCATACCCCCCACTAGTGGATGATTTCCAAAAGCCCCTCCAACTGCTCGATACAATACTCCGGGTGCGACAGAAATGGGGTGTGGGCCGCCCTCGACACTATCTTGACCAGAGCCTGCGGCAGCAGTCGCTGCAACTCCCCACCCAGCGCCGCCGGCACCAGGGTGTCGCGCTCACCCAATATCCAGAGCTGCGGACAGCTGATGGTCGGCAGCTGGTCCCGCAGATCCACACTCAACAGTAGCTGTAGACCGGCCTCCAGGGCACCGGGGGCCGGGGCCGGCCGGTCCGCCAACTGTTGGCGCAGACTGCGCAACAGGTCGCGCGCGCCTCTGTCCCCCTGCAGTTGCAGTGCGAGGAAGCGCCCCAATGTCTGCTGGTGGTCCCGCTCCAGCTCCTGGGCGAACTGCTGCAGCACCTCTGTTGCAATGGCGTGGTCCCAGCCATCCGCGCGAGTAAACCGTGGCGTACCGGCGAGCGTTACCAGCCCGGAGATACGCTGCGGTGCAACCGCCGCCGCCCGCTGTGCCAGCATGGAGCCGAGAGACCAGCCGATCCAGACCGACTGCTCCGGGGCCTCCGCCAGCACCATCTCCACCCACTCATCCAGCGACCCCTTACCTGGGGTGTAGCCACTCTCACCGTGGCCGGGAAGATCGACCAGGGTGACTCGATACCTCTGACCCAGCGTGTCGGCGAACGCGCCCCATATGGCGCTGTTCATGCCCCAACCATGCAGTAGCAACAGCTCTCTCCCCTCCCCCATTGTAGTGGTGTGCAGTCTCATCCCTGGAGTCTCTCCAGCGCCTGCAGCAGTCGCTGCAGCTGCTCATCACTATGGCTACAAGAGAGGGTGATACGCAGCCGCGCGCCCCCCTTGGGGACTGTCGGTGGACGGATTGCGGTTACCAGTATCCCCTCATCCTCGAGGCGTCTGCTCCACTCAAGCGCCTGCTCTGAGCTCCCTGCCACTATCGGCTGGATCGGGGTGGTCGACTGCATCAGCGGCAGGCCGATCTCCTCCACCCCGCGACGGAACCTGGCAATCAACTCCTGCAGCCGCTCCCGCCGCCACCCCTCCTCCTGCACCAACCGCAGGGAGACACGGGTTGCGGCGGCCAGCGCCGGCGGCAGGGCGGTTGTATAGATATAGCTGCGTGCGGACTGGATCAGGGTCTCGATCAGCTCCTCGGAGCCGGCGACAAAGGCGCCGAAGGTACCGAAGGCCTTGCCCAAGGTACCCATCAGGATCGGCACCTCATCCAGCCCCAGACCGAAGTGCTCCAGGCTGCCCGCACCATTTTCCCCCAGCACACCTATGCCGTGGGCATCATCCACCATCAGCCAGGCCGATCTCTGCCTGCAGATCTCGGCCAGCCTGCGCAGAGGGGCAATATCGCCATCCATGCTGAAGAGGCCATCCACCGCCACCAGGGCCTCACCGCCATCCTTGGAATCCAAATGCTGCTCCAGGGCCTCCATATCGGAGTGGGCGAAGCGTTTGAAATTGGCCTGGGAGAGCAGGCCGCCATCGATCAGGGATGCATGATTGAGGCGGTCTTCATAGACCGTATCGCCACGCCCCAGCAGGGCCGTAATCACCCCCTGATTTGCCATATACCCGGTTGAGAACAGGAGCGCGCGGGGACGCCCGGTGAATTCCGCCAACTCCTCCTCCAGGGCGTGATGTTCGGAGGTGTGGCCGCTGACCAGATGCGAGGCGCCACTACCGACCCCCCAGCGCTCCGCACCCTGCTGCAGTGCTGCAACCACCTCTGGATGGTTGGCCAGCCCAAGATAGTCGTTACTGCAGAAGCCCAGCATCGCCCTGCCATCGACCACAACCTCCGCCCCCTGGGAGCCGGACACCACCCTGCGACGGCGATAGAGGTGCTCCTCTTTGCGCCTGTCCAGCTCTGGTCGCAGTGGCTTCATATCCGGATCAGGCCTGAACGCTGTCTGCACCGCTGCCAAGGTTTAGACTCGGGTGCTGTTGACGCTGCTCGAACTGCATGCCGAGGCGCTGCAACAGATCACGGTCCCTATCGGCATCCGGATTTTCGGTAGTCAGCAGCCGCTCTCCATAGAAAATGGAGTTGGCGCCGGCGAGGAAACAGAGGGCCTGCATCTGGTCGTTCATCTCGCTCCGCCCGGCGGAGAGCCGTACATTGGACCTTGGCATCATGATACGGGCCGCGGCGACTACCCGCACAAACTCGAACGGGTCCAACTCTGCAGCGCCATACAGCGGGGTACCCTCCACCTGGACCAGCATGTTTATCGGTACGGAGGTCGGGTGTCTGGGCAGATTCGCCAGCTCCCGCAGCATGGAGGCGCGGTCCCGGCGTGACTCCCCCATCCCCAAGATACCGCCGCTACAGGTGTTGATACCCTGAGCACGGATATATTCGAGGGTCTGCAGGCGGTCCTGATAGGTGCGGGTGGTAACCACGTTACTGTAGAACTCGGGAGAGGTATCCAGGTTGTGGTTGTAGTAGTTGAGTCCGACCTCCCCCAGGCGGGCGGCCTGCTTCTCGGTCAGCATACCCAGGGTCACACAGCTCTCCATATCGAGCCCATGCACCGCCTCGATCATCTCTATGACCCGCTCCAGATTGCTATCCGTGGGGTTACGCCACGCCGCCCCCATACAGAAACGGGTGGCACCCTTATCCTTTGCTGCCTGGGCGGCCTGAATCACATCATCCAGCGGCAGCAGTCGCTCCGGCTGCAGATCGGCGGAGTGCTTGGCGCTCTGCGAGCAGTAGCCACAGTCCTCGGCACAGGCCCCGGTCTTGATGCTGAGCAGACTACTGACCTGGACACTATTGGGGTCAAAGTTCTGCCGGTGGATGGAGTGGGCCTTGAATATCAGATCGTTGAAGGGGAGGTCCAATAGCCCCTCGATCTCATCAATCTCCCAGTCGTGACGTAGCTTCTGCTCACCCATAATCTCTGCCCTTCAATTCGTATTAAGTGTAAAATCGACCAACCAGCCAATGGTAAGGAAAGCTGCCCCACTGTCAACCGAGAAGGATCTCATGGTTTACAATTGGCCATTATTTATACAACGGTCTATCTACCCCTCGCGCTGTCTGCTCTGCGGTGGGGCCGGTGACAACGCCAGGGACATCGACCTCTGTCCCGCGTGCCGCAAGGAGCTGCCGCACAACTCCCACTACTGCTACCGCTGCGCCCTGCCGCTGCCCTCCTCCGTGCCTGCAGGCAGCCTCTGCGGGGCATGTCTGCAGCGGCGACTGCCGTTTGAACGCACTATCGCACCACTGATATACCAGCACCCGGTCGCCGACCTGATAGCCGGGCTCAAGTTTCACGCCAGGCTGCAATACGGACGTATGCTGTCGACACTACTGCTGGAGCAGATCCTCGACTCCACACCGACCGAGATGCCCCAGCTGCTGATCCCGGTACCGCTGCACCGTAAGCGACTCCGGGAGAGGGGCTATAACCAGGCGGTGGAGCTGGCACGCCCACTTGGTCGGCAACTCGATATCCCCATTGATCTCAGCAGCTGCCGCCGGATCAGGGCCACCAGCAGCCAATCGGCCCTGCATATCAAGGAGAGACGCAGTAATGTCCGCGGCGCCTTCGAGCTATCGAAAGAGATAGCGGCCGACCATGTCGCCCTGCTGGACGATGTCGTGACCACCGGCAACACCGTGGCCGAGCTGGCCAGGGTGTTGCGCAGGGGTGGGGTCAAGCGGGTGGATGTGTGGGCGCTGGCCCGTACTGCCTATTAGGGCTCTGATAAATGCCATCCATGGCGCTGCTTTCCCACATAATCCCCTCTCCCTCCGGGAGAGGGTTAGGGTGAGGGGGTCTGAAAAGCTAATGCTTTGATTTTATTAATCCCCTCATCCTGTCCTTCTCCCGAAGGGAGAAGGGACGCTACATGTTTGATTTTCGTGTCTCAAACACCAATAAAGCTGCAAAAGCCTGGCAACATAAGGAATTACACCCTCACAAAGTAAACTAAATGGGGTAGCAACGCATCCATGGCATTATCAGAGCACGGAAACAGAAAATGCGATTTCCTGTTTCCTCCATTTTCAATCACCTTCAGTGATCGAAAATGGCGGCACATCCCTGTGCCGCTGGAAGCCCTGAATTAATCATAGGTTTCTCAAAACTGTTACCATGGTAGTTGGCAAAGCGCGGGATAACACCGACAATAGCAGCATCAAAAAAAGAGAGGCAACAGCATGCAGCAGCTAAAACTGGGGGTACCCAAGGGGAGTCTGGAGAAGGCCACTATCTCACTCTTCTCCCAGGCGGGGTGGGAGATAACACCCCGCTCCCGCAACTACTTCCCCCACATCAATGATCCGGAGATCCAGTGTGCCCTGGTGCGCTCTCAGGAGATGGCCCCCTATGTGGCCAACGGTACCCTGGACCTCGGCCTGACCGGCCACGACTGGATCCTGGAGACGGCGGCCGAGGTGGAGGAGATCTGCGAGTTGGTATACTCCAAGAGCTCTGACCAGCCGTGTCGCTGGGTACTGGTGGTGCCACAGAACTCCCCTATTCAATCGATAGAGGACCTGCAGGGGAAAAAGATTGCAACGGAGCTGGTCGGTTTTACCACCCGCTATCTGCAGGAGCGTGGGATTGAGGCCACGGTTGAGTTCTCCTGGGGTGCGACCGAGGCAAAGGCGGTAGAGGGGCTGGTGGACGCAGTGGTAGAGATCACCGAGACCGGCAGCACCATCAAGGCCCACGGCCTGCGCATCGTCTGTGACCTGCTGCATACCGAGACCAGGTTGATAACCAACAAGGCGGCGCTGGCAAACCCATGGAAGCGGGCGAAGATAGAACAGATATCGCTGATGCTGCAGGCGGCACTGCAGGCGCGGCAGAAGGTGGCACTGAAGATGAACGTGCCGGCTAAACAATTGGAGGCAGTGGTAGCCATGCTACCCAGCCTGCATGCCCCTACGGTCAACAGTCTGCATGATAAAGAGTGGCTGGCGATTGAGACGGTGGTAGACAGTAACGAGGTACGCGATCTGATCCCCCGCCTGAAGGGTGCCGGGGCAGAGGGTATTTTAGAGTATGAATTACGTAAAATGGTCTGAAGACCAGAGGAGTCATAGCATGAAAAAACATCTACTTCTGCTACTACCAGTGGCCGCGCTTACAGCAACCTTTAGTGGCTGTAGCAGTGAGCCTGAATGGGTAGCCGTGTATGAGGATTGTAAGAACCACGTCACCGAAGCCGCGGAGGGAATGAAGAGCGAAAACAGCAGCACCGGCGAGCAGCATCCGATGGCAGCGGCGATGGAGGGGATGGTGATCTCCATGGGCATGGCGGCGTGTGAATCAATCAAGCAGGTGTGTGAAAACGACCCTGAGGGTGGCGCCTGTCAGGCGATCATTGCAGAGTCCAAGAAAAACGCGGAGAAGTAGCGCCGGGCTCTTCTGTTGTATCTGAACCGAGAGTGATGATGAATGCGAAAAATATTTTGAAGGCATTTGCTATATCTGTCGTAGTAAATGCCCTCTATATATTTCATATCTCATCATCCTCTTTTGTAGCACAAGGAGCGAGCATAGGCCTGGACAAGAGTGCCGGGCGTCTTGAGGCATTTATCCAGGCCTCAAAGATGATTAACGGCTTTTGGCCTCGCATCGTAGAGGGTTGGGCCTACTCGTTTGGTCTCTGTTTTATCTCATGTCTGCTACTGCTGCTCGCAATAAAACAGCGGACAGATAGCAAGTCCGATGTTCATACAGCCAGCGACGGTTGAACGGCAGCGTTACTTGAAAGAGAACTCCATCTTGATATTCCCAAACTCCAGCAGATCGTCTGAACAGAGGGGATAGATATTACAGCCGACCGGTTCGCCGTTAGCCTTTACCACGGTATGATCTGGCCCATCCACCTCCAGTGGCACCAGAAAATAGCCATGGGTCCTGCGGGTAATGGCGGCGATGCGGTTGCCGGAGCGGCCGATACCGGTAACATCCTTGATCAGTGGTAACTCGCGGCCACGTTTATTGCCTGTGATCAGGGTAAGCCTGCCGGAACGACCGTTCGGGGCCTCTGCATATATCCTTGGAGGTCCCTCCGGCGATGTAGCTGTGGGCTCCGATTCTGACACGGCATCAAGAGATGGCTCAGAGGTCTCTTCTGCCATAACCTCACCCTCGTTTGCTGTCGCGCTCGCGCCAAGGTCCATACTCTCTGCGCTGGTTATACTCTTGTCATCGTTGCTCAACTGCTGCATAAGAAAGAAGCGGGTCTTGTCATAGTCCTCTTTATCTGCGGCAACCTCTTTCGAGCCAGCGACATATTTCAGATCGTGCCTGCCTATGCTGATGATATCTCCATCCTGCAACGGACTCTTTTTGGTCAGCCGCCGGTTCAACATAGTACCGTTGACACTATCCAGGTCCTCCATAAAACAGTCACCCAATATACAGATGATGCGCACATGGCGACGGCTCACTGCATCATCACTGATAATGATGTCACTCTCCTGGGTGCGCCCGATTACGGTCTCGTACGCCTCCAGCTTATACTGCATCTGCTGCTCGCCATCCTTCATTAATATCAGTTTTGCCATGTCATCCTCTCAGAAAAACCAGTCCAAAATCTTTTGTCCTATGCTGCGCTCAGTACTGTAAGTCGACACTACCCGAGCCAGAACAACAGACACATTATCATTACCGCCATTCTCATTTGCCAAATCCACTAGACCCTGAGCAATATCCTTGAGCTCACCTCCATCTACCAGCACCCTCTCAATCTGACTATCATCCACCATATCTGTCAGACCATCGGAACAGACCAGCAGCAGGTCCTCAGGCAGCAGCTCCTCCTCTTGCAGATCTATCTGTAACTCATCAGCGATACCTACAGCACGCGTGACGATATTTTTAATCTCTGACTTCTGTCCCTGCTCTTTAGTATAGAAGCCATTTCTGACCATATCCTGTACAACTGTATGGTCTTCGGTTATCTGTTGCAGGCAACCCTCCCGTAACAGATAGAGACGCGAATCTCCAACGTGACACACCGACACCATATTGTCGTAGAACAGTAGCGTGACACTGGTTGTACCCATGCCATCATATTGGGGCTGACTCTCTACTATACGCCGCACCAGCTGGTTGGCCCTCTGCAGTGTGCTACCCAGAATTAGACTGCCGCGCCGATAGCCCTGCCCCTCGACCATCTCCGTCAACTCTGTCTGCAGACCATCTATCTCTTCACGCACACCCGTCAACATGGTCTCTGTTACGATGCCACTGGCCACCTCACCGGCCTTCGCCCCTCCCATTCCATCTGCCAGCGTTATGATGCCGTACTCTTCATTCCACCTGATGCTGTCCTCGTTGCGACCACGGCAACGACCGATGTCGCTCACGCCCGCCATGCGAATAGCTCGACGCAGACGCTGCCGCATCAGTTGACCATTTTCATACACATACGCAGCTCTGTCGCCATCTCGTTACCGGTCTGATAGCGCTGCTCCCGGTCCTTCTCCAGGGCCTTATTGATAATATGGCGGATGCACATTGGCAGGTCAGGCCGCAGTTTCATGATGTCCTCATGCTCCTGGTTGACTATCTGATGCATCAAGGTGGCCATGGAGTCTGAATGGAACGGGCGTTGTCCGGTAAGCAGGAGATACCCCATAGCCCCCAGAGAAAACAGATCGGAGCGTCCATCAACCTTTTTACCGGCAATCTGCTCCGGCGACATAAACGATGGCGTACCCAATATCACACCGGTCTTGGTCTGGCTGGAGTCGGTTATCCTGGCAATACCAAAATCGGTCAGCTTGACCTCTCCGGTGGCATGGTCATACATGACATTGGCCGGCTTAACATCACGATGGATAACATTGTGACGATGACCGTAACCAAGCGCGTCTGCCGAGGCGGCCAGAATCTTGAGTACCGTAGCAACAGGCAGCAGGGCACCCGGCTTGGTATAATGCGTCAGCTCCTGTCCCTTCAGAAACTCCATCGCGATATAGGCGAGGTCATGCTCTTCACCAGCGTCGTATATGGTTACGATATTGGGGTGGTTGAGCCTGCCGGCACTCTTCGCCTCCTGGAAAAACCGCATCTTGGCATTATCCAGCTCCTGCCCCTCAAACTCGTCCGACAGCGCCATGGTCTTGATCGCAACCTCGCGCCCTATCTTTGGATCACGCCCCAGATAGACCACCCCCATAGACCCCTTGCCCAACTCAGACTCCACGCTATAACGCCCCAACTTGGGTTTCTCTACTCCGGAGGTACCAAGCACCATGGTGCCGCCAGCAGATCTACCACCGCTACCCAGGACAACAGTGGCCTCCATATCCCGCACCTGGTTTATCCGGGTCTTGATATCCTTATAGTCGGAATCAAACTCCAGCATATGCTCATATACAGTACGCGCCTTGGCGAAATGGCGTCGGCTCTCAAAATCCAGACCCAGGTTATAGAGCAGGCCCATAAGAGAGTTGTCCATCGGGCAGCGGAGAAACTTCTCCAGCGCCATATCCAACTGCCCCTGCCCCTGGAACTGCAGGGCCAACATCTTGTTACTCTCCGCGGAGTCAGCCTCTGTCTTCAGCTTACTCTCCTCGGTCACCAGGAAGCGTTTGGTAGTGATTAATATATGCCCGAAGAACAGCATGGCGGCCGGGGTTGCAAGTTGCAGCCAGGTGGCATGGTTAACCATCAGATACATATGCGCGCCGCCGATAGCGGCCAGCAACAGGATAGTAACCAGTGCGGCAGGCGCGGCCCGGAAGCGCGGCATCAACAGAATGATATAGAGTGCAACCAGGATAAATATTGCAATCCTCGCCTGCATACCCCAATCCGGTTCGATAAAGAAATCTTCACTCAAGATACTGGAGATGGAGTGGGCAAGAGTTACCACTGGATGGGTAACCGGTGATATCGGGGTGACCTGTGGACTACCGATACCGGTAGCACTGGACCCTACCAACACAATCTTGTCTTTAAATTCTGAGGCGGGGATCCGACCACTGATTACATCGTAAAAGGAGTTAACAGGAAAGGCTGGAGTCCCGTCAGCTGTGCTGTAAAAAAATGTATTCATCTGCAGGGTGGGATCGGTGAGTATGTTCAGCCGCCCCATCTTCACCCCCCTGCCTGGAAGTATCTTAATCTCCTGCGGGTCTATATTAAGACTATGGGCAGCGGTAAGCAGTGCCAGTGACGGAAAATAGTAGTCGTAGTACTGCAATACCAGCGGCTCCGACCGCACCGCACCATCCACATCGGGATCACTATTGAGATGACCTATACCCTGGGCAAAGTCCCCTACCGTCTGAATAGGGGGGAGGATGCCATAGGCCTGCAGTGGCGGCTTGGCGTCTGAATCACTAAAGTTGAGGGTACTGCGGGTAATATATGGCGGCAGCTCCGTATCGATATTACCGATCGGTTCGCCCAAGAGAAAAGGCTCGGCCAGCAGCACCTTGCCGGAACTGGCCACTGCGGTTGCCAGAATAGCGTCGGCATCCATACCGGATCCAACCTCATCCAGAGATTTAAGTAACTCCTCGACCCCCGGCCCCCAAGAGTGCGTCAGCAGGTCTGAAATCTCATCCAGAACGGCCTGATCAAGCTCACTGCCCGGGGCCTGTTTTTGCAACCGTTGAATATCCCTCTTCAGCTGCATGAGTCTGGCACTAAACTCCGGAGAGGCCTCCGGCATTGCCGCCAGGCCCGACTGCTCCAGTTGTCTGCCCAGCTCCTGGATAAAGCCGGCCTCCAGATCCTGCTGTGGCTCCAGAAAAAAGACTGTATAGACGATCTCCCTGGCGCCGGCCTCGCTTAGCATCTGGATCAGCTGGGCGTGTATATCACGCGACCACGGCCAACGTCCGATGTTGGCGATACTCTCGTCATCTATGGCGATAATGGCGATATTCGGGTCCGGGACCCGCTCGCTGGCCCGCACCCCAAAATCATACGCGGCCCGCTCCAGACTCCGCATCTGGTCACTGGAGGCCAGCAACAGGAAGAGCAGCACTACAAGTAGCCCGAAGAACCAATCTGATTTATAGAACTTCACTATTGTCGATCTCTCCCTGGCGATATCTGCTCAAAATGTTAATCGCTATCTGCCTCTGGCCTGAATCGCTGCGCCAACTTTTCCGGACTCTCAGACATAATTGTTGCATCAGGGTTGCATTGCCCGCTGCTAACCGTGATACCGTCCACACTGTCTACACTCTGCTGCTCATATACGGCATTCTGCTCAATAAAAAGCGTTGCCAGACATGGAGGCAGATCCTTTGAGCTGAATGGCTTTTTCAGGATATCTCTTCTAACGCGATAGGCGCGTGCGATATCTACCCGATAGATGCTGTAGAACTGATCTAATACGGCGATATTGTCCTCAGAGAGCGGGGCCAGTAGTAGTTGATAGCTGCCCTTATTGCGCAGAATACGTATCGGGCATAGGTGCTCCTCACGCAGCAGTGCATCCAGCATCACCTGCACCGACGCCCGTTTTACTGCAGAGCCATTCTCATACTCCAGAATGGCAGAGAGATAATCGGGATAATCTTTATGCCGCTTGAGGAAGGTGGCCCTGGCAAGCTCTTCCGTATTATTAAAATACTGTAGCAGATCATGCTTGCTTAGAAATTTCAGAAGTATCTCGGGATACAGCAAAATACTCGCTACACCCCCCTCTACCAGGTATTTATCATCTATTATTTGTTGGGTTAAATCTGGCGACTGTTCCAATATCCTATCCCTGAATTATGGCCGATACAGCCTTGGCCTTCGTTGTAATTAGCGACTACAGCAACTGCTATAGTGCAACCCCTTAAAGATATACCTATTGATTGCTTATTATTTTAGACTATATACACCAGTGAGACTGGCCTGATCTAGAACGTGCCCCTCTATTGCTGTTAACACCTCCGGCGCACCGAATATCCCGCTCAACCCAATCTGCTCGATATCCAGGGCGTAGATGGTGAATATATAGTGATGGATAATGCTGTCGTTCCAGGGTGGGCAGGGACCATCGTAACCAAAGTAGTCACCGCCCATATCGGCGTCCCCCATAAACCAGTCGCTATAACTGTTGCGACCCCTAATGGAGCCATGTGGCCCTGGGGTCTGCACCTTCCCGCGCGCGGTCACCTCGCTTGAATCGGCGCCCGCCTCAATAGCAGAGACCCCGGCTGGGATATCAACCAACACCCAATGGTAGAAATCGATCCGCGGCAGATCTTGCGGTACAACCCGCCCCTCTTGATTGACGTCATCCCCCTTGCTCGGCACGTCCGGATCGCGACAGATAAGAACGAAGGAGCGCGTACCTTCAGGCACTCCGTCCCAGGCAAGCTGTGGATTTATATTTGCACTCAGAACTGCCCGGCTGTCTGGATCCGGCTTGCAGAAGGCAAACTCCGGCGGAATGGCTTGACCATGATCAAAACTGCTACTGGTAATTTTCATGCGACACTCCCTTTTGCTTATCTGTTTCTCAGGCAACAAGATAATCTATAAACAGCCCTATAAACACCACTAGCCCTAAAATATTGTTATTCATAAATGCGGCAAAACAGCCATGGGGTTCACGCCTACGTATCAGATACTGTTGATACAGAACGCTGATGGCAGCCCCGGCAACCCCCAGATAGTAGAATATCCCTAGCTCGGCCCTTCTACCCACCAACAATAATACACCCAGCATGAATAGCTGCAGCAGACCGATCATCAGCCGATCATACTCGCCAAACAGGATGGCAGTAGACTTTACCCCTATCTTGAGATCATCCTCCCGATCCACCATGGCGTACTCGGTGTCATACACCAGAGCCCAGATCACTGCGGCAATAAACAGCAACCAGCCAACCGGGGGCACGCTCTCGGTAAGCGCCATAAAGGCCATTGGGGCGGCCCAACCAAAGGCCATACCCAGTACCAGCTGCGGCAGATGGGTGTAACGCTTCATAAATGGGTAGCTGGCCGCCAGCAATACCGCTACCGGGGACATCAAGATCGTCTGCTGGTTTAGCAGCAAAACCAGCAAAAATGCGCAGATCAGCAACAAAACAAAAACCGCCAGCGCCTCGAATGGCCTGATTAATCCGGCCACCAGTGGCCGTCCACGGGTACGCTCCACATCTCCATCTATGTTGCGGTCGGCGTAGTCATTGATGGCGCAGCCGGCAGAGCGCATCAACACCGCTCCCAGTGTAAATATGAGCACCACCCCCCAGTCGGGGCTGCCATTGCCCGCAATCCACAGAGACCAAAGCGCAGGCCACAACAGCAAAAGGATACCGATAGGTCGATCCAGACGCACCAGCACGGCATAGAGACGCAGCCTCTCTTTTACAGCTGCGACAAATTGGCTATCACCAGGTCTGTTGCTCTGCTTTCTCATTTCAAGATATTCGGTAAAAAGATCTCATTTACCAATAGCGGAACACCAGCCAGATAGAAGAGCGTCCTGCGGCCCCATAATCTATCTGGTTTTGCGTTCAGACTACTACTTGCTACAGCAAATAGTGAATGTCTTGGCTGCAACCGTGCCACCTCTACTGGACCTCGCTGCATCCGCGGATCAGAGAACAGCACCTCTCCCAGCGGCTTGGTGCCCAGCATACTCAACCGCCTGGCCGGACCCCGCAGGCTGCTGGCCGGAATGATGGTGCGGGCAAACACCCATGCCGCATCGTCACACATCAACTCCACCTCTCTTACAATCGCCACTTCGCCCTGGCGCATCTTCAACATCCGCCCCTCACTATATAGGGGCTTTCTCCAGCCCTGGCTTAGCAGGCGCACGCTAAAACCGGCATCGCATATACCCTTCAGGCGTGCGGTCAACGAGCCGGTATCGCGTAGCCAGTGCACCATAGCGGCAGGCATATCGGCCCGCCTCAGGCACCGCACTGTGCTCCATGCCGGCTCAATGTTTGTGATGGTGGCTGTTGTACGATTCAATGGTGCGCTTCCAAATATCCGATTATTGATTATGCCACAGCTGAACAGGGCTCAGGCATTGATATATCGCTCGCGGCACCCTATCCAGCGCCGCAGGAGCGGGTCTACCCGCTCCGGGTAGTGCTGTAACAACAGGTCTGCAGCCTGCTGCACCGCCGGAATGAGTGGTTGGTCTCGCAGCAGATCGGCAATACGGAACTGCATCTCCCCGGTCTGACGTGTACCCAATACCTCTCCCGGCCCACGCAGCTCCAGATCTCTCTGTGCGATCACAAAACCGTCACTACTCTCCCGCAGCACCGCCAATCGCTCTTTGGCATTGTCTGAGAGTGGCTGTTGATACATCAATACACAGTGGCTCTCAACCGACCCACGCCCCACCCTGCCGCGCAGTTGATGTAGCTGGGCCAGCCCCAGTCGCTCCGGGTTCTCGATAATCATCAGACTGGCATTGGGTACATCCACCCCTACCTCTATCACCGTTGTGGCCACCAGCAGATCGATCTCCCCGGCCTTAAAGGCATGCATTACCGCCTCTTTCTCCGTCGCCTTGAGCCGTCCGTGCACCAGTCCAACCTGCAACTCCGGCAGACTCTCACGCATCAGGGTAGCGCTCTCCTCCGCAGCCTGACACTGCAGTGCCTCCGACTCCTCAATCAGGGTACATACCCAATAGGCCTGCCGCCCCTGGCTACAGGCGGAACGCACCCGCTGCAGCACCTCCGGCCGACGGCTGTCGGCAATCACCACGGTGGTAACCGGGGTGCGGCCAGGAGGCAGCTCATCGATCACCGAGATATCCAGGTCTGCATAGGCGGTCATGGCCAGGGTCCGCGGGATGGGGGTGGCGGTCATAATGAGCTGATGAGGAATACGCCCTTCGCTCCTGCCCTTCTCCCGCAGGGCCATGCGTTGATGCACACCGAAGCGGTGCTGCTCATCAATAATGACCAGCCCCAGGGAGTGAAACAGTACATCCTGCTGAAACAGGGCGTGGGTACCGACTATCACCTGCGCCTGCCCCCCGGCGACCGCCTCCAGGATCTGCTCCCGTGCCCTACCCTTGTGGCGCCCGGTCAGCCAGGCCAACTCTATCCCCAATGGCTGCAGCCAACCGTTGAGACTATGCAGATGCTGCTCTGCTAACAGTTCGGTCGGCGCCATCAGCGCCACCTGATGTCCCGCCTCCACCGCCTGCAGACCTGCCAGCGCCGCCACTACGGTCTTACCGGAACCTACATCCCCCTGCACCAGCCGCATCATCGGGTGGTCCTGCCCCATGTCCCGGCTGATCTCTGCCACCACCCGCTCCTGGGCGGAGGTCAACGCGAAGGGGAGCTGCTGTCGCATAGGGTTCAACAGAGAGCCATCTGCCGGTAGCGGTGGGGCCGCTAACTGCTGCTGGCGGCGACGCAGTTTACGCAAACTCAACTGTTGCGCCAACAGCTCTTCAAAGGCGAGTCGCTGCTGGGCCGGATGTCTCCCGTTCAGTAGCGCAACCTGGTCCGCATCAACCGGCGGGCGGTGCAGAAAGAGCAGCGCGTCGGACAGCTGTGGCAGCTGCAGTTCACGCAGCAGCTCCGGTGGCAGCCACTCAGTCAGCGCCTCAGGTCGCTGCCGTAGCATCTGCAGCGCCTGCTCCGTCATACCGCGCCAGGCAAGCTGATGCATCCTTTCGGTTGTGGGATAGATTGGGGTAAGAGTCTCCTCTACCACAACCACACTATCATCTCGCAGATGCTGGTACTCTGGATGCACCATCTCCAGACCGGCAGGACCGTTGCGCACCTCACCGAAGCAGCGCAGACGAACCCCGCGTGAGAGTGCTGCCTTCTGCGCTGAACTGAAACTGAAAAACCGCAGGGTTATGGCACCGGTACCGTCTGCCAACCGTACCAATAGAGAGCGGCGACGGCCAAAACGGATATCGGACAGCTCTACACTCCCCTCGATTACCGCCTGGACACCGGGCTGCAGGCCGCCAATCGGCACGGTCCTGGTACGATCTTGATAGCGAAATGGTAGGTGGAACAGCACATCCTGGACGCTCTCCACCCCGATCTTGGCCAGCCTCTCGGCATTGCGTGGACCGACCCCTTTGAGCCTGGTCACCGGGGTCTCTGCCAGCCCTTGTGTCTGCTTCTCCTGGTTCAAATCCGACCTGTCGTTATTCCAGTCACCCCAGCTCCATCACCGCGTCCATCTCCACCCCGGCCCCTCTGGGCAGAGAGGCAACACCGATAGCGGCACGCGCCGGATATGGCTGGTTAAAGTATTCGGCCATCACTTGGTTTACCAGCGGAAAGTTCTCCATATCCAGTAGGAAAACATTTAGCTTGACCACATCCTGCAGTCCGCCTCCCGCGGCATTGGCCACTGCCAGCAGATTGGCGAAGACCTGACGAATCTCCGCCTCAATGTCATCAGTCACCATCTCCATACTCTGCGGCAACAGAGCTATCTGCCCTGAGAGATATACTGTAGAGCCGACCTTGACCGCCTGGGAGTAACTACCAATGGCTGCAGGCGCTAGATCTGTTTGAATGATTTCTCGTTGCATCTGACTGATACCCTTCTCTAGTACCACCCTGCCAGGCCAGGAGAGGCAGTCTGAATAACAGCGACGTGGTTAACCCACATGTCGAGAGATATGCAGCACCGGCGGCAGGGTGCGCAGATTCCTTATCACCCGCGCAAGATGTTTACGATCTTTCACACTGACCACAAACCTGAGAATGGAGGTCCTGCCATCGCGCTCCTCCATCGTAACATGCTCTATATTTGATTCCGCCTTGGCGATCGTAGCTGCCACGGTGGCCAATACGCCCAGCTTACTCCCAACCTCAACCACCAGCTCCGCGCTAAACTCTCCGCTAGGCTCATCCTCCCAACGTACATCAAGCCAGTGCTCTCCCTGTTTTTCAAAATCGCCGAGGTTATGACATTCATGGCGATGCACTACGATACCACGGCCGGTACTAAACACTGCAACGATACCATCTCCGGGAATGGGGCGGCAGCATTTCGCAAACTTCACCACCATCCCCTCGGTCCCCTTGATCACCAAGGGAGTGGCGGCAGTATCACTTTGCTCGCTCTTTTTCACCGCCTCCTCATCACCTGTCAATCGGCGCGCAACTAATAGTGACATCCGGTCTCCCAGACCGATCTCCACCAACAGATCCTCCAGCGTCTCTAGATGAAACTCCTCTAATAGTGACTGCAGCTTCTCGGTGTCTACCTGCTCGAGTGTAAGACCCAGAGTATCCAGCTGCTTATCCAGCAGCCTGCGGCCTAGCTCTTCAGCCTCCTGCCGCTGTAGATTCTTCAGAAAGTTGCGTATGTTGGAGCGCGCCTTACTGGTCACTACAAAGTTGAGCCAGGCCGGACTGGGACGCGAATCACTGGCAGTTATGATCTCAATGGTCTGACCATTGTGCAGTATGCTACGCAGCGGCACCAGGCGCCGGTTGACCCGCGCCGCCACACACCGATCTCCTACATCGGTGTGCACCGCATAGGCAAAATCGATCACTGTGGCTGCCTGGGGCAACACCATGATCTTTCCCTTCGGGGTGAAGACATATACCTCATCTGGAAACAGGTCTATCTTTACCTGCTCCAGGAACTCAGCCGAATCGCCCGCACCACCCTGTAACTCGAGCAGGTTCTTCAGCCAGTCATTGGCCTTATTGGATGCGGCCCCTTGCTCCATATCACCAATCTTGTAGGACCAGTGGGCAGCAATTCCATCCTCCGCCACTCGATGCATCTCATCAGTCCTAATCTGGATCTCGATATGTATACCATATGGCCCAAACAATACTGTATGCAGTGACTGATAGCCGTTGGCCTTGGGGATGGCGATATAGTCCTTGAACTTCTCCGGCACCGGCTTATACAGGTTATGCACCATTCCCAACACGCGGTAGCAGGTATCTCCCTTATCCACGATGATGCGGAAGGCGTAGACATCCACCACCTCATTGAAGGAGAGATTTTTCTCCAGCATCTTACGATAGATGCTATATACGTGTTTCTCTCGACTCTCTATCTCACCCTCAATCCCCTCCTGCTCCATGCGCTGACGCAGGGCCGTCTCAATAGTACCCAGCACCTCTTTACGATTGCCGCACGCCTTCTGCAGCTCCTGTTTAAGTACCCGATAGCGCATCGGCCAATAGGAGGCAAAACAGAGCTCCTCCAACTCCAGACGGATATGATTCAGACCGAGACGACTGGCAATAGGGGCATAGATATCGAGCGTCTCTCTAGCGATACGCCGACGCTTTTTCGACGGCATGACCCCGATGGTGCGCATGTTGTGCAGTCGGTCTCCCAGCTTGATCAGGATCACCCGGATATCCTTGGTCATGGCCAGCAGCATCTTGCGCAGATTGGCCGCCTGCTCTGCAGCATGGGAACGGAAATCGATCTGGGTCAGCTTGCTCACCCCATCTACAAGCGCAGCGATCTCTTCATCAAACAGGTCTGCCAGCTGTACCTTGGCAGTGGAGGTGTCCTCAATTACATCATGCAGGATGGCCGCCATCAGGCATTTATAGTCCAGCTTCATCTCCGCCAGGATTGACGCTACTGCCAGGGGATGCTGTATATATGGCTCCCCAGACAGGCGCTTTTGTCCTGCATGGGCCTCGGCACCAAACAGATAGGCACGCCTTACCTCCTGGACCTGATCCGGCTCCAGGTATGACTCCAGCTCTCTGCAAAAATCGTCGATCAGCAGCTCTTCGCTATCTGCAACGGTCACCGCTTGATCATTTCGTGCCGCCATATACTGCTCCATTACGCTGTAAACCACAGTATCAACAGTATAGTGGCATTAACGCAAGCAGAAAATTACCAGGATGGTATTTGTATGAAGAAAAACTGAACCCCCGGGACGGGGGCAGGATTTAAAGTAGAACAGTTACTGCAGAAACAGACCTATACGGCGGCGTCATCTTCCGAGACTACAATGATCTCTTCATCCATCTCGATAGCCTCCAGATCCTCTGTCGGTTGTGGCATTACCACCTGATCATCCACCAACCCCTCAGCAATCTCGCGCAGCGCCATTACGGTAGGCTTGTCATTCTCCCACTCCAGCAGCGGCTCTACTCCGTTCACCAACTGACGGGCCCGCTTGGTAGCCAACAGTACCAGATCAAACCGGTTATCCACATGATCGAGACAATCTTCAACGGTTATACGAGCCATTTACCCTACTCCACAAATTGGTTCCAAATATTAGCGTCTGACAAACCGCCGACGCCGCAAGGGGGTGAACTATATACTATTTCTCCAGTGTAGACCACGGGTCAGCGGGAAGAAATAGACACCCGCAAGGCCACATGACGACCTCGCTAGGGCGCCAACATCGACTCTATCATCTTTTGATGGAGTGCCGCTTGGGCCTTCAGCCGTAGACGCTGGCTGATTATTATCGTCCGCAACTCATCCACGGCGCGGTCGAAAACATCATTTATCACAAGGTAATCGAATTCATTGTAGTGCGATATCTCTTTTCTCGCCTCTTCGGTACGGCGCGCAATCACCTCATCACTGTCTTGACCACGTTCAGTCAGCCTCTCAACCAGGCTCTCACGATCTGGGGGCAGAATATAGATAGATACGGCCTCCTTAATTCTGGAACGCACCTGCTGCGCCCCTTGCCAATCTATCTCCAGGATCACATCCATACCCTGGGCCAGCTCTCTCTGCACCTCCTTTTCACTGGTGCCGTAATAGTAATCGAATACAGTTGCGTGCTCTAAAAAGACCCCGTCATTGACCATCTGCAGAAACCGCTCCTCGCCCACAAAATGGTAATCCACTCCATCCATCTCGCCCGGACGCTTGGAGCGTGTGGTGTGAGAGACTGCTATTCGTATATGCTCATCATGCCCAACTAGCGTCCGTAACAGACTTGTCTTACCCGCCCCTGAGGGTGCAGACACAATATATAAGGTACCTTTCGACATACTATATCCCCGTGCCACTACTCAATGTTCTGGACCTGCTCCCGCATCTGCTCAATCAACACCTTCATCTCCACTGCGATACGGGTCACCTCTACATCATTAGATTTTGAACTGAGGGTGTTGGCCTCTCGATTCAGCTCCTGCATCAGAAAATCCAGTCGACGACCCACCGGTTCACTCCGCTGCAGCACCTGTAGCACCTCATCCAGATGCGCCCCCAGGCGGTCCATCTCTTCATCCACATCCAACCGCTGAGAGAGCAGTGCCATCTCCTGTTCCAGACGCCCATCATCCAGCTCCCCAACCACCTCATCCAGGCGCGAACGTAGTCGCTCTTTGATCCCCTGCAACACCCCCGGCATACGCTCTTTGACTAAGCCCACCTGCTGCTGCATCGACTCACAACGCTGGATAATCATCTGTTCCAGCCGCGCACCCTCCCGCTCCCTGTTCTCCACCAGGCTCTTTAAGGCCTCTTGCAGTAACTCCTTGGCACTACTCTGCAGCGGACTGAGATCAACCTTCTCCACCTCTACCACTCCAGGCCAACGCAAAATCTCCATAGGACGCGGCAGTGCCGCCTCATGTAATAGCTCAGATACGTCCACAGCGGCAGCAATAATCTGGCCAGCAAGATGAGAATTCACCTTCACCCCCGCAGCAGAATTTGTAGCGGACTCAAATCGCAGACTACACTCCAGCTTGCCACGCCCCAGATACTTACCAGCCAACTCACGCACTACCGGCTCCAGCACCCTGAAATCCTCAGGCAGACGGGGGGAGGCCTCAAGATAGCGGTGGTTTACCGAACGTAATTCCCAGGTAAGCACACCAGCCTCATCACGCTTCTCCTGACGTGCATACGCTGTCATACTACGAATCATAGACTGCCCCCAATGTCGATTACACGCCAATTCCGTGTATGATAATGGGCCTTAGTCGACCTTGCACCTAATAAATATCAATATCTGCCCAGACAATGGAAAATAAGCGTACAAGTCTTCCTCCAGGCACTACCATAGACTGCTACTCGATCATTAAACTGGTCGGTAGTGGCGGTTTTAGCCTGATCTATCTGGCAGAGGACGAGGACACCCAGGACCAGGTTATTATAAAGGAGTACCTGCCAAAAAACCTGGCCACTCGTGGTGATACCATGCGCGTGCGGGTAGCAAGCAAGGAGCAACAGGATGCATTCAACAACGGACGCAAACTGTTCTACCAGGAGGCCAAGGCGCTGGCTACCCTGAAACACCCCAATATTGTCAATGTACGCAACTTTTTCCTGGCCAACGACACCGCCTACCTGATTATGGACTATGAGCATGGCAAAAACCTTGGCCAATACATCAAACGGCGCAAGGGAAAGCTTAGCGCCACCTTTCTACAGACGGTATTCCCCCCGATCCTGGACGCGTTGAGGCTGATCCATGCTGAGGGCCAACTACATCTGGATATTAAGCCCAACAACATCCATCTGCGGCCGGGCGGTTCCCCTCTGCTGCTTGATTTTGGGGCAGTACATCAAATCGCTACCACCCGCAGCCGCCAGGCATCACAGGTGGTAACGCCGGGATTCTCTCCGGTAGAGCAGTATTACGCATCGGGCTACGTTGGACCATGGAGTGATGTATATGCAATTGGCGCCACCATGTGGGCCTGCATTGAGGGGAAATCCCCAACCTCTTCGGTAAAACGTCATGCCAATGAAGATGAAAACACGGAGACGCTAGCCAATAAATATAAGGGCAAATATCCGGCCTACCTGCTAGAGGTTATCGACTGGGCGATGGAGGTAGACCCTCTACTACGCCCCCAAAATGCCGGAGAGATGTTAGATGCCATCGTCAATAAAACCGGGCGCACGGCCGCTTCGAAAAAGCCGTCTGACCTGAAGGAAGAGCAGCAATGAAAAGTGATGACTTTGAGATTGGCCAAGCCAGCCTGCAAGGTAATCGCAGGAGTAACCAGGATCGTTGTATAGCTGTCGAATCTGCAGAGGCCATCCTGCTTGGATTGGCAGATGGCATGGGTGGACATCCTCGCGGTGATCGGGCGGCTGAAATCCTGACCGAGACCTGTGATCGATTCTTCTACCAAGCGGAAAAACCGATCCGCAAGCCGAGCGAGTTTCTCACGCGTCTGCTGCAAAAGAGCCACGAAAATATTACCGCGTTTGGACTGGAACAGTATCCGGCCATAGACCCGCGTACTACCGCAGTGGTAGCCCTGATCCAGAATGGTACTGTCTACTGGGCCCATGCCGGAGACAGCCGATTCTATCTGTTCCGCGACGGCGCACCGCTGTATAGAACCGAGGATCACTCCTACGTGGCGCGTCTGGAGCAGCACGGTGTCATCTCAGCAGAGGAGCGGGAACACCACCCCCAACAGAACTATGTCACGCGCTGCCTGGGAGGAGAGATCTATGTACCCGAGATAACCCTGGGTGACCCAATCCAACTCCAGAACGGCGATGCCATACTACTCTGTAGCGATGGCCTCTGGTCGCATGTTGGAGAGAGCACGATGGGCAATGCCCTACAGGAACCTATAGAGCTTTCTGAGATCATGCTTGAGCTGGCCCGCCAGGCGGAGGAAGATGCATTCCCGGAGAGTGATAACGTAACCGCCATCGGGTTACGCTGGAGCGGCGAGGAGGCACAACCAGACGAGGCACAACCTCAGGAGAAACAAGAGAAGGAAACCGTAGATCCTGAGGACGAACTTAACAACGCCATTGAGAAGTTAAAACACGCGATTGAAGATTTTGAATCCAAGGAGATCCCATGAGACCAAGCGGTCGTCAGCCGAACCAACTGCGTCAGATCAAGCTGACTCGTAACTACACCAAACACGCCGAGGGTTCGGTGCTGGTTGAATTTGGCGATACCAAGGTGCTATGCAACGCCTCTGTGGAAGAGCGGGTACCGCATTTCCTCAAAGGCAAGGGAGAGGGATGGATCACAGCAGAGTATGGCATGCTGCCACGTTCTACCAACGAACGCATGGGGCGCGAGGCGAGCCGGGGGAAACAGGGTGGGCGCACCCTGGAGATACAGCGATTGATCGGCCGCTCTCTGCGAGCAGCAGTTGATCGTACCCTGCTGGGAGAAAACACTATCACCCTGGACTGTGATGTCATCCAGGCCGATGGCGGCACCCGAACCGCCTCCATCACCGGTGGCTATGTGGCGCTGTGTGACGCCATAAGCTCATTGCACAAGAGAGGAGCAATCAGCAGTGACCCACTGCTGGGCATGGTGGCATCAGTATCGGTGGGCATTTATGACGGTACCCCGGTGTTGGATCTGGATTATGCAGAAGACTCAAACGCTGAGACAGATATGAATGTGGTAATGAACGACCAGGGGGCCTTCATTGAGGTTCAGGGAACAGCCGAAGGGCACGCCTTTGACATGAACGAGCTAAATCAAATGTTAGAGCTCGCCCATCAGGGTATAGAGCAGCTGTTTACCGCCCAACGTGCAGCGCTATCGGGATAATACTAGCTGCTGCAGTTAGCTCACTCTGCATCAAATTCCGCATCAGCGCCTGACCGACCTGCTGGATGCTCACTTAACCACTGCATCAGCTGGCTAGCGGTCATGGTCTGGGCGAAGTAGTCACCCTGGATGTAGTCGCACTCTGCGCTGCGCATAAATTCATACTGCTCCCTGGTCTCTACCCCCTCGGCCACTATCTTTAGCCCCATACTCTTACCAATGGCAAGGATGGCCTCTACCAGTGAAGTATCATCTTTATCGTCTGGCAGATCACTCACAAAACTACGGTCGATCTTTAATATATCCACCGGGAACTGCTTCAGATAACCGAGGGATGAATAACCGGTCCCGAAATCATCCACCGATATAGAGACACCCAACTTTCTAAATCCATCCAGCAGAGCAACCGCCTCTTTGCCTCTGTCCATCAACAGACTTTCGGTGATCTCCAGAGTGAGCCTATTGCCAGGAACTCCTACATCCTTCAATACCGCAGCCACAACCCAGGGTGAGAACTCCTTGCCCAACTGACGACTGGATACATTAACCGAGACCCCAATATCCAACCCGGCGTCCTGCCACTCCCTTGCCTGCATACACGCCCTGCGCAATACCCATGAGCCGATCGACATAATTAATCCGGTCTCTTCCGCCACCGGGATAAAATCATCCGGTAAGATCACGCCACGTCTGGGATGATGCCAACGCAACAGCGCCTCGACACTAGTCACTCTACCCAAACGTGCATCTACAATTGGTTGATAGTGTAGCTCCAACTGGTCCTGCTGCAGCGCCTGTCGCAGATCCTGCTCCAGTTCGACCCGCAACTTCACCTGCTGCTGCATGCCCAGAGTAAAAAATTGGTAACAGTTGCGCCCGCTCTCCTTGGCTCTATACATTGCCATATCTGCATTACGCAACATCGTCTCCGGGCTCTCGGTATCAGTTGGATAGATTGTTATCCCGACACTGGCCCCGACAAACAACTCCCGGTCTCCAGAGTAGAAAGGCGCCTCCATGGCTGAAACAATCTTCTCAGCCACCATGGCAGCATCATTCACCTCTACCAGATCCTGCAGCATGACTACAAACTCATCTCCACCAAAGCGGCTAACAGTGTCCGCCTCACGTACGCAGTTGAGCAGACGATCAGCCACCTGTTGCAATACCTCATCTCCCACCACATGGCCACGGGTATCGTTGATCGCCTTAAAACGATCAAGATCAAGAAACAGCAGGGCCATCATCGCACCTTCACGCCGTGCCGCTATCACCGCCTGGGTAAGTCGATCAAAGAAGAGAGAACGATTAGGTAGCCCGGTAAGGGCGTCATAATGGGCCTGATGACGGATCTGCTCCTCATCCTGCTTGCGCTGGGTGATATCTGAGAACACTGCCACATACTCTGTTACCTCACCCTCGCTATCCTTAAGCACCACAATAGACATCCACTCCGGATAGACGCTGCCATCCTTACGTCTGTTCCAGATCTCCCCAGACCAAAAACCACGGGACTCTAGTTGCCACCACATATGGCGATAGAAAGACGCATCGTGCCGACCGGAGCTAAGCATGCTGGGATTGCGTCCTACAACCTCCTCACTGTCATAACCTGTAATCCTGGTAAATGCCGGATTGACCGACTTGATTCTATTATTGGCATCCGCCACCAGGATGCCTTCACTGACCGTATCAAATACCGTGGCGTTCATTCTCAACTGATCTTCGGCATTCTTACGTTCAGTAATATCCTCTTTGACTGCCAAGTAATTAATGATCTCTCCATCATCCCCATAGATGGCTGAAATAGAGGCCGACTCCCAGTAGACACTGCCGTCTTTGCGCTTGTTATGAAAATGTCCGCGCCACTCCATGCCTGCAGAGATGGTCTCCCATAACTCCCGGTAATCCTCTGTTGTCTTATCACCGGATCTCAGGATACGTGGGTTCTGCCCGATGGCTTCCTCTGCGCTATAACCTGATATCTCCTCAAACTTCGGATTCACATATTCGATATTGCCCTCTGTATCGGTTATGACGATAGAGGCGGGACTCTGCTCCATTGCGCGACTCAACTTGCGCAGCTCCAGGTCTGCCTGTCTGGTGCTGGTAATATCAACCCGCACACAGACCATGCCACCATCAGTGGTAACGGTGTCACTGGCCAACAGCCAGCGGCTATCATTGATATTCTCGATATATCTCGACACCTTTCCAGAAGGCACCTCTGTCAACTCGTTATCTCCGGTCAACGAACGGTACTCCACCTGGGAAGTCTCAAAACCCATGACATCCTCACGCCGCAGAACAGACCCACTCTCCTGTAGCTCTTTCAGCCATGGGTAGAACTCTCGCAATCTGCTATTGCACAGCACTAGCCTATCGGCTGCGTCAAATAGGGCAAATCCGTCTGTCAGGCTCTCTACCGCATCTTCCAACCTGGCACGCGCCCGCTCAGCCGCACCACGGGCCCGGTTTAGTCGCTGCCCAGTCAGGCCCAGCAGCACCAACAGGGCTGCCGTAACAAACAGTAGCCAGGCGCTAAAATGCTCTGTCTGGCGCACCGCCCCAGCGTAAAATGTCTGATAGGAATCGCATAGATCGCCAAAATGCTGCCTGGTCGGTATATCCAGATAGCGTTCCTTGAACCCAGCCAGATTATGCAATCTATGGAGATTGGCCCGCATGTGGAAGATTAGCTGGTCTAACTGTGTCTTATGCCCCGCGGTAAAAACACCTTCTGTCTTGGCCAGACCATCCAGCCTGCGCTGAATATCCCTGCGCGCATCATCGGTAGGCGAGATATTATAAAGATAGATTCTATTCAGCAGATCCGGCAACAGATAGAAATTGGGACCTCCCTTGCCATGCAGTTCCGCTACCGCCCCCTGCAGATACTGCAGGCCACTGCGTATCACTGCAGCCTGAAATTTAACATGCTCCAACACGGCCACCTTCTGCTCCATCCCCTGCAGCCACAACTCAAGATACTCTTCAACATGGTCATTAGTGCCGCTATAGAGCCCATGTTGCGGATCACGCAACTCCTTACTCAAGTTGTGCAACCTGATAGTGGTCTCCCGCGTTGAATCATACTGCAGCATAAGAAAAGAGCTGATCTGCAGTACATCGCTATTGAGGGTGTAATCCAGATCCTTGAGCTCCAGCAGTGTCTCCATGCGTTTGACATGCTGTTTCTCATCAACCGAATAGACCTGCATATAGAGCACCGCCAACACTGCAGCGGCAAACAGCAGAAACAGATAGCGGAATATTTGTTGCGGCGGCTTGGTCACGGCTGCAACCTTGGGTGTTCGCCAACAAGACTTTCGAGAAACACTATGATTGTAGATGCATCTCTGTCACCTATGTTGCGGCCAAGCTGGTAGTGTGCCATGGCCTGAATCGCTCCGGTCAGACTGGATTTACTACCATCATGAAAAAAATATTTCTGCCTTGTCACCAAACGTAGACTCGGGACCTTGAACATATATCTATCTATATGCTCCCCGGTAACGTTATAGCGACCCAGATCGCTCTCTGTTATCTCCCCCCCACGTTCTGCAAAATAGTCGTATCCCACCGCTCCCATAGTGGCAAACATGTTGCCACCCACATTCTGCCCCTGATGGCAGCTGATACAGCCATAGGATTTAAACAGCTGATAGCCCCTAAATGCCTCCATACTCAGCGCCGCATCATCCCCTTGCAGCCAGCGGTCAAAAGGAGAGTCAACGGTAACCAGGGAGCGCTCAAATGTGGCGATAGCATCTTCGATATTTTTTCGAGTAATCCCATCGGGATAACTGCCGTTAAATGCTGAGACCATGGCAGGATCCTGTTGCAGCTTGGTGATAGCCTCATCCCAACTGGAGTTCATCTCTATGGGATTGTGGACCGGGCCCTTTATCTGCTCTTCCAGAGTGACCGCCCTACCATCCCAGAACTGTACAAAGTTGTATCCGCTGTTCCATACCGTTGGCGTCTTGACCGGCCCCTTGGCATTGCCAATCCCCACTGCAGTCGGGAGACTGTCGGAGCCATTGCTGGAGAGATCATGGCAACTGGAACAGCTGATCGTATTATCGGCCGACAGACGGGCATCATGGAATAGCTTGTCACCCAGGGTGACCTTGGCTGGATTTAGGCCATCTATCTGCTGCAGAGGCTTGATCGGTTCATTTATTCGAGCCGGTCCAGACCAGACCGGGGGGGTCAAAAGGGCTGCGCAGAGCATCCACAATGCTATAGATGCCCGGCAGGATGCTCTCGGCTTATGCTGCATAATTATTATCGCTTGAGGCTGGCCTGTCCGAAATAAGTCTAGCAGAACATCACGCTTTTGCTGGGACAGCCACTACGCCAACAACGGTGTTACCACATAGCCTTATGAGAGAGTTAGTCCGAGCCCCATCTGCATAGTTATCCGCCGTCAGCCGCCCCCTCTACCTCGGCAATCAACGCACGCACCCTCTGCTCTGACTCAGGGTCGTCCTGCAGCTGTGGTAACAGCGCCTTCCAGTGGGTCAGTGCCTGCTCATTATTGCCGGCCGCCCTCTCCACCGCACCGGCCAACCAGAGGGCAGTGGCACTATCCGGGGCCAACTTCACCGCCTTGCGCACCAGCTCCGTAGGCCGCCCCGCCATATCCCCCTGCCGAGAGAGTATAAGTGCGTTGGCCAGCGCTAACAGCACCGCCGGCTCATCCGCAACCAGCCCGTTGACCTGTTCAAAGGCCTCAGCCGCCTGCGGATACTGCTCGGTGGCCATATAGCTACGTCCCAGCATAAACCAGCCGTTGGGATCATCCGGATTCTCTTTTAATCTGTCCCGCAGGGCGACAATCATCTCATCCATCGATTTAGGCGCCCCGGCATGACCGGGCGCCCCAACATCTCCGCCCCCTGCCACACCCACGAGTTCAGGAGAGCCGACATAGAGGTATATCAGTATGGTCAACAGGGGCACCACTACCACCAGCACCCATAGCGCCAAGCGGCCCGATTGACTGGAGTCGACCTCAACCTCCTTCTCTGCGCCCATCTCCAGATCAAGCAGTAGCGACTGCTCCAACTCCTGCCTCGACTTAAGGTACTCCTCCTGCGAGAGTTCGCCCTGCTGCCGCGCTATATCCAGAGCGGCCAGATGCTCGCGGGCGATATCTACATTCTGTCCATCCCGATCTAGGCTGCGCAGCTCCCGTTGACGCAACAGGGCTGGGGCCAGAGCAACTAAGGCCACTATGACCATCAAGAGCACCACTATCCAGAACAGCATCATGCGTCATCCCCTTTGTTCGTGTCGTCCAGCAGGCTGCTGGCGCGCTCATGCTCCACCGGAGACAGCTCCTCAAGCGGCTCCCGATTGCGCCGCCGCACAACCATCAACAACCCCACTACCCCGGCAGCGAGAATAATGAACGGACCGATCCAGAGCAGTGCGGTAGAGCGACGGAACGGCGGCCGATAGAGGACAAAATCACCATAGCGCTGCACCATAAAGGCGGCTACCTCCTGCTTGCTTTTCCCCTCCCGTACCATTTCGTAGGTGAGACGGCGCATATCCCGCGCCAGACTCGCATTGGAGTCCGCCAGATTCTGATTCTGACAGACCAGACAGCGCAGCTCCTCAATCAGCTGCTTATAGCGCGCCTCGTTCTCCGGATTATCAAACCGATACGCCTCGATGGTGTTGGCAGCGGCCAAGCCGATAACACTGCACAGCAACAGGGTCACTCCAAGACGTCTCATGGCTCCCCCTGCAACTTGATAAATAGCGGTCGCAGTTGCCCCTCCCAAACATCTGCATTCAATGGACCTTTGGTAAATTTCCAGCGGATATAGCCCTTTTTATCGATCAGAAAGGTCTCCGGCGCGCCATATACCCCCAGGTCCATCACTGTCCTGCTATCGGCATCAAACCCGACCATTACAAATGGATTGCCTTTGCTGGCCAGCATCTGCTGCGCATCCTCTCGCTCCCTATCATTATCGCTTTTCCAGTCAATCCCAAATATAGGAACCCCCTCCTCCTGTGCCAGGTGGTTAAGATACTCATGCTCATACAAACACACTGGACACCATGTTCCCCAGACATTCAGCAACCAAACCTTGCCCTGCATACTGGAAGAGCTCACCATCTTTTCGGGATCAAACAGGTCAGGAAGATTGATCTCAGGGGCCTTTTTATTTATCAGCACAGATGGCACATCCCGTGGATTCAGCCCTAACCCGACATAGAGAAAGGCGAGCACCAGAAAAAAGATTAACAGTGGTAAAAGATGACGTAGCTTCATTGCGCCTCTCCAGCTCCGACGGTGGCCTGCCGCGACTTGCGGGCCAGCCTAAAATAGCGCCGATCTATGGCGGCCAGTAACCCGCCGAGTGACATCAGCAGCCCTCCCATCCAGATCCAGCGGACAAAAGGTTTGTGATAGATACGCAGACTCCAGGCGCCCGCATCCCCAAGCGGTTCGCCCAAGGCCACAAACAGATCACGCCACAGACCGGCATCTATTCCCGCCTCGGTCATCGGCATGCCACTCTTGTAGTTGCGCTTCTCTGGGTACAGCACAGTAACCTGGTTGCCATCCCGCGACACCTCAACCAATCCCCGGGCCGCCGTATAGTTGGCCGCACTGGCTGCACGCGCGCCCTGGAACAGAAAATCGTAACCGTTCAGATTGTAGCTCTGACCCGGATCGAGGCGGATATCCTTCTCCTGGCTATATATTGAAGATAGGGCAACCCCCAGCACAAAGACCGCGATCCCGATGTGACCTAGAACCATTCCCCAACCACTCCGGGTGATACTGGAAAGCCCTCCCTGCCCCTTGATCCAGGCCAGGGTGGTAAAGGTGACCCAGAGGGCCAGAGCCACACTCGCCGCCGCCCACCAGCTGAAGGATGGGGCCAGCAGCAGGACCAGGTGGGGTCCGAGCAACAGGCTGAGCAGGAGCGATACATAGAGTCTACGCACCAGCCCTGACCCGCTATCATCCCTCCAGCGCAGCAGAGGCCCCACCCCCACCAACAGCACCAGGGGGATAGAGAGCGGCACGAATACACTCTCAAAATATGGCGGTCCGACCGAGATCTTTCCCACACCGAGGGCATCAAGAATCAGTGGATAGAGGGTCCCCAGCAGGACACTACAGGCGATCACTACCAGGATGACATTGTTCAGCAGCAGCCCCATCTCACGGGAGAGAGTGGAGAAGTGGACGCTACTTCTAATCTGCGAGGCACGCCAGGAGTAGAGCAGCAGCGAGCCGCCGATCACCGCCCCGAGAAACAGCAGGATAAAGACACCGCGGGTCGGATCGGTGGCAAACGCGTGTACCGAGGTCAGCACCCCGGAGCGCACCAGGAACGTCCCCAGCAGACTCAGCGAAAATGCAAAGATGGCCAGCAGCACGGTCCAAGCCTTGAAGGCGCCACGCTTCTCGGTTACGGCTAGGGAGTGGATCAAGGCAGTACCTACGATCCAGGGCATGAATGAGGCGTTTTCCACCGGGTCCCAGAACCACCAGCCGCCCCAGCCCAGCTCATAGTAGGCCCACCAGCTCCCGAGGACAATGCCGAGGGTCAGAAAGATCCAGGCCACATTGGTCCAGGGGCGGGACCAGCGGGCCCAGGCCGCATCTAGCCGCCCACCCAGCATGGCGGCGATGGCAAAGGCGAAGGCGACGGAGAAACCGACATAGCCCATGTAGAGCATAGGTGGATGCAGCGCCAGTCCAGGGTCCTGCAGCAATGGATTTAGATCGCGCCCCTCGATGGGTGGATTGGGCAGGCGATCAAATGGATTGGAGGTAAACAGCATAAACATCAGAAAGCCGACGCTCACCAGACCAATCACCCCAACCACGCGGGCCACCATCACCTCCGGCACACTACGGCTGAAGATGGTCACGGCGGTCGTCCAGATGGAGAGCGCAACCGCCCACAGCAGCAACGACCCCTCATGCGCGCCCCACACCCCGGAGATCAAATAGAGAGTAGGAAGGGCGGTGTTTGAGTTGGTGGCCACATAGCGCACCGAGAAATCGTGGACCAGAAAGGCGTAGGTGAGACAGCCGAAGGCGATCAACATGAAGAGCATCTGCACCTGCGCCGCCGGTCTGGCCAGCGCCACCCAGGAGGCAATCCCTTTATGCGCCCCCATGAGCGGCAGGACCGCCTGCACCAGTGCCAGGACCAGTGCCAGGACCAGCGCTACCTGCCCGATCTCCGGGATCACTCCCCCTCCTCCATCACCGCGCTCTTGGAGAGCTCCTGCAGCTTGGCCTCATCCAGGGCCTCCGCCACCTCTGGCGGCATATACTTCTCATCGTGCTTCGCCAGTACCTGATCTGCTATAAAGACCCCGCTTGGGTCCAACCGGCCCTGGGCAACCGCCCCCTGCCCCTCGGCGAACAGATCCGGGAGGATGCCGGTATAGGCAACATTTACATCGTGTGCCTTGTCTGTAAGCACAAAGCGTATAGTCAGCTCCTGGCCGCGCTGCAGACTCCCCTCCTTCACCATACCGCCGAGCCTGAACAGGTGCCCTTTGGGGGCCTCACCCGCAGCCACCTGGGTAGGTGAGAAGAAGTAGGCCATGTTACTGCCCAGGGCGTTGAATACCAGCCAGCTCACCAACAGCAGGGCGGCCATCCCGACCAGGAGAAACAGAAATCTTTTATGTCTTGCTCTCATCTACTTTTGCGCCTCTCTAATTCGTGCCATACGGGCAATCCGTTGCAGGATATTACGCCGCCGCTGCCGCAACAGTAGAGGCTCTATAACCATCAGTAGTGCAGTGGCCCCGAACGAGCCCCAGACGTAGAGGGCGTAGCCGCCCATATCGAAGAATTCGGCCACGCTCATCTGCCCTCTCCCGCTATCTCGTTCACCCAGGTGGTCTCTCTCTCCCGCTCCAGGATGATACTGCGGACACGACTCATCGCGGTGGCAATGGCATAGGCCCAGAAGCCGAAGGTCATGATCAACATAGTGGCCAACATGGTCTCTCCCATGCTGGATCCTGTCCCCATACCGACTGAGGCGCCCTGGTGCAGGGTGTTCCACCACTTCACCGAGTAGTAGATGATCGGCACATTGACCACACCCACCAGCACCAGGATGGCCCCGGCGCGATCGGCACGACGAGGATCATCGATCGCCGACTGCAGGGCGATAAACCCAAGGTAGAGAAACAACAGGATCAGGTCAGAGGTAAGCCTGGCATCCCATACCCACCAGGCGCCCCACATCGGCTTACCCCAGAAGGCCCCGGTCCAGAGGGCGAGGAAGGTAAACATGGCTCCGGTAGGGGCCAGCGCCGCAGCCATCATGGCCGACAGGCGGGTATTGAACACTAGGCCGAAACCTGACCAGACCGCCATCACCACATAGATAAACATCGACATCCAGGCCGCAGGGACATGTACAAAGATAATGCGGTAACCCTCACCCTGCTTGTAGTCAGTGGGGGCCACAAAGAAGCTCATATAGAGTCCGACCGCGATCAGCACCACCGTGATCAGCGTGGCCCAGCGGGCGATACTGCCGGCCAACGGATAGAAGGTGGCCGGAGATGAGAATCTAAACAGATTTACCAGACGTGAACTCATAATAATTATCTAAATCCAGATGTCTTGCTTGTACACCAAAACCTATTCAACAGAGATCCGCAACGCCGCTGCCACCGCCAGTGGCGCCAACAGCAGTGCCATCACCACGATGGCGGCCAACATAAAGATATGGCCCTCGCCCCCCAGACCGGAGACTGTGGCCTCAACCGCGCCGGCACCGAATATCAGCACCGGGACCATCAGCGGCAGCACCAACAGGGAGACCAGCACCCCGCCGCTACGCAGCCCCAGGATCAGGGCGGCACCGATGGCGCCTATAAGACTAAGCGCCGGGGTCCCCAGCAGTAGGGTCACCACCAGCGCCTGCAGCGCCTCGCCAGAGAGATCATACTGTATACCGAGCAGCGGCGATATCAGCACCAGCGGCAACCCGGTTACCAGCCAGTGGGCCATGATCTTGCCCAATACCAACAGCGAGAGAGGCTGCGGTGTCAGCAGCATCTGCTCCAGGGTGCCATCGGCAAAATCTATCGCGAACAGCCGCTCCAGCGCCAGCATAGAGGCCAACAGCGCCGCCACCCAGACTACCCCCGGTGCGATCAGCCGCAGTGTATCCAACTCCGGGCCTATCCCCAGCGGAAACAGGCTGACCACGATGACAAAAAAGAACAGGGTGGTAAAGATATCGGTGCGCCGACGCATCGCCAGGGTGAGATCCCGCCTGATGATGGTGAGAAATGCAGCGAACATCAGAGATCACCCTCCCGCTTACCCAGCTGCAGCCGCTTTACCTCTCCACTGGTCAGGGCGACCTCCTGGTGGGTCGTCAGAATAACCATACCGCCACCATCTACATGCCCCTTGATCACCCTCTGCAGCAGCTCCAGCGCAGAGCTGTCGAGGGCGCTGAACGGCTCATCCAGGACCCAGAGCCTGCAGCTGTTCAGCAGCAGACGCGCCAGGGCGACACGCCGCTTCTGTCCCTGCGACAACACCTTGACCGGCAGGTCCTCACGCCCCTGCAGACCCATCTGTCCCAGGGCGTCCCACGCCTGCTCTTGTGTTATCGACAGCCCGTCCAGCCGTGATGCGACCTGCAGGTTCTCCAGCCCGGTGAGGTCATCCTTGATCCCGTTCAGATGGCCGATATAGAGCAGATTGCGGCTAAACTCCTCCCGCAGGCTGTAGATACTCTCTCCCTCCCAGCGCACCTCGCCCTCGGTCGGCTGGATTAGGCCGCATACGGTGCGCATCAGGGTGGTCTTGCCACTGCCGTTATGGCCATGCAGATAGAGCAGCTCCCCCGGCTGCAAGGTAAAGCCTAGTCCGCTGAACAGACGGTAGTCACCCCGCTGACATTCAAGATTGAGGACTTCAAGCATCGACCCGGTGGCACCTGTGCAATAGAATTGAGCAATTGTACACGCCGGGCAGTTGTTGCCCAACCTACATAATCTAAGGAATAACTTATATGCCACAGCATCGTATCGTCCTCGCCAGCAATAATGCAGGCAAGGTCCGGGAGATCGGCCAGCTCCTGGCCTCCCAGCAGATTGAGATCATCCCCCAGCGGGAGTTTGCGGTCGAGGATATTGAGGAGACCGGCCTCACCTTTGTCGAGAACGCCATCCTCAAGGCGCGCCATGCAGCCGAGCAGAGCGGCCTACCGGCAATTGCCGACGACTCCGGGATTGAGGTGGACGCACTGAAAGGTGCCCCCGGCATCTACTCCGCCCGCTATGCCGGTGAGGGTGCCGATGACCAGGCCAACAACGATAAACTTCTGCAAGAGCTTGAGGGGCTGCCCGACGAACAGCGCAGTGCCCGCTTCCAGTGCCTGCTGGTATATATGCGCCATGCAGCAGACCCCACCCCGCTCATCTGCCAGGGCACCTGGGAGGGGCGTATACTGACAGCGCCACAGGGCGACAACGGCTTCGGCTATGATCCACTGTTCTGGGTGCCGACCGAGGGCTGCTCCTCTGCCGAACTGGATCCCGAGGTAAAGAACCGTCTCAGCCATCGCGGCCAGGCGCTACGCCTGCTACTTACCAACATAGCCAACCTGCAGAGTGAATAATGCAAGAGACACTCATTATAATCGGCGGCATCTTCACAGTAACACTGATTATTTTTCACCTGCTGTTTTGGCGCCTGTTCAATTGGCCGGAGTCACTGCAGGGCACTAACTACGTAAACCGGGCAACTATTCAGGTCCTGAATATAAGCATCACCTTTATATTCGTTATCTTCGCCTATATCTCCTTTGCCCACACCCAAGAGCTGCTGACTACGCCGCTGGGTAGAACTTTGTTGTTCTTGATATCGTCTCTATGGCTGTTCCGAACACTACAGCAAATCATCTTCTACAAATTCAGACACCCGGCATCCATCGGCCTGACACTCTTTTTCCTCACCGGGGCCTTTCTATACGGCCTGCCACTCATCATATAGCAGGGCCCTGCTCGAACACAGAACAGCAATGCAACAGCGCTTGATTTTGGGAAGGGCATGTACGATTATGCATGACAACCCCTCATATCGGCAGGATGCTTCTTATGGAAAAAGAGAGATATGAAATACTTTAAATTTTATTTTGTCACCTCAATTATCGTTGGCATACTCCAGATTATAGATGGTGTTATCTTGGCATCCTCATCAGATATTGGAGTTATCAATATAGCGGTTGCACTTCTTGAAATGCTTTGGGTTATATTTTCAATTATTGCAATCATTAAGGTCAACAAATCAAAATACGTGCCTATAACATATGTTGCTTACAATCTACTAGGCTGGTGTTATGGAGCGTATCTATCTTTTCACGCACTAAACACAGAGCAATCGATTATGCCATTGTGGTTTGCTGTATTTGGCTTATGTTTTGGCTGCTATTTTGCAACTGTAAGTTATTTAGCATTAAAACAGCATGGCGTCATAAATGCTTAACAATACGAAGAGTTGGAAAAATTATGCACGCAGGAATAGCCATGAATAAAGCCAATGCTGACGCGTGGAATATTGCGGAAGGGAAACATAATGGCTATCCATCCCAAATAAGATACAGACCAAAGTTAAATTTAGAGCATCTTCAGTCAAAATTCCCTAAATTGCTCACTGCGATATGGGAATACGAATCAAATAAGACAAATAATCATCTTCCTTGCCCAGAAGTTTACGACTCTATGCAGAGTTTCGAGACAAAGCTTACTGACAGCCTCGAAGAAAAAGATGCGGGTGTAATAACCTTTATTTTCACATCAAACGGCCAAAGAAAGTTTTGTTTTTATGTGAATGACATAGATATAGTAACTAATATTCTAAATACGGTAATTGAACCAGGTTTACCAATTCAATTAACTGTTGAAGAAGATAAAGAGTGGCAAGAGTTTAAAAGCATATTGGATATTATTGATGAATAATGCGCATAACAATGTACACCTGAGGGGCGTCGCGCTCCGCCTTGCCCCCTATTCAAACGTAATATAATGATATGAAAGGAATCGTAATTATAATTTTATTTTTTACACCACTGGCATATGCCGGTGAATATGTATTAATAAGCCAACCAGATTCACAGGAATTGGTAGAGCAATGCTCAAGGGATGCCCCAGTAATTGAAGGCACATGGAGCCCTACAAAAGCAGAAATTGAGGAGCTAGAGGCCGACCTACATAAACTAAAGGAGATAGATGCAACTGGCTGTTGCGGATCAGGGAAATTAGATGGAGATCCAACAGATTACTACCGCCAATACGCTGGCATTATTGTAAAAGGCAAAAAATATATATACATAAATTCTGTTCCAGATGAATGGCATGGCTCAAAACACAAGCCACAGGTTGTGTGTGACGGAGGCAAGTATTTTTGGGGCGCGGTGTATGACCCAGATACTAAGAAATTCAGCAATCTGGCATTTAATGGAGAGGCCTAAACTTTATAAAACCAGCAAAGCCTGGGTATAGGGCGGCATCAATAGAAGGAGGCGCATCAATTTCTTTCGGAGAACGGATGCCTAGAAGATGAAAAAGATATCAGGATCAACTTTCTACTTTAAAAAGCTATTCCCGACGCTGTGGTTTGGCTTTTTAGCAATATTTTTCGTCACGTCATTATCTGCTGGTGCGGCAGAAGAACCTATTATGTTTCTGGTCATGCCCGTTTTTATGGGACTGTTCGGGTATTTCTTTTTTAAAAAAATGCTATGGGATCTGGCCGATGAAGTATATGACGAAGGTGAATCATTACTGTTTCGCAAGGGCAACAAAGAACAGAGGGTGCATCTCAAAGAGATTATCAACATAAGCTACGCCCAGTTTAACTCACCGGAGAGAGTAGTCTTACAGGTTCGATCAGATGGCGCTATCGGCAAGGAGCTGGCTTTTATGCCCCCGATGAGATTCAATTTTTTCTCGAAAAACCCTCTTGTAACGGAACTGATCGAGAGAGTGGATCGCGCTAGAAACACCTACAAGTAAGGAGACGCGAGAGATAGAGCAATCACAAATCATACCGCACCCTCTTTTGTGATAGGGCCGAATTATAGCTAGAACTAAAATGGAGAAACGAATGTTCGATCTTATAAAAAAGCATTTTGCGACATTTGTCCAAGGGACAATGTTTGGCTTTGGGTTTTGTCTTGCGGCATGGATATTATTCTTTATCTTTCAAGGGGTACAGCACAGCCCATCAGATACACAACATGAGACTAATAGTGAATCGGTAATAACAAAGAAAGAATCGTCAATTTCATTTCATGATGTAGAAGAGATAGAACGCAACAATCGCACCTATTTTATTGGCACAGTTAAGAATAATGGCTCATCCACAAAGAACAGCACCTCCATTGAGATCAATTTATTCTATAAAGGAAAATTTGTTGACCAATATTCAACCTATTTAAGCGGTAATCTAGAACCAGGTGAAGAGAGATATTTTAAAATATCTTGTGGGTGTAAAAATGAGCCTCCAGCAAAGCACGATAGCTACAAAATAAGATCTATTGGTGATTTTTAGGTTAAGGAAAATTGGTTCGCAACAGATATTTCGCTAATATTAGCAATAATTGTGCGCTGATCCAGATATTCTCTGTAGCTCACTGGGGTACCACTTTACTGTGCGCCCCTCGCCTAAGACGTTAGCCATGCATGAATATGATGTATATTAAAATCAAAACATCTCGCATGAAATATATTTTACTTCTCATAGTAACTGCCAGCTTCGCTGCTACTGGAGTATTGATACTCATGCATAATGGGCCAACATGGATTGGTTGGATGAGTATTGTTTTTTTTGGTTCTGGAATTCCTCTCTTCCTATGGCAGATTGCTGATAATAGACCTCGTTTAATAATTGACGATGAAGGCGTGAACGATAGAACCTTAGGTGTAGGCAAAATACTATGGAAAGATATTGGTGGCGCCTACCTAAAAAGCATTCAGAATAATGACTTTATATGCTTGCAACTCAAAAACTCTGAAGAATATGTTGCAAAATTAAGTCCAATCAAAAAGGCATCAGCGAGCGCCAATGAAAAGCTAGGATTCACGCCCCTATCTTTGAATCTTAGCGGGGTATCTGCAGATACAAGCCAAATATTGGAACTTGTACTTAAGATGTCTGAGGTAAGTAATGGCTAACATGCACACTGTCCAAGGCGGCTGCCACTGTGGGAATATCACATATGTGGCGGAATTTACAAAAGATCTATCTACCTACACTCCGCGCGCTTGTGATTGCAACCTTTGTGCTAGCCATGGCGCCGCATACGCCTCAGATAGAAATGGCTCTCTCAAAATATGCATTAGAGATAGACAGAACGTAAATATGTACAGACAAGGAAGCAGAATTGCTGATTTTATCATTTGTAAGCAATGCGGAGTTTTGACTGGGGCATGTTACAAAGAAGAGGGCCGCACTTTTGGATCGATAAATGTACGCTCCAGCAATGCATATAATGACTTTAATGAAGGCCAATCAGCACAGCTTGAGCAACTAAGTGATGAAGAGCGTATAGAACGCTGGAAAAGATATTGGTTCACAAATATAGTGATTGAATATGAAGACAGATAACCATATGCAATAGTATCTACCGCCCCGTGCAGCACATGTAAAACCAGATAATACGAGTGAAACTATGGGTAATTTGGAACACATCGGTTTCAGCGACTGGTTCAGATCCAGACTTGATAACGAAATGCGCTCATCTCACGAGATTGCCCGCATAGTCTCTGTGCACAAAGAGAGCTATACCGTCACAAATGGTGATGGTGAGATCTTCGCAGAACTCTCTGGCAATCTTCTCTACAGCGCCGGGTCCGCAATGGATCTGCCCACAACCGGCGACTGGGTATACTCAGACCTCCACGATGATGATACCCACGCAATAATATATGGCATCTTGCCCAGGAAGACGCTTCTAAAAAGAAAGGCGGCCGGCAGAGAGGTGGGGTTCCAGCTGGTGGCCGCAAATATAGATGTCGCCTTCATTATCCAATCTCTGAATGAGGACTTTAATCTCCGAAGGTTAGAGCGCTATCTGGTTATGGTGAACGAGAGCGGGATTGAGCCAGTCGTCTTACTAAGCAAGTCCGATCTTATGTCAAAAGCTGAGATTGAGCAGGCCGTACACAGGGTAGATGACATCTCTCCCGGCGTTACAGTTATGGCTTTCAGCAATTTCCATCGAAATAGCATCGACGTAATCATCAATTCACTACAGAGCGGCCTTACCTACTGCCTATTAGGATCGTCCGGTGTCGGTAAGACCACCCTACTAAACAGCATATTGGGCAGAGAGGCCTTTGCCACCAAGCCAGTAAGAAAAGCAGAGAGTAGAGGCCGACACACCACCACTACCCGTCAACTGGTTCAAATAGAGAACGGGGCGATGATAATAGACACCCCAGGGATGAGAGAGCTGGGAGGCATCGCGGTGGATAACGGACTGGACGAGACCTTTGCAGAAATACTTGAGCTCTCCAGAAGCTGTAAATTTAGCAACTGCTCCCACACCAACGAGAAAGGGTGTGCAATCCTATCTGCCATTGAGAGTGGCGTGTTATCCGAAGAGCGATATCGAAACTACCTGAAGATGAAGAGAGAATCAGAATTCAATCAGATGTCTTATCTAGAAAAAAGGAACAAAGAGAGGAGCTTTGGCAAGATGGTCAAGGAGATTATAAAGAACAAAAAGAGGTAACATACCGACATGAACATAATCTGGATGGGATTTACCGCCAGTCTCCTTGCGGGCCTGCTGACCGGAGTGGGTGCTCTATGTGTTTTCTTTTTTAGAAAGATATCTACCAGGCTTGAAGATGGACTGCTCAGTTTCGCTGCCGGTATTATGCTGGCAGCATCGTTCTTCTCTCTGCTACTTCCTGCCATAGAGTATGGCGAAACATATTTCCATAGTAAAAACTATGCAGTGTTGATCGTCACCGCAGGCATCATGTCCGGCGCGGTCCTGCTGTTCCTGTTACATCGCTATATCCCACATGAGCATTTTTTCTCAGGGCACGAGGGACCGGACGTAAAGGCATTGAGCCGTATCTGGCTGTTTGTGATAGCCATAACCCTACACAACTTCCCTGAGGGTATGGCCGTCGGTGTCGGCTTTGCCGGTAACGATGTTGCCAACGGTACGAGTCTGGCCTTCGGCATCGGCATACAGAATATCCCTGAAGGACTTGCCGTGGCGGTCTCCCTGATCTCCATCGGCTATTCAAGAATGCGCTCCTTTCTTATCGGCTTTCTAACCGGCCTGGCAGAACCGATCGGTGGGCTGTTCGGGAGTTTTGCAGTATCCTTTGCCGGCCCAATGATGCCGTGGTTCCTCGCCTTTTCCGCCGGCGCCATGCTGTTCATCATCAGCGATGAGATCATCCCTGAGACCCATCGCAGGGGCTACGAAATCCTGGCCACTTTCAGTCTATTGTTCGGCTTTGTCTGCATGATGTACCTGGACGCAACCCTCGGCTAAGATCGACACTAAATCCAAGCCATTGACCCATCATAACGGGGGATACGGAGATGAACCGGAGAGACAGAAACAAGATCCTCATTACCCTTATGCTCAGCGCTATCATTTTGCCTTTGGGGTGCGAGAAAAACGAGCAGCAGCCCGAAGAGATCGCTCGCAGCGACGCACCCCAACTGGAGAGAGCAGCAACACCAGAGCCACAAAACAGCCTGCTTCCAGAGTTATTGGATAGACTTAAACAGGGCAAAGATATCCATCCCCTATTGAGCAGCGAAATAGTCTTTGTATTTCACTCGGATGATCGGTGCAGCGGCAGCACAGATGGCATCATAACCACCCTCCCCGCAAACAGCATCGACTCCCCATTCATAATTCAAGTGACAAATGACGGAGATGGCTGGACCTGCGAAAAAAGAGAGCCATCCGAGCAGGAGATGGAGTTTGATCTAAAACAACACCTAGCCCAATGGGATCGTATTGAGGTTAGCGAAAACAGCCAGCAAGACGGCCCTTTCTACATTGAAGGTGGAGGCGAGTCTGACTATATTGTGATTCATGTTAAAAGAATCAACGCAAGAGATGTTATCTATAAATTTGAATACCGCAGCGAAGATCCGGGGTAATCATATTGTACCCGCGATCTATGCCACTCTTTTTGGCAACTATCTCTTACCAGATATATTCGATCAGCGCCCTTACAATAAAGCGCTGAGGCTATAATCAGCAAATGATCTTAGATAAATTAAAAGATTTTCTGCGCCTTGAGGCCGCCAGCGGGATACTCCTTCTGATAGCCGCCATACTGGCGATGATGGCCGAAAACTCACCTGCCGATATCTATTACAATGCACTATTGGATATACCGGTAGCAATTCAGTTTGGTGAATTTGCTATAGCGAAGCCACTCCTGCTGTGGATCAATGACGGCCTAATGGCCATATTCTTTTTTCTCATTGGGCTGGAGGTAAAGCGGGAGTTTTTGGCAGGAGAGCTGTCAGATCCATCCAGAGTCGTCCTGCCTGTCATCGCGGCAGTTGGCGGCATGGCCGTACCAGCTGCGATCTATGCCACTGTCAACTGGGGCGACCCGGTAGCGATGAAGGGTTGGGCGATCCCATCAGCCACGGATATCGCCTTTGCACTTGGCGTGCTAGCGCTTCTAGGCAGCCGTATCCCACATACACTCAAGCTGTTTCTGATGACCCTGGCCATCATCGATGACCTGGGCGCGATCATAATCATTGCACTGTTTTACACCGCAGACCTGTCGCTCACATCACTGCTTGTGGCAATAGTCGCCATTCTTATCCTGACCTTACTGAATCGAAAAGGGGTATTGGGCCTGGCACCATATCTGTTAGTAGGTTTTGTACTCTGGGCTGCGGTACTGAAATCCGGGGTCCACGCAACACTGGCAGGCGTACTGACAGCACTCTTTATTCCATTTAAAAAGGCCCCGGGTGAGACACATACTCAACTGGAGAGGATGGAGCACGATCTACATCCGGTGGTCGCCTATGGAATTCTGCCACTCTTTGCCTTTGCCAACGCAGGCATACAGTTTGATGGCATAACTATTGACTCCTTTCTGCACCCCGTGCCCTTGGGCATTGCCGCCGGCCTCTTCTTTGGGAATCAGATTGGTGTGATGGGATTTAGTTGGGTAGCGATAAAGCTTGGGGTCTCACAACTGCCGGATGATGTTAGCTGGATCCAGCTGTACGGCGCCGCACTGCTTTGCGGTGTTGGCTTTACTATGGGCCTATTCATCGGCTCGCTCGCCTTTGAACAGGGGGGCGCCGACTACGCGATAGACGACAGACTGGGCATTCTGCTTGGTTCACTCATATCAGGTGTGACCGGGTATATGGTGCTACGCTTCCTAGGCAACAGAGACAGCGGCAACAGTACAGCGGGCTAAATTACCAGGTTACAGGGCGAGAAGGGGGCCTGATTGATACCAAAACCGGTTTGCCACTGCCGGCCGCTCTCTGCTCAATAAAACCTTTTACCCAAGAGATAGATAATAGTCCCTGCAATAACACCGGGTGCAACACTATACATGCTACCCCCCAACCCCACTTGTTGCCACAATAGAAAAACAGTGAGGCCGCCAATAAGCATACTAATGGCAAGAGACTGCGGGATACGTTTTCCTAGCGCATTGATAATCACCAGCGGCACAAAAGCGGAACCAAGCAGACCCCAAGCATCCAGCACCAACGCAAACACCGATTCACTGCCGCTAAGAGCTATATATACGGCAACACCCAACACCGTAGCGGTGATTACCTTGGCCGCCCATAAGGAGTGGATCTTGCCTGGACGTTGTGCAAAATCACGGGTGATGGCGGCTGAACATGAGAGGATCAATGAGTCTGCGGTGGACAGTGTCGCGGCAAACAGTGCGGCCAGAACTAGTCCCGCCATGGCCTCAGGAAGTACCAGCAGCGCCATCGTGGGGAGTGCCAACTCAGGATCAAAATCAGCGCTCTCCGGGAAGGCGATGCGACTGAGCAAGCCGACAATAATGGTGGCTCCGTAAAACAGGGTGAACCAGGTGTAATAGTAGAAACGCATACGGTTTATCTGTGATGCGTCCTGTAGGCTGATAAAACGGATGACTATGTGTGGCTGTCCGACTACGGCGAAACCGGCAATCAGCCAGCCGAGAATAAAGAGTATGATGCCGATCAGATCGGTCTGTGGAAACCAGGCCAGATAGTTGCTATCGACCGCGGCCATCTTTTCCAGTGCCATTGAATAGCCCCCGGCCATTTCCATACCACCAGCTATCAACATCCCCATACCCAGGAGCATTACCAGTGATTGCGCCGCATCGGTCCAGATAGAGGCTCGTAGTCCGCCAGCTGCGCTATACAACAGCACTATGGCTGCACTGATTATGATCCCCCATGTTGGCTCCCACTCCAATAATACCGACGTTGCCTTGCTACCCGCCTTGAGTTGGGCAGCAGCATAGAGGGTCAACAGAAAAACTGTAAGCAGGCCTATTAGACGGCGCAGTCCATGATTCTCCTCACCATGCCAATGAGCCAGTAGGCCACCATAAGAGTGCACCTTGGCAGAACGGGATGCGTCATGTATCGACCTGAGGGTGAGGAGTGAAGCCATCAGATCACCCAAGATCCACCCAATCATCAGCCATATCGAAGAGAGGCCGGTGGTATAGGTAAGGCCGATCATACCGATGAACATAAAGCCACTATTGTTGGTTGCCACAGCAGAGAGACCGGCCAACCAGGCCGGTACGCTCTTACCTACAACCAGGTAATCTTCGGTTGTCTTTCTACTTTTGGTGACCGATGCAAGGCCTATCACCAGAAACAGGAGCAGGGACAATAGGAAGCTGCCGGCAATCATATTGCTACTCGTTGTCGTTGATTATGGATTAAGTGGTTATTCCTGCCCGGACTCAGGCATATCCTCTATCAGGGGGTATACCCCTTCGCGGTCATGCACTTCAGTCCCAGTCAATGCCGGATTGAATACACAGATCATGCGCATGTCCTCTTCAGCGCGTAGATAGTGCCGCTCATGCCCGTTGAGGGCATACATGGTACCGTCAGAAATAGGATGCACCACTCCGGTTTCCAGGTCTTCGATCTCACCTCTGCCACCGACACAATAGACGGCCTCCAGGTGGTTCTTATAATGGATATAGGTCTCGGTGCCAGCAAATATGGTGGTATCGTGAAATGAAAAACCCATGTCTTCGTGGCGCAGCAACAGGCGCCTGCTGGCCCAGTTGCCGTTTGCTGCAGCGATGTCCCTGTCGCTACCTATGATCTCATCCAGGCGACGCACGATCATAAGGGGTCTCCAGTGCGGGCCTGCTCCTTTTCCCGGATCAAAGACGCAACAACATCATCGATTACCTGCAATCCTTCTCTGAGGATATCCTCCTCAATAGTCAGTGGTGGCAGGAATTTTACAACCTGATCCTCAGAGCCAGCTGTCTCGATCACCAGGCCATTCTCAAAGGCCTTGGCTGAGACCTCGCTTGCCATGCCGTGCTGGGGCAGCTCCAGACCCCAGATCATGCCGCGACCTCTAAATTTCAGATTCCACTGCGGATGTTTATCGACTATCTTCTGCAGCTCCTGCTGAATGATGTCGCCTTTATACGCGATAGACTTGGAGAGTTCGTCATTGTCCCAGTATGACAGCAGCTCTGTTGCCGCGATAAATGCGAGATTATTGCCACGAAAGGTGCCGGTATGCTCGCCTGGCTTCCACTGGTCAAGTTCAGGGCGCATCAGCAATATGGCCATAGGCAGACCACCGCCGATGGATTTTGACAATGTAATCATATCCGGTTTGATGCCGGCCTCCTCGAAGCTGAAGAAGGTGCCGGTACGTCCGTTACCTACCTGGATATCATCGATAATCAACAAGATGTCGAAGTCTCTACAGAGCTGTTCCAGTTTGCGCAACCAATCCAGGCTGGCAACATTTACCCCGCCTTCACCCTGTATGGTTTCAACAATAATTGCTGCCGGCGCATCGATACCGCTGCTGCCGTCACTGATCATCTTGCGCAGATACTCAATAGTATCGACGTCAGGACCAAAATAACCGTCAAAAGGCAGACTGTCCGCATTATTACGTGCGCCGTAGGACTCATCGCGATAAAAATCATTACCGGTTACAGCCAGTGATCCCATGGTTAGCCCATGATAGCCGTTAGTAAATGCGATAATATTTGAACGACGCTTGACCATACGCGCCAGTTTGAGTGATGTCTCAACCACATTGGCGCCAGTGGGTCCGGTGAACTGCACCTTATATTCCATATTCCTTGGCGCCAGGATAGTGTCCCTGAATTTGTGCAAGAAGGCGCGCTTAATCACGGTTGCCTTATCCAAAGCATGCACTATCCCGTCACGCTGCAGGTATTCGATGATGGCTTGCGTCACCGCCGGATTGTTGTGGCCGTAATTGAGGGTGCCGGCACCTGCGAAAAAATCGATAAAACGATTGCCATGCTCGTCAAACAGATAGGCGCCTTGTGCCGTATCAAATACGACTGGGAATGAGCGTACATATCCTCGCACATTGGATTCCATGTCTTCGAAAATTCTCATGATGAGTTTACCGCCTCTTGTTTGTAGTTAAATTTTTGCAACCACTATTTTATGGCCGACAATTGAATTGGGGTGATGGAGAAAAGCGCTTCGGCTTCATGCCCTTCTCCCGGAAACCACGCGCTACGGAAATAATCAGGATGTTCCTGCAGTGAGCCATTTACTCTCTTGGCCAGAGATGAGAACAGGGCGCGGGATGCTGTATTGGATGGAGTGATGGTGGTGTTTAAGACTTGTACGTTTTTACAAGCCTCTCGTCTCAAGAGATTATGCAACATCTCCAATGCCAACCCCTGCTGGCGCATACTCGCCGCCACTCCAACCTGCCATACAAAAATTGAGTTGGATGCCTGCGGTGGTATATATGCGGACACGAAACCCACCACCTCTCCATCTTTCTCTGCAACTACGCTGGTTTCGGCGAAATGCTCGCCAATAAGGCAATAGGCATAAGGGGAATTCAGATCAAGCACTTCAGTCTCGCGAGTCAACTGCCACAAAGCCAGCCCATCAGAGGCTTTGGGGGTGCGGAGATCTACAGTAGCATTGCGTGATATTATCTTCATCCACTCACCACATGTTCCTCCAAGCAAACACCACAATACCCTTCACAGCATACTGTTTAGGCCGTGGGTGCAAAAGTTGGCGTTGTTGCAGCTTCCGGAATAAGGTGCCAGCTTAGGGCGATTCGGATTCAGAAAACTTACAGATGTCTTGTTTAGCCATAAAATACTCGGCAAAACCAAGCAGAATAGGGACAAAGATAGAGATCAACAACAACGATCAGCCCGCTCTTAAAAAATATTGTCCTCTGCGAGTATAACAAATATAGTGTATCGCCTCAAACAGGCCATATTTTGTGATAAAAACCGTCACTCCAAATTATAATTAATTAAACTATTATGTAGTCACATGTAGTGAAAATTTTTTCCGGACAATATGAAAATGAAACTGCATAGCGAGATATCTATAAACGACAAAAAATATCCCAAGGGGGCCAATATTCCCTGGGCTATGATTTACCCATTTTTCATGATCCATATGCTGATGTTCGGCCTGTCCGGATTTTTTATGGCATACACGGATGATGGGCCACCGATACTCTTTCTTTATGCACACGGTGGCTTTGCGATATTGGTCTATTTAGTATTCTACCTGGCTATATTCGGGCGCGATGAGGTCAAGTGGATGTTCATCAACGCCGGGCTTGGCCTGCTTGGTATCTATACCCAGATCGACTGGATACTCTCTCTCTTCGGCAAGGATATCAGCAACTATCCATTCTACGTACACGTTATCCCCTTCCTATATTTCGTGCTCTACACCTTCCTAATCAGGCAGGCAGTAATTGATCTTACAGGGTCGAGGGAAGATGCTGGCAAGCAGAAGAGGGTGGAATTCATATATGTCATCGCCTCTGTTGCTATCTATATAGGATCCTATCTCCTGAACAGGTGATACACAAACACCAGTAAAAGCTAAAAGCAGCTGAGGGCTTTATTGATTATAGTCTTTGTATCGATCATATAAGCTGTACAGCTATAAGGCTGCTCCTTAATTTTCCGGCTTGACTATCTTCATCAACGGCGAGAGATGCTTCTCAAAATGCTTCCAGCGCGCCATGGAGCTTGTGTAAATTGGTTTTCGCACCTGTGAGGCACTGGCTGTCTTTACTGCTCGTCTGTTTTTATGAAATTTGAGGCAATCTGGATCCCATGGTAACTCGAGATACTCAAGAATACGCCTTGCTTCATGCTCGATATCAGATACTACATTCTCATATCTTACATCCAAAATCCTGCCCGGTGGCAGCACACTATGCCAGTGTTCCATCGCTGTTCTGTAACGCAGATACTGTCTTCCCAGAGACTCAAGATCATAACTAAATTCCTGGCCTTCCGAAAAATTGATGGCATAACAAGAGAAGCAGGTATCCATCGGATCACGCATTGAATGGATAATTTTCGCTTGAGGTAAAATCAAATGGATCAGGCCTATATTGTTATAGTTGCCTGGCATTTTGTCGGTAATATAATGCACATCAGGCGCAAGCTCCCACACCCGGTCGAGATATTTCTGTCCAACAGCGCGCATGGAAGAAAGCGCGGCTTTATGATCTGTCAAATCCATGAAGCTTTCCGCCTCACTGATGATCTCACTTATTAATGGCAGCTCTCCTGCACCGAATGTTTCATGATGACTGGAGATAATCTGCTCGATGAGCGTCGAACCAGAACGCGGCATGCCAACAATAAATATAGGCACCCGCGGGTCCTCAACATATGCTAATGAGTCGGCAATGGATGCATACTCCTCAAAGAGATTGCTTGAGTATATACCGCACAACCTATCTAGAAACTTATCTGCCTTAGCGTCACTGTAAGGATTTGTTTGAGCACACAGACTGTTACCCTCCGCATACGCACTAAAGGCTTTATCGTATTGCCCCGCATGCTCCATGACCTTGCCCATCGCAAAACCCAATTTAGCCCTATCATTCAGAGGCAATGATTCACGACCGGCGTAGACCCCCTCAAGCAGCTGGGGACTCAAACCGTTTATTATGCTTGGGAAATGAGAAATCGCAGTCGTCAATATATTCACATCATAAGGATCCAGCTCGACCGCCTTTGTCAACCATTGTTCTGCCTCATCAATTTTACCTAATAAAATCATCATGGAACCAATGTTGCGATGCGCGGATGCGGAATTTGGGTCAATGGATAACGCCCGACGGAAAGAAGCATCTGCATCATCGTAATAATCTAAATACTTTTGTGACATACCCAAATTGTTATATGCCTCAGCATAATCAGGGTTAATATCGATTGCCCGTTTGAACTTCTCCACCGCAGCTGTGAAATCAGAATTCTCTTTATCGATCAGCCCCAGATTTAACCAAGCTTCGGCAGAAGTGTTATCTATAGCAATGGCGCTCTGACATAGCTCCTTTGCCTCGTCTAGTTTATTTAACTTGATCAATGTGGCTGCAAGGTTTGTTATGGTCGAAACCCTATCCGGCAAATTTCTCAGTGATTCACGGAAATTATCTTCTGCGACAAGATAATCTCCACGCTGAAAACTGTTCATCCCGGACAGAAATAGAGTCTTGGCTAATTCAAAATTACTCATGAATAGATAGTTATATAGTGATTAGGCGGCATAACCTCAAACATCCTCATCCAATTACAGAGGCATAATCCCAGCAGTTATTACCTCTACGCACCTACAGCGTTGCTGAATTATGCATGCACGTGCATTATTAGACTATAGTGTATTTCCATAGTACCTATATCTGCCATGGTTTAGAATAGTCGTCATGCACTGGCTCCTACTCACCTTGATCAGCGCATTCAGTCTGGCCTCGGCAGATGCTGCCACCAAACATTGGTTGCGAGATTACGATGCCAGAGAGCTGGCCTTGATCCGGCTTACCCTATCCGGTTTACTACTTAGCCCCCTGCTACTGCTACAACCATTTCCCGCACTACCACTCGAGTTCTGGGGGTGGATCGCCCTGTTAATGCCACTGGAGATCATTGCCCTGTTACTCTACATACAGGCGATTCGCGACTATCCACTGTGGCAGACTCTGCCCTATCTGGCCTTTACCCCGGTGTTTGTTACATTAACCGGCTGGGTGCTTTTAGCAGAGAGGGTCTCATTGTTGGGTTTTGCCGGCATCTTTCTCATATTTACCGGGGCATGGATTCTAAACCTTGAGACTAATACGTATAACAGAAGACATGGACTGCTTTCACCGTTAGCTGCAATCCTGCAGGGCCGCGGCGCCAGACTCATGCTGGTGGTGGCGATCATTTACAGCATAACCTCAGTTGGTGGAAAGGCTGCTATGCAATATATGCCGGCAGCACTATTTGGACCATTTTATTTTGCGTTACTGGGCTCCCTGACCCTGCTCGTGTTTCTAATACACAGGCCTAAAGTACTCCGCGCACTCTACCGCAGACCAACCCCAAACATTACGATCGCTCTGTTTATGGCGGTGATGGCAATCACCCACTTCCTGGCCATACAGCAGATAGAGGCCGCCTATATGATCGCAATCAAACGCAGCAATATGTTATTCGGCATACTCTTCGGCGCCATTCTGTTTAACGAGGAGGGCCTAAGGACCCACATGACAGGGGGAGGACTTATGCTTGCTGGGGTCGCCCTGATTGCCTTAGGTAGTCAGTAGTAGAGCCTTTGGGGCCAACTTAAAAAGCGGTAATTAAGGTGGTAAAAAAACCCTTTTCCGCGCTCCCCTTTTCCTTTAGCCACCCAGGCAGGCCGATTGACAATTGTCAATTAACCTAAGAATTTGATTATAATGCCACTCCCGTGCATACCGGCCACCTAGAGCTGGAACACACCCATGAATTTGAGGAGATATTATGATCACCAGTAAACCGGAATATGATGTCGGCCATGCCGAGATGAAACTGGCCACCATCCCCCACGACATTCTGCTGTTTAATCTAATCGGCAACCATATCCTGATCCAGGTGCTAGTGGGCGGCTTGGCCAATAGCTTCCCGTTTCTGCTTCTGATCCCACCGGCGATATCCATATCCCTGATCAGCTACACCCTGTGGCGTGCCGGCAAATCTCCCCAGCGGGATACCCCTTTCGTACAGTGCCACTGGGCCGTAGCCGCCAAACGTACCCGGCTGTTCCTGGTCATGCTCGGAGTTCTGGCGACAGCCTCCACTTTTGCCGCACTTGCCCACTTCTATATGGGCATGATGCAAGAGGCGGCGATAGCTGTAGTGATAGGCGGCGGACTGCTTCCTGTAATGGTAACTATGCTAATCCTGATCATGATGGAGTCCGAGGCCCTGCACATGGCCAGGCACAGAAGGGCACCCCGTTGCACCAATATTCTGGATGAGCAGGATGCCTTCCAGCCGTCTGTAGAGGAGATTGCGGAGGTGGCCTGATGGGGCATTTACAGCAGATCATGTGGAGGCCAGATGGTATAAAATAGGACGTATTTAGTCTCACCTGGGAGAACCAAATGGATGCCATTCAATGCATCACCGGCCGCCGCAGTATCCGCAGGTTTAAACCTGATCCGGTACCGCCAGAGCTGCTCTCTGAGATAATCGACACCGCCAGGTGGAGTCCATCATATAAAAACAGCCAGCCATGGGAGGTGGTGCTCCTCTCCGGCGAAAAAAAGCAGGCCCTCTCCAGGATGCTACTAGAGAAGCTGGAGAACGGGGATAACCGCTGCCCAGATCTCGCTGCCCCAACCTCATGGCCTGAAGCGATAAAGGCCCGGATAGACCACATGATGCAAGCGAGGCAGAAGGCCACTGGGATAGACCTGAGCGCCCCGGAAAATGTCATAAAATCGAAACGGGCAAACTTCAACTTCTACCACGCACCCCACGGTATCTACCTGCTGCAGGATTGCTCTCTCAGCGAGTGGTCGCTGTTTGACCTGGGGCTGTTTGCCCAGAGCCTGATGCTAGCGGCCCATGCCAAAGGTCTGGGCAGTGTACCGCAGGCCTATCTGACCGATTACGCCGAGGAGATCAAAGAGTTTCTTGCCATTCCGGCAAGCAAACGGTTGGTCTTGGGGATCTCAATCGGCTATCCGGATTTGGATGCGCCTGCCAACAACATGGGAAGAGAACGGGTAGAGAGTAGTGAATTCGTTACCTGGATGGAGTAGGCGGCAACATAAAATAGCACAATCAGCGCGTTCTCTGTTGCAGTATACGATCTAACGCATTGGCGAAGGCCTGACGATCACTCTTACTGATGGGCGAAGGACCGCCACTCACCTCTCCTATATCACGCATCTCCTGCATAAAGTTACGCATGGAGAGACGCTGTTGAATATTGTCCGGCGTATAGTGATCTCCCCTTGGATTTATCGCGTCCGCGCCCTTCTCGATCACCGCTGCCGCCAATGGGATATCCGCCGTGATGACCAGATCACCTGCAACCACCTGCTGCACAATATAGTTGTCAGCCACGTCAAACCCACCTGATACCTGGACCGTCTGGATATATGCAGATGGCGGAGTGCGCAACGCCTGGTTCGCCACCAACGTAAGGGGCAGCCGTATTCGTTGGGCGGCACGGAAGAGGATCTCCTTGATTACATTGGGACAGGCATCGGCATCGACCCAGATATGCATAACCGCTCCGCTCTTAATGTAATAGTGAAATACTGAGGTATTTTCAGGCTTTTTCTGCCCATTTCCAACTTTATGGGCAATTCTCTCCAAAATAGCGTACAATCCGCGCCCTTTCACCTATCTTTACCCAGGACGATCAATATCCGCCTGACAGCCCCCACTCCGGCAGAACAACTCATGAATAGCGAAAACATCACTACCTTCTCCCAGCTGGCGCTGGCACCAGCCATCCTCCGATCGATCGCAGATGTTGGCTATGAGGCCCCATCGCCGATTCAGGCCCAGAGCATCCCGGCCCTGCTCGAGGGGCGCGACCTGCTCGGACAGGCCCAGACTGGGACCGGCAAGACCGCCGCCTTTTCTTTACCACTATTAAGCCGCCTGGATAGCTCTCTGAAGCAGCCGCAACTACTGGTACTGACCCCCACACGAGAGCTTGCGATCCAGGTATCTGAGGCTATCCAGACCTATGCCCGACATATCCCTGGATTCCATATCCTGCCGATCTACGGCGGCCAAAGTATGGAGATACAGCTACGCCAGCTAAAGCGTGGAGTACAGGCTATTGTCGGCACCCCTGGGCGTGTCATGGATCACCTACGCCGCAAGACCATACAGCTTAAACATCTGCAGGCAATCGTCCTGGATGAGGCCGACGAGATGTTACGAATGGGCTTCATAGATGATGTCGAGTGGATCCTGGAGCAGACCCCAAAGCAGCGCCAGCTGGCCCTCTTTTCGGCCACCATGCCTGCTGCCATCGCGCGAGTCGCCAATCGCCATCTGAACAATCCGGTAGAGGTAAAGGTCAAGGCAAAGACCGCAACAGTAGATACAATCAACCAACGCTTCTGGCAAGTGAGTGGACTGCATAAACTGGATGCCCTGACTCGAATACTGGAGACGGAAGAGTTTGATGCCGGCCTGATCTTTGTCCGCACCAAGAGCTCCACCGTAGAGCTGTCAGAGAAGCTGGAGGCACGCGGTTACGCCTGCGCCCCGCTGAATGGCGACATGAATCAGGCCCTGCGGGAACGCACAGTGGAACGTCTCAAGAATGGCGCCCTGGACCTGGTGGTTGCAACCGATGTGGCGGCCAGGGGGCTTGATGTAAAACGGATAAGCCATGTCTTCAATTACGACATACCAAACGACACCGAATCCTATATACATCGCATCGGTCGAACTGGGCGCGCCGGCAGTAAAGGTGAGGCGATACTGTTTGTCTCCCCACGCGAACAGCGGATGCTACGAGCGATTGAAAAGGCGACCAGACAGAAGATCTCCCCTATACAGATGCCGTCGCGGGAGCAACTTACAGGCCACCGGGTAGATCGCTTCAAACAACTTATCAGCACTACCCTGGAGTCCCAGGAGTTGGGTTTCTTTGAGGAGCTCATCGACAGCTACCAGAGCGAGCACAATATCGGTATGAGCGAGATTGCCGCCGCCCTGGCATATCTGGCGCAGTCAGAGCGCCCTCTCCAGATCGAAGAGCGCTCCCATAAAAGGCATAAAAGCGAACAACCCCATGGAGAGCGCAAAAAGAGCGCACAAAAACAGCGTCCAAAACAACAACCGCTGCGTAGAGAGGATGAGATCCCGATGGACGCTTACCGTGTTGAGGTGGGACGAGAGCACGGGGTCGAGGCGAAGAATATTATCGGGGCAATATCCAATGAGGCCGGGATTGAGAGTAAATTTATCGGCCGCGTAAAACTGCATGACAAACATAGCACTATAGAGCTACCTGAAGGGATGCCGAAAGATGTCTATAGACACCTAAAGAGGGTATGGGTCTGCGGCCATCAGCTTAAGATCAGCAAGACTGGCGACAGTGGCAAGAGGGCGAAAAAAGGCAGAAAAACAAAGCAGAGAAAGAGCTGACCGAGACCACCTCAACCCATATATGTGCTATGTTCAGTAAGAAGGGGATCCGCTATACCAAATATGATGTAGAGACCTCAGCAAAGGGCCAAAGAGATTATAAGAAGCTCGGCGGTGGTGGCGTACCCGTCATCAAGATTGGTAGCAAGGTGATGCGCGGCTTCTCCCAGGCGCGATTTGATTCGATATACAACTCCGGCTGATCCGTAAGATACATATGACCAAGGTCACATAAATTAGAGGTAGAGTGTCACAGGAGGGCAATCGACTAAACATAGCGGAACTATTGCCTCACATACGGCTCAGAGGCTTTAGCAATACCAGCAACCACAAGGAGCTACTATGAATAAAAGACAGACAATACTAGCGGTCACGGCCGTAACAGTGGCCTCCCTCTTTGTCATCCTCTCGACCGGCTGCGTACCACCACCTGGCGGCATCTATGGCGGGGGGGGTGGCGGTGGCGCCTTGGAGTGGAACACCAACCGCCCAGGTATGGATATGGGCCCAGGCTTCTCTGTGGCAAATGCCAACCAGTGCAAAAACCACTGCAACTCCAACGGAAGTTGCAGAGCGTGGACCTATGTTAAATCCGGTCACAAGTGCTGGCTAAAACATGGCGTACCAGCAGGACAGCCGAACAACTGCTGCACCTCCGGGGTTAAGACCTGGGGTGGTGGTGGAGGCGGCGGTGGAGGCGGTAGTGCCATGGAGTGGAACACCAACCGCCCAGGCATGGATATGGGCCCAGGCTTCTCTGTGGCAAACGCCAACCAATGCAAAAACCACTGCAACTCCAACGGAAGCTGCAGGGCGTGGACCTATGTCAAATCCGGTCACAAGTGCTGGCTGAAGCATAACGTACCGGCAGCACAGGCAAACAGCTGCTGTACCTCCGGGGTAAAGACCTGGGGTGGCGGTGGTGGCGGTGTTTCTAATTTTGTGAACAATCGCAACCGACCAGGCATGGATATGGGTCCCGGCTACACTGTTGCAAATGCTGGCGTCTGCAGGAGCCACTGCAACTCCAACGGAAGTTGCAGGGCGTGGACCTATGTCAAGAGCAACCACAAGTGCTGGCTGAAAAATGGCATACCAGCAGAACATGTAAGCACCTGCTGCGTCTCTGGACGCAAGCCATAGTGACAAACCCACAACACCCTACCTGATTGGCAGGGTGTTGTGGGTGATTTGAACTACTATCTCTAACATGTGCGGGAAACAGTCCCGGACAATGCAAGCAATACGACCTAGCGGCGTATCCCCTCCACATACAGAAATAGCTCTAACTCTTGGGATGCAGGACCGAGGTCTTTTTTAATGCCGAAATCCTTGAGAGTCAGGGTAGTGGTGCCAGAGAAACCGCGCCGCTCTCCGCCCCAAGGATCAGGGCCAGATCCGATATGTTGCACATCGATAACGATCTGCTTGGTAACACCATGTAGGGTCAGATCGCCTGTCAACACTGCGGTACCATCTGCATTCTCTTTATAAGATATCCCGAAAAAACTTGCGGTCGGGAACTTCTCTACATCGAGAAAATCCTCTCCGCGCAAATGTTTGTCCCGCTCTGCGTGGTTAGAGTCGATACTGGAGGTATCGACCACAACCTCCACACGCGATGCAGCTGGATCTTTCTCGTCATAACTAAAACTGCCATCAAACCTGTTAAACCGCCCCAGCAACCAGCTATAACCAAGGTGCTTTATCCGGAACTCGATTGCAGCATGCGCCCCCTTGGTATCAATCATATATTCTGCCGCCACTGCAGGTAGTGCCAGTAGTAAGCCTGCTATCACTAAAACGGCCTCTATTTTTTTCATATTCACCCCTCCTTCAGCTGCCTATCTTCCAAACATACGCAGCAGGGTTCGATCCCGATCAATAAAATGGTGTTTCAATGCACCACTAAGGTGCAATACAACGAGTGTAATCGTAGTAACGGCCAGAGTAAAATGCAGCTTTCCTGCTATATCCTCCTGCTGATCAATACCAGAGATCAGTGCTGGCAGCTCAAACCAGCCGAATACAGATACCGGCCTCCCATCTGCGGTAGATATCAGATATCCGGAGAACATTACAGTAAACAATAATAAATAGAGCAGGCGATGTGCCTGCCTGGCGGCGAACTGCTCCAGCGCAGTATGGTTAGGCAGTGGCTCCGGAGGGGGGCTATACCAGCGCCACAGCAGCCGGACAAGCATCAACAGGAATAGTAAAACCCCGACAGAGCGGTGGATATCCGGCCCCTGCCGATACCATGGGTGGTAGTATTCGAGGCTAGTCATCCACAGACCGAGCAGAAAAAGCAGAGGAACCACCGCCGCCACACTCCAGTGCAACAGTATGGCGACTACCCCATAGCTCTGCCGATCACTCTTCCAACCCATATAGCAAATAAACACCCCGGACAATAGGACTAGGCGCAATGTTAGCGCCTGCCCAGGTGATGGCTATTTTTTCTTTTTGGCTTTCTTCTTGATCTTCTTAGCCAATTTCTTCTTGAACTGCTTCTTCAGCTTCGCCTTCAATTTTTTCTTCAGTTTTGCCTTCTCTTTCTTATCCATTTTCTTTGCCATGTCATACTCCTCATGTGGTTCCATTTACATCCCGCCGCTACATAGCGACTAAAGTAACCTCTGATCAAGTCCATGGTGGCCGAGACGCTGCCTTTGCGTCTCGAGATGCAAGGCGGCTTGCGCAGCTAATGGCCTAAGTCCTTAGCAAGCGAGCCAACATAGCAGATCAGGCGCAAAGGCGCGTCCCAAAGGGTTTGTGCCAAATGGCGCGCTCGCTGTGTTGCGGCGCTTGCCGTATAGCTATGGCATGCGGCCTGCGCGCCCCGCCTTGCGATCATCACCATTTGGACACAAACTCGGCTCATCAGCGGACTTAATCAGAGGTTCCCTAAGTATAGACATATTATTTAATGTCTGTAGGTTAAAGAGAAGCTTCAGGCCCGCCCTATGGGAAACGCCAATACCGCGCTAATATCATCCGCACCGGTCAACAGCATTAACAGGCGATCCAACCCCAATGCAACCCCGGAGCAATCGGGCAAGCCAGCTTGCAGGGCAGCAAGCAGATACTCATCCAGCGGGACTTCCCTTTTATCCTCTTCTGCCCGTTGCTGCAAATCCGCAGTAAACCGCGCCCTCTGCTCCTCAGCGTCCGCCAGTTCATAAAAACCGTTGGCCAATTCAACACCATCTATATAAAGTTCAAACCGCTCTGCCACTGGATGGTCTCCCGCCCTCACACGCGCCAGCGAGGCCTGTGATGCGGGATAATCATAGATAAATGTGATGGCATCTATACCTAATTTTGGCTCAATAGAGTGAGTGAGCAGGAGATCCAGCCAACCATCAGCATGCTGTAGCTCCAATGATTCAGCGCCAGCTATCCCTTGGGCAACAGCACAGTCACGCAACTCTGAGGGTGAACTGCGGTGCGGATCGATCCCGAGAAACTGCTGAAATATTTCAGCGTAACTCAGCTGTTCCACCTTTCGCGGGATGGGCAGCAGTGTATTTATCAGCTCCGCCACCTCCGCCATTAGTTGATGATGGTCGAAACCGGGGCGATACCACTCCAGCAGGGTGAATTCGGGATGGTGTAGCCTCCCTGCCTCGCCATTGCGCAGCACTCGACAGATCTGGTAGATCGGCCCACTACCGGCTGCAAGCAGCCTTTTCATTGGGAATTCCGGTGAGGTGTGAAGATATAGCGGCCTTGGAATTGCCGCTCCCGGTCCAGTATAGCTGGTGACCATACTCTCCAAGGCCGGATCTGTGGCGGCACAGGACGAACAGAGCGGAGTCTCTACCTCCATCACCCCGACCCGCGAGAAAAACCCACGTATAGCGCTTAACAACTCCGCCCTGGCCCGCAAGACCTCAAGGCTCGCGCTCGGCCGCCAGGACGCCTCTACCACTACTCCTCCTTGGCGCGCGAGACGTACTCGCCAGAGCGGGTATCCACCTTTATTGATTCACCGATCTGCACAAACAGGGGCACTCGCACCACCGCTCCCGTCTCCAAGGTGGCCGGTTTACCGCCGCTGCCGGAGGTATCTCCCTTCAGGCCAGGATCAGTATCGGCAACATTCAGGATGACAAAATTTGGTGGTTCAACACTCAGCGGGACACCACCCCAAAGGGTGACTGTACACATCCCCTGATCCTTGAGCCATTTGCTGGCCTCCCCGACCGCGTCCGCATCAGCACTATACTGCTCAAAAGAGTCTACATCCATAAAGTACCAAAACTCGCCATCCGAGTAGAGGTATTGTAGATTTAGCTCCATAACATCGGCAGCCTCGACCGACTCCCCCGACTTAAAGGTGCGCTCGATCACGCGCCTGGTCTTGAGATTGCGGATCTTTACCCGGTTGAATGCCTGACCTTTACCCGGCTTCACAAACTCGTTTTCGATGATTGAGCAGGGATCACCGTCCAACATTATTTTGAGACCGCCCTTGAACTCATTGGTACTATAGCTTGCCATATCACCCTCGGAGAGCACTGAATTGAAGCTGCGTATAATAACCCGAACTGAGCAACGATGGCAGCACTCCCTGGCAAACTCCTTTACCCAGGTGGAGGATCTGCTTGATTACCTGCAGCTTGATCCATCTCTCTATCAGGATCTGTCCCCAGCCAACCGGCAGTTCGGCCTACTGCTGCCGCGTGAGTTCGCCGCTCTGATAGAGCGGGGCAACCCTCATGACCCCATATTGCTACAGGTGCTGCCTCAGGCAGCCGAAATGGAGAGCGCAGCAGGGTTCTCCCAGGATCCGCTGGACGAGCACTCCGCATGTTTGCAACCAGGACTGCTCCAAAAGTATGCAGGACGCGTGCTCTGGATCACTACAGCCGCCTGCGCTATCCACTGCCGCTACTGCTTCCGTCGTCATTTCCCCTACACTGCGCCAGCAGATAATCTCAATGGATGGGGCCGCGCCTTGCAACAAGTCCGCTCCGATAACAGTATCTGTGAGTTCATCCTAAGTGGCGGTGATCCACTGATGCTCGCTGATGATAGCTTGACACAGATGGTTGAGGATCTGGAGAAAATACCCCACCTCCAACGCCTGCGCATTCATAGTCGCCTGCCGCTCATCCTACCCCAGCGCATAACTTCCGGGCTGGTAGAGATCCTTGCCAATACCAGGCTCCAGACCCTACTGGTTACCCACTGCAACCATGCCCAGGAGATATCCCCTGAGGTCGCCCCGGCCATGGGTAGACTCAAGGCGGCTGGGGTCACCATTCTGAATCAGGCAGTATTACTGCGCGGGGTCAACGACTCGACCTCGACTCTCTGCGACCTGAGCGACGCCCTGTTTGACGCTAATATCATGCCCTATTATCTCCACCTCCTGGACCGTGTGGCCGGAGCCACCCACTTTGCACTGCCTCTTGAAAGGGCACGGGAGCTACAGCGGTCGCTATGGGAGCATCTTCCTGGATACCTGGTACCAAGGGTTGTTTATGAGCAGGCCGGGGCCAAATCCAAGCTTCCACTTATCTAACTTTTCCTGGGCAAACCGCCATAGCCGTACAATCTCAACAGACATCGGTAATTTAGAATCTATCAAAAAAGGGCATCTTGTCAGGTTTTTTATGCCTATTGGACAGAATTGCTTTGCAATACAGCCATATAAGTATTAAAACTCTAAATATAGTTAATAAGCATATGATCATCTTGGATCGATCAAGTGGTGCAACGAGATATCTCTGACCTATATCCGGATTGCAGAAAACCACCAGCTGTTGATAAAATTTTGCAGGGCTAGCCCCCTAAGGAACAAAAGGAATAAGGACTACGGCCATGGAGATCGACCATCTACTCAAACTGACGACTCCAGAGCCCAAATTGGGCTCAGGCAACCCTCGTCTGCTTGACCCTAAAGAGATGAAGGAGTGGATCTCTACGCTGCCGATGGCCAACATCGGCGAGACCTCAAAGCAGATATTCAAGGCACTGGTCGAATTCAATCGATTAAACGAGACAAGCATTGATCGAGCCACCACAATCGATCTCTTCCGCCAACCGGTTGACTACATTACTGAAAACCTAAAGAAGTATTACATCGATCTACCATTCCCACTTTCAGCTAAAAACCAGAAGATTGCTGTGCTCTGTCGAGAGCTTCAGGTAGAGCTGGCCAATGGCTTCAAGATCATCATCAACAGCATGCTTTATAGCAGCAAAAACAAGCTCGATAACAAACTGCTGGTAATAGCCATACACCAGGCGATACTCTATCTCTCTCGCGTGCTCTACTACTCTGCGGTTGTATATAACTCACCGCCTGCCAACACATGGAGGGAGATATACCAACTGTTTCTCTATGCCGACCGACAAGATCTGGCCGATATCAAAGTCATAGAGACCAGTGGAGATAAAGACGTCACCTCTACCATAAGGGAGGTCTATAAACGCGTCATTCTAATTGGCATATCATCACCATACAGCCTACGACAACGGGAATTCGAATACCTATATGATAGGGTTGCGCAGTGGGCCCCTTATCTTGAGCTGGCAACCGTATCACATCATAAGGATACGGCTACCATCTTCGTAGCAGAGCGAAACTCCGATAGACCACCATGCCACGCCTACCTGCATACTGGAACGGAAGCAAGGCGGTACCAAACAATCGATACCAGCAGACTGGTCTCACACCTACAGAAAGAACTAAAACAACTTGTGGACTCTGACAAACAGCGCGGGACTGAAACCACAAAAGAGCAGCTATCCAAACCGCTATTGAGAAAACTTATTCAGTCGCTTGGATCTACTCCCAATAGGCAGTTTACTCGCACCTCTCTAAACTTTGAGTTGGATACAGCCATTGGGCTCTCCTCCATCTACTCCCTTATCCAACAGCGCTCAGCCAAGCCCGAGGAGAAGAAAGTCGTAAACAATAGTAAACCCAGAGCCCGTTCATTGGTCTACCCAAGGATTGGGGATGAGCTAGAGCTATCTATCGCCCCTCTCGATCAACCCTATGAATATGCCTTGGTAAATTTGGATGAAGCCGAAGGAATATGGCTACAGGACGAGATAAAAAAGCCCGCCCCCAAAGAACCGCAAGATGAAAACCAGAATATTTTCTCTTGCAAGACATTCAATGAGAGCGCCGGCGGCTATTGCCTCACCTGGACTGGTGACAAGGTTCCGCATATTCGAGTAGGGGAACTCATAGGCATTCAATCATCCCGCAATCCTTCCAAATTCAGTGTCGGTGTAACTCGGTGGATGAAAAGCATGCCTACTGTGGGATTACAGGTCGGCATTGAAATGATAGCCCTAAATACAAAAACCGCCTCTGTTCAGCATCTAAACAGTCCCAATGGGAAAAACCACAATACCGAAGCATTATTACTGCCAGGACAGACTGTTTCTGAGCAGCCAAATAGCCTAATAGTCCACGCCCTCCCATACCGCGTAAATGATACGGTATTAATAGAGCGAAAACAGGCAAAGAGAGAGGTCCGGCTTACTCGATTGCTGGAATCCACCGGGGCCTTTTCTCGCTTCCAGTATACTCGCCTGTAGCCGACAAGAGGCCCGCTTGAAAAAATAGCGAAAAGCAGCGCAGAATAGCTGTGTCGAATGTAAATTCTGGTATAATTTGAGACACTGTGGTAGTTGTTATATATCGACTAAATACCACATCAGCAAGAGGCTATCTGCAGCAACCATGAACGGCGCACTCCCAGAATCCGCAATAGAATTCTTGGTTATTGACGATTCCCCTAATGATACTGAATCCCGTATCAGCGCTCTTCGCAATGCCGGTATGGCCGCACACTATGCGCGAGTAGATAAAGAAGAGGAGTTGGTTGAAGCCCTGGCCAATTCCACTGTTGACCTGATCCTCTACTCCATGGATGCTGAGATCATGGATCCAGAGCATGTCATCGCGCTATGCCGCAAGGCGACCGCTGAAACACCTCTTATTATGCTCTATTCTGATACCAAAAATTCAGAGCAACTATTAGAGGCTATGCAGAATGGGGCCTGTGATGTCGTTTTGAAAGATGACATAAATCATCTGCGGCTGGTCATTAATAGGGAGTACGGCAGCCTGCAGGTACGACGAGAGTTACAAAAACTCAAATTCCGCCTGCAGGAGATGGAAGATCAATGCAATACCCTGGTTGAAAACTCAAGGGATGCAATCGCCTATGTGCATGAGGGTATGTACATCAATGCCAACCAGGTCTACCTAGATATGTTCGGATATATGGCAATGGACGACCTTGAGGGTATGCCAATTCTTGACATGGTCAGCCCTAAAGACATTGATGTATTCAAAAAATTTCTACGCTCCATAGATGAATCCAAGGAGCCGGCAACCCTTGAAATACGCTGCCAGAATATTGATGGCGAGGAATTCTCAGCCAAACTGGAGACCTGTGCAGCCAGCATAGACGGTGAACCCTGCACCCAAATCATTATCCGGGATCAGTCCATGGATAAGGAGCTGGAGCAAAAGATCAGCCTGCTGAACAAACAGGACACCCACACCGGTCTTGCCAACCGTCCACACTTCATCCAAAAACTGGATGAGATAACCTCCAATGAGGGCGAAACAAAACCATCAGGCTCACTTATTTATCTCCTGCTGGATAATTTTCAGAAACTGCGCACCCAGATCGGGATTGGATCCAGTGACTCGATACTGCTGGAGATCGCCAAAATACTTAAAGGCATCATTGCTGAGAATGACACACTGGCAAGATTTGGTGACCATACATTTGTGATCCTGAGCCACCATAATAAACCTAACAATGCTGAGGCATTTGCAGAGAAGCTGCGGAAGGCTATAGCTAAACACAGTTATTCCGAGCTGTTACCAGATAACCATAACATAACCTGCAGCATTGGTATCAGCTATCTATCTCAAACAACTGATGACAGCCACGAACTTATCAACCAGGCCTTTAATGCATGTGAGCTGGTGCGTAACGAGGGTGGCAACGGGGTCGCCTCATACAGCGAGGCCGCAGCAGAACCAGAGCAGAGCGAGGAGAGTGCTGAGGATAATGAAACGAAAGAACTGATCGAAAACGCCTTAAAAAATGATCGGTTTCGCCTACTTTATCAGCCCATTGTAAGTCTGCGAGGAGATACCAGAGAGAATTATGCCGTACTTCTAAGACTGCTGGATGAGAATGATGAAGAGATACTGCCAGGAAGCTTTCTCAGCCAGGCAGAGCAAGTATCACTAATGGCCAATATAGACCGCTGGGTTATTGAACATGCGATAAAAGAGTTAGTAAAACAGCGGGAACTGGGACACAAAGTTAAATTTTTCATCAATATATCAGCTGCTGGTATCGCAGATGAATCGCTATTACTATGGATTTGCGACTGCTTGCGAGAGAACGACGCAAAGGGAGCATGGGTAACGTTTCAGATGCGTGATCGTGACCTCCGCGCTCATACCCAGGCTGCCAAGAAACTGGCTGATGGATTGAGCAAAATACGTTGTCAACTAGCTATAGATCAATTTGGCCTAAACCCCAAGGCTGAGACCATACTTAAGCATCTGCCGATAGATTACATAAAGATTGACAACTCTTTTACTCATGGATTGGCTAACAGTGAAGAGGCGCAAGACAAGCTTCATGAAATAAACGAAATTGCCCAGGCCCATGATGTTAAGAGCATCGCTATGGCAGTTGAAGACGCCAACAGCCTGGCCGTCCTATGGACAGTTGGCATAAATTACATCCAGGGGCATTTCCTGCAGAGGCCATCAAGAAATATCACCTACGACTTTAACTCCATGTAGGCTATTGGTTGGCCACCCCATGAGGCACATGCCCTGTTGGCACATGTTGCCTCGCCTTATCACAATGACCAGTCTGATCATCAAAAAAGATATCTGCACCAAAAGAGCGAAGAAAATCACTCTTATCCATACCGCCAAGAAAAAAAGCCTCATCTATACGAATATTCCAGGCCCGCAAGGTACGAATAACCCTCTCGTGCGCAGGTGCTGAGCGCGCTGTAACTAATGCGGTTCTTATTGGCAAGGAACCTGCTGGAGCTGCCACCTGCAAGCGGTGCAGGACCGAAAGAAATTCCTTAAACGGACCCCCTGAAAGAGGTTTGCGTGCAGCAGCCTTCTCGCTCTTGGTAAACGCATCAAGCCCCTCAGCCTTAAACACTCGCTCTGCCTCATCCGAGAAAATTACAGCATCGCCATCGAATGCTATTCGCAACTGGGTGCCTGATCCAGATGGGTGTGTGCTGCCTGATTTAGAGGGTAATATTGTCGCAGCCGCGATACCTGCTCCCAGGGCCTGCGCCACATCCCCTTGATCGGCGGATAGAAATAGATGGGCTCCCATAGAAGAGACATACCTATAGGGACTTACCCCTCCACAAAAGGCTGCTCGAATAATATCTAGTTTATGGTGGGCAATAGAGTTAAATATGCGTAAACCGGTATCCGCGCTGTTCCTGGAGAGCAGGATAACCTCCACCGAGGCAGAACCAGCATAAATGCCATTCAAGGCCAGAATCTTCTGCACCAATGTGAATGCAACACCTGGTTCTAGCGGGTCATCTTCATGCTCGATCTGATACTTACAGTAAGCATCAACCCCCTCAGCCTCGAATACGGCATGCGAATCATCCAGGTCAAACAGCGCCCGGGATGAGATAGCTACTACTAGTTTGGATGGCTCTCTCGTATCAGTCATTGGAAGGCGATATGCACAGACTAAACTATAGAGTTCAGATTCTATTGCCTCTACACATCTGTTGCAATCATGATGACTCGTTATTTATAAGATCGGGAGTAAATAACCGATAACAGTTTTTTCCATGCTGCTTACAATAGTCTCTGGCCTTACTTACCTCATAGTGCATCTGCTCGAGCAAATCACCTGGCTGCGCGCCATTGCCATTATCCAAAATAGCTATGCCAATACTGGCTGTGATACCTGCGGCATTATCATCCCCCTCCAAGGGTATTGTGGCCAACCGTCTTTGAATGCGCTCAGCAAACTCATTAGCACCCTCAGGGCCTGTATTCGGAAGAAGCAGCACAAACCCGTCGCCACCGAGCCGCGCCAACATATCACCGGTACGCACCTCCCCGCGCAACTCTTCGGCAATCAGACGCAATGTCCGATCTCCTGCTGCATGTCCGCGCTTGTCATTAATAGCCCTAAGATTATCTACATCCACCAACATCATAGTTAATTGCAGTTCTGCGCGTAGCGCATTCGCCAATAGCGGCACCCCCTCTGTAAAAAAGTGATGCCTATTGTACAACGCAGTAAGATCATCATATCTTGATGATGACCACTCCTTTTGATAACCAGCCTCAGATATTTTTTGCGCCTCCCGCAATTCACTGGTGCGTTGTTGTACTATATCTTCTAAGGAGTGCACCAAGCGATGACTGGCCAAAACCTGACCAAGAATGTTGCTAAATAGGACCAACATGTGCTGCTGCCAGGACTCAAAAAAATCAGGCTGGTGGTGAGATACGTTTAACACCCCTAACATCTTGCCATCAAAACTGATGGGGGCTGATATAAGTGAGCCTTTCCCATGAAAGATACTCTTGGATTCAAAAGGTTTAAACCATTTATCTGTACTGCAGTCACGACAATACTGTATCTTGCCATCACGACAAGCGATCCCCATAATCCCCTCTCCGACTTTAAATCTCATACTTTCTGCCGGATGTTGACTAGCTTCTACCTGGAGCGACCTAAATTGCTCATCAAGGCCAGCCCCAACCGCACAGAATAGAGTGTCATCACGCAATAGGAAGATTGAACAATAGCTAAGATCATAATGCTCCATAAGCGCCTTTAGGGCACGGTACAGCAACTCTCTCTCTGTGATTTTCTCAAGATTGAATTGGGACAGCCTATGAACCGCAGAAAGGGAATCAAGCAGCAAAACGAAACGTTCCTGCAAACTAATCTTGGCCATACTGCCGTATTTTGATGGGCCGTCACTCATCTAAAACCTATAATCTATTGCGAACACAACAAACCTCTTTCCACAATATCCTTATCCGTGGTGCAAAGCACACGTATGTGCTCAATCAACAATGCTTCACCAAATCCAAACCACTACACAACCACCTATAGCTACGCCAAGAGCCGCGAGAGTACATGCAACTCCTCAGATTCCCCCATAAACCTCTCTTCCACCTTCGCCAGTAGATCACTATCTAGACCTGGAACATCCTGCAACGCCTCAATTTTACCTAGGGCGACGCTTGCCCCATCAACATTCTGCTCTAACCATTCAGATACTCCCCGTATAAGACAAGCGCCATATTTGTATTCCGGATCACACTCGCCGGTCGCCAGAGAGACTGTTGTTTGAACCACCATATCAGGCAAATGCCAACGATGAGCTAGCCACTCCCCTGCCCCGATCCAGTCAATCCCTATATATTCACGCTGTAAATCAATGATATCTAATTCCGGATTCGATAATTGCTGCTGTAAGAGTTTTGATAGCTCCATTGGAAAGCCGTGGGCTAGGACCAGCCAACCAACATTATGCAGTAACCCACATAGATAAATCCCATCTGGGCTGGGGCGTTCATCAAATGGAATATGCTTTGCCAGCATCCTGGCTAATGTGGCGCAGCCAATGGATGCAAACCAATACCCAGGCAAATCGAAGCCTTTGCATTTGGTAGTTCTAAACACACTGCCAATGGATACGCTAATAGCGAGGGACTTAACTGTATTAAGCCCCAATACTCGGATGATGGCCTCTTGCACCGAATTTATCGGTTGCTTCTGCCCAAAGTAGGCAGAATTGGCTAGGCCGACAATCCTTGCGGAGAGTCCTGGGTCTTGGCTGATAATTTTGGCTAGATGGTCTATCTCTACATCGGCATCAGACACCACCTCCAGGAGCCGACTTGCTGTAATAGATAGTGGCGGCAGGTGTTTTATCTCCAGCATTTCTCGCCTAACTCTAATCGGCTTGCCCGAATCCGAATCCATATTATTCTCCGCAACTAACTGCTAATACTCATAAAACGCAATGAGTGGTTAGGGTTATAATTGTCGTCCAATCCTTAGGAATCTTTAGCCCAAATCGTTAAATTCGGGCTCCTGGCACGAAATATTTGCTGGGATTCTAGTTCCTGTGAGACTATCTTATATAAATCATGTAGTCTATGTCAGTAGCATGATAATTAATTGGCATAGTTCACAATTCAACCGCAAATAACAGCAGATAGAGAGCACCATGAAGAACACCGAGGCAGCAAAACACCCTACAATCAGCCCAGTTGAAGTGCCGCCTCACCCTGTATGGCCAACACTAAGCACAGCTGCACAGGAGCAGCTGACAATAAAAATAAAGCAGCAGCTACAGGAGCGGGATGCGGTTCTGGTAGCGCACTACTATACCGACCCGGCGCTACAGGCACTGGCAGAAGAGACCGGGGGCTGCGTTGCAGACTCCCTGGAAATGGCGCGCTTCGGAAGCGAACAGCAAGCTAAGACGCTGGTGGTGTGTGGTGTCCGCTTTATGGGTGAGACGGCAAAGATCCTGAACCCGGAAAAACGCGTCCTGATGCCGGATTTGGCCGCTACCTGCTCGCTTGATGAGGGCTGCCCCCCTGAGGAGTTCACCGCATTCTGTGACGCCCATCCTGAACACACTGTAGTGGTATATGCAAACACCAGTGCTGAGGTAAAAGCTCGCTCTGATTGGGTAGTTACCTCCGGTATAGCCCTTCCCATCATCCAGCATCTGGCGGCGAATGGAGAAAAGGTCCTGTGGGCCCCGGACAAGCACTTGGGAAACTATGTTCAAAGGATTTCCGGGATAGATATGGTCTTCTGGCCAGGCTCCTGCGTGGTACATGAGGAGTTCAAGTCGGTTGCACTTGAGAGATTGCGCCGTCTCCACCCTGATGCGGCAGTTCTTGTCCACCCGGAATCTCCCGACAATATCGTTGAACAGGCGGATGTTATCGGCTCCACAACAGCGCTCATAAAAGCAGTAACTAGCATGGATAACCAGGAGTTTATTGTCGCCACCGATAGTGGCATCTTTTATAAAATGCAGCAGTTGGCGCCGGAGAAGACACTGATTGAGGCGCCCACTGAAGGTGAAGGAGCGACCTGCGTAAGTTGCGCCCACTGCCCTTGGATGGCAATGAACTCCCTACACAATCTTTCGACACTACTCGATAGTGGAGAAGACAACGAGATCCACATCGAATCGGAGCTAGGGGAAAAAGCCGCTCTCCCGATACGACGTATGCTAGATTTCGCCAAGGAGCATGGTATAGGCATGAAGAACAGTGGTAACGCCTGATCAACTACCAGCCGTAGATGGCGATATTCTGCCATCGAATTAGAATTTTTTTCACTACGATATACGCATGCCATGGTCAATCCAGAACACTAGGGGAAACCCTTAGTCTTATTCTGGTAAACATCATCTGCGCTCGGTCTCTCCGTTATCAGATGTAAGATTTGTATGTAGATATCGTCGTGTTTAGTTGTGAAAACCCCTCATACAGCGGGATCCAGTATAAGCATTATCTGATGTTGTAATATGCTATTTTAATTGAGAAAAATAGCTTGTACTTTGCATTGTTAAGACTCTTACCGTACTATCAAACAAAGCCACTAGATAGAGCATTCTCCAAAGATTCCACCCTTGGAGAGTGATTGCTTAAGGAGAAATAATTAATGCGTAACAGGAGATCAATTGCCTTCCTGTCGTTGGTCTTTATCGCGGGGATTATCTTCGCACAGGTAGTTGATGTCGGTATAGAGGCAACCAACGAGTTGGAGTTTTGCACCTCGTGCCACTCCATGCAGATCAATCTTGAGGAATATAAGCAGACCGTCCATTATAGAAACGCTTCTGGTGTACGCGCTATCTGCTCAGACTGCCATGTACCAAAACCATTTATTCCAAAGGTGGTCTCCAAGATCGTAGCATCCAAGGATCTCTTCCATGAAATTATCGGCACCATTGACACCAGAGAGAAGTTTGAGCAGCGCCGCTGGGAGATGGCCAGTAGGGTATGGGAAAGAATGGAGGCAACCGATTCACGCGAGTGTCGTGATTGTCACGACTATTCTCAGATGGATCTCAGCACTCAGACGCGCATAGCGCGCAAGCGCCATGACAAGGCAGCAGATCAAGGCAAAACCTGTATAGACTGCCACAAAGGGATAGCTCATGAAGAGCCAGATGAACCATAGGGATATAGGTGGACTCATGCGCTATTCAAGACATCTTATTTTCCTCTTCCTTCTGTTACTGACTGCGGTCAGCATAGCCGACGAGGCACAGGAGAAAGAGCTTCGCTTGGCCGCTTCAATTGGTGACACAGAACACGTTGTACGCCTACTGGATGCGGGAGTTGCGGTGGATGCTGCAAACGAACTCGGCATAACTCCTCTAATGATGGCGATAGAAAATAACAATATAGACACAGTTGTGCTGCTACTCTCACGCGGCGCTAATCTAGAAGCCAAGGCAGTAGCTGGATGCACAGCACTGACCTTTGCAGCAGAGAACGGTCACTCTGCGATAACCGCAATGTTACTGGAGAGAGGTGCTGACCTCAGTGTCCGCACAGAATCTGGCTGGGATGCCCTCTCCATTGCGGCAAAATACGGCCTGACAGACATGGTCGAACAACTACTGTATAAAGGCGCGGATGTAACCGGAAAGGATAAAAAGGGGCGTACCGCTCTGATGCATGCGGTGGAACACAACCATCCGAAAACTGTTGCCCTGCTCGCTGACGGTGGAAGCGACCTCAACAGCAGTAACCTTAACGGCTATACGCCGCTACAAATGGCAGCGGATCGAGGCTACTCCAGTGTCGTTGAGGTTTTAGTAGAAAAAGGCGCAGATATCGACGCCGCGGATCCAGACGGAGCATCGGCTCTGCTGATAGCCTCCTCTGGTGGCCATGTAGATATTGCCAAAACTCTACTAAAACATGGCGCCGATATTAATTTGCAAGATAATGAGGGGATCACACCCCTGATGGAAGCAGTGAACTCCGATTCACTTGCATTGGTAAAACTACTACTGGAGAGTGGTGCAGACAGAAGCATCCAGAGTAAAGCAGGCCATAGAGCAATTGACATGGCCAAGATTAGAAAAAAAGGGGACAACGAAATAATCAAACTGCTGGGTAACGGCTCTTAAATCGAGCCTGACCAGCACCTGATAATAGCTTTATCCAACGAATACTCGTTTTGTAACTTGGAGAAACGAAGGAGGCAACATGATTAACCATACCATACATAGGGCTCTGCTGGCTGTCATTCTAGCCGTCAGCGCCACATCGGTAGCTGTAGCTGCTGATGCGGAGAAAAAGCCCGAGTTGTTAACCGGTGCCAGCGCTAGTATGTTGGGCGACACCTGTGCAGGCTGCCATGGCACCAATGGTGCAAGTAGTGGCCCAGCTACACCAACCATTTCCGGGCTATCCAAGGATTACTTCGTAGAAACCATGCAGGGATTTGCAAACGATGAAATACCCTCCACCGTCATGAACCGAATTGCCAAAGGTTACAGCGATGAAGAGCTTGGTATATTAGCCGATTATTTCGGTGACAAGCCATTTGTAAAGTCGAAGCAGAACTTCGATGCAGAGTTAGCCAAGAAAGGGGCCAAGCTACACGAAAAATATTGTGAAAAATGCCATGGTGATGGCGGTCAATCTGCCGACGATGATGCCGGCGTCTTGGCTGGACAGTGGAACCCTTATGTTCAATGGACTTTGGCTGACTTCAAGTCCGGGGATCGTGAAGCCTCCAAGAAAATGAAGAAAAAACTGCAGAAGTTACTGGATAGAGAGGGCAGCAAGGGCATTAATGCACTACTCAACTACTACGCCAGTCAGCAGAAATAAATCGAGGAGAAGATATAGATGAAAATTACACGTAGAGGATTCATCCAGACAGCCGGCCTGGTAACTGCTGTAAGCGTGACAGGCGCTCCAATGCTTGCCTTTGGAGCAGGCAAAAAAGTGGTAGTAGTAGGTGGCGGTACCGGTGGTGCTACAGCAGCCAAATACATCAAAATGGCAGACCCGTCGGTGGAAGTAACTCTGGTTGAGGCCAATCAAAACTATCACACCTGCTACATGAGCAATGAAGTCCTAGGAGGTGAGCGCACAATTGAATCTATCCGCTTTGGCTATGCTGGCCTGAGCGCACATGGCATCCAGGTAATACATGACACGGTAACCGGGATAGATGCCAAGACCAAGGCGGTCAAGACAGCTGGTGGCAAAAGCCTCAACTATGACCGCTGTGTAGTTGCGCCAGGCATCGACTTCAAATGGGAATCCCTGGAAGGTTACGATGCTAAGGTGTCTGACACCATCCCCCATGCCTGGAAGGCAGGACCGCAAACCGTAACCCTACGCAAGCAACTGGAGGCGATGAAAGATGGTGGCACCGTGGTAATTGCAGCTCCACCTAATCCATTCCGTTGCCCACCAGGTCCTTACGAGCGCGCCAGCCTGATTGCCATGTATCTGCAACAACAAAAGCCTAAATCAAAGGTTATCATTCTGGATCCAAAGGGTAAGTTTTCCAAGATGGGACTGTTCACCGGGGCCTGGAAAAAGCTGTATGGCTACGAAACAGAGAACGCACTAATCGAATGGCATGGCGCAAATGAAGAGGCAGGCGTGGTAAAGGTAAATGCCGCAAACCGCAGTGTGACAACCGGGTTTGGTGATGAAATTAAGGCAGATGTGCTAAATGTCATTCCAGCACAGAAGGCTGGGAAAATCGCCTTTGATGCAGGTTTGGCCAATGACAAGGGCTGGTGCCCGGTAAATCTTGGTACATTTGAGTCAACCATCCACCCAGGCATACACGTCCTGGGAGATGCAAGTATCGCTACAGGCATGCCTAAATCTGGTTACTCCGCCAACTCTCAGGCCAAGGTGTGTGCTGCAGCAATCGTGGCCCTACTCCAGGGTAAGGAGCCTGGCACACCGTCCTATGTCAACACCTGTTACTCTATCGCAGGCAAAGACTATGGCTTCTCAGTGGCAGCGGTATATCGTCTGGCCAAAGATGGCTCGAAGATAACCTCTGTCTCTGGCGGGCTCACTCCTGATGATGCCAGCCCTGAGGTATTCAAGAAAGAAGTGGCATACGCCCACAGTTGGTACAACAACATTACCGACGATATATTTGGGTAAGACAAACACCTCCACCGTCCGATCAGATATGGATGTCTGATCTGGCGGCCAGAGAGGTACAGAGCATATATTCAAGTGGGCGCAGTGCCCACTTTTTATTGCTTGACTAGCCTGGAAATCTCACCAGGATCCGGAATTTTGGGGCAACCTGGCAAAGCAGGTTGGATGATCGCCAGCCGAGGCATAGCCGTGGCTATGGCTCAAGGGGGATCGTCCAAGATGCGCAGCCAGGTTGTTCCAGAAACCGGATAGAACAGAGTGTTATTCAAGGCGGCCTCGTCGATTGCCAGTAACAGTTTGATTTGAAATAACTATC
>JBNKMS010000006.1:0-60270 GCA_050293315.1 Sedimenticolaceae bacterium
GACCACCCTCCCCGAGAATATCCTCTGGGGAGGTCTTGCCATCCAACAGCTGATCTATTAATTTGTCTGAAATAGGCATTCGTTAGTCCTCCTAACATGGTTGGTAGAATGCCATTTACACAGATTTTTTTACACTCTCAATTCAGGTGACACAATACTTAATTCCCTACCAATTCAGGTGACACAATACTTAATTCCTCTTCTGCTTTGGGCCAGGTTTCTTTTTAGATAGATCGCGTCCAACCAAACAAGATACCCTTTCAACAAAACCATCAATTCCCAATGGCCTTCCAGTACGTTCATACGCACGTATTGCATCAAACTCTGCCTGCCCCCCACTTGCAAACAATTCGTCCCAGTTCTCAACACGATCAAGTATCGGTTTTACCATTACAAGATCATCATCTATCCCTATGAGATGTGCCCTTGCACTACTCCAACGATACAATTGTGGTTCTGTCACAATTCTTGCCCGTACAGGGTTTAGCTCTACGTACCGTACTGCGGCTAATAGATATTTCTCATCCATAGGAAATGATGAAAATCGCCCCTGCCAAAGGTAACCTTTCCAGCCTTTCTTGAAATTGATATAGCGGGTGTATCGGCGATGCGCTTCCCCAATTCCACGGGCAAGACTTTCTTCTCTCTCTGGTACTGCGACCAGGTGAATATGATTTGGCATCAAACAGTAGGCCCACACCTCTATCCCTGACTGCCGGCACCACTCCCCCATCAGTGAGATGTAGGTTTTATAATCCTCGTCATCAAAGAACGTCGCCATTCTACGTACACCACGTTGGGTAACGTGATGCGGAATCTTTGGAACCACAACTCTAGCTATCCTTGCCATGGCAGTACAATGAAACAATATTCAGGTATCGTCAAGAATTATGTATTGTGTCCCCGTAATTCATATTTGTGTCCCCGTAATTCATGTATTGTGTCCCCATAATTCCCATCTCCTTCCTCTTTATAGCCAAAATGCCAAAGCCCAGAGAATAAGCATGGTCAGAATCGACTTTCCATAACCATAAAGTCATTTCTGACTCCACTTATTGCACTTATAGAGAAACTATTAATCAATTGATGGTATAAATTTTTCCTGTTCTAACATTTGAATTAAACTACGCATCAGGTAATTATTATTAAAAGCAACATAATACTCCCTGCCATTATCTACTAGTGACCTAATCATTCCGTTGGTCTTCAGCTTTTTTATCATATGTGTTCTCTGTCGTGGCGTAAGTTTTGGCAAAACTTCTGCTACATCAGAAGATTTAAATGACTGCTTCTCAACCCCCATTTTTAGAACAGACTCTTCTTCTTTATTGATAAGCCCGCGATCTCGACCTAATCTAATTGCTGGTTTAAGAACAGAGTCTAATAAATAACTATGATCTAGGAGCATATTCACCTTTGAAATTTCATCACAGATACCAGTCAGAACATATTCGCACCATTGAAGCATAGTTTCATCAGTCCCTTCATCTGCGATCGCTAATAATTCATAATATTTCTCACGATCATTGCAAAAGACAGCCGTTGGGTTAATTAGTTGACCATCCTTAACCTTAAATCCATATTTGATTAGTAATGCATAAGTTAGCATTCTAACAACACGACCGTTACCATTTCCAAAAGGATGAATCCACGCTAGTCGATGATGTGCTATCGCTATTTTTATTAAGTCGTACCTTTTGTCATCTTCGTTATTGATAAAAGCAACTAGCTCATCCATATAACTTTGAACTAATTCAGGATACGGAGGTATGTGAGCAGATCCAACAATTTCAACTGGCCATGTTCTGTATGCCCCAGGCGTTCTATCACCTTCTTCACTCAAGCCACCGACTGCTAGTTGATGTAGTTCTCGAATGAAATGATGTGAGATATCCGATCCAGCTTCTATCGTATCTTCAATATATGACATAGCCTGTTCAACATTCGCTATCTCTGCAAACTGCTCGGAAGAGCGTTCTTGATGTTCAATTTTTTGCTCAATATACTGAGATATCGTTGTTCGATTTCCTTCAATTCTTGCGGAACCAACACTTTCCAATAGATGAAATATTTCTTTCAGCTGAAAAAACAGCCAAGGTGCAGTGGATCCAAATAACCTTAATTTTCTTAGGTGATCTAACTCCATAAGAGCATCCATCAGTCCAGAATCAAAGCTTGGACTGACCAGATTAATATCAATATGTTTAAAAGTGGCAAGCATACTTACATATTACCGAAAGCTATATCTACACGAATAGAATATAACACCATGTAATAATTGCATATTTTATATGATCTGTCCATCTGTTAACTACATATTAATAGCAGGAAATATCCACATACATATCTAGTTAAGTGCAAATCTATGGGACAACTATATCGTAATGGGACAAACAATAAAAAACGGCTACAGGCATAAGCCTATAACCGCTTGATTTGATTTTAACTTATTGGCGCGCCCGGAAGGATTATTCGGGCCTTTGGCCCTCACCCCTTCGGGGCCGCCGCTGTGCGGCGTTCTGCGGACCTCCGGTCCTTGTCGAACCAGCCTTTGAGTCGGAGGTTCGAATCTACCTGGTACAGCAAATTATAAAGGGGGTCTACTTTCGTAGACCCCCTTTATAATTTGGCGCGCCCGGAAGGATTCGAACCTCCGACCACCTGGTTCGTAGCCAGGTACTCTATCCAGCTGAGCTACGGGCGCGTGATTGGAAGGCGAATTCTGAAGATTTTCAACAACTTTGTCAACTTTATCACTTGTCGTAAATGTGTTGAAATGAGATTATTAGTTGAAACTCAAGGGGATACAGGCATGCATGCAAAGAGAGTGGTCACGGCGCCATTTATGGCGATCATCCTGATGATAACCGCAGCACTGCTGCAGGGTTGTGCCGGATCCGGGGAGGATGTCCATATAGCCTACTGTAAGAACCTGACCCTACACCTACTTGGGGCGCCAGAGGGGCTGACCTGGCAGGTGAGCAGCACTGAGATTCACCGCCCGGAGTATGCCGAGATCAAGGTAAATTTTACCCATCCTGAAGATGGAGCTGGTGAGGCGAGCTGTTTCTATGACTACATCGCTGTGGACGAGACCGCGCAAACTCTGGCCGATCCGCTCTCTGCGTATGCGACAGTACCCTACAAGATGACCCTTCAGGGCCAACCGGTATCAAAGCAGGAGCTGGCAAATGCTATCAGCGCGGATATGGAGCGGGTTGGAAGGGCCATTACCACACCGCCGGCCGGTCAATAGACTATCTATACCCTATACACTCCATTCTAGCTGCGCGATCGGCCATCTCTCTTGCCGTTTCATTCTGCTCCTTGCCAGGGGGGACAACAGATACCACGCATTTATTCTCACGCAGCATGTCTATAACCGCCAGGCTGGACTCTTTTTTCTCCCCTTCGCTATTTACGCGTACAATCAGTGCCACAGGGATAAGTACGCCACGCTGTTCGTCGACATCAATAATTTTGGTTTCGATATAGACCCGCCACTCAATAAGATTGCCTAAGGTACTGAAATGAGGTGTCACGCTATCCCAGAGATTGAGGGGATATTGTTTACCATCTTTGACCAGGGTGATTGACTGCCTGGCATCGTCTTCAAGCATGAGCACACGATATCCGGCCATGCCTGGACACTCCTTTTCCATACCCGGGGCCCACTGGCTAACGGTTATACAGTATTCCCCAATCAACGGGGTATAGACGCTTTTGTAGCTGTTGTTCGTGCCCAAACTACTATCAGCAGGTCCCTCTGAGGCAATCGCTGCTGTCGTGCCTAAGATCAAGCAACACAAACTCAACAAGAGTCCTGCAACCCTTCCGCTCTGTTTCACTACTCCAATCTCCATTCAATTGCCAGACACAGATCTCTCTGCTAACTACTGCCATTAGGCTCGATTGCTGCAGAGAAGTTCCTTGATGTTTTCTAACTGAACATCTCTCTTGTTAATATCGGCTAGACCGACCTATCCAGGCCGTCTGAATCTTCTAAAGAACACGAACAGCCACACAAGTGTAAACAGCAGCAAGCAAGCTGTAATAACCCAAACAACCTTTTCGTTTAACAGCACCTGACTGCTCATATTGGCCAGGTACACCAGATGTCCCAGGAACAGAAAGAAGACTATAAGGGCGGTCCCGTACAGATTAAACATCCCACCGATCTGCCTTAGGCTGGACTCTTTCCTCTCCTCTGCCAGCCAATACTCCCTATTGGGGAGACTTATAAGGTGCAGAGGAATATATTTTAGTGTCTGTGGGATCGCTACAAACATGGCCATCAAAAACAGATACAGGACAATACTGATTGCCAGGTTGGCCTCGCTGCCGGCCCAGGAGTCAGGAATCCCACCACTCCCAAAGTGTATGGCCACCGTTTGCGGCAGCTGGGTGTAATAGTACAGTGATTGGACAACCCCAAGGACGCCGGCAATAACCAGAACTCTTCTTGAAGACATATGGCGCCTCCTTTGCACGCGTGCGTGATCAACCTCCGGTAACGGTAACCGTCACCCGCCGGTTGTGGGAGTTGGTACGGTGCTCCCACAGATAGATTCCCTGCCAGGTGCCCAGGCTGCATCTGCCGCCGGTGACAGGGATGGTCAGGTCCATCTTACTAAGGATAGAGCGAATATGGGCCGGCATGTCGTCCGGGCCCTCCATGGTGTGGTCAAACATAGGGTCGCCGTCCGGCACCAGCTTGGTCATAAACCGTTCCAGGTCGCTTCGTACCGCAGGGTCGGCATTCTCACACAGCACCAGTGAGGCACTGGTGTGGTGAATAAAGATATGACATATGCCGGTAGTGATCCCGGAGCGCGCCACAACCTTCTCCACCTCACGGGTTATGTCGTGGGTGCCGCGACCACGGGTGCTGGTCTGTATGATCTCCTGATACACTTAGGTATTGACCTCGCCGATCTTTTCCTTAACCGACTCCAACTTGCCCTGTAACCGATTATCCTTGCCCTTGCGGATATCTAGTTTCAGGGATGAGTAGACGCGGTTGCAGCCCGCCTGCTCTAAAGTAGTGTATGCCTGCTGCAGCAGACCCAGGGCCTGCGGAAGATCATCTGTCTCGATAATGGTGCCCATCGGGGTGAGCTGGTAGCTGATGCCGCTTTCACGAATCTCTTTTATCACCTGGCTCACATATTCGCTGACGCTCTCCCCTTTGTCGGTAGGGAACATAGCAAATTCCAGTAGTACAGACATAGCGGCACCTCTGCAGGATTAACCGGAATTATTATTGCAGTTATCTGCCGGGTAATGCAAAACCGAAATCAGAAAGTGGGAATCAGGTAGAAAAGCAGTGGCCAACAGTCTATCAACCACTCTCCGAGTCTCCGCCCAACTCGGACTCCATAATCGTGCAATCACGACCCTGTTTCTTGGCTATATACATACATTGATCTGCGCGTCGCAGTAGTTCTGTAAGGGGCTCATCCCGCCGTGCCACTGCAATACCGGCGCTGATGGTTATGTTGAATTTGTTTCCGGCTATATCGAACTCATGTTTCTTGACCGCAACGCGGATGCGCTCGGCGATGTTGTAACAGTTCTGTTCTGAGGCGTGCAACAGAACTGCCAGCTCCTCGCCGCCGTAGCGAAAGGCCAGTTCGTTCGGCCGCAGGTTATAGATAAGCATATTACAAATAGTAACCAATACGACATCCCCAACCTTGTGACCATAACTGTCATTAACCTGTTTGAAATGATCAATATCGAGAAAGATAGCGGCCAGGGGAGGTTCCCCGCCCTGGTTGAAGCGTCCAATCATGCGTGATCCGACCTCATGCAGGTGATTGCGCGTAAACAGGTTGGTCAGGTCATCATGGATTGCGTTATCGCGGAACTCATTCATGAAGCGCCGTGACAGATAGAGCGAGATGCCAATATTCAAACCAAACAGGACAAAGATGAAGATTGCACCGAGGGCGATATGCTGTATGGAGTCGGTGCGCACATCATCCACATAGAGCCCGGATCCTATTACCCAGTGCCATGGTTTAAAGGGTACGACATAGGCAATTTTGGATGCCGGTTCACCGCCTATCGGACGGGTCCAATCATAAGTAGCAAACCCCCCACCTGTGCGCGCCACAATAAGGAATTGCTTGACGAAGAACTGCCCATTGGCGTCTTGTAATTCCAGCGTTTCCTTACCGATAAGCTTGCGGTCGTAAGGATGCATAAGCATGACCCCATCGGTATTGATGACCCAGAAGTAACCATTGTCCGGGTACCCCATCGCCCTGAGGTTAGAAAGGGCCATCTGCTTGGCCTCCTCCTCAGACCAGGCATTGGTCTTCTGCCTGGTATAGATCTCCTCCACCATACCGAGCGCCGCAATCACCTGTGCACGCACGGCATGTTTACGTTCACTGACGATATTGCCATGCATCTGCCAGATGATGATCGCCATCAGTACTATCATCCCGAACAGACTGACGAAAGAGAGTATGAGCATCTGCGCCCGCATACTGGAGCCACGCCGTGGGAGGAATTTTGCTTTATGTACTTTTTTCATATGAAAGAATTAAATTACTAAGATCCTTGCAGTATACAAGCGGAGTCCTGTCTTGAATGATATTTAGGTATCGGCAGCGACTCCTATGATCTTTATAGCCGCTTGTTGCCTCTATCAGGTGCCTCTCTGCTGTGTAACCTTTGCTACAGAACTTCTCATCGCTACCGGCTACTCTTTTAAACAAGAACCGTTTTAACCAGTAAAGGAGCAAGACGATGCAGAGCATGAAATTCTTTATCGATACCCACGACCAGGCAGAGGAGACCTTCCCTGCAGGATTGACCACCGAACAGTTTGAGGGGTTTCTCGCCAAGTATGAACAGGCGTGTCAGGCCGAAGATGTAGTGCTGCTACGTGTACATGTGGGCATGGAGGCAGGGCGTGCCTTCTGTTTCACCATGGCGCCAGATGCGGATGCGGTCCGCAGGGCCCATGAACGGGTCGGCCTACCGTTCAGCGGCATCACCGAGGTATCCACCGCCACGCCGGGCGATATCTTTTTCAATCGCCAGGCCGCCTGAGTGTAACCGCCGGGCGTGGAGCCACGCCCGGCTCGGTAGAGGAACAATAGTATGAACAGCGCAACTCTCGATTTGCTGGTGATTGGGTTGGTTGCGGTGACGGCCGCCACCTCTGGTGTACTCTTCCTGGTCCACACTGACCTTGGTCCCATGGCGCGGCTCTCCGGACATAAGCGCCTGCTACTGGCGACGGCCCTCGGTTCCGGTGTGCTCGCCTTCACGGTTAAACTGATGATCATCATCGGCATAGCGATGTTTCCCCAGTATCTGGTCGACCCCTTCATCAACCATTTTGAGTTGCCGCCGCAGGGTGAGTTGGCACAGACCCCTAGCAGTCCGCCCGGTTATCGCTGGCTTGAGCTGCCGGAACTGGCGCAGCCGGTGGATAGGCCCTACTCCGACCCAAACTATGTCTGGCAGACCCTGCCGGAGCAGGCCCCTGCACCACCCGACAATCCCACCACGCCGGAGAAGGTGGCGCTGGGCAAACGGCTCTTTTCCGATACCTCGCTTTCACGTGATAACACCCTGGCATGTGCATCCTGCCATGATGTCGATAGGTTGGCCGGCGGTGACGGCAACGCCACCTCTCTCGGCATCGACGGTCAACGCGGCAATCGCAATGCGCCGACGGTGTGGAATGCCGCCTTCCAGTCGCAACTGTTCTGGGACGGCCGTGCCGGCTCGCTGGAGGAGCAGTCTATGGGACCGCCGATAAATCCGGTAGAGATGGGTATGCCATCGCTTGAGGCAGTGGCCAAGCGGATACAGGAGAAGCCTGAATACCGCGCCGGATTTATTGCGGCGTTTGGTGACGACACCATTACCATCGACCGTATCGCCAAGGCGATCGCCGCTTATGAACGCACCCTGATCACCTCAGACACACCCTATGACCGTTTCGTCCGCGGCGATATGACGGCACTGACACCACAACAGCTGCGCGGCATGCGGCTGTTTCAGTCGGTCGGCTGTATCAGTTGCCACTTCGGCCCCAACTTCAGTGCCGCCAGCGTGTTTGATACCACCCAGCCGCTGCGCCCCTTTCCGACCACGCCGGTCCCCTTTCAGGTGCGCTACCGGCTGACCGAGGATACCGGTGTCGCACCAGTGATATCCGGCCGTGGTGTCTGGCGGGTTCCCTCTCTGCGTAACGTTGCGCTCACCGGCCCGTGGCTACACAACGGATCGGTTACCGAGCTGGAAGAGATGGTGCGTATTATGTCCAGCGCCCAGCGTGGCTACACCGGACATCAGTTGCGCTGGTCCGAGCGGGAACAGAAGTTGTATGAGGAGACCCAGCGCAAACTGAGCGAAGATGAGATTAAAGACATCGTCGCCTTTCTGCACGCACTCAGCAGTGATCGGCTAAAGCGAACCTCGAAGAGGCATTGAAACCACCTCCACAACAGGGGGATAATTGGTGCTTTCCATATCTATGGAGAGCACGCATGGCAGCAACAGAGGTATTAGACCAATACCTGGAGCTCTCGCCCCAGGGACGACAGCGGCTGCGCGATGGAGTACGACTGATCAAACTGGAGCAGGCGGGTGAGATCATCCATAAGGGACAACAGGTATCGGGCGCCTACCTGGTCACCCGCGGCCAACTACGCGTCTTTACCTATACCCCACAGGGTAACGAGGCGACCCTTTACTTTATCCGCCCCGGAGAGACCTGTGTGTTGGCACTTAACTGCCTGTTCAACGATCTACGCTACCCCGCCTGGGTTGAGAGTGAGCCCGGCACAGAGGTGGCGATGATCCCGGGCCCGCTCTACCGCCGCCTGTTCGAAGATGAGGCCTCGGTGCAGGACATGACGGTGCAGGCACTCTCCACCCTGGTCTTCCGGCTGATGAACGAACTGGAGGAGATCCACTCCTTCAACCTTGATCAAAGGCTGGCAAGTTTCCTGCTAAACCATGCCAATGATGCAGGCGAAGTGCTGCTCACCCAACAGGCCCTGGCCGGCCATCTCGGCACCAGCCGGGAGGTGGTCGCCCGCGTTATGCAGGGCTTCACCTCGCAGAAGCTGGTGGAGACTGGACGCGGCAAGGTGCATATTCTCGATCCAGCAGGGCTGGCGGAGCGGGTCAAGCCGTTGGGATAAAGCACCATTCAGGGCGTCAGGCCCCTAGCCTGCAACCATCTTAATGCCTAGGCTGCTTTACGCCTCGCGATACCCGCCAGGCCCAGCATCCCGGAGAACAGTAGCCATATTGCGCCTGGTAGCGGGACGGTAGCTGGACTTGATGGTGAAAAGTTATCCAGGGCAAGCCCTATTGCAATAGTTTTGGTGCCGATAAACTGTATCTCGATCTGATGTATCTCATTGCCGGCGCCTAGATCAAAAGACCAGGTCCACGGCAGTCCATCCAAAGACCCAGGTTCTGATGTAACTCCTACGGGACTGGTTATTGAGTCTAGAACATTCCCAATACCGTCTTTAGCAATAATCAGCCACTGCTCACCCACATCTAAATCCCAGATATCTGCAGACGCAGCTGTGACCGGGGTGGAATAATCAATTAGCAGTGAAATTGGGCTTGTAGAGTAGGAATCTGTTCCTATACGCAAAAAATAGTCCCCTAACAGAGCCTCATAACCAGGCATAGCGACGTCATTTGTCTTTAGAGGGCCATTAAAAAAGCCATGGGTATCGTCCGCACTCGAACTCCCAACCTTCTCCAGATAGGCGCCCTCACCACTACTGGTGCTGAAACTAACACCATATAGCGCTTCGTATTGATTCGTAATTGGCAGTTGGTCTGCAGGTGAGTCACCTGGGACTGTTTCGAAATCAATAACACCCGCAAAGGCAGACTGGGAGACAAACAGAAGACAGACGGAATAGAATATAGATCTCATAACACACCACCCCTTATAGTTAATTCCATGCAACCCGGCCCTCTTCCCTAGTGCATCCATGAAGAGCCGTTGGCTTTCCGAGCCCACCTTGCGATGGGGGTGGCTTTGTCGCTCTTAAATTGGCAATAAATATTAATATACTTATCAGTTGCCCATAAGATACTATCAAACATTAATATTTTGTGTAAATAACCTTAGAATGGTTGATCGCAAATAAAATCGTTTTAATACTGCTTCCGAATACCCTGGCTACCCACAGCATCCATATAACTAAACACTCATGCCAACCGTCTTCACACACCCCGCGATCGCGCTCGGACTCTCGCCATGGTTTCGCGATATCAAGAATACGAAAATTGTCGTCTTTATAGGCATCATATTTACCCTGCTGCCAGACATCGATGTGATTGGCTTCAAGCTTGGGATTCCCTATGCACATATGCTTGGCCATAGGGGCCTTAGCCACTCACTCCTATTTGCAGGGATATTAAGCGCTTTGACGACATGGCTGCTATCTAAGTGGCTCAACACCAAACCCCTATTCGTGTGGCTATACCTATTTATCTGCATGGCCTCGCACGGCGTCCTGGATATGCTGACGAATGGAGGATACGGTATCGCACTACTGTCGCCATTTAGCAACGAGAGACTCTTCTTCCCTTATCAACCGATAGAGGTATCAACCTTAAGCATCCAGCGCTTCTTCAATGGACAGGGCGTTCCAGTAATCCTCAGCGAGCTCAAGTGGGTCTGGCTGCCAAGTATGGCTGTGTTCTCTCTTGGGTTGATAGTGACAAAGCTAATTTCCAAACGTGCTGGATGATGGTAGTTCTAATATCTCAAGGCTATATCTACCACTGCTTCTCTGGTAACCTCAGAACAATTGGATCTGAGGAAAAAGCCAGCCGTGTAATTTACTGCGACGCACTGAAACCATGAAACTTATAACAGAAACCATAGATCCAAATGAGTTGATTCAACTACGCATTCTATTTGAGTCGAAAGGTATACCTATTTTTGTCAGCAATGAAGATACCGCAAGGAATTTTGGCTTCATATATCCGGCACGCAAATATGGCATATTTGTTTTGTATGAAGAGCAATATTCCGATGCGGTTCGTCTCTTAGAAGACGATTCCCATGTTGTGATTAATACAATTGATATGGATGAGCATAGAGCATTTATGCAAAATCAGGAATCCACCTCGCTAAATAAGTTATTTAAGGTAATCATGATTACTGGGATTGTGCTGCTGGTACTGTTTTTTGTGCTGGTGAAATATTTATCATCTATGTAAGCATCAATGAGGGCTAACACGATAGACACTCGTCATTCTGTACACTTGTCATCCCGCGGCTTGACCGCGGGATGACGAGCGGAAAAGGCCCGACAATAGGGGACAGACCCCAATTTCACCACAATAAACCATGCCTATGCTCCCTGATCAGCATCCGGAAAATAACGCAGAGGTCGCTAAGGCGCAGAGGACGCAAAGATTTGTTACTTCATTTACCTTTGCGCCCTTTGCGATCTTGGCGTTCTTTGCGTTAATTATCGGACCGACCCTTGTGCCACGGTCCCATGCAAGCCACTGTTCCTGATTGCATCCAATTGTTTTTACTCCCCACCCTAACCCTCCCCACTAGTGGGGAGGGAATACGGGAGGGCCCACAAGGGGGCAATATAATGATTGGCGGTGGGGAGGGATTGCCGGGGCTGCGCCCCTCTCGCCGCTATGCGGCTCGCGCTGCGTCGCGGCCAAGCCGCTCCTGGTCGAACCCAACTGTTTTTGATTTTCTCGGGTTCGAATCCACCTGCATCTAAAACAAAAGAACCCGCCATTTGGCGGGTTCTTGTGTTTTGGCGGAGAGGGAGGGATTCGAACCCTCGATACGCTTTTAACGTATACTCCCTTAGCAGGGGAGCGCCTTCAGCCGCTCGGCCACCTCTCCGGGAAATGTGTGATAAACAGTTGTGTTACCACCTCCATGTGGTAATCGTGGTGGGTTATTCTACGTCCGATACAACCCCATCTGCCTGCTCCGCTTTGATACGTTCGTATATCTCTTCACGATGTACGGTAATATCACGCGGTGCATTTATACCAACACGTACTTGATTACCCTTAACTCCAAGTACCGTGACGGTTACTTCATCACCTATCATCAAGCTTTCGCCTACGCGGCGAGTTAAAATTAACATGATCCAATCTCCCTGTTTTCATTTGCCACAGATCGCAATTCAGATCCCGAAACCAGCGTGTAAAAACAGCTTGCTGAATCCGTTCTCATCATCGCGGCCAACCAAGCCTTAATACACACATTAATAGTGTAGTTTAAGGGCAAGCTAATTCTACCAGTAGAGCCCTGATTTATAAAGAAGATTGTAAATCTTGGCCTCAGTCTAAAAGTCCGGCGTCAGTGGCTTCCGAAAAACAGCTTGAAGATGCAATTACGATTTAAATTCGCAACCGGAATATTGCATTCTGGGGATCAAGCAGTCAACTCATTCTCCTCCTCAGGCCAGATCGAAGGCGTCGTGCAGACTACGTACCCCCAACTCCAGGTATTTTTCGTCAACCACTACCGAGATCTTGATCTCTGAGGTGGAGATCATGCGGATGTTTATCCCCTCCTTCGCCAGGGCACCGAACATGGTACTGGCGATACCGGCATGCGAGCGCATGCCCACCCCGACCAGAGAGATCTTTACGATCTTGTCATCTCCAGAGACCTCGCGCGCGCCCAATTTTTCTGAAGTACCCTTCAGTATCTCAAGCGCGCGTTGATAGTCGTTACGATGCACGGTGAAGGTGAAATCGGTGGTATCGTCTTCGGCCACGTTCTGCACGATCATATCGATCTCGATATTGGCATCGGCTATAGGGCCGAGGATCTCATGCGCTACACCGGGGCGATCGGGTACGCCCAGAATCGTAAGCTTGGACTCATCACGATTAAATGCGATTCCGGAAATCTTTGCCTCTTCCATACCCTCTTCCTCAAAGGTTATTAGGGTCCCCTCGCCCTCTTCGAAACTCGACAGAACACGCAGGGGTACATTGTATTTGCCGGCAAACTCAACCGCCCGGATCTGTAGCACCTTAGATCCCAGGCTGGCCATCTCCAGCATCTCTTCAAAGGTAATTCGTGACAGCCGCCGCGCCTTCGGCTCCACCCGTGGATCGGTGGTATATACCCCATCCACATCGGTGAAAATCTGACACTCGTCCGCCTTCAGGGCAGCGGCCATCGCAACTGCCGTGGTATCTGAACCACCGCGCCCAAGGGTGGTTATTCTGCCGCCCTCAGCCACCCCCTGAAAACCGGCGACCACTACGACCATGCCGGCATCAAGATCGGCCCGCACATTGGCGTCATCAATCTGCTTGATACGCGCCTTGCTGTGGGCGTCGTCGGTAACAATAGGGATCTGGCCACCGGTGTAAGAGCGGGCACTGCAGCCGATCTTCTGCAACGCCATACTCAACAGCGCGATGGTGACCTGCTCTCCGGTGGAGAGCAGCACATCCAGCTCGCGTGGATCCGGCTGCTGATCGATTTCATCTGCCAAGGCGACCAGACGGTTGGTCTCTCCAGACATGGCAGAGACCACCACCACGATGTCATCACCTCTTGCACGGGCAGCGGCAATCTTGGCCGCGACAGCTTCAATGCGCTCGACGCTGCCAACCGAGGTGCCACCATATTTCTGAACAATAAGGGCCATTATCTCTCTGCTGTATTCCGTTTAACTACTCAACTGCTTCTCTACCCACGGCATCACCGACTCCAGGGCACTGTCAAGCGCCTCCGGTCTGTTGCCGCCTGCCTGCGCCAGGTCGGGGCGTCCACCACCTTTGCCGCCGATCTGTGTCGCCACCATCTTCACCAGATCTCCAGCCTTGAGCTGTTTGACCTGGTCTTTGGTAACTCCGGCCACCAGGCTTACTTTATCACCATCCACTGTAGCCAGCACAATGATGGCGGATCCAAGCTTGTTCTTCAGCTGATCCATAGTATCGCGCAGTGTCTTCGCATCGGCCCCATCCAGTTTTGCCGTCAACACCTTGACCCCGTTCACCTCTACCGCATCATTGGCCAGGTCACTCCCGGCCGCGCTGGCAAGTTTCCCCTTGAGCTGCTCCAGCTCCTTCTCCAGCTGACGCGTGGCCTCGGTCATCTGGGCAACGCGCTCTTCCAGTCCATCCCGTCCGACTTTGAGTATATCCGCGAGCCGCCACAGGCGCGCCTCATCGGCCGCGATCCAACCGATCGCCTGCTCACCGGTAACCGCCTCAATCCGACGCACCCCGGATGCGATCCCCATCTCTGCGGTAATTTTGAACAGACCGATCTCCCCCGCCTCCTTGGCGTGGGTGCCGCCACACAGCTCGGTCGAAAACTCTCCGATCTTGAGGACCCTGACCTGTTCACTGTACTTCTCTCCAAACAGCGCCATCGCGCCACTCGCCTTGGCATCCTCCAGTGACATGATGCGGGTCTCAATCACATCGTTCTGCCGAATCTGCCGGTTGACCATGCGCTCAATCGCCTGTAGCTCCTCCCGAGTTACCGGCTCCGGGTGGGAGAAATCAAAACGCAGTCTGTCGGCATCCACCAGGGAGCCCTTCTGGGTGACATGCTCTCCCAGTATCTTGCGTAGCGCTGCATGCAACAGGTGAGTGGCGGAGTGATTCAGCACGATACTACCGCGCCTCTCCCGGTCCACCCTGGCCTCTATAGTGTCGCCGACATGCAGCACCGGACCATGAAAGCAGCCGCTGTGGATTATAAGATCACTTCCCTGCTTTCTGGTGTCGACCACCTCAAAATAGCCATCCCCACATATCAGTTGACCGGTGTCGCCGACCTGGCCACCGGACTCGGCATAGAAGGGGGTACGGTCCAACACCACCATACCCTCCTCACTGTCACCCAGGGTATCAACCTCCTCCCCATTCTGGAGTAGTGCAATGACCGTGGCCTGCTCCTCCTGGCGCTCATACCCGGTGAAGTCGGTCTCTCCCTCCATGCTGATCGAGATGCCCTGCTCCGCGCCAAACCTACTGGCCGCCCGTGCCCGCTGCCGTTGTGCATCCATCTCTTTTTCAAATCCCTCCATATCCAGGGTCATATCGCGTTCCCGTGCAATATCAGCCGTGAGATCTGTAGGAAAGCCATAGGTATCATATAGCTTGAACACGACCTCGCCGGCGATCTGTTTGCCCTCATGCTGCTCTATCTCCTGGGAGAGGATTTTCATCCCCTGCTCCAGGGTCTCGGCAAAACGCTCCTCCTCCTTGCGCAGTACCCGCTCTACCTCGCTCTTGGCATTCAGCAGCTCCGGATAGGCCTCACCCATCTCTCTGCACAGCGGTTCCACCAGGCGATAGAAGAACGGCTCTTTTGTCCCTAACATATAGCCGTGGCGAATAGCGCGCCGGATGATACGGCGCAGCACATACCCACGCCCCTCATTGGATGGGAGGACACCATCTACGATCAAAAAGGCGCAGGAACGAATATGATCGGCAATAACCTTCAAAGATGAGCTGGTGTCGTCTGACTCTTGGCTGCCGGTAACCTCAACCACTGCCGCAATCAGATTGGCAAACAGATCGATCTCATAGTTGCTATGCACTCCCTGCATTACTGCTGCCAACCGCTCTAACCCCATACCGGTATCTACCGATGGACGCGGCAGAGGTGTCAGGTTACCCTCGGCGTCACGGTTATACTGGGTAAAGACCAGGTTCCAGATCTCAATATAACGATCACCATCCTCCTCTGCCGAACCGGGAGGACCACCCCATATCTCAGGTCCATGATCGTAGAATATCTCGGAGCAGGGACCACACGGTCCGGTGTCTCCCATCGCCCAAAAGTTGTCCTTGGCACCACAGCGAGAGATGCGCTGCGGATCCACACCGATCTCATTCAGCCAGATCTCCTCCGCCTCATCATCCTCTTCGTAGACAGTAACCCAGAGCTTCTCCGCTGGAATATTGAGGTCTTTGGTAAGAAATTCCCAGGCGTACTCGATCGCCTCCCGTTTGAAATAGTCGCCAAAGCTGAAGTTACCCAACATCTCAAAGAATGTGTGATGCCGCGCGGTATAACCAACATTCTCCAGATCATTGTGCTTACCGCCGGCGCGCACACAGCGCTGAGAACTGGCGGCACGAGTGTAGTCCCGCTTTTCGCGTCCCAGGAAGAGATCCTTGAACTGGACCATGCCGGCATTGGTAAACAGCAGGGTCGGGTCGTCATGCGGCACAAGCGAACTGCTGGCGACCTCGGTATGGCCCCGGTCGACAAAAAAGTTAAGGAAGGCGGTGCGTAATTCTGCGCTATTCTTCATGCAAGCTTTGAAATTCTGCCAAAAGGATTAATGGTATGCATAAAGAGGAGACTTGTCACCCACTACGCTTGCGCATATCGACCAACAGCTTACGATAGATCTCGCCCAGGGCCTCAGCAAAGGCCTCAGTAGCGGCATTGACCGATCCACCGCTGACCCCTACCTCGGAGCTGTAGTCCTGGATCAACAGCGGTTGGCGAGCGCCTCTCTGCAGCAGTCGGAACTCTATCTCAACTACTACCTTGGAGCCGATACCAAGCTGTACCCGCTCGAACCGACGCATTCTGCCGACCAGCAGATACTTCCACTCGGCCTCTCCCTTATCGACCACCACAATCGGTGCGACCTGGCTGTTGCGTAGATAGTGGGCCAGGTGGTCCCGAATCAAGCTGGCAGGGGTGTCTGCCCAAAAGTGGTAGTGGTAGTGTTGCAGTTTGTTGGGCTCACTGGCTTCACTATAGACGATGGCCCGTTCAGCGTAGACCCCGGCACTCTCTATAGTGCCAATCGCTAGGGTTCCGGCAAACAGCTGCGCCCCTCCCGGCTTAACATCTGTCAGGTCAGCGAGGCGATAATAGCGATCCTCCGGTGCCGGTGGCGCAGAGCCACAGGCTGTAAGCAACAGGGATAACAGTAGTGAAATCAACAGGGGTTTCATCGGTGACTCCGTAACATCGTTATCATGGTGCGGCCTCTCGCGGTGTGGGCTCACGCAGCAGCAACCCTGGATTCTCGCGAATCTGGCGACTGAACTCAGCCATATCGCGGCTCATCAGATCCAGATTATGGGTAATCGCCCCGATATGCCGCGAGAGTACCTGGATACTTGCCTGCAGATCGCTCACCGCCAGCCTTACACCCGGCCTGTTCTCCGCAACCATCTCCCGCGACTCATCCAGCATTTGGTCGAGTCTCTTCTGACTCCCCTTCAGCTGTTTGGATATATTTCTGAAATTGGTCGCTCCCTGCTCAACGGAGGTGATAATGTTGGTGATGCTGTTACTATTGGAGTCACTCAATATCTTTTTCACGTTCTGAATGCTGTCCTGCATTTGATCGGTCAAACTGGATACGTTGCTCACAATATCGGCCACGCCCTTATCCAGGGTCTTGGCCCCATCCTTGATCAGTTTTATGATCTCGCGAAACTCCTCCTTGTAGAGCTCAATCTCACCCGCGATTGAGCCGATGGTCTCCATTATGTCCCCCTTCTTGGCCCCCTGGACTATCTGGTCGCTATTGGGCTGGAGATAGCTCTTGCTATCTCCCCGCTCGATATCCACTGTAACAGTGGAGAGCAGTCCGGAAGAGATGAGCAGAAACCTGCTGTCGGTTGGAATCGGCCAACTCCCGTTGTCGGTACCATCCACCTCCAGCTCGACCAGATAGCTGGTCACACCATCTACATGTGACGGCTTTACCTCTGACACCCGGCCGATCTGATACCCCTCAAAGGTAACCGGCGCTCCGCGCGACAGACCGGTTACATTGTCATAGCGGACTGTGTAGTAGTCGGCAGACCAGACAAAACCGGTGATCATGACCAGCATAGCCATTAGACCAATGAGCATCGCCAGCACAAAGATGCCGACATTGAGGTAGGATATATTCTGCTGTTTCATTATCTTATCCGTACTCCAAATTATACCCGTTATTTTGGCTCTTCCCGCCCCATCAGTCGTCGCAGATACTCATCTGCATCAATCTGCTCACCTTCCGGCGTCCGGGCAAGAAGGTTCTTGATCCGTTCGTTGTCCGAGCGCTGCACCTCTTCCACTGTGCCGGTCATCAGTATGCGGCCGCGATCTAGAAATGTTATCCGATCCGCGATCTTAAAGGCTGACTCAAGCTCATGGGTAACCACCATGATGGTCATGCCCATCGCCTTCTTCAGCTTTAGGATCAACTCATCCAGCTCTGCTGATACCACCGGGTCCAACCCCGCCGATGGTTCATCAAAAAACAGCAGTTTTGGATCCATAACTATGGCCCGTGCCACTGCCGCCCGCTTTATCATACCGCCTGAGAGCTGTGCCGGCATAAAATCCTCAAACCCTGCCAGGTCCACCACCTCCAGTTTCATCCGGGCCATCACCTGCATAGTCTGCTCATCCAGCTGGGTATGCTCCCGTAACGGCAGCATCACATTCTCCCCCACGCTCATCGAACTGAACAGCGCCCCACCCTGGAATGCGACCCCCATATCCTTGCGCATCTGATACATCTCGGTCCCAGAGAGGGTGGTTATATCCCTCCCCAGCAGTTTGACCGAGCCGGCAAACGGCTTCTCCAAGCCCAGTAACTGGCGTAGAAAGGTCGATTTGCCGGAGCCCGACCCCCCCATGATGACCATGATCTCCCCCCGCTGCACGGTAAGATTGACCTCCTGCAGGACGTCAAAATCACCATAGCGTACGTGTAGGTCCTCTATCTCTACGGCGGGAGCATTTTCCATCATCGGTTCATAAAATAGGTAAATAGCATATCGGTCACCAGTATCGCAGCAATAGCTATAACTACTGAGCGGGTGGTGGCCCGACCCACACCCTCAGCACCACCACTGACACTGAATCCATTAGCGGCCCCGATCAAGGTTATCAGCACAGCAAAGACCACGCTCTTGGCCAGTCCCTGCAACAGGTCTTCCGGATCCAGTATATCTATAGTCCGTTCCCAGTACACATCCAGACCGATTCCCAGCTCCGCCGCACTATAGAGGCCACCGCCAAGCAGTCCTATCAGATCGGCGAAAAATGTCACCGCCGGCAACATTATGAGCATGGCCAGCAGCGATGGGGCCACCAGATGACGCACCGGGCTGATCCCCATGACCCGCAGTGCATCCAACTCCTGCGATATCACCATGGTACCGATACGGGCGGCAAAGGCTGAACCGGAACGCCCTGCAACCAAGATGGCGACGATCAGGGGGGCAAACTCACGCGTTACTGAGAGGGCGATGCCCAACACCACCTGGTTCTGGGCACCAAATGTCTCCAGGGTATTGATCCCCTGGATCGCCAACATAATACCTACGCTAAATGAGAGTACGCTGATAATGGGTAGGGCATTCAGGCCAACCATTACCATCTCTCTGACGATATGGGTGACCCGCACCGGCTGCCCGACACGTCGCCCCCAAGCCAGCCAGTAGAGACTCTCCGCCAGGAGTGATGCGTGATAGCCTAGCTCCTCAACCCCACGGACACTGCTACGGCCCAACCCCTCCAGCAGACCGAGGAAACTACCTCTGCGATCCATGCTAAATCGCGGCTTTTACAGTCGGGAAGATAGGAAACACCTTGTCCAGATGGGCCAGCTGCAGCACCATCAGTGCCGACTCACTCACCCCAACCAGGCCAAACTTCACCCCCTTGTCTTTGGATATCTGGTAGCCCTCGACCAGACTGGCAACACCCGAACTATCTATGTAATCCACCCCGGACAGGTCAACCAGCACGCTCCCCCGTTCCAGGCTACTGAGGACGGCCTCTCGCGCCTTGGGTGAACTGGCCAGATCCACATCACCCTCCAGAGCAACAACCAAAAAACCGTGCTGTTCGCTTATTTCAAAATTCATCAATCCACCCTCTTGTGCATCTCCAGCAGGTTACCCCAACCCTCAGGAGCCGGAAGAAACTCCACTCTATCCATAATCTCACGAATAAAGTGAATCCCCAGTCCACCCGGCCTGATCTCTTTCAGGTCACGTGAGCGAATCTCTTCATGTTTGGCCGGTGGTGCACTATCCAGCAACCGTAGCCGTAGCTCGTTACCTCTATGCTCAACCTCTAGAGAGATTCTACCCCCTGCATCGCCCCCATCAAAGCCATGCTGAACAATATTCATGGCCCCCTCACCCACTGCTAATACCATCTGCTCAATTATAGCCCGATCCAAACCCCAACCCTGCAGTAGAGAGCGCAGCTCTTCACGCAGCTCCTTGAGGCTTTCCGGCAATGGCCGCGCCTCAATAGTTGCTGCCAGCGGCCCACTCTCAGCCTCAAGTAGCAGCAGGGTAATGTCATCTCGTAGCGGACGGTCGCCATCGATCAAAGGTGCGATCATCGACTCCAATCGCTGCTGTGGGAGTGCCTCTGTATACTGCTCAATCGCACCCTTTACCCCATCTATCCCGAACTGACTACCATCCTGGGTAAACCCCTCGGTCAACCCGTCGGTAAAGATATAGATAGATCCGCCATCCAGCTGCAGCTCCACCTCACTCAAACTGATATCCGGTAGTATGCCCAGTGGTGGCGCCGACGCTGGGTATGCGGTGTACTCTCCATCCCGACTGCGATATAGCGGCGGCTCATGCCCGGCATTACTCAGACAGACACGCTCTGTCACCGGATCATATACCCCCGCCACCAGGGTGATAAACATCCCTCTGCTGGCGGTCTCACTGATATCTTCATTGAGACGGGCCAGCAGCTTGCCGGGACGGTTCTCCATCTTGGCCAGGGCCCGAATCAGACTGGCGGCCTGGGCCATAAACAGGGCGGCATGCACACCCTTACCGGAGACATCGCCCAGGGCGAAGAAGCTGCGACCATCCGCCAGCTCAAAAAACAGATAGAGATCACCGGAGACACTACGCGCCGGGATATTGATGGCGTGGATCGGCGCCCATGGCTCCGGATCTGGTGGTAGCAGGGAGCGCTGGATATCCCTGGCCATCTCCAGCTCCTTGCGCACCTTCTCCTGCTCCACCAGATCTGCAGCCATGCGGGCGTTGAGCATCGCCAGCGCTGCCGATGATGCCAGCGCGGTAAGAAAGCTGCGGTCCCTCTCATTAAACAGGCCGTCATCCCCCTGTTTATTGATCAGTTCTAGGGCCCCCAGTCGCTGGCCGCGCACGGTAAGCGGTGCGCACAGCACGGAACGGGTAAGAAAGCCGGTATCTTCGTCCACCGCCACATTGAAGTTGTGACTGCTCGAGACGTCGCGGATCATCAAGGTCTCATTCGACTGCACTGCACGACCGACGATCCCCTGGTCGGCACCGAGCCGCAGGCCGGTGATACTGACCGGGCCCATGGAGGCACGACACTCCAGGGTCTGATCGTCGTCCACCAGCAGGAAGATAGAGCCGCCCTCGGCGTGCAGATACTCCATGGTCTTACGCAGGGCGATGCGGAGGGTCTCATCGATCTCCAGGGAGGAGGCGAAGCTCTGAGTCATATCCGCTAGCAGCTCGAGATGGGCAACATCCAGCCCCTCCAGCCGCTCTGCTAGCGGATGTTTTGTATGATTGTCTCTGCTCTCAGCCACTCCACCAGTGTGACACAACTACCCGGTTGCATACCACCGCTAGTCCCATGGAACAGGGACAGGCATTGGAGTAGAAGACATGGAAGATGGTGGGGGGGTATACATCCCACCACCCATGGTATCTCGCTTCTTTCCAGGGAGTGGTGGCTCATCGTAACCCGGTTGCTGTCTACCGCGGTCATTCCGGCTGCTCGGCTGCCAACTACCGTCATCCGGGAAACCACCAAACAGCACCCCTTTGCTCACCTGTAGCTCCGGTGGCCCGCCGTTCAGAGGTATAAAGTAATATTCCCCCGCGTTGCAGATGTACTCCTTGCCGCCGACTGTGAATACAATCGAGCCCTCCAACACCCCGATATACCAGCCATTCTGGACCCCGGCCCCACAATCATTCATGCAGAGGCGCGCCCCATAGTGGGTCCCGCGGATGCCGATGGTGGCCACCGGGGTGTTCATCCGGTAGTTCTGCTTATTGGTCTTACCGATCCTGCCGGATATGGTACGCAGCCCACCCTTCAACAGGCTGAAGGTGGCCTTCTCACTGCCATCCTCTTTACCATTGAACTGGTACTCGTCGATACGAAACTCACTGCCGGAGCGCAGGGATACCAGACCACCGTCAGAGAAACGGATCTGGGCAAAGGCGTTGGAGCCGGCCACAATGGTCTCACCGGCATGCACGGGGGAGCGCCGCTGCAGGCGCCGTTCGCTGCCGTCAGCAGCACGCGCCATCAGCTGTCCACTGCTCAGAACTACACGCCCAACCCCATCCTCTTGTGTCATCTCGGTGCTGTATAGGGTGGCTGGGATCGCCAGCGCCAAGGCTATCAACAGCGTAGTGGTGAGACGCAACAGGGTGTTCATTGTTTAACTCCTTAAATCAAACCAAACGATTACCTGTCAACTACCGTCGGCAGGTAGATACTATTACTGCAGATAGATAAAACTCAATAGTCTCATATATCTACTGCTTATAATAAATCCTGTATATGCTGACCCAACCCTAAGTGTGGCACAACTACCCAGCTTTGCGCCACCAATACACCCCGCCTGGCGAGTTAGTTACCGTACGTTGGTGATAACGTTACGTTGCTGGGTAGGTGGTGGAGATGTCAGATCTCCCATGTTCTCTCTCTTCGGATCAGAAACTGGACTCCAGTTGTGGTCCCCAGGCTGGTATCCACCCTGGTCGCCCGAACCTCCATTCTCGTCAGGAAAACCTCCAAACACCACCCCTTTACTAACCTGTTTGACCGGTGGCCCGCCGTTCAGAGGGACAAAGTAGTACTCACCTGCATCACAGATGTACTCCTTGCCGCCGACTGTAATCACGATCGAGCCCTCAAGCACCCCGATATACCAGCCATCCTGGACCCCTGCCCCACAATCACCCAGGCATAGGCGCGCGCCATAGTGGGTCCCGCGGATGCCGATGGTGGCCACCGGGGTGTTCATCCGGTAGTTCTTCTTATGGGTCTTACCGATCCTGCCGGATATGGTGCGCAGGCCACCCTTCAACAAGCTGAAGGTGGCCTTCTCACTGCCATCCTCCTTGCCCTTGAACTGGTACTCATCGATGCGAAACTCACTCCCGGAACGCAGAGATACCAGACCGCCATCCGAGAAACGAATCTGTGCAAAGGCGTTGGAGCCGGCCACAATGGTCTCACCGGCATGCACGAATGAACGCCGCTGTAGGCGCCGTTCGCTACCGTTGGCAGCACGTGCTATAAGCTGTCCACTGCCCAGAACTACACGCCCAATCCCATCCTTTTGTGCCGCCTCGGTGCTGTAGAGGGTGGCTGGAAGAGCCAGCACCAATGCCAGCAACAGCGTGGTGGTAAGACGCAACAGGGTATTCATGGCTTAACTCCTTAATTTTTGGCACTAATTACCAATCTATAGCCATTCGATACGGATAATGAGAAAGGGTTCAGTTTAACTGGGCTAAACAGTGAATCCGGTCTCATTATTAGCCCTACTTGGTCACAAAGGTTATCACTGCATCCCAATCCTCTCCCGGGGGATTCTCTATCAACTGCTCTGCACGCTCCAGATAGAGTCGATACAGCCTCTGTTCCGGCTCCTTCTGTAGTAACTGCCGCAGGAGCAGGCAGGCACTCTCCCACTGCCGTCCGCGGTAGGCAAGGATAGCCTCAGCGTATAGATCGAGCGATTGCCTCGTCTCAGCACTCAGCTCCTCCTCCACCCCCACCGGTTCATAGATATTGACCGCATGCTCCCGTCCCTTCACCCGCACCGCACCCAGGTCACGAAACAGGATGTCCGACACCGCCTCACGGGTGGATTCACTGACAATAATCTCCACCCCAAACTCCTTGGTCAGCCCCTCCAGACGAGAGCCCAGATTCACCGCATCTCCCAGCACCGTATAGGCCATGCGAAACTCAGAACCCATGTTACCGACATTCATAATGCCGCTGTTTATCCCGATACCGATATGCAACTCCGGCCATCCCATAGCCTTGAATTCAGCCCGCACCTGGTGCATCTGACGACTCATCTCAAGTGCCGCCAATACGGCACTACGAGGGTGCTCCGGATCATGTAGTGGGGCACCCCAAAATGCCATGACCGCGTCGCCGATATACTTGTCTATTGTCCCCTTCTGCTTATGGATGATGCCGGTCATAGGGGTCAGATAGGCGTTCATCATACGGGTGAGTTCATCCGGTTCCAGATCCTCCGAGATCGAGGTGAAATTGCGCACATCCGAGAACAGCACGGTCATCTCCCGACTGTCACCGCCGATGCCAAAATCCTCCTCCCGTTCGCTCATCTCCGCGACAATTGCCGGTGGCACATACTGACCGAACATCTCTCCCAACAGCCTCTTGCCCCGCGCCTCAATAAAATGGCTATAGGCGCTGTGAAACAGGAACAGCGTGAGCAGCAGCAGGAGCTGAGAGGCGATAGGCAGGACGATATCTCCCGACACCCAAAACCAGAGGTTGACCCAGATGGTGACTACCAGCGTACCCGCCACCAACAGCAGACCAGCCAATGGCTGCAGGCGTGGCAACAGCAGATTCAACAACAGACCGATAATGAGCAGGGCAACCAGTTCAAAACCTTTGATGTAGTTCGGGTGCTCCTTCACCGCCAGGTCCAACATCCCAGCCACCAGATTGGCATGGACCTCCACCCCTGGGTAGATATTCTCTACCGGTGTAGCGCGTAGATCCATCAGCCCTGGGGCGGTAGCGCCAAACAGTACGATGGCACCATCCAGTATATTTGGATCTGCCACCCCCTGGATCACATCGGTGGCCGAAACATAGGTGAAGCTACCGCGTCTGCCTCGGTATGGGACCAGCACCGCGCCCTCTTCGTCGACCGGGATACGCAGCATATCTCCGCCTAACAGTACTCCCTCCAGCCCCAGCTCCTCTGACCCCTTCCGCTGCCCCGGGGAGATCTCCAGGGCCAGCTCCGGCTGACCATAGAGCGCCCTCACCACCGCCAGTGCAAGCGACTCATACAGCCCATCACCATAACGGGTGAGCAGCGGCACTCGCCGACAGATGCCATCCTCATCTACCTTGGTATTGAAAAAACCGGCCCCATAGGCCAACTCTTGCAGCTCCTTCAGGTTGGCGTTATACCCCTCGATCAGGCGGAATGGGATATCTCGAGCAGACCCCTCTAGCAGCGCCGCCGGTGGAGGCAGCAGGCCAACCTGGGTATCGTTACTGGCGACATAACCCAACACAACCTGACGTCCGCGCAGACTCTCGGCAAACAGACGATCGTAATCAAGAGACGGACGCAGCTTCTCCAGTTTTGTTCGATAGCGGGAGTTTGACGCCAGCTCCCCCTGGGCCAGGGCCTCCAGGGTCTTCAGTCCGGAGCTATCATCATACTCTGCGAACACTACATCGAAGCCCAGTAGCGAGATCTGGTACTTGTCGAACAGGTTGTCCACCAGACGGGCCATCTGGTCACGGCCCCATGGCCAGTGCCCCTCGGCACTTAGACTGCGCTCATCCAGATCGACAATAACCACCCGCGGATCGATCCCCCCTGACATGGTAATACGCAGGCGGTAATCGTAGGCCAGGTTCTCAAGACGTGGTAGAAACGGCAACAGCGGATATCCAGCCGCCTGTAGTAAAAAAACCACCAGCAAGAGCATACCAAGGATAGTACGCAGGCCCCTATGGGTGAGCAATGACTTCAGCCAGGGGGAGTACTGGGTGGTAGCCATGCGGAGATAGCGGCGACTACGTTAATGGATCAATAGTCAAAACGGAGAGTGACGCCGACTACAGTCCGATCATAACTATATATGTCGATATTGGAGTCGTTGTCGGCATAACTGACCTCCCCACGCAGGCTCCACTGTGGATGGAAATCCCAGGTCGCCCCCACCGCGAGAGAGTAGTAGTCATCCTCACGCTTGCGTAGAAAGAGGGGATCGGTCTCGTTATAGTCACTCTTCATTGCCCGCATGGTCACATCCATACTGCAGTCGGGGCCAGCTGCTACCTCGGTTCCAAGCATTAGCCCATAGAGATCACGATCCGGAACGGTTTGGCCAAACAGTGGAGTGGCTGGAGGATCCTCTCTCTCCTCTTCACTACCACCGTAGAGAGAGGCATAGAAGATTGATCGGCCGTCACTGGAGATAGGTTGCGACCAGCCCAGCCCAACGATCGTAAGCTTGGAGTCCAGTGCGCGTGCATTAGAATCATAATCCAGTCGGTCACGCTCCACAGATAGGGTGACTCTAGCCCCATCATCCAAGCTACGACGCCACTCGGCCCGACCACCTACCATCTTGCGGTAAGGGTCATGACCTAATTGGTAATCCTGCCACAGGGCGGTAAATCGAAACTCATTCATACCGGAGCTGTATATCACCCCGCCCTCGACGTTGGTCTCAAAGACATCGTGCTGTGAGCTCTCCGTGTAATCATGTTTAGAGCCATCCAGTGACCCAAACAGGGCAACCGAATGGTTGAGTGGAACCGATCCATATACCCCAACAGCGGCCTTCATATAGCCGCTATCCTCGGCCATCGCCGAATCACTCAGGGTAGTACTCCACCCTACCAAGGGGACATATACTCCCCTACTGTCTGCACCACCATTAATATTGTCGTCATGGCCAACCCCGAATTCCGCATAGAAACCGCCGCTGGCCTGAAGGCTTGAACTACGCCCGCTGGTGAGATCCTGATAGCGCTCCGCCTGTTGCCTGATATCTTCTGAAGGATTTCCGGACAGCAGGGTATCCAGCTCCTTACGAGAACGGCCATACTGCCCCATGTCGTAATAGCCGCGTACCAGTCCAAGCCTCGCCTGTTGGTTATCCGGCTGTAGCATCAACACCCGCTCCAGCGCGAATATACCCTCACTGGCAGATCCTTGCTCTATAGCAGCCAGGCCGTAGTAGAGGTCAAAGCGTGGGTCGCCCTCTCCCTCAAAGATATGCTCTTGCGCCAGCGCATAGACCGACTTCGAATCACCTGACTTATAGGCCGCCTGCATATCATCGATATAACCGGCCGCCACAGGAGCTGCCGCGCACAGCAGCAGTACAAAAGCATAGAGGCAATGGTGTAGTGGTGATCTTAGATTTATCATAATTGCAGTCCCAGCAACCTGTCGCTAGCTTATCCCTTCATTTCGATCCCAAAACTATGCGTAGCAGGTATCTGTTTGTCAATACTCTTACTGCGTCTCCAATGGCTTATCTGATTGCTCTGCAAGGGCAACTGTCCCATGCTCCTTAAGCTTTCCAATGATCATCTCAAAGTGTTCCACCGGATAAGCCCCCAACACCGGTACCCCATTCAAGATAAAAGCAGGAGTACCATTAAAACCGAATTTCGCTGCCTCTTCTATATCATCAGAAATACGCTTTTTGATCTTGTCAGAGCCAAGGTCGGCCTTCAGCCTCTTCATGTCCGCGCCCACCTTCTTGGCAGTAGCCTGGAGAAAAGAGTCGCCCTTTTGCAGTTCACCCTGATTGGCAAACAGTTCATCATGAAAGGCAAATGCCTTGGCAGGATCCTGCAGACGCAGCGCCTCGTAATAGCTGGCAGCTTTCATGGCGTGTTGATGAAAACTGAGTGGCAGATGTTTATATACAAACTGTAACTGATCTCCATACCGCTTCATCAGCTCGGCTACCACACCCTGCCCGCGGCTACAGAAGGGGCACTCAAAGTCAGAATACTCTACCAAGACCAGAGGCGCGGTTTTATTACCTCTAATGGCCTCATCGTCGCGAATCACCGGCTGCAACGGCTCTGATAGATGTTTCTCTATAAGTTGCTTGACGTTCTCCTCTTCGCTCTGCTGCGCCTGTCTGGCGAGCTCCTGCTTTGCCGCATCCATAGCCAGCTGCAACACTTCGACAAACTCCAGGGGGTGCTCTTTGATAGCATCGAAGATGATATCTGGATTCTCCTTCAATACGGTGGCGACCTGCTGCTTTCCATTGCTACATCCACCAATAAACAGAAGCGCACAGACCAAAACGAACAGCCAAATTACTCTCATTACAAATTACTCCGAAACCAAAAAATATGCCTAAGCCGCATTCTACCTGATTGTTCATGGCAGCTGTGGAATTTATACCCAGGATATGGACGATTCCTGCGATAGTCTCTAGATTTTACAAAACACAATATGTAGTATTACGTGCACCATTCACATTTTTTAGTAAAAAATGAAGAAATGTTTGTAAGTATTTGTTTATGTAGATATTACGCGCCTCTAATATAGTGAATTTATTCTTGACACAACGGTTTTCAAAAGCTAGGCTTTCACCGATAAAACACAATATATTGTGTTTTCCACTATTACCATATTTAGCGCTATAAATTCAGACCGGAAGTGCATCCGGCAACTACAACAGAACGCTGAATTTGGAATATATTCAGTTAATAATCAAGAAGTTATAAAAAGATAGAAATACGATAAGGACACCTATACTAATGAAAAGCGCCCATCTTAAGGCCGTCCCCTCCAAGGTTTCAGATATCCCACTGCAGGCCGCATCAGAAGATATCTGGGATACCAAATATCGACTCAAGACCAAGGAGGGGGTTCCGGTAGACCAGGATATTGATGCCACTTACCGCCGGGTCGCCAAGGCCCTGGCCAAGACCGAGCAGACCCCGGAACTGCAGGAGAAGTGGGAGCAGCAGTTCATCTGGGCCCTGCGTCACGGCGCCATCCCGGCCGGTCGTATCACCTCCAACGCCGGTGCACTGAAACATAAGCCGGCCACCTCCACTATCAACTGTACCGTCTCCGGGATCATCCATGATTCCATGAACGAGATCCTGGGCAAGGTACATGAGGCGGGGCTTACGTTGAAAGCAGGGTGTGGTATCGGTTATGAGTTCTCCACCCTGCGTCCCAAAGGGGCCTACGTCAGCGGCGCCGGGGCCTACACCTCGGGTCCGCTCTCTTTTATGGATATCTATGACAAGATGTGTTTCACCGTCTCCTCGGCTGGTGGCAGACGGGGTGCGCAGATGGCCACCTTTGATGTCGGCCATCCCGATGTAATGGACTTTATCCGGGCCAAACGGGAGGCTGGGCGCCTGCGTCAATTTAACCTCTCCCTGCTCATCACCGCAGAGTTCATGGAGGCGGTGAAGGGTGATGCCAATTGGGATCTGGCCTTTCCTGTCACCCAAGCTGAAGTAGAGAGCGACCAGCTGGATCTATCCGACTCCAACAAGATCGTGTGGCGAGAGTGGCCCTACCAGGACAACTTTGTGGTTAACGGTACGGGAAAGGTTGCCTGCAAGATCTACCAAACCATCCGGGCACGCCGTCTGTGGGATGTCATCATGTCCTCCACCTACGACTATGCAGAGCCTGGCTTTATCCTTATCGACAAGGTCAACGAACAGAACAACAACTGGTTCTGTGAGAATGTACGGGCGACCAACCCTTGCGGTGAGCAACCACTGCCTCCATACGGCGCCTGTCTGCTCGGCTCAATCAACCTGACCCGCTTCGTCCTAAATCCATTCACCAGCGAGGCCGAATTTAACTGGGATGAGTTCCGTAAGACAGTACGGATCTTCACCCGTATGCTGGATAACGTGGTGGAGATCAACGGTCTGCCGCTGGAGCAGCAGCGGGATGAGATTATGCGCAAGCGCCGCCACGGTATGGGCTACCTCGGCCTGGGCTCGGCCATCACCATGCTCTGCATGAAGTACGGTGAGAGCGAATCGCTGGAATTCACCGAGCGGGTAACCAGAGAGCTGGCGCTGGAGGGGTGGCGTACAGGGCTGGAGCTGGCTAAAGAGAAGGGTCCCGCCCCGATTATGGAGGAGGAGTTTGAGGTAACCGCCGAGATGCTGGCGCGCCGCCCGGAGATGGTGGTAGATAACTGGAAAGTCGGTAACAAGATCAAGGGCAAGGTGCTACATGCAAAATATAGCCACTACATGCAGCAGGTAGCAGAGGAAGAACCAAAACTTGTTGACGAATTGGCAAAGGTCGGCTGTCGCTTTACCCACCACAGCTCTATCGCCCCCACCGGCACCATCTCTCTCTCGCTGGCCAATAATGCCAGCAACGGTATCGAGCCAAGTTTTGCCCACCACTACTCACGTAACGTGATCCGTGAGGGCAAGAAAAGTAAAGAGAAGATAGACGTCTTTAGCTTTGAACTGCTGGCCTATCGTGAGCTGGTAAATTCTGCCGCCATGCCCTACTCAGAAAAAGAGGAGGAGCAGCTTCCGGAGTACTTTATTACTGCGGACAGCATCACTCCAAAGCAGCATGTTGATATACAGGCTGCGGCACAGAAGTGGATCGACTCCTCTATCTCCAAGACTGCCAATGTCCCCACTGACTATCCGTATGATGAGTTTAAGGACATCTACCTCTATGCCTACGAGCAGGGGTTGAAGGGTTGCACCACCTTCCGCTTCAACCCGGAGGCGTTTCAGGGGGTATTGGTAAAAGAGGAGGATCTAGAGAATACTACCTACTGCTTCACCCTTGATGACGACACCGTTATTGAAGCAAAGGGTAACGAGGAGATTGAATATGACGGTGAAATCCACACCGCCGCCAACCTATTTGACGCCCTAAAAGAGGGCTATTACGGAAAATTCTGACAAGGTTACTGTTATGGCTATCAAAATAGAGAAGAAAATCGTCGACTACACCGTCGCAGCAGAAGAGCAAGTGCAAACAGAGGGGAGCGCAACTCCTGAAAAAGAGTCCAATATCGAGCAGATGCACGAGAATGTGGCGCGTCCGGAGATGCTGTTTGGTTCCACCTACAAAATCAAGACCCCACTGTCACAACATGCACTCTACATAACCATTAACGACATCATCCTCAACCATGGCACCCCGCATGAGGTGCGGCGCCCGTTCGAGGTGTTTATCAACTCCAAGAACATGGATCATTTCCAGTGGATCGTGGCGCTGACCCGTATCATCTCGGCAGTCTTCCGTAAGGGTGGGGATGTAACCTTCCTGGTTGAGGAGCTGCGCTCCGTGTTCGACCCCAGCGGCGGCTATTTCAAAAAGGGCGGTAAATTCATGCCCTCGCTGGTGGCGGAGATCGGTGATGTCATCCACTGCCATCTGGTGATGATCGGCCTGCTACAGGAGGAGGAGCCGGACGAGTACCAGAAACAGCTGATCGCTGAGAAGCGCGCCCAGTATGAAGCCTCTATCAATATGCGGGACACCGAACATGATAGCGACTTCCCGGACGGCGCCCAACTCTGCGTTAAATGCAATACCAAGGCAATGATTCAGATGGATAATTGTCTAACCTGTTTGAATTGCGGCGAATCCAAGTGCGGATAGGGTGTTGAGATAGCCCTGATCTGTTTATAGATTCGACTACTGCGTCTGATTTATTCAGGATCAACTACGGGCTACTTAATATATCTTGAGCACAAAAACAAAACTGATAACCAGCTGTCTGCTGCTGTTGCTTGCTGGCGGCTTTTACCTCTCATCAATGGTCAAGCTGCCGCTGGTTGATGCCGAGGCCGACGCATATTTCACCGAATCGATAAAGACCGCCTCCATGGCCTATGCCACGATACGCGGCGTCAATGCCGTCGTCTCGGTGCTAAAGGAGTCAGAGATAGAGGTCTCTCCAGCAGGGGTCGGAATAAATATTGCCGCCGGACAGATCCTTGACCCGATCGATGACATGACCGAACGGCTCTCCGATATAGTGGTCGCCGCCATCGTATCCCTGGGCATCCAGAAGGTAGGATATGAGATAGGAGAGGCCCTATCTTTCAAGGCCATAGCCGTGCTGTTGCTGTTGATCATCCCGGCCGTGTGGGCCGGTGTGAGGGGAGCTGACAAGTACACCAGCTTGCTACTTAAGGTCGCTCTTATCCTGCTGCTACTGCGATTTCTACTGCCCGCCGCATCCCTGCTAAATGACATCTTCTACCAAAAGGTACTGCAGGAGAGGATTGGCCATGCCGTGGAGGACCTGACCATTGTCTCTACCAGCTACCAGGACCTCAGCACCCTGGAAGATAGGGAAGAGAAAAAAGATGGGGGCTTTCTCTCCTCCATCACCGGATCCGGTGATGGCAGGTTGGAGCGGACCAAGCAGGCATTCCTCAAGGTGATCAAAAATGTTGAGCAGATAATAGAGTCCCTGCTGGAGCTCACCACACTCTATGTAATGCTCTTTATCATGCAGATAGTGATGATCCCATTGGCGATACTGTGGCTGCTGATACGCATCCTGAACAGACCGCTGTTCAATGAGATGACCGCCAACTGGCTCAATCCGGGCCGGCAACCTGAGACGCCCACTACGCAGACCTGACGATCAATCTGGCTGTATTAAGGGCACCTCTCAACGCAGTGTTGGTGACGGGCCAAGCCCCAGGACCTGACCAAACACCTCACCGGCACTGGTCCCCACCTGTTTCGCGAACTTCTCCAGCCAATCTTTACTTGGGGTGTAATCCACAATCTTCTCCGCCTTAATCAGCTCCCGTGCTACATAGCTGCTGCTACCAAGACCATCAGACAATCCCAGCTTGACGCTCTCCTCACCACTCCAAAACAGGCCACTGAATAGCTTGTTGCTATCACCCTTAAGTCGCTTACCACGTCCCTCTTTAACCACGTTGATAAACTGTTGGTGGATATTGTCCAGCATCCCCTGCACATGCATGCGCTCATACTCATTGACCGGAGAAAATGGGTCCAGGATCGCCTTATGCTCTCCTGCGGTCAGCAGACGACGCTCTATACCAAGTTTTTCCATCGCACCGACCGCGCCGAAGCCATTCATCAACACACCTATGGAACCGACGATACTCGCCTTATCCACATAGATCTCATCGGCAGCGGCCGCAATGTAATACCCACCGGAGGCGCATATATCCGTGACCACCGCATACACCTTGGTGTTGGGATACTCTTTTTTCAGACGTCGAATCTCGTCGTTGATATAACCCGCCTGTACCGGACTACCGCCAGGGCTATTGATGCGGATAATTACACCCTTGGCGTATTTACTCCTAAATGCCTCACGCAGACCGGTAATTATATTATCCGCACTGGCCTCTGCTCCATCCATGATTATTCCAGTAACATTCACCAACGCCGTATGCGCCTCTCTTCTGACACTTGTATCTTGAGCCTCTTTATTGACCATCAGCCAGATAAATATGAACAGGTAGGCGAACGTCAATAGTTTGAAGAATATCCCCCAGCGACGGGTTCGCCTCTTCTCTTTTAGTGAAGATAGTGCCAACTCCTCGACTAGCTCACGCTCCCATCCGGCCGGTTTTTGTTGCTCATCGTAATCCATGAATATGTCCTCTGCGAACCAGGTTTTATTGCGCTGGAACAGTGTCCAACCAACTAATAATTTCACCAATACTATCGACACATGTCAGTGGAGAGTGTTGGAGCAGCCGTTCACGCTCATGGGCACCATAGCTTACCGCTATGCTATGGGTACTGGCATTTCTGGCCATCTGCATATCCCACTCTGTGTCGCCAATCATAACAGTTTCATCCGCTGCTGCACCAAGCTCATCCATTAACTGTAGCAGCATTTCCGGATGCGGTTTGGACAGGGTCTCATCAGCACAGCGGGTTGCATGAAACAGGGAGTCAAGGGAGGTCTGTTTAAGTACCTTATCCAGTCCTACCCGCCCCTTGCCGGTGGCAACTGCCAACAAATAGCCACGTCGTTCAAGCTCCCGTAGCACCTCTTCAGCACCAGCAAACAGTGGCGAAGATGGCCGATCATCACGTAGAAAATGGTAGCGATAGCGCTCTACTACCGCGGCAACCAGCTGCTCGTCGGAGCCGGCCTCTGGAAACATAGAGATAACCGCCTCTGACAACCCCAGTCCGATGATGTTGCGAACAGCGTCATCAGTAGGCAGTTTCAGATCCAGATCAACTGCGGCCGCTCGCACGCACTCTATTATTGTAGCCTCAGAGTCCATGAGCGTGCCGTCCCAATCAAATATCAGCAGACTGAAATTATTGTGCATCAGGAGACCCTAAGTTTCTGTAAAAGTTTGACCAAAGCTGGCTCTAGTGGCGCCTGGAAGTGCATCTCTCCATCCTCCTCAGGCCAGCTGAAGGCGACCGATTCAGCATGCAGAAATAGCCTCTTCAGACCCAGCTCCCTGCTCATCTCTGTACTCGCCGCATCCCCATATTTCTGGTCCCCCAGAATAGGTGTTCCTAGATGCGCCAGATGGACTCTAATCTGGTGGGTACGCCCGGTGATCAATCGCGCCTCCAGCAGGGTCGCTCCCGGTAGATGCTCCAGCACCCTGAAGTGGGTTAGTGCCGACTTACCGTCTGGATTCACCGTCACCATCCGCTCACCGCTTTTTAGCTGGTTTTTCAACAGTGGGGCATCCACCTTCGCCCTCTCCTGCTCCCAGCGGCCGGCAACCAGAGCGACATAGCGCTTATCTACACCACTGCCTCGGAGTAGTTCATGCAGAGTACGGAGGACACTACGCCGCTTGGCCACGAGCAGGCAGCCCGAGGTGTCTCGGTCCAGGCGATGCACCAACTCCAGGTGCTGCTCCTTTGGCCGCAGCACCCGTAATGCCTCAATAACACCATAGTTGAGCCCACTGCCGCCGTGCACCGCTACCCCAGAGGGCTTATTCAGGACCAGCAGTCGCCTGTCTTCGTGCAAAATTGCCTGCTCCAAGCGCTGCAGCAATTTGTCTCCCGGGCGTACCGCTTCGTCCCGCTGCGCCACCCTGACGGGCGGTATACGTACCTGGTCTCCATCCTGTAATTTATAGCTGGCCTTGACGCGGGCCCTGTTCACCCGCACCTCTCCCTTTCGCAGGATACGGTATATACGACTTCTAGGGACCCCTTTTAGCGTAGCAAGCAGGAAATTATCGATCCTCTGCCCCGCCCTATCTGACTCGACTACAACCTGCCTAACAGAATGGGAATTATGTTTGATTTCTGACATATACTCTTATGATACAGCTCAATGCGGTTTGCCGCCCGCATTGAACACTGCTATAGTCAACTTACGGTGCCTGTGGAGACAGAATATTAGATTCCACTCCCATGGGGCTGATATGAAAAGCTTTTATTAGGATAGTCAGCTCTCATAACAAGGCAAAATCTGGGTTTACAATAGTAAACCGATTTTATCGTGATGTGCGGCACCGCGTAACGATTTTACCAAATTTTTTTTGCACCATTCCTCGGTCTGGTGCATGGGCAGGGTGCAGGGCTGTATTGGCAACCCGCCCAGTGTGGCAAAAATAACCGCCCGTCTGCGGACGGAGCTTAAAATTTAACACGCACACATAGATTTAGTGTGACCGGCCCGCCTTGCAGGAGCAGAATCCCAGCGAGGCACCAGCTGATGAGACCGGGGTGGTATTCCAGCTGGCAGCAATACATAGCCGGTCGTACGCCAGTAGCCACGAGACCTACCAGCAGAGGCTGGAGAGGGGCGTGGTATGGCGGTGTGCTATAAGGATTTGACAACATGAAACGCATGCTGATTAACGCAACTCAGCCGGAGGAGTTGCGCGTGGCCATTGTGGATGGCCAGAAACTGTTCAATCTTGATATCGAATCTCCCGGTCGGGAGCAGAAAAAAGCCAACATATACAAAGGTCGAGTTACCCGGGTTGAGCCAAGCCTGGAGGCGGCATTTGTGGATTACGGCGCCGAACGACACGGCTTTCTTCCTCTCAAAGAGATATCCCGCAGCTACTTCACCCAGGAGTCTCTCAAAGGCAATGGCAAGGTTAGCATCAAGGATGCGATCCGAAATGGCCAAGAGTTGATTGTTCAGGTTGAGAAAGAGGAGCGCGGTAACAAGGGCGCAGCACTTACCACATTCATCTCTTTGGCCGGACGCTATCTAGTGCTGATGCCGAATAACCCCCGCGCTGGCGGAGTATCACGCCAAATTGAAGGCAATGCCCGTAGCGACTTGCGTGAGGCCATGAGTCATCTCACTATTCCTGAGGGGATGGGCCTGATTGTACGCACTGCCGGGGTTGGCAAGGATGAAGAGGATCTGCAGTGGGATCTCGACTACCTGCTCCAGTTATGGGGCTCGATAGAGGAGGCGGGAAAGGCGAAAAAGGCTCCCTTCCTGATCTATCAGGAGAGTAATGTCATCATCCGCTCTATTCGCGACTATCTACGGGCGGACATCGGCGAGATCGTCATCGACCACCAGGATGTCTATCAGGAGGCGTGTGAATTCATCCAGCAGGTGATGCCGCATTATCTGAAGAAGATCAGGCACTACAACGATGAAGTACCACTTTTTACCAGCTACCAAATAGAGAGCCAGATTGAGAGTGCCTTTCAGCGTCAGGTCAACCTGCCGTCCGGTGGCTCCATAGTTATCGACCATACAGAAGCGCTAACCTCTATCGATATTAACTCAGCCCGGGCAACCAAGGGTGGAGGTATCGAAGAGACCGCACTCAACACCAACCTTGAGGCGGCGGATGAGATTGCGCGTCAGTTACGGCTACGCGATATGGGCGGCCTGTTCGTTATCGATTTTATCGACATGATGCCGGCCCGCAACCAGCGTGAAGTAGAGAACCGGCTTAAAGATGCGATGAAGCAGGATAGAGCACGCGTTCAAATCGGCCGCATATCACGCTTTGGCTTGCTGGAGATGTCACGTCAACGCTTGCGCCCATCGCTGGGAGAGTCGAGCCTGCACGTCTGTCCACGCTGTAGCGGCCACGGTTTTGTCCGTGGCGTTGAATCGCTCGCCCTATCGGTGCTACGCATTCTGGAAGAGGATGCGATGAAAGATAATACCGGGCGAATAGTTGCTCATCTGCCTGTAGAGGTAGCCACCTATCTGCTGAATGAGAAGAGACAGGCCATCTACGATATTGAGCGCCGTCAATCAATCAGCGTTGTCCTGGTCCCAGACCAGAGCCTAGAGACGCCTAATTATCAGATCGAGCGGGTGCGAACCCAGGATCTTCCTACTGGGGAAGATGATGTCTCCAGCTATAAACTGACCTCCCAACCAGAGATAGACACATCGCAACACACCAGGCCCAGAGAGATAAAAAGGGAGGAGCCGGCAGTACAACGCATCACACCGGCAACCCAGGCACCAGGCAAAAAGACGACGGAAAAAGAGACATCTGAAGACGGCCTTATATCCCGCATATTCCGTGGCTTATTCGGTGGCAGTGATGATGAGAAACAGCAAGATGAGGTAAAGCCGAAACAGGCTTCACCAAAGAGGCCATCACGCGGTGGACGCCGCCCACAGCAGCGTCAGAGAAAACGTGGTGGACGCTCAAATCAGAGTAGCGCGGCCGCCCAGACAGACAAGCCCGATCAACAGAATAAGAACAAACCGGACGTAGAAAACAAGAACGGCGGGGAGGAGAAACGTGAAAACTCGCGTCGACGTGGGAGACGTCGTGGTGGATCACAAAGCAAAGCACAACAGCCAAAGGACAACGCAACAACCAAACAGCAGGAGCAGACAGCTGAAGCGGTATCCCCTACTGAGTCCGATCCAACGACTGAGCAGGTAAAGGAGCAGAAAAGTAGAGGCCCATCCAACCGCAGCCGCCGTGGTCCTGGCCGCAGAGCTGGCAGTCATAGACAGTCACAAGGTGGGAACATCTCACCACGGCAGCCGGGAGAGCCGGCAACTGCTAATACAGAGCCCAAAGCCCCTGCGTCCCAGGCAGAACAGCAGGATGCCCAGGCGTCTGCTAAAACAGCTGAGCCAAAGCCAGCTGTGCAGCAGGTAGAACAGAAGAGTGCCTCAACAGAGATCAAGGCAGCAGAACCTAAGCCAGTCGCAACCCAGCCAGTTGCAACTCAGATAGAACAGCAGGGTACTCCAGCAGCCAAAACAGCTGAGCCCAAACCCTCCTCAGCACCGGACACAGAACAGAAGAGTGCTCCAAAAGAGATCAAGGTGGCTGAGCCTAAACCAACTACACCGGGGCCGGTGCAGAAGAGCGCCCCGGCAGCGGTGAGCGCTCAGCCACCAGCTGAACAAAAACCGGCACCGGTGCTTAAGCAGATAGAGACCAAACCTGTCGAACCTGCACCAGCCAAAAGAGAGGGCCCTGTAGTCGATACGACGGCTCAATCACTCAAGCCTACACCAAAGGTAGAGAGCGTAACACCGTCACTATCTGGTGAGGATGATAAGGCGTAGAGGGTAAGATCAGATGATCTTGCCTCTTATGCATTAGCCGCAAAGGGACGCAAATACTCGCAAATGGTATTGATGTTAGACAATAGTTCATTGGCGAAATTTTGCGGGTATTAGCGTTCATTAGCGGCTAAGAATAGACTTAATGTTCCGCTGATCTAGGTACTGTTCGGCTACTGCTATATGTGTGCTAGCTCCATCCGCACGCGCTGCAGATCATCTTCGGTATCCACACCATGTCCAGGGGTCTCAGTGGCTATGCTCACATGGATAGAGCCACCGTGCCACAACACACGCAACTGCTCCAGTGATTCGGCCCGTTCCATTGCTGCCTGCTCCCAACCGACATACCTCTTGAGATAACCGACACGGTAGGCATATAGACCGATGTGACGGAAGAACCCGACACCAGATGGCAAAGCACTATCACCGCTCAGGAACTCATCTCTGTGCCAGGGAATAGGTGCACGACTGAAATAGAGGGCGTAACCCTCAGCATCCATAACCACCTTCACTACATGGGGATCAAACAGGGTCTCCCTGTCAGTTATAGGCGCGCAGAGTGTAGCGACACCCGCCTTTTCATGGCCCTCCAAGGCGCTCGCGACCTGACGTATAAGCGCGGGCGGCATGCTCGGTTCATCACCCTGCAGGTTGACCACAATAGTATTGTCTGACCAACCACGCTGCTCTGCCACCTCGGCAATACGCTCCGTCCCGCTACTGTGATTGGCTGCAGTCATGCATGCTTCACCACCAAACTCGGCCACTTTTGCAGCAATACGATCATCATCAGTAGCCACTACTACGGCCGCTGCGCCACTCTCCTTGCCACGGCTGTGGCAGTGCTGAATCATCGGCTTACCGGCAATCTCCAGCAGCGGCTTACCAGGTAGTCGGCTGGAGGCGAAACGCGCTGGGATTACAACCTGGAAATCCATCAATATCCTCCCCTAAGTAAGCGCTGTTGATTAGACCTTTTCATCTGCCGCCAGTTGGCGTGCCTCATCCTCCAGCATAACCGGAATACCATCGTGTATGGGAAAAGCAAGACGCTCCCCTTTACAGATCAGCTCTTGCTCATCCTGACGGTATATCAACTTGCCTTTGCAAAGAGGACAGACCAGTATCTCCAGCAGTTTTTTATCCATCCATTACACCTCTAACCAATGTATCCAGACGATGTATAAAGGCATCATCAAATTCAGCTACCACCAGCACACACCAGTGACGTGGCTGGGCAAAGCGCATACATTTTACCGCATCTTTTTCTGTCATCAGAACCGGGGTATCACCATCCGGCAAAATCTCCTCGGGGAGGAAACGGTGATGATCTGGAAACTCGTGGCGGATAACCTCCAACCCAGCCCCCTCTAGCTGCAAGAAAAAGCGCTCAGGGTGGCCGATTCCGGCCATTGCATGTACCGGTTCACCATTAGCAAAATCTGCCAACTTGCACACCTTGGAGGAGTCAGCCATGTTCACAACAAAACTCTGGCGCAAGCGCATAGTAAACTGATGGCGTCCAGCAATCCCGTTGGCCACAACCATATCAACCTCAGCCAGCCGCTGAGGCCTCTCCCGCAACGGACCGGCCGGCAGACAGAAGCCGTTACCTAAACGTCGCACCCCATCCACGACAGCGATCTCTATATCCCGCTGCAGGGCGAGGTGCTGCATGCCATCATCCGATATAATGATGTCACAACTCCCCTGCTCGGCCAGCACCTCTCCAGCCTGCACTCGGTCAGGGCTAACACAGACTGGGCAATCCAGGCTACTGGCAATCAGTACCGCCTCATCACCGACCACTGTAGGGTCACTCCCTGCACGCGCCTGTTGCGGCCAGATGTTCGCCTTACCACCATAACCGCGAGATATGATCCCCGGCCTTAGCCCCTGCTGCTGCAGATGGCGCGCCAGCCAGATCACCAGGGGGGTCTTGCCGGTACCACCAACTGTAATGTTGCCAACTATGATGACCGGTAACGACAATTTGGTTGAAGAGAGCAGCCGCAACCGGTAAGCGTGCCGCCGCAGCCAAACAACAAAACAGAAAAACATGGAGAGTGGCCACAGCAGAAGTGCGATCCCGTTGCGATCCCACCAATACCGCTCCAGCCACCTCACTTTACTTTTTCTCTTGTGAGGGCTGCCTGGTGGGGAAAGTCATATGCACAAACCCTAATTGGCTGGCTGCGTCCATAACGGTAATGACTGATTGATAGGGGGTCTTGGCATCTGCCTTAATAATGACCGGAAGATCAGTACGTTCAGCGGCTGCTTTGGCCATAGCTGCCTTCAGGGTGCCGATCTCTGTATTGATGACCTCGCGATCATTTACATAGAAGCGCCCACTGACATCGATTGTGATCGTCAGGACATCTTTCTCCTCTACTTTCTCATCCTGGGTAGCAGACTGCGGCAGCTCCACCTTGATCCTGCTCTCCTTATCAAAAGTGGTCGATACCATAAAGAAAATAAGCAGCAGGAACACCACGTCAATCAACGGTGTAATGTTGACCTCAAGGGGCTCTCTGGGAGTGGGTTGTAGATTCACGCCTTACCCTCGCCCTCGCGCTCTCCCTGCATCACCTCAACCATCTTCAGGGCCTCCTCTTCCATCATAATCACCAGCTTCTCCACCTTGCCTCTGAGGTAACGGTAGAACATCAGGGATGGAATCGCAACAGATAGTCCCGCGGCTGTAGTGATCAACGCCTCTGAGATACCTCCGGCCAGTACTCCGGGATTACCAACACCGGTCGTCATGATGGCTGCAAACACCTTAATCATACCGATCACCGTCCCCAACAGACCAAGTAGTGGGGTGATGGACGAGATGGTACCCAGGGTGTTCAGATAGCGCTCCAGTTCATGCACCACCTGTCGCCCGACCTCCTCGATCACCTCTTTCATTACCTCACGCGAGTGTTTGCGATTAACCAGCCCGGCCGCCAACATGCGTCCCAGTGGTGAACCATCCTTGATGCCTGTGATGTGTGATGGTGTAAGTTGTTTGTTGCGATGCATCTGCCATACCCTGGCAACCAGATTCACCGGAAGCACCCGCTTACGGCGCAGCGCCCAGAGTCGTTCGATAACGATCGCCAGTGCAACTACCGAACATAGAATAATCGGCAGCATAAGCCAGCCGCCAGCCTTGACCAACTCATACATATTCAGCTTCCCTCAAGAATTAGCAATGCGGTCATCATACTGTATTCACCGCCTTTACCAAAGGGCAAAATGGCCGGACCGTTACACATGTTCAATTCAACCTCAATCCATCCAGTATCGTCGCGCCAAATGACGCAATCTCGTCGGCATATGCAGCACTCCAGTGGCTGGAATACGAAATTCGATCGCGCCGCTCTCCGCGCTGGTGAACAAGATTGCCCCCTCTTCCTCCCAGCGAGCTGTCACCTCTGCTCGGGGGAAGCCGTGACGACTGTGATAGGCAGTGGAGGCCAACGCATAGATAGGGCTTACACGACGAATAAATCCTGGTGATGATGAGCTCTTACTCCCATGATGGGGGATCACCACAATATCCACATCCAGCCTCTCTCCCACTGTTGCCGCCAGACGTGCCTCTACCCGCCGTTTGATATCTCCCGGTAGTAGAATAGAGCTGACCCCGTTGGCCACCCGCAGGACACATGATGCATTATTCCCACGCCAACTATGCCCTGGCGCCGGATGCAGGATCTCGAAATCGACACCGTCCCAGCTCCACTGCGCCGGCGTCTCACAGGGAGCAGCAGAAAAGCCGCTGATCCGGCCCGGCTCGCTACTCAACAGTAACCGGGATTGCACATACTCCAGCGTGCTCTGCAGACCCCCCTGATGGTCCATATCGCCATGACTGACAATGATCCGGTCGACCCGGGTGATCCCCCTCTCTCGCAGAAATGGCACCACCACAGCAGAGCCCGCATCAAAGCTGTCGGAGTAACGCGGACCTAGGTCATAGAGCAGAGTATGGTTCGCGGTCTGCAGCACGATCGCCAGGCCGTCCCCCACCTCCAGCTGGGTGAACCAGAGGGCGCCCATTTGTGGTCTCTGGGGAGAGGTCAACAGCAGTGGTGACAGCAGTACGATGGCGAGCCAGCGGGCCGGCAGACCACGTGGCATCAACAGAATCAGAATACCCAACAGTGCCGGTAGCCAGACCCAGAGAGGCGGTGTTGAGCGCACCCATGTCAACCACTCTACCCCTGCCAACTGGCTCAACAGGTCAACCCCATACTGCAGCAGCCAACCAGCGGCAGCGAGCAGTGGAAAGCCAATCGCCTCTGTAAACAGTGACAGCAGAAGACCTCCCAGCACCATAGGGACAACAATAAAACTGAACAGTGGGACTGCTATCAGGTTAACTATGGGTGCAGCCAGTGAGACCTTGAGACCGGCGGCAATCAGCAGTGGCGCCAGACCGATAGTTACCAGCCACTGCACCCGTCCCCACTTCCAAAACAGCCCACTCTCACCATGGCGTCCAGTAATCCCGTAGAGGATTACACCGACAGCCGCAAAGGAGAGCCAAAAACCTATTGAGAGCACGGCCATAGGATCCCATAGCACCACCATGAAAAGGGCTATCGCTAAATTGCGCGCGGGCTGCCCCGAGCGCCGCAGTATCCCCGCGCCAAGCAACACCGCCAACATGATCAGGGCGCGTTGGGTTGGCACAGCAAAACCGGCCAGGGCAGCATAGATAGTAGCTGCCAGCAGTGCCGCCACGGCGGCGCCCTGCTGCGCCGGCACCCGCAGGGTGAGCCAGCCGACCAGCCGCCACAACTGCAGCATCATAAAGTAGGCCAGTCCGGCAACGATCCCGATATGCAGGCCGGAGATGGCAACCAGATGGCTGGTACCGGTAGCAGCAAACATATCCCAGGTGGCACGATCAATATAACTACGATCACCGATTGCCAGGGCATTCACCATGGCAGCCGCCTGTGCGGTGGGGACCGCACGCAATACCAACTCCCGCACCCGCTGACGTAGCCGCTGCAGCTCATAGGCAGGGTCACTATCATCGAGCAGCCTGTTATCGCCCCTCTCCCGGACATAGCCGGTGGCCCTGATCCCGCTCCGAAAGAGCCATCCGGAATAATCAAACCCACCTTGATTGATAAAGCCATGGGGACGTTTTAGCCGCAGCCGCAGATGCCAGCGCTCACCCACACGCACCTCCGGTGCATCGTCATACCAACCAAGACGCACCAGACCTGGAGATTGGACCTCATCCCCATTATGAGTCATCTGTTCTATCTGAAAATTAAACCGGGTGTAGCGGCTGTGCTGTTCCGGTAGTGATGCAATGACCCCCTCTGCCTCCAGATCAACCATCTCAATGGATGCAGGAAGCTCTTTAGAGAGCATCCAGTAGGCATTGATAGAGGCCCAGAATAATCCACAAACAAACCATAGTGGATAGCGGACCAAGTGGGAGTAACGAAGTGAGATAACCAGCAGAGGAACCAGGAGCACCCAGGCAAGGGACGGCAGTTCCGGCTGCCACTGCAAGACAACCACACCGACAACGAACAGAAGAATCCCTGCAACCATCTCCCCTCCGTGGGAAATAAAACCGTCACACTACTGTGGCATATTTATATCGCACTGTCACTGCAATAAGTATCGATCCTTAAGATCATTTTGAGAACCCATGGAAAGAGTGAACCCGACATCGGTGTTATAATAGGAAGATTATGCCAAAGCGTCTCATCAAACAGTACATGCCGGATGACGAGACCATCCGTAATCACCAACATCTACGGATGTTCGGTAAACTATTGCACGATCCCAACCTATGGCACCTGAACCGCCGTTCTGTGTCCGGGGCGTTTGCTGTGGGGCTATTCTGGGCCTTTATCCCGATGCCGTTTCAGATGATCCCCGCAGCGGCAACCGCAATCTTCACCAGAGTTAACCTACCTCTATCCGTGGCCCTGGTATGGGTCTCAAATCCCATCACCATACCGCCGATCTTTTATGCAACCTATCTGGTCGGCGCATGGGTCCTGAATGAGCCGGCAACGCAGGTAGAGTTTGAACTCTCATGGGAGTGGATGAGTAGCAGCCTGGGTGCCATCTGGGAACCACTCTATCTGGGCAGCCTACTCTGCGCCATCGTAGCATCAATTCTAGGCTACCTATCTATACGCGGTATGTGGCGCTGGCATCTGGTATCGAGGCTGCGTGAGCGCCGGAATAGAAAAAGCGATTAGCGTAGAACGCCATCCTCCAGATGGAGTACCCGATCCATCTTTTCGGCCAGTGTCTGATCATGGGTCACGATGATAAAGCTGGTCCCAACTTCACGGTTCAATTTAAGCATCAAATCATAGACCTGTTCTGCGGTCTGACGATCCAGATTGCCGGTTGGTTCATCCGCAAAAACGCAGGCCGGATGGTTAACCAGGGCACGTGCTACCGCCGCCCGCTGCCTCTCACCGCCGGACAGTTCACCCGGCTTATGTTTGACACGTTCGGCCAGACCGACCCGCTGTAACAACTCTGCAGCCAATTCCTTCGCCTTCTCCACCTCCATATTGCCAAGCAACAGCGGCATGGCTACATTCTCCAGTGCTGTAAACTCCGGCAGCAGATGGTGAAACTGATAGATAAAACCCATGGTCTTGTTCCGCAACCTGCTACGCTCACCCTCATCCAGCTGCGCTAGATCGCTGCCATCCATGATGATCTGACCGCTGTCCGGCAGATCCAGCCCCCCCAGGCAATGCAGCAAGGTACTCTTACCGGAGCCTGAGTTACCGACAATAGCCACGCGTTCACCTGCTTCTACCTCAAGCTCAACCCCCTTGAGCACCTCTACCCGCAAGCCGCCATCATTAAAGATGCGAACCAGGTTGCTACACTGTAGTACCGTCTGCTCACTCATAGCGTAACGCCTCCGCCGGTTTTACCCGGGCAGCACGCCAGGCCGGATAGATAGTTGCCAGCAGGGTGATGGCAAAGGCGCTAAGTCCCACCAGAGAGACATCACTCCAATGCAGGTCGGATGGCAAGTCGCTAATGTAGTAGATATTCGGGTCGAGAAAATCTATCTGCCATATACTCTCAATCCACTTAACTATCACCTCCAGATTGAGCGCCAGCATAATCCCACCGATAATGCCCAGCAGGGTACCGAAGAGACCTATGGTCACCCCCTGTACGATGAAGATCCCCATTATGGTCCTGGGGGTAGCACCCAAGGTGCGCAAGATTGCAATATCACTCTGTTTATCGGTCACCACCATCACCAGAGTGGAGACGATGTTGAAAGCGGCCACTGCCACAATCAAAAACAGAATCAGTCCCATCATCCGTTTCTCGGTACGTAGCGCGCTAAAAAAGTTTTTATGTTGCTGGGTCCAGTCGCTAACCCGAAACATTCCCGGCAGGTTACTGGCGAGTTCACGTGAGACCTCTGGCGCCAGATAGAGATCATCCAGCTTCAGCCGCACCCCGGTTACTGCATCGCCCAGGCGCAGCAACTTCGCCGCATCCCGTAGATGCATCAGGGCTACACCACGATCGTAATCCCCCATCCCAACCTCAAAGATTCCGGACACCAGAAAACGCTTCAGGCGCGGCATGGTCCCAGCCGGGGTTATGCTTACTGTAGGGGTAACCACAGTCACCGAGTCACCTACCCAGACTCCCAGGGCGGTGGCCAGCTCTCGCCCCAGAATGATATGGAACGCCCCCTCCTCCAGCGTGTCGAGGCTGCCCTCGTACATATGCTCACCTACGGTTGAGACCCCGGACTCCTGCTTCGGCAGCACCCCACGCACCATCGCACCGCTCACCTGGCTGCCATTTACCAGCATGCTCTGGATCTCTACAAATGGCGCCTCCCCAATCACCCGTGGATGCTCTTTGGCAAGCGTCATTGCCGACTGCCACTCCTGCAGGCTACCGTCCACCCCGGAAATAGTGGCATGTGAGGCCATGCCCAGGATGCGTTCGCGGATCTCCTTATGAAACCCGTTCATCACCGATAATACTGTTATCAGCGCCATTACACCGAGCATAATCCCGAGCATGGAGCTGACCGATATAAAGGAGATGAAATGGTTGCGTCGCTTGGCACGCGTATAGCGCAGACCGATATAGAGTTCGAGTGGCTTAAACATGGTGGAGATTAAACCACATTCTGCCAAAAAAGGCCTTGGCTATTAACACGGCAACAATTCATGCTGGGCTAATACTGCCTTTTTGCAGAGCGTTCCACAGAAGCAAAATTGTCACCTGGATGTTTTTTGCTGTGAATGGTATATGTTACATTGAGTGCATTGAACGAAAGGAGTTCCTCCGCCATGAATAGAAGCATGAAATCTTTGCTGGCTGCACTGCTCCTGTTCGGAGCCACAACCGCCACTGCCGACACCCTCCTTATGGAGACAATTACCAATGCACCTAGCGACCTGGCCAGGCCCACCACCGGCCAGGACATGGATCTGGTAAAGAGCCGCTTTGGCGAACCAAAACAGATCCTGCCAGCAGTTGGCGACCCCCCAATCACTCGCTGGGTCTATGCTGATTTTACCGTCTATTTCGAAAACAACTTGGTTATCACCTCAGTGGTGCACCCAAAACAGAAAAAGCAGTAGTAGATAGCGTTTCTGGATAAGTGCCATTTGTGCGAGAATGGGCGCACAATCACTGAAACCTATGTCGCATGCCCCATCAGTCCCAGTCGCAACAGCCTCCTGACAACTTTAATCCCCCTATCCCCGCCAAGTCCGGGGAGCGGCTGCAGTGGGGACAGCTCTACGCTGGTAGCGCCGCGCTGACCATCGCCGCTGCCGCCCGCAATTTTGCCGGGCTGACTACGGTGGTAGTGGAAGACATCCAGGCGGCGACACGGCTGGAGGATGAACTACGTTTTTTTCTCAGCGGTGACAACCTCCCGGTACTCTCGTTTCCCGATTGGGAGACCCTGCCATACGACATTTTCTCTCCCCTACCGGAGTTGGTCTCGGAGCGTCTACTGACCCTTAACCGGCTGCCAAGCCTGGAGCGCGGGGTGCTGGTGGTTCCAATCGGGACACTGCTGCAGCGCCTGCCACCACGCAGCTATATCGAAGGCAACAGCCTGCTACTTCAGGTTGGTGACCGGCTGCCACTGCAGAAGATACGCCAGAGGATGGAGCGGGCCGGTTATCGCACCGTATCCCAGGTACTGGCCCACGGTGAGATGGCGGTGCGAGGTTCGCTGTTCGATATCTTTCCCATGGGCAGCGAACAGCCATACCGTATAGACCTACTTGATGAGGAGATAGAGTCTATTCGCACCTTCTCTGCAGAGAGTCAACGCACCCTGGAGCAGATACCCGCGGTAGAGCTGCTACCAGCCAGGGAGTTTCCGCTGGATGAGGGAGGTATCAACCACTTCAACCAGGCCTGGCGCAGCAGTTTTGAGGGCAATCCACAGAACAGTATGATCTTTCGCGAGGTGATGGCCGGCAACGCCCCCGGAGGACTCGAGTACTACCTGCCGCTGTTCTTCGAAGAGACCTCAACCCTGTTTGATTTTCTACCATCGGAGCTACTGCTGCTGCGCTTCGATGAGTGCCTCGATCAGGTAGAGCTATTTTTGCAACAACTGCAGGAGCGCTACCAGGAGAGAAAGGATGATATCGAACGCCCCATCTTGCCGCCGTCATCGGTCTATCTTGAGAGGGATGAGCTTGCCTCCCATCTAAATCGAGGCAAATCGGTACTACTACAGGGGCCTAAGATCCGCTCCCGACGCAAGGGCTACTCCAGCTATCACAACTTCAACACCAAGGCCCTGCCGGCGCTAAGCTTCCAGGCCCGCGCCCCGGCCCCGGCCGCCGCCCTGCTGGAGTTCCTTGCCACTACCCTGGGACGGGTCCTGTTTGTAGCCGAGAGTGCCGGGCGGCGTGAACTCCTGCTGGATACCCTCGGCGGCTACGCAATCCACCCCACCGTGGTAGCAGACTGGAGAGAGTTTCTCGACTCGGAGATACAGCTGGCCCTCACAGTGGCGCCTCTGGAGCAGGGGGTATGGCTGCCACACCAGGGGATAACTATCATCACCGAGAGCCAGCTACTGGGTGAACGGGTACGTCAGGAGCGACGTCGCCACAACAGACAGCGGGAGTCAGAGCAGACCATACGCAACCTTACTGAGCTCCATCCCGGCGCCCCGGTAGTGCACGAGGACCACGGTGTAGGTCGCTATCTGGGACTGCAGACCCTGGATGTGGGCGATATAGTCACCGAATTTTTGGCCCTGGAGTATGCCCAGGGTGACAAGCTTTACGTCCCGGTCTCCTCGCTCCACCTGATCAGCCGCTACTCCGGTGCAGCACCGGAGAACGCCCCACTGCATAAGCTTGGTGGAGAGCAGTGGGAACGACTCAAGCGTAAGGCGGCAAAGCAGGTACACGATGTCGCGGCAGAATTGCTGGATATCCATGCCCGCCGCGCGGCCAACAAGGGCTACGCCTTTCCTTCACCTGGGGAGGAGTACAACGCCTTTGCCGCCGCCTTTGAGTTTGAAGAGACCCCGGACCAACAGCAGGCAATTGATGCCGTACTAGCCGATATGCACTCCCCCAACCCGATGGACCGGCTGGTGTGCGGGGATGTCGGCTTCGGCAAGACCGAGGTAGCCATGCGCGCCGCCTTCATGTCCATTCAAGGAGGCAAGCAGGTGGCGGTCCTGGTACCCACCACCCTGCTTGCGCAGCAACACTATCAGAACTTCGCCGACCGCTTTGCCGACTGGCCAACACAGGTAGAGGGCCTCTCCCGCTTCCGTAGCAGCAAGGAGCAGAAGCGGATCATCCAGGGATTAAGTGATGGCTCCATTGACATCATCATCGGCACCCACAGGCTGCTGCAGGATGATATTCGGTTCAAGCGACTGGGGCTGGTAATTATCGATGAGGAGCAGCGCTTCGGGGTACGGCATAAAGAGAAACTGAAGGGCCTGCGTTCGGAGGTGGATCTACTCACCCTGACCGCCACCCCCATACCCCGCACCCTGAACATGGCCCTCTCCGGTATGCGGGATCTCTCTCTCATCGCCACTCCTCCGGTGGCACGGCACCCGATCAAGACCTTTATTAGCCCGTGGGAGGATGCACTTATAGTCGAGGCGTGCCAACGTGAGATCAAACGCGGCGGCCAGGTATATATCCTCCACAATGAGGTCAGCACCATCGAGAACATGGCGGAGAAGGTTCGACAACTGCTCCCTGGGTCCCGCACCACTATAGCCCACGGCCAGATGCGGGAGCGAGAGCTGGAGGATGTCATGCGTGACTTCTATCACCAGCGTTTCAATATCCTAGTCTGCAGCACTATCATTGAGAGCGGCATCGATGTCCCCAGCGCCAACACTATTATCATCAACCGGGCTGACAAACTTGGGCTGGCCCAACTACACCAGCTAAGGGGGCGGGTGGGCCGCTCGCACCACCGCGCCTACGCCTACCTGCTTACCCCTTCTGAGAAAAGGCTTACCCCGGACGCGAAGAAGCGGCTGGAGGCAATTGAGTCGATGGAGGATCTGGGGGCCGGTTTCACCCTGGCGACCAACGACCTGGAGATTCGCGGGGCGGGCGAGCTGCTGGGCGCGGGACAGAGCGGTCAGATCCACGCAATCGGTTTCTCCCTCTACAGCGAGTTGCTGGAGCGGGCGGTAGCCGCACTCAAGGCGGGTGAACAGCCGCGCCTCGACCGTCCACTAGACCATGGCGCCGAGATAGACATGCAGCTGCCGGCCCTGCTACCGGAGGACTATATCCAGGACGTACACACCCGGCTGGTGCTATATAAACGGATCGCCAGCGCCGAATCCAGCGAGGAGCTACGTGAACTGCAGGTGGAGATGATCGATCGTTTTGGCCTATTGCCAGAGCCGGCCAAGTCGCTGTTTGCCGTCACCGAACTCAAGCTCAGGATCAGACCGCTCGGTATCAGCAAGCTGGAAGCGGGGCCGGAGAGTGGCCGCATCACCTTCGAAGGGGAGCCGAAGATAGACCCGGCCAATCTCATCCGGCTGATCCAGACCCGTCCGACAGAGTTCAAGCTTGATGGGACAGAAAAGATCCGCTTTTTTCGGGATATGAGCGATCGGAGTAGGCGTATTGAGCAAGTCTCCTCTATAATCGGGGAAATATCTGGATGAGCCACATGAAGAAGAACATGCGACAGAGAATCAATCTACTGCTACTGCTTGGACTGCTACTGACAAGCGGTCAGCTCATGGCCAAGACATACACCATTGAGGTACTGGTCTTCACCCATAGCGGACAGGATACTGGGGGTGAGGTGTGGCCCAGCAACCCGGGCCAGCCGAATCTGCAACAGACCGAGTCCCCTCGCTCTTTCCTGGGCAGCTCCAGTATGCGTCTGAGCGGTATCGCCTCACGCCTGAGGAACAAGGCCGGATATAAGACGATCCTGCACCGAGCCTGGCGCCAAAACGTAATCTCTCCCAAGAATGCCAAGCCTATCCGTCTGCACTCCGACTCAACCCCGCTTGATGGGACCATCAAGGTGAGTGTTAAACGCTACCTACATGCCGACCTGGACCTACTACTAAAGAACGGCAATGGCTACAGGTTACAGGCCAGCCGCAAGATGCGCAGCAAGGAGATCCACTATATAGACCACCCGAAGATGGGGGTGCTGATTCTGATTACTCCTCTCGGGTAGGAGCAATCCGCCCGCGGATTGATCGCGGGATCCAATGGTTTTAAATAGTTCTGGTAGTCAATTTCGTAGCCCTTAAGCTTCAGAGCTCTTTTTCTTTTCTCCGCAGAGGCTACGAGCCTATTTCTTTTGCTTGTCCAAAAGAAATAGGCGAAAGAAAAAGACACTCCACGACTTGCCCTACGGGTTCCCTGCGTTCCTCACCGCCCCAGGGGCTCCATCGACGGGCAATCCCTTGCCCGCGATGGAGGCGCCGCGTCCATGCGGCGCCCCTACGGGCCTGATCCTGTTGCAGCTGCGGTACTCGGCTGCGTCGGAGGAGGTAGGGATGCCACACCAAAGACCCGTGTGTTACCCCGAGCATCGCAGTTTCAAGCGGAAATGGCCCGAAGGGGAGCGACATGGAGGTCGCTCCTGTCCATAGGGGCAGGGATGCCCCTTATGGACAGCCCCGCTTTAAACAAGAAGCGCAGGGTACCCGTAGGGGGTAACACTCGGGCGCTCTTTTCTTTCGTCCCTTTCTTTTGAGCGCGCAAAAGAAAGGGACTTGCAGCCGGACATCGGTGTCAATTAAGACAATAGAGCGGTTAGGCTGCGAAAATTATTACTGGGATTGATCAAGTCACAGAATCTCGCGGTGAAACCGCGGAATTGAGAAAATGGCGTCCCGTAGGGGAGTCGAACCCCTGTGACCAGCGTGAAAGGCTGATATCCTAGGCCTCTAGATGAACGGGACGGATTGGTGGAGCTAGGCGGGATCGAACCGCCGACCTCTACACTGCCAGTGTAGCGCTCTCCCAGCTGAGCTATAGCCCCAAAAACAAGAGGCGCATATTAGGCCAAGCCAGCGCCTTTGTCCACCCCTGATGCGGCCTGGATCAGTGCCCACAGGTACATTTCAGAGACGATATCTGGTTGTCCCACTGGCTGCCGAGGGAGTCATGTCCCTTAAGCAGTACCAGCTTGGATCCGTTGAATTTTGGCTGTTTCCACGCCTCAAGATGACACCCTTTAGCCAGCCGTACTGATGAGATGGCGTCGTCCCAACCATCGGCGTTCAGGATCTCCTCCTTCTCTCCGGATGCAATCTTCATACTCCTACCCTGAAATTGATGCTTCTCATAGACGACGCAACTATCAGCCGCAACCACCGGACCTCCGCCACGCTCGCTGCACTGCTGTAGCCCCTTGCTACGCTTGGCCGCCATGCTGTTAATATATCTATGGTTCTCTCCCTGCATACACCAGTTGTAGTGAGCGTCAAATTCAGCACCCCACAGCGCCCCTTTGTAGCCACAGCTCAGTTTGTTCGCCTTGCGTACCTGAGAGACAGCCTCTCTGGCGTAGGCCTTACACCTGCCGGCAATGGGTGAAAGCTCTGCCTGCTCCGCCTTGTCTCTGCACTCCATCAGAACAGCGCCTCGCGCTATCAGCTGCTCGCCAATCAGCAGATGGTTGTCCTCCTGCATGCACCAGGCGTGGTGTTGAGCAAGGTCATCACTCCACTCCGGTCCTGCCTGATCACACCAATATTTACCTAACTCCCTGAACTGGGAGACAGCCATATCAGCATAGACCCTGCACTTGTTATCAAGCACCTCTGGATCTAACGACTTAGTATCGCCTGGGGGGGCACAACCTGATATATAGACCAGACAGAAACAGGATAGGATGAATAGCGCTTTCCCACTACGCATTATAATCTCCTGGCAAGACCAATCTATTAACCTCTAAACGACTCTGCCAAGCTACTATCTGTTCTCTATTTTGGCCCATGAGTCACGTAGAGTTACCGTACGGTTAAATACCAATTTCTCTGGACTTGAATCTATACTATCGACACAAAAATAGCCTTCGCGTTCAAACTGGAAGCCGCTACCCGGCTCCGCCCGCGCCAGGCTGGGCTCAACCACGCACCCGGTCAGTACAGTCAGCGACTCAGGATTGAGGTGCTCTATAAATGATTCCACCTCTCTATCTCCATCCGGGGTCGGATGGTTAAACAAGCTTTGGTATACCCTCACCTCCGCCTCTACCCCTTCTGTAGCGGACACCCAATGGATAACCCCTCTGACCTTGCGCCCTTCCGGGTTTGCACCTAGGGTGTCAGGATCATGGCTACAGCGCAGCTCGATGATCTCGCCACTCTCATCCTTGATTACCTGTTCGCACTTAATCACATAGGCGTTACGCAACCGCACCTCGCCCCCAGTCACCAAGCGTTTATATTTCTTGTTGGCCTCTTCGCGAAAGTCGGCCTGGTCGATATATACCTCCCGGGTGAACCTCAGGGTGCGACTACCCATGGACTCATCTTTAGGGTGGTTGGGGGCACTGATCTCCTCTACCTTGCCCTCCGGGTAGTTCTCTATAACCACTTTAAGTGGATGTAGCACCGCCATGGCGCGAGGGGCGTGTTTGTCCAGGTCCTCGCGAATACAGGCCTCCAGCATCCCCATCTCCACCGAGTTGTCGGCCTTGGTGACACCGATGCGGTCACTGAAGGTGCGAATCGATGCCGGGCTATATCCGCGCCGGCGCAGACCGGCAATGGTAGGCATCCTCGGATCATCCCAGCCGCTGACATGCCCCTCATCCACCAGCTGGGTCAGCTTGCGCTTACTCATTACGGTGTACTGTAGATTGAGCCGAGAGAACTCTATCTGCTGTGGATGGCAGGCAATGCTGATGTTGTCCAGACACCAGTCATAGAGTGGACGGTGATCCTCAAACTCCAGGGTGCAGAGAGAGTGGGTGATCCCCTCAAGCGCATCAGAGATAGGGTGAGTATAGTCATACATCGGATAGAGACACCACTCTGTCCCGGTCTGGTGATGAATGACGCCATGTCGGATACGGTACAGAGTAGGGTCACGCATATTCATATTGGGCGAGGCCATATCGATCTTGGCCCGTAACACCCTGGAGCCATCTTCAAACTCCCCTGCTCGCATCCTGGTAAACAGATCCAGGTTTTCCTCTACCGAACGGTTGCGGTAGGGGCTCTCTTTTCCCGGCTCGGTCAGAGTGCCGCGATACTCTCGCGTCTGCTCTGCGGTCAGATCGCATACATAGGCCTTGCCGTTTTCGATCAACTCAACGGCATAGTTGTAAAGCTGTTCAAAATAGTCTGAGGCATAGAACAGCCGGTCGTCCCAATCAAAGCCGAGCCAGCGTACATCCTCAATAATAGAGTCCACATACTCCACATCCTCCTTGTGGGGATTGGTATCATCAAAGCGCAGATTACAGAGACCACCCGGATAGTCCCTGGCTATGCCAAAATTGAGACAGATCGACTTGGCGTGGCCTATGTGTAGGTAACCGTTGGGCTCTGGCGGAAAACGGGTATGCACCCGACCGTCGTTCTTGCCCTCTTGCAGATCCTGATCGATGATCTGACGGATAAAATTGGTGGGTGTGGTTGTATCCTGCTCGCTCATGTTATTTGATGTTCCTGGATCTTTCGGTCAAGCCGCGGGGTGACGTAAAAGAGTAAACTGCTATCATATCTAACTGTCTAGTTTAGGCGTTTTCTTCACGTTGGCGAATATATTCCAACGCCCGCTCAATACGTCTTAGGCTGGCCTCTTTCCCAACCAGGTGGAGCGTATCGTCGATACCGGGCGAAGCAGCACGCCCAACTACGGCCACTCGCAATGGCTGGGCCACCTTGCCCATGTTCAACTCCAGAGATGCGGACACCTCTTCCACCAGCGTGTGTAGATTCTCTAGCGTCCACTCCTCCAACTCGCGCAGCGCCTCCAGGGCCTTCTCTAGAGGCTCCCGCGCTACCGGACGCAGATGCTTCTTCGCCGCCTTCTCTTCAAATTCGTCAAAATCCTGGTAGAAGAAGGCGCTGATCTCGGCCATCTCCGCTAAAGTCCTAGCCCGCTCCTGCTGTGCCTTTACCACATCCACCAGATCCGGCCCGGTAGTAGCTGGATCTATACCCAGCCGACCCATATGTGGGCTTAGCAGATGAGCAATGCGAGAGGGGCTAGAAGCTTTTATATAGTGCTGATTTAGCCAGGCCAGCTTCTCACTATTAAAGGTGGATGCCGCCTTGTTCACCTGATCGATATCGAACAGCTCAATCATCTCATCCAGAGAAAATATCTCCTGATCCCCGTGGGACCAACCCAACCGTACCAGATAGTTGAGCAGTGCCTCAGGGAGGAAACCGTCTTCCCGATACTGGATAACGCTGACGGCACCGTGACGCTTAGAGAGCCGGGCGCCATCATCACCGAGGATCATCGGTACATGCGCATACTTGGGCGGCTCCTTACCCAGGGCACGCAGGATATTGATCTGCCTGGGGGTGTTATTCAGATGATCATCGCCGCGGATTACTACGTTGATCTCCATATCCATATCGTCAACCACCACGGTCAGATTGTATGTAGGGGATCCATCGGTCCGCTGTATGATCAGGTCATCCAGCTCGGTGTTATCAAACGCCACCTTGCCCCGCACCAGATCGTCCACCACCACGGTACCATCCTCCGGGTTGGCAAAGCGGATCACATGGGGCTGGTTCGGGTCCACCTCTGCATGGCGACAGTGGCCGTCATACCGGGGCTTGGCCTTGCGCTGCATCGCATCATCCCGCAGCTCCTCCAGTCGCTCCTTGGAGCAGTTGCAGCGGTAGGCCAGGCCGCTGTCCAGCAGCTGCTGGATTACCTCCGCATAGCGGTCGAAACGCTCGGTCTGATAGAACGGCCCCTGGTCATACTCCAGGCCGAGCCAGGTCATGCCCTCTAAAATGGCATTGACCGACTCTTTAGTAGAGCGCTCCAGATCTGTATCCTCAATCCGTAACACAAACTGGCCACCATGCTTGCGTGCATAGAGCCATGAGAATAGCGCGGTACGGGCGCCACCGACATGCAGATAGCCTGTCGGACTGGGGGCAAAACGGGTACGAACACTCATAGATTACGGTCGCTCTCAGTTGAAAGGGTGCATTCTACCAGACCCTATACCGATTTCCCCCTAATGTTGGCTCAATTGACGCTGTTGCAATGCACCAGTAAAATAGGATTTTTCGCATATATATTGGGCGGTTAGCTCAGCGGGAGAGCACTGCCTTCACACGGCAGGGGTCACTGGTTCAATCCCAGTACCGCCCACCAGATGGCAACGGACTAGAGCAGCTCCGCCAGCATATCCTCAGGACACGGCACCGTGCCGCTCTGGGAGACCCTGATTAAAGCCATATATACATTCTTGTCAGGGACAACTGTTAAGACACAATGTTTGGAGTTACATGGAATGAAACCAATTATCGCTATTTTACTCGCCCTGTTGACCCTACCTGCTGCGGCAGAGGTTACACAGGTCAATAATGCCGAGCTACAGCAGCTACTGGCACAAGGGGTGCCTATCATTGACATACGCCGTCCCGAGGAGTGGCAGGAGACCGGCATTATTCCTAACAGTCATATGATCACCTTCTTTGATGAACAGGGCCATTACGACCTGGACGGGTGGCTAAAGCAGTTGGAGAAGATTGCTGCAAAGGATGAGCCGTTTATCCTGATATGCCGTACCGGGAACCGTACCGGGGTGGTCAGCGGGTTTCTAGATAGCAAGATGAACTACAACAAGGTTTATAACGTGACCAACGGTATCACCAAGTGGATTGAACAGGGCAACCAGACAGTCAAGCCCTGATCTGCCAGCAGTAGTGCACCTTAGGATTACGCGCAAAATCCTGCGGCAGTGTAGCCCGGCTGATGTCCTCTATATCCAATCCATCCAATCGGTCCCGGTCGAGCTTGAAACTGCGCAAGTTGCAGGAGAAGATCAGCACCCCCCCAGGCTCCAGTAGACGCACCGCACTCTTGATCAAAGACACATGGTCGCGCTGCACATCGAACACCCCATCCATCCGCTTGGAGCTGGAGAAGCTGGGTGGATCGAGAAAGATAAGACCATACTTCTGACCTCCGCCTCCACGCTGCAGCCACTCAACACAATCGACCCGCACAAACTGATGCTCAGGGCCCTGCAACCCGTTGAGCGCCATATTGCGTCTGGCCCAATCGAGATAGGTGTTGGACATATCGATAGTGGTAGTTGCAACGGCGCCGCCCTTGGCCGCATACACTGATGCCGTTCCAGTGTAGGCGAACAGGTTTAGAAAACGCCTGCCCTTGGCCAGCTTTGCCAGCAGAGAGCGGGTAATGCGGTGGTCGAGAAACAGTCCGGTATCCAGATAGTCCTCAAAGTTCACCCAAAACCTATGGCCCCCCTCGCTCACCTGATGGAAACTGTTACTGCTTGCCAGTTTCCGGTACTGGGCGGCCCCCTTCTGCTGCTGGCGTACCTTAAAGAAGAGCTGCTCTTCGCCAATCTCCAAGGTCTCCAGGATCACCCCCAGTGCCTCGCGCAGACGCAGGCGCGCCTTGCGCCGATCGACACTCTTCGGTGCCTGGTACTCCTGCACATGCACATAGCGTCTATCGCCCTCCCCCTCTGCTGCATAGATATCAACTGCTACAGCATACTCCGGCAGGTCGGCATCGTAGAGACGGTAGCAGGAGATATTCTCCCGCTTGAGCCAACTCGCCAGATTCTTAAGGTTTTTGCGTAGCCGGTTGGCCAGCTCAGAGGCCCCGTCACTCCTCTCCTCCGGCGCTAACGGGGTGGGAAACCTGCGATCCACCACATACCATTTCGGGTCGATCTCAAAGTGGAGCAGTTTGCACTCGATCGATCCGTTATAGAGGGAGTGCATCTTCCTGGCGCGTATCCCCATGCTCTTACCTAGTTCTGGATTACCGGTAAACAGGGTTGCCCGCCAGCCACTGAAGCGCTGGCGCAGCATCTCTCCCAGCCGCGCGTAGAGGGCTGTCAGATCGGAATCGCTCCCCATGCGCTCGCCATATGGTGGATTCACCACAACCAGTCCGGCGGGGGCCGATTCCGGTGGCGTCGCAGCTGCTAACTCTCTCTGCTCAAACCTCAGCTGCCAACTAAGGCCTGCACGCGCCGCATTGTCCTGGGCGGAGCGTACCGCCTTGGGGTTGTGGTCATAACCTGTAATGGGCGGCACCCGTTCAAGCCCCCGCTCCCTCTTGCCCTCTGCCTGGGTCAACAGCTCCTGCCAGATGCCATCATCGTGCCGCTTCCAGTGTAGAAACCCCCAATGGTCGCGGAGCAGGCCGGGGGCGATATCCGCAGCCATCATCGCAGCCTCGATCGGCAGGGTACCGGAACCACACATCGGGTCGACCAGGGCGCCACCATCTGCGGCAATCTCAGGCCAACCTGCACGCAGCAGAATGGCGGCCGCCAGGTTCTCTTTTAGCGGCGCACCCATACCCTCTGTACGATAGCCACGACGGTGTAGCGACTCACCCGCCAGATCCAGGCTTATAGTCGCCTCATCCCGTAGCAGATAGAGATTTAAGCGTATATCCGGCAGTTCTGTATCTATGGATGGACGCTCACCCTGACGCTCACGAAACTGATCTACTATAGCGTCCTTGACCTTCAGAGCCCCAAAGTGGCTGTGGTTTATAGCAGAGCGTGAGCTATTGAAGTCGACTGCAAAAGTCTGCTCAGCGGTAAAGTGCTCGTCCCAGGAGATGGTCTGCACCCCGGCATATAGGGCCTCCGTAGAGGGCGCCGCAAAGGTGGCCAACGGCAGTAGCACCCGATTAGCTGTGCGAGACCAGAGACAGACCCTATAGGCGGTCTCAATGGTCCCACTAAACCGCGCCCCGGCCCTGGTCTCCGCGACATCGGTCGCCCCTAGCGCCCGTAACTCATCAACCAGCAGCAGCTCCATATGTTTGGGTGTAGTGGCGATAAACTGCTGCGTGCTCATGTGCTTGCTAGGGGGGCCTTAGTATTGATGGGTCTGTTCGGGTTAGTATATCGCTATTACAGCCACTATTCCCGCTATTGATGAAGACCTGGCACGTATATATCGCCCGCTGCTCCGATGACAGCCTCTACACCGGCATCGCTACGGATGTGCAGCGACGTATAGAGGAGCACAACAGCGATGATCGCCTGGCGGCACGTTACACCAGGGGACGCCGCCCGATCACACTACTCTACAGCGAGCAATACACCACCCGCTCCGAGGCCAGCAGACGGGAGAGCGAGATCAAACAGATGAGCCGGGAGGAGAAGAAAGCGCTGATCAATACGGGCAGCAGCTGTTAACTCACTCCTGCGCGCGTGGGACCAGGTTAACGTTTCCCATAAGCCGCGCAGATTTATTGCGTCGGCTTGATGGGCTGGTTAGGCCCTTTCGTTGCCTCAGCAATGACAGACTTTAATTTTTCTTGGACAACAGCTGGTTGCTTCTCTATTTCACTTTTACAGATAGCCATTACCTTCTTATGCTGCTCTGCATTTGACGTTAAAGACCAACGCGCCGCACCAGCCACAAGCAATTTGTTTGTTTCTCCTTTGACGTCAAGCCACGGGAGTGCTTCCATTATTCTTGCTACGGGTTCCGTGTTACCTGTAGCCATAAAATTCCCCCATAGCGCATCCAAAACCCATGGGCCTTGTTCAAGGGGGATTTGACTGATTTCCATCGGCGACCCTTTGTAAAGGTAACTAAACTGTTCTTTAAGTGCTGGGCGCTTTTCTAGGATGGCATATACTCTTTCTTTTGAATCCGAAATGTTGGCATACCAAACGCCTAGAACAACAACACCATATGATGAGTCTTGTAATGAGCTTAGATCATTTACCCAAGAACCTACCTTACTAGGATTGTTCTTGAATACCCCAGCTAGGAAACCAAAGATTGGAGGATATGTTTTTCCATTTTCTAAAAAATCACTTTCGCTCATGTAGCGAACGGCTTGGACAATATTCTCTGGTTCAGGCTTGAGATAGTAATAAGTAAGCCATTTACCAAACTCTTCCTGTGATTTGAACTCTGTCTCCGAGCTTACAAGTCCTGAAAACAGAATCAAAATTACAAATACAGTATTCCGTAGCATGTCTTTCCTTTTTGTTGGCCTAACAGTTAATTATCACGCCGGCACTGATATCGTAATATGACGCCAAGAAACTCCCTATGGGTAGTGAGATGAGATGATTTTGGCCCATCCTGCCAAGGGGGTATTTCCTTTATTTTGTGAGGTTATCAAAGAACCAGCGGTTTAGGTAGACCTATTCTCCTGGATCCCGCGGTCAAGCCGCGGGATGGCGAGTGGCTTGGTGTTCCACCCCTAGACCCGTGTGTTACCCCGAGCATCGCAGTCCCGTGAGGATTAGGCCTGAAAGGGGCCGGCCCTCTTCCGCGGGACAGGGAGGTTCCGTCGG
>JBNKMS010000007.1:0-86591 GCA_050293315.1 Sedimenticolaceae bacterium
GTTTTGCCCCCCCCCCCACGGCCGAAGGTATTGGCTCCTGTGCAACTTTCCCGGATACTGCAGATGGAGCTACAGCACCACTGCGCCGCCTCTTTGGGGCAAGGGCCAGCACCCGTTGCACCAACATTCTCTCCAGAGACTCTCGCCCCTGCCTTCCGGCCTCCATATGTTTCGGCAGAAAATCCACCGCACCCGCATCTAAGGCGTCCAGGGTCGCTTGTGCCCCCTCCTTGGTCAATGCGGATAGCATCATAATGGGGGTTGGAATCTCCGCCATGATGCGCCTGGATGCCTCAATACCATCCATGACCGGCATCTCAACATCCATGGTGATAACATCTGGCTTTAGTGCATGCGTCTGTTGTAGCGCATCTAACCCATCATGGGCTATGCCTACAATCTCAATCTCCTGGTGACGAGACAACATCTCTGATATTCGACGACAGAAGAACGACGAATCATCAACAATCAGTACTCGCACCCTAGCACTCATAGGCACTCTCTCGCTTGGCAGGCCAAAACATCAAATGCGGCGTGCATACTTCTGTAACAACCCCGATATATCCAATATAAGGGCGATCTTGCCATCACCCGTTATAGTGGCCCCGGCCATGCCATCTACACCTTGCAGCATGGCACCCAGCGGCTTAATAACTACCTCTTCCTGACCAACCAGATGATCAACCACCAAGCCAGCCTGGAGACCTCCAACATTGACGACTACAACATGCCCTGTCTCTTCACTCTCCTGCTTGTCTTGTTTTGTGACCAACCACTTATGCAGATAGAAAATTGGCAGCGCACGCTCTCTCACCATGATGGTAAGCTGACCATCAACAACATTGGAGTGGGTTAGATCCAGATCAAAAATCTCGACCACACTTGAAAGTGGCAGGGCAAAAGGTTGGGCTCCAAGCAGCACCATAAGGGTAGGAAGAATCGCCAGGGTCAGTGGCAATTTAATGGTGATAAGACTGCCCTCTCCCGGCACTGAGTCTATCTCTACTACACCATTTATCTTGGCGATACCGGTCTTTACAACATCCATCCCAACACCGCGCCCGGAGACGTCAGAGATCTCTTTCTTGGTGGAAAATCCTGGTTGAAATATCAGGTTATAACAATCTTTATTAGTCAGGCGTTCCGCTGCCTCTGCATCCATCATCCCCCTCTCTACCGCCAAGTTACGTAAGACATCCGCATCCATGCCCTTGCCATCATCACTAATAGTCAGCAGGATATGATCCCCCTCCTGCGATGCCGAGAGAACCACCAGACCCTTGCGCGGCTTCCCTACCTTTTCCCGCTCCTCTGGTGACTCAATACCGTGATCCACGGCATTTCGCACTAGATGCACCATGGGATCAGCCAACGCCTCCACCAGATTTTTATCCAGGTCTGTCTCCTCACCCTCCATCTGCAGATCTATCTCTTTGTTTAATGTACGCGCAAGATCTCTCACCACCCGGGGGAAACGGCCAAACACCTTTTTAACGGGTAACATCCTGGTCTTCATGACAGAATTCTGGAGATCAGACGTGACCAGGTCGAGGTTGGCCACAGCTGTTGCCATCCTCTCATCATTGATAAGTGACTTCAGGTTGGTCATGCGGTTTCTGACCAGTACAAGTTCACCAACCATATTCATGATTTTGTCCAGGGTGGCCGTATCTACCCTGACTGTAGTCTCAGTAGCATTGGCCGACTGCTTCTTTGCTGCAGGCGTATTCGATGCAGCGCTCTTGCTGGAGGCAGTAGGCTTTTTAGGTTCTGCCGTCGGTTTAGATTTTGTTCCTTTCTCGGATGTTGCTGCCGCCTTCTTAGACTCTGCTTTGGGTTTATCAGTCGGCGCTGTTGTTTGCTCCTGCTTGGACGTATCCTGCTTCTTGGGAACACCACTGTGTTTTCCCTTGCCGTGCAGATCGTCCAGCAGCTGCTCAAACTCCTCTTCAGTTATCTCATCACCGCCCTTGGGGGCAGCGGCTGCGGGTTTGGGCTTGGCTGCCGGCACTCCTCCATGTTTACCCTTTCCATGCAGCTCATCCAAGAGCTCCTCAAACTCATCTTCAGTTATCTCATCACTCTGCGCTGCGGTTGCCTCTGATTCTGGCTCTGGCTCTGGCTCAGGCTCAGGCTCAGGCTCTGGCTCAGATTCTGCCTCTTCCGCCTCACCCTCATCACCTTCAGGTATCGAGAGTTGCTGTAGTGTATCTATCAGCTCCTGGTCTGCAGGCTCCGGATTCTCTCCATCCCGTACCATGGCAAACATATCGTTCACCACATCGACCACCTGCAGCACGACATCCATTAGTCTGGCATCGACCGAGCGCTGTCCCTGACGCAATACATTAAATACATCCTCTGCCCGGTGACATACCTGTACTAAGGCATCAATAGAGAGAAATCCAGCACCACCCTTGATGGTATGGAATCCACGGAACACCGCATTTAATAGATCATAGTCATCCGGCTGCTGCTCTAGATCGATCAGCTGCTCGCTTAACTGCTCCAGGATCTCTCCTGCCTCTACCAGAAAATCCTGTAGGATCTCGTCATTGGTATCGATAGCCATTTACTAAAACCCCAGGCTGGATAGCAGCTCATCGACATCGTCCTGTCCCTGAACCATATCCCCCTGTTCTACTCCTGGCACAGCCGGACCTGCCAGCTTAACCTCACCTTTTTCTGCATTCATCTCCGGTATATGGGCACCTGAGATGCGCACCAACTGCACCAATTTAGCCTCAACATCATTCACTAGATTTATCACCTGCCGGATGATCTGCCCGGTGATATCTTGAAATCCCTGCGCCATCAGAACCTCTGTGAGATTTTTATGAAGCTGTCCAGTATGTTCGCCTACGAGGCTTAAAAATGCCTCCAGGTCTTTACTAAATACGCGAAAATCATCTACTGAAAGCTCGCGTCCTTTGAACCGCTTCCACTCCTCTGAGAGGGCATCTGCCTTGGCACTCATCTCATCGGTCATCGGGATGCTGTTTTCCACCAAGCTCAGGGTGGTGTTAGCTGATTGTTCAGTCATGGTGATAACATAGCGGAGCCTCTCTCCGGCATCCGGGATGTCCTTCTCTGCCAACTCGGTGACCTTTTCATCTAATAGGAAACCGTTGATCGCGTCATGTAACTCTCTGGTCAGGCGTCCAACCTCATGAAACAAATCACTGCTGTCAGTTTGAGGTGCCAACTCCACCAGGAGTTTCTCGGCGCCTTCCTGGTCATCTGCCTCAAGTTTTGCAACCAAAGCACGAGCCTGTTCTAACCTAGTACTATTATTGCTCTTCTTTGCCATTGAGATCCTCTCCCAGATATGCCCGCGCGGTTACTCAACCCGCTCAAATATCTTGTTGATCTTCTCCTCCAGAGTGACGGCAGTGAAGGGCTTTACTACATAACCATTTACCCCTGCCTGGGCTGCCTCCACGATCTGCTCACGCTTCGACTCTGCTGTCACCATCAACACCGGCATATTGGCCAACTTCTCATCCGCGCGCACCGCCTTCAGCAGATCAAGCCCATTCATTCCAGGCATATTCCAATCCGTCACCAGAAAATCGAACTTCCCGGACTGCAACATTGGCAGTGCCGTATTGCCATCATCCGCCTCTTCTGTATTGGTAAACCCAAGATCACGCAGCAGATTCTTGACAATCCTCCGCATTGTGGAGAAATCGTCCACAATAAGAATCCTCATATTCTTGTCCAAGATAACCTCCAGATCTTTATATCTATAACTACTACGTATCTTCCCATTCAGATAGCCACTCGGAGAGCCGTGAACGCAACCTGAACGTAGCCTGACTGTGGATCTGACAGGCTCGTGATTCGGTTACTCCTAAAACATCTCCAACCTCACGCAAATTCATCTCTTCGTCGTAATACAACACAATCACCAACCGCTCGCGCTCTGGCAGGCCGGATATCGCGTCTGCCAGTGCCTGCCGAAATGCATCGTTCCGGGTACCCTCATACGGTCCCGCATCTGAACCGCCATTTCGATCCTGCGGTATCTCTCCTGCCATCTGCAGATCTTCCACACTAAAGATCCGACAACCAGAGGCATCCAACAGAATCTGGTGATACCTCTCCAGCGACAGTCCCAACATATCCGCTACCTCTACATCCCTGGCATCACGCCCCTGTCTGTTTTCGATATCACGCATGGCATCTGCCACCATACGTGCTTTGCGGTGGACGGAACGTGGTGTCCAGTCGCTCCTCCTGATCTCGTCCAGCATGGCGCCGCGGATCCGAATTCCAGCATATGTCTCAAAGCTGGCGCCCTTGGATGGATCATAATTACCGCCCGCCTCTAACAACCCGATCATCCCGGCCTGGATCAGGTCATCTACCTGTACATTGGGTGGCAACCTACTCACCAAATGGTACGCAATGCGCTTCACCAGTGGTGCGTGCTCTTTCACCAAAGAGTCGTAACCCTGATCACTAACTGCACTGTAGGCCGCCAACCCCTTCACTGTCCCACCCTCTCACTGTGGCTTGCATATTGCACCAATCGCTCAACAAAAAACTGGAGGTGGCCACTCACCCCTTCCGGTACAGGCCAGTTATCGGCCTTGCTGGCCAAATTCTTAAATGCCTGAGCGGAACGACTGCGGGGAAATGCCTGAACCACAGGTTTTTGGTTGCGGACTGCCTTGCGTAGCGAGTCGTCATAGGGAATGCTGCCAATGAAACTGAGCATCACATCCAGATAGCGATCGGTCACCCGACACATCTTGTTGTACAGCTCTCTCCCATCCTTGGCGCTACGTGTCATATTAGCCAGAACACGAAAACGGTCGATCCCATAATTCCGGTGCAGCAGCTTAATCAGGGCGTAGGCGTCGGTGATAGATGCTGGTTCATCACACACTACGATCACTACCTCCTGTACCGCGCGACTGAAGCTGATAACCGTATCGGAGATACCTGCGGCGGTATCCACGATTAGCACATCCAGGTCTACGCTCAGGTCGCTGAAGGCACGGATCAGCCCCATATGTTCGGCCTCACTGAGCTCAGCCATCTGCTGGATTCCTGAGGCTGCCGGCACTACCTGGATGCCAGATGGCCCTGTAATCACCACCTCCTCCAGCTCTCTCTCGCCACGCAGCACATGTGATAGGTCGCACTCAGGGTGCAAACCCAGGACCACATCAATATTGGCCAAACCGAGATCCGCATCCAGCAACATGACCCGCTTTCCTAGTTCGGCCATAGCAACCGCCAAGTTGACGGATACATTGGTCTTGCCAACTCCGCCCTTACCGCCGGTTATGGCAATCGCCTGGATCGGTGCGGGCTGCGCCATGCGCCTCAGCCCAGACGCCTGATCTGTGTTGGTATCAGGCATGGGCATGTGCCTTAGCACCCCCCAGCGCCAGGGCTAGAAACTCCTCTCCATAGTCCACCCCACCTCCATGTTGTCCCAGATTTACCGCTCGACTGACCAACGTATGCGCCCTTGCAAGGTGCATATCCTCAGGTACTCGCTGGCCATCGGTTATATACGCAACCGGCAGGCCGCCGTCGATAATTGACGAGAGCACCCCACCCAAAGATCCGGCCTCATCCAGCTTTGTCAGGATACAGCCGCTGGGATTGGCCGCGCCAAATGCCTTTATCGCCTGTCGTAGCGCTGCCTTTTGGGTTGTTGCTGAAAGTGTAAGCAGGGTCTGCACCGGTCTGCCACCAGCCTGCAGCAGCGATAGCTGTTCGCTAAGTCGTACATCACGCTGACTCATGCCGGTGGTATCAATCAGTACCAGACGCTTGTCGGACAATGCGTTAAGCGCGACATTAAGTTCTTCTACATTGCCGGCACTGCGTATCGGGACATCCAGGATGCGCGCATAGGTGATCAGCTGCTCCTGCGCCCCTATCCGGTAGCTGTCTGCGGAGATAAACGCTACATGACGATTGCCGTGGCGCAGGGCAAAGCGGGCGGCGAGTTTGGCGATCGAGGTGGTCTTGCCAACCCCTGTAGGACCAACCACTGCCACTACACCCCCCTGCTCCATTATGTTATCTCCCAACACCTCGATCTCTGAGGCAAGAAAATAGAGGCTCTTACGCCACCCCTCATCGATGCTCTCAAACTCACCTACCTGTGCAGCCAGTCTCTGACAGATGGCTGGATCCAGATCCAATCCCATCATCCGGCGCAACAGATCGCGAACCTGGGGTTGGCGCTCACCCATATCGCGCCAACTCAGGCCCGACAACTCATTCTCAACCATCCGGCGCAAGGTCTGCATCTCATGCCGCATATCAACTAACAGTGGGTCCTGGCTCCACTCCACTCGCTGTGACTCACCTCTCCTGTTACCACCATCTATAGGGGTCGCAGCATCGGCACCGTTCTGCTTTGGTTGCAGTGGCAACACACTGGCGCCTGAACCATAGCTCTCACGCTCCGGTGGCTCTGCCCTGGCGGCGAGGGCACGCTCATCAAAATCGAGTGCCGCCATCAATTCCACCCCTCCATCTACACTCTTGTTGGAGAGAATCACCGCATCTGGCCCCAGGGACTCTCTCACCTGCTTGATGGCTGTGCGTATATCTGCTGCAAAGAATCTTTTTATCTTCATATCGAATATTCCGTGGTCTAAATGGGATAGAGCGGTGGCATTTCGCCGCTACAGCGCCCCTGCCCCCTGCTCTACACCGCCATTGGCTTCGCCACCAGGTTGACCGACTGTTGCCACCACCCTGATCTGACGGTTATCTGGAATCTCGTTGTAGGAGAGGACCTGCATACCGGAGACACTGTGGCGAATGAACCTGGCCATCCATGGACGAATCGGTGCTGCCACCAGGAGAATGGCCTCTTCTCCTATCATCTCCTGCTGGGTCGCCGTCTCTGCTAGAGCCTTTTGCATCTGTTCAGCCAGTCCCGGTTCAAACCCGGCACCCCCCTCTTCGCTACTATGCAAGGTCTGCTGCAATATCTGTTCCAGCGATGGATCCAGCACGATAACCGGGATCTCCTCCTTTGGTCCCACCAGCTGCTGCACGATTGAACGTGACAGTGCTACCCGTACCGCTGCCAGTAAAACGCCGATGTCTTGACTCTGATCGGCCCTCTCCGCCAATGTTTCGGCGATTGTGCGGATATCACGGATGGGAATGTTCTCCTGGAGTAGGCCCTGTAGGACCTTTAACAGCTGTCCCAGGGATAAGGTCTTGGGAACCAGATCTTCAACCAGCTTAGGTGTGGTCTGCTCTAACATATCCAGCAGTTGCTGCACCTCCTCATGCCCCAGGAGTTCGTGCGCATGCGACTGCAAGATTTCGCTCAAATGGGTAGCCACAACGGTGCTGGAATCTACCACTGTGTAACCTAAGGTCTGGGCATGATCACGTTGGGATGGATCTATCCATACCGCATCCAGACCAAATGCCGGATCCTTGGTGGGGTCCCCATCAAGATCGCCGAACACCCTACCGGGGTTGATCGCCAGATCACGATCCGTCCTGATCTCGGCCTCTCCGATCGGCACCCCATGTAGAGTGATGCGGTATGTATTCGGGGTCAGATCCAGATTATCTCTGATGTGTACCGGCTGAATCAGAAATCCCAGCTCCTGGGAGAGCTTCTTGCGCACCCCCTTGATCCTGTTCATCAACTGACCGCCCTGATTACGGTCGACCAGAGGGATGAGTCGATAACCAACCTCCAGGCCGATGATATCCACCGGCTGTACATCGTCCCAGCTCAACTCTTTATGTTCTCGCTCCACCTCTGCAGCCACCGGTTCAGGAATAGGGATTGTGGCAGCTGCCTCTTTCTGTCTCTGCGTTATCATCCAGGCGCCCCCACCTGCTATTGCTGCCAGAGAGAGAAAGGCGAAATTGGGCATGCCTGGTATAACCCCCATAACGGTCATAACGGCTGCCGAAACTGTCAACGCCTTGGGGCTGGAGAAGAGTTGGCTGATTACCTGAGAGCCAACGTCTTGGGCACTCGTAACCCTGGTAACAATGATGGCGGCGGAGGTTGATAGCAGTAGTGACGGGATCTGCGCCACCAGGCCATCACCGATGGTCAGCAGGGTGTAGTAGCGCATGGCGGTCTGCAGATCGAGCCCGTGCTGCAGTAGGCCTATACCCAACCCACCAAGAATGTTAATAAAAAGTATAAGGATGCCGGCCACGGCATCCCCGCGGACGAATTTACTGGCACCATCCATAGCGCCATAAAAATCTGCCTCCCTGGCTACATCTTCACGCCTCGCCCTGGCCTCATCCTGATCTATCAGTCCGGAGTTAAGATCGGCATCAATCGCCATCTGTTTACCCGGCATAGCATCCAGGGTGAAACGGGCGCTGACCTCCGAGACTCGACCTGCACCTTTGGTTACAACCACAAAGTTGATGATGACCAGTATAAAGAACACCACCAGACCGACCGCGTAGTTACCACCGACAACAAAAGAACCGAATGCCTCGATCACCTTACCTGCGGCGTCACCACCCTGATGTCCCTCTAGTAGAACCACCCTGGTGGAGGCGACATTGAGGGCCAGACGCAACAGTGTCGCTATCAGCAACAGGCTAGGGAAGACCCCGAAATCGAGTGGACGCAGCGTGTAGAGGACAACCAGTAGCACTACCAGTGAGAGGGCTATGTTGAAGGTGAAAAATATGTCCAGCAGAATCGGAGGTAGTGGGATAATCACCATCGCCAACAGCATCAGCAGGACCAGCGGTACACCTAACCCCTTGGCGCCCGCTGTACGCATGTTGTCTAATATGGTTTCCGCACCTACCGCCACTATCTGCCCCTCCAAAAAGTTATCTTTTACTGCTAATTCTTACCGTGTCAGACCTATCCAGCCCCCCTGCTAGTGCAGAAACTCATCCGGGATCGGTAGCTCTGATGGCTCTTGCGGCCTATCCAGACCATCCTTGCGATAGGTACGTAGCTGAAATACGTAGGCCAGCACCTTAGCCGTTGCAAGATACAGGCCAGCAGGAATGGTCTCTCCCAACTCGGTGCTAAAATAGATGGCGCGTGCCAGCAAGGGTGACTCCATAAGGGGAACATCATTCTCTGTAGCCACCCTGCGTATATTGGCTGCCACCAGATCAGCACCCTTTGCCACCACCTTAGGTGCCAACATCTTCGTTTGGTCATAACGCAGGGCCACTGCAAAGTGGGTCGGGTTGGTAACAACCACATCGGCCTTTGGCACCTCCTCCATCATCCTGCGTTGTGCCAACTCCCGCTGCAGGGCACGAATCCTACTCCGCACCTCGGGCCGCCCCTCGGTCTCTTTCATCTCGTCGCGGATCTCTTGCTGGGTCATCTTCAACTGCCGCTTGTGATCCCACAGCTGGAATGGAACATCGATTGCTGCAACCAAGACCAGGGTCGATGCGATCAACACAAATGACCAGCCGATAAGACTGCCCATATTCGCTACCGCCTGCTGTAGCTCCATCTGACTGAGCAGCAGAAAATCATCCAGTGTCGACCACAAGACCAGGGCCGTAGCTCCTCCAACCAGGAAGAATTTGGCCATAGCCTTGAACACCTCCAGCAACCCCTTAAGTGAGAAGACTCGCTTGATCCCCTTAATCGGATCAAGCTTGCTAAATTTAGGGACCAGCGTCTCAGCCGAGATGGCAATACCGCCAAGGGCTACGGAACTGATAATCGCTACTGAGATAACAACCAGAAAAAAAGGCAACAACATAATCAGGCCGTCTTCAATCGCCTGGGAGAGTCGTCGTAACATCGCCATTGGATCGTAGATATCGGCCCGGGGAATTGTAAAGTTGCCACTCATCAGATCCCACAGGCCACTGCCCATGTATTGGCTCATGCTGACCAGAGCAATCCCACCCAACAGTGTGATAGCCATAGTGTTGAGTTCACGCGAGCGGGCTATTTGCCCCTTCTTTTTTGCGTCCTGCTGCCGCTTAGGCGTCGGTTGTTCCGTTTTTTCCTGCCCGTCTTGATTTTCTTCAGCCATGATCTATCTCGCTATACGCAGCAGCAGTTGGAGTGTGGAGAACACCTCTTCCAACAGATCTGTGAAGTTGGCCATGGCGTTAGGCAGAGTAATCCACAGCATGAGAAAGCCGATTAGGATGGTGATTGGAAACCCAACGGCAAAGATATTAAGTTGAGGCGCAGCCCGGGTGATGATCCCCATCCCTAGATTTGCCAGTAACAGAACCGCGACTGCCGGCAGGGCGATCAACAGTCCTCCAGCAAACATACGGCTACCCCAACCCACAACCTGACCCAGCGCACCATGCTCAAGACCGCTTACTGCTACTGGAAATGTAGAGAAGCTCTGCGCCATGGTCTCCAACAGAAACAGGTGACCATCTAGCGCCAGGAACAGCAGGGTAGAGGTAAGGATATAGAGCTGAGCTACTACCGGTACCTGAACACCATTCTGCGGATCCATCATGGAGGCAAAACCAAGGCCCATGCTATAGGCCAGGGTCTGCGCACCAAATACCAGGGCCATAAATGCCATCTGCACCATAAAACCCATCATCACCCCGATCAGTATCTGCTGCAGGGCGATAAGAAACGCCTCCGGACCGAATAGATCCACTACAGGAGGCTGGGGGATGACCGGCATTAATAGCCAGGTCACAAGGACTGCGATACCAATGCGCAGTCGCATCGGCGTCTGGCGTGAATTAAATACCGGGGCTGAGGTCAACATGGCGCTGACCCGCATGAGCGGCCACATAAATGCGACCAGCCATGCGTTCAATTGTACTTCGGTAAAATTCATGCCAAATACCCGCCACTTCTGAGTAGAACATCCGCCAAATCAGATTTAGCCGATCAGTTCAGGTATGCTGGTAAAAAGCTCAATTACAAAATCCATAATCAGCTGCAGCATCCATGGGCCGGCCAGCATCAAAACCAGTGCCACAACCATCAACTTAGGAATAAAGGTAAGAGTCATCTCATTGATCTGAGTGGCGGCCTGAAACATCGCCACGATCAAACCTACTAGGAGTGCCGGTAGCAAAATAATCCCGGCCAGCGCCACTGTGATCTCCAGTGCCCTTTGCCCCACATCCAAAACAGTATCCGGAGTCATCTATACCTCCATCAGGGCACAAAGCTGGAGGCTAAAGTACCAAACACCAATGCCCAACCATCCACCAGGACAAACAACATGATTTTGAAGGGAAGAGATATGATCAGAGGTGACAGCATCATCATACCCATAGACATCAATACACTGGCCACAACCAGATCAATCACCAGAAACGGAATAAAGAGTAAAAAACCGATCTGAAAACCGGTTTTTAATTCACTTGTGGCAAAGGCTGGAAGTAACAGCGCGAAGGGTGTCTCTTCAGGCGATGCTATCTCATCATATTTACCTATGCGGGCGAACAGGTTTATATCCGACTCCCTGGTCTGGGCCAACATGAAATCGCGCAGCGGTTGTTTCGCAGCATCCAGAGCCTGCACCATACCAATCTCATCCTTAAGATATGGCTCCAGGGCAACCGTATGAATCTTATTGAATACCGGCAGCATGATGAATATGGTGAGAAACAGGGCCAGCCCAACCAATAGTTGATTGGATGGGGTATTCTGGGTACCGAGTGCCTGTCGCAGAATCGCCAGTACGATAATAATGCGGGCAAAGGAGGTCATCATCAGCAGGGCGCCAGGCAGCAGGCTCAACGCCGTCATAAACAGCAGTACCTGGATACTCAGTGAGTAGACCTGGCCACCATCTTTAGCAGTGGTAACCGTTACCGCATCCAGGCCAGATGCCGCCTCACCCACCAACGGCAGCAGTAGCAGAAGAAGAAAGAGACAGCGCTGTGTGCAGAGCAGCCTCATTTAATACCATCCTCCACCGCACTCTTAAGCTCCCGGGCAAACCCTGTACCACCCTCTAGCGTATTTTCTCCAGTCGAACTATCAAGAATGCAGAGCGTCTCTACCCGCCCCGGGGCCACACCTACCAGTAGACGGGTATCTCCGGCCTGTATTACCACCGCCCTCTCTCTGGTTCCGAGAGAGGCGCCTCCAAGGACTGTCACCATTCCCTTGCCACCAATGGTGCTGTTACTCATCCGGCGTAATAACCAACCAAGCCCCAGAATCAGTCCCACTATTAGAAGCAGAAAAAGCAGGGTCTCCCAAAGTGTGCCACCGCTAATACTTGACCCGGTAAACGTGGGCGTCTTTGCAGTCTCTTGTTCTGCCGCCAATAACACTGCAGGCAAGAGAAGAGCAGTGGCGAAGATGGCTTTCAACTTCACCATTAAGAGAGCCTCTTTACCCTGTCGGAGGGGCTGATTATGTCGGTCAGGCGAATGCCGAATTTCTCATTCACCACCACGACCTCGCCCTGTGCTATAAGCGTACCGTTCACCAAGACATCCATAGGCTCTCCCGCCAGACGGTCAAGCTCTACTACGGACCCTTGGTTGAGTCGCAGCAGATTACGAATATTAATCTTGGTACGTCCGATCTCCATAGAGATGGTTATCGGTACATCCAGGATTGCATCCAGGTTTACCTCACCATCGCCGGCAGCTGATGCATCCTCATGCAACTCTTGGAACGGTGCGGCTTCAGCAGTTGCTCCCGATTTATCTACAGCGGACCCTGAGGCAGTCTCAGACTCCTCCTGCTCTGCCATCGCTTCGGCCCACTCATCGCCTACTGCAGCTTCGTTGGTATCAATATCTGTATCACTCATGATAAAGCCCTGTTGCTATGTTGCTCTGAACATTACTTAAGTAAGACCCTCAAGAAACTCTTCTAGGCTCTCTCGCCCTTTACGCTCTATTTGTTCGCTAATCTTGATGGCGTAATTACCATCAGATATCCCTAACTGACCTTTGAAAATTGGCACTTCGGCTGCGCACACCTCAACAACATCAGGGATTTCAAGCGGGATGATGTCTCCCTTCTCCAGCGCTGCCAGCTCATGCACGCTTATCTGTGTCTCCGCCAAAGTACTACTCAACTCCAGTTGCGCCTCCATCACCTCCTCCCGCATGGAGTTTTCCCACCTATCATCCCGATCCCCACGATCACTCTGTACACCCGCATCCAGCAAATCACGAATCGGCTCAACCATGGAGTAAGGCAAGCAGATGTGGATATCCCCGCCACCAGCTTCAAGATCAATATGCAACGTGGTAACCACCACCACCTCAGAGGGACTAACTATATTTGCAAACTGTGGATTTACTTCTGAACCCACATACTCAAACTTTATGTTTAGCACCGGCTTCCAGGCCTCATGCATATCAGCAAAGCCAAGATCGAGCAGCATCCTTACTACCCGCAACTCGGTCGGAGTAAAATCGCGCCCCTCAATCTTGGTGTGAAAGCGTCCGGTGCCACCAAAGAAATTATCCACCACGCTGAAAACCAACTTCGGATCCAGCACAAACAGCCCCTTACCGCGTAGTGGTGGCACCTTGATCAAGTTGAGACTGGTGGGTACAAACAGCGTATGCACAAACTCAGAGAACTTGAGCATCTGCACACCGGATACCGAGATATCAGCGGTACGGCGCAGCAGATTGAACAGACTGTTGCGGTAGTATCTGGCGAAGCGTTCATTGATCATCTCCAGGGTGGGCAAGCGCCCCCGCACAATCCTGTCCTGACTGGTGAAATCGTAGGCACGGCTCTCTCCGTCCTGGAGGTCATCGGTCTCGGTCTCTACCTCACCACCATCTACTCCATGCAATAACGCATCGATTTCATCTTGGGATAGTAGGTCACTGTCTGCCATAATATTTAATCTACACTCACTGCATTACAAAACTACTGAAGTAGACACCCTCTACTTCACCCGTACCGCCGTTTTCACTCACAATCCGCTGCAGCTCGGCCAGCACCTCTGCCTGTAGCTTCTCCTTGCCTGCGCGATCACGCAGGGCTGCTGAATCCTGAACGCTAAAAATGCTGAGCAACTGATGCCTGATCATGGGGTCATTAAGTTTAAGAAACTCTATCAATTCAGGTTGGCGCACCATTATGTTGACTCCTATCTGCAACATCTTGGCATCACTTCCTGGAGGAAGATTCACTACAAATACCGGTTGCATGGTGTGGTAGAGAGGTGGCAGTTTCTCCTCAACGGCCTGCTGCTCCTGCTCTGCTTCAGCGCCATCGGCATCTTCCTCATCTCCAGAGAGAAGGAGCCAGGCCGCACCTCCAAGCAGAAGCAGCAACAACACAGCTGCCGCTATGATAATAATCAGCTTCTTTTTGGATCCACCCTCCTGCTCTATCCCTAGATCTAGATCCTCATCCAACCTCTCCTCGACCATCTATCGTACCCCCGTGTATATCTGTTGAACTTGTTGTGCAATTGACGTGCCAGTAGGAAATAAAATATTTTATGCATTATTATCAAGGCTTTATATTGATCTAGGAGATTAGTGTCAGAGTATTGACTGCAGCCATTGCCGCGCCAAGGCAGAATTCCGGCAGCACGGTACCGGCTTTTTCGTTTACACTGCTATTGCACCAATTCATATCTAAACGCAAAGGCAGAGAGTTAGTGATAACTGATAACACCACTCAAGAGCGGATACTTAATACCTTTGACTTTCTCGGTAGCATCGATGAGGAGTTACGTAAGCGTCTATTCCAGAAGGCTGCTATCGCAACACTTGAGCAGGGACAGTTCGTCTGTCATGAAGGACACGAGTGCTCTCACCTGGCACTGGTCTTGAGCGGCACCGCCCGTGTCTACAAACTGGGAGAGAGTGGCAGGGAGATCACACTCTACCGAGTGGGATCGGGTGAAAGTTGCATACTCACCGCCTCATGCATCCTGACCCACGCCCCGTTTCCCGCCTTTGCCGTGTGTGAGGGCATGCTCGAGGCGGCAGTAGTCCCAGCTGAGGAGATCAGGCAGTGGATTGCACAATCAACTATCTGGCGTGACTATGTGTTTGGCCTGGTGGCACAACGCATGGGAGATATTATCAGCCTGGTTGAGGAAGTGGTATTTCGCCGTATGGATCGGCGTATCGCCGACTATCTACTGCAGCGCTTTACACCAAACAATGGTAAAATAGAGATCACCCACCAGATGATCGCATCTGATCTTGGAACCTCACGTGAGGTGGTAAGCCGTATCCTCAAGGAGTTTGAGAGTCGCGGCCTGATTTTGGTGACACGCGGTGCAGTGGAGTTGCTGGATGGACCACTACTGCAGGAAAAAGTGGAACATGGTGTGTGACATAGTCACAGACAAATGTGCTGGCAGTGGCCTAATATTGGAATGGTTAATTTAAATGTGAGGAGAACAGCATGAAACAAAATGTTGGTGGTATTGATCGTATATTGCGCATTGTTGTTGGCCTGGCCCTGATTGGCTGGGGAGTTATGACTAAAAATGTATGGGGTGCCATCGGACTGGTGCCGCTGCTTACTGCAGCCATCGGCTGGTGCCCAGCCTATCTGCCTTTTGGTCTAAGCAGCTGCAAGACCGAAAAGTAAATCAGTAAATAGATGTATCTAAACCCCCGATTGACCGCGCAGGTTAATCGGGGGTTTTTGCTTGAATATAATCCTGGTATTTCTGTTGGAACAACCGCTCCAACTCATCAATCACCTCAACTGCAGCACGCCCGTTTACCATATGCGCGGTCATAAGTGATGAAGTCTCATCCAGCAAGAGAGAGCGATCCAGCATAAAGTAGCTCTCTGATAGCCGTTTAACTGCCGCCACTACGCTCTCATCTGCTGGGCGCTGAATAGCCTTTGGCTCTGCCAACTCCGCCTGCTCCTCACCTGCACCTTCCTCACGATTTGCCAAAAATTCGGCGAATGCGAGCAGGCTCTCACGCTCCGCCCCCTGCAAAGAGGAGAATAGTCTGAGTAGCTTACGCTGTGCCGGCGGTAGATTTGGTAGTTGCGGTAACACGATACTACTTATTCATATCCTGCATTCGCTCTTTGAGGTAGTTGCGAGAGAATTCCAGCAACTCCTCCATGACTCGTACCCGAAACTTCTGTTTCTGGTGTACAAACGAGAAGGGACGCTCCAACGCAGGCTCAAGGTTTATCGCCACCAGGGTCCCCAACTGCAGCTCTTTCTGTACAGTGGCCTTGGAGACAACCGAGATACCCATCCCCGCCTCTACCGCCCCCTTTACCGCCTCCGGGCTTCCTAACTCCATGGAGATATTGAGCTCATCCTTGTTGTTACTGCTACTCCCTTTAATCCATTCATTGATAACTTCGCGGGTACCCGACCCCTCCTCTCTACAGATAAATGGGTACTTCATTAGATCACTGTTTGTGAGTCGCTTGCGCCCCGCCTCAGGGTGCCCAGGCGGCACAATAGCCACCAATTGATCAGGACCACACCCCTCCACTATCAGATTCTTGTTTCCGACCGGCGCCTCTACCACTCCCAGGTCGATAACGTTATTCTCCACCATAGAGACAATCCCATCTGTGTTGGAGACCTTAAGATGAATATTCACCTCTGGATATTTTGCCTTGAAATCTCCTAACAGGGCGGGAAGCATGTACTCGGCAATCGTTGTACTGGCCCCGATTGTGACTGCCCCACCGATCTCTCCGGTCATCTCCTGTACCGAATTCACCATCTCGTCATATAACTCAAAGATACGAACCGCATAGCGATAAACCAGGGCACCGGCGTCGGTCAGACTGATCCTATTATGAGTGCGATCAAAGAGACGAGTATCAAAATACTCCTCCAGTTGCCGTACCTGAAAGGTTACGGCTGGTTGGGTCATATGTAGTGTCTCTGCCGCTTTGGTAAAACTGAGCAAGCGGGCAACGGTGTGAAACACCTGAAGTCTACGATCTGCCATAGAAATCCCCCACTGTTACAGGCCGTTGTTAGAATATAGAGTTGTGATAAATAATACTTATAACATATATGGCCATAAAAAAGCTATGACATTGAATCTGCCCTGTTTGTGAGTTTGGTACCGAGAATACCGACAAATCGCATTGTAACCACTCCTGTTCTCGCATACCCTTTGGGCCAATATGGGGGGATACCTATGAATGATGCTGTTGTCTGGATTATTATCGCGGTCTTCTATCTGCCGCTCCACTACGCAATACCGCTGGTTGTACTCTTTTTTATGCACAGTGATGAGCCAAAGATACGCAAGCGGCGGATGATTGCCACTGCTATAGATTGCACCATTTCGGCTGCAGTCGCCTTCTCACTTGCCATATGGCTGGCCACAGACCAGCTACATATAGCGATGCTGATCCTGGCGCTCTCTATGGCTATACCATACATCTTTATCCCGCTGCACGAATATCGACGCAGCAAGCTCCTGATAAACTCAGAAACCGGTGATTAACTCAACGATAGCGGGAGGATGGAGATAGCCTAAATGCAGACACCGCCCGAAGGCGGTGTCTGCTACTGGATTATGAGACCGACCTATATCTATATATAGAGACAGACATCACTATCACCGGCAAACTCAAAGAACCGAGCAGCGCCAGCATACTCAATACCATCAATAAAGTCTGCGGTATTCATATCAAACAGATCTACGGTCATCTGACAGGCGATAAAACGAACGTCGGCCTCCTGGCTAAGTTCACGCAACTCCTCTATGCTGGCTACGCCCTTCTCTGCCATCTTCTTCTTCATCATGGCGGTCATGACAGCCTGCATACCAGGAAGAGCTGTGCCCAGTACCGGGAACCACTTATCCATACCCATCGGCATCGGCATCCCGGGGTTCCCCAACGGGGTGACCTCCAGATTGAGCCGCTTGCGCAGTAGCTGTAGTCCGTAAAAGGTAAAAAATATCTCCACCTCATATCCCAAAGCAGCAGCTGTAGAGCCCAGGATAAATGGGGGATAGGCCCAGTCGAGTGAGCCCTTGGTTGCGATAATAGCTAGTTTTTGCTGTTCCATAACCACCTCCCGAGAGAGCTTTAGGCCTTTTTAATCAGGAAGTGGAATTTACCACCCTCTTCCTTGGACTCCATCAACTCGTTTCCGGTCTGCTTGGCAAATGCCTCAAAATCCTTTACGGAACCAGGATCGGTAGCAATGATACGAAGTACCTGGCCTGCCTCCATCCCGCCAAGGGTCTTCTTAGCACGCAGAATAGGTAGTGGGCAGTTGAGACCACTCGCATCAAGTTCTTGATCAAAATCAGCCATCTCTAAATCTCCTAAATGGTGTAAATGTTCGTTGTAGATCCAAGCCTGCGCCGGGATATTTTAAGTATGAAAACCAGCCAGCATTCTATCTGGAAGCCGTGATTAAATCCATCCTAGCCCGCATTAGGCTGCAGCAACAACCTCAAAGCCGTTACGGGCCCAATCAAGGATCCCACCACGCAGGTTCACCACATTCTTGAAGCCCTGGCGCACAAGGTGGCTGCAGGCGTGGTGGGAGCGTTGACCGCTATGGCAGTAGAGTATCACATCCCTGTCGGCTGGAAACTCACTCATCCGCAGAGGCAGCAGGTGCATTGGAAGATGCTGGGACATCGGAAGCATGCCGCGCTCCACCTCTGCTGCAGAGCGAATATCGAGTAGATGTATGTCCTTGCCCGATGCCAACAGGCCCTCAAGTTCGATTGAATCAACCTCTCTTACCATCTCTCCTCCACCATAATTATTGTGTTTAATATGGTTTATTAGTATATCCTGATGCTGTTATATTGTACATAGTGATAAACCATGTACACTGGTGTTATTTTCCCCAGCGGAACAGATAATTTATGGATTTTTTACCAATTTTTCTCAATATCAGAGAGGGTCTTGCCCTGGTCGTGGGTGGTGGCGAGGTGGCCGCACGCAAGACATCTCTGCTCCTAAAGGCGCAGGCACAGGTCAGGATCGTCGCCCCTGAGCTATGCTCTACACTCCAGGCCCTGGCCAGCGATGGCAAAGTGGAGCACATACCACGCGACTTCCAGGAGAGTGATCTGGACGGCTGCAATCTGGTCTTTGCCGCCACTGACGACAGCAGGCTAAACAGCCGCATCTCGGAACTGGCCAAGGCACAACGCCTCCCTGTCAATGTGGTCGATCAGCCAGAGCTCTGCACCTTTATCATGCCCTCGATCATAGATCGCTCACCGGTGGTGGCGGCGGTCTCTACCGGTGGTGCGTCACCGGTACTGGCCCGCTTGATCCGCACCCGTCTGGAGGCATTGATTCCAGCCTCTTATGGCCGCCTGGCAGCGTTTGTGCGCAACTTCCGACAACAGGTCAAAGATAAATTTGCCACCCCGTCGGAGCGCCGTATCTTCTGGGAGAAGGTGCTGCGTGGTGGGGTTGCTGAGCGGGTATTCTCAGGCCATATGGATGAGGCCGAGAGTGCCATGCAGCAGGCCCTGGCAGAGTCCGGACAGCCCTCACCCACGGGTGAGGTATACCTGGTAGGCGGTGGTCCTGGTGATCCAGATCTACTGACCTTCCGCGCGCTGCGGCTGATGCAGCAGGCCGATGTGGTGGTATATGACCGCCTGGTGGCATCCGCGGTCATGGAGATGACCAGACGCGACGCCGAACATATCTATGTCGGCAAGGAGCGTGACCACCACGCCATGCGCCAGGAGGAGATCAACCAGCTATTGGTTAAGCTGGCGAAACAGGGAAAACGGGTGGTGCGCCTTAAGGGGGGAGACCCATTCATCTTTGGCCGCGGCGGCGAGGAGATCGACACCCTGGCCGCAGAGGGTATCCCCTTCCAAGTGGTGCCGGCCGTAACCGCAGCCTCTGGTTGTGCCGCATACTCCGGTATCCCCTTGACCCATCGCAGCTATGCCCAGTCGGTAACCATGGTGACAGGACATCTGCAGGATGGCAGCATAGACCTCAACTGGGAGCAGCTGGCCAAGCCGAATCAGACCATTGTCTTCTACATGGGGCTACACGGCCTGCCGGTAATCTGTGAACAGCTTATGGCGCACGGCGTCTCTGCCGATATGCCAATAGCCTTGATACAGCAAGGTACTACAGAGAAGCAGCGGGTATTCGTGGCCACCCTTGGCACCATCCAGGAGGTGATCGAAAAGGATAGACCAAAGCCACCAACCCTTATAATCGTTGGTAATGTAGTGCAGCTGCGGGAGAAACTGAACTGGTACCAGGCCCCGGAGCATCCGACTATGGGGGCAACCTCTGATATAGAGGCCCTGCCCGATCAGACTTAAGGTAACTATCGACTAGACATGAACACGACTAACAGCCACCTGAAGCCGGCAACCACCCTGCCACGCCCACTCGCCCTGCCACTAGCGCTGATCCCACCAGTGGTCCACAGCAAACTATTGGTGAGCGCCATGAACCATATCCTGGCCCCTGAGTTGGCTGATGGAGAGCTAGACTTTCTCCAGGACAGGGTGATGCTGATCCGGGTAACCGATGCCAAGATCAGCTGCCGGATCACCCTGGATGGCGGCAAACTCCGGGCGGCATCCGCTGACGCCAAACACGACCTAAGCATAGAGGGCTCACTCTATGACTACCTGCTACTGACCACCAGACGTGAGGACCCCGACACCCTCTTCTTCAATCGCCGGCTGCGCCTGGGAGGCGATACCGAACTCGGGCTGTTCGTGAAGAACTTCCTCGACTCGCTGGAGCTGGAGGAGCGCCTGGGATATATCCTGAAACTGCTTGAAGGTACTACCAACTTTATTGAACGGTTTAACTAATCGTCTCGCCTCGTGCGGACATACCAGCCTCCCCATGCCAGTAGCCATCACATGATCCCGTAGGCAGTAGCGACTCCAGTTCAGCCGCCATCTCTTCTGGGTCCACTTCACCGCTAACAGCGCTATGGAATATCTGCACCACCCTCTCTGTGTGCTTTGCCTGCGGGCTGATGCGGATAATATCCACCTCCAGTTCCTTTATCCTCTCGATCTCCTGTAGCAGGTTGAAGGTGCAGGCCGATTGGGTCTGGATGCCATTGATGGCGAGGAAACGGGTGCCGTCCTGAGACTTCAGATTGAGTCCATCCGGATAGTCCAGGCAGCGGTATTGGCAGTTATCCTTCGGCAGATTGTGGGCACGAGCGGTAAAACAGCGTGCCGAATATGCCAGCGGCAGCCTACCGAAGGCGAACACCTCGGTCTCCACCCCTTCTGGGCGCAGCTGCTGCATATCTGCCAGGGTCATCCAGGAGAGCTCCAACGGCATCACCCAACGCCTCAACCCCTGCTCAGCCAACAGCTTCAGGGTGCGGTCGTTGTAGACATTAACGCTGTAGCCACTGACAAATGGTCTACCCAGTCGCAACTGCACCGCGCCCATATCATTGGCCTCTACCATGTACTCCTCATTGGCACAGATACGACGCAGACGCTTCATCTCAGACTCCGCCTCCAGCAACGCCAAAGTAGAGAGGACCACCTCTTTACCCGCCTGCTGCAACATCTTTGCCAAATCCATCCAGTCATCCATGCTCAGAAGATTGCGCTTGGAACAGACCGTCTCTCCCAGGTAGACGATATCCACCGGCCACTGAGCCACTTGCTCGTAGAACGCTAGCACATCCTCTCTAGACCAGAAGTAGAGGATGGGACCGAGAGAGATCTTTGGTTGCTTAATCATGAATTCAAAACCATAGTTTTATAACCCACCTCAAAATTTGAGATTTTTCTTTTAGGCAAGGCCAAAGCCTTTCGAGCATAAAAGGAAAAGATCAATTTTGTGGTTATTGCCAGGGACGGTAGTAAGCGCCCAGAGTAGTCTGCGTCCCTTCTGAGACCTTACCCAGGGCAGCAATCCAGTCGGCCTGCGGCCTATACTGCTGTGGATCGCGTTTGCAGGCGTCGATCGCCGCCCGCCACACCTTGGTCACCTGGGCCGTATAGACCGGGCTGCGCTGCCGACCCTCAATCTTGATAGCGGCAACTCCCGCCTTGAGCAGCTCTGGCAGCACCTCCAGAGTATTCAGGCTGGTCGGCTCCTCAATCGCATGGAAGGTATTACCACCGACCTCAAATCTCCCCTTGCACAGGGTGGGATAGCCGGCATTCTCCCCCGCCCCCACCTTCTCTATCAATACGCCACCCAAACGGGTCTCAAGACCATCTGCGGTCTCCCGCCACTCCACATGGCTGGCCGGGGAGCAGGCGCCAAAGGTGTTGGGAGAACGCCCGGTAGCGTAGGAGGAGAGGATACAACGCCCCTCCACCATAACGCAGAGACTGCCAAAACCGAATACCTCTATCTCCATTGAGCTGTGCTCTACCACATGCTGTACCTGATCTATAGAGAGCACCCTGGGCAGAACGGCTCGCTTAATATTGAACCGCTCCTGGTAGAACTGCAGTGCTGCGTAATTGGTGGCCGACCCCTGGACCGAGAGGTGTAGATTCAACTCTGGATAATTCTCACAGGCGTAATCCAGCACCCCTATATCGGCCGCTATCATCGCATCCACGCCCAGCTCGGATGCTTGGTCGACCGCATGCTGCCAGCGCTCCCAGCCACTGGGCTGGGGGTAGGTGTTGAGGGCCAGAAACACCCTGGCTCCATGCTGCTTGGCATACTCTATGCCCGTTGCCACCTTGGCCGAACCAAAGTTGAGGCCGGCAAAATGACGCGCATTGGTATCATCTTGAAACCCCAGATAGACCGCATCAGCGCCATTATCCACGGCAGCCTTGAGTGCGGGCAGGTTACCTGCAGGACAGATCAACTCCATAGCTATCACCGTAGCGAAGAGAGCAATCGCCGCTCTCTCCGTAGATTTTGGTTGGACAGTTGTGAGCCCATTGCAGACACCCCTTGACTACTCCCACGCCGCCGCAGTTCACCCTCTATCCCGTTGAGTACCGCCCATTTAAACGAGCACCACTGCGGGGCCAACAGGATGTCCGTTGACGCCGTTCCGGTCACCCTATGGTAGATCACATCTGCCGGGGTACACTCAATCAGATCAGAGGCGATAGAGATATACTCCTTCATGCCAAGCGACTGGTACTCACCACGCTGCAGCTGTTTTGCCAGGAGCGTCCCCCGCACCACGTGCAGAGGGTGCAGCTTCAACCCCTCAACCCCAAGCTCCAAAACCCTCTCCAGGGTCGTCAGCGCGTGTTCACGCCCCTCACCGGGCATGCCAACAATCAGATGGGTACAAACCTTGAGTCCACGTAACCGCGCGGCCCTGATGGCCTGTCGATAATCGGCAAAACCGTGGCCGCGGTTCACCCCATCCAGGGTTCGATCAAAGGCGGATTGGAGCCCTAGCTCCAGCCACACCTCATATCCCTGTGCCTGGTAATCAGCCAATAGATCTAGGACCTTGTCGGGCACACAATCTGGCCTGGTCCCGACTGCCAGACCGATCACATCCGGCTCTTGTAGCGCCTGGCCATACAGCTCCGCCAGATACTCCACGTCGGCATAGGTATTTGTATATGCCTGAAAATAGGCGATAAAGCGTTCGGCCCCGGTACGTTTTGCGATGACCCTACGACCCGACTCAATCTGAGCAGAGATATCCGGTGCTCGTCTTGGATTGGGGTTGAAAGATGCATTATTACAGAAGGTACAGCCCCCCTGCCCCTTGCTACCATCTCTATTTGGACAGGTCATCCCTGCGTTGATGGCAATCTTATGGACACGCTCACCATATCTGCGTAGCAGATCCTGGCCAAGGGTGTTTATGTAGTCTGATAGTGCCATCTAATATGTACGCAAACCGGCTTCCATGAAATTATTGGTTAAATGATACCACTCCAGACCACGGAAAATACCCCATCTTTGGGATTGAAAAGGCCCCTTTTCAGGGGCCTTGTGCTGTAATTGGCGGAGAGGGTGGGATTTGAACCCACGGATCCCGCAAGGGATCACTTGATTTCGAGTCAAGCCCGTTCGGCCAGCTCCGGCACCTCTCCATTAACAGAGGGTAATTTTACATCAATAGCGGCAAGCTTCTACAGCCGAATCTGATATCCTATCGCATATGCGCTATCTGCTTACACTCATTTTAGCTATGCAGCTATTGAGCTGTAGCATTCCGACACCCCTTCTGGAGCGGATAAAGCAGGACGGTGAGCTGGTAGTCATTACCCGTAATAGCGCTACCACCTATTTCGAGGGGCGCGAGGGGACAGCCGGTATTGAATATGATCTGGTGCGCATGTTTGCCCGGGAGCTGGGAGTAAGAGTACGCTTCATTACCCCGGATAGCTTTGATCAAATCATCCCAATGATAAAACGCCGAGAGGCCCACTTTGCTGCGGCTGGTCTCACCGTGACCAAAGAGAGAAAGGTTGAGGTCAAGTTTGCCCCAGGTTACCAGCAGATTACCCAGCAGTTGATATTTCGTAATGGCGAAAAACAGCCAAAAAGCTTGAGAGACGTCATAGGGAGTAAATTTGAGGTTATTGCTGGTAGCAGCCATGAGGCCGAACTTGAGCGGCACAAAAAGGATATCCCCGAATTAGAGTGGATCGCTCGACGCGAACTAGAGAGCGAAGAGCTGCTCTATATGGTGCACACGGGCGAGATCGACTACACCATTGGCGACTCCAATGAGGTGGCCCTGAACCGCCGTTTCTACCCGGAACTTTTGGTCGCTTTTAACCTGACCCCACCGGAACAGCTGGCCTGGGCATTCCCGCATGAGGAGGACTCCAGCCTGTTTGATGCCGCCGCCGATTTCATCCGCAGAACCAAAAAGAGTGGCAAACTTGAGCAGCTGATTGAACGTTACTACGGTTATGTCAAAAGACTCGGTTTCGTTGATACTAATACCTTTAAGCAACATGTCCTGATTCGCCTCCCGAAATATATAAGCTATTTCAAAGAGAGCGCCAAAACTACCGGGATCACATGGGAACTCCTGGCCGCGATAGGATATCAAGAGTCACACTGGAACCCAGATGCGGTCTCCCCCACCGGGGTACGCGGAATAATGATGCTAACCGAAGCGACCGCGGAGCAGATGGACATCCCAGACCGGACTGTACCCAAACAGAGCATCGAAGGTGGCGCGAAATACCTCCTACTACTTAGCCAGAAGATCCCACCCAGTGTTGTGCCTCCTGACCGCATGTGGTTTACCCTGGCGGCATACAATGTTGGCTTTGGCCATCTTGAAGATGCCCGTATCCTGACGCAACGGGCCGGTAAAAACCCGGACAAATGGCAAGATGTAAAGCAATATCTACCTCTACTTAGCAGAAAGGCCTACTACCAGACAGTAAAACACGGATATGCCAGAGGACGGGAACCAGTTGATTATGTTGACAATATCCGCGGATACCACGACCTGCTCACATGGCTCATTGATCAGTCAACAGAGGACGAGCAGAGTCCTCCGGATATCTTCTCTTCCTCCGTACTATAGGGGCATGTCAGACCTATTTAAGCCCCCATAACGTTACCTTGATCCTGGTTTCATCTCTACCGACACTGCCTCAAGTTTTTCTCTATTAACCCGCTACTATATAAGGAATATGGGATTGCTTTTTAGTAATTAAAAGTCTGCTGCCTTACACGGGGGATCTATATTTTGCCGAGGATTTTGTTGGTCGAATATTCCGCCACGATTCGACATATACAGAAAAACCTTCTGATAAGAGCAGGGTATGAGGTTGAGGCCCATCTCGACTTCAAGTCTGCACGCGACCGTGCTGCAACCGGTTTAGAGGATGCCATGGCCTTTGATGCCGTGGTATTAGGATGGCCCGATCATGCCACCTCTGATGCTGACGAATTCTATACACTACTTGAGAAAAATCCATATTCTTCCCTACCGGTACTTACCCTAGCCCATCAGCCTGAAGAGGAGATCATCGCCAGGACGGACAAGCGACCTAACACCGCTTTCCTGCTTTGGTCTGACTACCGGAAAACCATCGATGTTCTTGCCGATCTACTCATCAATACACACATCACTCCATCCAAAGAGAATACTGCAAATCACATCGTCCAGCCGATAAGAGTGCTGTTGGTTGATGATTCACGCACGGTACGAGTTAAATATAAACGCCTACTGGCTGCTAATGGCTATGATGCAAAGACCGCCTCTTCTGTAGGTGAAGGTTTTAGTAAAGCCCTGGAATCACCTTTTGATATCGCGATCATTGACTATTTCATGCCAGATGCAACCGGTGATGTTCTCTGCAAAAAACTGCGTGATAACGAAACGACAGAAGCCATCTCTACTGCGATATTAACAGGCGCATATCTCGATAAAGCAATCAAACAATCACTCGAAGCAGGTGCTATTGAATGTATGTTCAAGAACGAGAGTGACGATCTATTTCTGGCGCGCATAGATGCCATGAGTCGGGCCATTCGCGCGCATCAATCAATCGAAAAAGAGCGTGAACGACTGGGTGGCATTCTAAGATCTGTCGGTGAGGGCGTATACGGAGTAAATTCTGACGGCATTATATCCTTCGTCAATCCTGCCTGTCGTCGCATCCTGGGATATGATCCTGAGGATCGATTGATCGGACAATCCGCATTGGAGACCTTTCATTTCGCCGACTCTGAAGGCACCCCTATCGAAGAGGGATTTTGTTCCCTGCATAAATCATATGCCGGAGGTGAACCTCTTCAGGCGTGGGAGACCGTCTTCTGGCATAAAACCGGCGCGATAATACCGGTGGAGTGCACAGTGTATCCACTCACTATTGAGGATAGACGAGAAGGTTCCGTAGTTGCCTTTCGCGATATCTCAGAGCGCAAATCACTGGAGAATGAGCTACGCTGGCAGGCTAGCCACGATGCACTAACAAAACTTTACAATAGACGCTATTTCGAAAAACAACTCACGCTGGAGACAGAGCGTCTCAAGCGTGATGATGATACCAGCGCCCTGCTCTACATAGATCTCGACCGCTTCAAATACATCAATGACACTGCAGGCCACGTAGCAGGAGATAAATTACTGGTAGAGATTGCACAACAGATAACGCAACGCATGCGCAAGACCGATCTACTCGCCAGGCTTGGTGGTGACGAGTTTGCCATCATATTACGCAATGTAAACAGAGATAATATCCTACAGGTGGCTGATGAATTCCGCAAAATGCTTGACCACTACATGTTTGTCTATAACGAGAAACCATACAAGGTCAACGGCACCATCGGTATTGCCTTGATGAACAAAGATACAGAGTCCGCAAGTGAAATTCTTGCTGATGCGGATATTGCCTGCCATATCGCAAAAGGAAAAGGCCGTAACCGCACTCACCTCTTCATCCCAGAAAACGACAGCAAAAAATCAATGGACCTTGATTTAGGCTGGTCTTCACGTCTGCATGACGCCTTGATAAACGACCACTTGATCCTGTATCACCAGCCTATTATTCCTATAGAGCATATCACTCCAATCATGCTATCTAGCCAGAAAGGACCACTTTACCAACAACTTCTCACTACAGTCCCTCAGGAGGAGTGTCTTAGTGAGGTACTGTTGCGTCTTGATGACCCGGTACAGGGACTTGTCTTGCCCGGGGTTTTTCTCCCTACTGCAGAGCGCTTCAATATGATGGACAAAATTGATTACTGGGTTATTAACGAAGCGTTGAGCAAGCTAAAGGAGCTGCAGCAGGCAGGCTATTCGGGAATGTTCACTATAAATCTATCAGCCCAAACCATAGCCAATGAAGCGTTGATTGAAGATATAGAAGAGATAATCACAGGCCTTGAGGTAGACTCGAGAAAAGTTATTTTTGAGATCACCGAGACATCTGCTGTCTCCAACCTTGTCTCTGCAAATGAACTGATTTTAAAGCTACATGCCCTTGGTTGTCGCCTTGCACTGGATGATTTTGGCAGCGGTTTTTCCTCTTTTTCATATCTTAAGAACTTACCGGTAGATTTCATCAAGATTGACGGGCTGTTTGTAAGAGGCGTGGCAAAAGACCCTAGTGATCGCGCAATCATTCAATCGATGAACGATATCGCCCACTCACTGGGTAAAAAAACTATTGCCGAATATGTAGAAAATGCAGATATCTTGAAGTTTCTGTGCGATGTAGGGGTAGACTATGTACAAGGACAATTCATCTCACAACCTATGTTGATCGACACCATCGATCCAAACCCGACAATCGACACACAGACTCCTCATTCCGAGCAAAACATATTAAAGCAGGGTTAAACAGCACACTACATCTACCTGCGCCTGGCGAAAAACTCCCGCAACAGAGCACCACACTCCTCCTGCAACATACCCCCACTGCACACCATGCTGTGGTTAAACCTCCCATCCGGAGGTAGCAGATCAAACACACTCCCCGCAGCCCCACCCTTTGGATCGTAGGCCCCAAATACCAACCTGGCCACACGCGCGTGGACAATGGCGCCAGCACACATCGGACACGGCTCCAGAGTCACGTAAAGGGTACTGTCCAGAAGGCGATAGTTTCCCACTCGTCTACCAGCGTCCCGAAGCGCCTGGATCTCGGCGTGCGCAGATGGATCACTACTACTGATTGGCCGGTTCCAACCTTCACCTATAATCTCTCCATCCCGCACCAGCACGGCACCCACCGGCACCTCGCCCTCCTCCTCTGCGCGGCGAGCCAGGCCCAGAGCGTGCTGCATAAACAGAGCGTCCTCATCCCTATTGATAGTAGATTTGTGTTCAGATGACATCTTGCATTAACCAGTTAACTGTAACCGCATTATGCTACGGCACCCTGGAATAGAACATGCGTTCAACGATTATCATAGTACGCTCGTTTACATATGGTGAATAAGGATTTCTTTCAAAACGGCGTGGTGATGGCAACATAACCGCAAGACGCGCCGCATTAATTACCGTTAAACTAGCTGCATTGGTATTGAAATAGCGCCTTGCTGCCGCCTCAGCGCCAAATATACCGTTACCCCACTCGACTGAATTCAGATATACCTCAAGGATACGACGTTTGTCCCAAAGTAGTTCCAGCCAGACAGTGATGACAGCCTCCTGGGCCTTACGCCATGGCGTCTTACTACCGGAGAGAAATAGATTCTTGGCCAACTGCTGGGAAATCGTTGAACCGCCGGCAACCACCTTACCACGACGTTCATTCTTATCCAGGGCTTTTTGTATGCCCTCCCAATCAAATCCTTTATGGTCGATAAACTTGTCGTCCTCAGCAGCGACCACGGCCTTTTTAAGATAGACAGATATCTGTTTGTAAGGCACCCACACATGCTTAATCAATGCCTTTGGATTCGACTCCTGCATCACCACAAGCCGGTGCTGCATAAAGGATGTCATCTCCGGATTATTGTAGCGCCACCACAATACCCAGCCGAAATACCACCCCTGCCAAAGAACAGCCAGAAGCAACAACCAAAATATGATGCGGCGTATGCGCGCACCGATAGACTTGACGCCCGTCGTATCATCGTCAGCAGTGATGTCATGGCCAGGCCAGGTGAATTCTATATCATCTTTTGGCATAACCCCTGTCGTCCAAATACGCCTTCCTGTTATTCAGCTAGAATAATGTCAACTCTCGGGCATAGGTTTGCTCATCTGAGGTTTATTATCAAGTTGAATCTACCACACAGATTTACTAACAACCCTGTTACTACAAGATCAACTCCACCGCAGGCGCCCGCAGTACAACTACTAGAACATATTACCGCACAACAAAGTTCCCGCACATATATGTGCAAAAAAAATGGCCACGGTACTCTGTGGCCAAAGCGCTTGGGACTAAGCAATTCTAGATATGATTATTCTGCATCACCTCGATCCTGTTGCGACTCAAACCACATCGCATTCAGTACTGCAAACATGATCGCCATGGCGATGCCAATCATCCAAGTGAAATACCACATAATTGTCTCCTGATTGTTTAGTAGGCTAAATGATCGTTTGCTTCGACATATTCTGTCGTCACCTTTCCGGACATCACCTTGTAGCACCAAGCGGTATAGCTCAGTACGATCGGGGTAAAGATCACAGCTGCCCAGAACATCACCTCAAGAGTCAGGTGGCTGGATACGCTGTCCCATACCGTGAGACCGCTCCGCAGGTCGCTGCTGGACGGCATGATGAACGGAAACATGGAGACACCAGCGGTGCCGATGACGCCGAGCTGAGAAACAGCGCTGCTCCAAAATGCGGCGACCGGACGCCGTAGCCTGGCAAAGGCAATACCCAGGAGTCCACCGGCAAATCCAAGCAGAGGTATCAGCATGGTAAGGGGCTGTTTGGCGTAGTTGTCCAGCCAGGCGCCCACCGCCATCTCCACACTCTTGTCCAGAGGGTTGGGCAGGGCCCCGGGGATGACCTCAGAGGTGATGCGATAACCCGGTATACCCATGGCCACCCATACCCCGGCCGCGGCGAAGGCCACCAACATCAAAAGACCGAAGATTAGCGAGGCCTTACGCGCACGCTCGTAGATCTCTCCCTCGGTGCGGATCATAAGAAAATGCGCACCATGAAACGTCAGCATGGAGAAGCTGACGACACCGGCCAGCAAGGCAAACGGATTCAACAGCTCGAAGAAACCACCGGTATAGACCGGACGCAGGTTATCCTCGAAATAGAAGGGCACACCCAACAGCAGGTTGCCGAAGGCCACGCCGAAGATCAGCGAAGGCACAGCACCACCGATAAACAGACCCCAATCCCAGCTCTTGCGCCAGGTCGGATTATTTATCTTACTTCGATAGTCGAACCCTACGGGGCGAAAGAATAGGGCCCATAGGACCGCCAGCATGGCAATATAGAAGCCGGAGAAGGCGGTGGCATACACCACAGGCCAGGCGGCAAAGATGGCACCACCACCGGTGATAAACCAAACCTGGTTTCCATCCCAATGTGGGCCTATGGTATTGATGATGGCACGGCGCTCTACATCATTGCGTCCAACGAAAGGTAGCAGAGTGCCGATCCCCATGTCGTGACCATCCATGATGGCAAAGCCGAGTAGCAGCACACCCACCAGCAACCACCAGATGATCTTCAGGATTTCATAATCGATTATCATTTTAATTACCCTCCGCGGACTGCATAGGCGCCGCTACGCCGCTGGTTGCCACACCGCCTTGCTCACTGTGATAACGCCCGGTGCCAAGAGAGCTGGGACCAAGACGCGCGTACTTAAACATGAGATACAACTCGGTAATTAGCAGACCGGTATAAAACAGGGTGAAGCCGATAAGCGAGAAGTACAGACTGCCGGACGACAGGGTGGAAGTTGAAAGCCCTGTCGGAAGTATGCCGAATATACTCCACGGCTGACGTCCGAACTCGGCCACGAACCAACCGAACTCACAGGCCAGCCACGGCATTGGGATAAAGAATAGGGCCCACTTCAGCAGCCAGCGCTTCTCCTGGAATACATTCTTGGCTGAATAGTAGAACGACAGTCCAAACAGGGTCAGCAACAGGAAGGCGAGCAATACCATGAGCCGGAAGGTCCAGAACATCGGCGCCACCAGCGGACGACTATCTTTGGCCGCCTGCTGGATCATCTCCGGCGTGGCCTGTGAGACATCTTCGATATGTCGTTTGAGCAGGAGACCATAGCCTAGATCGTCCTTGCTGGCCTCAAAGATGGCGCGCGCCTCCTGATCATCACCGTTCTTACGCAACGCCTCCAGTGCCGTTACTGCAGTCGCACCACGCTGGATACGCTCCTCCGCCTGGGCCTCCAGATCGTTCAGACCAGGCAGTACCTCGCTGGTGGAACGCGATGCCAGGATACCAAGCATGTAGGGTATCTTTATCTCGGCATGATTGGTGCGCGCCTCCTCGTCCGGGATACCGAATACGGTAAAGGATGCCGGGGCCGGCTGGGTCTCCCACATACCCTCCAGGGAGGCCAGCTTGGTCTTCTGGTGCTCGGTCACGGCATAACCGGACTCGTCACCCAAAACGATTACCGACAGCGATGCCGCCAGGCCGAAGGCCGCCGCGATGCGAAAGGAGCGCTTGGCGAACTCAACATCCCTGCCCTTGAGCAGATACCAGGAGCTGATACCCAATACGAAGGCTGAGGCGGTGACATAGCCTGCGGAGACGGTATGTACAAACTTGGCCTGGGCCGCAGGATTGAACACCAGATCCAGGAAGCTGGTCATCTCCATACGCATGGTAACGTAGGAGAACTCAGCACCCACCGGGTTCTGCATCCACCCGTTGGCGATCAGGATCCAGACGGCGGACAGATTTGAACCGATAGCGGTCAGATAGGTAACCACCAGGTGCTGGCGCTTGGTTAGCTTGTCCCAGCCAAGGAAAAACAGACCTATGAAGGTGGATTCCAGAAAGAACGCCATCAACCCCTCGATCGCCAGTGGCGCCCCGAAGATGTCACCTACATAGTGGGAGTAATAGGCCCAATTGGTGCCAAACTCAAACTCCATGGTGATGCCGGTGGTTACACCGAGCGCAAAGTTAATACCGAACAATTTGCCCCAGAACTTCACCATATCCTTGTAGATTTCTTTCCCGGTCATCACATAGGTAGTCTCCATGATGGCAAGGATGAAGGTGAGCCCTAGCGTTAACGGAACAAATAGAAAATGATAAAACGCGGTTACAGCGAATTGTAATCGCGACAGATCAACAACCTCTTCAGTAATCATCGTTTATTCTCTCGTTTTGTGTTTGATCTGATGTTCCCGGAAATACCAGAAACACCCCCCTTACTCCGGTCATGGCCTCACCGGATATTTATCTGCCCCGGTCCCTCGGATGGCTGTATTTCCTCTTTTACCGGGTGCTGCAACAGTGCCGATGACACCTGTTCCGGATCCATCCCATCAATCATCGACGGGAGTACTGGATCACGAAAAAACGCATACCAAAGCGCTGTTAATACACACAGCTTAATGATCAAGACCAATGCGATCTCTTTGGATAGAGGACTGCCTCTTCGATGTATGGCTGATATTTGCATTGCCCGGATAGACCAATAATTAAATTATTCAGCTATGACCGTGACAGTGGTGCCCATGATCACCATGGTTATGTCCATGATGATGACCGTGATTACATGAGTCCGGGGCTGGAGGCTTGATCTGGTTATTCTGCATATCGATAACCGCCTGGACTGGATCTGTCTCTCCGGTCACCACCACCTGCACACCGCGTGACTGGAGTTTTTGTATAAACCCGGCGCCGGCGCTAGCGGTAATAATTACATCCATCTGATCCAGCGGGTGGCTGCCATCCTTGTTGCGGAACTCATGCATGGTCATCATCTTGTCCAGATCAAGACGACCACTCTCTACCGGCTTTCCCTGCTCATCTATCTCATAGATGAGAAAACGGCGAGTCATACCTGCATGACCGGTAATGGTTCTAAAATTCTGACTAGTAACTGCAATCATCATGTTAAAGGTGTTCCCATAGTTGCTTAATAAAAAATGTGTTAATTGCCACTCATATTGCGTTAACTGCCACAATAGACATGGTTATTGGCAATTAATTTAATATTGCATATTGCATGCCATGATTATTAATCCATTATTTAACAATGCTTTATGTAAATTGAGTGTTTTAAGGGATATATGATTGTTTGATAATTATGCCATTTATGGCAGTATGCTGATGCATGACTGCATAATATGTCGTAACTATGGGTACTGTTAACATGACACAGACCAATCCAAAAGCTCTTCCAGACCTTATCCAATTGCTTGAGGCCCTTCCGGAACCCAAGGTCCTGATGACACCTGACTATAGGATCGTGGCGGTGAACGATGCCTACCGGCGCCAGTTCGGAGTGGATGACAGTGTACAGGGGCGCTTCTGTTACGATGTCTCACACCACTACACCACACCATGTGATCAGGCCGGTGAAAGCTGCCCATTACGCGATTGTCTTATATCTGGCGAGCCGCGCCGGGTACTGCATGTCCATCAGACCCCTGCCGGACCTGAGCACGTCGAGGTGATAATTGCACCCGTTGCAGGAGAAGAGAACGAGACATTTTTCCTGGAGACGATGCGAATTCTGCGTCATGCCAGACTCGGCACCAAAGATCGTGAACTAGTAGGGTTCGACCGTTCTTTCATGCACATGCTGGAGTTGGCCCGCCGCGTTTCCGCCAAGGATATCTCGGTGTTATTACTGGGTGAATCCGGAACTGGCAAGGAGTTAGTGGCCCATGCCATCCATGATATGAGCCCTCATGCAGACTCGCCTTTTGTAGCAGTTGACTGTTCCAGCCTCACCGAAACCCTATTCGAGAGTGAACTGTTCGGACATGAGCGCGGCGCCTTTACCGGGGCACTATCACGCAAGATCGGCCTGGTGGAGGCCGCAGAGGGCGGCACCCTGTTTTTAGATGAGGTGGGAGATATACCTCTACCGCTACAGGTTAAGCTGCTCCGACTCCTGGAAACCGGAACCTATAGGCGCGTTGGCGGCGTCGAACCATTAAGTGCAAACTTCAGGGTGATCGCCGCCACCCATCGTGATCTGGAAGCAATGGTTAAAGCTGGCAGCTTTCGTCAGGATTTATACTACCGTATAAATGTATTCCCTATTGTCCTGCCACCACTGCGTCAACGCCTCAATGATCTGCCAAAATTAGTTGAACAACTACTTGCCCGAATTACACAGGATCGTCCAGCTAAATTGAGTCGCGATGCAATTTCACTATTGGCAACACACGATTTTCCAGGAAACGTGCGCGAACTGCGTAATCTGTTGGAACGAGCTATTGTACTATCAGATGGGGACACCTTAACACCGCAGCACTTTCCTGATCTTCTTGATGAATCAAAGAAAAGAGAACCGGTGGATATGGAGTTCAGCGGTATAATTCCACTAGACCTGATGGAAAAACGCTATCTTGAATGGGCGGTCGCAAACTTTCCTGGAGATAGGCAATCCCTGGCTGCAAAACTAGGCGTCAGCGAACGTACCCTTTATCGCAAGCTTCAGTTAAACACAGAGTCTTAATAATCTGTAGGTATCGCCCTCTATACCTATTATACTTTGATACATCTGCTCACATAAGTTAGAGAATATAATTGAGTACACAACAACGACAACTCGGCTGGCGAGAATGGGTACAGCTACCGGATCTTGGTCTGCCAGCTATGAAGGCCAAAGTAGACACCGGGGCCAGAACCTCATGTATACACGCGTTTGCCCTGGATACCTTCAACCGCGACGGCACGGATTGGGTGCGGTTTTCAGTACATCCAATCCAGAACAGCATTGAGCAAGAGATAGAGTGTGAGGCGCCAGTAGTTGATCGCAGATCGGTAAAAGACTCCGGCGGACACAGCGAAGAGCGCGTGGTCATTAAAACAACCATTCTAATTGGCGACTGGAGAGATGAGATTGAGATGACACTGACTGCTCGCGATAACATGAGGTTTCGTATCTTGCTTGGACGTACAGCGATCAAGGCCGGCAACTTTATAATCAACCCTGCCCTCTCTTATATCCAGGGCGGCGAGAACGGACAGACCAAGGCACCGATATGAAGATAGCCATTCTATCGCGCAACCCAAAACTCTACTCCACTAAAAGGTTCGTCGAAGCGGCAAATGCGCGCGGGCATGAGTGCAGGGTATTGGATGCACTTCGCTGTTATATGAATATCACCTCACTGCGTCCATCCATCCATTATAAAGGAGAAGACCTGACCGGATTCGATGCCATAATCCCGCGTATCGGCGCCTCCGTCACCTTCTATGGCACGGCCGTGTTGCGCCAATTCGAGATGATGGGTGTATATCCGCTCAACGAGTCTGTTGCCGTGACCCGTTCCAGAGACAAACTTAGATCTCTCCAACTCCTGGCGCGTAAGGGGATCGGCATGCCGGTCACCGGTTTTGCCCATTCACCGGATGATATTCAGGACATGCTGCGCATGATTGGTGGTGCGCCCGCCGTGATCAAACTTCTGGAGGGCACCCAGGGTATAGGGGTGGTCCTGGCTGAGACAGATAAAGCGGCAGAGAGTGTAGTCGAGGCGTTCATGGGTCTGAGGGCCAATATACTTATCCAGGAGTTTATCAAGGAAGCGGGCGGTGCTGATATCCGCTGCTTTGTTATCGGTGGCAAGGTGGTGGCCGCCATGAAGCGCCAAGGCAAGGAGGGCGAGTTCCGCTCCAATCTGCACCGCGGCGGCTCTGCCAAACTGGTACGACTGACCCCGGGGGAGCGCTCCACCGCGGTACGCGCAGCCAAGATCATGGGGCTGAATGTGTGCGGTGTGGATATCCTCAGATCAAACCATGGACCTGTGGTCATGGAGGTAAATTCATCTCCAGGTCTTGAGGGTATCGAGGCAGCAACTGGTAAGGACGTTGCCACAATGATTATCGAGTTTATCGAAAAGAACGCGAAACCACACAGAACCAGAACCAAGGGTAAGGGGTAGTGTCGATGCGGGAGGATTTCATTATAGCGGATTCCAAGATCAGTCCTGGCAGCCGTGATGTAATCAACCTGCATCTGCCAGGCATGCATACCAGCACCCATGTGGAGATGCCTATCCATGTAGTGCACGGGAAAAAGGATGGACCCACCCTGTTTATCAGTGCTGCAATCCATGGTGATGAGATCAACGGTATAGAGATTATCCGTCGCGTATTATCTCTATCTTCTCTGAAGAGACTCAGCGGAACCATACTCGCCGTACCTATAGTCAATGTCTTGGGTTTTCACAATCATGCACGCTATCTTCCAGACCGACGTGACCTGAACAGAAGCTTCCCCGGACGTGAAACCGGTAGCCTGGCGGGGCGTATGGCAAACGTATTCATGTCACATGTGGTGCAACGCTCAGATATTGGGATTGACCTGCATACCGCTGCCATACATCGTGACAATTTCCCCCAGATCCGCGCCAACATGAATGATGCGAAGATCGCCCCCCTGGCCAGGGAGTTCGGCTCTCCTATCCTGCTGCATTCTGCCGCACCAGAGGGATCACTCCGCGCTGTCGCTGCCAACGCGTCCGTATCAGTGATGGTGTTCGAGGCGGGAGAGGCGCTACGCTTTGACGAGGTATCAATCCGGGTCGGAGTCAGGGGTATCGTCAACGTACTGCGTCATCTTGGGATGCTGCCGCAGCTGAAAAAGAGATCAACCAGACCGGCCGCCCTACTCCGCTCCAGCATGTGGGTGCGCGCCCCTAAGAGCGGCATACTGCGTGCCCAGGTAAAACTTGGCAGTATGGTAACAAAAGGTGAGCAGTTGGGGGTGATCTCAGATCCTACAGGCCAGATGGAGGCGACAATCAACGCCCCATCAGACGGCATCATCATTGGGCGCACCAATATACCGTTGATTTATGAGGGTGAGGCCCTGTTCCACATCGGCCATACCCGCCAGACCTCTCTGCTGGAAAAACACCTGGATACGCTACAGGATGAGCCGTTACAGGCCCCGCCAGAGCTGGTGGAAGAGCCGGTGATTGTTTAGCATCAAATTCTGTTTCCGCGCTCTGACAGTGCCAGGGATGGCATTAATCAGAGCTTCCTTAAGATGCGTGGGACCTCTCTCTCAGCTCCGCCAGCCAACTCCTCTGACGGTTGCGCCGGTGGCGCTCCTCCAACATCGCACGTACCTTTGCCTCTGTCTTGTTGTATGGCACCTGCTTTCCAGGCTTGATCTTTTCACATAACAAAATATGAAAACCCATCTCCGATTCAATGATGGAGCTGATCTGACCCTCTTCCATTGAAAACAGTACCGCGTCCAGCTCTGGGTATAGCTGCCCCGCCTTGACCTCTCCCAGTCTGCCGCCCTCCATCGCGGTAGGACACTCGGAGTAGCGTTTAGCGAATTGGGGGAAACGGTTGGCCCTGCCCGCCAGCTTGTCCACCACCTGCTCCATCCTCGCAATCGCAGCATCCCTGCTGTTTTCGGGAAAATCTGGATTCACGGTAATCAGGATATGGCTGGCAACCCGCAGCTCAGGCTGTTCAAAACGTTCCCTGTGCATCTCATAGAACAGACGCACATCGACGTCGCTTATGGGGTCACTACCTGCGGTTACCAGCTGCATCACCCCATCGAACATCAGCTCTCGATAGAGCGCGTGGTGCAGACCAGCCTCATCCAGTCCGTTGTCCTGCAGATCCTGCAGGAATTCGTCCTTGCTCTGATAACGGGATGCAATACTGGCCACCGATCGGTGCACCTGCTCCTCCGGTATCACCAGCCCATCGGCCTCTGGTGCAGCAATCACCAGCGACTCCAGCTCGTAACTCTTGCTCGCCTTCCGGTAGACCTGCTGGTACTCATCTGGATTAAGCTGCGGCAGGTTCTTGCCAAAATCGTTCAACGCATTGCGCAGCAGGTGATAACTGAATTCAGGCGAGACCGTATGTTTATCATCTGCCGGAATCACTGCCCATCTCCGTATTCTGGTGAGATGAAATCCAGAGAGCCCTCCGGCACCTGCAGGGTCCGCCCGTTAAAACGCACATGATAGGCGGGACCACCTTCACACTCGCGCAGCACCTTCTCAATCTCACCCTCAGCACCGGGGTTGGCAACGACTTCTCCACCTATGGCCAGCGGGATCGTCGGGGTGACCTTCTCGCGAAACTCAAAGCGCGTTGGGATCCAGGGATCGGATGCGGGCTGCAACTCCTGTTCACGGCAACCCACCATACGTCCGGCCTCGATAAAGTCGACCGAATATATCAACTGGTCCTGCAGAAAGGTCCCGACATCGCGCACATATCCGACACTGCCACTACGCACCAGCAGACGCCCTCTCGGTTCACCCGGGAAGGTGCCATCATTACGCAGATTGCGGATAACCCGCACCGCCTCGCCATATTCAAACCTTGGTCGCACTGCCACCCACCTGTGATATTAAACCGGTCAGCGGGACCTCAACGCTGAACGGCTCATGCATCTTAAATACCCTAAACACCTTTTCCGTCTGTGCATCTGAACAGACAAAATCGTTGTAGGCCCGACCGAGCAGAGAGGCATACAACTCCCTCTGCCCGGTCTCGCTATCCGGCATATCCACGACATGTCCTATATAGTCATGAAAGCGCTGCAGTATATGCAGCCGGTTTACCTGCACCACCGACAGATCGTATTCGATACCGAAATAGTCGAGGAACTCCTCAGCGCTATTCAGCTCATCCATATCAAGTTCCAATTCAGTTTCACTCATCCCGCATCTCCAGTATTTAAGCTTAGACTATAATGGCCCACACACCTGTTTCGCATTGCACCGGACACACTCCTCCTCGCCTGCGTCACCACCAGCAATCTCTTTGTAGATACCAACCTCCTGCTCCAGCAGACGAATACGTTCCAACAGACAGTTGACTGCGTCCGCGACCGGATCAGGGATCAGGTGATGGTTAAGGTCGATCCCATCAACGGAACCGGTAGCTGCCTGGCTGGACTGCACCACCTTACCAGGGATGCCCACAACCGTCTTACCATCCGGTACCGCCTCGATGACGACCGAGTTTGCCCCCACCCGCGCCCCACTACCTATAGTAATAGGCCCCAGGATCTTCGCCCCTGCACCGACTACCACACGGTCACCCAGGGTAGGATGGCGCTTACCCTTGTTCCAGGAGACACCCCCCAGAGTGACGCCGTGGTAGAGCGTTACATCATCACCAACCTCGGCAGTCTCACCAATTACTACGCCGGCCCCATGGTCGATAAAAAAGCGACGGCCGATAGTGGCGCCGGGGTGGATATCGACCCCGGTAAAAAACCTGGCGATGAAAGAGATAAGCCGCGGCAGATAGCGTTGGCCTCTCCGCCATAACCGATTGGCCAGGCGATAGAGCAGTATCGCGTGCACTCCCGGATAGGTTGTGATGATCTCAATCCTGGTACGCGCAGCGGGATCACGTTGAAACACACAGGAGACATCCTCCCGCAGCTGCCGCCACAGCGAAACCGGTCTCTTTTCTACCGCTGTTATCTCAGCAATAGCCAGCTCACATTTCACTGTAGCGTCCATTCACCACCCTCCCCGCTAATCTGTGCATAGAAGTGGCGCAGATCACCATCCTCAGGTGGCCGCTTGTACTGCGCCACGTGATGGCGCACCAGCATGATCAGCATCTCCGCCTGTGAACGATTCAACTCCACACCCATATTCGCATAGGCCTGCATCACCGCATGACTGCCTGAGTGCTTACCCAACACAAACTGGTGATCACGGCCCATCTCTGCAGGATCAACCCCCTGATAGTTACGCCGGTCCTTTATCAGGCCATCCACATGGATGCCGGCCTCGTGGGTGAATACCCCCGCACCGACCAGACTCTTCTGCCAACCGACACTCCTCCCGGATGCGCGCTCGACCAGATTGGAGAGAGTGGCGTAGTGCGCCATGTCGATATCGTGTCCCTGGCTGAAAAAGTTGCGCAGCCCCATCACCACCTCCTCCAGGGGGGCATTGCCGGCCCGCTCGCCGAGACCGTGTACCGTGGTGTTCACATGGGTTGCACCGCCACGGACCGCAGCCAGGGTGTTAGCCGTCGCCAGCCCGAGATCATCATGGGCGTGCATCTCTATCTCCAGACCGGTGATAGAGCGCAGGTTACTGATGGCCTCATACACACCAAACGGATCCATAATGCCGACGGTATCGGCAAAGCGAAAACGGCTGGCCCCGGCCAGCTCAGCCCGCTCCACCACCCGCCAGAGAAATTCAGGATCGGCGCGTGAGGCATCCTCACCGCCGATACATACCTCGACCCCCAGCTCTAGCGCCTCGCCAACACAGCGGTCGATCTGTTTTAGTACCCACTCGCGGGAACGGCCAAGTTTGTTAGTTATCTGCTGGTCTGACAGAGGTATCGACAGGTCTACCCGATGCACCCCCAACCCCCGGCACTGGGCTATGTCGTGACTATGCATGCGCGACCAGACCATGAGCTGGGCATTGCTGACCACATCCGCAACGGCCCGGATAGAGCGGCGCTCCTCCTCCCCCATCGAGGGGATGCCTATCTCCAGCTCCGGCACCCCCAGCGCATCCAGGGCATTGGCGATCGCCAGCTTCTCCTGCAGCGAAAATGCCACACCGGCCGACTGTTCGCCGTCGCGCAGGGTGGTGTCATTTACAGTAATTTTCGATGTATGTCTGTTCATTGCTTACTCCTTACAGGCATAAGAGCAAGCGGCGTGCCAGAATTAATTTATATTAATATTCAATATGTTATGGAAGTATGCTGTAATAAACGAATGTCGAATCCAGCCAATTTGTAGCAAACGCTACAAAGTTCAGCCGCTACAGCTTGAATGGTCTACAACACATGGTGGCACCGCACCACCTGCCGGTTGGAATCTGGGCACGGTGGTCGCGACTACCACGATAGAGATAGATCCAGGCCCGTCCCCAGAGGGTGGGTATAAGCCCCTTTCTATACAACCGTGGATATGCCTCGAGACGATCGAGATCGACCAGACCCCTGCCGTCGACCCGGTAGACCTCCCCCTCTATGGCAGTCGAGCCCCCGGACACCACCCCTGGATATGTCCCCAGATGCAGCATACGGTATCTCGGCCTGGTCAGATGGAGACCACAGAACTCTGCGCCAGAGAGTAGATGGTGATTGGCCTCTCCCCGACGCAGGGTGCCGTAGACAAAGACTAGATCAGACAAGTGAGACCCTCCCGGATAACTGCACTATACGGATTTCACACGAGCAATCGCTCACGGGAGTGAGCTCCTACAACACCACTACTTTTTTCGATTTAACCTGTAGGAGCCCGCACCTGCGGTCGATAAAAATCTGCTTCAGCACCTAATCGCTCACAGGAGTGAGCCCCTACATAATCTCACGCGGCCTTAGGTTGTGGTTCGTGGCTAAAACACTTCTTGGTACATATACGGGCACAGGATTCGCAGCCTATACAGTCCATAGGGTCCTTCAAGCTCATCACCATGACGACATCATCAGAGAAGTCATCATCATCCCCGTAGTCATCATCGTCATCATCCATGAGGTCGGCCCTTTCGATCAGGTCCAGCACATCTCGCGGGCACACCTTGAAGCAGCGACCGCAGCCAATACATTTGCCCTGATCAATGGCCACTACAAACTCCGGTATATACTCTTCACCGCCTCTAGTTAAACCAGTAATCATATTCATCGGATTATCCTCTACTCAATATTCTACATACCTGCCACTTTGGAGTTCATACCGATGATCTCCAACGCAACTGACAACAAGGTATCTGCCTCATCCTTCATCTTGGACAGGCTGGGAAACCCGAAGCGATGGACATCGCGCAGGGTCTTGTCCATGACCACCAGCTTACCCACGGTAATCAGGACACGACCAAAACCCTCGTGGGTAATATTCATCATCGGTACCGCCATCAGTCCGCACTCCTTCTCGATCATGGCGGCAATAGCGTTATAGAAGGCGGTAAGACGAGACATAACGATCTCATCCGGATCCCCCACGACCGGGATATCTGCCTTTCTCTCTTTGGTAAGTACAAATGGATCCAGGATCTCGTTAACCGGCAACTTATCAAAGGTACCGTAGGTATCGACGGCACGCATCTGCCTGACCATCTCCTGGGCGAATTCTGTCTCCAGGACCGGATCATCTGCGGCAATAGACACTGTTGTTTCACTCATAACTCTATACTCCTGATTTAGTAATAATTAAAAAACATGATTCAAATTGCACTTACTTAAAATAGCTTTCACTTATCATTCAAATATAGGCGCTATTTGCGGCTTATAAAAAGTAAGCACCACTCCAATCTGATGCGACGTTATTCCTGCCAGCCCTCCTCCTCCATCCGGTCAAAACGGGATGGATCGGCCGGCATGGTCTGTTCGATTGCCCTCGCCAACCAACTGCTTGGACCCTGCTGCAACTCACGCTGCAGCGCAGCAATCAGCTCACTGATAGGGGTGCCGGGCGGCACCTTGATCGGCTGAATATTTTTGGCCCGCAACTGGTTGATTGCCGACGCACCGATGGCCTGGCTATATACGGCGGCACACCGCTCCAGCAGATCGATCTTGGCTGCAAGCTTATCTTCGTACAGACCCGTAGCGTACTGGCCTGTAGCGTTTTGCGGTGGCATCTCATCCGGGCTACCAAACTCAGCCACCTCAAGCACACAATACCGATCTCGGTCCAGCGCATAGATCGCAAACGAGTGCGCCGCACCAAAATGCTGGTCCACATGGGTCATGTCACTGGTGGCAAAGGCCACCTTGATTGCGGTCTCCACCCAATTGTCCTCAGTGGTGCATTCCACCAGCTGCAGTCGACGTTGTAGCGTCATGGCTCGCCTCCACTCTCTGTGCATAGATGGAACGATATGGATGGATCTCACCCTTCTCCAGGCTCAACATGATGTTGGCCAGATCAAACAGGGTCTGACGACTACCGCGATAACCGATCCATACCTTATGCATCCCTCCAAGCAGGTCATACTGCGGCAACCCGGCCCGCAACAACGGTATACCGAGACGTTCAGCACTCTGCTCGCCGTGGGAGTTGGTAATTAAGACCTCGGCACCCTCGGCAGCGGCGATTTTCTCCAGGTCCTCCAGATCACCGATCTTTACTCTCTCTGCAATCATCTCCTGCAGCACCGGTGCATTTACTGGAGATACGGCAGCCACCGTCTCCGCACCCATACCGGCTAGCATCTGGTTGAGGGCCACCAGCAGATCCGGTTCGGCCGCGATAGCAATCCGCGACATACCCAACATAAAATGGCTGTCCAGCATGGCGTCCTGCAGCTGGGCGCGCTGCCGCTCCAGTCTGGCAGGCACCGGCTCACCGGTGATGCGATGCAGGCTGTCCACCAGGCCATCCACTGCCTCCAGTCCCATCAGGTGATCGAAGCGGTAGTCCGGCACACCGGTACGCTCTGCCAGTTCATCCGCCGCCTTGAACATGGAGCGACCCACCACCAGGGTCGCCGCAGCGTCCCCCAAGGTCGCCAACTCGGATACCGAGGTACCGCCGATGGTCAGGGGTGAGAAATCATCTGCGCCTAGATAGCCTAGAGAGTCGGAGAGATCGGGGACCAACACCGGGCGCAGACCAAATGCCTCGATGATCTCTTTTAGCTCCTCCAGATCACCCAGGGTCATGGATGGCCCCACCAGCACATTTATCTGCAGGCAGTTGCGTCCAGGCCTGGTACCAGACTCCTCAAAAGTAGGTACGGTTACCTTTATGATCTCCTCAACTGCCTTGGCAAAACCGGTCTCAACACAACCTGAATAATCGGGAGTAGATACAGGGACCACGGTTATATGGTCGAACTGTGGATATTCTCTGCGAAACTCCTTGAGCGCCATATTCAGATCGCTGCCCTGGGTCTCGGTAAGACCTGTGGTAGGTATACCGATCAGAAGCGGATCACTCTTCTCCGCGATGGTCTTTAGCCCCTCTACCACACTCTCTTCGGAACCCATGACCGTGGAGACCTGATCCATGGCCGTAGTCTGCAACGGAATCGGCTCGCGGAAGTGCAAGACAAACAGGACCTTGCCAAAGGCGGTACACCCCTGCGAGCCGTGCAGCATAGGCATGCAGCGGTCAAACCCAAGAAAGGCCAATGCTGCACCGACGGTCTGACTCACCTTGAGGGGGCTAACAGAGAGCGCCTTGCTGCGTCTGATTATCTCGACCATCACGCCACCTCCTTGGATTCCGTCGTGGAGCTGTTTTGATGCCAAATTGCTGGATTACGCACCGCCGGCCAGATCGGGCTCTCGATGGTCAACGCCATCTGCCGTGCGAACTCCACCATGCCGTCATATCCGGCATAGGCAAACTCACGCTCCTGGTTGATATGCAAAAAAGGGATACGCGCCTTAAGGGCGGTATACATGTTGCGACCGCCGGCGATCATGATGTCTATATCGTGCTCATACACCATATCGATCATGTTGCGCGGATTTCCCTCCTCCAGCATCACCGCATCCTCGCCCATCAGTTGTCTGATGCGCGCCTTGTCATCCTCGGTCGATTTCCTGGTACCAGTTGCAACCACCTCCATACCCAGGTCCTGCAGGGCTGCCACTATGGACCATGACTTCACCCCTCCGGTATAGAGCAGCACCTTCTTGCCCTTAAGGCGGGCGCGCCACGGCTGCAACAGCTCATCGATACGCGCCTCTTCACGTTTAATCAGCGCCTCGGTCCGACCGCTCAGATCCGCATCATCGATAATACGGGCAAAGTCACGCAGTGCCTGGGAGACATCCCGCACCCCGTAGAAACTCCCCTCGAACCAGGGGGTACCGTAGGACTCCTCCAACTTACGGGCGACATTGATCAGCGCCTTGGAGCAGACCATCATATTGACCTCAGAGCGGTGCATGGTCTGCACCTCACGGAAACGGGCGTCACCGGAAATACTGCCGATCACCCGCAGGCCGAGTTCATCCAACAGCGGCAGCACATGCCACAGCTCACCGGCGATGTTGTATTCACCGATCAGAGAGATAGCGTGCACCGTGATACCTTCACGCTGTGCCGCCTCCGGTATCGGGTCAGGCTCGCGGGTACCGCATACATATTTGACCATCGCCTCTCCGGCGATGCGGTTGCCCAGGTTCTTGGTGCCATAAAAACCGGCCACATCCACCGGCACCACCGGCGTACCCCAGCGCTCCTGTGCCGCCTTGCATACTGCCTCGACATCATCGCCGATCAGGGCGGGGACACAGGTGTTATATACAAACACCGCCGCCGGGGAGTAGTCATCGATGGCCTGTTTAATAGAGTGGAACAGCCGCTTCTCGCCCCGCCCCATGATCACATCCTGCTCCGTAAGATCGGTGGTCATACCGATCCGGGAGAGACGCGGTGCGCTGGAGCAGGTACCACGGTTATCCCAGGAGCTGCCGGCACAGGCGATGGAGCCGTGGACGATATGGGCCACATCGGCGATTGGGAACAGGGCGATCTGCGCCCCATCCAGCACACAGCCACCGGCGGTAGCGCCCGGTTTCGACTTGGCGCAGCCCGATTTGGATTTGTTATTGTGGGCGCACGCCGGTTCATCCAGCAGCGCGGCTATCTCTCTCTGTTTCATCGATGATACAACTCCCGCTTTACAATAGCCTATGAAGTGCAATGGCCATGCCACACTCTATCTTATTGTTTTTTATAGAGATTAATCTTGTATCAATTGTCGCAAACGCAACAATTCAGATCATGATGTAGGAATCCACACCAATCTGTTACCGCTGATGTAACAAGAAGAGACGGGCCTTGTCGGCACGGAATCGGGGTCCCAAACATTGCTGCCCCACATAATCCCCTCTCCCTCCGGGAGAGGGTTAGGGTGAGGGGATCTAAAAGCTAAGGCTTTGATTTTATTGATCCCCTCATCCTGTCCTTCTCCCGTAGGGAGAAGGGACGCTCAGTTTTTGGTTTTCATGTCTCAAATACCAGCAAACCAGCAAACCAGCAATAGAGCTAAGCGACATAAGGAATTACAGCCTTACACAGTAAACTAAATGGGACAGTAGTGGGTCCTAAAAGCGGCATTCTCAGCTGCAAAACCGCTGCCGATCACATATGATTGGAGGCCACCGGCAGATGCCTGAATTAGGGATAAATTTATGCAGATAACCTCAAAGAGTGATGCCCAGCAGCGGGTCGACCAGATCGAACAATTCAATGCTGAACTCAGGCTGCTGCTGCAGGAGGAGGTCCTCTCCCTTGATGCACAACAGCGTAACAACCTGGAGCAATACCACGGAGAGTTGATCGCACAACTGAGCTCCACCTTTGATGTTGATTCTAACGTGCGAGAGAAGAGATTCAGCCTCGGGATGAAGATCGCATCGTTCCTCGGGGCCTTGGGGCTGGCTGCCAGCCTGTTTTTCATGTTCTATCAGTTCTGGGGATATCTCTCCACCAGCCTGCAAGTGGTAATCCTGGTGGCAGCTCCCCTAATCGGCCTGGGGTTGACCGTCTATTTCTCACGCCGTGAAAAAACCGGATATTTCACAAAACTGGCAGGTTTGGCCGCCATAGCCTGCTTTGTGCTCAATCTCTCTATGCTCGGACAGATCTTCATCATCACACCGTCACCCAACGCCTTTCTGGTTTGGGCGCTGTTTGCCGTGATCCTGGCATATGCCTCGGATGCGCGTCTGCTACTGGCCGCCGGTATCCTCTCGTTTGCCGCCTTTCTGGCTGCAAAGGTCGGGACCTGGAGCGGCTGTTACTGGATCAACTTCGGTGAACGTCCGGAGAACTTTTTCCCTGCGGCCCTGCTTCTGTTCCTGGTGCCACTGCTACCCCATACCAGGGTATCGGGCTTTGCCGTAACCTATCGGGTGCTTGCTCTGTTACTTCTGTTTCTGCCGATGTTGGTACTCTCAAACTGGGGGGCAGTCAGCTACCTCTCCATGGAAAATGACATGATCGAAGGGATCTACCAGACTGCAGGATTCATCGTTAGTGCTGCAGTGATATGGCTTGGTATCAAACGGGGATGGCACGATGTGGTCAACACCGGCACCGTGTTCTTTACTATCTTTCTCTATACCAAGTTTTTTGACTGGTGGTGGGAATGGATGCCGAAGTATCTATTCTTCCTGCTGATTGCACTTACGGCAATATTGATGCTGATGGTCTTCAAACGTCTCCGTAACGTTACAGTCGGGCAGGTGCAGGAGGTGGCGGCATGAAGATCTCTATCTCTACTCGCCAACTGTTCATGTTGGGTCTTGCACTGTTGATTGTGACCAATCTCGTGGTGTTTGCCGGGGTCTTCTACAATCGATCCGGCGAGCCGGAACAGCAAATCACTCTTACTGAACGGGAACTAAAACCGCCCTACTACACATTCAGTGAGAACAGCGGCATCTCCCTGCGGATAATATGGCGCGTGCTGAACGATACCGACAGTGATAGATACCAATATACTCCAAGGCCAATTATGTTTTCCGACTATTGGGGAGATGTCGCATGGTTGGATCGCGATAAGCTGGAGCAGCTGGGATTCGATACCGAGAAGATCATAAAATACGGAGACGATTACCAGCGACGCAAGGTCACCATCCCCAGAGAGGCATACATAGTGCTGGAGTATGATGGGGCGACATACCAACAAGCATTGAAGAACGTCAAAGCGAACATAATTAAAGCGAACAAGGCACTGGCATCAAAACCGGATGATGAGGAGTTGCAAGAACAGGCCAAGAATACCGAGCAGTGGCTGGCCTTTGAACGTGTTGAGCATTCACGGCTGTTTGCAATCGATGCGGGATTGGATCTTGATGCCTTAAGACAAAAGTACAGTGACCGCAACCATTATATCTTTGCGCAAGGGTTGATATCTGCACAATATAACATCAGCAGCAAAGAGCAGGATGTCTCCGGTCATATTCAGCGGTTACACATAGACACCATTCATGTGCCGCTGCAGTTTCGTCAGCTGTTTGACAACATGTCTTTCCCTCATAGCTCACGTCGAGATGCCCCGCCGAAACCACCTCGCTTTGCGGTCAACCTTAACTATGGCAAACGTATAGAGCCGTGGATTGAGTCGGTACAAAAACTTGAGACACCGGAACAGGAGGCACAACCTCCGGCATCTCCTGAATAGGATACACACCACCACATCGGGACGACTGCAGACATCTAGTAATAAACACAAAGCACGCCAAGATTTATTACCACGGTCAACAATAATAATCTTTGCGCCTCTGCGCCTTCGCCTACAGGGATGTAGGCGAGGGGCGTGAGCATGGAGCGGAAACTTTGCGTTCTTTGCGTTTAATTCCAGTCCCCTGATAGGGCGCAAGTGCAAATCGCGCCACAAAATCCAGCTATTCCGATTCGATTTCGGCAATCACCAGGCCGCTGGCCGCATCCATATCCTGGGTAAGACTGAGGCATTGGCTGCTGCTATTCACCAGATAGAGATTAAAGTTGCTGTCTTCTAACACAGGGGTTGCCCCTACCACATCGTCATCCATGCAGTAGGTAAAATGGATATCCGGAAAATCTCCGCGTAACTGCTGCAGCGACTGCTCCAAAATCGGTGCCGCCTTGATCAGCTCACTAATGGTGTCGAGTTGGACCTGCGTGATCATCACAAACCAACCTAGGCGCAACAACTGCCTTCAGTATGTGGTGTAGGCTCAACCTCCGGTAGAGTGCCATCAAACATCATCATGATCGCCCTCTCCGGATTGCGCTCGGAGGTAAGGACCACCGTTATGGCCCGACGCTGCATCCGCTCACGGAACCCCTCACCCGCATCTGCGGCAAGCAGCACCACCCCATCCAGGGGATGCGGGGTCTTGTCGTCCAGATGCAACTCATGAAAGGTTGGAACACTCTGCGGCAGCTCATATCTCATCTCCAGCCGCGGTTGCTTATCCCGTTCCGCCTCATACAGCAGGAAACGCGTCGCCTTTCCCGCCTTGCCACTCAGGGTCTCAAAATCTTCACTTACTACTGCCACTTTCATCGCCGTCCACTCTCCTGTTATTCCGACTCCGCTAGCTCGAACCGCACCCTCTGCTCTGCCGACTGCCCCATAACCTTGGCCAGCCAGGGCGGAGCCTTCCCTGCGATCACACTCTGTAAAACATCCATCTCCTCCCGCGCGTTTCCACCCTGAGGTATCTTCACCGGGTGCACTCCTGTTTTGACCACCTTGGCCGCAGCCGGTCCGCCAATAGAGACGGTAAACAGCAGCTGGCAGTCGTCGATGAGTGATGCGCGATAACTGTTTTTATCCTCGACCTCCTTGGTATGGTCGATATTGCGAATATCTATCAGACGACCATCCTCAGCGGAGACCTGATAGATCAGAAAACGGCGGCATGAGCCGAAGTGTCCATCCAGCAGTTCTCCCTTATTGGAGGAGCAGGCCACCCGAATACTGCCAGCCATATCGCCCTCACTGTAGGGATCAATCTCCGGCAGTGGTTCACTCTCCAGATCCACCTCCCCTTTTAGATGGGCCAGGGCCGATTTGATTGCGGCCGTATCTATATCCGCAAACTCTCCTTGGCCGGCGCGCTTCATACTCTTTACCGAGAGAGCCGACAGCTTATCTATAGTCGGAGGCAGACCAATGACATCATCCAGCACTTGCAATAGACGGGCCGCATCTGTATCCGGCAATTCACGCGCCGCCAATCCTATACGCAGTGCAATCTCATCGGATATGGGTGTGGTCATCATTGCAGGCTCCTGTCAGCTCTATACTATATAGATAGGTATCCACTACCCCGGCTCAGGCGCGCCTGAACCGCAAGGTGGTAGGAAACTCTGGTGGCGGACTGATGGGATCTATGTAGTACTTGGAACCATCGGTCAGCTCCACCTCTCCGCCCCACTCTGTATCGCTGTCCTTCTCTACTGAGGCGATAACCTCTTCCTGGTCCTTCTTGGCGATATAGAACAGAAGGTCGCCATCATCCTTCAATCGAATCATTACATTAGGCATGAATCACCTCTAAATAAAGTCGCAAGCCCTGCTCACTCCCTCTTAAAAGCGGGATACTGTTAACAAGTGAAGCGAGCAAGGCCTGCGAACACTGTACAACTACCTGACCAGATCGTAGTTGAAATCGGTGACACCCATTTCACGGGTCTCTTCATCCAGACGCTCAAGTACAGCATTAGTAATGGTCTTCAGCATGTACATGGCGCCCTCGTAGCCCAGAGTAGTGTCGCGATGCATGTGATGCCGATCGAATATCGGAAAACCGATCCTGATCAGCGGCACCTCGAACTCTTTGCCCTTCTTCAGGGTGTCGCGCTGGATGAACTTGCCGTAACTGTTACCAATCATGAAGTCTGGTTTGTTGGTAAACATCAGCGAGCGGAAGTGCCACAGGTCCTTGCCGGTGAGCACCTCACTCTCCTGACCGTAGGGCGAATCCGCCAGCATCTTCTCCATCGCCTTCTTCCAACGTTTGTTGGCGTGCTGACAGAGGATAGTGGTCGGCTCGGCGCCCAGCTCCAGCAGGAAGCGGGTCAACCCCATCACAAAATCAGCATCTCCGTAGAGGGCGAACTTCTTGCCATGCAACCAGGCGTGACTATCGGTCATCATATCCACCAGGACACCGCGTTCACGGGTCAGGGACTCAGGGATAGGCTTGCCGCTGAGCTCAGACACAGTCATCAGAAACTCATCAGTCGCCTGCAGACCCATGGGGATGGTCACATCGGTAGCCGCATGGTTCCATGTACCCTTGGTAAACTTACGGGTCTTCACAGACTGCCACGGCTGCAGATAGAGGGTGTCGATGGCGTTGGGTGCATCCTTCATCTCAGCGATAGAGGTGCCGCCGTCGTACATACGGTATTTACCGTCTGCCGGGGTATCCAGTACATCACTAGGATCACTCAGCAGGCTATAGCCCACACCCATCTCTTCCATCATCCGCTTGATCACCCGGAAGTTACCGAGATAGGTCTCGAAGCCTGGCACGATATTGATCTTGCCGTTACTACCGACCTCTTTGTCCTCCATCTCGTTGAGGGTGAAATAGCGCTGGATCCCCTCGAACATGTTGTCCCACCCGGTGGTATGGCTACCCACGAAGCTTGGGGTATGTGCATACGGTGTCGGGAAATCCTCAGGGATATGTCCCTCCTTCTTGGAGTTGCCGATGAAGGCGTTGAGGTCATCACCGATAACCTCTGCCATACAAGTGGTAGAGACAGCGATCATCTCAGGCTTGTATAACGCCTTGGCGTTCTCCAGACCGTCGAACATATTCTTCTGCCCACCAAACACCGCCGCATCTTCAGTCATTGAGTCAGAGACACACGCTACCGGCTCTTTGAAGTGACGGTTAAAGTAGGTCCGGAAGTAGGCGGTACAACCCTGCGAACCGTGCACATACGGCAAGGTCTTCTCAAACCCGAGGGCGCAGAGCACCGCACCCAGAGGCTGACACGCCTTTGCCGGATTGATGGTCAGGGCCTCACGCGCAAAGTTGAGCTCCTTGTACTCTTCCGTTGTGGTCCAGTGAAAGATCTCATCGATCTTCACCTGCGGGGCCTTCTCTTCGAACGACTCCTGCTTGTTCTTCAGCGTCTCCTTGTATTCGTCTTCACAAAACAGCGGATAGCTGGGTTTAATATCTTCTACTACTTGGCTCATGGTCTTTCTCCCACCGCGCCACTAATCTGTGGACAAACGGATCAGGTCAATAAAAATATTTCACTCTCCTGCCGCAGGTCAGGCCAGGCCCAACCTGCGTTCAGAGATATCAGGCCGCCTCTGCCTCAGACTCCTCACTCTTCAGCCAGGGCGCCTGCATATTGCTCCAACATGGATTGTTGATAGTCATATCCATATCGCGAGCAAAGATGGCGAAGCCGTCATAGCCGTGATAAGGGCCGGAGTAATCCCAAGAGTGCATCTGGCGGAAGGGGATGCCCATCTTCTGGAAGATGTACTTCTCCTTGATGCCGGATCCAATCAGGTCTGGCTTGATCTTCTTCACGAACTCTTCAAACTCGTAGCCGGTGACATCATCGTAGATCAGGGTTGCGTTACCCATGTCCTTGATGGTGCGGTCGTAGTCATCGTTATGCGCGAACTCATAACCGGTACCCACAACCTCCATACCCAGGTCTTCATAGGCGCCGATGATGTGACGTGGACGCAGACCGCCGACGTAGAGCATCACCTTCTTACCTTCAAGACGTGGCTTGTACTTTGCTATCACCGCCTCATACTCTGCCGTGTACTTTGCAATTACCTTCTCGGCACCCTCCTTGATCTTGTCGTCGAACTTCTCTGCGATAGCACGCAGCGATTCGGCGATCTTGGTCGGGCCGAAGAAGTTGTACTCCATCCATGGCACCCCGTACTTCTCTTCCATATGGCGAGAGATGTAGTTCATGGAGCGATAACAGTGCAGCAGGTTCAGCTTGGCCTTTGGAGTGTTCTCCATCTCAGCTAAAGTGCCATCACCTGACCACTGTGCGATCACCCGTAGTCCCATCTCCTCCAACAGGGTACGCGATGCCCAGGCATCACCACCGATGTTGTAGTCACCCAGAATGGCGACATCGTATGGGGTGCTCTCAAACTCCTCTTCATCCCGGTTGCCCAGCACCCAGTCACGGATCGCATCGTTGGCGATGTGGTGACCGAGAGACTGGGATACACCACGGAAACCCTCACACCGTACCGGCACCACCGGCTTGCCGATCTCCTTAGCAGTCGCCTTGGATACCGCCTCGATATCGTCACCGATCAGACCAATCGGACACTCCGACTGTACTGACAGCCCCTTGCTTAGAGGGAACAGCTGGTTCACCTCCTCCAATAGCTTGGCCAGCTTCTTGTCACCACCGAACACGATGTCCTTCTCCTGAAAATCAGAGGTGAAGTTCATGGTGCCGAAGGTGTTCACACCGGTGTAGCCGACGTAATAGTTACGCCGTCCCGCACGCGAGTACTGACCGCAGCCGACCGGGCCGTGGGAGACATGGATCATGTCCTTGATCGGACCCCAGACCACACCCTTGGATCCGGCGTAGGCGCAACCACGGATGGTCATTACACCGGGCAAGGATTTACGGTTAGAGGTGATGCATTTTTTCGACTGCTCTACCGACTGATCATTGACCGTAAGGTGCTTGGCACGATCCTCTTTCGCCTTTTCTGGATAGACCTCAAGCACCTCTTGTATAAGGGCCTCAGTCTCGTCTTTTGTCATAGTAGACATTTCACTCTCCTATTCCGCGCCACCAATCTGTGGACAACGGGTAATAGAACTAACAATATGGTTCGATCTTTACAGTTCGCCGTTCAATTAAGGTGCAGCTACTGTGCAGCTCTCTGTAGCAGCGGTCTGACCGATGATGCTCTCGTCTTCCTCTTCCATCAGACCGAAGTCCATCAGCAGATCTTCCAATGCGTCCATGGTGATAGGCGTAGGGATGACGAAGTTTGTGTTGTCGATGATCTTCTGCGCCAGATCGCGGTACTCCTGGGCCTGATTGGCAGATGGGTCATACTCGATCACGGTCATACGACGGATCTCGGCACGCTGCACCACGTTGTCACGCGGAACGAAGTGGATCATCTGGGTACCCAACTGACGAGCCAGTTCCATGATCAGTTCATCCTCGCGCGCGGTGTTACGGGAGTTGCAGATCAGACCGGCCAGACGCACACCACCGGAGTTGGCGTATTTCACAATACCCTTGGAGATGTTGTTGGCAGCGTACATTGCCATCATCTCGCCGGATACCACGATGTAGATCTCCTGGGCCTTGTTCTCACGAATCGGCATGGCGAAACCACCACACACCACGTCGCCCAGTACGTCATAGAATACGAAGTCGAGGTCCTCTTCATAGGCGCCCTCTTCCTCCAGGAAGTTGATAGCCGTGATAACACCACGACCGGCACAGCCGACACCGGGCTCAGGGCCACCAGACTCAACACACTTGATGTCGCCGAAACCAGCCTTCAATACATCTTCCAGCTCCAGGTCCTCAACGGTTCCGGCCTCAGCAGCCATCTCCATGATGGTGTTCTGCGCCTTGGAGTGCAGAATCAAGCGGGTGGAGTCAGCCTTTGGATCACAGCCGACGATCATAACTTTCTTTCCCAGTTCAGCCAGACCGGCCACCAGGTTCTGTGTGGTAGTGGACTTGCCGATACCACCTTTGCCGTAGATTGCACATTGACGCAAAGCCATCTTCTTTCTCCTATTCACATACAATTGATACTTAGGTTGAGCGCGGATAACACAACACGCCCGGACACCCCCTATCAGCAAGCGCTGTGCCAACAGTGAAAAAAACTTATTACCTGCTGTTTTTAAAGGAAAAATAGTGTTAAGGTATGATCTGTAGCATTGGTGGGGTTCCCTACAAAAACCATAAAATTGTATGAATCATCACAGAGAAACAGAGAGCGAAGCGGCCTCCCTGCCAGCCTCAGCCAGGCTGCCGCTGAACCGCTGCAACATCCCCCCGGTGATAGTCGGCAGCCTCCGTTTTCAGCAGCATCCGGTGCCGATCGAGATAGATAACGTCCACACCTTGCACGCCGACCTGTTTCGACAACTGGATGAGATAGAGCATGCCAACGACCGGGCCGAGCGCTTCCAGGACTATATGACTGTACATTTTGTACTGCATCAACTGGATGAGGCAGGCGCATCCAAGCACAGCAAAAGGCGCAAGGCCAACTACCTGCGGATGGTGCGCGGCTGGTTCTTTGATGCCAATAGCCGCGAGGGCGCGGTACTGAAGAGCTGGGTCGAGTCACGCTTCGGCCTGCTCACCCGGTTTCACCACGGCCCGATGCATCAGGAAGATAACGGCAGCTACCACCGCTTCCTCCACGACCGCAGCAGCGGGCTCTATGGCACCAACGCCCTCGAGGCCCAACTGGACCTGCTCTATAGCTACTGCCAATACGAACTGGCGCTACAACTCCCGGAGCAGAAACATATAAGACTCTACCGCGGGATCAACCGGCTGGATGAGCATGAGCTACTACTGAAAGGCAAGGACAGACGCGACCAGGTACTGCTGAACAACCTCAACTCATTCACCAGTGAGCGCGAACGCGCCGACGAGTTTGGCGACTACATCCTTGAGGCAGAGATACCGAAAGAGAAGATCATGTTCTACGCCAACCTGATACCAGGCGCCCTCAATGGCGAAGATGAACACCTGGTTATCGGTGGGGTGTATGAGGTTGAGATAAAGTCCTTTTAGCCCTTCTACTGCTCCTCTCATTTGCCCACCCCCTCTCCCTCCGGGACCTCGGTACCCCCTTGAGGGGTGGAGGGCTGGGTTGAGGGGATCTAAAAGTTTGCTAGTACAAAGACCACACTAGCAACCAAGCTAGTTGGAACTGCAACAACTTAGCCTTGTAGCCGTCACTACAAAAGCCAGCTTACCCCTGTCACCTTCACAACAAAATCCCCACCCAGATACGACACAAAGTGCATAACCACCTGTTTTAACAGCATTCCCAAAAGCTGGCCCCGTTATTGCTCTCTATCTTTAATAAGCATTGTAGGAGCCAGCTCCCGCGGGCGATTTTATTTTATTCGCCCAGAGGGCTGGACTCTTACATACATACTATTAAGTAGGGAGTTAATCACCTTGAGCAGCACGACCATGAAACAGCTAATCGAAGGGATCAAAAGCAACCAGATAGTCCCCTATCTGGGCTTCGGCGCGCTGGCCGGTGTCACCGACCTGGAAAACGGCGAGGCGATCCCCGCCGACAGCGACAGCCTGATCCTGGCGATGAACGGCGGCAGACCGATGGCCCCGCGGCTGATGTATGAATTCCCCCGCGCCGCCATGAATGTGGAGCTAAAGCGCGGCCGCGGCGCGGTCACCCGGTTCCTCGATGCCACCTACGGACAGCGTAGCTGGTCACGCGCACCCCTGCATGAGTGGCTACAGGCGGTGAGACCCAACTACGTAGTCGACATCAACCGCGACACCCAGCTGCAGGAGAGCTATAGCGATATCCCACATACCCTTATCAGGGGGATATCGCGTATCGCCGGCACCGACTACCGCTTTCGCATACACCACTACGATGGAGAAAAGTATACGGACAAAGAGATCGACCAGTCCGAGGTCGACCCCTCCCTGCCGATCCTGTTCAAACCGATGGGAAGTCCGCTGCCGGATACTACATATATAGCCTCCGATGCCGACTATGTGGACTACATAACCGAACTGATGGGCGGCTTCGCCATCCCCTCCTTCCTCAAGGAGTACCGCCGGGGCAAACAGTACCTCTTCCTGGGGCTGCGTATGACCCGCGACACCGAACGCATGGTGCTATCCGACATCATCTACGCCTCCGGCAAACCTGCCGGCTGGGCGCTGATCCAGGAACCGACCGAGAAAGAGCGGCGATTCTGTAAAAAGAGAGGCATTGAGATTATCGAGGCAGACATCGACGACCTGCTTGCGATGACGGCCGACATAGCGCTAGAGGCGTAAGGCTTCCTCAACACCCAGTCACCCCGCGGCTTGACCGCGGGATTCAGGAATTATCAAATACCTCCGCTCCCTGTTCTCCACGATCATAGTGGGAACTCCCATCTCCCCAAACTATCCCGCTTGACAAAAAACCAGGTATGGGGGGGTAATTTCTACTATTAGTGAATATTGCTCTCGACCCTATTTTCTATTTTCCCTATTTTCTCTACAGTTTATTGCAAGACACGCCGATAAGAGGGTTTAAGTTCGTTTTTTGGATATCTCGGGCACGGATATTGTGGGTAAACTGCTTGCATCATATAAAGGATATGGCCTACTAAGTAGGATGCCAGTCTTGGCATGGCGCCTACTATTTATTGCGTCCACTCTCATATCCTCCACTGTGATGGGTGGTGAAGAGGCCAAAAACAGTTTTTCACCTGCAGCAACATCTGTTCAGGAACCAATTGGGGTAGCGATTGGCGTGTTAGCCAAGCGGGGGGCTGAGATTACTCACCGACGCTGGGACTCAACTGCCGAGTATCTCAGTCGCACGATTCCAGAATACCGTTTTAAGGTGGTTCCGCTCGATTTTCAGCAAATATTTGAGCAGGTCAGCCAGGGGAAAGTCGATTTCGTATTAGCCAATTCAGCAATCTATGTCCAACTGGAATCTAAATACGGGATTTCGCGTATTACGACATTGCGCAATCGGACAGGCAAAACGGCTTCATCCTGGTTTGGAGGAGTAATATTCACCCGGGCTGATAGCACGTCCATTCACAGTTATATAGACCTCAAGGGCAAGCGCTTTGCGGCCGTGGACCCGGAGTCACTTGGCGGCCACCTGATGGCATTGCGCGAACTTCAGCACCGGGACCTAATACCCGAACGTGATTTCAGTTCGGTAAGCTTTGAACATACCCATGATGGTGTTGTCTATGCCGTGCGCGACGGCCGGGCGGATTTTGGAACCGTGCGGACTGACACCCTAGAGCGCATGGCCGAGGAGGGTCTTATCCGGCTGGATCATTTCAAGGCCTTACACGCCGGCACAGATCAATATGGTGAAAAGTTTCCGTATCTCTACAGCACCCGCTTGTACCCGGAATGGCCGCTGGCAAAACTCGCGAAGACTGAGCAGATGCTGGCTGAGAAAGTGGCGCTGGCATTAATGACCATGCCAACAAACCATCCCGCTGCAAAGGATTCCCACACTGCAGGCTGGAGCATACCCGCTAATTATCAACCTGTGCATGACCTATTGCGGGATTTAGGCTGGCCACCCTATGAACCGCAACCTGTCACGCTGGCAGTAATCTTGCACAACTACTGGCCGTGGCTCATTGGAATCTTATTAGCGTTGTTCATAACTATTGGGTTTGCATGGTATTGGAGGCGGCTTAATTCACGTCTGCTCGCTTCACAACGCCAACTGCACATTGTCAATGACAGCTTGGTCAAAGCAAAACAGAAAGCCGAAGCGGTCACTCAGCAGATAACAAGAATAACCACCAACATTCCAGGCATTATTTTTCAGTGTCATAGAATGGAAGGCAGAGAGGCGATCTATACCTATGTAAGTCCTGGCACAGGGGAATTACTGGGCAAGGCGGAAGACAATCCAGACGATGATATATATCGGTTGTTTTCCGACATTCATCCAAATGATCTGCAGCAATTCAAGAAAAATTCATTTTGTGCTGATGGCCAGGCAAAACCGGTCGATATTGAATACCGTGTAAAGCAGGAGGATGGAGGTTTACGCTGGATACTTTGCAGTGCATTGCCAGGAAAAGTAACGGACGAAGGTATGCTATGGGATGGTTTGTTACTGGATATCAATGACAGAAAGACCCTTGAGATTCAGTTATTGCAGGCCAGAAAACTGGAATCGGTCGGACAACTGGCTGCCGGTATCGCTCACGAGATTAATACACCTACACAATACGTACAGGACAATACAAAATATCTGCAAGAAGCTTTTAGCAATTTTCAAGACACTATTTTGGCACTAAAAAAGCTGCTACTTGAAAAAAATAAGGGTAGTGAAAATAGCGTGATAGTCAGCGCAATGGATGATATTTTTGAAGAAAATGATATAGATTACCTTCTAGAGGAAACACCGAGCGCAATTCAACAGGCACTTACAGGCCTGGAGCGGATAAGAACAATTGTCTCGGCAATGAAAGAGTTCTCTCACCCAAGTACTGATTCGAAACAACCCGTCGATATTAATACCATAATCGAAAATATCGTTACTATATCCAGAAATGAGTGGAAATATGCCGCTGATCTAAGTACAGAACTGGATGAAACGCTACCATCCACTGCTGGATATCGTGACAAACTTGGGCAAGTTATACTTAATCTCGTCATCAATGGAGTCCATTCCATCCAGGAAAAAATTGATGCTAGACTTTATGAACACGGACACATCTCAATCACAACTGGGCAACATGACGGCGTCATTGAAATTAGGGTTAGTGATAATGGACTGGGTGTTCCGGAAACAATCAGACAAAATATTTTTGATCCCTTTTTTACAACCAAGGAAGTGGGCAAGGGTTCTGGTCAGGGCTTGTCGATAGCTAGATCAATTGTCGTCGATCAGCATCATGGCGAGCTGTTCGTGGAGAGCGAAGAAAACGAGGGTGCAACGTTTATTATTCGATTGCCAATCGAGGCTAGTTAGATATTACTTAAGCATGAAAAGGAATGAAAGTAGAATAAATGTGGTCAGAGCCATTTTCTAACACATAATCCCCCAACACAGCTCCCAACATGAATCCAGCCAAAGTAAAAAGAAACAAGGTCAAGACCCTGACCGATCTTCCCAACATCGGCCCCGCCATGGCCAGAGATCTGCAATTGCTTGGCATCTCTGAACCCAGCCAGTTACATGGAAGGTCCGCCTATGATATGTACCACGATCTGTGCGAGATAACCGGCCATAGCCATGACCCATGTGTGATTGATGTATTCCTCTCCATCACCGATTTTATCAACGGTAGGGAGCCGATGGCCTGGTGGGCATACACCCAGCAAAGGAAGGATTTTCTTGCCAAGCAGTAACTACGCACTGTGCTACACTTTAATTAATGGTCACAAGGAATATCACTCCATCCATGATCTTCGATGATGGCAAATAAGATAAACCCTTCTTTCAGACTTATTCTAATAATTCTACTCCTGTGTATTGCTACAAGCATTGAAAGCGCTGTTGAACGCAAAAAACAGATTCTAATCCTGCACTCGTACCATCAGGGGCTGGAGTGGACAGACAATATCAGCAGGGGAGTCAGAAGTGTATTTAACCCACTGCAGCAGCAGTATGAAATACACTATGAATATCTCGATACCAAGAGAAATTCAGGCGAGGCCTACATGGATAAGATATCCCGTATGGTTTCCGAAAAAAACATAATGGCCAAGTATGAGTTGATTATTACCTCTGACAACCATGCACTAGACCTGCTAAATACGGGAAAGATAACATTTCAAGGAGATCCTCCGATCGTATTCTGCGGAATCAACAATTTCGACAACTCAATGATCAGCAATCTGAGGCATGTAACCGGAGTCGTAGAGGCTACAGATATCAAAGGCACACTAGATCTGATGATGCAACTCCATCCACGGAGAAACCATGTCATCATAGTTATGGACAGAACATTTACCGGAGATGCTATAAGGGAAGAGTTTAGAGGACTTGAGGATAGCTACCGATCAAAACTGGATTTTGAATTCATTCGCGACTTCTCCCTGGAGGAGATACCTGAAAAACTGGCACATCTGGATGACAATGACATTATCTATGTATTGACCTTCAATCGCGACAAAAATGGGACCTTTATCTCCTACACAGAGGGAATCGAAATATTATCTCGTAGTTCGAATGTCCCAATATATGGATCGTGGGATTTTTATATGGGCAAAGGGATTATTGGAGGCAGCATTACGTCTGGCTACATGCAGGGTGTAGAAGCGGCAAAAATGGCAATCATGATACTGCGCGGCATGGATGCAAAAGAGATAAAAATATCTAAGGACCCACCCACTGAATACATGTTTGATTATCGCCTCCTGCAAAAATACAATGTTGATCGTACACTATTACCAAAATATAGCCGCATCATCAATGCATCCCCCAGCACCTACGAGAGATACAAACCCATTCTTACCTGGATCATCGGGGCACTATTAATTATCCTGCTACTGCTGACGTGGAAATATTTCCGGCAGCAGACCATGCTGAAAAAGGAAAAGGCACTGGCCCTAGAGTTAGATAAAATGGTACGCGAAAGGACCAGGGAACTGGAACAGAGCAATATGGAGCTGCAGCGACTATCAAATCAGGATGGACTAACACAAATATATAACAGACGATATTTTGACAACTTCCTCGCTCAGGAAATCAATAGATTACAGCGCAGCTCTTCGCCAATCTCACTACTACTATGCGATATCGACCACTTCAAACAATATAACGACACCCACGGACATCTAGCAGGCGATGACTGCCTTAAGACGATCGCTAATGTAATGCGACAAAACTGCAAACGGGTTATAGATATCGTAGCCAGATACGGAGGCGAAGAGTTTGCGGTTATCTTATCTAATACAGATGCAGATAACGCGGTAATCATAGCCAATGCTATTCGCACTGGGGTCGAATCAGCATGCATCACCCATCTCCCACCTGGAAGCAAAGAGATAATATCTATAAGTATAGGCATCGCATCCATCATCCCGGATAAGCAGACCATATCATCCGAACTAATCGCCATTGCAGATAAGGCCTTGTATGAGAGTAAACGCGGTGGCAGAAACAGAGTGACACTACTGAGTAGCATTGCATAAACCACAGTGGGCAAGTTGAACCTCTCCGGCATTCTCCAGGATACTGAACTGACTAAAAAAGGGCGCTAGTACAGGCGCCCTTTTTATACAGTGAGTCTTTGTATTACACGCTGAGCGTGGACGTCCTCTTCTTCCTCCTTGCACCCAGCCACATCAGGCCGGAGGCCAACAACAACCCTGCGGGTGGGATCGGGACTGCTGATGTAGTCATTACTACATTATCCACAAGCAGGAACGATGCCCCGTCGTTGTACGGCCCCGTTGATACTAAGCGGAGCTCATCAAACTGGATGCCATCCAGAGTCATAGTGTATTGATGAGATGGAGTGGTGCTGCCTGGTCTGGTGTAATGCTCGAAATCTGATAACAAGACGCTTGTGCTGCCAACTGAACTACCTTGATAGTAGGCGCGTAGTGTTAGTTCATTATTAGCAGGAAATGATGCTGCAAAGATGTCGATAGATGCGGCAGTGGCAATGCTATCTATCGACATGCTCATAGCCCCAAAACGGCCATATCCTACAGAGCCGCCCGTTGCAGGAGACATAAATGCTAAAGCGTTATTTGGGCTAAAGGTGGAATTAACCAGGGCAGTTGAGCCATCTTCTATATAAAACGGTGGTGTATAGAAGGATATATAATTATCGAAATCGGAGAAGGTTATTCCACCATCGGTAAAACTAGAGCCAACAGAACCTTGAGCAAAACTATCAAAGGTTGCGGTTGCGGCCTGGGCTACACCGGCCACAATAATAAGACAGGATCCTGCGATTAAATTCAGGTAACTTCTTTTCATGCCCACTCCTTATAGATTTTGAAATCACAGCACTACAACAAATCCCATCCATAAGGAGGCTGTGGCGTAATCTATCCTTGAGCGCCATTATATGGATCACGATAAATCGGTTGTATGAAACGGATCGCAAAACGGACTGCCATCTGGGCATAGTATAAAAACCGCGTCACATAAAATCTGGTAAGAGCGCAAAATCTACACAAAAACAGGGGCTGTGCGCGATTGTGTCTGCTATTTCGTCGCATTCCCATCGCAGGCGCAATGAAACAAGGCACACCCCGCTATTTCGTAGCTTGACCACGGGATCCAAGAAGAGAGATACTCTGGTTTTCAAATGACAGCAAATGGATTATCGCTACCCCTCTCTGCGCCTCTTCGCAGCACATTCCAATATTAATGAAAAACATACACCCCATAGCTATTATTATCCCAATCATAGTGATATGTATAAACATCATTACATACATAGATCGTGCAGAGCATGAAAAAAAGGCTAGACTGTTTTATCCTATAAATCAGCAAACTGAAGAATTAAATAGAATATTAGAGCAATCTGGTACAGATCGATCTCTTAAAAACATTAAAGCCATAGCAGAAAGCAATAGCGATTTTAAAGTTAAATCTATCGTTATCTCCAAACCTTATACGACTCTTGGCGCTGATAAGATTGCATTGAAAGTAAATCAAACTATTCTGTTATTTAAAAATGGCCAATATTATTTTGAGATCAAACCAGATAAATCAACCCATTGACAAACATGCTAATCCTGGCCTCACAATGCTCAGCCGGCTCGCTATGCACATTTTCGCTCCCGGTTACACACGACGGTTAAGGTAAATATACCCATGAACAAAGAACAAGCCCAAAATTTCGCAGAAGAGTGGATTAATGCCTGGAATTCGCACGATCTCGATATGATTCTCGCGCACTACGATGATGATTTCGAGATGTCATCACCTGCCATTATCAAACTCACGGGAGAACCCAGCGGCGTACTGCGAGGAAAGGCCGCTGTTGGCGAATATTGGTCTGGGGCCTTAAAGAAGTATCCCGATCTAAAATTCACACTCCTGCATACTCTTTGTGGTGCAAACAGTGTAGCCCTTATCTATGAGGGGGTTTTGGGCCTCTCAAATGAGGTGTTTCACTTCGGTGATAATGGCAAGGTTATCCGCGCATATGCACACTACGACCTCTAACAACACCGTAAATGGCTAATAGAAATATATGAAAATAAGCAATCTTGATCATTTGGTATTAACGGTAAAAGATATTGAAAAAACAACATCGTTTTACGAGTCAGTACTAGGAATGAAAAAAGAGGTCTTTGGTAGTGGCAGAGTAGCATTGAAATATGGCAATCAAAAAATCAACCTCCATCAGCTGGGGAATGAGTACGAACCAAAAGCCAACCTGCCTACGCCAGGTTCTGCTGATCTGTGCTTCATCGCAACAACACCTCTCGATGATGCGATTGCTCATGTAAAGAGCTGTGGTGTAGAGATAATTGAGGGGCCAATAGAGCGGACCGGCGCAACAGGCCCGATTCGTTCCATTTATTTTAGAGATCCAGACAACAATCTAATCGAGGTGTCCAATGAGATATAGAACACCCCTCCCCTCCTGATCGCACACCCCAATTCACCAGCATCCCGCGGCTTGACCGCGGGATCCAGAAAGGGGGATACTCTAATTTTCTGACAACAGCAAACGGAATATCGCTGCCCCTCATGCTTCTTCCCAGCGGCTTATTCCAATATTGGAGCCGGCTGTATAACTCAATATACGTGCCTGCAATATAGTCACATATATATGTGTAATAAACGGTAAGCACTAGTGTATAAGATCTTATTCATCGTTCTAGCGACAGTGGTGATACTAAATCTTGTTGTTTCTATCACCGTCGCTCGCCGTGATGATCTGAATATATTACAGAAAACAGTCCAGATTATTATTGCTTGGCTAATACCACTGTTTGGCGCTATCGGCATTTGGTCTCTTCATAAGAGTTATGATGAGCCAATCGAACCCAGCAAACCCATCGGGTCTAGCGGTCTAGACAACTACACTGTAGGAGGTGACTGAAATACATATGCCTACACAATCAGGCGCTCAAGAAGAGCCAGCACCCACTTGCTTAAACAACATGCGCTAAGGAGAAATGACCATGATTGAAGTTGTTTTCAAAAATATCTCTGTATTCCCTGAATTGACTCAACAAGCAATTCTAACAACCTGGGGGCTTTTGCTTTTTATAGTTCCAATAGCAGGAATTGTGAAAATACTACAATCTAGATGTGCCAAAACCGCATATCATGATATACCACTGGCTTGCAAGAAAATCGGCGATTTTCTACAACGCCAAATAGATGATCCAATTAAATATCCAAAGATCGAGAAGGCACTACAGTACGCAATGATTGCCCAATCATATGCTCTTTCGTTTTTACTTTTCGTGAGCTTTATATTACTAACGCTCTCGTGGAGCATAACAGAGAGAGAACTTACAGTTGCTCAGCACATAGGTGTTATATTCTATTGTTTGGCTTGTGCGTATATGTCTGCTGCTTTAAAGACCCAAGGCAATAGAGAATTGCTTAAACTCCGGGCTACAAAAAGCACATAACAACGATGTTTGTTCAGACGTATCGTTGTGTTACCAGGAGAGAGTTATGAGAATACTCGCAGGTATTTTGCTTTCTATAATCGTTATCTCTGGAGTAGCTGATGCGCTTTCTCAAGACTCATTTGCCGGAATAAAAATCGGGACTTCTGCCCCAGAGGCATTGGAGATACTCAAGGGATACGAGTCTGATGCCGCGCAATATGACTCAGAGGCCTGCTATTATCTGGTTCCGAAAGACAATAAACCTGGTGCTGCATTTATGATTGTGGACGGTGTCGTTGCTCGAATTGATATTTACTCAATAGAATCAGGCATAACAACTAATGAAGGCATCGGGATAGGATCTAAAAAGAGTGAGGTAATTGCCAAATATCTTGATGTTAAGGTCTCTCCCCACCCATATATTGATCCTGATGGAGAATATCTTGAGGTTAAGTTGAAAAATGGATATGGCATAATCTTCGAAACCGAACACGATGTGGTTACTAGTTTTAGATTAGGCAGCTACCCGGCAATTGAATATATAGAGGGTTGTCTGTAAAAAACAGCATGGCGCGCAGCTGACAAGTTATTTGGATACAAAACAAGGAGTACCAAATCATGTCCCCAAAAGAGCAATTCGACTGCTGCATCAGACTTGCTGAGATGTCTATGCAACGACACAATAACAGGCAAGGCTATGAATGGAAAGTCAGCCTAAGCTTGTGGGCGGCAATCTTGTTATCCACATCCGTACTTAAAGCGGCACCACTTGCGCTGTGGGTGCCATTCGTCATTCCAGCGCTATATGCAATGTTCTGGTTACGTGGCTTATGGGCGTCAAATGAGTACGACAAACTACGACACACGTATTATCGAAAACAGGCAGAACTACTACTACAGGATCCAAATCACTGCGTTACTCAATACAAAGGCGACCTCACGTGGCGCAGGAAACACTTTGGCTTTCTGGCTGATTGGGCTATGCAGTTTCACTTCCTGGCCACTTTATGTTTATGTTTATTAGTGTGGGCCTACCTCAAAGGATTGCTTACTGCTTGATATTGGTAAAGGACAAGGAGCAAAACGCATGAAGCGTACAAAACGCATTATCATCAGCGATATCCACATGGGAACGGTGGAGAGCGTTCAGGGAGATAACCCCTACGGTTGGTTTCTCCAGGACCGTGCCGCACTTCTCACCGAGTTTCTTAATGAACTGAGACAGGATCTGTCCCTGGCAGAGCTCATCATCGCCGGCGACCTGTTCGACGAGTGGGTCGTGCCCTACGATGTCAGCCCCACCCCGGAGGATAAGACAAAATTCGCCAACCAATTCGACAAGATCGCCAAGGCGGGGCAAAACGTCCAGGTCATCACCGCGCTCTCCAATCTGGCCGCTACCGATGGCGTTACCGTATCCTATGTACCCGGCAATCATGACATGCTGATGGAGAGCGGGATCATCGATGGACTGGTCAAGCAGATCCACCCCTACATTCAGTCGCCCGGACAGGGTGTCTACAAAAGCGACAACCTGGTAGTTGAACACGGCTCCCTCTATTGTCTCTTTAACGGACCGGACAGTTACAGCAACCCGGGCCACTCTCTCCCCCTCGGTTTTTTTGTGGCCCGCAGTCAGGCGGAGGGTGTCACCACAGGCCACCCAGTCACCAAGGCCAAGTACATCGAAGTGGTACTCGATGCCATACGGAAAATGATCGAGGGTGATCCGATGGCCGAAGCGATCTTTGACTCAATCGTCAAAGAGATCCAGGCCCCAACCGACAAGATAGAGATGAATGGGATCGACAACTACCCCGGAGAGATCACAACCGAAAAAGCGGGAGAGATATTCAAGGACATCTTCCAGCAGTGGGACAATGAGATGCCGAACAATGTGCCGGCATCTATCGCAGCACTGGGCGAGACCGGCACCCTCTTCCCGGCTGTTCTATTGAAATTTATCCTTGAGCATCACAGCGATGAGAATATAGTCGTACTGGGACACACCCACGAATGGGAGATTAGAGGCGTTGAGCTCTCCGCCAAGACAGCGGAGGAGATCGCAGAGTGCATCCCCAGGATTGATGCGGCTGTTAAAGCGGGTGATACCAAACAGGCGCTGAATATTATTAATGAGATCGGCGATCCCGGCCCGGACAAGGCGTCAGATTTTATCTATGCCAACTCCGGCACCTGGATCGACGGAGACAGCGGTGTGGCCGGGCAGGAGAAGCCCCCGGCCACATATGTTGTAGTAGATAAACAGGAAGACAGGACCAACGTACAGATATATGCCTACAAAGGAGGAGGCATGGAACAGAGTGAGCTGCTGGGAGAGAGATTTCTTGCCAGATAGAGACAAGAACAAACCATTGGTATATTCAATAAATGCAGATAAGCGTCTTCCAAAGAATTCGGCTGTTACTGGCTGTTTTAGCGCAGATCATCGCTTTGGGGTGGCTAATCATAGCAATGTATTTTACCGGCAGATATTACATTGAAACAGGGAACCCATTAAGACATGAACTAATAATTGGCATATGGCTGGGGTTTCTTTACGCTGTAGGCTTTAGTATAGGCAGCACCTTGCTGGCTGCTACTGTCAAGGGTAACATATCAAAAATAGCTTTCAGGCTGCTTAGTGTTCCAGCACTGATCATGGGATCGACATTTCTGGTAGTGTATTTTGTAAGCATTGCTTATGATCTGGCATCAAGAACATAATTATTGAAGCCAGCATATAGCAGTAGCACTTCATATGTTAAACGCCCTCATCCCTGTCTTTGCCCTGATCCTGCTTGGCGCAGGACTGAGGTATCTGCAATTCCCCGGTGAGGATTTCTGGAGGGGCGCTGAGCGCATCACCTACTATCTGCTGTTTCCGTCCCTGTTATTTCTGAAGCTTAGTACGGCTACAGCATGGGGCGTGCAGTTGCATAACATTACGCTTCTGCTGATTGGCATACTCTTACTTGTGACCATGTTAATCATCATCTGCGGTTATATCTTCAACATATCCGGGGCGACCTTCACCTCCCTGTATCAGGGCGGCATCCGCTTTAATACCTATGTCGGTCTGGCGGTAGTCAGTGGACTGTGGGGGGACGATGGGCTTGCCATTGCCGCAATGGTAGTTGGGATCATGATCCCTGCAATTAATCTGCTCTGTATCTCTGTATTCGCATACGTGGGGACTGATGCCAGGAGGAGTATCAGCTCAGTTGTACATATGGTCATTACCAATCCATTGATCCTGGCCTGCGCCACCGGACTACTGTGGAACAGCCTTGGCTGGGCCCTGCCTGGTGTGGTTATATCTGTGCTGGATCTACTGAGCGCCGCTGCACTACCGCTAGGACTGCTTGCGGTAGGGGCAGGCGTTCATTTCGGTGCACTACGACACGCCTCGGTACCGCTCATCTTGTCATCTGCCATCAAATTGATTGTGATGCCGGCATTGGCATATGTGCTCTGTCTGCTAACCGGGCTGGAGGCATCTGTAACAGCAGTGATCGTAATCATCGCCAGCCTCCCTACCGCATCTTCGGCCTATATCCTGGCGCGTGAATTGGGTGGTGACTCGCAACTCATGGCAGCGATTATTACCGGCCAGACCCTGCTTGCCATGGCCAGCATGCCGATTGCAATATATCTGGTAAGGTTGGCCGGGCCTGTTGGATAGAGCACGATGCCGCAGAGATATTTTTGCAGGAAATAATGGAACTCATCTGTCTATTTGGCATCGAAACAACTTTAGAAGCATCAATTACTGGCTGTATGTTCCAGGTTTCAATATATATAAGGGGATAATAAATGGCGATTGTGCACAGTGTCACTCTTGGGGAACGAGATATAGCGCAGAGATGGTTAGCACTGCTTATACTCACGATGGTCACGCTCTTGACCGCGACATCAGGATGGGCCGCTGATCTCCCGGGCTCCAAGGACCATCCACTTATCAAACGCTTCAGCGGCTCGGAGATTGTGGGCTACGATGTCAAGCGCTTCGACGAATACTCGCTACAGACCTCAACTTACAAACGCTACAACATTGATATAAATAAGCGAGAGTATGCCAAACCACCGATGCAGCTTGAAGGCGGCGTCACTCGTATCTGGTATGAGGCCGCAAACGATGCGAGTCCTGCCGAACTTGTAGGTAATTATCTCAACGAACTTAAGTCCCAGGGTTTCGACATCATCTATGACTCAGCAAAAGACACGGCCGCAGGAAACTGGGCCGGCTTCTTAGGGATGTATAGCAAACTAAAGATCAGGACCAACCGTAGCAATAACGTCTTTACTGCAGCCGACTATCAAGGTCTACGCGTACTCAGTGCTGTAAAAAAGAGACCTGAGGGTGATGTTTACGTCTCTCTGACTGCAGTGAAATGGCCTAGAAATGATGCCACCTACAAGGCCAAGCAGGGTGCCTATGCGGCTGTCGATATTATCGAGGTCCGCCCCATGGAACAGAATATGGTGGTAGTCAAGGCTGACGAGATGTCCAAGGCGATCAGCCTGCACGGAAAGGTCGCCCTGTATGGCATCTTCTTCGACACCGACCAGGCGACAATCAAACCCGAGTCCAAGGCCGCGCTGGAGGAGATTGCAAAACTCATGCAACAGGAGCCGAGTCTCAACCTGCATGTGGTCGGCCACACTGATAATACGGGGACCTTTGAGCACAATCTTGATCTCTCCAAACGACGGGCCGATGCGGTAAAAAATGCGCTTACCAAACAGTTTGGTGTGGCCGCCGGACGACTGACCCCGAACGGGGTTGCCAGCCTGGCGCCAGTGGCCTCGAATGGCACAGATGCTGGTCGGGCAAAGAACCGAAGAGTTGAACTGGTACCACGCTGATCACCGCCGGTCCAAAGATCTTATCAAAGTTGTTGCCATTGTATGGTGCAATAAAACAGGGGGAGTAATCATATGACCCAACACAGATGTGACAGGTGCAGCTTTAGAGCTAAGGCTGACAGCAGACCAGGATCTATAACCGGCCGGCTGTGGCGCTGGCATATCAACTTCTGCCCTGGATGGAGGCAGCATTTCATCTCTCTTCCGCAGGAAGAAAAGGCCAGACTTGCAGACAGATACGATTTTAGAAAGTACCAGTAGTTGGAATCAGACTGTAAATTACCCAACTAAATATAAAGTAAGATATACCCCTTCTTAAACAATCCTCCAGTGCAATCGGGGCCATATCAAGGCCCCGATTACCGGCAAGACATATCTAAACAATCACTCCAGATAACGTGAATCTTTAAGACTTATTTTAAGACAAAGTCTAAGGAATTTAATTCCTTTATTCTGTCGTAGTAATTCGTTAGCATACTGATTGTGTCAAACAGGAACGATATGAATAGTTCTTGGAAAACGTACCCCTATCCTTGGAGAACAGGACATGGAAGTTGTTACAAAGCGATCTCGATCATCTACATGTGTTGATGTCGAACCACCTCGTGCACTGTGGGCATGGCGCACCATACAGTATGTTCTAATGCTGGCTGGTGTTGCGCTTACACTAACACTCATATATCTACCCCAGGTTGGACTCGACATCTTCTGGAACGGATTGATCCCTATAGCCCCAGCGCTCATCGTGATCGCCCCTGGCCTATGGCGCAATATCTGTCCCCTGGCCACCCTCTCCCTGCTGCCTAGGAGGTTCCGTTTCTCTAGACGCGCCATACCGCAACCACGGCAAGCAGCCATACTATTAACCCTAGGCCTTATCGCGCTGTTGTTGATCGTGCCGCTGCGCCACCTTTCGCTCAACACCAACGGGCCAATGACCGCATTAATGTTGATCGTTGCATCGTTCTGCGCATTCACACTGGGTATTGCCTATGAGTGGCGGGGTGCATGGTGCAATTCACTCTGCCCGATCAACCCAGCTGAGAAGTTATACGGCCTGATGCCTGGTATCACGGTCCCAAATGCACGTTGTGACGACTGTGATAAATGCTATACGCCGTGTCCTGACTCGACTCTGTCGATGAATCCAATGGTGACAAGACCAAGCCGTATTGAAAAAATGGCTGGTTACATAATGGCAGGTGGATTTGCCGGGTTCATCTGGGGCTGGTACCAGATACCCGACTACCAAACGGCAGTCACTGCAACAGAGATAGCTGCGGCCTATGCCTGGCCGTTTGGTGGGGCGCTGGTCTCTTTGATGCTGTTCTTCCTGGCCAGGAAGATCCTCCCTGCGTCGAAGACAAGGCGCAAGCTGATCAAGCTGTTTGCCACCGCAGCTGTCTGTATATATTACTGGTATCGCATACCGCTGCTGGCTGGATTCGGCCCACATCCAGGATCCGGCATGCTATTGGATATACATACCACCTTTCCCAACCTGCCGCTGGTGTCGCGGATTGTTACAACTGCATTTTTTATCTGGTTTATGCTGATGCGCGACGAGCCGCGTATCAGCTGGATGTCACGCCACAAGAGTGGATAAACCTTATAATTTGTCGCTTGACCGCGGAATCCAGGAAGGTAGATACTCTAAACAGTCTGGCAACGGCCCGGGAATGGCAATCCAATGTTTAGAATATCGACGCAGGCCCCAGATTTTCATCCCAAGCATGAAACTCATAGAGAGACATTTCTAAAGTTTTTCGCCCTGATACTTATTCTCGTCGGCTATTTTGCCTATATGAGCTGGAAGTATGATGCCTCTACCGGCTTTGCGGTCTCTCTGTTGACCTGGAGCTTTTTCGTCCTCTGCACCCCTGTAGCAGACGGCGGTTTTATACTGGCCTTTCCGGTCCGCCTGCTGTTTGGTATCAAGATGTCTGTGACGCAGGTAGTACTGTGGTTTGTTGCCATTGGCATAAATCTATATATGCTATCTGCATCTCCCAGCTCATATGAGCTGACGTTACTGACCAAATTATTGAAGCAGATATTGACCATACCATACCCCTACTGGGGTATCCTGATATTGAGCGCTGCCGGTACGCTCCTGTCGATATTTTTTGGCGATGAGATGATGGATGTGACCGCACATAAGGATCGCAGGAAGCACCATCGCCATGGACTGAAATACAGGACCGTTCTTGTTGTGGGGTTAGGGGTGCTAACAGTCGTAGCCTACTACCAACTGCTGGACAGCCTGAACATTACATTACCAAAATGACAGACCTATTGAGGAAGAGCATTGACACAATCAGACAATAAAACACCACTAATTGACCCGCAGGACCCGCGCTACTGCCTGGGCATAGACTCTATGGATTCAACCCATCAGGAGTTTATGGCCCTGGTTAATCGACTGGGCTGTGCCGACGATAGCGAGTTCACAGGGTTGTTCCAAGAATTACTCGGGCATACCGAGGCACACTTCACGGCAGAGAACCGGCTCATGGAAGAGGTGGGGTTCCCGCCTATCCAGATCCACATGGGTGAACATAAACTCGTACTGGAGGAGATGCATCGCATCGGCAGACAGGTTGATGATGGGTCACTTACCGCTGGGCGCGACTATGTACAGTCACTACCTGGTTGGTTTCAGGAGCATGCGGCCACTATGGATACAGCACTGGCCGAATGTGTAAAAGAGTTCCAGAACAGGAGATAGTTGCAACAGATAAGGTCTAACCATTTTCCACGAACTGACCATATGGACGGGAGGTTGATATGAACACATATGAATACAAATGCGTGTTTATTTGGGGTGGAGGAGAAAAGACATCCAGAGTAATGAATGAATATGGAAGTCAGGGTTGGGAACTTGTATGCACATATTGGTGCTGGCACTACTTTAAAAAGACGCTCAATTAGACAACGCCATTATATCCACCAGCAAACGCCTACTCCTGGGACTGCCGGTATTGACGGGCAAAGTGGTTGGCGGTGCGCCCACTACGCACCCCGCGCAGCTGGGCGAACTGCAAGGCGGCACGCTGCAACTGCTCGATGTCACCATTGAACTCAGGCAGGTGGCTCTCCACCATTTGCAGATAGGTCTCCTGATTCACCGGATAGAAAGATAGCCAGAGTCCAAAACGGTCCGAGAGAGAGATCTTCTCCTCCAGCGAATCGGTAAGGTGAAGCTCTTCCCCCACCATCCTACTCTCACGATTCTCCGACATGAACTCAGGCAGCAGGTGACGGCGATTAGAGGTGGCATAGATCAGGATATTCTCAGGAGGGATCTCGATGGATCCGTCAAGAACTGTCTTCAGTGCCTTGTATATCCCATCCCCGGTCTCAAAGGTGAAGTCATCACAAAATATTATGAAACGCTGGGGCAGCTCTCTTAATTCATCCACAATCTCTGGTAGCACTAGCAGGTCCTCCCGCTCCACCTGCACAACCCGCAGACCCTGTTGGTGATACTCGTTCAGGACGGCCTTCACCAGCGATGACTTACCTGTACCGCGGGCGCCCCACAACAGGACATTATGGGCCGGACGCTGCTCCAGGAACGCAACGGTATTTTGCACCAGGCCCTGCTTCTGCTCATCAATACCGACAAGCTCTGTGAGCCGGATTGGATCGAGCGTCTTTACCGGTCGTAGGGTTCCGCTCTGGTGTCGCCAGATGGCCGCCTGGGTAGTGTTCCAATCTATGCTCATGTCAGTCCCTATGTGCTGAATTTGATTAAAACATTGGACACCCTCACACCCTTGCAGTCAACTCCCCATTGGCGCCTGTTGTTCATCCATCGAGTAACAAACGCAAAGAACGCCAAGACGCTAAGGCGCAAAGGTATATTAATGCTAACAACATTGCATGTCAGATCCTCGCGCGACAGCGATGCTCGGCGGAACACACGGTATTGGGGTGGACGCCCCAAACCCGTTCGACGCAGCCGAGCACCGCAACGATTGAAGGAATAGGCCCAAAGGGGCGCCACAGGGAAGTGGCGCCTCCATCGCGGGCGAGGGAACGCCCGTCGATGGAGCCCCTGAAATCGTGAGGAGCGCAGGGTACCCGAAGGGCAAGTCGTCGGGCGCGTTTTTCTTTCGTCCCTTTCTTTTACGCGCATAAAAGAAAGGGACTCGCAGCTTTTGCAATAAAGTGAAAAATGATGTGGACCAAATAAGCTGCGAAACTAACTACCGGATATGAAACAGATATCATAACCATACGGCGCAATGCCCGTTGGTTATTGCGCCCTACGTCCTATGCCGCAACATCACCAAGTTAGTCTGCTCCCAACCCTGCCCGGCATAAAATTCCAACGCCGCACCGTTATCCCGGTCCGCCGCCAGCTGCAGACGACTAAGAGCGTTATCCTTGGCCCACTGCTGTAAGCTATTCAACATGGCGGCACCTACTCCTTTGCCACGATGCGCCTCATCCACCACCACATCCTCGACCAGGCCGACACGCCCACCCTCAGCAGTGGATATAAGAACCTGCACAGTAGCCATCCCGATAACTCTGTCCTGCCCCTCTGCAACCACACAATGGCCGTCCGGACTATCGAGCAGCAGTTGCAGCCCTCGTTGCTGTTTTTCTTCGTCCGCAACAAAATCGGTTTCAATTGAAAAGAGCTGTGACAGCAGGCGCGACATTGCAGCGATATCGTCTGCATTCGCGGGACGTATCCGCACACTCATATTCACACCCTCCGTTCAGCCAACTGCAACAGCTCCAGTGCCTGCTGTTCACAGGCCTTCCTGATATCTGGATTGAGCGCCTTGAGCCACTTCTTGGGTATGTCATCCACGCCGTAGTAGGCACCGGCGAGCATACCGGCTATAGCACCGGTGGTATCGGCGTCTCCTCCCCTGTTGACCACATCTATCAGGACCGCCTCAAATCTGTCGTAGGAAAAGAAGGCCTGAAACACCGCCTTCAAGGTATGTACCATCCAGGCGCTGGGGTTCTCCTCACGCTTGCGGTCGAAGCGATAGGGTTTGTGCTCCTCGACCAGCGCATCGGCCATCTGTTTCAGCTCGATCCAGCGGGCACCCTGCAGCGCAGCTATGGTCATGCGCAGGACCGTTTCGGTGCCGGCATCTGCCTGCGGATTGTTGTGGGTGATGTGGGACTGCGTGCGCGACACCTCGATCAGCTCTTCCAGCGGCGCGTTCCAGTATGCTAATGCAAGCGGCAACGTACGCATGCAGGCGCCGTTACCGGCATCAAACTCATTCTCCGCCACACAGGTCTCACCCGTATTGCGGAAATGGACAATACCGCGTCGTACCGTGTTGCCTATATCTACCGGCTTGCTGCGCATCCAGTCGCTAAACGCCTCTGCCGCTGCTTCCGCTACCACACCACCGTTATCTATTATCGATCGGCCGAGGGCGAGACTCATCTCGGTATCGTCGGTCACGTTGCCCGGTTTCAGGTGCAGCCAGCCACCGCCACAAATCTTGTCATGGATACCGTGTTTATGTTTTATCTCGCGCGGGGTAAGAAACTCCGTGGTCGCGCCCAGGGCGTCACCCACCGCCACGCCGAGATAGGCGCCGACAGCACGTCTCTGCAGATCCTGCTGTGGTATATCTGACAGGGCCAGACCAGCCAGTCCGCGAAAAGGAAACATCGCCCCCATATCTATGAGATATCCTGTTTATCCTCCGATCTAAAGCACTCTCGATATTCGGCACACACCTCACAACTGGGCGCGCGGCATACATATATGCCCTCTGACGAACAGAGCTGTTTATACAGAAACTTCTTCCACTTCATATCCTTGTAGTTGGCCTCCGCCAGGGGTTTGAAGTTATGTGTCATCAACCGTGTCAGATCCTCGCGTGACCACAACCCAAGGTCCTCCCATAGATGGTCACTGCCCATACACCCAGCCACCAGGATATGCGCCATCCACATCTCCGACTCATTACCCTGGGTGCGGTGATGCATCAGCAGATTGAACAGGTCCTCTATCTCCGGCGCCCTGGAGAGGTCAGGAGTACGCCCGGGATTGGGGGTGAAGTCTATATTGTAGTGCGGGAAATGGCGGGCCATCATGCTCACAAACATCTCCGGATCGAGGCCCAACCAGTTGGGCAGCGCACCCTCGTTCACCGACCAACTGGCGTAGATACGCGCCAGCAGTTCGCTGTTCTCATATCCATATCTATGCTCCATACAGCTGCGATCCATCAACCAGAAATAGATATCGCTGCGTATCTCGCTACTGGCCTTATCTGAACCCATGCTCCCTCCTCGCTAATTAACGCGCCTGTATCTCCGCCATTGCGGCCTGCTGCTGCAACGACGTGATACCTGTCAGTGAACCTGGCGGGTTGACCGCCTGCCCCTGACTATCAAGGATTGCGCCCTCGATAGGACAGATACTGCTGCACTGCGGATCGGCATACTCACCGGCGCACTCGGTACACCTGCTCGCCTCGATCAAAAAGTGGGGTGCAGCCGCCACTATCGCCTTGCTCGGACAGAGCGGCTCACACGCCCAGCAGTTGATACAACTCTCAATGATCTTGAATGCCATCTGCTCTACTCCTTTGCCATCCCACTTAGTCCCCCTCCACCCTCCGGGTACCGAGGTCCCATAGGGAGAGGGTTGGGGTGAGGGGATTTAAAAGTCAACGCTAAGCGCTCCGCCGTATGGTTAAGCCCTCTTCCAGTCTGCCGCTGGCCTGCAGCTCTCTATAGACCGCGGACACCGCATCCTCGATCGGCTCCATCGCATGTTCGCCATTCGGCTGGATACCTGCGGCCTCCAGCTTCTTCCACGGGGCGATACCGACACGCGCACAGAGCAGCACCTCACAACCCTCCAGCGCATTGATGATGTCGGCTATTCTGCTCTCACCATCCCCACACTCACTGGGACCGGTGCAGTAGTTATCTGCACGCCGCACACCGACAAAGCGCACATCGGTGGTGCTGGCCTCATACACCAGAAACTCCCTTGCCTTACCAAAGTGCTGATTGATCAGACCACCACCCTCGGTGGCAACCGCTATCAACGCCGGCCTGCTCTCTCTCTGCGGCATGCTTATCGAATCGATCGATACCGCCACCCCTGTGGCCACTTTTGGTTGGCTCTGCCTTGCCACCACCTCGGCCTGATACTCCGCACGGCGCTGCATGGCGGCACCATAGTCGATCTCCATCGCCTCCACCTTCTCCATGGTGAACTCATCCGCCCTATCCTCGCCCAGCATACCGACCGCGTCGGCACGACACTGACGGCAGTGGCGCATCATGTTCATATCTCCGGCGCAGCTATCCTGCAGGGCCTGCAGCTCTGCATGCGTCGGACCACGCTGCCCCATGACACCGTAGAAGGTGCCGTGCTCCGGCTCCGCTATCAGCGGCATCACGTTGTGCAGGAATGCGCCCTTCTCTTTTACTACCCTGCTCACCTCCTCCAGGTGTTTGTCGTTCACACCGGGTATCATCACCGAGTTGACCTTAACCAGCACACCGCGCTTGGCCAGCATCTCCAGCCCCTTCTGCTGCTGCCGGATCAGGATCTTTGCGGCCTTGCGCCCCTTGATGCGGCGATTGTTCCAGAAGATCCAGGGATAGATCTTGGCCCCCACATCCGGGTCGATGCAGTTAATAGTTATAGTGACGTGATCGATATTGTGTCTGCACAGCTCATCCACCTGCTCCGGCAGGTTCAGACCATTAGTGGAGACACACAACTTTATATCCGGCGCCTTCTCGGTCAGTTGACGAAAGGTCTCAAAGGTACGCTCCGGATTGGCCAGGGGGTCGCCGGGGCCGGCCACACCCAACACCGTCATCTGCGGGATCGTAGCCGCCACCGCCAGCACCTTCTTCACCGCCTGGTCCGGGGTCAACAGCTCAGAGACCACACCGGGGCGTGATTCGTTGGAGCAGTCATACTTGCGGTTGCAGTAGTGGCACTGGATGTTACAGGCGGGGGCCACCGCCACATGCATGCGGGCAAAGTGGTGGTGCGCCTGCTCAGAGAAACAGGGGTGGTTATGCACCTTGGCACGGATGTGCTCGGGCAGGTGGGCGAGCTGATCGCTGCTACCCCCACAACCGCCGGCACTGCACCCCCCGACATCCTCGCCAATCACCTTCAACTCCATCATCACGTCTCCTGCAAATGTATTTGAGGGGTAAATTGCAAGGGGTGTGCCGAAAATGGAGATTGACCGTTACTGCATGATTTTACTGTATTTTTATCCGAATAGACCGATATCTACTGCTGTTATAAACAGAACAAAACGGGGTGGTTTGTAGAGAATACTACGAAGGTGGAGCCGTCCCTCCCCCTCAATGTAGATGGTACATGTAGGAGCCCGCACCTGCGGGCGATCAAGAACCCTCAGGCATCCCGCGACTTTATCCCTCCCCCACTTGTGGGGGAGGTGAGGAGGGGGAGTCTAAAACAGTCAACTTGAGAGGTAGTGGCTCAGTTTGAAATATGGTGCTTTAGCCGAGGATAACGAAAACCACACAAACATGATGGGAATAAAAGTAATATCAGAAATACTGAGTATTGACAGAGCTGCTATTTCGGGAACAAAATCACATAAAAGAATTCTAAATCTGTACTATTTTAGTGGGATAATATTAAAGAATTTGGCAGACATGCCGATATGCTAAATGGAGTTAACCCAAACAGGTGACTTATGGAATCTATTACATCAATAAAAGTATGTTACAAATATGCTGATGACTGGCACGTCTTTACATCTGATGACCTGCCAGGCTTATACGTTGCGCATCAAAACGCAGAAGTAGCCTATAACGATGTAACTCTTTCTATAAAGACACTGATTCGCCTTAGTACCGGGGCTGACTGTGACATACAGCCACAAGTGCCTTTCCGTGAATTTGTCACTACAATAAGGAAGAATTTACAACAGCCAGAGCGTACTCGACCTACATTTGCTGCACATAATCAACGATATTCGGTCTGCGCTTGCCAATAAAATGATTGCTGTCAGAGTAGCCTCAAAGGAAGAGGTACACGATAAGCTCAAAGCTTATGGTTTTGAGCCTACTGGCGAAAAAACAGCAACCGGCGAATTTTGGGAAAACAAAGAAAAGGGGCAATTTATCCAAGTCCCATTTTCTGCTGATGGGCACTACCCAAATTGGATGCTTTGGGATCTAGAAGAAAAGGCCAACATTGTACTTTCTATTCCTCTAGCGCCTTAATTAAGGGGCTTTTTTCTTATACGGCCCACGTTTCTTGGGCATATCCTCTGGAATAAGTCCCACAACCTCTTGCAGTGACCAAAATAACCAGGGTCAGATACAAATTAAATGGCATCTATTAGCAAGTTATTCACCTTTAATGTGTATCGGAGTAAGTGGGGTCAGATGAGACTTAACCCCCGCCTTATTGGAAAAGTTTTATCTGACCCCACTTATTTACTCTGGGCCTACGACAATGCGCGGAACCTTGGCTTCGCCTCGTCCCTTTACCGTAAACTTTAGCTTTTCGTGAACGCCGTCCACTACATCGAGACATCCGCACTCAATTTTCTTGCTGATGAGCTACAAGATTTCGATTTCAATGAGCTATACCAACGAGTGATGAAAGTAGATCTCTGCATATCACCAGTTGTGATATGGGAAGTCCTGCTAAACTCCGACAACTCACGGAAAGATGCCCTCATATATTGGGCTCAGTTTAATTGCGCAAACTATTTGTTGAAATCACCGGCTGAAATAGTCATTGAATACCTGGCAGCGGGAGCTCCATTAAATGACCGGATGGCTTTCTACAAAAACAGAGCTACAAGTCTATCCATTGGTACAACATGGTCCAATATTCATCGCAAGCTGGATCGGACGATACCGATCGAGCTAGACAATTTGAAAGAGCGCTCGAAACCTCTTAGAGACCTAGGGCGATCTTACAAAGAAATGATCCGATATATGACCGAAGAGAACGAGCACGGAAACTACGCTGACTATTTTCACCGGACCATGATCACACTCCGTAAGAATCTCAAAACGCCAATAATGCAGAGCCGGATGAACGATGCACTAACCAAAACTTCGTTAATTCTGGCATTCTTTATCGCGTGTATAGGCGTCGACCTAGACAATTCACCAGTACGTGAATTTTGGGAGCCGAAAGGAATTGAAGATCCACTAGACCGTTTTGAGCATTTGATAGAAACCATACCAATCGCGCTGGTTCGTGGTCCCTTGATCGAAATGGCACTAATAATTTACAGTCAAGCAGAAATGTCAGCTGGAACCAATCGAGGAACAATGTTTGATGCGCTGCATTCAATATATTGCTATTACTCACACAACACTGTTTCCAATGACCCGCACTTCACAAATCTCGCCGCGCACACCAATAACGATATCTACCGAGGTATCGTATGGGCAGACAAGTATGTAGCAATGATGAAGGCTGCATACGTAAAACTAACAGAGCAATAAACCTGTTGCCTGACAAAATGCCTGGGCAGAGAGCAATTGATTTCAATATTATCGGTTGCGAATATTAGCGTTAATTGCTCACTGACCAGGTTTATTTATCAATATGGGCCATGCCTACTGCCTTTAACAAAAGATATTGATAATTCGGAACCGAACATAGGGTCTCTCGCATCTTGATATAGCCAGACGGTACCATTGCGAAAATTCCACTTTGTGTTTTTAAAATTGTAGTAAGCTTTATCAATATTTTCCGTGCCTACATCTGATAAGATAGTTTCAATCTCTCTTTTTATGGCTGCATACTGTTCTTCGAATTCACTCCTCTCTTTATCTGTGATTTCATCGCCTAGTGGCCAAAAACTGATTGGCATAATACCAATCTCTACTATTCCATTCACAGCATCACCGAATATGAATCTTTCTCTACCTTCAGACAGAATCTCGAACACGTTAACACAGTCAGGCAATGTTAATTTACAACCATTTTGGCTCGCCCAATCAGATAATTCTTCAATAGTTAAGTTATTGAAGTCTTTTGATTTCAGGAATTCAATAAGCGATCTAGCTATTATCATCAACATAACGCCAAGTTCACCGGCAGTTTACGGAGTGGAGCAAACTTTACGGTGCAGCTTTTTGTTAGAATCATTTTTTCTTTTTATGATCAGTTGGACTTACTACTCGCATTTACAATGGGAGTCTTTCTTTTATCTTTCAATTCATCTGTCTTATGCGCTATTTGCAACTGATTAATCAATTCTTTATTTAAAGCGGTATTACTTCTGAGCAATTCAACTAGTTGGTTGCTTATGGCCAATAATTCAGTATTTATTCTATTTTCAAGTAATTTTTGTTTTGATCCTGGGGAATTATACTGAAAATAAACAGAAGTGGCCGCGCCCAGAATTCCTATAATAAAAAATATTATGAAAATAAGATTAAATGATTTTGAATGACTTATTTGACGATAAATTATACTCTTCTTTTTTTGCGCCATTCGTAACTTTTTTGTTTCTTCTTCTTCTATTGAAAATATCTGAAATTCAGCTTTATCTGGATAACAATTAACGCAAGAATAATTCTTTTCTATTTGTCTAATTGCATTTTCTCCAGTTTTAGTGAGATATTTATTTCTTTCATCAATTTTGTAAAATATAAAGGAAATCAAAGAGAGCATTAACCCAACTGCTATTCCAATTGAATGGGCATTATATTCTTCTTGAAGAGTTGAAATTAATCCTGTCGTTGCCAAAACAGCAAAAACAACAAAAAAGTTAAAAAACGATAATCTTTGTTGCGCATGTTGTTGGAAATAATTCCATGAAAGGTTCAGTATTTCCTTTTCAGAAACGCAATATTGATGGCAGTTCTGGAGGACAATACCGTCGTCTACTTTATTTTCAATATTAGGATTCACTTCCATTATTTTTGCCTTTTTATTCTAACAACTAATGATACGACGCACACTGTTACCGAGTTATACGACATGCGCCGATATTGAAATATGCAGCACAGAAACGCCCTGTGGGCAGTGATATGAGCTTATGCTTGGCCCATCCTGCCAAGGGGGTATTTCCTATCCTTTTGAGGTTATCAAAGAAGCAGGGATTTAGGTAGGGATATTCTCCTGGATCCCGCGATCAAGCTGCAGGATGACAGAGGTCTATTGATCGCCCAGCGGACTGGGCACCCACATGTCCTCTCTTGTCCAATTCCTGCCAAAAAGCTCCCGAAACAAACGCTTGTATATATTAGGAAATCGTAATACAGCTATTTGACTTAAATGTGTATATGAGTAATCTTTCTATCACAGAGCTTGAAACCTCTATCAGGCGGGCAAAACCGCAACCCGGATATGCGCGGTTTGAAACTTGTAATGAGGACATGCTATGTCAAAAGGACACCGCACACCCAAGACACTCACAGAACAGTATTTTAAAAACCCTCTTCCTCCAACCCACAACCCGTTAATTGCCTCATCGCAAATAGATACATTCACTAATGTGCGCGATACATTATGTACGCTCAGAGAATTAACCGAGGTTAAGGAGTTTGGGCTGGCGGAACACTCTCTAACAGGACTACACTTTTTAATGACATGCGTTATTGAGGCTGTTGACTTTGAGATCAAAAACAGAATATAGCCCCCCCATTATGAGATATATTATTGGTATTTTATTGACGCTTAATGTAACAACTGCAATAGCTAATGATTGGAATTGCAGGAATCATGATATGGAGGTTTCGTGCGAAACCGGCAAATGTAAAGCATCTGATGGATTTACTCCGCTTGATGTCTACTTTGGTGCGGATGGAGATATATCTATCGGCATGTACACAGGCGTTTGGGAAGGCAAGGGCAAGTCTATAAATGAAGATAACTATTTGATAGTCATTGGAAGGGGGCTTGTGTTCTCAACCTCAACTGACATGAAAGCCGATTTTATTATTACGTTAGACAAAAAAGACAAAATTGCATTTATAAAAGGTTATGGTTACGCAATGCCGATGGCATGTGAGAAAATCGGATCAGAGAACAATTGATTCTATTATTATCGTTTGTGAATATTAGCGTTGATTGCTCTCTGGCCATATTTATACTACCTAAATCTCTGATTCTTTGATAACCTTATGAAACATAGGAAATACCCACTTGGCAGGATGCACCAAGTTCAAGCCCACATCACTGCCCACAGGGCGTTTCTCTACTGCACATTTCAATATCGGCGCGAGTCGCATAATTAACTGTTATGCGTAGGAGGCTAGGGACATGGCCCAGATACAGAGGTTATCTCAACTCCGTGATGTGTTGTATTTATACGGCTCAGATGTTGTTTCCCCGCAATCGGACCACCCTGGACGATTTAGATTGGACCGGGCTGGCATAAAACAAGCCCTCTTTTCCGATAACAATGGAGTTGGGAATTTCCGAGGGCAGGTTGATTTTATCATCTGCTATGTAGTTAATGGTATCGGCGGAGACTTTAGCGGAGTCGACCACTCCCCAATACGTGACGATCCTGCCAATAGGCCCCTTCGGGGAATAATACAACTACCAGATGATCTTGGGGTGCCGATGTCAAACGACAGGCTCAGAGGGCATCTTTCTGGAAGTGTTGGCCATGAAATTGGCCATTACTGGTTAATACCGGGGCGAGCTCGTATTCTGATAAACAACGAAGAAGTCGACACACCCACATCCGATGAGATTGCCGCGTCTCTGAACAATGGATACGGAATGCCGCAGGTTCCCATCATGGGCAGGCAGGACGTACACTGGAGCCCGTTCATTCATTCTGAGGGATCGTTCATGGATGGTATTGATCACTCTTTCGCAGTTACCAATATATTTACAGAACCACTATATGGTTACTCAATGTCCACAGGAACAGAAGGTTCAGGGGTAACCTTCGACTTTCAAAACGAGGAAATCACAACAAAAGGAAAGTTTAATGACTTTGAACTCTTCTTGATGGGAATACCACCATTGATAGGGACTCCTGCTGGGCGGAAATTCCAAATTATTGAGCCGTATTGGGTTTACCCACTGCAGTTTCATGCGGGACTTTATGTAGAATTGGATAACGGCCAGACCTGGTACCACGGATTTTATAAAAGGCCTGATCAAATTTATGCTAAGAGTATAAATAATATTGATCATGGTTCACCAGTTTGGCTGACAGATCCTTTTGATCCAGGCAATCGGGTTGTTCTTAGAGTTGTACAACAGGGAACGGAGATCGAGTTGCAAGTTCGCGTCTGGCATCCTCAGCGCAAACCCCCAAAAGGCTGTCTGTATCGTATATTTAAAATATTGGCTGATAAATTCGTTAGAGTTCAATCTATCCCTCCAGATATAACCATTGACAATATTTTATCGGAGCCACAGTTCTCATCAACAAATGATGTTAGTCCATATGTTGGCTGGCGAACGGTGGCTCACCTTCAAGGTAAAGCGGTTCGAATTGGTATTGCTGCAAGGCATACGAGCTCCCGGTGTTTTGCACGCATTAAGCCTAAGTTACTTTGCCTTCTTCATGACAATATAAGTAAAGTTGTAAAGCGACAAGATATGACTCTCGAGAACGAGGTCGCATTTAACGATACTTCGTGGGGCTCAACAGTGTTAAATGATGACAGTCTTATCCTCCCATATAGAGTTGGGCCGAATGAGCCCCCGCCTGTTTTAGTTCATGACGATCAAGAGGATCTGGCTCCTAGGTTGGTAATGGATGCCCCTGTCGGTGATTTTGTTTTCGGGGGAGAGATCGAACTTAGCCAATGCTTAATTGTTAACTGGGCCGGAGGAAGTGGCAAGAACAAGCAATATATTGGGCACCGCCGTGAAGTTTCGTTCTCTGATGTGAACTATCTTGCAAACTGGGGGGCAGAATACGAATCTGTTCGACAAGCAGAACCACATGGTGGTGGGTACCAATTTCTTTTCTGCCTCGTGGGGGAAAATGCGCTTGGGACGTCAGAATTAACAGCACAACTCACTGAACTCGATCGGGTTCGACAGGCATGGGAACCATGTTTTGATGCTTACACAAGTGGACGCCGGAGTGCATTTACAGCAATTCCGTTTCCTTAAGTAGATTTTACAACAGTTATACGACATTTATGCGAAATCATGGTCAGAGAATAATTGATTCTAATATTATCGGCTGCGAATATTAGCGTTAATCGCTCTTTGACACGGTTTATTCTGGCATGACAATTAACTGTTATGCGCACACTTCGGAACTATGCTTTAAGCAAAAACGAGGCTTTGCATGTCACAAAATAATGGATTCAGCATTTCTAAACTGATTTTGGTCCTCGCAGTTGTCGGAATTCTTACGGTAATAGCGACACCATCCTGCCAGCTATACACGAAAGGAATCGACCTACCTCACCAGTATCAGAACGAAACAAATTACTCAATCGTAAGAACTCATTATGCAACAGATAGAAATGCAATTCTAGACTCCGGCGATAAACTAAAATTCGGAACTGAACGCTCTCATTTATCATTTGGGGTCTGCGATGTAAGTATTCCACAAGATCATAAAATGGGGGATCTAGAATCGCCACGTTGGTGGAAGGCTGAATTTCGCGAAAATCCAGAAAAGCATGTTGTTCTATTAAGCATTGCGAAGTATAGCGAAGATGAGTTTTTTCAGACAACTAGATCCAAGGTAAAGAGCTCGTCAGGAAACAGTGCTTTTATATTTATACATGGCTATAACGTAACATTTGAAGATGCCGCACGGCGAACTGCACAAATGGCGTATGACCTTGCATTTGAAGGTGCTCCAGTATTTTATAGTTGGCCGTCACAAGGGAGCACGCCAAGTTATACAGTTGATGAAACAAACATTCAATGGTCTGAAAAGAATATTAAATCATTTTTGATGAAATTTTTGGAACACTCAGGAGCGGACAACATATATTTAATAGCGCATAGCATGGGTAACAGAGGAGCTACCAGAGCTTTGGCATCAATTTTTGTAGAACACCCTGAATATCGAAAACGATTTAGCGAAATCATTCTAACAGCACCAGATATCGATAGTGGAATATTTTTACGAGATATAGTCCCAAATTTAGTTACGGAAGAAGAGCTGCCTGTGACATTGTACGCATCATCTGAAGATAAAGCGATCATCGCATCAAGGGAGATTCACCAGAATCCTAGGGCGGGAGAAGCAGGCAAAAATATAGTCATTGCCAAAGGTATTGAGACAATAGATTCTACGGGGATGGACACAAGTTTTCTCAAGCACTCGTATTATGCAGAAACGAAGTCAGTTCTATCGGACATGTTCTATCTAATAAATGACAGGAAAAGGGCAAGAAATAGATTTGGGCTTCAAGAAATTACCGAATCAAGAGGAATTTACTGGCAATTTAAACCATAATTTCGTAATCGGGGGACAGTATACCTATTTATGTCTATCTCGTAATCGGGGGACAGTATACCTATTTATGTCTATCTCAATGTTAATAGGTATACTGTTGTCTAATTGCACGCGCAGACTCTCCGCGTTCTATAATGCCTTGACCGGGTTCATGGTTGTCTCCGAGGTCGGCACACATGGATTCCGGCCGCCTCATGATGGTGTCGGATGACGGTAAATGTTTCACTGTCCCAG
>JBNKMS010000008.1:0-111991 GCA_050293315.1 Sedimenticolaceae bacterium
GATAGTTATTTCAAATCAAACTGTTACTGGCAATCGACGAGGCCGCCTTGAATAACACTCTGTTCTATCCGGTTTCTGGAACAACCTGGCTGCGCATCTTGGACGATCCCCCTTGAGCCATAGCCACGGCTATGCCTCGGCGGGCGATCATCCAACCTGCTTTGCCAGGTTGCCCCAAAATTCCGGATCCTGGTGAGATTTCCAGGCTAGATTCACCTGTTGTGCCTGGTCCCAAGGGAAATCGACTGTCTAATATGCAATAACCACAACTATCAAGCGGTTTGCGTCAATTATTTTAACCACGACATATTTTTGACATCAGTGAGACATGGTGTTTAACTGTCTCTCACACTATGCTTTTAATGACTATTTACGTAGAGAGTGAAGGGTTGTAATGGCAAAAGAACAGACCGCAAAAGAGACAAATCCAATCGAGAGATGCACTATATTGCTGCTTGATGCGGATGAGGAGCGGGGCCGATATCTACGTAATATCCTGGAATTCGTCGACTACAAGCTGCAGATAGTGGAGGGGGTGGATGGGCTGGAGGAACTGTTACAGCAGCAGATGGATGAGCTGACAGCAGTCTTTCTGGGACCTGAATTGGCCACCGATGATATCGAGACCAGCATAGGATTGGTGGAGGGACTTGAGCAGAAGATTCCACTATTTGAGCTACTAGCTGCAGATGGCAAAAAGAGTGAGGCAAAGGCTGGATCTTCAGTCCTCGGCACCCTTTCGCTGCCCTGCCACCACGAGGCATTGCACGACCTGCTACATAAGGCGCAGCTCTATCTGGAGAACGCGGTAACTGAGGGTGACAAGTGTAAGAGAAAGCTGGAGCTTTTTCGCAGCCTCTCCGGCAATAGTCGCGCTACCCATCAAGTCAATCAGATGATATCGCAAGTGGCAGATACAGAGGCCACGGTGCTGATATTGGGGGAGTCTGGATCAGGAAAAGAGGTGGTTGCGCGTAAGCTGCACTATCAATCAGAGCGGAGAGGCAGGCCTTTTGTCCCGGTAAACTGCGGCGCAATCCCGGCAGACCTGCTGGAGAGCGAGCTTTTTGGGCATGAGAAGGGTGCCTTTACCGGGGCTATCAGCGCGCGTCAGGGGCGTTTTGAACTGGCAGATGGCGGCACCCTGTTTCTGGATGAGATAGGGGACATGAGCCTGCCGATGCAGGTAAAGTTGTTGCGGGTACTGCAAGAGAAAAACTTCGAGCGGGTAGGCAGCAACAAAACCATTCAGTGTAATGTTCGTATTATTGCTGCCACCCATCGTGATCTGGAGGAGGCGATCAGGCATGATAAGTTTCGTGAAGACCTCTATTACCGCCTAAATGTCTTTCCCATTTCGGTACCCCCACTGCGTGACAGGATAGACGATCTCCCAGTCCTGATCGCCGACCTGATCGCGCGCATGGAAAAAGAGAAGAGAGGCTCTGTGCGACTCACCCCGGCGACCATCTACACACTCGGTCAATATTCATGGCCGGGAAACGTCAGGGAGTTGGCGAATCTGATCGAGCGGTTGGCTATCCTCTACCCTTATGGAGTGGTCGATGTAAAGGATCTACCGGAGAAGTTTCGTGAAGGGGTAGAGCTGCCAGCGGAGAGTGCCGAGCTGTTTGTTGCCAGCAGTGTACCCGGTTCCATCGTCGATATGGCCCATCGCCTGCCACAAGAGGGGCTAGATCTGAAGACGCATCTTGGAGAGGTGGAGAAGGGTCTGATCCGCCAGGCGTTGGATGAGTCTGGCGGAGTGGTTGCTCATGCAGCCAAAAGGCTGAAGATGCAGCGCACCACACTGGTGGAAAAACTGCGTAAGTACGGCCTGCAACGCACCACAGATTAGACATTAATTTGACGCGTTAATATATCTTGCTCCATAACATATTGATATATCACGAATAGTCATATCGGGCATAGTTCTTGCTCTCTCCTGGTTGAATGTTCCAGTGGGGACGCTAACAAGGGCTGCAGCCTGATATGCAGATGCCGGGGAAAAATCCTGTAGAGAGAAAACAGCTGGAAGACGCCTTTCAGGTCTTCAACCAGATGTCTGGCCAACTGGTGGATTCCTACCAGCAGCTACAGGAGCGGGTGCAGCAGCTCAGTAGCGAGTTGGCCGCAGCACGAGATGAGCGTATCCGCCAGTTGGCAGAGAAGGAGCGGCTGGCCAATCGTCTGAGTAAGTTGCTCGATGCGTTGCCAGCCGCTGTAGTTGTGCTTGACGGCGATGATCGTATTCTCCAGTCGAACCCAGCGGCGCGTGAGCTCTTCGGTGCAATCGCTCAGGGAGAGGCGTGGGATGAAATCTATCGACAGCACTTCATCCCCGGCCAGAGTGGAGAGGAGCAGCAGCTACACTCTGGAACCAGGGTAACCCTGACAGAGCGCAGATTGCATCCAGAGCCTGGCAGAATTCTACTGTTACTGGATATCACCGAGACTAGAGAACTACAGGAGCGTCTGGACAGGCAGCAGCGACTGACCGCTATGGGGGAGATGGCCGCGCAGCTGGCCCATCAGATACGTACACCGCTCTCATCTGCACTACTCTATACCTCACATCTCTCTTCTGCAGATCTCTCCGCAACCAAACGCCACCGCTTTGCTGAGCGTACCAGAAGTCGTCTGTTGCTGATGGAGCGGCAGATTAATGACATGCTTACCTTTGCACGTGGTGGCCAGTATGCGCCGGAACCGATAGCGGTCAGTGTGATGTTGCAAGAGCTATCACAGATGTTGGAGCCAAGACTGCAACACGGCGATGCCACCTACGAACTCAGCGACCACACTGCTGGAGACTGTCTGATAAGCGGCAACTACGACGCCCTGCTAGGGGCGGTACTTAACCTGGCCAATAACGCGCTGCAACATGGAGGTGATGATATATCCCTCAGGATCTGCTTGGAGCAGCTCTGCAGTGACTGGTTGCGCTTACAGGTCAGAGACAATGGCCGCGGTATCCCTGAAGAGATCCGCAGCAATATATTTGATCCATTCTTCACCACCAGTAGTGAAGGTACCGGCCTGGGTCTGGCGGTAGTGCAGTCCGTCATCCTAGGGCACAACGGTCGTATTAAATTGGTGCCGCAACAGGATGGTGGGACCTGTTTCCAGATCGACCTGCCACTGGCTTTTGCCAAGAAGGGTGAGCAGCGAGTGGATCATGACAAAACTATAAACAGTAATACCAGGAGAAGATCGGCATGACCCAGGCCACAGTTCTAATTGTTGAAGATGATCCAGCACTACAGGAGGCGCTATGCGATACCCTGGAGTTGGCCGGCTATGATGTTAGAAGTGCGGCTGATGGTGAAGAGGCGCTGGAGATCATGCAGCATGACTTCATCGGTATGGTGGTTAGTGATGTCCAGATGAGGCCCATGGATGGAAATGAACTTCTGGCTCGGATTAAGACTCTCTATCCTGCCATTCCGGTGCTACTGATGACCGCTTATGGTGATATACAAAAGGCGGTGACAGCAATGCGGCACGGGGCAGTAGACTATCTGCCCAAGCCATTCGATGCGGAGTCACTCCTGCAGAAAGTGGAGCAGTTAGTGCTCTATCCGCAGGGGAGCAACGACGAGATGGTGGCAGATGATCTGCACTCCAGGGAGCTGATGGAGATGGCTCGGCGAGTGGCACAGAGCGACGCTACGGTGATGATCTGTGGCGAGAGCGGCACAGGTAAAGAGGTATACGCCCGCTTCATCCATAACAATTCCTCTCGGGCTGATGGTCCGTTTATAGCCATCAACTGCGCCGCGATTCCGGAGAATATGCTGGAGGCGGTACTGTTTGGCTACGAGAAGGGTGCCTACACCGGGGCGCACCGCTCTGCCCCGGGTAAATTTGAGCAGGCCGAGGGCGGCACCCTGTTACTGGATGAGATCTCGGAGATGAGTCTGCCGTTGCAGTCCAAGTTGCTGCGGGTGCTGCAGGAGAGAGAGGTAGAGCGTCTGGGTGGGCGCAAGCTGATCCAGCTGGATGTGCGTATCCTCGCCACCTCTAACCGCAACCTGCGAGAGGAGGTCGCTGCAGGAAGATTCAGGGAGGATCTCTATTTCCGGCTGAACGTATTTCCGCTATTCATTAAACCGCTGCGTGAACGTTCTCGCGATATTATCCCACTGGCAAAATTTCTGATCAGCCGTCTCTGTGCAGCCAAAGGCACACCTGAGCCCAAACTATCGACGGTTGCAGAGCAGCGTATTCTTAGCCACAGCTGGCCGGGGAACGTGCGTGAACTGGAGAATGTACTACAGCGTGCCATGATCCTAGCAGATGGCGTTGAGATTGGGCCGGATGCCCTCTGTTTCGAGATGGAGAGCGAACCGCAGGGTGAGGACAAAACGACGACCAGTGGTGGTCGCTTGAACGAGGATCTGCGCTCCGTTGAGGAGCAGATGATCCTGGACGCATTGCGCGCCGGCAATGGCAGCCGTAAGGGTGTAGCTGAGAAGCTGGGTATCAGTCAACGCACCCTGCGCTACAAGATTGCACGGCTACGGGATGCCGGGGTGGCGATTCCAAGATGAGCGCCGCCCTCGTACATCCATGTACAACGCTGCTCTCGGCCATCCCTGGCCTCCGCAGCAAAAGTTGGTGCGTAATCTGCATGCTAAACACCACTAGGCAAAAACTTTCCGCACTGGAGGGAAAATGAGCTCCGTAAATATCGATCAAGTACTGGCCCAGATGAGGGTAATGGCGGCCCAGGCAGGCGGCGATCAGGTTAAGCCAGAGGCCCCGGGAGAGGCTGGATTTGGCAAGTTACTGACTGACTCTATTGAGCAGGTCAATGCCAGCCAGCAGCACGCAGGGGAGCTGAAAAAGGCATTCGAGACAGGTGAAGGCAACGTAGAGCTGGCAGAGGTGATGGTGGCCATCCAGAAATCCAGCCTCTACTTCGAGGAGATGGTTCAGGTGCGCAACAAGTTGGTTGACGCCTATAAGGATATTATGAATATGCCGATATAAGTCATTGATAATTATTAATAAATATATATTAACAGTAGGGGTTTAGCGGTAATGGATGATATTACAAACACTCCGCAGGCACAGGTTGGCATGGTACGACCAAGTTATAACCCGATGCTGCGACAATTGGGGGTCATGGTTGGCATTGCCCTCAGCGTGGCCCTGGGGGTTGTTATCGTATTCTGGTCTTGGACGCCCAACTACAGTGTCCTCTCCAGTAGTCTCACAGAGAAAGATGCCAGTGAGGTGATTGCCGCTCTGCAACAGGGTGGCATTGAGCATAAAGTTGACGCATCGACCGGCGCGATCATGGTGAAGAGCCAGCAGCTACAGGAGGCGAGGCTAAAGCTTGCCGGACAGGGATTGCCGCGGGGTGGCAGCATGGGGTTTGAGATATTGCAGCAGGAGGCAGGGTTTGGCACCAGCCGCGCAGTCGAGGCGGCCCGTTTCCATCGTGCCTTGGAGGGCGAACTGGCCAGGACAATCTCAACCCTAAGCAGTGTGGCCAGCGCCAGGGTACATCTGGCAACGCCGAAGCAGTCGGCATTCGTTCGGGGTAAAAAGCACGCCAGCGCCTCGGTCGTGGTGAAGCTGTTCTCAGGCCGGGTCCTGGAGAAGGGGCAGGTCGCGGCGATCGTCCATCTGGTCGCCTCCGGGGTGCCGGAACTGGAGGCCAGTAGTGTCACTGTGGTCGATCATAAAGGGAACCTGCTGAGTAGTAATATGGACAGCAAGGAGATGATGCTTACCGCTACCCAGTTCGAATATACCAAAGGGCTGGAGGAGCACTACCGCAAGAGGGCTGAGGCAATCTTGCAGCCGATCGTAGGGGAAGACAAGGTGCGCGCAGGGGTAACGGTGGATGTCGATTTCACCGTCAACGAACAGACTGCAGAGCGCTTTAATCCGGATCTGCCCGCCCTCAGGAGCGAACAGGTTAACGAACAGTCGAGTAGCCTCTCGGCTGTTCAGGGTGTGCCGGGTGCCCTCAGCAACCAGCCTCCTGCCGCTGGATCTGCACCAGAACAGGCTACCGCTGCAGAGGGGAACCAGGTGGCAGACGGCGAGCAACCGATAAATAGCAGCAAACGTGCTACCCGTAACTACGAACTGGACAAGACCATCAGTCACACCCGGCACTCCACCGGGATCCTGCGTAAACTCTCAATCGCGGTGGTAGTGGACGACCTGGTAACGAATAAGGGTACAGGCGCAGGTAGCGAGGAGCGCACCAAGAGAACCCCGGAAGAGATCGAACGTTTTACCCAGCTGGTTAAAGAGGCGGTCGGCTTCAACGAGCTACGCGGCGATAGTGTGAGCGTAATCAATGCCTCCTTCCAGGTACCAACTCCACCGGCACCACTGCCAGAACCGGCTATATGGGAGAAGCCATGGGTATGGGATCTGGCTAAACAGATCGTTGGGGTGATTTTGGTGCTGGTTTTGGTCTTCGTGGTGCTGTTGCCGACGATCAAACGGCTGAATACGGCTCCACCGCCTTCACAATACATGGCGACCACTGGTGGAGGTATGGCTGTGCCGGGTGGCGTCCCAGGAGCCTCGATGGAAAATAGTGGGGATGCGCTGCAGCTCCCTGGAAAAGGCAAATATGAAGATACCTTGGATGCAGCACGACAACTTGTAAGTGAAGACCCGATGCGGGTAGCACAGGTGGTTAGAAGCTGGGTAGCGGAAGATGCCTCACACTAATCAGAAGATGCCTCAAACTAATAAGGCAAAGGAAAAAGAGCACGGTGTAGCCCATCTAAAGGGGGTTGAGCGTGCCTCTATTCTGATGCTTGCACTGGGCGAGAAGGATGCCGCTACCATATTGTCACATATGGGGCCAAAAGAGGTGCAGGAGTTGGGTATCTCCATGGCCAGTCTCAGCAATATTAGCACTGCGCAGATGGAGCAGGTTATGCGCTCCTTTGTCGATACCCTGGGGACCCAGACTGCCCTGGGTATGAACTCGGATGACTATATCCGCAATGTATTGACCACCGCGCTCGGTTCAGATAAGGCGAGTGGCGTCATCGACCGTATTCTATTGGGTCGCAACAGCAAAGGTCTGGAACAGCTTAAATGGATGGACCCCAGGGCGGTGGCTGAAATCATCAGGTTGGAGCATCCGCAGATTATAGCTATTGTGCTCTCTTTTCTTGACCCGGATCAGGCAGCTGAGGTTTTGACTCAATTTCCAGATGTGGTGCGTACCGACGTTGTTCTGCGCATCGCCTCCCTTGATGGTATTCAGCCGACGGCGCTACAGGAGCTGGACGATGTTTTGGATGCCCAGTTCTCCGGCACCACCAATGTTAAGACATCCTCTATGGGAGGGGTGAAGACCGCTGCCAATATACTGAACATGGTAGAGGGGAGCATAGAGGGACAGATCATGGAGCAGGTTGCGGCCGCTGATGAAGAGCTGGCGCAGGAGATTCAGGACAATATGTTTATCTTTGAGAACCTGCTGGATGTAGATGATCGTGGTATCCAGACCCTGTTGCGTGATGTTGCATCCGATCAACTGATGTTGGCGATGCGTGGTGCCGACGATGCCCTGCAAGAGAAGATCTACAAGAATATGTCACAACGCGCCTCTGAGATGCTGCGGGATGATCTAGAGGCGGCCCCACCTGCACGTCTAAGCGATGTAGAGAAGGCACAGAAAGAGATTCTTACCGTAGCGAGAAAACTGGCGGATGCCGGTGAGATTATGCTGGGTGGAGCTGGTGGAGAGGAGTATGTCTAACAAGGTCATCAGCGGCAGTGACTCTGTGGATGTGCAGAACTGGAAGCCACCTGAGGTGGCGCACAGTGTAAGAAAGGATGGCTATAGTTCCATGCTAACGGCAGAGCAACTGGAGCAGGTACATAAACAGGCATATGAGGAGGGATTCGCTCAAGGCAAAAAGGAGGGATTTGAATATGGCCACAAGGAGGTGTTGCTAAATGGAAAGCGTACACTGCAGGAGACAGTAGAGCGGATAGATAGTCTGCTCAGTACCTTAAGTACCCCGTTTAAACAGCTGGACGATCAGGTAGAGAGAGAGATTGTAGAGCTGATTATTGCCACAGTACGGCAACTTGTGCGACGGGAGATTAAAGCAGACCCGGAACAGATAGTCGGTGTAGTACGAGAGGCACTGGCTATACTGCCGGTCTCTTCACGCAACGTACAGTTGATGCTCCATCCCGACGATGCAGAACTGATCCGCGAGGTCTATGCGATAACAGAAAAGGATGTCGGCTGGACCATCGTTGAGGACCCGGTACTAGAGCGTGGCGGTTGCAGGGTGAGCACTGATATCTCACGAGTAGATGCCACTCTGGAGTCAAGATTGGCAACACTGGTCACACAGTTGCTGGGTGGTGAACGCAACAAGGACGCGATTCGGGATGAGGGCGACTGATGGGTCGGCAATTACCAAGCGTTGAGCGTAGCAAAGTTTGGCTGGAGCGTCTGGCAAAATGTCGTAACAGGTTACTTAACGGTCGTGGCCTGACCCTGGAAGGCAAGCTCACTCGGATGGTCGGTCTGACCCTCGAGGCGATAGGGTGTCGTGCAGCGATCGGTGGCCAGTGTGATGTCATCGGAGCAAGTGGCAGCAGGATTGAGGCGGAGGTTGTTGGGTTTTCCGGAGAGAGCCTCTATCTGATGCCTACCGGCGATATCCGTGGACTGGAGCAGGATGCCAGGGTGGTGCCTACAGGGCGGGTGTGTGAGGCTAACGTTGGCGACCACCTTCTAGGACGGGTAATCGATGGTGCGGGGCGGCCGCTCGACGCCAAGGGACCGATTCATACTGAATTCAGTCGCCCCTTGAACGGGGAGACATATAATCCGTTGGCCCGTTCTGCCATACGTAAACCCCTGGATGTAGGTGTACGGGCGATCAACGCCCTGTTGAGCGTAGGTCGAGGTCAGCGTTTGGGGTTGTTCTCAGGATCTGGCGTGGGCAAGAGTATGCTCCTGGGAATGATGACCCGTTATACCAACGCCGATGTGACTGTGGTTGGTCTGATCGGAGAGCGCGGGCGTGAGGTAAAGGAGTTTGTTGAGAATATCCTCGGAGACGAGGGTATGGCACGGGCCGTCGTGGTGGCGGTTCCGGCCGACCATCCGCCGCTGCGGCGGATGCATGGGGCAATGCTGGCCACCAGTATTGCCGAACACTTTCGTGATCAGGGTAGACATGTACTGCTGCTGATGGATTCACTGACACGGTTCGCCCAGGCGCAACGCGAAATTGCCCTGGCCATCCATGAGCCACCAGCGACCAAGGGGTATCCACCATCAGTATTTGCCAAACTGCCGCAGCTGGTAGAGCGGGCTGGCAATGGCGATAAGGGTGGTGGCTCAATTACCGCCTTTTACACCGTACTTACCGAGGGCGATGACCAAAACGATCCTATTGCCGATGCAGCCAGGGCTATCCTGGATGGGCATATAGTGCTCTCGCGTCAGCTGTCAGATATGGGTCACTATCCTGCCATTGATATTGAGGCCTCTATCAGCCGTGCTATGAATGATATCACCTCAAGAGAGCATCAAGAGATGGCAAGGGCCTTTAAACACCTATACTCAATATATCAGCAGAATCGCGATTTGATCAGCGTGGGTGCCTATGAACGGGGCACAGATGAACGGATAGATGCTGCCATAGACGCTATACCGCTGTTAGATGAGTTTTTACGTCAAGATATGCATGACCCGGTATCGTTGCAGCAGAGTATCGAGGAGTTAACTGCACTCTTTCCGCCACCACCATCAGATATGGTATTGAGTGGGTAAAATGGTTCCAGAGAGGATTATATGGTTAAGTCAAGACGCTTAAGGCCGGTACAGAGAGTTGCCGTATCAAAAGAGCAGACCGCTGCCCGTAAGTTGGATGACTGTCGTCGTAGGGTGCAACAGCAGGAGCAGCGGTTGGATGAGTTGCGCCGCTATCATGATGAGTACATTGAGCGTTTTAACAGTTCTGCCAGAAGTGGTATGTCAGCAACCCAACTGCAGGAGTATCGTGCGTTTCTTAGCAAACTGGAGATGGCGATCAAAGAGCAGGAGTTGATAGTTTTGGAGCAGCGTTCAGAGTGTTCAGGGCACAAAGAGAACTGGCAGCAGAAGCGTGTTCGCACCCAGGCGCTGGGTAAGGTGGTTGATCGCTATCAGAAGGAGGAGAGAAGAGAGGTTGATGTACGTGAACAGAAGGAGTCAGATGATCACGGGCAACGCACAAAAGGCTAAATAAGACATATCCAGCACAATAATACCGTATATGTAGTACCATTCTGTATTCGATCAACTTACTTAAGCTAGTGACAACTAGAATAATTGTAAGTGGCTAGCTGTTAACCCCAATAAATGGGATATGTTTGAAGTGGAGATCAAACAAACTTGGTGCCGAGTGGCGTCACGCATTGAAGCATACAGGTCGCAGCTGCAAAACCTGCTGTCAGCAAGCTGGCCGAGAGAGGCGCTGGTCGCCGCAGTGCTGGTTGCTGCGGCTTCCGGGGTATCAGCGGCAGGGGGTAAATCCAGTTCAGACTTCATTCCAGAGATGAGGGCCCATGACAAGCCTCATCCATTCCATTTAATGCCAGTCTATGATCTGCTGCATGCTGGTGGCGAAATGCCATACGTCCAGACCATGAGTGAACCTATCCTTGGTTCAATCGAAGGTGTGGACGGTGCCGTACATTCGGTGCGATTTGGCACATCGTATAACACTGCAACCAATGGTTATGAGACATTCGTAAATGCACGTCTCAAGTCTGATAGCTTCTTTATCCAAGGGGTGGCATCAACAGAATCGACTGATGACTACGATGATGCCTCTGGGAACGAGCAGCGTTTCGGCTATGAGCGCGAGACCACACAATTTATCGCCGGATTAACGCCGGATAAAAATCGCACCTTAAAGGCGATATATGTGCATGATTTTATTGGCGACCATAAGATGCCTTTGGGGATTATCAAAACGTATAATGCAGGCGCGCTGGCTGTTCTGACAGGCTATGGAGCGGATCCGATCAAAACCGAGCGTGAGGTGGTTAAGCTTACCTGGGATGAGAAATTCAACCATAGCGTGTTTAAAAAAATACGCGCTGAACTGTTCTCCATCGAGCTGGATCGTAAGGCAAACAATTTCGATTTACGTCCTACCACAGCGGTGACAAATCGGGCTGAGGCAATTGTAGATCGTACTAAACGTAGTGTTAGCTTCGGTACGGATCTTACAGTAGGCGCAAGCGACCTAAACCTGGACCTGAAATATACACGGATCAGGCATATTGCCCGGCGTTATGGCGGACCTGGTGGAGCGATCACCATGGACGACATATCCGGCTATAACTATCCAGGAGTAGAACTGGATGAACTGCTGTTGTCTACAACCTCTAAGTGGGAGATAGACAACTCCAACAAGCTGATACTTGGAATCTCATGGAAGAGGGTTGATGCAGACGCAACCCACGCAAACGTAGCAGTGGTTAATGCGGGGATTGGTAATCCAGCCTCTCTCGAGCTTTACCAGAACTACTACGGGACCGGTGTGAATGTGGAGCAGAGCGATAGTCACTGGAGTGGCAAACTGCAGTGGGAGTATCAACCGCAAGATCGCAACCTGAACGGTTATCTATCCATAGGCCATATATATCGTTCTCCTGACACACAGGAGCGTTATTTTGCGCTCCAGGCATTCACCCCGGACGTTACCAGTCCAATGGGGCCTTCGGTAAGCGCCGTAGGCAATCCGGAAATCAATTGGGAGCTACATCGTAGGGTAGAGGCTGGGCTGACCTATAAGAGCGACCACTGGAGCTCCTATGGCAGTCTGCAGGGTGACAATAGTGCCTGGCGGTTTCAGGCCAAGGCCTACTACGACAATGTAGCGGATTTTATTAGCCGTGATCGTGCCCATGGACAGACAGCAACAGGCATAAATGACAGCACACGCATATGGCGTAATGTAGATGCCGAGATCTCAGGTATAGAATTGGATTTGCAGGCCAATATTACTCAGGGCTGGTCAACACGACTAAATCTACATGCGACCAGGGGTAGGAATGTCAGTGATGATAGAGATCTCTACGGTATGACACCGCTAGAGACCAGCCTCTATCTAGATTATTTCGGCCGTATGGGGAACGGTGGCTCCTGGAATTTCGGCGGCCGTCTGCGCTATGTGGCAGAACACGATGATGTAGATGCCGATCCCACAAGCGGCAGCGGTTTTGATGCAGGTGAGACAGATGCATTTGCTACTCTTGATGTATACGCGGGAGTGCAGCTGCACGATCGTGTCGGTATCCGTTGCGGAGTCAATAATGTGACCAACAAGGAGTATTCCGAGCCTAACGCCAGTTATCCGCTGGATGGCATCCCCTACCTGGTAGAGGCGCCTGAACGTAGCTATTTTATCTCTCTGGTTGCTAATTTTTAGGACAAACCGTAGGCGATAACAGCTACAGAGGTTGAAAGCCTGCCGGTTGCTTATCACAGACTAGATATGCAAACGCGATCACCTCGGCGACAGCAACATAAAGATTCTCCGGGATCTCGTCACCCAGAGGTATCTGGGTAAGAATAGCGGCAAGATCTGGATCATCATGTAGCGGGACGCCATGCTGCTCTGCCAGTTGGATAATCTGTCTGGCCAGGTCTCCTTGTCCCTTGGCCTTAACCCGGGGCGCATTTTCACCGTCGTAGTGCAGTGCTACGGCGACATCCGGAGTTCTGTTGTGGTCGTCGCTGCTCACGCCTTTTCGTCCAGTATTTGATGTGGATATGATTGTATTCCCTGCGTGTTGACACTAGCTGTATTTTGCGCGGCCAGATTACCCACATTCAGACCGGCCTGGGTGAATGCCTGATCTAGGGTGGGCAGATGTCTGTTTATCAGCTCGGCGCTCTCCTTGGCCTCTGTCATAAACAGGGTTGATACCTCCTCTCCCTGGAGCGAGATCTGTGCCTGGACCGGTCCCAGAGGTGGTAGATCAAAGTTAATATTTATACGCCAGCGATGCTGTGCATCTATCTCATGATTGCTCTCACGCTCCAGCTGTATCTTGAAGCTATCAAATCCATCCGCATTGCGTAGCGGCAGCTCAAAATGCCACGCCACTTTACTGCCATCTTCCGAGGGTAGAGAGTTGAGTTGATTCAGCTGAATCCTGGCCAACCCACCCTCAGTTTGGCGTAGCAGCAGATTTAGCAGTTTTGTGATTGCAGAGTCCTGCTGCTGCGGTTGGTTCTGCTGTTCTCCACCCTGGCCGTTCGGAAGAGGAGCGGGGCGCTCATGTTGTGCAAGGGTGGTACGCAATTGTAGCAAGAGCAGTAGCAGGGTAGCTTTTAGGTCATTACCTGGAGGCTGGCCAGCGATCAGCTTGGGCTCCAGGAAGATCCCGGAATCAAAAAACAACTGACGCAACAGGGCAGGGGATGGTGGTTTGCCACTAGATGCGTTGGATCCAATGACAGTGGCCACACGGTTCAGCAGTTCCGGTCCGATGCGGTCACTGCTCTTCTGTATAGATCCGGAATCTGCCATATTGCGGAGTAACTGTATCACCTCAGCACTGACTTTTTGCCTGGCTGGGGCAGCTGTTGGCCTGTCAGGGACAGCTGTTGCTCGGCTCGGAAGGGGCTTATCGCCGCCAGATGGTATGGAGATCCTGGTGATGGCCTTGTGCACATGCTGCAAACTTCGGAACAGATCTTGCAAGGGTATTTGCCTAGGCAGAATAGTGCGCAGGGCTGATGATTGAATATCACGCACGCTGTACTGCTGGAGCAGGCGCAACTCTGGAAGTGGTCCTGTCTTAACCACATCCAGGACGATGCGCTGACCCTGGGTAAGGCTGGTCTGGGTACGCGCGATTATCTCGGCCGTACCAATTTGCAGCTTGACGCGGTTGTGAGCGGATGGCGTCAAAACCCTGGCGTGCAGTATCTGGCCGGCCCGCAGATCCTGCAGAACCTTGTTGCGCGCCATCTCGATGGTGAGGCGTGGGTTGGATATGAGATCTAGTATTTGCATTTATTACAGATTAGTGGCCCTATTGGCTAACAACGCCCATATATTCGGGTCTGATAACCTTGTAGCGGCCGCATTGGCCGATTATTGATCTACTTTGGATTATGGATAAGAACAAGGAGAATAGCGGAAAACAGCCTCTCTGGTACGTACGGCGTGGAGATGAGCTCCAGGGGCCTTTCCCATGTGGAACTGTACGCCGCTTTGTACTGCTTGGTCGGATCCGTATGAGCGATGAGGTCAGCACCGATCAGGAGAGCTGGAAACTGGTATCCCTGGTACCTGATGTAATACCTCCAGGGGTGCGCAAAGCGCTCCAAGATGGGGATCTTGACAGCATTATACCTGATCAGTTGCGTGAGGATGAGCGTAGAGGCAGGGAGCGCAGAACATCCAGGGATGACCTAAAATTCCAGGAGAGACGTAAGGGCGAACGTCGTCAGGAAGAACCAGAGTTGCTGCAAAAGCACCGGGAGTCCAGAGAGAAGCTATATAAGCTGCAAGAGCAGAAAAAGAGACCCTACATCGGTGTTGCGATTACCACCCTGTTGATCGTATTGCTTATAGGTGGTGGACTCTATTTGGGTGCTCCACAACAGATAGCGGAACCTGACTGTAACGCCTCGCCGGCACAAGGGGTAAATTGGCGGAATTGTAATCTTGACCGGATAAGGGCAGAGGGCATCGATATGAGTGGTGCGTTGATTAATAATGCGCTGCTGCGTCAGGCACACCTCTCAGGAAGCAACTTTACAGATAGCGACCTCATGTATGCCAACCTGTCCGGTTCTGATCTAAGTTATGCCGAGTTCACCAACGCCAAGATGAAAGGGATAGATCTGCAACACACTACTCTGACATATGCGAATATGAGCGGTGCCGATTTGAGTTTTGCTAATTTTCGTAAGGCAGATGTGGGTGGCATACAGTTGACCGGTGCGATACTGGACAACGCCATATGGGTTAATGGAGAGATATGTCAGACAGGCTCTATTGGTGTATGTCGAGGGGCGGGAGCAGAGTAGATAATGAAAAAGATAGTGATCTTATTACTTATCGTATTTGGATTCTATCACTGGTATTCAAAGAGTGATGACATAGCGAAGGCATACGGTGAACCACACAATGATCTGATAATGTACTCATTAACGACCTGTGGGTATTGTAAGCAAAAAGCTGAGCAGCTACGCAGTGAGCGCATTAAATTTATTGAATATTTTATTGATAAAGACCAGACCAGAAGGAGTGAATTACACAGGAAGCTAGACCTGGCCGGTTTTAAGCCGAAAAGTTATGGAACTCCGATCTTTGATGTACATGGAGTTATGATTCCAAACAACCCTGACATAAGTGTAATCCAACAATATCTATATAGCGAAAACTGATATTTATAGGATAGTTTTATTCGCACAGTTTGTATCCTTCCTAGTATAATTTCACCGAATGTGATTAATCTGGAATAGTGACCAAGTCTAACCGTTAGGTTAGGAGAAAAAGGACAATGCTAGAACCAGAGTTTACCGACAGACTAAAGAGTGGTGCAGAGGTGTTGGTGCGGACGGCAAATGCGTGCGATGAAAAATGTATCGCCGAGCAATTTGCGAAACTCTCTGACCAATCAAGATATATGCGTTTCTTTTCATCGATCCGCTCACTCTCTGATTCACAGCTAAAGTACCTGGCAAACGTTGACAATCTTAATCACGTGATGATAACTGTTTCTGCCTTGCCAGATGATATGCATTCAGGTATGGGGCTGGGAAGATATATACGATTGCAGGAACATCCGCATATCGCGGAATTTGCCATTACCGTTGTTGATAAATATCAGCACCAGGGAGTTGGATCTCTGCTATTACAGCTGCTGATTGAGCATGCAAGGGGTAATGATATAGAGATACTGCGCGGATATGTACTTGCATCCAATGCCCCCATGCTGAGGCTGTTCGAACTTTATGGCTTCGAGAGTACGGAGAGCGAGGATGGACTGCTTGGATATGACCTTCATCTGGATCGTTAGCCGTTAATAGTTGTCGCAATGGTGCAGGGTATAATTGGAGGATTGCATTATGGATCAATTGAGGCTGTCTCTTCTGTTCGCTGCGCTTGCTGGTTTAACACTCTCCCATACGGCTACTCCTGGTTCCGAAGCAGGGCGGTTATCACCGAGCGATTTCCATTATATCGGGGCATTTCGTCTACCGGGAAACGGTGACAGACCAGATACCTTCGCCTATGGCGGTAGTGCCGTTACATATCGTCCAGACGGTGACCGACAGGGGGCGGATGATGGTTTTACCGGATCGCTGTTTATAACCGGACATGATCGACTGGCCTATGGAGAGCTTCCAGACGGCAACAAGATCGCCGAGATCTCCATTCCACGTCCTCTCTCCGGGGTCGGGATTGATGAGCTGCCTACGGCCGCTTTTCTACAGGGTTTCAGCAATGCTGTAGGAGGTCATTTCAGCGGCCTGGATGAGATTCCTCGTGTCGCCATGCTGTATCGTGCGGATACCTCAGGTGGGCGCATCCACCTCGCCTGGGGACAGCATATGCAGCCTGAAGGGGTGCCATCCCACGGCTCGATCTCGCCACGACTTGAAGTACCTGATTTTAGAGGTGAATGGATCGTCGGTAGCGCTTCTCCGATTTCTACCAATGGTTATCTGTTTGAGATTCCACAAGAGTGGGCCGATAAGTACACCACTGGAAGAACAATAGCAACTGGCCGTTTCCGGGATGGTGGATGGTCCGGTATGGGGCCATCTCTGTTCGCCTATGCGCCGCCTGATAAAGATGTAGTCCATGGCAGCCACCTGCCTGCGACCACGCTGTTGTCATATGAGAGCTCTCGTAATAGCGATGAGTTCACCCGAGCGTTGTATGGATACCAGCACCCGGATGAGTGGGAGGGTGGGGCCTTCATCACCACATCTGACGGTAGGATGGGTATTATCTTTGTAGGTACCAAGTCGGTGGGTGCTAAATATTGGTACGGTTTTGTCAATCCAAATGGTTCTGATCTGGCCTGTCCTGAGGATGCCAGTATCCCGCAATTTCCGGCCTGTCGCCTTGCAAGTGGGGTTCTATGTCCGTCTGCTGATCTAAAAGAGTGTAACGACCATAATGACTACCGTGGTTGGTGGAGCACCCGGTTTGAGGCGCAAATACTGCTCTATGATCCTGCCGATCTGGCCAAAGTGGCCTCTGGTGAACTGGCAGCATGGCAACCACAGCCCTATGCCCATCTGTCAATAGATCAGTATCTATTTCATAATCCCTCTGGGGTGGAACCAGATATGCTTGGTGTTGGACCGCAACAGCGCAACCGTATCGGACCAACCGCATATGACCGCGAGAGTAATAGGCTATTTGTAGTGGAGCTGTTTGCGGATGAAGCCAAACCGGTTGTACATGTTTGGCGGATCAGTAGTGATGGGCAATAATGGCGTAGCACTATTGTGGTTTGCCACAATCAGGAAATGGAGAGTATATGGAACAGGTAATATTGGCTCCTGACGAGGAGTGGGTAACATATATCGCTAAAATGTGGTTGTTGGGAAGTCAGATATCAGAGGATGTTACTGGCGAGAAGATGGATGGAAGTCTATCTGATCTCGATCGGCTGCAGGAGATAATCGACTCAAACACAATCCCAGTTGATAACACTAAGGAACTGCAATCACTCGGCATCATATTTGGTAAGGTATTTGTAAATGAAATGTCAAATTATGATTGGTGGGTGGTTGAGGACGAGCATGGAAAAGATGCGTGTATTCGCTATAAAAGGACAAGTCTTCTTGCCTTTCCTCAAACAATGATTTCCAAGCGTATTGAGGAGGGTGTAAAGGTCGATGTTGCTGCGCTATTCAATGGTATAAGCGCAGATCTTGAACGTATCAAAAATGAGAACTACTCAAAGGAATAACCGTAATGATATGTCCAAATTGCCACACACAGATAGAGTTGACATGGAAGCGGTATATAACCTCCCCGCTAAGCAGATTTATTTGTGCTGCATGTTCTACCAAATTTAAACTAAAAAGGCCGTTCTATTATTGGTTTCTGCCATTGGCTTTATATATAGGCATACTCGGCGGTGGAATTGTACTTATTAATTACAGTGCTTATGGCACGTTCGCTCTGATTATACTAACGATAATATTATCTATACTATTCCTGGCGATTGACAAGAATTGGGAAAACAACTTGGAGACAATAGAGATCAAAGAAGGGTCATCTGGAGATGAGAGTCTGCCGTAGTAGACGATAGTAGCTATTTCTAATATAACTCAGGGAGAGAACACCATGACTTTTTATAAACCGCTAAAAGAAGAGAGTATCAAGGATAGAAAACGAACAGTCGCTGGAATACAACGGATTAGACAGCAATTTCTTGATGTGGATTTTCCTACAAAAAAGGCCTTGGAGTCGTTGATACTAGGCACCTGGAATATTCGTAACTTTGACGACGACCGCTTTAATTATGGACCGCGCCTACGAGAATCACTCTTCTATATAGCAGAAATCATCTCCCACTTCGATGTAATTGCAATACAGGAGACCTGCGAAGATCTCACTCCACTAAATGAGATAGTGCATCTCTTGGGAGGACACTATAGATATATTCTAACGGATGTCACCCACTGCGGCCTTGGTGGCAACAAAGAGAGATTGGGGTTTATATATGACTCTAACAAAGTCATGTTCAAGGGTGTTGCTGGTGAGATTGTGCTCCCGGATAAGATGTTGATCAGTCAAGTTGATAAAAAAGGGAGGCAGTTCGCACGCACCCCTTTTGGCGCAGAATTTCAATCTGGCTGGTTTAAATTTCTATTCTCCACGGTGCATATTTATTTTGGCAGTAATTCACCCAGTAGCGACGGTTACGCACGCAGAGTCAAAGAGATAGAGACAGTTGCTAAATATCTGGCCAAGGAGGCTCGTGCAAGTGATGCCAACCAAATATTAGTTGGGGACTTTAATATCAAAAAGCCTGGGAGTGATGGCTATAATGCTCTGGAAAAGCATGGATTCAAGGCAGTAAAGAACAAGAAAGGTAGTAATCGTGATCAGACAAAGTTTTATGATCAGATTTCATTTCTATCACGGCGTAACGAATTGATCATGATGCAGCCTGAACGCGAAGACAGAGTGTTTCAGTTTTTCGATAGTGTCTTCCGTCAGGAGGATTACGCAACCTATAAGCCGATTATGCAGAAGCGGCTCAAGGATAAGCTGAAAAGGGCACGGCAAGATCTGGCTGCCGCCACCTCCAAGACAAAAAAGCAAAAGGCCGAAAAGCAGGTCGAGAGTCTTACTGCCGCCGGCAGGTCGAATACATCACTGCAGGAATATTATCAGGAGTGGCGTACATTCCAGATGAGTGACCACCTGCCACTATGGGTAGAGCTGGAGATCGATTTCTCCGACGGATATCTGGAGTATCTGAGTACATATAAACCTTAACGATAATTCTCCATATGCCTATGATCGACAGATTTGCGAAAGTGGCAAACACACTTCAAATCCTCCGTCTACCGTCTGTAATAGCCGGAGTGTTAAGTTCGGCAGCGATGTTGACGGTAATCATAACGTCGAAAACCCATGAGAGTGACTTTTATTTAATTCCTAGTAGTGTTGGTTTATTGTGGTCAATAGCCACTTACAGCTTCCTGGTAAATTTCCAATCTGTGCCAAACAAGGCCGAATCATCATGGTCTCTATTTGAACGCATAAAACGGAACGCCATTCGTGCCTGGTATTGGCTTATAGCAGTTCTGTTTGTAGTGACTACGATCGCTGTAATGGCTATCAGCTATCGGATGATTGCGGTATGGTTAAGGGACTATGGCGTGTAGCAATATATCTGGTTGTCACTAAAGGCGATACATATGGAAAATCGAAAAGTGGTTGGTAGTTGTCTATGTGGAGAGGTCAGTTATCAATTCACCGGGCCATCCATGGTTTTTCAATATTGTCACTGCTCCAGGTGTCGTAAATTCACCGGGTCCGCGCACGCAGCTAATATCATTGTTGAGCCGTCTCAATTCAGTTGGCTGAGTGGTGAAGAGTCGGTCGGTCGTTATGAGTTGCCTAATGCAAAGCACTTCGCGACATCGTTTTGTAAGAGATGTGGCTCATCTCTGCCGTGGCTTACACAGAGTGGAAAGGCAGTCGTTGTACCGGCGGGCACCCTGGATGATGATCCTGGAGAAAAACCGATCCATAATATATTTATGGCCAACCGGGCGCCATGGTATATAGATGTCGAAAAACTGAAAAAATATGATGAGCTGCCGGTTAAAGGTTGATCTCAGATCGACCTGATGCTGGCATCCCTGAAGGCCTGCCTGAATTCCGTGTAATCGGTTACCACTGGATACTGCGGAAACTCATCAATTACGTTCTGCGGTGGACGAAACAGAATACCGCGATCCGCCTCGGCCAGCATGGAAGTGTCGTTATAGGAGTCTCCCGCGGCAATAACCCTGTAGTTAAGTCCTTTAAACGCCTTAACCGCCTGACGTTTTGGGTCCTTCTGCCGAAGATGGTAGTCAGTCACATAGCCGTTCTCATCTACGCTTAACTTGTGACATAGAAGAGTAGGCCAATCAAGTTGACGCATTAGAGGGGCGGCAAATTCATAGAATGTATCGGAGAGTATTACCACTTGAAATCGCTGTTTTAACCACTCAAGGAACTCCTTGGCCCCCTCCATCGGCCCCATACCGTCAATCACATCCTGAATATCAGGCAGACCGAGTTTATGCTCTTGCAGAATGCGCAGACGCTGCTGCATCAGGACATCGTAATCGGGAATATCTCGTGTGGTAGCGCGTAACTCCTCAATCCCGGTGCGTTCGGCAAAGTTTATCCAGACTTCTGGTATCAGTACCCCTTCCAGGTCAAGACAGGCTATCTCCACGAATATTCTCCTCAGGACTATTTGATTGACGCTGGAATGATACTACACCACACCCTCTGAGGGCAGTCCGGCTAGTAGCTCTTTGGCTATATCCCCGGTTTTACGTCCAGCTACATTTATTGTTATATCAGCCTTGGCCTCATACTCCGGAATCCGTTTTTGCAGCAGGGCCCGTGCCTGCTCTGTGTCCTTCAGAAGAGGGCGTTTCTTTATTTTTCTGGTGGCCTTGGGATGGCTTAGTATCTTGTTAATAATGGTATCAAAGTCAGATTGTAGGTAAATAACTGTCCCAATTCGATTCAGGTTATCGACCGCGTGGAAGCCACCACCGGTTGAGATTATGCAGTTTGAGACGTTATGTTCCAGCCATTCTGCGGTTCGCATCTCAAGCGCTCGAAAATACTCCTCTCCATCCTTCTTGAATATCTCTTTGATCTTTCTGTTTTCCATACTTTCAATAAGGTCATCGGTATCGACAGCAAAACGCCCGGTTTTTTTAACCAGCGTCCGCGCGAGAGAGCCCTTGCCGACTCCCATGAATCCAACCAGCACTATATTGCGTATATCTTTCATAGGGTGACCATACCATATAGGATACCCATGAGCCCGTATTTATATCTAGTTGTCATGGCTTAAAATGGAGCAGGCGCAACCATGTGGGGGGATGACGAATGGGTCTGGATAGTTGGATTGTAGCTAATGAGGCACCACTGCGGCTTAGCTTCTTTTTTGGAATTCTAATATTTATGATGCTGTGGGAATTTATATCCCCGCGCCGCCAGTTAAGAGAGTCCAGAATGGTTCGTTGGGGCAATAACCTTGGACTGGTTTTCCTCAACACCATGCTGCTACGCTGGATATTACCAATGACAGCAATAGGGGTTACGTTACTGGCCAGGGAGCGAGACTGGGGGATACTGAATAACCTTGAAATAGATATGGTATGGGCCACTGTCATCTCCGTAGTTGTCCTCGATATGGTCATCTATCTACAACATGTCATGGTGCATGCGGTCCCACTGTTGTGGCGCTTGCACCGGGTGCATCACGCGGACCTGGACTATGATGTAACTACTGGCGCCCGTTTTCACCCCATTGAGATACTCCTGTCCATGTTGATCAAATTTGCGGTGATCCTGCTGCTGGGCCCACCTGTAGTTGCGGTTATTCTATTTGAGGTAATACTGAACGGGATGGCAATGTTCAATCACGGCAATGTGCTTCTGCCTTTGCCGCTGGATCGGGTAATGCGTCTTTTTCTGGTGACCCCTGATATGCATCGGGTGCACCATTCAGTAGAGGATGATGAGGCCAATAGTAATTTCGGATTTAACCTCTCCATATGGGACCGGATCTTTGGAACCTACACCGCCCAGCCGCGAGCGGGTCATGATGAGATGACCATCGGCATCCATAAATATAGAGATATGCGTTGGTGTGGCTGGTTGCCTGGTATGTTGACCATGCCGTTCGTCGGAAAGATCAGTCGCTATGCTATAAACCGCCGCAGTTGGAGTGATGAGAGCTGATGCACGATACAGTCCCACTGCTGAAGGAGTCTGATTTTCCGTCTATCCAGCGGGGACAACTCTCTACCTTGCAACTTAATCTGGGTTATCGCTGTAACCAGTCCTGTGTCCATTGTCATGTCAATGCAGGGCCGAACCGTAGCGAGCAGATGACGCGTGAGACCATCGACACCGCCATCGAACTTATTCAGGCAAATGGGATCAATGGCCTTGATCTAACCGGCGGTGCGCCGGAGTTGCACCCCGACTTCCGTTATCTGGTAAGCGCTGCCAAGGCACTTGGAGTGGCGGTAACAGACCGCTGTAATCTGACCATCCTGAATGAGCCAGGGATGGAGGAGATGGCGGATTTTCTGGCCTCGAAGGGGATAGAGATAGTTGCCTCTATGCCGTGTTATCTGGAGGAGAATATTGATGCCCAGCGGGGGAGTGGGGTCTATAGGTCGAGCATAGAGGCACTACAGAAGCTCAATGCCAAAGGTTATGGGCAGGATGGCAGCAATCTGATTCTGAATCTCATGTACAATCCTGCAGGACCATTTCTACCCCCTTGTCAGAACAAACTGCAGGCAGACTATAAGCGGGAGTTGTCGCAGCGGGCGGGGATTGTCTTTAACCATCTCTATGTCCTGGCCAATATGCCGATAAAACGATTTGGTAGCACCCTTATATCCAACGGCAAGTTTGATGAGTATATGCAGCTGCTGAAAGAGTCGTTCCATCCGGCCAATCTGGAGAACCCTATGTGTCGCTCCCTGATTAGTGTTGATTGGAGGGGAAGAGTATACGACTGTGACTTTAACCAGATGTTGAATATGCCTCTGCGCCTAGCAGATGGCAGGAACCCACATATCATGGATCTTTTGGGCAAGGACCTACATGGTGAGCCTATAGCGGTGGCCGACCACTGCTACGGTTGTACTGCCGGTCAGGGCAGCAGCTGTGGTGGAGCATTGGGAGAGTAATGCCAACCAGAATCTCCATTATCATCCCGGCACTGGATGAATCTGTTGGACTAGAGGAGACACTGCTCTCCCTGCAACCCCTACAACAACGCGGGCATGAACTGTTGGTAGTGGATGGCGGCAGTCTTGATGACACAGTCACAGTAGCCAACAGTTATGCGGATAGGGTAATCGTTGCGGAGCAAGGGAGGGCGCGGCAGATGAACGCTGGTGCCAGTGAGGCGAGTGGGGCTATTCTCTGGTTTCTACATGCCGATTGCGTAGTGCCGGAGCAGGCTGACCAGACAATCATCCAGACGCTTTATAATGGAGCAGGATGGGGCAGATTTGATATCCGTTTATCCTCTACGCGCTGGCCTTTCAGGATAGTAGAGTGGCTGATTAACCAACGCTCTCGCTGCAGTGGTATCGCCACAGGGGATCAGGGGATCTTTGTACGGCGGGCACTCTTCGATGAGGTCGGTGGCTATGCAGATATCCCCCTGATGGAGGATATAGATCTTAGCAGACGGCTCAAACGGATGATGCGACCCTATGCTCTGAACCAGCGTTTGACCACCTCAAGCAGACGTTGGGAGAGGGGTGGCTTACTCTCAACGATTATCCTGATGTGGTATCTGCGTCTGGCCTACTTTCTGGGCAGATCGCCGGAAGAGCTGGCACGTCTCTACCGGCAACAACCTGGCATATGAGATATCCCAACGCCCGTATCATCGTATTTGCCAAGGCCCCGGTTGTTGGTGCAGTTAAGAGCCGTCTGGCTGCATCTATTGGCCCGGAGAGGGCTGCGCAGATCTACAGCGAGATACTGCAGCATACGGTCGAGGAGGTCGCTGCTGCTGGATTGGCTCCGGTCACTCTAGCTATCACACCAGATACCACTCATCCACTGTTCTCCCGTCTGCAGGAGAGGTTCGATCTGGAGCTGGAACAACAGGATGGGGACGATCTCGGCAGGCGTATGTATAACTCGATCAGCAGCGCCCTAGAGGATGCTGACATGGTGCTGCTCCTAGGGAGCGACTGTCCACTGCTGGACAGGGGCTATCTGCAAGCTGCCTTTGCACGTCTGGATGGTGGGGCAGATGTAGTCCTTGGTCCAGTAGAGGATGGTGGTTATCTGCTTATTGGTATGCGTCGCCCAGAGCCGCTGCTGTTCAGTGATATAGAGTGGGGCGGCCCTGAGGTGATGGCGACTACCAGAGAGCGTTGTAGTGAGGCTGGTCTAACAATGCAGGAGTTGGAGCGGCGTTACGATATTGACACCTACGATGATCTAAGACGCTGGCAGCAAGAGGTGCCAGAAGATATTAAGATTTAACTGGCTGCGATTACAGTGGATATCGCGGTTGTTAACTGCTCCAGTTCATCCCGCTTGATAATAAATGGCGGCATCAGATAGATCAGTTTGCCAAACGGCCTAATCCATACACCGTGATCCACAAACCGTTGCTGGATGCTCTGCATGTCGACAGGCTGCTTCATCTCAACCACACCGATAGCACCCAACACCCTGACATCTGCAACTGCTGGATTGGTGCGACACGGCTCAAGTCCCTCTATTAGCCACTGCTCAATTGCGTTGACACGCTCCTGCCAAGGCGACTCCACTAGCAGTTTGATACTGGCAATGGCAACACTGCAGGCCAGTGGATTGGCCATAAAGGTGGGGCCGTGCATAAACAGCCCTGGTTCTCCCTGGCTGATTGCGCTACTTATCTCTTCTGTGGTCAGGGTGGCTGCCAGGGTCATATAGCCCCCGGTCAGAGACTTGCCGATACACATGATATCCGGGGCAACCCCTGCATGTTCGCAGGCAAACAGCCGTCCGGTACGACCAAAGCCGGTAGCTATCTCATCCAGAATAAGCAGCACCCCATATCGGTCGCACAGCTTTCTAACCCGGCGCAGGTAGTCGGCGGAATAGAAGCGCATACCTCCCGCCCCCTGAACGATTGGTTCCATGATGACAGCGGCGATAGACCCTGCATGCTGCTCCAGCGCGGCTACCATCGGGGCAATGTCCGCATCACTGCAGGCAGCGCCGAAAAGGCAGTCCGGGGCATCGATAAAGAACTGCTGCGCCACCGCATCTTTGAACAGGCTATGCATACCGTTGACCGGATCGCATACCGACATCGCACCGAAGGTGTCGCCGTGGTAACCATGACGTATGGTAAGAAAGCGCTGTCTATCAGGCTCGCCTTTGGCGTGCCACTGCTGGATGGCCATCTTCATGGCGACCTCAACTGCAACCGATCCGGAGTCGGCGAAGAATACGTTCCGCAATGGGTCTGGAGTTAGTTCGACCAGCAGTTCCGCTAGTTCCACCGCCGGACGGTGGGTGAGTCCGCCAAACATAACATGGGCCATGGATTCAAGCTGGGTCTGGATGGCCTGGTTTAGCTGTGGGTGGTTATAACCATGGATAGCACACCACCAGGATGACATGCCATCTATCAACTCCTGTCCACTACTTAGACGCAGACGTACTCCGTGGGCCGACTCTACAGGGTATATGGGAAGATCAGCACCGATGGCGCTGTATGGATGCCACAGGATCTCTCTATCTTTATCCAGCAATCTTGAAACTCATTTTTTGTTTAGCTTGACCAGCACTTCATGCGCTGTCTCTTCGACCGACTTGCCGGTTACGTGTATTACCTGCCAGCCGTGATCGCGGCATACAGAGCGAGCCCACTGCAGTTCTTTCTTAACCGTAGCGCGATCGGTGTAGTCGGTTCTTGGCGCCACACCCAGGGTATTAACGCGTATCTCTCTACGCCCAACCAGTTGATCTATATCCAGGAATAGACAGGCTACCTTCCCTGGATCAACCTTCTTTAGAGGTTCTGGTAATGGGATACCCATGACCAGGGGGATATTAACAACCTTGTAGCCACGACATGAGAGATAGACAGAAAGAGGTGTCTTACTGGTACGGGATATACCAACGAGGACCATATCAGCCTCATCCAGGTTGCTACACGACCTGCCATCATCATTTCTTAGAGTAAACTCCATTGCCTCCATGCGTTTAAAATACTCCTCTCCAACCTCATGCAGACGTCCAGGGACCCTGGCGGGAGAGTGACCGAAGAAGTCGGCAAGCTTGTGCAATACCGGGCCAAACAGGTCAAGGCATGCTATTTTGCGTCGTTCGCAGTCTTTTTCGATGAACTCTGAAAGATTACGATCGACAAAGGTATAGAAGACCAGAGAGTGTTTCTGCTCGGCCCTATCCAGTATCTCATGCACCTGCTCTTCTGTAAGGATGTGGCCAATACGCCTCACCTGCATATCATCTTTACGGAACTGTGTGATTGCCGCGTTGATGATGGTCTCCGCGGTCTCACCAGTGCCGTCAGACAGCAGGTAGAGAAGATTTTCTTGTGGCATAGCGATATCATCACCCGGCATTAATGCCGGCCTAAATGCGGGCGAGGTTTGCAGTTGTCCCGCCTGTTACTTATTCATCACCGCAGCCTGAGCTGCGGCAAGTCGGGCGATCGGCACACGGAAAGGCGAACATGATATGTAATTCATACCGGTAGCGTGGCAGAACTGAATAGAAAGCGGATCACCGCCATGTTCGCCGCAGATACCAAGCTTCATGTTCTGTTTTACACCGCGTCCCTTGGCTACTGCCATCTCCACCAGTTGGCCGACACCACCGGTATCAAGAGACTGGAATGGATCACGCTCCAGGATCTCTTTGTTGATGTAGTTTGGTAGAAATGAATTAATGTCATCTCTGCTATAACCAAAGGTCATCTGGGTAAGATCGTTGGTGCCAAAGCTGAAAAAGTCGGCGTGCTGCGCTATCTCATCAGCGGTCAGGGCGGCACGCGGAATCTCTATCATGGTGCCGATATGTATATTTAGATCTTCCTCGTATCCTTTGGCCTGCGCAACGGCTGCCATTGTGGCCTCAATCTCGCCACGCAGCAGGGATAGCTCTTTGCTGGTGCCGACCAGCGGCACCATGATCTCAGGACGTGCATCTATCCCTTCCTGTCTACAGGCGATGGCCGCCTCGGTAATGGCGGTCACCTGCATCTTAAGAATCTCAGGATAGGTGATAGAGAGACGGCAACCACGGTGACCCAGCATTGGATTGGTCTCGTGCAGTTGGGTGACGCGGGTCTTTATCTTCTCCATAGGCACACCGAGATGGTCTGCAAGCTCCTGCTGCAGGTGCTCTTCATTTGGAAGGAATTCATGTAGTGGCGGATCAAGCAGGCGTACGGTTACCGGTAGGCCCTGCATTGCAGTAAACAGCCCCTTGAAGTCATCACGCTGGTACGGTAGCAGCTTATCCAGTGCACTCTGGCGATCCTCAGCGTTGTCGGCCAGGATCATCTCGCGCATATCAGTGATGCGTTCACCCTCGAAAAACATATGTTCAGTTCGACACAGGCCGATACCCTGCGCGCCCCACGCACGGGCGCGGCTGGCATCATCAGGGGTATCCGCATTGGCCCATACCTGTAGCACACGTTCGGCGTCAGCCCACTCCATCAGGGATTTGAATTCCCCAGATAGTTCCGGCTCTTCGCGCTCAACCTCACCGGACATGACCTCGCCGGAGCTGCCGTCGATACTGATGACATCTTGGTCACCGAAGCTGCGCCCATTGATAGTGATGCTACGTTGCTGCTCATCTATCATTATTTCACCAGCGCCAGCGATACAGCACTTACCCCAACCACGGGCCACAACCGCAGCATGGCTGGTCATGCCTCCTGTGGAGGTAAGGATGCCGGCCGCTGCATGCATACCGCTTACATCTTCTGGGCTGGTCTCTTTACGCACCAGGATGATGGATTCACCCTCATGGGTGCGATCCACCGCCTCGTCAGCCGAGAAGGCTATCTTGCCTGAGGCAGCACCTGGGGACGCGGGAAGGCCAACTGTCAGGACATCACGCTCGGCGCTGGCCTTGAATGTTGGTAGTAGCAACTGGTTCAGGTCGTTGGCCGGGACCCGCAACAGAGCCTCACTCTGGGTGATATGCCCATCCGCCACCATATCCACTGCAATCTTTACCGCCGCACGCCCGGTGCGTTTACCGGTACGGGTCTGGAGCAGGAAGAGGGTACCCTTCTCAATGGTGTACTCGATGTCCTGCATTTCGCGATAGTGCTTCTCCAGTATCTTCTTGATATTCAGTAACTGATCATAGATTTCAGCGCGCCACTCGACCATCTCGTCCACGTTCTGCGGGGTACGGATACCGGCAACAACGTCTTCACCCTGGGCATTTACCAGGAATTCACCATAGAACTTGTCTTCACCGGTAGATGGATCGCGGGTAAAGGCAACACCTGTACCTGAGTCCTCTCCCATATTGCCGAACACCATGGTCTGCACATTGACCGCGGTACCACGCAGGCCGGTTATCTCGTTGATCTCGCGGTAGCGTACTGCGCGTGGGATATTCCAGCTTTTAAACACCGCCTCAACGGATTTCTCCAGCTGTTTGTACGGGTCCTGCGGAAACTCATCACCGGTGTGTTTTTTGTAGACGCCCTTGTAGGCGGTGATTAGCTCCGACAGACCCTCTTCGTTGAGCTCGGTATCCTTGGTAACACCGAATTTTTGCTTAATTCGGTCAAACTCCTGCTCAAAGGCGTCGTGCGGAACCTCCATTACCACATCACCAAACATATTGATCAGACGGCGATAGGCATCCAGGGCAAAGCGGCGATTGCCGGAAATATTGGCCAACCCTTCAACCGCTTGATCGGTCAGTCCGAGATTGAGCACCGTATCCATCATTCCAGGCATACTGACCTCGGCGCCACTACGCACCGAAACCAGCAAGGGATCCTCCTCGGAGCCAAACTTCTTTCCGGTCTCGGTCTCTACAATCTGCATGTACTCCTTGATCTCGTCAAACAGGCCATCCGGGAGTTTTCCGCCCAGGTCGTTATATTCGGCACAGGTTTCAGTGGTGATGGTGAAACCAGGTGGTACCGGCAAGCCAATAGAGGTCATCTCTGCCAGGTTTGCACCTTTGCCCCCAAGCAGAGACTTCATCTCTTTAGTGCCTTCTGATTTAGTCTTGCCAAAGTAGTGAACACGTTTGCCGGATGTCATCGCTATTACCTTTATTCCATGGGTGTTATCCGCAACCAGAGGGTTGCGATATATTGGATTAATAATTTGAAAAAACAGTGAATTATAGGCTTTAATTAATGTAATTTATTAAATCAAAAATGGATCGTCCTGTCCTATTTCTAGTCGCTCAATCATGGTGTTGCAACAGTGCTGCTGTAGCGAATCTAATTCTAAAATATAGTGGGCCAAAGGGGAATATCAGATTAAAAGAAATCTGCCGTTTTGTGTCTCAATGCAGCTCGAACCGCATCGTGAATTTGGCTTCGTAGGGAGTGATTGGAGGTGTCGGTAGGGGGATCGATTTCTTAATGGCTGAGCGTGCTGCCGCAGATAGCAGTTGATGCCCGCCTTCAAGACTTAGAGAGGAGATAGTTCCATCATTCAGCACCATGAAATTGACCCTTACATTTCCCTCTCTGCCACGTCTTCTGGCCAGCCTGGGGTAGTGTTTATTCCGCTCAATCATGGCCACTATTCTGGAGAGGTAGCTCTGCTGCTGCTGTTTTCTTGTATCTGAGGCCATTATGGCCTCACCTACATCCTGAGACTCTGTCACCTCTGGTCTGGCAGTAGGCATTGGTTTCACTTCAGGCCTTGGTTCTGGCTTGGGCTGCGGTTTTGGCGTAGGTGTGATCCGCGGTTTCGGTTTCTCCTGCTGCACAACTTGTGGTGGGGCAGGGCGTTGGAAACTGACGCTTAGCTCTCTGTTGAGCGGCTCTCTGTCTGTAATGCCGGAAGTATCCATGCGGGAATCGGCAAGTGTAATCAGAAACGCAGCGTGCACCACGATGGATAACATCGCAGCTAGCATATACGTCCTTGTATCATAGCCCCCTACATATTTCTCATTGATTATGCGAAGAGCTCTGGCATCAGTGTTATATGGTAAAAGATATCCGCTCATCAGAATCGCCGTTCCATCTGTCTAGGCAGCATGATTATCGCAGAAAATTCGGTTTGAATAACTATGTTATCTGACCATATAGTGTGTCATATGACACATACCCCAAGCGGGATATAAAGCTCTATATCTCAAGCGGTTAGAATCTCTGCAAATTAATAATTCTAAAGGGGAACGGGTTGATGAAAAAAGCAGTGATTCTGGTAGGTGGTACAGCACTCGGTACATTCATAGCAGGTGTTAGTAGCGTACAGGCCAAGGAGTTAGAAGTGTTGCCTGAGATTTTGGTCGAGTCGGTCCCGTTGAGTGAGCCTGAGGGTAAGACCTATGTGCCACCACATACGGTGCAGAAGGGGCCGGCATCGGATGGCGGTGATCTACTGCGTAATGTGACCGGTGTTTCCGGGGTGCGTATGGGTGGTCACGGGATAGATCCGGTGATTCGGGGCCAGAGTCAGACCCGCCTGAATGTGCTGCTGGATGGTGCCTATATACATGGAGGCTGCCCCAACCGCATGGATCCATCGACCGCCTATGCCCCTATCCATAGCTACGATACTGTTACCGTAATCAAGGGTTCCCAGACTGTGAGGTATGGTGGCGGTGGTAGCGGTGGTTCTGTGTTACTGGAACGTAACCGCCCGATCTTTGACGAAGGTGAGATGATGCGGGCCGAGATCGGATACAGCTACGACAGTAATCCGGATGGTCACCAGACCTTTGCCGATCTTGCCGCCGGCAACAAGTTCGGTTTCATAAGGGGCAACATACATTACGGAGAGGCCAATAACTACGAGGACGGTGATGGCAATGAGGTGCGCACCTCATATCGGAAAAAGGGCGCCAATGTGGCGTTCGGCATAACCCCTGACGCCGATACCCTCATCCAGTTCAGCGCCGAGGCTAATCGAGAAGATAATGTTCTCTATGCTGGCGCCATGATGGATGCTCCATTTTCCGACAGCGATATGTATCGCTTGAAATTTGAACGAGAGGCTACTAGCGGACCATTTAGCGCCATCCGGGCAGAGCTCTACAGTACCAGCGTAGATCATCTGATGGATAACTATACACTGCGAACAGCAACCGGGGCCCTTATGCGTACCCCCACAGAGTCTGACACATGGGGTGGCAGGCTGTCGGGCGATATCGAACTTGATGCCGGTTCTACTTTAACGATAGGTATTGATCATCAGGACAACGACCGTGAGGCGGTTCTTCACAACGATACTACGGGCACCATCATGTCACACATGTGGGCCGATGCCAGTCTGAAACAGACCGGCCTGTTTGCCGAATACAGCAATGAGCTGACAGACGCTGACCGCCTGGATGTCGGCTTGCGCTATGACCGGGTAGAGGCCAGTCTGGGGGATCCAAATGCCCCCGGTGTACGTACCCCCAATCAGATGTATCAACTCTACTACGGCTACAGTGCTGATGATAAAACTGAAAATAATGTTGGTGGCTTTGTCCGGTTAAAGCACTCATTTGCGGAGATTCCCGCATATCTCTACGTAAGCGCCAGTCGCAGCGTACGTACCGCTGATGCCACTGAGCGTTATATGGCCAAATGGGTTGCAATGGCCAACATGCGCTGGGTAGGTAATCCTGAACTGGATCCGGAAAAACATCATCAGTTGGAGTTTGGTATCGTGTCAGAGACGGCCGATATGAATGTATCCGGTTCCATCTATTACAATGATGTTGACGACTTCATACTCTATGACCGCGCCCATGGACAGGACGGTATTCTGCAGACCGATAGTGCGGTAATTTATCGCAATATCGATGCTGAGTTGTACGGCCTCGAGTTTGAGATTAGCAAGAGTTGGGGTAACTGGAGTGCCGGGTTCACTCTCGCCTATACACATGCCCAGAACAAGAGTGACCATCGTCCTATCGCCCAGATCCCGCCACTTGAAGGAAGTATCAGCCTAGATTACATCAATGGACCTTGGAGCGCTGGTGGTGTGGTGAGAGCGGCCGCCCAGCAGACCAGGGCAGATGATGATGCGACCACAGGTAGTGGCCTGGACAGCGATAAGACCCCTGGATGGGGTGTTGTTGATCTGCATGCTGGATATGAGGTTAAGAAGCAGTGGCAGATCGAGGTCGGGGTGAAGAATCTGTTCGATAAGGACTATGCCCAGCACCTGAACAAGGCCAGTACTATCGATGCTGGGTCGCAGGTGGATGAGCCGGGACGCTCCTTCTGGGTGAGTATGAACGCCAAGTTCTAACCCCAAACCCCGCAAGCTGGATCTAGTCCGCATCTTGCACCAGTCGGCTGGAGGCAAGATGCGGACTAGCAGTGGTGCTCACTATCGAATTGGCCACCCACTTTGTGTTATGTTTCGACAGATAACTATATCTGGACGGAGGCAGCTACAATTATGCCTGCGCTCAATAATCACAAGGTGACACCATGACTGAACTGCTGCAACAGACCTATTACGGAAATAGCCTGCAGGCCTGGCTAATATCACTCGGTATCATAGCTGGCGCGGTGATCCTGGGGAAGCTGGCCTACTGGATATTCTCCAAGGTGGTAACCGCCTTTAGCAGCCGCACTGAAAGCCGGCTCGACGACATAATCATCGATATGGTGGAGAAGCCAGCGGTATTCTTTATCGTCGTTAGCGGCATCTGGTTCGCCCTGAATAGACTGGTTCTGCCGGAAACACTTGCCACTGCCATCAGCGGTGCCTATCAGATGATCTATGCCCTGCTCATCGCCTGGCTGTTGAGTCGGCTATTTGAGGCGATTTACCAGGAGTATCTTCTGCCCTTGGTAGAAAGCAGTGATAATGACCTGGATGATCAGTTGATGCCGGTCATACGTAAGATGGTAAGGATAACCATCTGGACCCTAGCAGTGATCATCGGTCTCGATAACGCCGGTTATGATGTTGGTGCACTGCTTGCCGGACTCGGAATCGGTGGTTTGGCCATGGCGATGGCGGCCAAGGATACCGTATCCAATATGTTTGGCGGTGCCACCATCTTCACCGACAAGCCATTCCGGGTTGGTGATCGGATTGTAGTGGCGGGTTTTGATGGCACGGTGGAGGAGATTGGTATCCGTAGTACACGTCTACGTACTTTGGCAGGGCGTATTGTCACCATTCCCAACTCCCAGTGTGCGGATACACCGGTCGAGAATATCTCCAGCGAGCCATCACGCAAGGTCGTACTGAATCTGGGGCTGACCTATGACACCAAGCCGGAACAGATGCAGCAGGCCATGGATCTTCTTAGGGCGATCAATAATGGTAGTGAAAATACCGAAGATAAGACCATTATCTCGTTTGATGGGTTTGGTGATTTTGCGCTAAATATCATGTTTGCCTATTACATTCGTAGTACGGCCGATATTCCATCTACCCAGACTGAGATCAGTATGGCAATTCTGTCTCAGTTCAACCAGAACGGTCTGGAGTTTGCCTTCCCTACCCAGACGCTCTATAACATTGAGGCTACCCCGGCATGAGTATAGATATCCTGATTGGTGGTAACGGTACAAACAAGGTTGTACTGCCAGCTAGCACAGCAAATCGTCACGGCCTGATTGCTGGCGCTACCGGCACCGGTAAGACGGTCTCTTTACAGGTACTGGCAGAGCACTTCTCCAGTATTGGGGTACCGGTGTTTCTGGCAGATGTTAAGGGTGATCTATCCGGTCTGGCAGCGGCAGGCAAAAACCATGAAAAGATTGAGGCACGTATACAGACCATAGGGATTGAAGGTTTTACGTTGCAGCCAAGTCCTACCGCGTTCTGGGATCTGTTTGGTAAGAAGGGTCACCCGATTCGCACCACCATATCGGATATGGGACCACTGCTACTGTCCAGTCTGCTGGAGTTGAATGATACCCAGACAGGTGTCCTATATAGCGCCTTCAAGATCGCCGATGACAACGGCCTGCTACTGCTTGACTTGAAAGACCTGCGCAGCATGCTGAACTGGATGGGTGACAATGCCGGTGAGCTGTCATCCGAGTATGGCAACATCACCACGGCCAGTATAGGCGCTATTCAGCGCCGTTTTCTTGTTCTGGAGGAGGAGGGTGCAGAGAACTTTTTCGGTGAGCCTGCGCTACGGCTGGATGATTTGATGATCACCGATTTCTCCGGGCGTGGTGTCGTCAGTATTTTGGATGTGACAGATTTGATCAACAACTCGCCACGGCTATATGCCACCTTCCTGCTGTGGCTCTTGGCGGAGCTGTTCGAGAATCTGCCAGAGGTTGGTGATCCGGAGAAACCGAAGCTGGTGATCTTCTTTGATGAGGCCCATCTGCTGTTTGATCGCGCCCCACGCGCCCTGTTGGACAAGATCGAACAGGTTGTGCGGCTTATCCGGTCTAAGGGTGTAGGGGTGTTTTTTGTTACCCAGAATCCACTCGACATACCAAATGAGATCCTCGGGCAGTTGGGAATGCGGGTGCAACACGCCTTGCGTGCATTTACTCCACGCGATAAGAAGGCGGTCAAGACGGTCGCGGAGACATTTCGTCAAAATCCTGGTCTCGATACGGAGACGGTCATATCAGAGCTGGGTACCGGTGAAGCATTGGTATCTGTACTCGATCTGGAGGGTAGTCCAACACCGGTAGAGCGAATACTTATCCGGCCACCAGAGTCACGTATCGGTCCATTGAGCGCTGCCGAGCGTGCAGAGATATTTGGTCGTTCCCCATTCAAGGGGCGCTATGATGAGATGGTCGACCGTGAATCGGCCTTTGAGCTATTGAAGAAACGGGTTGCCGAAGAGAAGAGGCTGGAAGAGGCAGAACGTGCTCGTGAAGAGGAGGAGAAACGGAAGAAGAAATCATCCGGTGATAGTTTCTGGGGTGGAAACTCCAGACGTCAGGGGATCGGTGAGGCTATGCTCAAAAGCGTAGTGCGTACGGTGGGTAGTTCATTGGGACGCAAGATTGTTCGAGGGATTCTTGGGTCGCTGACCAAATAGGCTATTCCTAACCAATTTAGATCATCGCGGCCATGATTGAGGTCTTCTCGAGGCGGTCCGCCAGTATACTCAGTAGCACCTTGTCGATAGAGCTTTGCAGCTCTGTCGAGGCCTCATGTAACGCCTCGGCCCTTATCTTGATAACCAGCACGTCGGTATTACTGATAACGCTGGCGCTACGCGGGTGTCGTTTACCGTGTATATATGCCATCTCCCCGAAACATTGACCGTTTTCAATATTACCGAGATTGGCCTCTCCAATCATGATCCTAGCGTCGCCAGTTGCCAGGATAAACAGCGAGCCACCGATCTTCCCCTCCATGATTAGGGCCTTCTCCGCCGGGAATTTATGCCACTTACTGATCCGTACAACCTCCCATAGCTCCACATCGGAGAAGTCCTTAAAGAAGGAGAGGTTCTGCAGGATGTTGAATCTCTTGGTATCCGATACATCCTTGGACGGCATCTCCAACTGATTGTTGGCCTTCAGCAGATCCTTCTCTAGCTCGTCCCAAGATTGATAGCGTTCACTAAGGTCCTTTTTGATGCATTTATCTACAATCTTGCAGAGAATCTCCGGGGCATCGCGGCGCAGTATGTGTAGTGGTGTTGGCTCCTCCTTGACGATCTTACGGATCAGCTCTGGTTGATGTTTCGCCTTGAAAGGGAGACGTCCGCAGAGCATGCGGTACATCACCACACCGAGAGAGTAGATATCCGCCTGGTGGGTTATTTCCCCACCCTGAATATGTTCTGGTGACATGTAAGCAGGGGAACCGACCGGGTCGACAATCTGGGTCAGATCGGAGTTTTCCATCAGCGCAGTGCCAAAGTCGCTGATTTTTACATCATTACCATCCACTACCAGGATATTTGCCGGTTTGATATCACGATGGATAACACCATGATGCACGGCATAATCCAGGGCGCTACAGCATTTGAATATTATCTCTATGACATCATCGAACGGTAGCAGGCTATCTGGTTTGCAGTATTTCTCCAGGGTCTTGCCGTGGATGTACTCCATGACGATGTACTGCAGGTCCTCCTCACTACTGGCGTCATAAACAGAGACGATATGGGGGTGTCGCATCTTACCGGCCAGACTCGCCTCATTTAGAAACATCTTGCGAAACTTGTAACCGTTAATCGGATCGTCAAAGACCGCCTGATTGGCAATCTTTATAGCAACCTCTTGATCGTTAAATGGGTCTTTGGCCAGGTAAATGTCACTAGTCGCACCCTTGGCGATAAGGTGCTGTACCTGAAATTTACCGATAGTTTTGCGCATTGTCGTTTGACTCGTCCTAAATGGATTAACAGTTAATTACAGTGTAGTTACCGGGTTTACCAAATCCCCGATGCCTTCAATCTCTATAGTTACTACGTCGCCACCTGATAGAAACAGTGGTGGTTTACGCGCCACACCCACACCTTGAGGGGTGCCGGTAAGAATCACCGTGCCAGGTAGCAGGGTAATGTCGCGGCTTAGTTCGGCAATCAGTCTAGCTACCGGAAAAATCATATCTGAAGTGTTACTCTCCTGCATCAAGGTGCCGTTCAACATACAGCGGACATGCAAATTTTGTGGATCAGGTATCTCGTCAGCCGTTACCAGCGCCGGTCCCAGAGGGCAAAAGGTATCAAAACTCTTACCTCTGACCCACTGTCCACCACCACTATGCTTCTGCCAACGCCGAGCAGAGACATCATTGGCACAGGTGTATCCCAGCACATACTCCAATGCCTCGGCTTCCGGTATATTTTTTCCTTCGCGTCCAATCACCACCGCCAGCTCCGCCTCATAATCCACCTCCGGACCACGTTCGCAACAGGCGGGGAGAACAATAGGTTCGCCTGGATGGTTGAGTGAGTTGGTTGCCTTCATGAATACTACTGGATGCTCACCGACCTGCTGCCCGGTCTCTGCGGCATGGGCATGGTAGTTGAGTCCTATACAAAATATATTTATCGGTATCAGAGGTGCCAGCAGTTTGGCTACGGCTACGCTTTCCCCGGTCTGGTATAGTCCACTGAATAACCCTCCCTCCAGTAGCTCGGCTTTGCCGCCGTCCTCTAAAAGACCGTAATGGATGCATCCCTCCAGGTCCATGAATCTTGATATTCGCATCTCTGTCCCAGTAGTTATCATCGGATTATGGTTGATAATACAAGAATTGCACGTTCAAAAGTGTGAGACAGGGGCGATTTTTAGTGGAACCGTCAGTGATAGAGTCGTACAGTTGATCTATAACCGACGCTAGACGAGGATAGAGTAATGCAGTTAAACGACCGCAGTCTGTTGCGACAGCAGTGTTACATCAACGGAGAGTGGCGGGATGCCGATAGTGGCACAGTTCAAGAGATTAGCAATCCGGCCAACGGCGATACTCTAGGCACTGTACCCAGCATGGGGGCGGCAGAGACCAGGCGCGCGATTGATGGAGCTAATGCGGCCTGGCCGGCATGGAGGGAAAAGACGGCAGCGGAGAGAGGGGCGATCCTACGGCGTTGGTATGAGTTGATCCTGGAGAACCAGGAGGACCTGGCGACCATAATGACCCTGGAGCAGGGTAAGCCGCTATCCGAGGCGCGTGGTGAGATAGGGTACGGTGCCTCCTTTATCGAGTGGTTTGCCGAGGAGGGTAGGCGCATCTATGGCGAGACTATCCCTCAACATCAGGCCGACAGGCGTATCGTTGTGATCAAGCAGCCCATAGGTGTCTGTGGTGCCATTACCCCCTGGAACTTTCCCAACTCGATGATAACCCGCAAGGCCGGTGCGGCGCTGGCGGCAGGCTGCACCATGGTGTTGAAGCCGGCAGGGGATACACCATTCTCTGCTTTGGCCCTGTGTGAATTGGGGGAGCGGGCAGGGATTCCGCCAGGCGTATTCAGTGTGGTCACTGGATCGGCGCGGGAGATAGGTGCAGAGATGACATCTAATCCAACGGTACGCAAACTCTCCTTTACCGGCTCTACTGAGATCGGCAGGGTGTTGATGCAACAGTGTGCCGATAGCATAAAGAAGCTCTCACTGGAGCTAGGCGGGAACGCCCCATTTATTGTGTTTGATGACGCCGATCTGGATGCTGCTGTAGAGGGCGCGATGCAGTCCAAGTACCGCAATGCCGGACAGACCTGTGTCTGCGCCAATCGGCTGTTGGTCCAGGACAGTGTGTATGACAGCTTTGCAGAGAAGCTCACAGCGGCTGTCGCTGAGCTGAAGGTTGGCGACGGTATGGGCGAGGGGATAACCCAGGGGCCGCTGATCAATGAGGCGGCCGTAGAGAAGGTTGAAGAGCATATCAAGGATGCAGTAGACAGAGGCGCACGTCTGCTGGCCGGTGGCTCACGCCACGAGTTGGGTAGAAGCTTCTTTCAACCTACCATTCTGGCCGATCTCTCTAGCGAGATGCTGATTGCCAGCGAAGAGACCTTTGGTCCGGTAGCACCGCTGTTCCGTTTCCACAGCGAGGAGGAGGCGATAGCTATGGCGAATGACACCGAGTTTGGGTTGGCCGCCTACTTCTATAGCCGTGATCTCGGTAGGGTATGGAGGGTTGCGGAGGGTCTGGAGTATGGCATGGTCGGCATCAACTCCGGCATTATCTCCACCGCTATTGCCCCGTTCGGCGGGGTCAAACAGTCCGGCCTGGGGAGAGAGGGATCCCACTACGGGATCGACGAGTACCTGGAGGTGAAATACCTCTGTATGGGTATTTAAGGCCTGATTACTCAACCAGGGCGTAGAGCTGCTTGATCTCCTGCGCCCAGATATCGCTGTCGATGGTCTCTAGGACCATTGGGATCTCTTCAAAGCGCTCATCGTTCATGATGTAGCGGAACACCTCCCAGCCGAGTTTGCCCTCTCCCAGGCTGTGGTGACGGTCCACCCGGGCGCCGAGATCCGGCTTGGAGTCGTTGAGATGCATCCCGCGCAGATACTCAAAGCCGACGATTCGATCAAACTCGGCAAAGGTGTTATCACACGCCTCTGCAGTGCGAAGATCATAGCCGGCGGTGAAGGTATGACAGGTATCGAGGCAGACGCCTACTCTTGACTTGTCCTCGACCTGCTCAATGATGGTGGCAAGGTGTTCAAATCTATAACCGAGATTGGAGCCCTGTCCTGCGGTGTTTTCGATCACCGCGGTAACACCAGAGGTCTTTTCCAGGGTCCAGTTTATAGAGTCTGCAACTACAGAGAGACTCTGCTCTTCGCTTATCTTGCGCAGGTGACTACCAGGGTGAAAGTTGAGCAGCGGCAGTCCCAACTGCATACAGCGCTCCATCTCATCCAGGAAAGCGGTGCGAGACTTCTGCAGGGGACCCTGTTCCGGATGCCCGAGATTGATCAGATAGCCGTCGTGCGGCAGTACATGTTCCGGGGCTATACCACTATCTGCCAGGTTCTGTTTGAAGGCGCTGATATTCTGTTCGCTATAGGGTTTGGCCTGCCACTGACGCTGATTCTTGGTGAACATGGCAAAGGCCTTGGCGCCAATAGCGCTGGCATTGAGCGGTGCGTTTTCCACCCCGCCGCTGGTACTGACATGTGCTCCGACTCGTTTCATATTAATTAACCGTTCTCTCTACTTTTGTCTTCCCCACTAGCTGGGGATTAGGGTGGGAAGTCAAAGATCAGAGGGAGCGTATCTTTACCGCCTGCTCCTCCAGCTTTGCCAGGGCCGATTGTGCCTCTGCAAGCTTACTGCGCTCTTTCTCTACTACTGCCTCCGGCGCCCTGTCTACAAAGTTGGGATTGGAGAGCTTGTTTTCAATCCGTTCGATCTCCGCGCTAAGCCGACCCATCTCCTTCTCCAGGCGCGCCAGTTCCGCCTCTTTATCGATCAGGCCGGCCATCGGGATCAGCACCTTCATCTCCCCGACCAGGGCGGTGGCGGATTCGGGGCCTTCATCTCCCTCGGGCAGCACCTCGATGGACTCGGTGCGGGCCAGGAAGTCGAGATAGGCGCGGTGCCTCTCCGCCCACGCCTGATCCGAGTCGGAGGCGTGGGAGAGCAGCACGGGGACCGGCTTGCCGGGGGCGATATTCATCTCCCCCTTGATCTGACGGATGCCGAGGATGAATTGCATCACCCACTCCATCTCTGCCTCGGCATCAGGATCGATCTTAGATTCATCTGCTCTCGGGAATGGTTGGGTCATTATCGTTGTGCCACTGACCCCTGCCAGAGGCTTTACGCTCTGCCAGATCTCCTCGGTGATGAATGGCATGATGGGATGGGCCAGGCGCAGCAGGGTCTCCAGTACCCGTACCAGGGTGCGGCGGGTACCGCGCTTGGCGGCCTCTGTGGCGTTGTCATCGTTCAAAACTGGCTTTGAGAGCTCCAGGTACCAGTCGCAGTATTCGTTCCAGGTGAACTCGTAGATCGCCTGGGCGGCGTGGTCGAAGCGGTAGCCGTCCAGAGCGTCTGTGATCCTGGCCTCGGCCTGCTGCAGGCGGGAGATGATCCAGCGGTCAGCAACCGATAACTCTACCTCACCGCCATCCTGAGCACAGTCCTGCCCCTCGGTATTCATTAATACATAGCGCGCCGCATTCCACAGCTTGTTGCAGAAGTTGCGATAGCCCTCGATGCGACCCAGGTCGAACTTGATGTCGCGCCCGGTGGCGGCCAGGGCGGCGAAGGTGAAGCGCAGGGAGTCGGTACCGAAGCTGGGGATGCCGTCCGGGAACTCCTTGCGGGTCTGTTTCTCGATCTTCTTGGCCAGCTGCGGCTGCATCATGCCGCTGGTGCGTTTGGCCACCAGGGACTCCAGGTCAATGCCGTCAATCAGATCGATCGGATCCAGCACGTTGCCCTTGGATTTGGACATCTTATCGCCGTGGCTATCTCGTACCAGGCCGTGCACATAGACCTCGTGGAAGGGTACCTGGCCGTCCATGAATTTGAGGCCCATCATGATCATGCGTGCCACCCAGAAGAAGATGATATCGAAACCGGTCACCAGCACGTTGGTGGGGTAGAACGCCTGCAGACGTTGGGTATCCTCGGGCCAGCCCAGGGTGGAGAAGGGCCACAGGGCGGAGCTGAACCAGGTATCCAGCACATCCTCATCCTGACTCAGGGGGTAGTCGGCGGCCAGGCCGTGTTTATCCCGTACCTCCTGCTCGTCACGGCCCACGTAGACATTGCCTTCCGCGTCGTACCAGGCAGGGATGCGGTGGCCCCACCAGATCTGGCGGCTGATGCACCAGTCCTGGATGTTGCGCATCCAGTCGTAATAGGTGTTCTTCCAGTTGTCGGGGACGAATTTGATCTTGCCCGTCTCCACCGCCTCGATGGCGGGTTTGGCCAGGGGCTCGATCTTTACGTACCACTGGTCGGTGAGAAAGGGTTCGATCACCGCGCCCGAGCGATCACCGCGTGGCACCACCAGTTTGTGGTCCACGATCTTCTCCAGCAGGCCTAGCTCTTCCAGGTCGGCCACGATCTGTTTGCGCGCCGCATAGCGGTCCATGCCGATGTATTGGGCCGGGATCAACTCCCCTTCGTCTGGTTCGTTTGCGCGAATGGCCGCGTCTACGGTGAAGATGTTGATCAGGCCGCCATGGGCCTGTGCGCTGATCTGCACCTCATCCCGATGGCGGTGCCACACCTCGTTGTCATTGAAGTCGTGGGCTGGGGTGATCTTCACACAGCCGGTGCCGAACTCGGGATCGGCGTGTTCGTCGGCGATGATGGGGATCTTGCGTCCGGTCAGGGGCAGCTCCACCAGCTCGCCGATCAGGTGCTTGTAGCGCTGGTCCTCTGGATTGACGGCTACCGCGCAGTCCCCCAGCATGGTCTCGGGGCGGGTGGTGGAGACCACCATGTGGCCCTGGCCGTTGGAGAGGGGATAACGCATGTGCCACATGTGGCCGTTCTCCTCCTCGTTCAGCACCTCCAGGTCGGAGACGGCGGTATGCAGCTTGGGGTCCCAGTTCACCAGCCGCTTGCCGCGGTAGATCAACCCCTCTTCATACAGGCGCACGAATACCTCTTTTACCGCGTCGGAGAGGCCGTCGTCCATGGTGAAGCGCTCATGCTCCCAGTCCAGGGAGGAGCCGAGACGCCGCAGCTGGCGGGTGATGTTGCCGCCGGATTCGCCGCGCCACTCCCAGATACGGTCGATGAAGGCGTCGCGGCCCAGGTCATGGCGGGTTTTGCCTTCGGCCTCCAGCTGGCGCTCCACCACCATCTGAGTAGCAATGCCGGCATGGTCGGTACCTGGCTGCCATAGGGTCTGGTCCCCCTTCATCCTGTGATAACGGATCAAGGTATCCATGATGGTGTTGTTGAAGCCGTGCCCCATATGCAGACTGCCAGTGACATTGGGAGGAGGGATCATGATGCAGTAGCTGCTGTCGCCTTTCTCCTGGGGAGCGAAATGGCCGCGCTCCTCCCAGGTCTGGTACCAGCGTTTCTCTATAGCGTGGGGGTCGTAGGTCTTGTCCATCGGCTCTCTATAAAATTAAAATGTTGTGCTTAGATAGTTGCAAATTTATAAAAAGCTGACATTATACTCTAGTTGGTAGGGAAGATGCTGTAACCGGGGGGATTGGCTACACCTCATGCACAGCATCAGGTGACTACGAACCAGCCTTGTGGGGCTAAAATACCCTTTGTAGTCTAATGATAATTATGCTAGAAATAGCGTGGGGCAGGAAAGAATTAACAATCTCCTAAACTAAAACTAACCGTAACCGAAAAAAGGTAATGTCAAATGAGCATCATATATAAATCCCTTCTTACCACCGTTGCTGTAGTACTGCTGCTTGGACTCGTGGGTTGTAGCACCGTGAAAAATGACCCGCCTCCAGCAGATCCAGAACCAAAAGCAGATCGCGGTTAATTACCCCTCTGTTTTCGATAGTACTTGCCGTCAACTTGGAAATTTAAGGTCCAGGTTGACGGCAAGGCTTAATGGCGGGTGCGTGGTATAGCAGCCGTATGATCTCCATGTGGTCAAGTGACACATGGGGATAGTGTTGCGGCAGATTATGCCAGGTTGATTCCACCAGCTAGATAGCAGGCTATGCAGCTGCATACCGCTTTTTTGATCCCTTCGAACAAACCTCCCCTGTTTATTCTGCAGAGTTAGTGAGGAAATATACGCCAGCGGTCATTGCCAAGCGATTTGTCGCAAAATTCATGCTGCTTTTTGAGAAATGCTGTAGCATATAGGCAGTCAGCCGAACTCTGGCCCAAGACCTTGGCACCATGGTAGTTAATAATATGCTTTTCCGATCCACTGTAATCGGCTTTTTCGCCATACTCGTTATTTATCCTCATTTGGTTGGTGCTGAACCCTTCGCTGATAACACTCAGGGAGTGGTTGTTGATGAGCCTCAGGGAGCGGACATTGATGCTACTGAGGAGATGACCGATGGTGCACCTCAGGAGGCAGGTGTAGATGCTACTGAGGAGATGACCGATGGCGCACCTCAGGAGGCAGAGGTTGACGCTACTGAGGAGATGGTCGATGGTACACCTCAGGAGGCAGAGGTTGACGCTACTGAGGAGATGGTCGATGGCGCACCTCAGGAGGCAGAGGTTGACGCTACTGAGGAAACACTCGATGGTGCACCTCAGGAGGCAGAGGTTGACGCTACTGAGGAAACACTCGATGGTGCACCTCAGGAGGCAGAGGTTGACGCTACTGAGGAAACAGTCGATGGTGAAACTCAGGATGCAAACGTGGATGCTACTGAGGAATCAGCCATCGATAACACCCAGGGTTTTGCTGCGTCTCCACTCCAACCAAAGTATGTAGTCAACCCAGACGGGTCTGTAACTCTGCGGATCTGCTATAACTGGTCGTGTTGGTATAGAGAGACCATGACCTTCACTGCCAGCGATATGGAGCTCGTAAAAAGGCGTATGGCGACGTGTCAGGGCACCAGTCTGCACGATAGATTACAGCACGTACGTATCGGCATCTGGCAAATGGAATCTTTGGCACAAAAGTATCAGCCATTGTTAGGCAACGACCGTTCTATCAATGATTTTGATAAGGAAGCTGAAGGACGGATGGATTGCGTTGATAACTCCAGTAATACCACTACTTATCTGCATATTCTTCGGGATATTGGAGAACTACCCGGGTGGACGGTCTCACCCCCAGAGGTGCGCAAACGATTAGATGTCACCGCGGTTCACTGGACGGCAGTAATCATCGATACAGATAGTGGAGTTCCATGGAGTATCGACTCCTGGTTTCGCCCGAATAGCCATCTGCCAATGGTTATGCCTTTGCAGAGCTGGTTAGCCGAGAAAAAGGGCTGGGAACCGCCCTTCGAACAGCTGAATGCTGTCCCCCAATATATCAACGAGCTATGTCCGCAGTAGCACGGCCTACTGGGATTATCAGAGGTAATTTCCCTTCAGTATCATAAGATTACAAGGTTGAGGGGGCCGCATCTTTAGGCTTAATTTTTGGTGACCCACTCAGTTTTATCTTTGATGATTTATTCCTTGAGGCCTTTCTGAACTTTTCGGTTTCCGGCAATATATAGACAATACCAGCTGTCCCATCAAACGTGTTATGTACCACGTCCTTGAAGAATTTCTTTGGGACATTGATACAGCCGAATGAGATACGGTTATCACGCGGGGTTGGAGATGCCAGGCGCTCTGCCCGTCGGTCTCTTTTCGTACCCTTAACGACCGGATGCAGGGATAGGGACTGATCGTAGTCCACCCAGAGTATCTCCTTCCCCTTGTGATTGTGACCCATTATTGCGACAAAACGACCAGCTGGGGTGATACGTTGAGATGGCGGGATTTTTGACAACGGCTTGTTACCAAGGCCGGGGGGAGCGTAGTCACCTTTCGATAGCCCAAGTAGCACGGGTGCGTCTCCATGCAGTTTTCCGTACACGCTATATACATATACCCGGGCCTTTACTTTATCGATAATTGCGAACGGCTTGTTATGGTTGTCTCCTGAACTGACCACCCACTCCGCCATCTCTTTCGCGACATCTGCGGTTTTATAATTCTTCGCATTGACCATTGGGCTAGACAGATACGCGGTACTATGTAAATTCGTTGTTACACAACCGCTACCCAGAAGAGATAGGCAAAGGCATAGGGCCATTTTGGTCATATTCGAGTACAGTGATTTCATGAAACAGTCCAATAGAATGATTATTTAGGTAAAATCATAGCAAATCCAACCACCTGTTTTAAAGACATTTTTCCAGTTTTGAGAAAAAATGCTACAGCCAAGCGGGATTAGGCCACACCTTATGCTCTGCATCAAGTTACTACGACCTTGCGTTTCCGAGACAAATACCATACAAAAAGGTCGGATATAGGTGCAAAGCCGCTACAGGGATGCCTTTCAGGATGAATTCGACAGAGGCCAACTTCTGCTTGTCTGAGCAGGTGAATTTACATGCTGATTGGATCAATAAAAGCGGAATGTCTGATACTATCATCGCAATAACCCAGGTGAATATATGTTTAGAAAATTTTTAAACGGCCTCTTTTTCGGCGCGGGGTTTGGTATTGCCCTGGTTATCGTTGTATTTATCTTCTTTCAATTCTTCTTCCATCCCATGATGGCACACCAGGCGTATGAACAGAACAAGACAATAGGAACGCCACCAAGCATACAAGAGCCCAAAAAATATCTAGGCTCATCTGGTATGTATACTGGTGGGTTTAAAGATAATCAAACTGGAATACTGACTGCAGGCGATGGAGAGATAATAGGAAAGGCAACTACAAACGGTGAACCGGTCTCAGGGTTACAATTAAGACTGGCCCTGAATGGAAGTGTGATGAGTCAATGGGCCTCGACCGGTGAAAATGGGGAGTATGTCGTCAAGGTACCCTTCGGCGAATACAGAGTAGATGGTTTTGAACTGGATACAGATTCAGCAAACAAGGTCTTGGTAGGCAAAATCAATCATCCACTCAGTCACAATTTCAGCGGGAAATTCTGGGTAACTGCCGGGTCAAAAGGACGTGGCCCAACACTGATGTTTGTCGACCCGATTAAAAAGAGTATATCCAAAGGCAAGTACTCTGTTGCAGAAGATATAGTTTTAAGTTGGGAGCCGTACCCTGGGGCAAGCAGCTATGCTGTTCAGATCTACGAGAAGCCTGATCCTTATTCATTCAAGGGGAGGAAGCGCATCTTTGAATGGTCAGAAAAACCTGAAGTTTCCGCTACGTCATATAACTTGAGAGGGCATGGAGTTGAGCTCAAAGCAGGCTATTTTTATACTTTCCAGATAGATGCGCTTAACGATGACGGGGAGATGATCTCTGAGACCTATGACCTGTATCCTGGCTATGACTTTGAAGTGACCGAGTAAATCCCAGATAATCTTTGGATTTTCCTACAAAAAAGGCACGCGCCAATCGCGTGGCAGCGTGCACTGAATTATTATAACTACTTGATTATATTGGTACTCCCTAGGGGAGTCGAACCCCTGTTACCGGCGTGAGAGGCCAGCGTCCTGGACCACTAGACGAAGGGAGCGTAATGGTGCAAGAGCGTGTATTATACGCATGCTTGCGTCCGGCTCAAGATAATATTAGTCTGAAAAATAGAGAATAGAGGGCGCCTGTAATTACCTCAACAACTCCGAAGGAACAGAATCATCGCCACAGCAACGGTTATCCCACGCCCAGAGCACAATATCTCCAGAAATAGTATCAGCGAATATGCGCTCAAGGTGCTCTATCGCCTGAAGAAATCCGGCTATCAGGCCTATCTGGTAGGCGGCGGGGTGCGCGACCTGCTGTTGGGGAGGGAGCCCAAGGATTTTGATGTGGCCACGGATGCGCATCCGGAGGAGGTAAAGAGGGTATTCAGTAACTGTCGTCTGATAGGACGCCGGTTTCGTCTGGCCCATGTCCATTTCGGTCGCGAATACATTGAGGTGGCCACCTTCCGCAGTATGCAGGATAGCAGCGGGGAGGGGGACCGAGAGAGCGAAAACGGCATGCTGCTGCGGGATAACGTATACGGCACTATCGAAGAGGATGCGATGCGGCGTGATTTCACGGTTAACGCTCTCTATTACAACATCGACGATTTCTCGGTGGTCGATTACGCTAGTGGTATGCAGGACCTTAACGCTGGGGTGTTGCGGCTACTGGGTGAGCCGGAGCAGCGTTATAGGGAAGATCCTGTGAGGATGCTACGTGCCGTGCGCTTCGCAGCTAAACTGGGATTCAGTATCAATCCGGCATGTGAGAAGCCGCTGTTCACCCTGGGTGAATTGCTGGATGGAGTACCGTCTGCACGTCTGTTTGAAGAGGTACTGAAGCTGTTTTTGGGGGGGGCTGCGCTCACAACCTTCGAGAAGCTGCGGCACTACAATCTCTTCGGCAGGCTGTTTCCGGCCACGGAAGAGGCGCTCAGCCACGAGGAGCATGAGTTTCCGCTCACCCTGGTGGCCAACGGCATGAGCAATACCGACAAACGAATACGTGAGGAGAAACCGGTCACTCCAGCATTCCTGTTTGCGGTCCTGCTATGGGAGCCGGTCAGGCGGCTTACCGAGGAGATCATGGCAACTGGTGAGTCTCCACTGCAGGCGATGCAACAGGCCGCCTCTGAGGTCCTGTCACAACAGCTGCAGAGGGTCTCTATTCCCAAGCGATTCAGTTATCCTATGCGTGACATATGGTTTATGCAGCGTCGCTTTGAACAGCGTGGTGGGCAGCGTCCCTATCGTCTTATGGAGCATAAACGTTTCCGCGCCGCCTACGATTTTCTCCTGTTGCGGGCGGAATCGGGAGAGGCGAGTATGGAGCTGGCAGAGTGGTGGACACGGTTTCAGGATGCGTCGGAGGAGGAACGCAACAAGATGACCAGTGGTCAGAAGAGCAGTGGCCGGAGACGCCGCCGCAGACCACGTAAACGATCAGCAGACAGGACACAATAGTGACGACAGTAGCGAAAATAAACAACAACCGACATACTTCTGGCAGTGAAGATGTGGTTACATCCTTTATTGCATTGGGGAGTAACCTCGACGACCCTGACGGACAGTTGCGCCGCGCAATCTTTGAACTGGCAGAGCTCCCAGAGAGCAGACTATTGGCCTGCTCCAGTTTTTTTGTAAGTAGCCCGGTTGGGCCATCAGACCAGCCGGATTACATAAATGCTGTGGCCAAAATAGAGACCCGTCTCTCCGCTGAGGTACTACTTGAAGAGTTGCAAAAAATAGAGGACGCCCACGGGCGTAAGCGCACTATACGCTGGGGTGCGCGTACGTTGGATCTTGATCTTTTACTCTATGGTGACAATATTATCTCTACAGACTCTTTGCAGGTACCGCATCCGGAGATGCAGAGGCGTAATTTTGTGCTCTATCCACTGTTGGAGTTGGTTCAGGATGTGGAAATCCCGGGAGTAGGATGGTTACGTGAGATACTGCAAGAGTGTTCCGCAGACGGGCTGAGAAAATATGAACCAGCGTGAGTCGTCGACTCCAGGATATGTTGTAGTAGAGGGTCCGATCGGGGTGGGTAAGACCAGCCTGGTCAAGCGTCTGTCTGAAAGCTTCAATTGCGATGCCCTGCTAGAGCAGGCGGAAGAGAATCCATTTCTGGAGAGGTTTTACCGTGAAGGTAAGCAGGCAGCTTTCCCCACACAGCTGTTTTTTCTTTTTCAACGTACCCAGCAGTTACGTCCACTAAATAAAAATGATCTGTTTCGCACCGAACCCCTGGTATCTGATTTCATGCTGGAGAAGGATCGTATCTTTGCCCAGGCAACCCTGGACACGGACGAACTGAAGTTATATGAACAGGTCTATGCGAAGCTTGCACCTGAGGCCCCGGTGCCGGACCTGGTAGTGTATTTGCAGGCCCCGGCGGAGATATTGCAGAAGAGGATCAGGCGGCGATCTAAGGCAGCGGAGATAGCCGGGATCAGAGATGAGTATCTGCAGCGACTGTGCGACGCATATGCCGATTTTTTTCACCACTATGATAGTTCGCCAATCCTTATAGTAAATGCCGCCGAGATAAATCCGGTGGAGCGAGAGGATGACTACCAGCTGCTATTAGAACAGATTTGTAGTATTCGGAGTGGCAGACACTATTTTAATCCCGGCCCTAGACTGTTTTAGCCAGGAGGCAGCATCATGGCAAAGACTACTATTACTACACTGATGAAGATGAAACAGCAGGGTGAAAAGATCGCTGTGTTGACCTGCTACGATGCAAGTTTTACCCAAGTGCTTGAGGCATCGGGGGTTGATGTTCTACTGGTGGGTGACTCCCTCGGCATGGTGATTCAGGGGCAGGAGAGCACTATTCCAGTGGGGGTGGATCAGATGGTCTACCACACCGGAAATGTAGCCCGTGCCAGTAGCAGCGCCATGTTGATCGGTGATATGCCGTTCATGAGCTACAGCTCCGCCTCGCAGGCACTGCAGACGGCCGGTCTGTTGATGCAGCAGGGTGGCGCCCACATGGTGAAGCTGGAGGGCGGCGCCACCCAACTGGATACGGTACGTGAGCTCAGTCGCAACGGCGTGCCGGTATGCGCACACCTGGGGCTGTTACCACAATCGGTTCACAGGGTCGGCGGATACCGAGTGCAAGGACGTGATGCGGAGGTGGCGCAACAGATGCGTGAAGACGCTCTGGCACTACAAGAGGCGGGAGCGCAAATGCTGGTACTAGAGTGTATTCCGGCGGCGCTAGCAGGGGAGATAAGTGGCGCTCTTGATATTCCAGTGATTGGGATTGGCGCAGGGCCAAAGTGTGACGGTCAGGTGCTGGTGCTATACGACATGCTAGGCATCAGCGGCTACGCCCCGAGTTTCAGTAAAGATTTCCTGGCCGAGGCCGGTGGCAGTATCAAAGAGGCCGTCACTACCTATGTGAAAGCGGTCAAAGAGGGCAGCTTCCCTGCAGCTGAGCACACATTCGAATGATTACTCTTCACTCCATCGCAGATCTGCGTCAGCAGATTCAGCAGTGGCGTTCCGAGGGGGAGCGGGTAGCCCTGGTGCCTACAATGGGCAACCTGCATGTAGGCCACCTCAGCCTGGTGGAGCGTGCTCTGAGTGAGGCGGACCGGGTTGTAGTCACCATCTTTGTAAACCCACTGCAGTTTGGCGCTGGTGAGGATTTCGACAGCTATCCGCGTACTCTGGAGGATGACCAACAGAAACTACAGCATATTGGTGCCGATCTGCTGTTTGCCCCTGCAGTTGATGAGATCTACACCAGACCCCAGGATGAGCAGACCAAGGTCGAGGTGCCTGGTCTGTCAGACATCCTCTGCGGCGCATCCAGGCCGGGACACTTTGTCGGTGTAGCCACTATTGTCTGTAAACTGTTCAATATGGTTCAGCCGGATGTCGCCATCTTTGGAGAGAAGGATTTTCAACAGCTACTGGTTATTCGGCATATGGTCGAGGATCTCTGCATACCGTTAGAGATCATTGGGATGCCGACAGCGAGAGAGGAGGATGGACTCGCCTGTAGTTCCCGTAACGGCAACCTCACGGCAGAGGAACGAGGGCGTGCCCCGGAGATATACCGCCAGATGCAGGGGGTCGCTGCAGCGCTTTTGGATGGGGATAATAATTACAGTAAATTATCAGATAATGCGTGTAATTCATTGAATAATAGTGGTTTTAATACAGATTATTTTACTATAAGGCGCTCCTATGATCTGGCGCCTCCAGGACCGACAGATCTAGACCTGGTGGTCCTGGTTGCCGCCCGTCTGGGCACAACGCGCCTTATAGACAATCTCTCAGTAACCATTAAGAGTAAGGAGTAGAGTATGGCAGAGAGCCTACTGGTCAGCTTCCCGGGTGGGAAAAGGGTAGACATCCAGGTCGGTGATTTCACTATCAACACAGACCAGTCGCGCAAATATGGAGGCGATGAGTCAGCGCCACAACCGTTTGATCTGTTTCTCTCCTCCATGGCCGCTTGTGCTGGAATCTTTGCTCTAAACTTCTGCCAGTCACGGGATTTATCTACCGATGGTCTGGGGCTACAGATGGAGTGGGAGAAGGACAAGACGCCACCGCATGCAGCCAAGGTCACCTATCTTCTCACCCTGCCCGAAGGATTCCCCGAAAAATATCGCTCCAGCATACTCAAGGCGATTGATCTCTGTACGGTAAAGCACTACATCATGAATCCACCAGAATTTAAAATAGAGGTGGTTGAGTAATTGTGCACATTTTAGTCATAATCTTGCAAATCATTGACGATAGAGTAAACAAATATCTTCTGCAGTTGTCTATGTTGGTGCAAAATGCTTAACAGAGGTAGGACGTCGTTAGAAGCGTTGACTTTGCAGGTTGGAATTTTTATTCTTCAAAGGTTAATGTACAGATGGGGCATATCATGAAAAAAATCATAATCGGAATAATGCTTGTTTCCTTCTGTGTTGTGTCTGGTGTCAGCGGCTGTAGTACCGTGGCTGGTTTTGGCAGGGACATTCAGAAGGGCGGCAAGGCTATAGAAAGAAAGGCCGAAAGCTAGGGGTATAACTATCGTCCCAGGCATGTATATGCCGTAAGGCTATTCAGTCTGCTCCGGTTTTTCAGATTGGGGGAGTCTGTACAGTAGCCTGTTGTATGCCATAGTACCCCAGAGTGGATAGGCAATGGCCTCTCTAGCCAGGTCTGGATCCAGATCTGTTCTGCTCTGTTTATCAGTCGCCATGTCGTAGTGGAACTGTACAGGATCCTTTTCCGGTTGCAGGACCACCACACGATCCCCCCGCATGAAGGCCTGATTGCGATCGAACTGCATGATGGCTCGGCCGGTGAAATCCATGGGAAGCCTGGTGAGATCATAACCGATCATAGGATGTTCAGCCTCTATCCCCATCAACGACAGCAGCGTTGGTGCCATGTCTATTTGGCTTACTACGCGGTTGTCATTTTTTGGTTCAATCCCATCCCCAAGGATTAAACCGGCTATGCGAAAGTTAGCTATCGGCACCAGGTCGGTACCCCCAACCCGGTCGTCATGATCGGAGACAATCAAAAATAGGGTGTCCTGCCAATAGTTTGAATCTTTGGCCATTTTGAAGAACTGGCCGATGGCATAGTCTGAATATTTTACCGCGTTTTGTACCGTGCCGGCCGGTTGATTATAGGGCTCGATTCGCCCGGATGGGTATTCAAAGGGGTCGTGGTTGGAGGAGCTGAAGACCAGACTGAAGAATGGCTTGCCTTGTTTAGATAATTCCACAAATGTCTGATGCGCCTTGGTAAACAGGTCCTCATCGGAAACACCCCAACTTGAGGTGAACAGAGGGGCTTCGTAGTTGCGCTCATCTATTACCCGATTAAATCCATTTCCCAGGAAAAAACTTGCCATATTGTCAAAATGGGCCTCACCGCCGTAGATAAAACTGGTGTCATACCCCTTTTCTCTAAGTAGTCCCGCAATGGTAAAGAAGTTATGTTGTGATTTTGGAAGCTTGACCACACTGCGTGCAGGGGTGGGGGCATATCCAGAAATGACTGCCTCAATTCCTCTGACTGAGCGGGTGCCGGTTGAGTAGATTCGTTTAAACAGCCATCCCTGTTTTGCCAGCTTATCCAATTCAGGCGTAAGCGGTAGCCCCCCGAGAGAACCGACATAACGGGCTCCCAGACTCTCCTCCAGGATAATCACCAGATTCTTGGGATGGGCAATTTGCCGTGTTGGACTTTGCAGATGGAGTGTCGGCAGGCTTTTTGAAATAAATTGTTTGGATGGAATGCCCATAGATTTGCGTATCTCTGCCACTACGACATCGTCATTTAGTATGGGATAGACACTGGCAGAACCGACCTCGTCTTTCAGACTGTAGACAGAGTAGAGCATGGAGTAGGTGGAATTCAGGGTCAGCCCGTTTACCAATGGATCATTGGAAAATGCTGTATAACTTGGATTTATAGGACGGTGCTGCAGGGTAGAACGGGCTGCCAGCGCAACTATCAACAGCAGTACAACTGCAGCAACAGGGCGCTCATACCAACGAGGCTGTGGACCTCTGGTGCTGCTGAAATATCCGAATATACGCCATCCAATATATAGGGTGATGACAGTAACAGCAGCTGCCAACGCCAGTTCAGCCCTATGACTACTCCATAGCATTGAAAATACTTCACGCGGATAGATCAGGTACTCGGCAAAGATGTAATTGGGGCGCAGATCGTACTGGAGAATGAACGAAGGTGTAGATGCCTCCATGAATACAACCAACCAGAGCCCAACCGTTAGCCAGATACGGCAGATGCCGTTCCACAGGGAATTTAACAGAGGGATACCAGACAGCAGCAGTGTTAATACTGCAGGGATTCCGGCCAATATACTTATAAGTACCAGATCTATGCGTAGACCATAACCCAGGATAGGCCACCAGCCATCGACTGCGTTTACGCGATCAGACAGCCACAGCGTTAGGCAGATGCGACTGACCGACAGAAACAGAGCGGTAATCAGGGCGAAGGTGCCAAACTGCCTGAGTGGCTGGGTAAAACGTGGGAATATGGAGTTATCTGACTGCAGCATTATTGGGTTGACCTGATGTTTTCTGTCTGAGTGCTCGCTCTATTTAGCGTCCCAATGATACATGTAATGGCTGCAGATAGCCTCTATATCCAAACAACAAACAGGGTTTCTAGCTCTGGTCCACCGCTATCCGTTCGATATCCCATCTGGGTATGGCCCACTGCCACACCTCAGTCACGCTGGAGGGTCTCTCATCAGGGATGGGTTGTTGCAGAAACTGCAGGGCAGACAGTAGTGTGGGGATGGGGTCGTCGTGGGTTATCGGTTGGGCCTTGTTCTGGCAGCTGAGTTTCTCTCCTCTGCTATCCACTACCAGAGGTAGGTGGGCATATCTACATTTGTTGGCGCCGAGCAGATGCTGCAGATAGATCTGGCGTGGGGTGGAAAGCAGCAGATCACGTCCCCGAACGATATCGGTGATCCCCTGGTAGATGTCATCCACCACTACCGCCAGTTGATAAGAGGTGAGGCCATCCCTACGCCGGATAACGAAATCGCCTATGTCTCGATCCAGTTGCTGGGTTAATCGTCCTGTCAGCCTGTCTTCATAGCTGATTGGCGTGGGATCGGTTCTGAGACGCAAGGTCTGGCTATCGCTTGTAGGGTCGGAGCCGTTGCGGCAGGTGCCTGGATAGACCGGGCCATCTACTCCTTGGGAGGCTTGCGTGGCTATCTCTTTACGGCTACAGCTACAGGGATAGGCGAGCTGGCGTGATAATAGGTCATTGGCTGTATCCTGGTAGGCATCAAGACGGTTGCTTTGGTATAGAATCTCTCCATCCCACTCAAAACCGTAGCGCTCAAGGGTGTGGATTATCTCTTTGGTTGCCCCCGGCAGTTCGCGCGGTGGATCCAGATCTTCTATCCGCAACAACCACTCTCCATGCACGTGGCGCGCATCCAGATAGCTGCCTAAGGCAGCAACCAGAGAACCAAAATGGAGAGGACCGGTGGGGGATGGGGCGAAACGCCCACGGTATTTCAACTTGGATGACATAGTAGTGGGATGCATGCTCTCCACTAATATGTCTAGCTCATCTGTTTTTCTCGCAGCTCATCAAGTGTTTTGCAGTCAATACAGAGGCTGGCGGTGGGACGCGCCTCAAGCCTGCGGATGCCGATCTCCACACCGCAGGATTCACAATATCCGTAGTCGTGGCTATCCAGTAGGGTCAGGGTATCATCGATCTTTTTGATCAATTTACGCTCTCGATCGCGGGTGCGAAGCTCCAGACTAAATTCAGACTCCTGGCTGGCACGATCATTTGGATCAGGAAAATTGGCTGCCTCATCCTGCATATGATGCACTGTACGGTCGACCTCAGCCATCAACTCATCCTTCCACGACTTGAGGATGGAACGGAAGTGCTCTTCCTGTGCATCATTCATGTACTCTTCGCCCTTTTTTACCTTATAGGGCTTGAAGCCAAACGGTCCGTTTAGCATCTGTTCAGACTTCTTCTTAGCGGTCATTCAACTCTTCTCCCGACAAACCATACTAACGAAGGGCGGTATCTATACCAGAATAGCGTGTTCTGGGCAAGAAATAGTGCCCTACGTCTCTCTGTTGCTGTGCTATTGGCAGACCCTTTGGGTTAAGCTACAACACCTACATAATAGCAAAATTGGGAGGTTACAAGGTGGTTGCTGCGAGGATGGCTCAAATCGGACCGTTTCATGTGATGAGACTGCTGGAGCGCGCCAGGGAGCTTGAGTCTGGGGGTAGGTCAGTAATCCATATGGAGGTAGGCGAGCCGGATTTCACCACCGCAGAGCCGATTATAGAGGCAGGGCGTCAGGCCCTGGCTGACGGTCATACTCACTATACGCCTGCCACAGGACTGCCTGAGCTGAAAAAGGCCATCTCCGACCACTACAGAGAGCGCTACGGCCTAGATATCACCCCAAATCGCATTCTGGTTACACCAGGCGCCTCCGGGGCTCTGCAACTACTACTGGGAGTGCTGATAAACCCTGGGGACGGCGTTCTTATGGCTGATCCAGGTTATCCCTGTAATAGGAATTTTGTTCATCTGGTAGGCGGAATCCCACAGCCCGTGTATGTTGGAGCAGGAACAGACTACCAGCTAAGCGCCAACCTGATTGAGCAGAGCTGGCAGGCCAACAGTAGGGCTGTCCTGGTGGCCTCTCCCTCAAATCCAACTGGTACCATGCTAAGTCGCCAAGAGCTGGCCGAGGTACACAAAGTGGTGCAGGAGAGGAACGGATATCTAATTGTGGATGAGATCTACCAGGGGCTGATATATGGCGCAGAGGACCACTCCGTGCTGGAGCTAGGCGATCAGCCCTTTGTAATAAACAGCTTCTCCAAATACTTTGGGATGACCGGCTGGCGTCTGGGCTGGCTGGTAGCCCCAGAGGAGGTGATCGAACCACTGGACCGATTGGCTCAGAATATCTTTCTCTCCGCGCCTACACCAGCCCAGTATGCCGCCCTATCCGCCTTCAGCGCAGAGAGCAGGAAGATCCTTGAGCAGCGGAGGGAGATATTCCGCCAACGTCGAGATTATCTGTTGCCAGCCCTGGAGGAGATCGGCTTCAGGTTTAAAACCAAACCCCAGGGTGCCTTCTATCTCTATGGAGACTGCAGCCAACTCACAGATGACAGCACCGACTTTGCCCACAGGCTATTAGAGGAGAAGGGAGTGGCGGTAACCCCTGGGATGGATTTCGGGAACAATGCGCCGGAGAGACATCTGCGCTTTGCCTATACCACTGATATAGATTTGTTACGGGAAGGGGTGGGGCGGATCATGGAGTTTGTGGGGGCGAGATAAACACTTATTATGCCAATCTAATTTGACCCTATTGATTGTACCTCGCAGCTTTAAGCCAGTTATTAATATTGACCAACGATTAATATATGTCGATATTATCCCGCCGATGTGCCAGCACACTAAGACAGCAGGATTGTTGTATCTACAACTGCTATGCTGGAAGTAGATGATTTATTCATATTGCACCGACACGGAGCTTTTGTCGTATGAAATTCGATCTGGATGATATCTGGATGGAAGAAATGGAGGGACTGACAAAGCTCAGTCGCCTGCAGAAACGGCGATTCTATCGGGTAATTATGGTGCTGGCATCCGGCATCAGCTATCTGATAGATACTGCTCTACTCGCGCTATTCAGCAAGGCCGGTACTATAGATTTTACCATCGTTAGCTTCTATGGCTTTGCAGCGGTTGTGTATGTGGTTGTCTTTACGGCAATGTTCGCGAGTGGTGTTGGTGAAGATTCTAAGGATCCACATTTGGTTGTGAGCCAAATGATTTGTGCCATCAGTATCCAGGTTACTTCGATCATTTTGGCACCGAAATTGACCGCTTTCTTTCTGGGGTTATTGTTTCTTGTCTTTATCTTTGGAATGCTGAGGGTATCTCTAAGTGCAGCGCTATTGTTCTGGGTGATTACCTCGACCGCGATTCTGAGCGCAATGTCTGCGAGTGTAGAACCTAAGGTGGTTTTATGGCAACCAAATGAAACAGAGGGCATGCTTGTTGCGATATCATTTTCTATGATCCTACTGCGCATGATTGTTGTTGGTTATTACTCCACCATGCTGCGCATGAAAATGTATGAGAAAAGTAGCCATTTTGAAGATGTTGCTATCCATGACTCTCTGACTGGACTGTTCAACCGAAACGTCGTCATTCCAGCCATCAAAGATCAAATTGCGCTCAGTCAGCGCGGTAACAATACCTCATCACTGGCAATGCTGGATATAGATGATTTCAAATCGATAAACGACCAATACGGACACACAACTGGAGACGATGTGCTTACGACCTTGGCACAGCACTTCAGCAGTCAGGTCAGAGAAGCAGATATGGTAGGACGCTTTGGCGGTGAAGAGTTCATCTTTCTAATGCCTATGACAAATGTTGCAGGGGCCATGGAGATCATGGAACGTATCATGCAAGGTATGTTAGATGTTAACTGGAAAGGTCTTGAAGAGGGTCACCGTATTACGTTTTCGTGCGGAGTTACAGAGATCAAAGATGATGACACGATTGATGCGGTACTAAAGCGCGCAGACGAAGCACTTTATGCGGCCAAAAAAGATGGAAAAAATAGGGTGTACCAGCATAATAAAATGGATTGTGAACAGACAACTGGTTAGAATGTTTGGAATTCATCCATATAACATTGTTGTTCAGTATCAGGTTTAGAAATTATTATTACTCTTCAAATGCGAGCAACTCCATATCTGCGGCTTCATTTCTGAGGGGTATTAACGATTGATACTCAGGCGACGCATACCAATTTTTGAGCGCACTCTGATCTGGAAAGCGTATAACAACCGTGTCACAGTGCTCGTGTGTTCCAGCAAGCACTGATAATAGCTTACCTCTAAGAATAAGTTCTGCTCCCCACGGCTCTAGTGTGGCTGGTACCTGGCTACGATATTCTGCCCATTTGGCTTTATCTTTAACTGTTATGTGTCCAATAACATATGCACTGCTCATAATTACTCCATTATTTGCGCTTAGTAAATCGGTTACGTGTTATTTGGTGCAACATCAGCAAATACAAAATCATCACGCTGAACAATATCTCCAATGGTGATTTCTATCTGTTGTTTAAACATGGGGCCGTCAAAAACAAAGCTATGAAACTCTCCATTCTCACCACATGGGTCAATGGTTTTTGGTAACAAATCCAATAAAGCTTCATTAAATTCAGCTCCTGCTAATTCGCGTGGAGTTTGTTTAGGGTCAATACATGTGATTACCGCTCTAAGGCCGCCGTCAACCATCTCATTTGCCAGTTTGTCTGTGGGTATACCCCAGAGAGGGAAAACAGGTTCGATTCCTGATCCGTTTAACCGCTCTTCTCTATAATTGCGTATATCTTCAAGAAACAGATCACCAAACGCAAAACAGTCGATATTGTCCTGTTTTGCGTTCTCAACAAATTGTCCCATTATTTTTTCATATTCAGAGTTGCTGCATGGATAAGGTATTTCAATTATCTCCAGGGGAAGTCCAATGCTCTCTGCCTGCCTTTGTAAAAGCTCAACTCTTACACCATGCATGGCTACACGACTAAACTCTGTATTAACCGTGCAGAAGAGGCCTACTAAATCAATTTCCGGATCCTGCTGCAGTTTATATAGCGCCCAGGCACTATCTTTGCCGCTACTCCAAGACATCAGTGTCCTTCTATTCATGATTTTGGGCCTTTCCCGCGGACATTCGTATGTAGTAAATTGCTAAATACAACAGACCGCCAATAAGCGCACTATACAAACAGAGCTTATGTAATGTCTGCGCAGATACTAGATGAAATAATGCATTGTTATCAGTGATTGGGAAAAGAGGCTCCACATCGACATGCATAATGCTATCTAGCAGTACATGACTAAATGTACCTATAAAAGCGGATAAGAAAGCAACCCACCATGCGATCTTAATCTGCCACTGTTTATTCAGGCCGAGTACGAATAAACCAGCCTCAGATAGATATTTGCCAGATAGGGCAGAGAGTACCGCCAGTAGTGTGGCGCCAATATAGGTATGAGAAAAACCGTGGAGATTACTATCGCCTGTAATCATGGCTATTAAGGGCTGTATATCCATTACGATTTGGGCCCAACCGAACACCATCAAACTAAAGCTGCTTTGCAGAAGGGCTTTAACAACTATGCCCGGCCCCATGTGAAATGGAGTAAACGGCATTACGGTCTATCCTCTATCACACCACATAGCAGTTGCCCCGGCTACCGCAGCCGGCATAGCGGCGAAGTTCAGAATCGGGATCATCATCATCAGAGTAAGACTACCACCGAACCCCAGTGCGGCCAGTCTGTTGTTTTGGTTATGGGCGTGTTGGTCTTTGAACTCCAGGCCGTTGTTTGCCATGGGATAGTCTGAATACTCCAATGCCAGATACCAGATACCGAACAGCGTCCAGAGTATTGGTGCAATAACGTTTATCCCGGGTATTAAAAACAGCAATAGCAGTGGCAAGGCGCGGGCAACGAAGTAGCGTAATTTAATCATCTCAGAACGAACCGCTGGCCATACGGCCTGCATGATACCGCTGTGCACCTGAACAGGATTATTGCCTGTAAGCAGAATCTCCACCTTCTCCGCAAGCAGGCCGTTAAAAGGCGCCGCAATCATATTGGCCACGATGGTGAAGCTATAGAAGGTGACCAGGATTGCGGCGATGGCAAACAGTGGCCAAAGGATATATCTAAAATAGGATAACCAGGAGTCCTGCGGCAGCATCCAGTCGAGCAGATTCTCAAACTGGGATATGCCAATCCAGGCAAGTAGTGAAAACACCAGGATGTTGACCAGAAATGGCATGGCAACATAGCGACGCAGTCCAGGTCTGGACAGTAGCTTAAGACCGGTAAGCAGATATGCGGCGCCGGCAACAGGAGAGTTCTTGATCATTAGCTTGCAGCAATAAAGATTAAGGCAGCGCCGAGGATAAGCCGATAGATAACAAACGGCAACATACCGACTCTCTCAATGAAGCTGAGAAACATATGGATGCAAAGATAGGCGGCAACAAAGGAGAGTATCACTCCCAGCATCAGATCATCCCAGATGACCTGTTCGCCACTACTAACCAGGCCATAGGTCACATAGATTCCAGACATGAATATGGTAGGTATGGAGAGTAGAAAAGAGAACCTGGAGGCCGCCTTTCTGCTCAGTCCAAGAAGCAGTGCAGCAGTTATAGTGATGCCGGAGCGTGAGGTGCCGGGGATAATTGCCACAGCCTGAAACACTCCTATGATCAGTGCATCCCTCCAGGATAGTGAGAACTCATCGCGTTGACGCTCTCCTTTGGTATCGGCCCAGTAGAGTAGAATCGCGAACACGACGGTGGTGGTGATGATTACCACAATGGAGCGCAGGCTGCTCTCTACAACACCCTTAAACAGTGCCCCAAATAGAACCACCGGAATAGTGGCCAGTATGATCATCCAGACCATTCTGGAGTTCTCACTGCTGGTAGCATCCGTGCGAAGTGAGCGTATGAAATCGTTTAACATCTCTCTTAGATCACGCCTGAAGTAGGCGATCACTGCGGCCAATGAACCTACGTGGACGGCCACATCGAATGCCAGCCCCTGGTCGGTAAAGCCGAATAGGGACGGTACCAGGATAAGGTGTGCCGAACTGGATATTGGCAGAAATTCGGTTAACCCCTGGACCAGAGCCAGGATAATGATCTGAACTGTTTCCATGCGCTATTCTATCAGGGCGGATAGATTTAGTCGGTAGCTACTCCAGCTATCAGCCTTTGGTAGCGGTGTCTCTGCAGCCACACATCCTATCCACCCCGGTTGCGGTGTTATATGTTCAGTATGGCAATGGCATCTCTCTTCCATCGGGCCAAAGATACCCACGCCTCGACATTTGGCGCAGGATTCCATAGCGGTCCAGTGGTGAAAAAAGGCCTGGGTAAGGCTATCTCCACTCAAACCGGCCAACTCTTTCTGTATGGTCGGAGAGAATACCCGTTGTGCTAGCTGTAGCAGACTTGGTCTATGCATCAACTGCTCCAGATCGACTCCAATGGCGCTAGTGGAAACCACCAGTAGAGCCATTTCACCGCTGTGACTGAGATTGAACTGGATATTGGCCCCGGGGTTGCGCAGGGTAGGTTTGCCCTTGTGCCCGTAGTCAAACAGCACCCTATCACCAGGCATATCAAGATAACCACCGAGGATGTAACGTGTACCTGCTCGCGCCACGACATATCGCCGACGCAGTGGAGAGCTGACCAAACGCTGTTTCTTTTCGATCTCGTCCGGGGATAGCAGTTGTTCCAGCTCACCTATAGGCTGCTCCAGATCTATCTTCCATATATGGATAGAGTCGGCTTGCAGTTCAGGCGATTCATCCGCCGGGGTCCAGTGTACAATGTGGTGCATGATGTTTCCCATTATCAACGACAAGCAGCTGAAGGTCTATCGCCGTGCGGAAAAACAGTAAAAAGATAGTTCGCCATAGCCTGCCATCAGAATCGGTTGAACTACCATCTGAACTCCATCCGCTGCTGCGAAACGCCTATGCAATACGCGGGGTCAGGTCCGCGGACGAACTAGATCTTGGGCTGGGCACTCTACCATCACCAGAGACACTGACAGCCACGAGTGATGCTGCAGAACTACTGCATGCAACACTACAGCAAGATGGAAATATTATAATCATCGGTGACTTTGATGCCGACGGTGCAACAAGTTGCGTCCTTGCTGTGCTTGCACTGCGTTCGATGGGTGCCTCCCATGTAAGTTATCTGGTCCCCAGTCGGTTTGAATACGGTTATGGTCTAACACCTGAGATCGTCACTATCGCACTACAACAGAAGCCGGATTTGATCATCACAGTGGATAACGGCATCTCCGGTATAGAGGGGGCCAGGCTGGCGCAGCAGGCCGGGATATCGCTGTTGATCACCGACCACCATTTGCCTGGTAGGGAACTCCCGCCTGCGGATGTCATAGTCAATCCACACCTGCATAATGATACCTTTGAGGGAAGAAATCTGGCTGGTGTAGGGGTGGTCTTCTACGTAATGGCGGCCTTGAGAGGCTGGTTGCGGCAACGGGCGTGGTTCAGCGACCGAGGTATAGCTGAGCCCAATCTGGCAGAGCTGCTCGATCTGGTGGCCCTTGGCACCGTGGCTGACGTGGTACCGCTGGATCGAGTAAACCGGATATTGGTACATCAGGGGCTGCAGCGCATCCGTAGTGGCCGCTGTCGTCCCGGTATTTCCGCCCTGCTAAGGGTGGCAAATCGAGAACAGGGCAGGGTGGTTGCGGCCGACCTTGGGTATGCGGTCGCCCCGCGCCTAAACGCAGCTGGCCGTCTGGATGATATCTCTCTTGGGATTGAGTGTCTGCTACAGGATGACTACCAGTTGGCCTGGAAAGCGGTAGAGAAGCTGGACAGCCTGAACAGGGAGCGACGAGATATCGAGGGGAAGATGCAGCGCCAGGCACTGGCCGCACTCAAGGACCTTTTTCCACAGCAAGAGGGGGTGAGAGATTATGGCCTCTGTGTATATGACAAGGAGTGGCACCAGGGGGTGATCGGGATCCTGGCAGGGCGCCTACGTGAGCGTTTCAGCCGACCGGTCATAGCCTTCGCACCGGATGGTAACGGGGTAATCAAAGGCTCGGCCCGTTCCATTCCAGGTCTACATATGCGCGACCTGCTGGATGCAGTGGCCACCCAACATCCTGGTATCCTCAGCCGGTTTGGTGGTCACGCCATGGCTGCCGGCTTGAGTCTGCAGACATCAGATTTTGAGCCGTTTCGCAGGGCGTTTGAACAGGAGGTACGGCGCCACATTAGTGCTGATCAGCTACGTGGTGTCATATACTCTGACGGGTGTCTGGAAGAGAGTGATTTCTGTATGGAGTTGGCGGAGCAGTTGCGCTCGGGTGGACCCTGGGGACAGGGCTTTCCAGAGCCACTGTTTGACGGCAAGTTTAGGGTCAGCAACAGTCGTATAGTTGGAGAGCACCATCTCAAGCTGGAACTTAGGCCTGAGGGTGGTTCTGCAGTCCTAGATGCCATCGCATTTAATCAGGCAGAGGCCGGCGTGCCGAGAAACAGAGCTGTTATCCACGCGGTTTATCGCCTTGATATCAATGAGTATCGCGGCAGGCGTAGCCTGCAGCTTATTGTCGAGCAGCTTTGATTGACCGCTGCAGAGCAATAAGAGAGGATGGATGGCGTTAACAAGCGTCTATCCGCAGAACTACAGGATTCATCCATAGTTATGACCGAGGAGCCAGAAGAGCTAGAACAAGAGGGCGTCAGCAAGAGCCAACTGAAGCGAGAGATGTTGGAGCTGCAACAGGTAGGGGAGAGGTTAATCAGCATGAGCGCAACAGAGTTGGCCGACTTCCCGCTAACTCCCACCCTACAGGACGCACTGGAGGAGTCCCGCCGGATAAAGGGGCGTGGCGCCATGCGCCGTCACATCAGACGTGTGGGCAAGCTGTTGCGCGAGGCCGATAGCGATGCCATTCGGCAGCTGTTGGATCGCATGGATAATCACGATCTGATAGAGAAACAGCGTTTCCACCAGCTTGAGCAGTGGCGTGACCGATTGCTACAAGAGGGTGATACAGCACTTAACGAGTTGCTTGAGCAGTACCCCACGGCCGATAGACAACAGCTTCGCCAGTTGATCAGGACTGCGGTTAAAGAGCAGACGCAGGCGGCCCCACCGGCGTCTTCCCGCAAGCTGTTTCGTTATCTTAGGGAGCTGTCTGCGCATGCCAACAAGGAGTAAAGAAAAACTGCTCATCCACCCAGGAGTATCCAGGTCGCTGGCGCTAATGTTGCTGCTGTCACACGCCGCGGCGCTAGCCGTTGTGCCACCGCTGCAGCTTGGACTGATGTTTAAGCTCCTGTTGGCGACTGCTGTTGTATCCAGCCTGACCTATTATGCTAGACGGGATCTGCTAGGCCTGGGCCGATCGGCGGTCGTCGGCGTTGAGTGGAGTGACGCAGGCGGTTGGGGGCTTATCGACCGGGAAGGTAATTGCTCTGCAGCCACTCTACTCGGCTCTAGCTATCTACATAGATATCTGCTCACTCTTAATTTCAGGCTCCCGGGTGGCACCAAACGCCGTCTGATCCTAACACCAGACTCGGTTGATGCCGACCAGTTCAGGCGACTGCGAGCACGTTTAGAGTGGGCGCGCCCATATCAGGGGGAGTAGTTGTTGGGGATCAGTATGGTAGGACGGCGCTGTCCCTGGTCGTCTCTCTGGGGAAAATCGATAGTATAGTGCAGCCCGCGGCTCTCCTTCCGCCGCAGGGCGCAGCGGATGATCAGGTCGGCAACATCGACCAGATTACGCAACTCCAACAGGTCGTTGTGTATCCTAAAGTGGCCGTAGTACTCCTCAATCTCCTGGCGCAGCAGGTTGACTCTGCGCTTGGCCCTCGCCAGCCGCTTATCACTACGAACAATTCCAACATAATCCCACATGAAATGGCGCAGCTCATCCCAGTTGTGCGATACCACAACATCTTCATCAGAATCGGTCACGCGACTCTCATCCCAGGGTGGTAGATCTGGAGGAGTAGGGACACTATCCAGCTGCTGTGCGATATCCACAGCGGCCACTTGGCTAAAGACCAGGCACTCTAAAAGGGAGTTACTGGCCATGCGGTTGGCGCCATGTAGTCCGGTATAGGCGGTCTCACCGATGGCATATAGTCCAGCCACATCGGTGCGGGCATTGTGGTCGGTCATCAGACCACCACAGGTGTAGTGGGCGGCAGGAACCACTGGGATCGGCTCCTTGGAGATATCTATCCCAAAGTCGAGACAGGTAGCGTAGATTGTAGGAAAGTGCTCCTGAATAAAGCTGAGCGGCTTATGGCTGATATCCAGGTATACACAGTCTAGACCTAGACGCTTCATATTGTGGTCGATGGCGCGGGCAACTATATCTCGCGGGGCAAGCTCGGCCCTCTCGTCATAGTCCGGCATAAAGCGTCTACCGTCTGGCAGCAGCAGCTTGGCCCCTTCGCCGCGGAGTGCCTCACTGATGAGGAAGGACTTGGCATGGGGGTGATAGAGGCAGGTCGGATGAAACTGGATGAACTCCATATTCGCCGCCCTGCAGCCGGCACGCCACCCCATAGCGATCCCATCTCCGGTAGAGAGATCAGGATTGGAGGTGTAAAGATATGCCTTGCTGGCCCCGCCGGTCGCCAGCACCACGAAACGGGCCCTAAATGTCTCCACCCGGTCAGCGTCACGATTCAATACATAGGCACCGAGGCAGCGATCCTCTTCCAGCCCGGCCTTTTGCCCTGTGATCAGATCGATGGCAATGTGATTTTCGAACAGGTCTATGTGAGAGAGGGCCCGTACACGGTTTTCCAGGGTATCTTCCAGCTCCTGTCCGGTAGCATCGGCGGTGTGGATAACTCGACGGTGTGAGTGTCCCCCCTCGCGGGTGAGGTGATACTCCTCGCTAGAGTCGTGGTCCTTGGTGAACTCCATCCCCTGTTGCAGTAGCCATTCGATACTCCCTGGCCCCTTCTCCACGACCAGCCTGACGGTATCCTCATCACAGAGGCCGGCCCCGGCATTCAAGGTATCCTCAATATGGGACTCGAAGGAGTCTCCCTCACCCAGCACTGCCGAGATTCCACCCTGAGCGTAGTGGGTGTTGCTTTCAGAGATATTAAGCTTGGTTACTACGGCAACAGTGATATTCTGCGGCAATCTGAGCGCCAGACTGAGGCCTGCGGCTCCACTGCCGATAATCAAAACATCGTGTAAATGGGCGTCTGATTGCATAATTTGGGCCATCGCTATTTGCCGCAAGACACGGCAACGTCCATAATCTCACCAACCTAGCGCTATTATACACAGCAGCAAGAACTATTTTGTCATTATGGTGTCAATAAAAATGAATACTGGAACGCGCTCGCCGCGTACGGGGAGGTAGCCCAGATGGGCGAGCGGCAGGTAGATCAAGAACTGGTGGAGAGGGTACAGCGTGGGGACAAGAAGGCCTTCGACCTGTTGGTGCTTAAATATCAGCATAAGGTGGCCAATCTGGTCTCTCGCTATATCCGTGATTCCAGCGAGACGCTGGATGTGACACAAGAGGCTTTTATAAAGGCCTATAGGGCACTACCTAACTTTCGTGGGGATAGTGCCTTTTATACATGGCTCTACAGAATAGCCATAAATACGGCCAAAAATTTTCTGGTGGCACAGGGGCGGCGCCCGCCAGGTTCGGATCTTGAGGCTGAAACTGTGGAACAGATGGATATAGGCGTACGACTACAAGAGAGCGGCACCCCGGAAAACAGCCTGCTGCAGGAGGAGATTGCAGCGACGGTGCATCAGGCCATTAATGGACTTCCAGATGATCTGCGTACCGCCATCACCCTGCGTGAGTTGGAGGGCATGAGTTATGATGAGATCGCCAGCACAATGTCATGCCCGGTAGGTACAGTGCGCTCCAGAATCTTTAGAGCGCGTGCAGCTATTGATGTTAAACTTGCCCCACTTCTGGAGCCCTGAAGTGGGAGATGAAATGGTGATTGTCAACTATCAGGTGTCAACATGAACGACCAGATTAAAGAACAAGTATCGGCGCTAATGGATGATGAGCTCTCCGCGCACGAGGCACAGCAGACACTGCGCCGATTGCAGCAGGACGATGAGTTGCAGAAGCAGTGGAGCCGTTACCACCTTATCGGAGATGTCCTGAAAGGTGAGGTTGCTCCAGTTAATATAGATCAGGTTGCAGCCAGGATTAGTGCACAGTTGGCAGATGAACCGGCGATCATTGCTACGCCCAAGAGAGATAAAATGCTACCGCATAACTCTACTTGGTTCAGGGCCGTAGCAGGGGCCGGTCTAGCCGCCTCTGTTGCCGCGCTAGCGGTTGTCACCGCCCCCTATTTCATGTCCCAAGATTCGGAGGGAATGCAACTGGCAGACGGTGGTGCTGCAGCTACACAGGTCTACGAAAAACGCCCCGCGGCCCGTTGGAAGAACCTAACTGAACCTTCCGTCCAGTCCCGACTTAATAGTTACCTAGTGGACCATAGTGAATACGTCTCTCCTGGCGGAGTGGGTGGCGTTGCTCCCTATGCAACATTTGTTGGGTATGATGCTGATGCGGATACGGATGCTGACACCAATCAGTAGACCATAATGCTCAGTTATCTGCGTTTTTTACCATTTCTATTTGTATTCTCTGCTGTTGCCGATGGAGGGATTGAGTTCGATGCCGAGGCGTATGCGTCACTAAAGAAGATGTGGCAGGCCTCACGCCAGCTTAATTATGAGGGCACATTCGTCTATCTGAATGATGGGCGCATGGAGACCATGCGTGTGGTACACACGGTGGATGGAGAGAATGAAAAGGAGCGATTAACATCGCTGAATGGAGTGCAAAGAGAGGTGGTAAAGGATAACCACTCGGTTGTCTATATCCTCCCAGACAGCCGACTGGTCGCAGCTAAGTTAAGGAATGACAATAGCGACCTGCCGCTTGGCTCAGAAGAGATCTCCCAGTATTACCAACTAAAAACAATGAGTGATGAGCGGGTCGCTGGTAAGCTATCTAACGTAATACTGATTATGCCTCTAGACAACTACCGCTACGGACATCGCCTATCTATAGATGCTGAGCATGGCCTGCCGCTAAAATCCGAGGTATTGGATAGCGCTGGGGATACCGTCTCTCAAATCATGTTTACGCAGTTGCATGTAGACCCTGATATCAAAATTGCCAGGGAAGATGACAGCGACAGCGATGTTATGAATAGGGGAGAGTTCTCATGGGTAACCCAAGTGCCGGCACGCCGTCTGAATGCTAAAGAGAGCGCCTCCGAGGAGTCTCTCTGGAGTTTCCCCACACTACCGGATGGGTTTCGTCTAACCGTACATGCACGACGCCCGGCAACCGGACACCGTGACATAGTCGACCACTTCCTGTTTTCCGACGGCCTTGCCTCGTTTTCTGTCTACATAGAGCGCATAGGTGACAAAAAGGGCCTTACCGGCGCCTCCAGAATGGGGGCTGTCAACGTTTACGGTAGGCGCATGGATGAGTATCAGATAACAGCAGTTGGGGAGATCCCGGAGAGGACGGTACGAGAGGTAGCCAAGGGTGTAACCGCAAACAGAGAAGTTGGCACAGACAGTGATTGAAGAGAGTGGTGTAGTAATCAATTGTGCCGGTGAGTTTGCTGACGTTGAGACAGAACGCAAATCAAGCTGTGGCGGTTGCTCTGCTAGTGGGGTTTGCGGCGCAGGGGTGTTGGCTAAGGTATTTGGTAGGCGTCGTTCCATAGTACGCGTAGTCAACTCTATCGATGCGCAGGCTGGGGACAGGGTGGTTGTTGGTCTGCCGGATGGAGCGCTGGTGCGCGGATCATTCGTTTTCTATGTAGTCCCCCTTTTAACCATGATAGTCGGCGCGATGCTTGGTGAAGCATCCAGTGTGGCGCTTGGGTTCGCCTCGACGGAACCATTCAGTATCATTGGTGGTCTATTAGGTCTGATATGTGGAATGTTTTTAGCGCGTATATTTTCAGACCGGGTTAGTAGTGATGAGCGCTACCAGGTCGTGATGTTGCGCCATGATCGTCGTAGTGTTGGCGTTGAGGTCAAAGCGCCAAATAACTAGCTTTGTATCGCTTGTATCCTCTAAATTTAATGCAGGAGTTGTAGATGAATATTTTCCGACAGACCAGAGAGTGGTCAACTATGGTCTTGATGCTATTGTTGAGTGTGACAGCAGTAGTGGAGGCGGCAGAACTGCCAGACTTTACCGGCATGGTTGAGGCGTATGGGCCAGCCGTTGTTAATGTCAGTACTAAGCAGAAAGCACCCTCACAGCAAGGCTTTAGACATGATTTTAGGATCCCTGAGATACCGGAGGATAGCCCCCTAAACGACCTGTTCCGACACTTCTTTGAAGGTGTTCCTGGTGGTGAGGGTGGTAGGCCATTCAGTGCCACCTCTCTCGGCTCTGGTTTCATCATATCCAGTGATGGCTATATTCTAACTAATCACCATGTTGTCGAAGGGGCTGATGAGATCATTGTCAGGCTGAACGATAGACGGGAGTTTGAGGCTGAGGTGATTGGTTCAGACAAAGCCAGTGACACCGCCCTGTTGAAGATTGATGCCAAAGGGCTGCCTATCGTCAAGATAGGCAAATCAAAAGACCTTAAAGTTGGTGAGTGGGTATTGGCTATAGGCTCTCCGTTTGGCTTTGACCACTCAGTCACCGCCGGCATCGTTAGCGCCAAAGGGCGCAGTCTTCCACGAGAGAACTATGTCCCCTTTATCCAGACAGATGTAGCGATCAATCCTGGTAACTCCGGTGGTCCCCTGTTTAATCTGGACGGCGAAGTTGTGGGAGTAAACTCTCAAATCTACAGCCGCACTGGTGGGTTCATGGGGCTCTCCTTCTCTATCCCCATCGAGGTCGCAATGCGTGTTGCAGACCAACTGAAAGAGGATGGACATGTATCCCGCGGATGGCTTGGTGTAGTGATTCAGGATGTAACCAGAGAGTTGGCTAGCTCCTTCGGCATGAAGCATCCGAAGGGTGCTCTGGTGGCCAAGGTGCTGCCCAACAGCCCGGCCGAAAAGGCGGGAATTAAAACTGGTGACATTATCCTGAGCTATAACGGTGAAAATATACAAGATTCATCCCAGCTACCTCCACTGGTAGGTGCCAGTGCGGTTAAAGGAGGGGCGGATCTTCTTGTCCTGCGCAGTGGTAAAGAGCGGCATATCAAGGTAAATATCGGTGAACTCCCAGATGAAGATGAGCTGGTGGCAAGTACATCGGGAGCCGGAGGCGCAAATAAAACTGTCAAACTGCTGGGGATCAAGGTCAAAGACCTGAGCAATGAGCAGCGCGAACAGCTGGAAATGAAGGGTAGTGGCGTTCTAGTAACCGGTATAAAGCCTGGGTCTGCGCTTGAGGCCGGTATTCAGCGCGGTGATGTAATCCAGATGATTGATGGCGTCCAGATAGACAACGTACGCACGCTTGACAAGGTAGCGGCCAGCCTGCCGCCGGGCAAGACAGTGGCGGTGCTGGTGCACCGCAAGACAGGCCCACGGTTTTTGGCCCTCAACGTCCCAAAGGATGGATAATAGGAAAAAATAGGGTATGATTTAAGAGTCGATTGTATTATCACCAAAGATATATTGATAAGCGGAACTTTTCTTAGAAAAGTTCCGTTTTTTCAATAAGTAACGCCATATATTTAAACTGAATTATCACGTTAATGCATACCCCTTTAATTAACTGTTTCGTCTCCTCTTCATGAGCGATCTGCAACATATCCGCAATTTCTCCATTATTGCCCACATCGACCACGGTAAATCGACAATTGCCGATCGCTTTATCCAGGTATGTGGTGGCTTGAGTGAGCGAGAGATGAATGAACAGGTCCTTGACTCCATGGACCTGGAGAGAGAACGCGGTATCACCATCAAGGCCCAAAGCGTTACCCTTGAATACAAGGCTGCGGACGGGGAGCGGTATCAACTAAATTTCATCGATACCCCGGGGCATGTAGACTTCTCCTATGAGGTGTCACGCTCACTGGCAGCGTGTGAAGGGGCTCTATTGGTCGTGGATGCAGCTCAAGGAGTCGAAGCACAGAGCGTAGCCAATTGCTATACGGCCATTGAGCAGGGCCTGGAAGTACTGCCGGTATTGAACAAGATTGACCTTCCTGCCGCCGATCCAGATCGGGTAATAACCGAGATTGAAGAGATTATTGGACTGGAGGCAGGTGATGCGCTACGGGTCAGCGCAAAATCCGGTACCGGCATTCCTGAGCTGCTGGAGATGTTGGTACAGAAGATCCCCCCACCAACTGGCCAAAAGCAAGATCCTCTGCAGGCCCTAATTATCGATTCATGGTTTGACAGCTATGTGGGCGTTATTTCTCTAGTGCGTGTAATCAATGGGACCATCCGACCGAAAGAAAAGATTATTATGATGTCGACCGGACGTAATTTTCTGGTGGAGAAGGTTGGGGTATTTACACCTAAGATGGCAGACAGAGACGAACTGAGTGCCGGTGAGGTAGGGTATATCATTGCCGGCATCAAAGAGATCGATGGCGCCCCGGTTGGAGATACCATTACCCACCTGGATCGTAGGGCCGCCACACCATTACCCGGTTTTGAAGAGATTCAACCGCGTGTCTTTGCCGGACTCTATCCGGTAAATTCAGAGAATTACGAGGGGTTACGTGAGGCACTGCGTAAACTCAAATTGAACGACGCGGCCTTGCATTTTGAGCCAGAGACATCTCAAGCACTAGGTTTTGGCTTCCGTTGTGGATTCCTTGGTATGCTCCATATGGAGATCGTGCAGGAGCGACTGGAACGCGAGTATGACCTAGATTTGATCACTACCGCGCCAACGGTGATCTATGAGGTTCTAGGTAGCGATGGCAGCATATTAATGATCGATAATCCGGCAGATCTGCCGGATGTAAGCAAAATTGAAGAGGTTCGGGAACCGATCATAGCTGCCACTATCCTGGTGCCTCAAGAATACCTTGGAAACGTTATAAACCTCTGTATAGAAAAGCGTGGTGTGCAGAAGGGTCTACAGTACCTCGGCGGGCAAGTTCAGGTAGTATATGAGCTACCCATGAATGAGGTGGTACTCGACTTTTTTGATCGACTAAAATCTACTAGTCGCGGTTTTGCCTCGTTCGAGTATGAATTCAGGAGATTTGAGGCTGCGCCATTGGTAAAAATGGATATTTTGATCAACGGTGATCGAGTAGATGCACTATCCTTGATTGTACATAGGGATAATGCCGAGTTCAGGGGGCGTGAGTTGACGGTAAAGATGAAGGAGTTGATACCACGACAGATGTTTGAGGTTGCAATTCAGGCAGCTATCGGTAGTAAAATTATCGCTCGTACCAATGTTAAAGCACTACGTAAAAATGTTACCGCCAAATGCTATGGTGGAGATATTACCCGTAAGCGTAAGCTGTTAGAGAAACAAAAGGCCGGGAAGAAACGGATGAAGAAGGTGGGTAGTGTAGAAATACCGCAGGAAGCATTTCTCGCTGTTCTGAAAACAGGCAAAGATAATTAGATAGCACGCATCATAATAGAGGCCGATTTTTTATGAATTTTGATTTTCCCACACTACTGGTGATAGCAACGTTCACTACTGCTGGGATATGGCTGGTTGACGCTCTAGCTTTCGCACCAGCCCGTCGTAGAGAGCAGGAAGAGAATAGCGATGAATCAACTGAACCTACTGAACCGCTCTTGGTTGAGTATGCTCGATCCTTCTTTCCCGTTATTCTAGCAGTTCTACTCCTACGTTCATTTTTGGTTGAGCCGTTCAGGATACCGTCAGGCTCAATGATGCCCACACTACTCATCGGTGATTTTATTCTAGTAAACAAATTCGCCTACGGTATAAGGCTGCCTGTATTGAACAGCAAAATTATATCAATAGGTGAACCAAAACGAGGGGATGTCGTGGTATTTCGTTACCCGAAGGATCAATCTGTAGATTACATCAAGAGGGTAATCGGCGTTCCAGGCGACAAAATCGAATACCGTGACAAAACAGTATTTATCAATGGAAAACAATCCCCACAGGTTTTTATAGGGAGCTATCAGGGCAGTGGAAGCGGTAAGAACATGACCGGTGCCTTGGAGAGTATGGAGAGTATCGACAAAGTAGAGCACCGTATACTTGTCAATCAGCATCGCCCGGATTTTTCCTTCGGCTGTCAAGTGCTAAGCCGCGGGGGGATTACTGTACCTGCTGGCCACTATTTTGTTATGGGGGATAATCGAGATAACAGTAACGATAGTCGTTGCTGGGGATTGGTACCGGAAGATAATCTGGCAGGTAAGGCATTTGGAATATGGATGAGTTGGGATGCACACCGTTCCGGCTTTCCTATTGCATGGGATCGGTTAGGTAATGGCATCAAATAGAGGAGCAGAAATTATGCGACAAGATATCAAGAGACAGCGTGGTATGACCGGCCTGGGTTGGCTGGCGGTCTTATTCCTAATAGGTTTTTTCGCCCTTCTGACATTCAAGTTGGCGCCAATTTATATGGAAAACCAGAGTGTTAAGGATATTTTGCACTCACTGGAGAATGAACCACTAATCACCCAAAGATCAAAAAATGAAGTCATGGCAATGGTTATGAAACGGCTAATTACCAATGGATTAAGGGATATTAAGCACAACTCTGTTAAAGTTGAGAAGAATGGTGGTGAGCTAAAGGTCAGGATTGCTTACCAAGTGCAAAAAAATATGGTCGGCAATATTGATGTAATAGTCTCTTTCGATAACAGCGTAAAGATGGTTGCTAATTGAGGGAGTCAGTAGAAACACTTTGTCGTAGCATAAAGTATCAGTTCAGTGATACCGAGCTACTACAAACTGCCTTGACGCATCGTAGTGCTGGCAGTCAGAACAATGAGCGACTGGAGTATCTTGGAGATGCTGTTCTTGGAGCTATTATAGCGTCAGAACTATACAGTAATTTCCCCCAGTGCGATGAAGGACAGTTGAGTCGTCTGCGCGCCAGCCTGGTCAAAAAAGAGAGCCTGGCTCAAGTTTCTAAAGGGTTGGATTTGGGTCAATATCTGCTGCTTGGGTCTGGAGAGTTGCGCAGTGGTGGTCAGTCACGTGACTCTATTTTGGCTGATGCGCTAGAGGCGATACTCGGTGCAGTCTATCTTGATGGTGGTTTTATAGCCGTGAAAAAGGTCATATTGCACCTTTTCGCTACCAAAATTTCTGACCTATCCCATAAATCTGTCCAGAAAGACCCTAAAAGCCGTCTACAAGAATATCTCCAATCACAGCATATCAGCTTGCCAGAGTATTCTATTGTAGAGGTTACAGGCGAGGCGCATGACCAGCTGTTTACAGTTAAGTGCGCCATACCAGACACAGCGTATGAATCTGTTGGTCGTGGCGGAAGTAGACAGAAAGCAGAACAGGATGCCGCCGCAGCAATACTGCGTAACATTCACGATGAGTAATAACTCCATAAACCGCTGTGGCTATGCCGCGATTGTAGGGCGTCCTAATGTCGGTAAATCGACCCTGCTGAATCGCCTGATTGGGCAGAAGCTGGCGATCACTTCGCGCAAACCGCAGACTACCCGCCACCGCATTCTGGGGGTAAAGACCGGCCCCACTGGGCAGGTTATCTATGTTGATACTCCAGGTATTCACCAGCGCGGGGACCAAGCGATGAATCGTTATCTTAACCGTACGGCGAAAACCGCACTGGTAGATGTCGATCTGGTTATATTTGTAGTAGAGGCCATGCGTTGGAATGATGAAGACGCAATGGTAATGGAGAACATCATCACAGAGAAGATGCCCGTCATACTGGTGATAAATAAGATTGATCGGGTTAAAGAGAGGACAGAGCTTTTGCCTTATATGGCTGAGGTAGCAGCCAAACACGATTTTCTTGAAATACTCCCAATCTCTGCAAAAAGTGGGGAGGGGATAGAGCTGTTGGAAAAGAAAGTAGAGTCCTTCTTGCCTGAGGGGGATAATTACTTCCCGGATGACCAACTAACTGATAGATCTGAGCGTTTTTTCGCAGCTGAACTAATACGCGAGCAGTTGACCCGTCGCTTTGCGCAAGAGATCCCATATGCACTGACAGTGGAGATAGAAAAGTTTGAACAGGAGGGGAATCTCTATCGTATAAGTGCTCTTATTTGGGTCGAACGGCCAGGCCAGAAGAATATCATTATCGGCAATAACGGAGAGGCGTTAAAGGAGGTAGGAACTCAGGCCAGGATAGAGATGGAGCAATTTTTTCAGCGAAAAGTCTATCTAAATATCTGGGTGAAGGTTAAAAAAAGTTGGTCCAGTGATGAGAGCGCTTTGAGTCAGTTAGGATATAGTGATTAGACCCGAACAGCTAGTGTATAACACTGCCATGGATCGTGAGCGCAGCCATTTTTATCGCACCTTTATTCTGCACCGCAGAGATTACTCTAATAGTAGTCTGCTACTTGAGTGCTTCAGTGTTGAGCACGGACGTTTTCCGGCTATAGCCAAGGGAGCACGCTCTAAACGTGATGGAGCTGCAGCGATATTACAGCCATTTCAGCCACTGCTTATTAAGTTTGTAGGGCGAGGAGAGGTAAAGACGATCACAGGTTTTGAACATGATGGCATGGCCATACAACTAAAGGGGCAGCAACTGTTTTGCGGGTTTTATCTTAATGAGCTACTACAGTATCTTTTGGGACGTTCTGACCCTCATCAGAAGCTGTTTTATATCTATCATGACACCCTGCAACATCTGGTGAATCAAAAACCAATAGATATGGTGTTGCGTTATTTTGAGATCGACTTACTATCTGAGTTGGGATATGGCTTACTGTTGGATAGAGATGCTGAAACAGGCAAACCGATTGATCCTGCAGCACTCTATAGCTTTCAGCTCGAGAGAGGACCGATCAAATCTACGGCTGACAGCTCTGGTATTAGAGGCAAGACCTTGCTAGCGTTGTTTAATCGAGAACTACAACTGGATGATCGTGGCAGACAAGAGGCACGTGAAATGATGCGCCGGATACTTCAACACTATCTAGGTGGCCGCTCACTCAAAAGCCGTGAACTATTCCATATATCTACCTCTTAATGCTGAGTGATTTATGATGAATATAGCAACCCGAGAAGACAGGATACTGCTGGGAGTGAATATTGACCACGTTGCCACCTTGAGACAGGCTCGTGGGACCAGTTATCCTGACGTCATAGAGGCAGCAGCAGTTGCCGAGAAGGCTGGAGCTGACGCTATTACTATCCACCTGCGGGAAGATCGTCGTCATATCCAAGAACGCGATGTTGAATTGTTGAGTAAACAGTTACAGACGCGTATGAACCTGGAGATGGCCGCAACTAGTGAGATGCTTGGGATAGCTTCAAAAATAGCACCTCAGGATTGCTGTCTGGTTCCAGAAAAACGAGAAGAGCTTACTACTGAAGGGGGTCTGGATGTTGCTGCAAATCTTTCATATCTTCGGGAATATTGCGCAGCACTGAAAGATACAGGGATACGAGTATCTCTTTTTATCGATGCCGATATGACGCAGATTGATGCCGCCAAGGAATCAGGGGCACCGGTCATAGAGATTCACACCGGCCACTATGCTGATGCGATTACAGCTGATGGTAGGACGGCGGAGCTTAAGAAGATACAGCAGGCTATTTCTTATGGAAACCAACTTGGCCTACAGGTCAATGCAGGGCATGGTCTCGATTACAACAATGTGCAAGAAATAGCGGCAATAGATGGGTTGAGGGAGCTTAATATCGGACACTCCATAATATCGCGAGCTATTTTTTCCGGGCTGCACGCGGCAGTAGAAGATATGAAATGCTTGATAAGTGGTGGTTAGGTAGCGTCTGCCAATAACTGTGCCACCGCTTCGTCCAACTGTTTTAGGAGTTCTGCTGATTCATCCTCCTGTCTACTTTTAAGCGCGGTTTCCAGTCGTCGTACTATATCATTCAGTGCCGGAACGCCGCAGACTGCACAAGATCCATGCATGCGATGAACTGTTTCTATCAGTTTGTCGCGGTTGTCTGTAGCAACAGAGTCCATGATTATGCCCATATTGACAGGCAATTCAGCACAAAGCTGAGAAAACATGGATTCAGCTAACTCCTTATCCCCCCCGGTAACACGTAGGGCCTGTTCCACGTCACGTAGCGGAAGAGTGCCGTCTGGTTCTGTCTCGGCTACAGTTACTGCAGGTATAGCAGGGGATTCTCCCATGCCTAGGAGACGCAATATCACACCCCATAATTGAGACTCAGAAATTGGTTTAACCAGATAGTCATCCATCCCTGCTGCTTTAACTTGTTCTCTTGTTTGGGGTATCACATCAGCAGTCAGTGCTACTATCGGTATATAGCGATCACCCTCTATCTCTCTGTGGCGTATCTCCCTGGCAGCATCCAGGCCGCTCATTGCTGGCATGTGTATATCCATAAAGATCAGATCAAAGGAGTTATTCGCAATCTGTTCCAATACTGCGGTACCATCATAAACCCCGGTGACAGAGGCACCACTAAGCTGTAGTAGGGTAGTTATTAGTTGTAGATTGATCGCGTTATCATCGGCGACCAAAAAATGCACTCCCTGCAGTGATGGCACTTCAAGGTTATTATCTACAGCATAGCAATCTGCAATAGCGGTAGACATAGCATCAGGTGAGAGTATTTGAGATATTGCCTGTTGCAGGGTGCTAAATCCTAACGGCCTGGAGAGACATGGGGCTGCACTAAACTGCTCTATATGCCTAATAACCCCCCGGTCTGAAGTGCTTAATAGGATAAGCAGAGGTGATGATGCACTAAAACTATCATTCCATGAGCTGATTTTTCTCTCTACAGTTCCATTATTAACCTCTTGCAGGGAGAATCCCATAACGACTAGATCTACATCTTCACTAGTCAAGGAAGCATCCTGTAAAATCGTATCTTCTGTCGCCCCCATGACGCGCAGATAGTATGATATCGCAAGACTACAGTTAGCATTACTATCCAGCAGAAGACAGCGCTTGCCTAGAAGTGGTTGTTGGGTATATGACATAACAGGCGGAGCAGGGATTGTAACCTTCAGATCGACTATGAGAGTGGTCCCATCCCCGGGTACACTCTCTATATTTATATCCCCACCCATAGATTGCGCCAAATTGCGACAGATACTCAGACCAAGTCCTGTACCGCCAAATTTCCGGCTGGTTGAGCTATCGGCCTGTTTAAATGGGGTAAAGAGATTACTGTGCTGCTGCTGATCTATACCAATACCAGTATCAGTCACTGTAAGTCGAAGTATACCCTCACCACTGTTGCTATAATCTGCTGTCATCATGACTCTAACTACTACCTCACCTTCATTTGTGAATTTAATAGCATTGCTCAGCAGGTTAAGCAGTATTTGACGAATACGGTGTTTATCACCCAGCAACTGCAATGGGACGTCAGGGGAAATCAGCAAAATAAGTTCCAAACCTTTTTCATGTGCGGATGGAGTAAGCAGCGCGATCGGCTGTTCAAAACAATCATAGGTATCGAATAGTATGCTCTCTGGATCAAATTTTCCTTGCTCCAACTTAGAGTAATCAAGAATATTGTTGATAATACTCAGTAGTTCAGAGGCCGATTTGGAGATAGTCTCGACAAGATCCTTCTGCTCTTGGTTCAGATCTGTTTTTAACAAAAGATTAGCGAAGCCGATAACACCATTCATTGGAGTACGAATCTCATGACTCATATTTGCCAGAAATTCACTCTTGGCCAGACTCGCCTTCAATGCCCTTCTGCGAGCTAACTCCAGTTCCACATTCTGAATCTCAAGGGTATCCATTGTCTGTGTTAAATCAGATGTGGCCTCCTCGACATGCCGTTGCATCTGTTCGCTGTAGTTTTGTAGTTCTTTCGCCATAGAGTTAAATCCTTCTCCCAGGGCTAATACTTCACCACTGGAGGAAGATGAGACACGCGTGGCAAAATCTCCGTGCTTCATCCTGATTACAGCCCTGGTCAGTCGCTCAATGGGGGCTGTTATACGGTTACTTAACCAGGAAGCAATTGATGCTGTAATCAAGATAAACAAAAGGGCTATCAATATACTATTGCGAATAACTCGTCGCTGGCTTATTACGCTATAGCTCTCAATTATCTCTACTGTAGCTGTACCAAGCAGCTGGTTATCTGTTGTCGTGACAACCTCATCCCCCCTGAGCTGCTCCGGAAAATCCCCGACTTGCGCTGCACTGACAACCGAATATACAGGTGCTGAAAAACGGTTTGTCATGATCTCGTTTGCGGTACCTTTATGTAGATGTAAAAGCGTTGCGCCACTGTTATCACGAATAGTAGCTGAGACTACATTGCCACGTTCAAAGACCTTGGTAACACTATGCCTTAGGGCATCTAGATCACCGGAAAAGAGTCCATATATGCTAACTGCGGCCATCTCCTGTGCGACCGCCTGTCCCTGCTCCTGGAAAGTTCTCTGCAAGGTTTCCAGTTGAGTATTGATAATATAGCTGGTCAAACCAAGCGCCATGAATGCTGCGGGTAAAATGCCTAACAGCAATACCTTGATATTTAGTCTGGAGTAACGGCGTGGAATCACTTGGCTATTCTCCCGGACTATGGTTTAACTGGTCTACAGGCGGTAGACGTATCTGCAGAGAGTTGGCAACACGTTTATTGCATTTAATTGAGTAATACTTTGGGTATGCAGGCCCTGGTAGAGTATTGCCTCCATTGGCCAGAAATGAGCCAACTAATTCACCCATATGTCTTCCAATATCCTGTGGAGAAGAGAAGGCAGCGGCGATAGCACCAGCATTTACATACGCTGCGGAAAAACCGATGACTGGTATTCGTTGATGATAACTAGAGAGGAGAATATTCCTCACAGTATGCCTATTAAAGATAGTTGGATCAGGCAGTGCCAAAAGAACATCGCTCTTTTCCATCAGCTCATTCAAGACGGCACCAAGTCGCTGTTCATCACGAACAATACCAAACCTTGGTCTGAGGCCATATTTCCTGCTTAGCTTGGTAATTGTTTGCTCTGCTTGACGCGAATGGCTATTGATCAATATCCCAACTCGTTTGCGTTCAGGCATGGATTCGCGTATTAACTGCAATTGCCTCTGTATTGGTTGATCAAGATATATAGCTGATGTACTACGTACATTCCTATTGCCTACCAATTGTTTAAATGCCTGCTTGGGGATAAGCGTATGCAGTACTGGAGCGCTATGTTCATGCACAGAAACAAATTTACCCGCTCTACTACCTATAGTCACAATCAGTGTGTTTGCCGCAGCAATCTGCTTCTTAAGCTGTAAAGTTTTGGACTCGTGCAAAGATGTTATCTGTAGATTAAACAGTTTGCACCGGTTTCTCTTAGATGCGCACTTCTGATTTAGATTGGTCTCAAAAGATTCCGCGACTTGGCTATAGATATCATCTGTCCCGCTCTTTATGACCAGTATTACATTGTCAGTAGATGCTGAAAGATCAGCAATAACAGATAGATAGAGAAAACAACATAGTGTCAGCAGACTAGCTGCCTGACGCAGCCGCTTGCTTGATTCGGTGGCTGTCCGTATGCCTTGTTTTATTTTGGGTGTATACATGGCATCATGCCTGCGGTTTTATTATCCTGTTTGTCATTCCAATTATGACGATTTGCTAGTGAAAATTAAGGCCAAATTGCAAGTAGGCCCTAGGCTCTGTTTCATTCTCCTCCTCTTCCCTAAATTCAGTATAGTGACCATCAATATTTTGTAGTACCAGTGATACTTCGGCATTGGCAGATGGTAGCTTAAATTCTTTAGCCAGACGTAGGTCGGTGCGTTGATATCCAGGTATATGATTACCTTCCCCCTTCCACTCGACATCATCGATTTTGTAGATACTGGCGCTCAACTGGATGCCGTTATCAAATTCGTGTCCGGCAAGCACCCCCAGAATATGATCCGCAACCACATCATCAAGAACCCTTGGATCCGGATCAGGCGCTCCAGTCCACGTTATATCCCAAACCTCCTCTCCATTTGTATGTATTACGCTGTAACCGATGTGGAACATAGTGCGTTCGCTGGGGCGATAATCGAGTTGTAATTCGATTCCATCCATCTCAAGGTAGCCACTGTTGAAGAAACGGATGGCGCCATCATGTATCTCTGGCGGAAAAGTTGGAAAAATCGAGTCATCCCTGCGATGTGAGATCAAGGGGTCAATCTTTTCATGGAACAGCCTTACATCGAAGGTTGTATTGATATCAGGAAAGATCCCAAGATAACCAATTTCATAGGCATCAATCCTCTCCGGATCCATCCCAGGGGTGTGATAATGCAGATGTTCAGTAAATGGCGCCGGTATACCGTGGACCTGAAGATCCGCATACGCCTCCCATATCGTAGGGATACGGTAGGCACGGGACGCGGAGAGGCGGACTGTATGATTATTGGTCATATGGTAGTTGAGGGCCAGCCTTGGGGAAAAGAGGGGGCTATACCCCTCAAAATCCTCATACATAGCCCCGAGATTTACGCTGAGGTCATCTGTCCAGTGCCACTCCGCATTAATGAAGGCACGAATTTGATTACGAGTAATATCGCCACGTTCGTTCAGAAGATTCCAACTATTCATCCTGTCATGTCGTGCCCCCAAGCCCCAGACCAGTCGCAGATCATCGCTAGGACTAAAGGTGTGTTGTAGCTCCAGGTCATAGCGGTCAGTCTCAAAACCGAAGCCTATATTCAGGGGAACGCCTGGAAACCCAGGATCGGTAAAGTAGGTTTCATCATCGATATCCTGGTAGTTATGATAGAACTGCAGACTAACCTCATTCTCAGGGGCAATGGTGCGGATCCACTTTAGTTGTTGAAAATTGTAGGCGTGGTCATTCTCCCGCAGTGGCTGCACGTCATCCGCGGGAAATCCATCTTCTCGCATACCGGATGAGAAACCGGCTGCGAGAAGCAGCCGGTCACTATTGGCCATCTGGTAATTACCCCTAAAACCGAGCCAGGATGTGTTAGAGCTGTCGTTTAGCTCATCGTAACCATTGTTCTTGTCATAGTTGATGGTAAGACGATAATCCAGGGCGCCAAGTGAACCGGCATGGCGCACTACAGCCTGGGATGTATTCTCGTCACCAGCAATCAGCTTGAGCATTGTTCCCGACTGTTCTGCCGGATGTTCAGTGATAATATTGATGACACCAGCGAAGGAGTTGGAACCATAGGCCGCCGCATTGGGCCCTCGAACCACCTCAATACGGTTAATATCTTCAATGGCCAACGGGAGATCCGACCAAGAGACGCCGCCAAAACCTGGGTCATATACGGAGCGACCATCGACCAATACCTGCATATCTCTGGCAAGGTCATTGCTATTACCGTGGTAGGAGGCGGAGAATTTTGCGCCATGGTAGCGAGCCACATGCATACCAGGGACCAGACGCAACAGATCTGGGACCTCCATCATGCCAGACATATGGATCATCTGCTTGTCAATGATCGTAATCGCTGCAGGAATATCGCTCAGAGGCTGTGACAGCCGTGTTGCCGAAAGAACAACAGGGACATCATCAAAAAAATACTGTTCTGAAATGGATCCTGCGTAGTCCGGTTCTGCCGCAACCCCCCTCCAACTGCTACAAAAAAGCAGAACAATGAGAAAGAAGAGAAATCTGTTTATATGGCCGTAGCGGTAAACTGTGTGGTGCCTCATGACCAGAACCTCTGTATTTGCAATAATTCCCCATGTCCACAATTCCCGACTGTGCCGGAAATAGTTAAAAATCCTCCAATAACAGACTCATGTTATATTACTACTACTTTAAATGCCCGTGTTGCGAGACACTTATTAGCTATGAATTATCCAACAATTGAGCAGTGCATAGGCCAAACCCCCCTGGTACGGCTGCAGCGGCTTCACAGCAATGGCTCCAATACCATATTGCTAAAACTAGAGGGTAACAACCCGGCTGGATCCGTCAAGGATAGACCGGCACTAAATATGATCAGTCGCGCTGAGGAGCGAGGTGAGATAGGTCAGGGAGATAGCCTGATTGAGGCAACCAGCGGTAATACCGGCATAGCCCTGGCCATGGCGGCCGCCATTAAGGGATATCATATGATCCTGGTGATGCCTGAGAATATGAGCCTGGAGCGACGCTCCCTGATGCGGGCCTATGGTGCCGAGATAATCCTCACGCCGGCCGCAGGTGGTATGGAGGCCGCAATCGACAAGGCGCGGGAGATGGAGGCCGCAGGACAGGGGCATATCCTTGATCAGTTCTCCAACGCGGATAATCCACTGGCCCACGAGCAGGGGACCGGCCCGGAGATATGGCAGCAGACCGGTGGCAAAATCACCCATTTTGTCAGCGCCATGGGGACCACAGGCACCATTATGGGTGCATCGTCCTATTTCAAGCAGAAGCAATCAGCGGTTGAGATCGTTGGTGTACAGCCAGCTGATGGCGCCTCTATTCCTGGTATTCGCCGCTGGCCAGAGGAGTATCTGCCGGCTATCTATGATGCCAGCATGGTGGATCGTATCATTGATATGAGCCAGGAAGAGGCGGAGGAGACCACGCGTCGACTGGCCGCAGAAGAGGGTATCCTGGTCGGCATCTCCTCTGGTGGCGCCGTCGCGGCAGCCCTGCGGTTATCTAACGAGGTAGAAAACGGTGTGATCGTGGTGATTGTATGCGATCGCGGAGACCGCTATCTCTCAACCGGTGTCTTTCCTGCAGAGTAAAAACCGAATCGCTCTGTTAGCAGTGCTAATGGCGCTGCTATGCAGCGGCAACGCCTCGGCCATAGAGCAGATAGATGTAGAGTTGGGCAAACTCTCTGGTGCCGGCTGGTCGCTTGAGGAGGTAATCATGCGTCTCTCCTGGGGAGAGGGCAGTGGCATGTCTCTCCATATCCAGGGCAGCAAGCTAAACCATCCGGCACTATCAACCCCCCTTGAGACGTTCCAGCTGGAGTGTCCTCAGAGTGAGATCAGCAGTGAAAAGATCAGCTGTAGAGGTGGGAATTTTACTGCAAATCTAACTGCAAAGGAGGATGTTAGTTTCCCGCTGGATCTCGAGACAGTATCTATGGACGACAAGTGGCAGCTCCAACTGAGCGCCAAGGCGGTCGATCTCAGACGGTTACAAAAACTATTAACCCTACCCGGCGGCACAAGGCTTAAGGGCAAGATTGATCTCTCACTGGAGATGATCGGCACTGCAGATGGGGGGGAGAGAGCTGAAGTAAGTTGGAAGACCCAGATGCACAACCTCTCTTTCAGCGATGCTACTGGAGAGTATCTGGGAGAGGGGCTGTACGGCCGGTGGCAAGGCAGCGCCAAATCGAATGAAGGCGGATGGGAGGGGCGCCATAAGATCCAGTTGCAGAAGGGCGCCATACTGACGCCGGCCCTGTTTTTGGACCCTGAAGGGCATCAGATCAATCTTGGGCTAGATTTCAGTTGGACCGATGAGAGCAAAAAGCTAGTTATCCAGAACCTAGATTACCGTCACCAGGGGGTCCTTACCGCACGTGCCTCTGCCGCCCTGGATTTAAGAAATAACACTAAAATACAAAGGGTTACACTCAAGACCAGTGAGGCTGATCTGTCTGCCGTCTACTCAGCCTACCTGCAACCGGTAATGGCGGGGACGCTGCTGGAGAACCTGGAGCTGGCCGGGAAGGGGGCACTGGAACTTGAACTGGGTAGGAGTGGTCAACATAGGGTAGATATACATTTCACTGATATGTTCATGGAGGATGTTGCGGGTCGTTTTGCTGTCTATGGCCTGGATGGCCAGCTGATCGCCACCAATGGCAGGAGGGCGGAGACAAGCCATCTTAGTTGGGAGGGTGGACATATACTCGGTGGCCTGAAGACAGGCAAGAGCAGTGCGATGCTACAGCTGAAGGATGGAGGTGTAGAGCTGAAGGAGCCGCTGCTACTACCGGTGCTGGATGGTAGTCTACAGGTAGATAGATTCAGTCTGGTACAGGCCAAAGATGGCCCCAAGGTGCAATTCAGTGGCTCTGTAGCACCGATCTCAATGCAGGCCATAAGTCAGGCCCTGGATTGGCCGCCGCTTGCTGGAGAGATGTCTGGGGTCATACCCGCAGTCTCCTATGAGAAAGGGAAAATTGTGGTGGATGGAGAGATGCTGATACGGCTGTTTTCAGGAGATGTGAAAATCAATAATCTATATCTGGAGGATATGTTTGGGGCCCTGCCCAGAGTCAAGGCCGATGTGGATTTCACCGGCCTTGACCTGGATACCCTAACCCGTACCTTCTCCTTTGGTAAGATAACAGGCAAACTGCAGGGGTATATACATAAGCTCTACCTGGAGGCGTGGCGGCCGATCTCATTTGACGCCAGACTTGAGACCCCGCCGGACGACGATAGTAGACACCGCATCAGTCAGAGGGCGGTGGAAAATATATCTAATCTAGGTGGGGTTGGTGTCTCTGGCGCGATTTCACGCACCTTTTTGCGGATGTTTGAGGAGTTTGGTTACTCTCGCCTTGGAATAAGCTGCCGCCTACAACAGGGGGTGTGTGCAATGGGCGGTATAGAGCCGGCCAAAAGTGGCTATTACATCGTACGTGGTGGAGGCATTCCCCGTATCGATATTATTGGCTTTAACAATCATATCGACTGGGAGATACTCGTCACCAAACTAAAGGATATCAGTAGAAGCCCTGAACCAGTAATTAAATAGTGAGGATTAATACCATGAAAAAAGTTACCCGCACTGGCGGTCTATTGGCCACACTGCTGCTGTTAGCAGCCTGTGTTACCATCAACATCTATTTCCCTGCAGCCGAGGCGGAGGAGGCGGCCAAGGAGATCGTCAAGGATGTCCTCGGCAATGCGGTCAAGGTCGCTCCGCCGGCAGAGGACAAGGGCGCCGGGCTGCAACCGAACGCAGAGTGGCGGATCGCTACCAGGGTACTGGATTTTTTCATCCCACCTGCCAATGCGGCGACACCTAATTTCAATGTGGATACCCCCAAGATCAGGAGCCTGCAAGCCAGCATGAGACAGAGGCATGCGTCCCTTGCCCAATACTACAACAGTGGCGCCATAGGTTTTACCAACAACGCCTTGGTGGGTATCCATGACAACGCGGCGATCTCACTGCGGGAGCGTAATACAGTGCAAAATCTGGTTGCTGCCGAGAATAGTGATCGTAATGCGCTCTATCGAGCTATTGCCAATGCCAACGGCCATCCTGAGTGGGAGCAGGAGGTACGTAATACCTTCGCCCGTGAGTGGGTCCAGGGTGCAAGAGGTGGCTGGTGGTATCAGAACTCATCCGGTAGCTGGCAGCAGAAATAGCTAGTGGCATGGGGGTCGAGATAGAGCGCAAGTTCCTGGTGCAGGGCGATCTTTGGCGGGAGCATGTGGTCGCAGAGTCGAAGCTGGTACAGGGCTACATAGCCATGGGTGAAAATGCAACCATCCGGGTACGTACCAGCGACGACACTGCCCATATAAATATCAAGGGCGCATCTACCGGTATCTGTCGGCTGGAGTTTGAGTATCAGATACCGCTGACAGATGCAGAGGAGATCCTGCAGCAACTGGCCCTGCAGCCACATATCGAGAAGACCCGCTATAAGGTACGCTGTGGTGACCATATCTGGGATCTCGATCTGTTCGCGGGTGAGAACAGCGGCCTGGTTATGGCTGAGATCGAACTGCAGTCAGAGCAGGAGCCGTTCGAGATGCCGGAGTGGGCCGGGGAAGAGGTATCAGGCGACAGTAGATATTACAACGCCAACCTGGTGCAACAGCCATTTAGCCGGTGGTAGCAGCAGACACCATGCCAGTCAGGGTCGAGATCAATCTACAGAGACAGCTCCTGACCATCTATCGGGATGAGCAACCACAGTGCAGCTACCCCATATCCAGTGCACTCAACGGTCCAGGAGAGGAGCAGGGGAGTGGCTGTACCCCATTAGGGGCGCATGTCGTCCGTATAAAGATAGGAGAGGGTGAGCCGGAAAACAGGGTATTTGAGGCACGCCGGCCCACCGGAGAGATATACACCCCTGAACTGGGAGAGGCCTATCCAGAGCGAGACTGGATACTCACCAGGATCATCTGGCTTACCGGGACAGAATCAGGGGTCAATCGTGGCGGCAACCGGGACACCCTGCGCCGCTATATCTACATCCACGGTTGTCCCGAATCCGAGCCGATAGGAGAGCCGCGCTCACACGGATGTATCCGCATGCGCAATAGTGATCTACTGGAGCTGTTTGAACAGGTGGACGCCGGCACCCCTGTAGACATTACAGAATAAATATATATAAAACATATATTTATTCCCATTTATTAATGTTATTTCTCGTTTATTATTCAACAAAGAAGGCGGTAAAATAGAGGTCGTGCACACTATTTTTACCTGTCTCTGCCAAGACAACGGCGACAACCGCCTGCAGCGCCTTCTGGCGTAGCGCCTCCCGGCCTTCAGATGTGTTCAGTTCGCTGCCATTCTGCTGCCCCAACAACAGTAGCAGCTCATGACGTATCACTGGTGCGTACTGTTGAATCTTTTCCAGATCCATCTCATCCTCAATCATCAGATCGATATCACAACGGATGTAACTACCGAGACCCTGAAGATTAGTTATCAGGGAGGGAGTTAGAGGGAAGTAGGCCAGTTGTTTTTGCTCACCCTCCACCTCAACCTCATTATTTTCATCACCATCTTCAGCTGCCGTCAGGTTGGCGCAACAGAGGATCAATAAGATGAAAAAAAACCGGTACGTCCAACGCATCAAAATTGCTCCATTTCTGTTATAAAGGCGTTTACCCGAAAAGTGCATAACGCTGACCGCCTGCTGCTGCAATATCAGGGTTAGCGGCAAACAGAATAAAACGTTTAATATCAACAGAGGCAGATAAATATGCGGCATGGCCCCATCATGTTCGATCTGGATGGCCCGGAGCTTACGGCAGAAGAGAGAGAGCTGCTGCTGCATCCGGCGGCCGGAGGGGTGATTCTGTTCAGCCGTAATCTCTGCTCCCCGGAACAGATACAGCAGCTTACCTCTGAGATTCGCAACCTGCGCGAGCCAACCCTGCTCATTGCAGTCGATCAAGAGGGGGGCAGGGTACAGCGCTGCAGGGAGGGCTTTACCCGCCTGCCTCCGATATCATGGTTTGGCTCTCTGTATGAACATAACAGTAAACAGGCACGCCAGATTACCCATCTGACCGGCTGGCTTATGGCATCAGAGCTACGTTCGGTAGGGATCGACTTCAGTTTCGCCCCGGTACTCGATCTGGGACGACCTCTGAGCTCAGTCATAGGTGATCGTGCCTTTCACCAAAGGCCATCCATTGTCATAGAGTTGGCCAACTCCTGGATCCATGGAGTACGCGAGGCGGGGATGGCATCGGTGGGCAAACACTTTCCAGGTCACGGCGGGGTAGAGGAGGATTCACATCACTCCCTGCCGCTGGATAGACGGCGGCGTGAAGATATCTGGATGGATGATCTGCAGCCGTTCCGACGTATAATCGACTACGGTCTGGAGGCGATAATGCCGGCCCATGTGGTCTACACCGAGGTTGCCCCTGAGCCGGCAGGATTCTCCAGCTACTGGTTGCAACAGGTGCTGCGTCAAGAGCTAGGATTTCAGGGTGCAATATTCAGTGATGATCTGACCATGGCGGCGGCAGGCGAGGCTGGAGACTACCCACAGCGCGCAGCAGCTGCGCTGGATGCGGGCTGTGACATGCTGCTGGTATGTAACAACAGAGAGGGGGCCATCGAGGTGCTGGATGCGGTTGCAGACTACCAGAATCCGGCGTCGCAGATGCGACTGATCAGGATGCATGGTCGCCACTTTCCACAGCGTGCCGAGGTACATCTGGACCCTCGCTGGCAGGAGGCGCTGGACAGGATCGCTGCGTACGAAGAGTCGGCCTCACTCTCACTTGATATATGAAGAAGCAACGAGGAGACACATGAGCATAGATGCTACCGAGGCACAGGCTGTTTATGACAGGGCCGACCAGTTATATACCCTGGATGAGGTTATGGCGGCAATGGATCGTATCGCTGGAGAGATAACTCAGCAACTGCAAGGATCAGATCCGATCATACTGTGTGTAATGAATGGTGGCCTCATACCGACTGGAGACCTGTTGACTCGCCTCGACTTTCCCCTACGTGTGGATTACCTCCATGCCACCCGCTATCGTGAACAGACCGTCGGTAGTGATCTACACTGGATTAAACGGCACAATGAACAGTTGAAAGACAGAGAGGTCCTAGTCGTCGACGATGTCCTGGATGAGGGCATTACCCTCGCTGCAATAGTTGATTTCTGTCGTGCTGAAGGCGCCGCGCAGGTATACAGTGCTGTAGCTGTAGAGAAGGCGTGTCCTCGCAGTATCGACTTTAAGGCCGACTTCACAGCGCTAACAGCTGAGGATCGCTATCTGTTTGGTTACGGCATGGACTACAAAGGGTATCTGAGAAACGCGCCGGGTATCTTTGCGGTCAATGAGAAATAACATAATAGGTACTAGAGAAGAGAATATAAGATATGGCTGCTGAGTTAGCGATAATTGGAGGATCTGGTCTGACCTCTATGGAGACATTGGAGATTACCCGGCGAGAGGTGATGCACACCCCCTATGGTGAACCATCGGCGCCGATCACATTTGGTATGCTCGATGGTATTGAGGTGGCCTTCCTTCCAAGACACGGCGTGGGACACACCATTCCACCACACCAGATCAACTATCGGGCCAATATCTGGGCAGTCAAACAGATCGGGGTTCAACGGGTCCTGGGTATCGCTGCCGTGGGTGGAATCACCTCAGGTATGGTGCCTGGGTATATCGTAATCCCTGACCAGATCATCGACTACACCTGGGGTAGGGGACATACATATTTCGAGGACGACCTGAACCACGTAACCCATATAGATTTTACTCAGCCCTATTGTGAAGAGCTGAGACTAGCTCTACTGGATGCAGGCACGAGGTCAAAACAGGAGGTCATATCCGGCGGCACCTATGGTGCGACCCAGGGACCGCGCCTGGAGACCGCCGCAGAGATAAAAAAGATGGAACAGGATGGCTGCGACCTGGTAGGGATGACCGGTATGCCAGAGGCAGCCCTGGCCAGGGAGCTAGAGCTATGCTACGCAAGCTGTGCAGTTGTAGCGAATTGGGCCGCAGGCAAGGGGAGCGGCGGAGAGATAACCATGGAGGAGATTGAGCATAACCTCATAGCCGGAATGGAAAGGGTACGACAACTTATTTTGTCATTGTCGTTTGCGTAGGGCGCAATAACCAACGGGCATTGCGCCGTATGGTTATGATGTTTTTTTTAATATTCTGTAATTAGTTTCGCAGCCTATTTGCCTCCGCGATTTGATCGCGGGATCCACACAAAACCCCCTCTCCCTTAGGGAGAGGGTTGGGATGAGGGGGTAATAGCGGTATCGGTAATTATTTTCGCAGCCTAAGACTTTTACGCTCTTAATTTGCACTCGTGCCTGGCTGCGAGCCCCTTTCTTTTATACGCGTAAAAGAAAGGGGCGAAAGAAAAACGCGCCCGACGACTTGCCCTGCGGGTCCCCTGCGCTCCTCACGATCTCAGGGGCTCCATCGACGGGCAATCCCTTGCCCGCGATGGAGGCGTCGGTCTGACCCACAGGGATGTGGGGAATGCAAAAGGATTGCAGGAGCAATCCTTGCCTTGCGGCGCCCCTTCGGGCCTTATCCCTCAATCGTTGCGGTGCTCGGCTGCGTCGAACGGGTTTAAGGTGGCATATCCAACACTGGGGCATCCATGAGAACAGGACTACCTAAACCAGATTTTCTCTGATAACCTCGAAAATATAGGAAATACCCCCTTGGCAGGATGTACCAAGTTCAAGCTCATATCACTGCTCACAGGGCGTTTCTATACTGCATACTTCAATATTGGTGCGTGACGTATAATTAGCTGTTAGGTTGCGAAATTATGTTGGCTCTTACTGAATTAAAAAGCTTAGTAGAAGAATCTCGCAAATATTTGCGAGGTAGAATTACTGTGCGGGAATTATATTACTGGGTGCAAGATTGTCACGCTAAATCAGTGGCACTAGGATTGGATGAACAAATTCAACTTCTCTTGCTAAATTATCAGGAAATGATAGGTCGAGCATGGGATGAATGGGGGTTGCAAGAAAATCCAATCAGTGAAGAAGAATTCAAGAAATGGATACAAGACGAATTTTTAGATGATAGCGATGAAATGTATCAGAAGTTTAAACAAGCAACCTAACCAGTGGGTCAAGTTCGCTCCCGTTGGTCGCTGGGATCTCCGCTTCGCTACGGACCCTTACCCTGATTGTTAGGCATATATTTGAAATATGAATCGTCAAGAATTACAGGCAATATCAAGAATCCGTAAAAAAGAGGCAGCTGCTTTGCTTAAATCAAAGCATTATGCTGGATCTTATTATTTATTAGGGTATTCAGTTGAGTGTGCGTTAAAAGCATGTATTGCCAAACAAACTAAGAAATATGATTTCCCAGATAAATATGTTGCTCAGAAAGCATATGCTCATAACCTTGAACAACTGCTGAGTGTTGCTGGATTAGACTATAAACTAAAACAAGATATGAAGACCAATAAAACTCTAGAAGTTAACTGGTCAATTGTGAAAGATTGGCAATCAACATCTAGATACACATCAACCATTACTGGTGCCGAAGCAAAAGACCTGTATTCAGCATGCACCTCAAGAACCAATGGTGTTTTAGCATGGGTGAAAGCGCAATGGTAACTAGTACTTTAACAGATAAAAAAATAGAAGCTGGAAAAAACTTAGTGCAAGCGGCTGACTCTTCTGGTCTTAATATTGACGCAGCATTATGGGTCTATTCTCAAGATCAAGAATCTTGGAAACTAATGCTATCTATAAAGGGTATTGAAAAGATTGGTCCAAAGAAATATTACAATAAGATTCAAAAATTAATAGCGAAGCAACAATTAGGTGAGAAATTAACATTGAGCGAAATTGCATTAGCTAAGCCTAAATCACCTCTACTTGATTTGATGCGCGTAATGGTAAAAACCGCACCAAGGCCAGGAATTTGCGGTATTAATTTCTCTGGTAATGTAGTAAATGGTCAATTACTACCTGACTCATATATTTACCGACTAAGCTAAAGGTGCTAATTAGTGGACGTTGTTATTTTCGCCCTAAGTTCTAAAATCAACCACCCTTAAATCTCCTCCGACGCAGCCGAGTACCGGAGCCGCAACAGGATTAGGCCCGTAGGGGGTGAGCCAGAACCAAATGTCCAGTGGACATTTGCAGTCTGGCGAACGCCCGGACAGGGATGTCCGGGCTGGTATGAATCACCAGGGATGGTTATGTGGCAAGTTCTTTCCTGGAGCCCCTGGGGCGGTGAGGAACGGAGGGAACCGCGAAGCGGCAAGTCGTGGAGTGTCTTTTTCTTTCGCCTATTTCTTTTGGACAAGCAAAAGAAATAGGCTTGTAGCCCCTGCTGGGAGAGTAAAAAGATCTCTGTGGGATGAGGGCTACGAAACTAACTACCGTAACTGAACAAATATCATAACCATACGGCGCAATGCCCGTTGGTTATTGCGCCCTACGTTCTCAGCATGCCAATGCTAATTAGTATATGGAAGATTCTCCGGTAACGGAGGCAGGGGGCAATCCAACAGCGCAGAGAGTGCCCGCAGCAGTTCCATCTCACTGGCTGTAACCTTCTCATCGGCCGCAATACAGGCGGCACACGCCTTTAGCAGTTGCGGCTTTGCCAGCGGCTTTAGTTTTGCCAGCCTTTGTGTGGCCCGATCCAGATCATCGAGAGATATCTGATCAGCCGGTAGCAGTTCAAGCTGCATGCCCTCCAGTTGCTCTGTTGCTGCCTGCAGGGCCTGCTGCAGATCCGCCTCAGGGGTAATCCTCGAGAGATAGCTAAACAGCACGTAGCACTCCTTTCTCAGTTGTCTTACGTTGCTATAGCTACCAGAGTGGGTATATCTGCGTTCAAAATCGAGATCCAGGTTGCATACCACTATCTTATATAGGGCCCACTCAAACATGCTGACGTGGCCATCTGCGTGAATTAGTGTATTTAGGTTCTGTTTGAACCGCTTATACTGGTCGGGAGAGAGCTGCCTCAGGGCCGGCATGGCCATATCTATAAGTGGCAGACGGAATCTACTCTCCAGTTTATGTACTGCATGCACCAGAGGGAGCGTCTGCTGGAATACAATGTCCTCTGCTTTGTTAGAGATCAGCTTCAACTGATGAATCGCCTGCCCTCTGTCCTGATCTATTAGCAGGGCATATATGATGGCGCGCGCATCGTGCGGTTCACGTACTGCATTTCGTACCTTCTCCGGCATCTGCTGTACAAGTTTTGCCGCATAGGCAACACTCTGCTCAGAGATCTGTCCGGCCTGTGTAATCGCCTCCATACCGCCAGCCAGAACGGTGGCATAGGTTGCAAGTTTGGCCCTGTCCCGAGCCGCAGCCGTCTCCTGCTGGTTGGAAGAGCTCTCTTCAGGCTTGCGCTCTGGTAGTGGTATGTATTCCCCATCCCACGATGGCTGGATCCTCAATATGCGCTCCTCCAGGGGAGGGTGGGTGGCAAAAGCACTACCCATAAAATGCTCAATGCCATCTCCAAAGTAGGCGTGGCTGAACTCAGAGGCATCCGGGTGCTGCATGATAGATCCATAAGTGCTGGAACCTATCTTCTTCAGCGCGTTGGCAATGCCGTCAGGGTTACGGGTAAATTGCACTGCCGAGGCATCGGCAAGATACTCCCGCTGCCGGCTGACCGACGCCTTGATCATGTTACCAAATAGGGTACCGACCCAACCCAATATAGCCAGACCGGCACCGGCAACCATTAGCGCCAGTACCGCGCCACCACCGTTTCTGCTGGAACGAAAGCCACCAGAGCGCAGGGTTGAACGCATTATGAAACGACCGATCAGGCCGATGATCAGTATCCCGAATAGCACCCCTACAAGTCGCATATTCAGCCGCATGTCACCATTCAGGATATGGCTGAACTCATGGGCGATCACACCCTGCAGTTCAGCCCGGTTCAGGTTATCCATAGTACCGCGAGTTACCGCTACCACCGCGTCACCCGTGGTCAGGCCGGCGGCGAATGCATTAATCCCTGGCTCGTCTTCCATCACATAGACCAGTGGCACAGGGACCCCGGAGGCGATGGCGATCTCCTCCACGATATTCAGCAGCCGCCTCTCTGCAGGATCGCTACTGTCCGAGCTTACCAGCGTCCCCCCAAGCATCTCGGCGACAGATTTTCCCCCTTTACCCAGAGACCAGGTGCGAAACATGCTGCTTAACAGAACAACACCGCTCACGCCGGCACCAACCAGGGCGAAACGTTCCCAAGAGAGGTTCTGCAGAAAGGCATATCCACGCTCAGTCAGATCAGGACTTGGAACCGAGAGTGCATCCGCGCTGCTGGTAAAACTCATAACCAAGAGTAGAAACAGGTTTGTTACCACTATCAGCGCTACAACGGCCAGGACAAAAAGGGTGACCAGCCAAAAGCTACTCTTGCGCGCTTGATCCTGGGCGCTAAAAAAGTCCATACGTTAGAAGCTTACTTTCGGGGCAGCCTGAATCTCAGCGCTATCCTCAAACTCCAGAAGGGTGGCGTCCTTGGCGTGACCAAACATGGTCGCGAAGAAGTTGGGTGGAAAGGTCTGTTTGTACGTATTGTAGGCCATCACCTGATCGTTGAACGACTGGCGGGCAAAGGAGACCTTGTTTTCAGTGGTTATCAACTCTTCACTAAGCTGCATCATATTCTGGTTGGCCTTGAGATCTGGATAGGCCTCCATCACCACATTTAACTTACCCAGCGCACCGGCCAGTTGCCCCTCTGCAGCGGCAAAAGAGGTCATGGCATCGCCATTCGAGGGATCAGCTGCAGCCTTGGCCAGGCTGCTGGCAGCGGCATTACGGGCAGCGGTGACCGCCTCCAGGGTCTCTCTCTCATGTTTGAGATAACCCTTGGCCGTCTCAATCAGATTGGGTATCAGATCGTAGCGTCTCTTCAGCTGCACCTCGATCTGGGCAAAGGCGTTTTTATAACGATTTTTCAGGGTTACCAGCTTGTTGTATATCCCAATGATATACAGCACTACAACGGCGGCAATCACCAGGATGACGATCAATGCAGTTCCCATGGTTTACTCCTTATTTTGTGCCAGTATGGATGAATACTGTGCTCAATTTTAGCATGTAAAACGGTCAAAAAAGTAGGCAATTGTGCAGTCTGCAACGGATGCCGCTTATGACCATAACCATTTGATAGAATGGATAAAATAGCAAATTAGTAACGCCTCATTAAGGGCGTAATATCCTTAAATTACCAGGGTTTGAAGAAACCCGCCCAATGTAATCCACCTATCATATTTATGGTCTATACTTGCTCGATAGTTAAAGCAGGGTATTTTTTCAGGACATAGAAGTCGTAGGAGAGCCTTTGACATGAACATGAATGAAATTCGATATATCGCGAAAGAGAGGGCCATTAGCGCAGGCAAGATGCGCAAGGCCGAGTTGATCCGCGCTATCCAATCAGAAGAGCATAACGACCCATGTTTCGCTACTGAGCATTTCAGGGAGTGCGATCAAATGGACTGCCTCTGGCGTAACGACTGCGGGAAAAATATATCCTGATTTGACCCAACAGAATGGCCCTCTGTACTGCAATTTTGCACAATTTCACACAGAAGCTACATGGTTTTTGTATCACCTAATAATTTCTTAAGCTTAGCTTAAGGTAGAGATGGGAGTATGCATCTAGTGTTTCCAATTAATCGGTTGTCGCTAGGTGCATATGCCACAGATAAATACCATTTTACGGGTGTATTTCACCCTTATATTCCTAACGGTTTTATTCATACTGTCGCTGTTTTGGCAATATTCAGAATCTGATCTGCTAAGCGTAAAACTATTTATCCTTGCAGGATCAATCAGTTACGCAGTGCTATATCTATTGCCGTCAGTTCTACTCACAAAGTTGGCCGTATCCTGGCTAAAACCGCAGGATCATCCGACCAAATCACGGATAAACTCGGTGTATTTTGTTGCCTGGATAACAAGTTCTTTGGTCATCCTGATAATCTACGGCGACTATAAACTCTTCGAGCTGTATGAATACCACTTTAATAGTTTCGTCTGGAATCTGGTTACCACCCCCGGAGGCATAGAGGCATTAGGGGTAACAAGTGAAACCATCATTACGATGCTGTTTCAGGTCACGGCACTCATGCTTTATACAGCTGTGGCACTCTTTCTTGTCCACAGTCTGTTACATACAAGAATTGTGATACCAAAACGCGTCTTTGCCTCCTTTATCAGCGCTATGTTGGCAGTACTGTTATTTGAAGAAAGCGTCCATGCATATAGTGTGCAGACAGGTAAGGAGGAGTATCTGCAGGCAACCGAAGTTATACCCTTTAGCTTTAAATCAAGGGCAGGGAGCTTTTTTACCAGCATTGGAGTAAAACAGGTCCACACGCATCAGTATGAACTGGCTCAAGGAGAGATCAACTATCCTCTGTCTACTATTGAGTCAAAACCACTGGACAACTATCCGAACATTATTATGCTGGTTGCAGAATCCTTCCGCTGGGATCTGCTTGACCCGGATATAACCCCCAACCTGTGGAGGCTGTCGCAAGAATCCATAACATTTAATCAACACTATAGTGGAGGCAATAGGACACGTATGGGGTTGTTCTCCATGTTTTATGGTCTGCCTGCGCCATATTGGTACAGCTTTGAGCAGCAAAGAATCGCTCCCGTATTGATGAATGTTATACGCGAAAAAGGGTATCAACTAGCACTACATACCAGCCAAAGCTTCAGTTACCCCGAACTGAATCATACGACTTTCTCTGGTATTCCTGAAAAGTTTATGCGGGAGATAAAGACCGGCGAACCATGGCAGAGAGACGTTCAAAATATAACCGAGATTATCGATCAGCTGGACCAATCTGACAAACATCTTCCAAACTATACATTCATGTTCTTTGAGTCTACTCATGCCCCGTACACCTTTCCGCAAGATGCGGTTATTCGAGCTGATTACATAAAAGAGATGAATTATGTCAATCTAGACCTGCTGAATAAGATTGATGGTATGCACAATCGTTATATAAATGCTGCACACCATATCGATAAGCAGGTCGGTCGACTACTGGACTACCTTAGACAGAACGACATGATGAAGAACACCATCGTTTTGTTTACAGGCGACCATGGAGAAGAGTTCATGGAAAAGGGTCACTGGGGCCATGGACATAACGCAACATTCCCAGAAGAACAGGTACATGTGCCCCTGGTCCTATGGATGCCTGGTGAGCAGCCGAGAGAGATCAATACCAGGACCTCACACACACAGATACCACAAACCTTATTGGCCCGCTTGGGAGTAACGACTCCGCCGGAGAAATATAGCTCGGCTGGCGATCTATTTTCACCGCTACCTTACTTAACTATGGGCAACTACAATTATATGTCGCTATTCGATGGTGGATATAAAGTGACTTTTCCTTTCTCTAAGACAGATTATTTCCACTACTCACTCTATAATGATCACGACGTCAAAGTTCTACGTAATGAGAAAGAGAGGCTAATCTCTTATCTTGAACCGGAGTTACAAGACAACGCAGAAATGTGCAGACGATTTATTGTTGATGGCGATAAGAGGGAAGAGGGCGGCGGCGTCAATTAATCGCTAACGCAATCCGCTATAAGCGAGCTGCATCTAACACGTAATAACTTTATTCAAAACATTCAGGGAATATATCTCTTAGCGCATCAAGTATCTTTACGAAAAACCGGATCGGAACCACTACTGTCCCATTTAGTTTACTGTGTATGGCTGTAATTCCCTATGTCGCTTAGCTCTATTGTGGGTTTGCTGGTATTTGAGACATGAAAACCAAAAACTGAGCGTCCCTTCTCCCTACGGGAGAAGGACAGGATGAGGGGATCAATAAAATCAAAGCCTTAGCTTTTAGATCCCCTCACCCTAACCCTCTCCCGGAGGGACCTCGGTACCCGGAGGGTGGAGGGGATTACGTGGGACAGCAATGGATCGGAACACAGTTTTCGCTAATATAGGCTAGGCTATTTACACAACTCTTATTGCTCACTTAATCAACTGATTCATGTCGAAGATCGGCATCAAGATAGCCAATACAATAGTGAGCACGACACCACCCATAACTAATATCAACATTGGCTCAAAGACACCTACTACCATTTCAGTATAAGACTGTATCTCGTTCTCCTGATTGACTGCGGCACTATCCAGCATCTCAGGCAGTTGTCCGCTGCTCTCGCCACTAGCAATAAGGTTCACGGTAATAGGGGGGAACAAATTACTTTTGGCCAGCGCCTGGCTGAGGCTGCCGCCTTCTCTGACTTTTACGGTAGCTTTTTGTATGGCGGCCTTAATGGCGAGGTTTGGTGTAACCTGGGCTGAAATCCGTAACGCCTCCAAAAGCTCAACCCCACTACCACTTAGTATCGCCATTGTGCGGGTAAAACGCGCAGTGTTTGAGCTTCTGGCAAAACGGCCAATCAGTGGCAGTTTCAGTATAAATTTGTGGGCACTGAAGCGTATGTTATCGATCCTTAGGAGGAGTCTGATAACCAACCATAGCAATACCAGGCCAAGCAACATGTACAGCCCATATTGTTTAAACACCTCGCTTAGGGTAATAAGCGCCTGTGTAAGGGTTGGTAGTTCCTGGCCTAGGTCATCAAATACACCGACAATCTCTGGTATTACATAGGTTAACAGTCCCAACACAACCAACAGTGAGATTATGGTGAGCAGCAATGGATAGACCATAGCAAGCTGCAGTTTTTTCTTGACCTGTTCTTGTGCCTCAAGATGATCAGCGAGCTGCCCAAGTATTGCATCCAACTTGCCTGATGACTCACCAGCCTCAATAGTTGCCCGATAAAGAGGGGAGAATACGTTTGGATACATGGCACATGCCTGGGTAAGGCTTTGGCCTTCAAGAACACTGCCACGTAGACCAAGGATGATCTTACGGGTCTGTTTACGCTCTGTTTGCTCGGAGACTACACGCAGACTCTCTTCTAGCGTCAGACCGGATTTACTTAGGGCTGCAAGTTGACGTGTAATAAGTGCCAGGTCGCTACTTTTGGCGCGGTCGCTATAGTGTTTGGCTCCTTTGTCATTGCCTTTCTTGTGTACAGCCTCAACTGCAACTGGGGTAAGTCCCTTTTCCCGCAGTAGTTGGCGTGCCCTTTTTGCGGTATCAGCCTCAATAATACCGCGATCTTTAGCGCCGTTTGTGTTTAGTGCTTGATATTCAAAGGCCGGCATAGCCTACTCTTCATGAATAACGCGTATAATTTCATCTAGTGAGGTCTCCCCCATAAGCACCTTTTGACATGCATTCTGCTTTATTCCATCAGTTTTCGTTCTCGCATACTCCTCCAACTCATGCTCTCCGGCGCCATCGTGTATCTTTTCCCTAATGTTGTCATCCAGCGCTATAACCTCAAATATACCTACGCGGCCTCTGAACCCAATATCGTTACACTCACTACACCCCTTAGAACGATATAGGGTCACCGGTTTATTATGCTCTTCCTTTAACCCCAGTGTCTGCAGATCTGATGCAGATGCAGTATATGGTTCACGGCATTGGTGACATAGCTTTCTAACCAGGCGCTGAGCAATAGAACCAGATAGGCTGGAGGCTAGAAGAAATGGCTCTACGCCCATATCACGCAGGCGGGTTATTGCCCCGACAGCAGTATTCGTATGCAGAGTCGATAACACTAGATGTCCGGTCAGGCTGGCCTGCACCGCTATCTCTGCAGTCTCGGTATCACGGATCTCACCAACCATAACCACGTCTGGATCCTGCCGCAGAATGGCTCGAAGACCACGTGCAAAATCCATATCCACCTTGGTATTTACCTGTGTCTGGCCGATACCATCTAGATAGTACTCGACCGGATCCTCAATGGTAAGGATATTCCGGCTACGCTCATTCAAGACCGACAGCATGGCGTATAGTGATGTGGTTTTACCTGAACCTGTCGGGCCGGTCACCAAAATTATGCCATGTGGCTGCTTGATCAGTTTTGTGATTTCAGCCAGCTCCGGATCTGCCATACCCAGCTGGGTGAGATTCAGTGTCCCGGTCTGTTTATCCAGTAGCCTAAGCACTACCCGTTCGCCGTGGCTAGAGGGGAGGGTGGATACCCTGACATCTACTGATCTACCGCCGATACGCAGTGATATACGCCCATCCTGAGGCAGGCGCTTCTCAGCGATATCCAGCTTAGACATGACCTTAATGCGTGAGATCAACAATGGGGCCAGTGCCCGTTGCGGCTGCAGCACCTCTTTGAGTACACCATCAATACGCAGACGGACAACCAGACGATCCTCATACGACTCTATATGAATATCTGATGCATTCTCTTTAATGGCCTCTGCCAACAGCGCATTAATAAGTCTGATTATCGGTGCCTCATCGGCACTCTCGAGTAGATCTTCTGGCTCGGGTAGATGCTGCGCAATATCACTCAGATTAAGATCATCATTCAGAGTTTCAACCATCTGTTGAGCCTGGCCAGAGCTATGCTCATAGGTTTGTTGCATCAAACGGTTAAACTCGTCCGCATTAACGGATCTGAATTCCAGTGGCATCTGTAGAAAACGTCGTGCCTCAAGTAAGGCGTACGTAGATACTGATTCAGTATGGACTATTACACCGCCGTGCTCATTATGCTCCGTAAGCAGCAGCGCATGTTTTTTCACAAAGCTATAGGGAAGAGTTCTAGCCTTGTTAGGCTGTATACCGTCACTCATAGATATTGAGGTCAATCTCATCTACCGGGGCAGGGATAGTCGCATCCTCTTGTTGCAGAACCGGAAGAATAGAGGGCTGCATGTCAGGTAGTAGCGGTGGTTCTTCACCAGGCATATGTTTAATTCCATACTTCCAGGTCTGCCGCTGTTGTCCTCGGATACGCATATACTCATCATCCGCCAGTTGTCTGTTGGCATTTTCATTACGCAAAATACGCGGACGCAGGAACACCATCAGGTTCTTCTTTTCGTACTCTGTACTTCTGGATCTGAACAGATTTCCAAGCACCGGGATATCCCCAAGTAGCGGCACCTTGGAGGCTGTCTCAGAGAGAGCGTTGTCGATCAAACCACCCAGTACGATTATTTCGCCATCGTCTACTAGAACGGTTGTATTAATGGTCCGTTTGTTGGTAGTAAGACCCTCAATCGTTGAATCCTTGTCAACACTGGAGACCTCTTGATCAATCTTCAGCTCGACGGTCCTGCCTTCATTGATATGTGGCGTTACATTAAGCTTTATCCCCACATCATGGCGCTCAATCGTCTGGAATGGATTGGCGCCGGCATTGCTGTCATTGTTCGTATACTGGCCGGTAACGAATGGTACGTTTTGCCCCACATGGATTGAGGCCTCTTCATTATCCAGTGTCACCAGTGATGGCGTAGATAGGATGTTTGTATCGCCATCACTTACCAGTGCTTTCAATATTCCCCGAATACTGCCGTCAGCAATATATCCAAGACTAAGGCCACTACCTATAACCCCGGGAAATGATGAGGAGAGTGAGCCGGATGGTTGTGACGCGGCAAAGGCATTCCGATCCGACATGGATGTCTGCCAGCTTACACCTAGCTCTACTGTCTTATCATCCCTCAGTTCAACAATAATCGCCTCGATATGCACCTGCTCACGTCGTATATCCAGTTTATTAATGACGCTTTGCAACGACGCAGTTAAATTGGGCGGGGCAGTCAGTACCAATGCGTTTGTAGATTCATCGGCCTGTATATCAAACATAGGCGCTGTACCAGGCAGGTTACTATTTCCCTGCTTTGATTTGAGCATCTTATCGCCGACACCACGTAATACTTCAGCTAGAGGCTTTGCCTTGGCGTATTTAAGGTAGATAACGGTGGTATTGCCTTCGTTCTCAATCGGCCGATCAAGTTGCGCTATTGTATCCCTGACATTGGTACGCCAGCTTGGATCTCCATATAGTATGAGACTATTAGTGCGCTCATCGGCAGTAATGCTCTGCATCTGGCCTGGGTCTTTGCTGGCAGCAGGTGTGTTTTTAGCCAGGTCCTTTAGAGTATGCACAAGGGTCTCTGCGCGCGCATGTTTGAGTTTAATTATCGAAATGCCATAATTATTGGCCTGGTCAATACGATGTATGATATCCACTATTCGATTGACATTGGTTGCAGTGTCGGTAATTACCAATGTGTTGCTACCACTGTGTGCCGCAATATGTGCCTTTTGAGGCAGTAGTGGCCGCAAGATAGTCGATAGTTGTGTTGCATCTGCGTGGTTTACCTGGACCACACGTGTCATCAGAGTATCCCCGGAAGATGGTTGCTCAGATAACACTGTAGGTATACCTTCCTGCTTCGCATCTGTATCGGGGACAATTTTGATGGCATCCCCGCTAGGAATAGCCGCAAAGCCATGCACCCTCAGGACGGAAAGGAATATCTCATAAACATTGTCCGGTGATGTAGGCGTGGCAAATACTATGGTAACGCGTCCCTTTACCCGTGGATCTATTATAAAGTTTTTTCCAGTGACTTCAGATACTGTAGCGATAAATGCGCGGATATCAGCGTCATTAAGATTCAGCGTTATGCCTTGTTCTTTTGTTGTATTTTTTCTCTTTTTGCCACTATCCTGGCCTATGCTGCTCTCATCTTCTGTGACGCCTTCATCTATGGATATCCCCTCTTGTTCTGTAATTTTATCATCTATAAATACACCTTCTTCTTGCGCCGCAGCATGCAGCGAAACAAGAAATAACGATAAAATAATATAGAGTCTAATATTCACTGCTTTCCCATCTCTAGTGCCCTACTTAACAGAATAGGGTTACATAAATTTTCCAGGTTGGTTTACAGGCAGCGGAGGAGGGGATGCCGGGGCCTGCCGGGAGAGTATATCCTGATTGTGTTCTGGTAACGTCACTTGCGACTTGTTATCAGGCTTCTTTAGGGTCAAAACCTCATGCCGACTATTGCGCTCTAGGATGATACGCCTCTTTTCAACAGCATATAAGTGGGCGTTGCCTGGCAACTTGTCTCCTTTTCTATATGGCTTCTGTGGTACTCCTGGCGCCTTAATAATTGCAAGACCACTATTCGTGTCACGGTCAAATACTACACCGAGCAGCTGTAGATTCAGGCGTGTCTCAGGTGCATTGATAATCTTCTTAGCCAAAGAGTCTTTTGATGGTGCAGCTGCCTTGCCGAAAAGATGAAAATTCGCCAATCTGCGGAAGTCTACCTTACGGACTTGCGGCTTGGTGACACCCTGGAGCGACCTTACTTCTGACTGTTGAAGAACATTACCTATATCTGTGTACAACGAATTTGCAGCTACAGCACATGCAGCCACCAGCATGATAGCTGCGGTGATGATCGCTATCCTGGCTGGGAGAGGGGCCTTTGTATAAAACTGCAGCATGTCTGAAATCAATCCATGAGGCAATAAATATTCTGAAAAATCAGTAGTTTGAACATACCAACACGTACGAAAACCTACCGACGCCTATGCTCTAGCTGCACAATCATCATTGAACGAACTAAATATCACACATATTGCATATCTGAACAAGGGCATCTTACAACTCCACAAGGAACGGCTATCGCACTGAAAAACATCTATTTCTCCAATACCATTCTTGGTTCATTTTTCTAGAGGTAATAACACCGCTTGACATAAGGAATTGGATGTTTCATTCTGGTGGAAAATAAAAATAGAGAGAAGGAATTCCATGTTGACTAATTACTTCTTTAAATCCCATCTGCAAAATTTCTCACTGCGCATGCCTGATGGTTGCTTACCTAACAGTAAGTGCTGCTTTCTACTTGGACGGAATAGAAATAGCGAGAAAAGATCATAAAGAATAACCAAAGAAGGATGCCAAGTAATGCTAAATAACAAAAATATGCTCTTAATTCGACATATTTTCCTAATGGCTTTCTTGTTGTTTCACATCCAACCGGTTTTGTCAGCACCGGATGATTGCTCTTTGGCAAATGTAGATTGCAGGGGGCCTATAGTTTTCCCTTTTCGTTATCAGAATTTTTATTCTGGTGGTTATGTAAATGCCCCATACAGTGCGCAGGGCGCTGCAGAAAAGGCCTGCTCAGAATTCTTCCTTCCATATGGGTCTTGTGTGTGTGGAGATGGCCGATGTCAATATGAGTGTGAAGTTAACTATCTAGCCCCATTCCAAGATGGTAGTTATGAGGGTAATGGATGTCGAGATGATTACAGCTTGTGTTGGAAATTTGGAATTGAAACTGGCCAAATAATTGATGAGGATGTTCCTGGTGTAGAGTGGAAACTATCTTGTAATAATCAATATATCAAAATATTTAGATCTACTAATGAGAGAGGTCGCGATGTAAGATGTCCGATTGGTTATTACCCAAATATATACACCCAGCCATTCTACGACTACTGCTACAATCCTGGCCTAATAGCCGACAGGACCTGCAAGGTGGGCAATCCTATCTTCATAGGCGGCGGCAACAAACAGCAGATAGAGTCAGACTACAAGAGCAAAACCCTAAGATTTACCAGAACCTATAACTCTAATGCTGTAGACGAGGCAACTGGTGTGACCATAGGGGCGCACTGGCGTCACAACTACGACCGCTATATATCCACTCCATCCAATGCAGCAGATGTCAGCGGCAGCGCCTATGCACTGCGCCAGAATGGAGATACTGAGCACTTTGTTCTTGATAATGGTGCTGTAGTTGAGGCCACCATGACAACTGATCGTCTGGAGCGAGACGGCAGCGGGTGGCGCTATACAACAGGCTCAGATGAGGTTGAGCTATATAACGACACCGGCAGACTGGTCTCTATAACCAATCGAGCAGGTCAGACCCAGACCCTCACCTATGATTCGACTGGGAGATTGACCCAAGTCGCCGATGATGCAGGACGCACCCTGACCTTTATCTATAACAGCGACAACCGCATTGTCACCATGACTGCTCCAGACGGCGGCCTGTATAGTTATGAATATGATACCAATGGCAGGCTATCAAAGGTCATCTATCCCGACGACACCCCAGGTGATATGAGTGATAACCCAGCAAGGACTTATCATTATGAGAATACACTGTCAGTAAATGTAAATGCCCTGACCGGCATAACCGACGAGAACGGTAACCGTTACGCCACCTGGGAGTATGACACCCAGGGCAGGGCGATATCATCGGAGCATGCAGGTGGTGTAGATCGTACTGAATTCACCTTCAATGCGGACGGTAGTACGACAGTCACCAACGCCCTGGGCAAGCAGACCACCTACCACTTTGAGGACATCAACGGCTATCGCTATGTGGCCAGCGTAGAGGGCCACCAAACTACCTACTGCGCCGGGGCCAACAAGGTATACAGCCGCGACAGTAACGGCTATTTGCTATCCAAGACCGACTGGAACGGCAATGTAACTAATTACACCCGTGATTCCAGAGGTCTGGAGCTAAGCCGTACAGAGGCGGCAGGCACACCACAGGAGCGCACCATCACCACCGAGTGGCACTCAGAGTTCCGGCTACCCCTAAAGATCATAGAGCCTGGAAAGATCACCGAGTACACCTACGATGCCCAGGGGCGTCAACTCTCCAAAACAACGAGGAGTAGATAGTGAAGGAGTTAAGATTTACATAGTTTATAAACCTTATGATATAGAACACACACAGGTGATTGCATGTGCCTTCTAAATAAGTTTTCTTTACTGTTATTAGCAATGTTTCTTTTAACGGTGGTTACAACCGCTAATGGAAATGATAAGTACTGTTCACGTGCTGGAAATTACTATTGCGCACTGAGCACTGTATCTGACCCAGTAACAAATTCTTACTGTAGTACTGATATGCCAGTAATAATCGCCGGCGTAAACATAATTGATCCGGACTGGACGCCAAACCCTAGCTTCCCAGGCGTGGATGAAGCAGTATTTACACCTTGGTATGAGGCATATACCAGAGAACCATCTGGCACAGAACGCCTGAAAGGTGTCTCTTCAGTCCATATATTCTGGCAGAGTTGGTGTAACCCAGATTGGCATCCAGACTGCATGATGTTGACTGTTGAAGTTTGGGAATTTGACTGCCTGCCGTGTAAAGAGAATGAAACCTTTGCAACGACAGCTAGTAATGGTATTTGCCTGAAAAGGGTCTTGCCTGATCCACCGGGCGGGCCATGTATTAAAACGCAGACACAGACTAAGCACCCCATTGATCCAACAACTGGAGCCAAGATATTTACACATAATGACTATAGAGGCAGTCAGCCATTCCCTCTGTCATTTACCCGCAAATATAACTCCATGAGCGGTGGCTGGTCATATTCATATGCACAATCTTTAAACCTGGTAGATGACGACACAATCATCGCCAAACGCACCGACGGTAACAACGTACATTTCACACAGGTAGCGGATAGTTGGCAGACCGGCTTGCAAAAAAGCTGGCAACTCTCCTTCGAAGGGGAAGCGGTGTCAGGGAACTACAAGCTTGTACATAACAATATCACCGAGACCTATAATACAGATGGCTGGTTAACCAGCATTACCAACCTTGCCGGTCAAGGTGTCGATATCAGCTACGCAGATGACACCATCTCTGTAGTAGACCATTTTGGTAATACTCTTGTTTTAACGGTCGATTTCCATGGCAAGCCGCTAGGAGAGGGGCATCATGATATCCCCATGCTGGTGAGCCTGCAGACCCCGGATGAGGCACTATTTAAATATATATACGATGAAAGCAATCGTCTTACCCATGTACAGTATCCGGATGATACGCCTGGTGTCGCAGGTGATAATCCGTTTGGCGAAGACAACCCGGTAAAACAATACCTCTATGAGGACAGCAACTTCGTCACCAGTATTATTGATGAGAATGGAAACCGTATCTCCAATGTGGAGTACGACTCTTCTGGTAGGGCAACATCGAGTGGTCTGACCGATGGATTAGGTGTATATACAGTTGATTATAACAGCGATGCTCCAAGCGTTCGTGTAACCAACCCCCTTGGCAAAGATACAGTCATTCACTTTGGTGAGATCAATGGTAATAAAGTGATCTCCCAAGTTGAAGGACAAGCTTCCTTAGGGTGCCTTGCGGCCAACAAAGACTATACCTATGACTCACAAGGCCTCTTTGTAACCTCCAAGACCGACTGGAACGGCAACGTAACCAACTACACCCGTGATTCCAGAGGTCTGGAGCTAAGCCGTACAGAGGCGGCAGGCACACCACAGGAGCGCACCATCACCACCGAGTGGCACTCCCAGTTCAGGTTACCCACCAAGATCACAGAGCCCGGAAAGATCACCGAGTACACCTACGATGCCCAGGGGCGTCAACTCTCCAAAACAACAAGCAGCGTGCAGTAAGGAGTACAAGCATGGACATGAATAAGAACAAGACCCTCACCAGCAAGATCTCCACCCTGATCTGTAGCTGCCTGTTCACGACCATGGCTGCTGCCAGCAGCACCAGCTACACATACAATCAGTTTGGCCAGATACTAACCATCGACGGCCCACGAGTAGACCTGTCTGACGTCACCACCTTCAGCTACGATGCTCAAGGCAACCGCACTAGTATTACCAACGCCCTGGGCCATACCACCCAGATCACCGCCCACGATGACAGCGGCCGCCCCCTGACCATAGTCGATCCTAATGGCGTTGCCACCGAATTGACCTATGATCCCCTGGGCAGACTGTTGACCAGGACCACAGATGGTCAAACCACCAGCATGCAGTACGATGTTGCAGGCAACCTAACCCGCATCACCCAGGCCGACGGCAGCTACATCAACTACGAATACGACCAGGCAGATAGACTCATAGCTCTGGAAGACAACAGTGGCAACCGCATCGAATACACCCTTGATGCAGCCGGCAACCGTCTTGAGGAGCATATTAAAGACCCAGGTGGCCAACTAACCTACAGCCACCAATCAAGCTTTGACGCCCTAAGCCGCCTCCACACCAGTACAGGCAGTAGTGGCCAGACCACAGAATACGGCTATGACCCCAACGGCAACCTCACCCAGAGCACCGATGCCCTCAATCGGAGCAGCAGCCACAGCTACGATGCACTGGATCGTCTTACTAACAGCCTCGATCCAGCCCAAGGCACCACCAGCTACAGCTACGATGCCCAGGACAACCTGATAAGCGTCACCGACCCCAACGGCAACACCACCCAATACAGCTACGACGGCCTGGGTAACCGAACCCAGCTACAGAGCCCAGATACAGGCACCACCGGCTACACATACGACGAGGCGGGCAACCTCATAAACCGCACAGATGCCAACGGCAACACCACCCAATACAGCTACGACGCCCTCAACCGACTGCTTCAGAGCAGCTACCAAGACGGCAGCACCATACAATACAGCTACGACCAGGGAGGCAACGGAATCGGCCGACTCAGTGCCATCCAAGACAGCAGCGGTGTCACTATCAGCTACCAGTACGACACCCAGGGCCGTCTTAGCCAGAAGAGCCAGGGTCTGGACAGCCTGACCCTCGCGTTAGGGTATGGCTATGACCAGTCAGGGCGTCTCTCCAGCATCACCTACCCCTCAGGCGCCCAGCTGAACTACAGCTACAACAGCAACGGCCAGCTGGAGAACATACAACTAAACGGCCAGCCCCTGATCAGCAACATCAGCTATCAACCCTTCGGCCCCATAACCGGCTGGCAGTGGGCCGGAGGCCCCAGCCATACACGCAGCTACGACCTCGATGGCCAACTAACAGTCCACAGCCTAGGTCCCGATCAGCGCAGCCTAAGCTACGATGCTGTAGGCAACATCACCGGTCAAACCGACAGCCAAGACAACCTAAGCTACAGCTACGACGAACTAGACCGTCTAATCAACGCCACTGGAACCGAACTGAACCAACAGTTCCAGTACGACGCCAACGGCAACCGCACCCAGCTGCAGGATGGTACCGAGACCATCAACTACAGTATCGATACAGCCAGCAACCGGCTACTCCAGGTCGACACCAGCAACTACCAATATGATGCCAATGGCAACCTGATCAACGACGGCAGCCATAGTTACCAGTACGACGCCAGAAACCGGCTAATCAGCGTAGACAACGGTGACAGCGCCAGTTATCTGCACAACGCCCTGGGGCAGCGGGTGAAAAAAGAGAGCAGCGGTGGCATCGACTACCAGGCCCTGGCCGACCAGTACAACCAGCAGGCCCAAGCCCATAGAGACCAGGCCACAGCCCTCCAGGCCCAGGTAGAGCAGAAGAGGGCAGAGGCAGATACACACAGCCAACAGGCCCAGGAACTTACCCAACAGGCAGCAGAGCTAACTACCCAGGCCCAAGAGCAGAACGAACTGGCACAAACCTACACCACCAGCGCCCAAGAGCTACAGACCCAGGCAGACGAACTGGCCCAACAGGCGCAGGAGATGCGCGATCGCATCGTCGAGAACCCCACCGGCTGGTGGGCCTGGCTGCAGCGTCTCCTGAATAGCATCTACCAATGGATAGCCGACTACTGGCAAGAGCAGGCAGATGACTATGCACAACAGGCGCAACAGCAGCAACAACTGGCAGACCAGGCCACCCAACAGGCCCAGAGCCTGACCCAACAGGCAACAGAGCTAAATACCCAGGCCCAAGAGCAGAGCCAACTGGCCCAGACCCTCAACCAGGAGGCCGATGCCCTCCAGGCCCAGGCCGACCAGGAGACCCAACTGGCCGCAGAGGACCAGCAGCAGGCCGACTACTACGCTCAACTGGCGCAAGACCCAAACAACGCCCCACAGAGCGCCACCTACTTCCTCTATGGAGAGGGGGGAGAGCTACTGGGAGAATACGACCAAGATGGCACCCCCATCCAGGAGATCATCTACCTGGGCGGCATGCCGGTAGTACTAAACCAAGACAGCACCCTCTACGCCATCCACCCGGACCACCTGGGTACCCCAAGGATCATCACCGACTATAATAACCAGATAGTATGGCGCTGGGTGAGTGACCCCTTTGGGACCACCCAGGCAGAGGAAGACCCGGACAATGACGGAAACACACTGACATTTAATCTGAGGTTTCCGGGCCAGTATTATGATCAGGAGACGGGACTGCACTACAACTACTTTAGGGACTACAACCCGGCTACGGGGAGGTATGTTGAGAGTGATCCGATTGGGTTGAGAGGTGGGATTAACACGTATTGGTATGTAGGAGGGAATTCATTAAGCTTTGGTGATCCTTTTGGGCTAAAGATTATAGGTAATTGGATACAATTTCCTAGTCTAGCAGACTACGATACTCAAATATCAAATATTGCATTATTCGATGGAGGCGTAAGGGTATTGCCTCCAGCTGTATCTATAGCATTGGTAACAGTTGATATAGATGGAGTTGTTCAAGGCGTAATTTATTGTCGAGAGACTGATGATTGTACAGGTAAAACAATCGATCGTTGGATTATTAGTCCTTCGGCAGAGTTTAATGGTCAATTTCAGTTTCACGTACCATATAGAATTGGGCCGTTTTGGTGGAGTGCAATATGGGTCGTGATAGATACGGGAACAATAGCTTATAAATATCACAACTATCTTGATATGTTGGCATTGGATGTAATACAGGAGTTATTGGCGTTAACTCCGACACAGTGGTGTAAGAACACCCCAAGGAAGTAAAGTAAGTATGGAGAAATGGGTAAAACTTAATTGGAATGTACTATTTATATTGCTTCTCGCTATTGGTGGCATATCGTATCTAGTGCTAAATCATATTGAGAGCCAACCTTATAAGGGCGAGATCGTAACTATCACTGGAGAAGTAAACAAGAGTGTATATGTTTCAAATGGAACCGTAACAGGCAAATCATTTACGAGAGTTATCCTAAATGATGGAAGAACATTCCGTATGCCATTAGGGAAGATGGTTGTGCTAAAAAAAGGTGATCTTGTAAACTTAGAAGTACCCAAGGAGGATGCTGAAAAGGGTGAACCTGATGTTCAAGTTATCCATTACACGATCAATCACTAATTGCTCTCTCGGAATAACCGCGGAAGAAAAACCGGGTCGGAAAACCCGGGTCGCGGAAAACCCGGGTCGGAACACGGTCAGAAAACCCGGGTCGGAACACAATTATTTCTAATATAGCCGCGAGCTAATGTACGAACACCGGGTCAAATACCAATAATGGATCCCAAAGGATGATCCTCCTTGATTCCCGCAACAAATAACTGGTAATCTCAAGACGTAAATTACAAAAATAATCTGGCAAGGAGTTAAGGGGAAACAATGCCAATACAGGATCCTATCTACCGGAAAAGTCTGTTTATCGCCCTGCCTCTCGCTCTTACCATCGGTCTAGCTGGTGTACTCCTCCACGATCAAGTCGTCCCGACGGAGCAGCCCTCTCTCAGCGACAGGGCAACGGCAGATTCCACCACTACCCAAGACCAAACGGTCTCTGAGCCAGACGTGGTTTCTGGTGATGAGTCCAAACCCATGCCTCCTGAGCTTGAGGCCATACAGCGCAGGCTCCAGGATGTCCCGCCGATGGAACAGGAACAGGAGCAGAGTCAAGCCGTCATCGCCAAGGCGGACGCCCTGATCGAGCAGACGGATGCCATGCTTGCCAATGCTGGCCACCCGACAGGTGCCACTACAAAAGCCCAGACAGCACAGGAGACAAACAGC
>JBNKMS010000009.1:0-27688 GCA_050293315.1 Sedimenticolaceae bacterium
TACACCTTCGGTAACAACGTCGTCAAACTTGCTTATGGTGAGAATGAGGTCGATTGTAGCACCGGTGGTGGTCTTGGCGCCTCTTGTGCCGGTACCCTGGCTGCTCTAGGTGGTAGCTTTGCCGGTAACGCTGCAGGTACTATGACCAACACTTGGGATGGAGTTGATATCGACCAGTGGTCTATTGGTCTTGATCACAACTTCTCCAAGCGTACCAAAGTGTATGCGGTTTACACCGACGTTGACGTAGACCAGGGTCAGGCTGCGATGACTGGTCTGAACGATGGCGATTGGGATGGTTTCTCGATCGGTATGGTTCACAAGTTCTAAGATTGTTTAGATCTTGAGTTGAAGAACGGGGCCTTCGGGCCCCGTTTTTTTATGTACAGGATGTACGGTACGCCGCGGGCGCATGGACGCGCAGGAGCGGCGTATGTATGGGCTGGCAGAAAACTGCTCCTCGGCAATTGCTCCTGCATTGCTCTACCGCCTACATCCCTGTAGGCGTGCATTTTCTGCACTCCCGCCATCCCTGGCGGTCGTATGGTGCGAGAGGCCAGGGAAGTGCGAGAGCGGCGTCTGGCAACAATCACAGAAGTTTGGAGAGTGGTGTATCCTATGGACGGCCGAAGCGGCGATGGCATGGATGCCCTTATGCCGCGGAGCACAGGGATGATGTAATGGATGTATAGGAATCTCTTTCGGGCTTACAACACTTTAGGGAGGGGAGCTAAATGAGAAGAGACATAGTGTTCTTAGCTCATCCTTCTGCTTCGAATACACCCATTGCCACCAGGCGAGGCAACACTCTATCTGTTACCAGCGGTAGTTGCTGGCTAACAGATGCGGTCAACTCTTTTCTGCCTGGTGACTGTATTCCCCGGGTGGGGATTTGACTCTGGGCCTGTAGTAGCCGGTCGACGACGCGATCGATCAACTGCCCCTCCCGGACTCCCTCTTGTAGCAGGGATAGGATCAAGGCAACTGCCGGTGGCAGTGAGGCGCACTGCCCGGTATGCGCCGAGGGGATAGGCAGTGGTCGGGTCAGGGGGAAATCTGAGGCCAGAACAAGTCGCGCCAGCGGTAGGGTGGGATGGTATTTTAAGTTGTCACTTGCAAGCGGTAGTTTATGTTTGCCGATAATGGGTTGAATGATATTTGCACTAGCCATTAGGGTGAGGTAATCGCGTACCTCACTGCTATCTCGTTGCTCCAGTGTCGGCAGCGAGATGATCTCCTGGAAGGTCATGGAATGCTGCCTGGTCAATCCATCCAGGATGGCCTTTGGTATCGGCTCTCCAGATCCAATACTGCTACCCGATGGGGTATCTATCCTCGGCAGGATCATTTCATCCAGGAGAGGCGAGATTCCGAATATCTGGTCGGTTAGAGGGTCTTGATCTGGCGGCTGTGGTGATACTTTGCGCATAAAGATATCTGTGCGCACGCCGGTGTTATGGATGTAGTCACATAGTGTCTCTATGGTGCTGGAATCCATATGATCTTGGAACAGATGCATGAATTGTTGCGGAACGCGTTGTTTTAGAGGGAGATTTAACGGTCCTGACGGTCCGACAAATGTGAGATCATATTGCAACGCCCGCTGTTCAATTTCACTGTGGAAAAAGGCCTGCCACTCGGTGAGTGATTCATGCGCAATATAGTTAAGGTTCTGCTTGCTCAGGGCGTTGGCGCGGTTATGAGCGATAGGGTTTTGTTGGAAAAAAAGCGCCTTCTGCTGCTGTAGGTTAGAGATGACTCTGACTCCCTCCTGTGCCTGGGCGATTGAGTCACCTGACACTGTTGTTGCCGCAGTACGCATCAGATGCCAAAGAGGATCAATTTGAACCTTACCCGGTTTGGCTGCATAGTGAACCAGAAATAGTCCATCCGGTCGTAGTCGGTTGCCGACGAAATCTAGGATTTTTTCCTGCAGGGAGATATTGATCCAGGAGAAGGTGCCGTAACAGACGATAAAGTCGAATAGTTCGTCCTGTAGCTCTTCCAGGGACGCAAAGTCAAGTTGTCTAAACTCAACATTCTCCAGTTGTGCCCCTTCTGCCCGCTGCTTTGCAGCGGTTATATGTTCTTTGTTGAAATCCACCCCGACAAAATGCGCCTGTGGATACATTGAGGCGAGGTAGTGCAGTGTGGTGCCGTCACCGCAGCCCAGATCACAATAGCTGAACGATGCAGACATTGGCTGGACCGCAAGGTTATTAGTGGCAGCTGTAAACCATAGGGAAAGGGGGTTTAGTTGGGCATTATAAGAGGATGGGTAGCTTATATCCTGGATGTAGCTGTTTGAGCTCATGGTGCGAACTATTATCCTATGGTTGATTAGAGTGGGATTGTTACCCGTGGTATGCCGGTTGGGCCGGAGCATTATAACCTGAATAAATAGGTTTAGGAGTAGCGCGGTAGTGCCCGCAGGTTGGGGAGATGGTAATATTCATCTATTTGCCATGGTGGGGCACTGCAGCTTCCATCATAATGAACAGAAAATAGGAGTTAAGAGTGGATAATGCTATCAAAACAGCGCTACAGCAGGGGATGGCCATGTTTCAGTCTGGCCGACTGCAGCAGGCGGAGAGCCTGTTCCGTGAGGTGTTGGCGCGGGAGCCAAGAGATGTCAATGCGCTGCAGTTGTTAGGGTTGACCCTGTTCCAACGGGGTAATCCACAAGAGGGCGAGAGGATGCTGCGCAAGGCGATTCGTCGTAGTCCGAAGAGTGCAAAACTCCACTTTAACCTGGGTCAAATGTTAGAGATGCAGGGTAAGCTGAAAGAGGCTGTATTTGCCTTTCGTGAGGCCCGTAAGCTGGACCAGCAGGATGAGTGGATTCCTGTAAGTCTGGGGGTGGCATATGGCAAGCTGAACCGTCTGGATGAGGCCCTGAATGCCTGTCGGGCAGCGCTAAAGATTAATCCTGAGAATGTCTCCGCTCTCTCCAATATGGGGCATATGCTGTGGCGTAACGGCAATCTGGACGAGGCTATAGGGACCCTGGAGAAGGCGCTAGAGATCAATCCTGACTCCATTGAGGCCCTCTCCAACCTTGGCACAGTATGGTTTGGGGAGAAAAAGCTGGATCAGGCTGAGGAGCTACTACGTCGCGCCTTTAAACTAAACCCCAACCACGGAGATGTGCTGAACAACCTGGCTGGAGTGTTGACAGCGCAGGGTGACTGGGAGGAGGCCCTACCGCTCTGCAGAAGGGCGTTACAGATGAATCCACATTCAGCAGAGCTCTATTTTAATATGGGGCGGGTGGCGCGTCAGGCTGAACGGTGGGAGGAGGTTATAACAGCATACTCCAAGGGGTTGGAACTACAGCCCGGAACGGCTGATGCTATCTCGGGTGTGGCCGAGGCTTGCAATGTTATGGGACGATTTGAAGAGGCCAAGCGGCTCTACTATCAGGCGTTGGAGCTGCAGCCTGACAGGCCTACTCTCCATGCTGGGCTGCTAAGCCTGGAAGATAGGTCTATTATGCTGGAGCGGCTCGGGCGGATTGAAAAACTGTATGCCGCACCAGATACAGATGATGAGGGCAAGCTGGCTCTGGCATTCGCCTTAGCAAAATTTCTGGAAAAAGAGGGTGAGTACCAGAGGGCATTCCACTATCTGGATGAGGGCAACCGGAGAAAACGGGATAGCTTCGAGTATAGTCATGAGGATGAGCGTGCGTCATTCGAACTGGTTAAGTCCACCTTTACTAGCGAATTCTTCGCACAGCGATCAGGATATGGGGTGGCCAGTGACATGCCCATATTTATCCTCGGAATGCCGCGCTCAGGTACCACGCTGACGGAACAGATTCTAGCGAGTCATCCACAGGTATTTGGTGCTGGCGAGCTTACGATATTACGCCGAGCGGTAACCGCAAGGTGTGCTCCGCGTGATCTGGCACAATATCCTGAGGTCGTAGCAGATTGGGGGAAGGAGGATTTTACCGCGCTCGGAGAGGAGTATCTGCAGAAATTGCAGCAGTACCCGGAAGGTGAAGAGCGGGTAACCGACAAAATGCCGCATAACTTCTTTTTGCTCGGTCTTATCCATCTAGCCATGCCAAATGCCAAAGTGATTCATTGCAGACGTGATCCGGTGGATAACTGTCTCTCTATATTCAAGCAGGATTTCAAGGCAACTCACGAATACGCCTACGATCTTGAGGAACTGGGCGGCTATTATCGGCTCTATGCTGACTTAATGCAGCATTGGCATAGTGTACTACCTGAAGGCTCTATCTTTGATTTGCAGTACGAGGATATGGTAGCTGACCAGGAGGGGATAAGCCGCAAATTACTAGAGTTTTGTGGGCTGCCGTGGGATGATGCCTGCCTGCGCTTTCATGAGACCAAGCGAGCCGTACGCACCGCCAGTCAGTCTCAGGTACGGAAGGAGATTTACAGCGATTCGGTGGAGTTGTGGCGCCGTTATGAGGAGCAGCTACAGCCTCTGATTAAGGCGTTGGCATAGGGTCAAATCAACCCCATTATGAGCGGCGGTCAAGACAACTTAGAGGTGGATCTGGCGGTACTGGGAGGCGGGCCAGGGGGCTATACTACCGCCTTCAGGGCAGCAGATCTCGGCCTCAGGGTGGCGCTGGTAGAGCGCTATCCCACCCTTGGCGGGGTTTGCCTCAATGTCGGTTGTATCCCCTCGAAGACCCTGTTGCATGCGGTGACAGCCATGGATGAGGCATCCGCAATCGAGCGGATGGGGATCCATTATCAACCTCCGCGAATTGATCTGGAGGCCCTGCGGGCCGGTAAGGACGATGTGGTAACACGCCTCAGTAGTGGGCTCTCCATGTTGGCCAAACAGCGTAAGATTGAAGTGGTACATGGGGTTGGGCAGTTTATAGATAGTAATCGGATGCAGGTGGATGCAGACGCCGGGGTACGTAGCATCAGTTTTGAGCACGCTGTCATCGCCTGTGGCTCCTCTCCAACCAGGATTCCTGGTCTTCCTTACGATGATCCCCGTATTATAGATTCCACCGGGGCTCTGGCATTGGCGGATATTCCGGAGCGGATGCTGATTATCGGCGGCGGCATAATCGGAATGGAGATGGCGGCACTGTATGCGGCACTAGGCTCGAGCATAGATATTGTGGAGCTGTTGCCTGGTCTGATACCAGGATGTGATCGCGATCTGGTGCGTCCGCTACAGAAACAGATAGCCAAGCGCTATAACCGGATCATGTTGGAGAACAGGGTCAGCGAGATAAGGCCTGGCAAGGATGGACTGGAGGTGCTGTTTGAGGGTGATAGTGCCCCTGAAACGGCGCAGTATGACAAGGTCCTGGTTGCCGTTGGGCGTACCCCAAATGGCGGAGAGATCGGAGCAGAGCGGGCCGGGGTCAGGGTTGACCAACATGGATTTATCACGGTGAATGCCAAGCAGCAGACCGATGTACCGCATATATATGCGATAGGGGATGTCACTGTCGGCCCAATGCTTGCCCATAAGGCGATGTATGAGGCGAAGCTGGTAGCTGAACTCATTGCCGGTCAGGAGCCAGATTTCACTCCGACTGCGATCCCGGCAGTCGCCTATACAGAGCCTGAGATCGCCTGGGTTGGGTTGACCGAAACAGCAGCCAAGGAGCATGGGATTGAGTATGAGAAGGGGCTCTTCCCATGGGCAGCCTGCGGACGCGCCGTAGGCATTGGACATGACCAAGGGCTGACCAAACTGCTACTGGAGCCGCAGAGTAGACGGCTACTGGGTGCTGGTATTGTCGGGCACGGTGCCGGTGAATTGATTGGCGAACTGGTCCTGGCGCTGGATATGGGGGCAACAGAGTCGCAATTGGGGCATATCATCCACCCCCACCCCTCACTCAATGAGACCATAGGGCTGGCGGCAGAGGTGGCAGCTGGGACTGCCACCGATCTGATGCCACCACGCAGACGCAGATAGCCCGTAATATGCGGGCTGGTCGTATGGTGAATTTTGCGACCTGCTTACCCCCCACAGCTGTAAAATCAGGTATTCTTTACTAAAGTAATTACTCAAGGGGGTGTTGCCACGCCCTCTTGGTGGATACTGTTATAAAACCATAGAACCTATAAATAGTAGTACCTCCATCATCCTGGTTAATATTGGGATTTAGGGAGAATAAAGTAGATTCCGGCCGGTACCGGAGTGATGGATGAAATATGGGGCCTCCTAAATATCTGGTTCTCTCCAATTAGCGCTGTGTAAGGAGTGATGCATGAGCACAGATGAAGCAACACTAGTCGGTAAACTTACCGAGGTGCGTGAAAACGAGCTGCATGCCATGTTGACAGTGGACTACTCTGACGGGTTTCCACTGGTTACCGTGGATGGTGAGGAGTTAATGATAGGGCAGGTAGGCTCATATCTGAAGATTAGTCAGGGCAAGCTGGTAGTTATAGGCATGGTCACTACGGCCGAAGATGAACCCTTTTCATCTCGTGCCATGATAAAGATGATACCGGTTGGCGAGCTGGATAATAACGGCCGTTTCTCTCGTGGTGTCAGTCTCTACCCAACACCCGGTGCAGAAGTGCATGCAATGTCGAGTAGCGATATCGGGGTAATGTTTGAGAAGTATCGTGCCATGGGATTTGATCTGGGGCATCTACCAGCCAGTCCATCTATGCGGGTATATCTTGATCCGGCGGTGATGTTTGGGCGGCATCTGGCTATTCTTGGACAGTCAGGTGCCGGTAAGTCATGGGGCGTGGCCAATCTGATTCAGAGTGCGGTGGCGGTGATGCCTAAGGCCCATATAGTGGTGCTGGATCTCCATGGAGAGTATGTCTGGACCGATACGGACGGAGTAAAACATGCGGCATTTAAAGATGAGCAGGTACAGGCGATTGATGCCCGTGATCTGGAGATACCATACTGGCTGCTGACATATAGTGAGATGGTGGATCTATTGATCGACCGTAGTGACAATAATGCCACTGTGCAGGTGGCATTTCTAAGAGAGGTGGTGCATACCCTGCGTAAAAGTGCGAACAAGGATTTGGACCCAAATAGTATTTCGATAGACTCCCCGCTCTATTTTTCACTAGCAGAGCTGTTTCATCAGTTCAAACGTGCAAATGAGCAGACCAGCGAGTTCGGTAAGGTTAAAGGCCCTCTATTTGGCCAGTTTGATGACTTCTTAATCAAACTGCAGAGCCGTCTGAATGACGTTAGATACGATTTTCTATTTAAACCCAAGAAGCGTAAATCATCAGATACACTGCCAGACCTGCTGCGTGAATTCATGGGCCTTAACGAACCGAAAAAACAGATTACGGTAATCGATTTCAGCTCTGTCCCGTTTGATGTACGGCCTACAGTATCGGCCCAGATCGGACGTCTTGCCTTCGAGTTCAATTACTGGAATCCTCACCGGCGGCAGTTTCCAATACTGCTCGTCTGTGAGGAGGCGCATGCCTATATACCGCGTGATAAGGACACCATGTATGAGGGTACCAGACGCTCCATGGAGAGGATTGCTAAAGAGGGAAGAAAGTACGGTGTCGGTCTGGCGGTGGTGAGTCAGCGTCCGCATGAGCTTTCTGAGACAGTATTGGCGCAGTGCAGCAGTTTTCTCTGTTTTCGTATCAGTAACCCGGATGATCAGGCGTACATCCGCGATCTGGTACCAGACTCTGAGGGCGATCTGATCGATATATTGGCATCGCTTGGACGGGGCGAAGCGGTCGCCCTGGGTGAGTCTTCACCGGTATTGACCAGGTTCCAGATGCGGGCCCCTGATCCTGCGCCAAACAGTGAGGATATCGACTTCTATACCCAGTGGCGCGAGGGTATAGATGATCTGAATGTGGATCATATAATTGATCGCTGGAGACGCCAGGGAAGGTAAGTATTCTGAGTGATCTGTATGGAGCCACCGGGGAGATTCGAACTCCCGACCTACGCATTACGAATGCGTTGCTCTACCGACTGAGCTACGGTGGCATATTGGATCTGCGGCAGTATACAGCAAGTTTACGGGGTGCAGTAGAGTAGCTCGTTACTACACTTTGGATATCTTACGGTGCAGGGCTGTCCCGTCCGCAGGCACACCCCCAGTCCACAGAGTCCTACGCTGCTTGCTTAGCTACTGGGCTGTAGATGGATGATTACATCCACATCAGAGATCTCGGTGCCTGGGGGCAGGGTGGTCGGCAGGGTCACCTCGACCTCATCAGGATAGACGTCTGAGAGCTCCTGTGTGGTGCGGTTGTAGAAGTGGTAGTGGTGGTGCGTGCTGGAGTCATAAAAGATCCGTGATGGATCAACCACCAACTCCTTGATTAGTCCCTTACGGGCAAACAGTCCTAGGGTGTTGTACACGGTGGCCTTGGATACTGGCTGGCCATCTTCGTTAGCCATTAACATAACCTGATCTGCCGATACATGCTGCGGGCGTGAGAGGATGGCAGAGGCGATCTTAACCCGCTGTGCCGTCGGTATGATGTCATGCTCGCGGAGCAGGCGAGATAGGGCGAATGTTGAGTTGTCGGTGCTCTTCATGTCTGCAGTGTAAAATGGCTAGAGGTAAAAAGTCCAGAAAAAGTAGTAACTTAAAGTATAGCGCTTTATTCCATAAAATCACTATATATCATATATTTAGGCCTGTTTTCGTCTCTGAAAATGGGTCAGGCATGGACACCACAACCATGTGCTGCCGGAATCTTCTTCTTCTCTCTATTATCGATCAAGTTCTTGACTGCGATCATGAAACCCATGCCGATAAAGGCACCAGGCGGTAGGATCGCCAGCAGCATACCCTTGAAATCATCGCCCAGGCTCATAGTAAGCCCAGCGGCCACTTCACCAAACATCAGATCGGCCTGGGAAAACAGTGTGCCCATGCCGATGATCTCACGCATACTGCCGAGTACCACCAGGGCAAGGGTAAAGCCCAAACCCATGGCCAGACCATCAATGGCTGAGCGGATAATGCTGTTTTTTGAAGCGAAGGCCTCGGCGCGCCCGATGATGGCGCAGTTGGTGACAATAAGAGGAATAAAGATGCCTAGTACCTTAAACAGGTCATAGAACCAGGCGTTCATGCTCAGTTCTACCGCGGTTACAAATGAGGCGATCACCAGAACAAATACTGGTAGCCGGATCTCCTGGCGCACGATATTACGGATCATGGAGATGGTGATATTTGATAGCGCCAGGACTACCGTTGTGGCTATACCCAGTCCCAGGCCGTTTATGGCAGTGCTGGTCACGGCCAGTAGGGGGCATAGCCCCAATATAGCCACGATTGCCTGATTGTTGTCCCACAAGCCGTCACGGATTATTTTACCGTAGGTAATCTCAGCCATTTTAGTCGCCCTTTGTCTCGGTTTGTCCATCAGGTGACGCGCTCGTCTCTTTCTGCGCAAAGATCGCTTCCTGGTTGCTCTTGAAATAGAGCAGGGTGTTCTTTACCGCCTTGACCACGGCCCGCGGTGTGATGGTTGCTCCAGTAAACTGGTCAAAGACACCGCCATCGCGTTTTACCCCCCACTGATCAGGGGTAGGGTTGGAGAGAGATTTCCCGTTGAAGCCCAGGACCCAGTCACTCTTCTGGATCTCCACCTTATCGCCCAGACCAGGGGTCTCCTTATGGGAGACTACACGGACACCGGCCAGGGAGCCGTCAGCCTTTACTGCTACCAGCAATTTGATGCTACCACTATAACCACCGCGGGCGATGGAGGTGAATACGGCTGCAACCGCATCTCCGCCCTTGCGTCCACGGTAGATGGTGGTCTCCTCACCGCCCAACATCTCTGGTTCAGATACGGTGAGTTTGTCATTGATGATGTCGTTATCTATGCTCTCCGCAGGAACCATAGCACTGAGGCTATTCAGCAGCGCCTGACGCTCATTTTCAGCAATCTGATCTTTGGTCGCCTGGTGGGTAAATGCCACCAGACCGGTGCCCAATACGGCAAACATGGCCAGCACCAGACCGGCAGCAGTGATCTTGCGCTTAGTCATGCTCTGTCTCCCGATGGCCGAAGGTTCGGGGTCGGGTGAAGTGACCCAGTGAGGGAGCAGCCGAGTTCATCAACAGTACCGAGAAGGCAACGGCGTCCGGATAGCCACCCCAGGTGCGGATGGTATAGATCAGTACACCTATACAGGCCCCATATATCAGTTGGCCATTACGGGTACCGGGGGCGGTTACCGGATCGGTAGCAATGAAGAAGGCCCCCAACATGGTGGCGCCACTAAAGAGATGAAACAGGGCGCCAGGATAGGCATCCGGATCAATGAGCTGAAACAGGGTGGCCATAATCGCCAGACTGGCCAGTACGGCGACCGGAATGTGCCAGCTGATCGCCTGTTTGTAGAGCATGAACAGACCGCCCAGCAGATAGAGCACAAATACAGTCTCCCAGCCGGTTGCGCCCAGGTTTCCGAGCAGTGGGTTGGCACTGATTTCGGTCACAGTGCTATTCAGAGATAGCTGGGTCTTCATTGTATCCAGGGGGGTTGCCATGGTGACCGCGTCCCACTCCAGCCCGGTTGGTAGTACGCCACCGAATATGGCACTCAGGGTCTCGATAAAACCCATCGGATTCTCATTCAGCATAATAGGCGGCAGCCAGGAGGTCATCTGCACTGGATATGAGACCAGTAGCAGGACATAGGCGGCCATCGCCGGGTTAAAGATGTTGTATCCGAGGCCACCGTATATCTGTTTCACCACCAGGATAGCAAACGCAACACCCAGTACGGTGAGCCACCAGGGGAGCAGCGGGGGGACGGCAAGGGCAAACAGCAGCGCTGTGAGGGTGGCGCTGAGGTCACCTATGGCCGGCATTGCCGGGCGTCCACGCAGCTTCATGGCCAATGTCTCACATACGATCGCAGTGATGGTGGCCAGCACAATGTTTATCAAGATGCCCCAACCAAAGAGCCAGATCATGCCGATGGCACCCGGTATCAATGCCAAGATCACCCACAGCATGGCCATGGTCACGCTGTTGGGACGATCGGTAAAGGGGGATGTAATGGTCGTAAATTGCATTATCTATCCATCCTGTCTATCGGCGTCTGGGGTGGCAGCAGTGCTCTCAGCCACCTCTGCTTTGGGCGTGGCAGCTGCCTTTTCCGCGGCGGCGGCCTTTTTTGCCGCCATCAGCGCCTTCTTCTCGGCTTCCAGACGTTCCAGTCGCGCAGTGCGTGCCTCGGAACGCAGACGTGCCGCCTCGCTCTTCTGGTTCTCAATCTCTTCACTATTGCATGCTGCCTTGCCGTGGCGGAAATACTGCACCAGGGGGATGCGCGATGGGCAGACATGCGAACAACAGCCGCACTCAATACAGTCAAACAGGTTGTAGTGTCTGGCCCGATCCAGGGCTTCAGAGCGGACATGCCAGTACATCTTGTTTGGCAGCAGGTTCATCGGGCAGGCGGTGACACAGCGCAGGCAGCGTATACATGCGCTGGCGCTACCCGGATGAGGCAGCTCAGCAGCACTTGGTGAGAGTATGCAGTTAGTCGCCTTGACCACAGGAACGGCGTCGTGCGGCACCGATATGCCCATCATCGGACCACCCATAATCAGGCGGGATGCCTTCTCGGTATAGCCGCCGGCCTCTGCCACCAGCTCCTCCACCTGGGTTCCAACCAGGACCTCAAGGTTTTGCGGTTCTGTTATCCCCTCACCGGTGACGGTCAGATAACGGGATATTAGAGGACGGCCTTCCAGCACTGCGTCGGCTACTGCTGCCGAGGTGCCCACGTTGTGGCAGACAAAACCGATATTGGCAGGGATCCCGCCGGATGGGACCTCCTTGCCGGTAAGGATGTAGATTAACTGCTTCTCACCACCACTTGGATAGCGGGTAGGTACAACCACTACCTCGGTGTTGTTCTCCAATCCGGCATCCACTACCGCTTGACGCATGACGCTAGCCGCTTCCGGTTTATTGTCCTCGATTCCGATCAGGCAGTTCTCGATCTCCAGCATGTGACACATGATCTTGATGCCAACCATGATGCGATCGGCGCGTTTCCGCATAAGGAGATCATCGCAGGTAATGAATGGTTCACACTCCACACCATTGATAATCAGGGTGTGGATATCCACTCCCGGGGGAGGGCTGAGTTTTACACTGGCAGGAAAGCTGGCGCCGCCCATACCGACCACCCCGGCATCTCGCACCCGTCGAATAATCTCTTCTCGGCTTAGAGAGGTGAAGTCGGTTACCAGCTCCGGTAGTTTGATCCACTCATCCTTGCCGTCGGTCTCTATGACAATGCAAGGTCCACTAAGGCCGGATGGATGAATTACGGGGAAATCACCGATCTCTACCACGGTGCCGGAACTTGAGGCATGAACCGAGGCGCTGATAAAACCTCCGGGTTCTCCGATCATCTGCCCCTTTAGTACTCTATCTCCTACCGCAACCAGAGGTTTGGCAGGCAGACCAAGATGTTGCCGCAGCGGGATAATCAAGCGTTTTGGCAGGGCGGCCTTTTTCAGCTCGCGTTGCAGTGACTGTGCCTTGTTATCTGCAGGATGGATGCCGCCGCTGATCTTCCAGAGTTTACGGGTAGTTGTCTGTTGCATGGTTATGCCACCCTGCTCTGTACGGTTTCCATGGTTGCCATCTCATCCGGTGCGTTGCCGGGTAGGGGCCAGGCCCAGTTGTTAATAGTGACCGGGATCGGCTGCATGCTGATGCAGTCAACCGGGCAGGGCTCGACACAGGCCTCGCAGCCGATACACTCGGCGCTGATTATTGTGTGCATCTGTTTGGTGGTCCCGAGGATGGCGTCTACCGGGCAGTTTTTCAGGCAGACGGCACAACCGATGCAGTCCTGCTCATTGATGAATGCGACGACCGGGCCGGATACTTCCTCATCACCATCACTATTACCCATGGGCATGGGGTCTATGCCCAGCAGCTCGGCTATACTCAGCATGGTGGTCTCGCCACCTGGTGGGCAGCCGTTGACCGGGGCGGTTCCTTCGGCCACCGCTTCGGCGTAGGAGGTGCATCCTGGAAAGCCGCACTGTCCACACTGGCTTTGAGGGAGCATCTCACTGATCTTCTCAGCTATCGGGTTCTCCTCCACATGAAAGCGGATTGATGAGTACCCCAGTAGTAGCCCAAAAATGAGGGCGAGCAGAGATATGGCGATAATGGCGACTAGCATATCTATCTGCTCCTAACTGGATACCAGTCCAGCAAAACCGAGAAACGCCATGGACATAAGCCCAGCGGTGATCATGCCGATTGCGCTTCCCTTAAATGGTTGTGGTACATCCGATACGTTGATGCGCTCTCGTACTGAGGCGAACAGGATCAAGACCAGAGAGAAGCCGCCGGCGGCACCTAAACCATACAGGGCCGACTCGATGAAGTTGTGTCCCTCCTGGATGTTTAGCAGGGCCACGCCGAGTACTGCACAGTTGGTGGTGATCAATGGCAGGAAGATGCCCAGGGTCTGATAGAGGACCGGGCTGGTCTTGTGCATCACCATCTCAGTGAACTGCACCAGTACCGCGATAATCAGGATAAATGCAATGGTGCGAAGATACCCCAGGCCCAATGGTATCAGCATATATTCGTTGGCCAAGTAGCTTATGACCGATGCCAGGGTCAGGACGAAACTGGTAGCAAGGCTCATTCCCACGGCGGTATCGATCTTGCCGGAGACGCCCATAAAGGGGCAGAGTCCCAGGAATTTTACCAGTACAAAGTTGTTTACCAGTACGGTACTGATCAGGATTAGGATGTACTCTTGCATCTGCTGTCCCGTCTAAGTTGGTTGGGTAAAAAAGGCCACAGCGAAGATTACCAGATTTTATCTATTAGAAGTATTGAATTTTCTAATGTATTTATTGAGCGGGTTTTCCCAGCAGCAGGGGGAAACCGGTTCCTACCCTCCACCCTGGGTGTCTGATAGGTCCTCTCTGGAGGCCTCTATCATCGCCTCTATCTGTTGTGGCTCCACCCGGGTCATTAGCGGTTTGAATTTGGCAATCTCGTGATCCAGCAGTGGGGTGGCTAGCTGCTCCCAGCTGAGAGGCTCTATCTGTAGGAAGTCCTCTGCCTGTTCGGTTGTAGCCGGCAGGACCGGACGTAGGTAACCGATCAGCAGGCGGAACAGGTTGATCCCCATGGAGCAGATATCCTGCAGCTCCTGCTCCCGGCCATCCTCTTTGGCAATGACCCAGGGCTTCCGCTCATCTATATATCTATTGGCGCGGTCGGCCAGGGCCATGATCTCACGGATGGCGCGGCTGAACTCCCGCTGCTGGTAGCACTGCGCGATACTCGCGCCGGCCGTAACAAACTCCTGGAACAGCACCGGTTCCGCCAGCTCGGATGCCACTCTATTGGCGAACTGTTTGCGCAGGAAGCCGGAGCAGCGGCTGGCTATATTTACCACTTTACCCACCAGGTCTGAATTTACCCGGGCGGTAAAATCCTCCAGATTGAGGTCGATATCCTCAATCCCGCTCCCAAGTTTGGCCGCAAAATAGTAGCGTAGATACTCCGGATTGAGGTGATCCAGATAGGTTCGCGCCTTGATGAAGGTGCCGCGCGACTTGGACATCTTCTGTCCATCTACCGTGAGAAAACCGTGGGAGAAGATCTTGCTTGGGGCGCGGAAACCAGCGCCGTGCAGCATGGCCGGCCAGAACAGGGCGTGGAAATAGATAATATCCTTACCGATAAAGTGGTACAGCGCCGCATCCGAGTCCTGGGACCAGAAGTCGTCGAACTCTAATCCTTCAGTCCTCTCACACAGGTTTTTAAAGCTGGCCATATAGCCGATCGGTGCATCTAGCCAGACATAGAAATACTTGCCAGGGTGGTCGGGTATCTCAAAGCCGAAGTAGGGTGCATCGCGCGAGATGTCCCACTCCTGCAGTCCGGCCTCAAACCACTCGTCCAGCTTGTTGGCCACCTCGTCCTGCAGGTGTCCCCCCTTTGTCCACTGCTTCAACATCTCCTCAAAATCGCCCAGTTTGAAGAAGTAGTGCTCCGACTCGCGCTCCTCCGGCGTGGCGCCAGAGACGGCAGAGACCGGATTTATCAGCTCGTTGGGGGAGTAGCTGGCACCACAGGCCTCACAGTTATCGCCATACTGGTCTTTAGCTCCACACTTGGGGCACTCACCCCGGATGAAGCGGTCCGGCAGGAACATCTCCTCCACCGGGTCGTAGGCCTGGGTAATGGTGCGGCTGGTGATATGGCCGGCATCACGATTGCGTTCATATATAAGGGTAGAGTACTCCCGGTTCTCCTCGGAGTGGGTGGAGTGATAGTTATCAAACTCGACCCTAAAGTCGGCAAAGTCGGCCTGATGCTCCCTGCTGATGCGGGCGATCAGCTCCTCCTCATTAATCCCCTCCTGGCGTGCACGCAACATGATGGGGGTGCCGTGGGCATCATCGGCGCAGACGTATATGCAGCGGTGACCTTGCATTTTCTGGAATCGTACCCAGATATCGGTCTGGATATACTCCACCAGATGGCCGATGTGGATCGGGCCGTTGGCATAGGGCAGGGCACTGGTTACCAGGATATTGCGTGGTCTGTCGCTCATCTCTACTACTGTCTTCAATGTCGGTGGTTAATAAGCGGCATATTATGCCATGAAATAGTGGTGGCGGGTGTCCATATGACGTGGTTGCGGTAGAATGCGCAATCAGATTTTTTCGGTTGGCAGGAGACAGAAGATGGCAGAGTTGGCACGAGAGCAGATTGAGGCGGCGATTGGTGGATATGTAGAGCCTCATCTGGAGCAGGATCTGGTCGCGGCGAAGGCGGTCAAAGGGATTGAGATCAATGGTGACAGGGTCAAGATCGAGATCGAACTGGGCTTTCCGGCCGATAGTATCGTCAAGGATCTGGCCGACAAGATAAAAGAGATAGTGGAGCAGGTGGATGGAGTCGCCTCTGCCGAGGTGAGTGTGGGCTGGAAGGTGGTTGCCCATTCGGTACAAAAATCGCTGAAGCCGATCGATAACGTAAAAAACATTATAGCCGTCGCCTCTGGTAAGGGTGGGGTGGGTAAGTCCACTGTGGCGGTAAATCTAGCCCTCTCTCTGGCGGCAGAGGGCGCCAAGGTTGGGGTGCTGGATGCGGATATCTATGGCCCCTCACAACCACGTATGCTGGGGGTCTCCGGTCAGCCTGAGTCCAAGGATGGAACTAGCCTGGAGCCGATGCAGGGTCATGGTCTGCAGGTGATGTCTATCGGTTTTCTGATCGATGAAGAGACCCCGATGATCTGGCGTGGGCCTATGGTTACCCAGGCGCTGGAACAACTTTTGAATGACACCAACTGGGATAGCCTGGACTATCTGGTCATCGACCTGCCTCCTGGTACCGGTGATGCCCAGTTGACCCTGGCGCAAAAGGTGCCGGTGTCAGGCGCAGTCGTTGTCACCACCCCGCAGGATATAGCCCTGCTGGATGCGCGTAAGGGGTTCAAGATGTTTGAGAAGGTGGAGGTCCCGGTGCTGGGTATTGTCGAGAATATGAGCACCCATATCTGCTCCAACTGCAACCATGAGGAGCATATCTTCGGCCAGGGTGGTGGCTCCAACATGGCGGAGCAGTATGGGGTCGATTTCCTCGGGGCCCTGCCTCTGGATATCCGAATCCGGCAGGAGACCGACGCTGGTAACCCGACTGTTGCGGCCGAGCCGGATGCTGCTATCTCTTTGATTTACCGTGAGATTGCCCGCAAGACGGCGGCCAAGCTCTCGCTCAAGGCGAAGAGTTATGCGGCTAAGTTCCCCAATATAGTGATCCAGAATAACTAATGAGCAGCAGGTGGGATACACGGTTTCTTGGCCTGGCGGCCCACATATCTGCCTGGAGTAAGGATCCGTCATCCCAGGTCGGGGCGGTAATCACCGATGGTAACCGTATTATCTCCCTCGGCTATAACGGGTTTGCCAGCGGTGTTGTGGATACCCAGGAGCGTTTGAACGACCGTGAATGCAAGCTCAATCTGACCATCCACGCCGAAGAGAACGCAATGATCTTCGCCAAGCGGGATATCAGTGGCTGTACGGTCTACGTCACCCATCCGCCCTGTCCCCGCTGCGCCTCCAAGCTGATCCAGGAGGAGGTGAAACGCATTGTCTATATCTCCCCCAGTGAGGACTTCCTCTCTCGCTGGGAAGATGACCTGAAGTTGTCTCTCGAGATGTACAGTGAGGCCAATATAGAGGTGGCAGAGTACGCCGTCGAGCAGATCAATGTGGAGAATGCCGGGATCACTGTAGCGCCGGGAGGATTTTTTCAGAAGGTATTGAACCTGCTTTTGCAGAGGTAGTTTTTAACTCTTCCTCTAACTCCTGCTCATATCCAGATATTTTTCGTGTAGCTGCTGCACCTGTATGCGTAACTGCTCAAACGTGCCTGAGTTATCGATAACATCATCAGCCGCAGCCAGCCGTTCCTGTCGGCTGCACTGGGCGGCCATAGCTGCCTCGATCTGCTCTATTTTAGCCTCATCCCGGAGCGAGGCACGTTCCAACTGCTGCTGTTCGCTGGCATCTACAACCACTATTCGATCCAGACGGTAGTCGTACTGCGACTCTACCAGCAGAGGTATCGAGAGAATGACATAGGGGGCATCCGTGGTATCCAAATGCTGCAGCATGCGCTCTCTGATGCGTGGGTGCAGGATCTGTTCAAGGTCGCGGCGCGCCTCCTGGTCGTGGAATATCCGCTCTCTTAGCTGTTTTCGGTCGAGTTGTCCGGTTGGATTCAGGATCTCTAAACCAAAGCGCGACGTTATCTCCTGAAGAGCCGGTTCACCAGGCGCTACTATCTCCCGGGCGACACTGTCAGCGTCGATGATTGGAACCCCGAGCTCGGCAAATAGAGCGGTGACGCTGCTCTTGCCACTACCAATGCCTCCGGTCAGACCGATAACCAGCGGGGGCATATCAGGCCAACCCAGCCCACTGCAGATAGGCTTGGTTTATCTGTTCACCCCATAGTAGGCTGATCCAGCCTGCAGCCGCCAGGTAGGGTCCAAACGGTATGGGTAGAGTACGATCGCGTCCACGGAACAGTATCATTCCAATGCCAAACAGTGCTCCTACTAACGATGAGAGCAGAATAATCTGGAGCAGAAATTGCCACCCCTGCCAGGCGCCAAACAGTGCCAATAACTTGAAATCGCCATACCCCATTCCCTCCTTGCCGGTGGCCAGTTTGAATAGTTTAAATATGGTCCATAGAGAGAGATATCCTCCAGCGGCACCGAGGATGGCGGATTTTGGGTCGGTAAATATAGCGAACAGGCTGAGCAGCAGACCGATCCAGATGGCAGGTAGTACGATGTTGTCCGGTAATAGCTGGTGATCAATATCGATCAGGCTTAGTGCAATCAGAATCCAGGTCAGGAGTAGGGCCGCGGCGGCCTGCCAGGTGGGGCCAAAATGCCAGGCCACGATGACCGAGAGCAGGGCGGTCAGTGCCTCCACTATTGGATAACGAACGGAGATGGTACTGTTGCACTCCGAGCAACGCCCGCGTAGAAACAGATAGCTGAGGACAGGGATGTTCTCCAGTACAGTGATTTTGTGGTTGCAATGAGGGCAGCGGGAACGGGGCCGAGATAGGTTAAATAGTTCAGCCGGCTCCTGCTCCGGAGGTAGTTGCAACAGCTCTCTGCACTGCCCCTGCCAGTCGCGCTGCAGCATGACTGGCAGGCGGTGGGCCACCACGTTGAGAAAACTGCCTACCGCCAATCCCAGCAGGGCAGTAGCTGGCAGAAATATGATCGGGCACTGCTGCAGTGCGTCAACAAGACACACTGGGTCTAGAATGCCTCGGCCATATGGAAGATAGGCAGGTACATGGCCACAATCAGACCGCCAACTATGGTACCCAGGATCACCATGATGATCGGCTCCAACAGGCTGCTGAGGGCATCTACCATGTTGTCCACCTCTTCCTCGTAGAAGTCGGCCACCTTGGTCAGCATGTCGTCGAGTGAGCCCGACTCCTCACCAATGGCGACCATCTGGACCACCATATGAGGGAAGAGATCCTGCTGCTTCATTGTAAGTTGTAGTGTCTGTCCGGTCGCTACATCTTCACGCATACGGAACACTGCATTGGAGTAGACGATATTACCGGTAGCACCTGCCACCGATTCCATCGCCTCAACCAGGGGTACACCGGCGGCAAACATGGTGGCGGTAGTACGGGCAAAGCGGGCAATTGAGGCCTTATGTAAAATCACACCTATGATTGGAGTTTTGAGCAGGCCTTTATCGATCACCTCTCTGAATTTACGTGAGCGTTTCCAAAAGTAGGAAAATGAATATATTGTGGCAAGTATCCCAAGCAGGAGTAGAAACCACCACTCCTGCATCCAGCGAGACATGCCTACTACTATCTTGGTAAATGCCGGCAATTCAGAACCAAAATTCTCAAACAGCTTCTCAAACTGGGGTATAACAAAGAGCATTAGCAGTGATACTACCAGTCCCGCAACCACTATAACGGCCGTGGGATAGAACAGCGCCTTCTTGATCTTGCCTTTGATCGACTCGGTCTTTTCCTTGTAGGTGGCAATCTTATCAAGTAGATCTTCGAGAACACCGGCCGCCTCACCCGCCTTTACCAGGTTACAGAACAGATCGTCAAAGTGCAGTGGATGTTTGCTCAATGCAGCAGCCAGGGCGGTGCCACCCTCAACATCGACTTTGATGGCCAGCAGCAGGTCCTGCATTGCGGGGTTATCGTGACCACGACCAACAATATCGAAGGCCTGGACCAGCGGCACCCCGGCGCTCATCATGGTGGCGAGCTGGCGGGCAAATACGGCGATATCGCCTGCAGTGATCTTGCTTTTGCGGTTGGTGAACAGAGACGCCGGTTTTTTCTTCAGCTTAAGCGGATTGATCCCCTGTCGTCGCAGATCGGCTCGCGCCATATTCAGGTTGGACGCACGAGTCTCACCACTCATACGTTTACCCTGTTTGTCGGTGCCTTCCCATTTGTAGATTACGGCCTTGGGTGGTGCAGGTGGTTTCTGGGCGGATTTTTTGTTGCGTACAGCCCTCTTCTGTGCTGGCTTTGCCATAATCCTAGATTCCTCAGTTTGACGTGTTGGAGTGTGCGCCTGGGGTGGTACAGGGCAAGGCGCGACGACGAGAAATAGTTATTCTATTCCAAGGAGTTGCAAAGCTTACCGCTCCATGCTCTCGCCTCTCGCCTACCTCCATGTAGGCGACGCCGCTATGTGCCGCTCCAGGCGTGCAATCCTGCACGTAGCGTTCTTTACTTAGCAGGTGAACTTTGGTGTACATAATTGAAGTCCAATATTTGCATGGCATTATACATACTGTAAGCGGTCAACTGAGGAATCTAGGATTGTTGTTAATCCTTGGTTACACGGTTGATCTCGTCAAGGCATGTGATGCCGGCCTTGACCTTTTCCAGCCCTGATTCCCGCAGGTTCTGTATACCCTCCTTTTTGGCTTGCTTCTCAAGCTCCATGGAGCTACCACCGGCCATGATGATGCGCCCCATCTCCTCTGAGATAGGCATAACCTGAAATATACCAACCCGCCCCTTGTAGCCGTCAGTGCAGCGATCACATCCTGAGGCCTTGTAGATCCTGATACCGCCAGCTATGTCCTTTTCGGAAAAACCCTCAGCCAGCAGCGCCTCTTTTGGTACATCATCCACCTTCTTGCAGTGTTCGCAGAGGCGGCGAGCCAGGCGCTGCGCTATGATCAGTAACACGGATGAGGCGATGTTGTATGCCGGTATCCCCATGTTCGACAGGCGGGTCAGGGTCTGGGGACCATCGTTGGTGTGCAGGGTGGAGAGTAGCAGGTGACCGGTCTGGGCCGCCTTGACCGCGATCTCGGCGGTCTCCAGATCTCGTATCTCACCTACCATTATGATGTCCGGATCCTGGCGCAGAAAGGCCCTGAGTGCGAGGGCAAAGGTGAACCCTGTCATGGTGTTGGTGTTGACCTGGTTGATACCGGCCACCTGGATCTCTACCGGATCCTCTACAGTTGAAATATTGGTATCGGTCTTATTGAGCATATTGAGTGCGGTATACAGGGTCACCGTCTTACCACTACCTGTAGGGCCGGTTACCAGGATCATGCCGTAGGGTTTTTTGATCGTTTCTTCGAATATCGCACGCTGCTTGTCATCAAAACCCAGTACGTCAATGCCGAGTTGGGCTGATGCCGGGTCGAGAATACGCAGTACAATCTTTTCGCCATATAGGGTGGGGCAGGTGTTTACACGAAAATCGATGGAGCGGTTGCGTGACAGCACCATCTTGATACGCCCATCCTGGGGGACACGTTTCTCCGCAATATTCATCCGTGACATCACCTTGATTCTGGCGGTCAGGCGGGAGGCGATATTTACCGGGGGAGAGGCGACCTCATGCAGCATACCGTCCTGGCGGTAGCGGATGCGGAAGCTTTTCTCATAGGGCTCGAAGTGGATGTCCGATGCACCCAGCTTGATCGCATCAAGCAGCATCTTATTGACAAAACGTACTACCGGGGCGTCATCGACATCCAGGTCGGTATCACTGGTCTGATCCTCATCAGCAGTGGAGATATTGAGGCTATCCAGGTCATCATCTATCAGTGCCGAGAGGGTGGTCTCGTTTGACTCCATCACCTTGTCTATGACCTGGGAGAGTTTGTTCTCCTCAACCACCACCGCCTCGGTGGTCAGGCCGGTATGGAATTTAATCTCATCCAGCCCGGCAATGTTTGTCGGGTCAGCCACACCTAGAAAAAGGCGGCCGCCACGTTTAAACAGCGGGATTGCACGGTGTTTGCGGATTAGCTTCTCTGCCACCAGGGCGATGGGCGCTTGCTCCAGGCTAAGGGAGTGGAGATCAAACAAGGGGACCCCAAACTCATGTGCGGCGGCATTGGCGATCTTGCTGCCGCTAAGGATCTTTTGCTCGACCAGGTAGGTGACAAAAGGGGTGCGTTGGGAGGCTGATCGTTGCAGCGCCTCCTGGGCCGCCTTTTCGGACAGTAGACCATCCTGCACCAGGCGATGTGCCAGTCCGCTGGTCTTTAGCTTTGGTTGTGCCGTGGCCATAGGTCTATTATGGTGCCTCTCCCCAGAAAACTCCTTGTGCAACTGCTAAAGCAGATTGTAGCTTAATATCTACAACTATTTGTGAAACAAGACAATAACCGAGAATTAGTAGTAGTGCAATCAGTCTCTGAGAATGGTGTGAATTGAAACGGTAGGGTCGTGGGCTGGAGAGGAGTTGGTTATTTGCCAAGGCAAAAGGAGAGGGGGCGGAATCCGCCCCCTCAGTTCTACATGTACTTGATGTTACTGCTTAACGGCAGTCGCTGGGTGCGAAGCGTGTAGGCATTGAGGCATTCGCAGCTATAGAAGGCATACCGTAGTTATTGGCCACAATAGAAACAGGTGGAATGGTGTCACTTGCAGTGCAGCCCCAATCGATAGCACCAGTGACGCCTGCTGCATAGCTGGCGCCAAGTTGTGTAACAGAACCAGCACCAGCAGCACCAGCTGTTCTAACGTAAGGGGTTAACAGGATGGTGGCGTTAGCATTCGTGATACCTGCAAGAGGCTGACCGGGACCAGTTCTATAGGTTACGGCGATCTCCCCAGTGTTGGCGGTGACCTGAACACTGGACACATACTTACTAGCTGCACCGGCACCGCCTGCCTTTGCATTGACGGCGGCCGCAGTTGCCTGTAGCTCGATGAGCGAGGATGAACCCTCACTGATCATGGTCTTGGCATCTGCAGCAAGTGACAAACCTTCAGTCACACGTGCACGGAGGGTGTAGTCCTGATATGCGGGCAGTGCAATAGCCGCCAGGATACCGACGATCGCGACAACGATCATCAGTTCGATTAGGGTAAAACCCGATTGGTTCTTTCTCATGAGATCTCTCCTCAAACTATACTTCGTGAAAAGCTACCATCGTTACAGTGTAGACCATCGTACGGTGTAGCTGGATAACCTGGTTGTGAAACTCATCTATAGCACTGCATGTTTAATGCCAACCCGTGACCTCTTTGGGATTTCTGTTATTAAACTCTGCGTAATCAATGTTGTACATGAGCTATCTGTGGCTGTCATTCGGTCGACGCTAGCTGGTTTCTGGTTTTTAGAGAATTATTAACGGCTTACCATGGTTAAAAGGTGACAAAAAATGTCACTTCGGGCGGTAGCCAAGAATAATTACGTACCCTGCTGTACTGATCCTCCCGCCAACTGGCTATCTATATTGCCTTCTCTCCTACGATGGGGGGTGTATGGACGTAGGCAGTAGGGCAGCGCTGGAGTTGGTGTCGGGGTGGGGAGAGGGGGACTACTTTTATATATGTAAGAGGCAGACGTGCAGCCGTTGGGCTGATAAAATGCCCCTTTTTTTCGGTGGAGAGAGGTTTCATGTTCAGCAGAGATATGCAGATCAGTGGTTATGATGATGAGCTCTGGGCGGCCATCCAGGCGGAAGAGGTGCGGCAAGAGGAGCATATTGAGCTGATCGCCTCGGAAAACTACACCAGCCCGCGGGTGATGCAGGCGCAGGGTTCGGTGCTGACCAACAAGTATGCCGAGGGGTATCCGGGCAAACGCTACTACGGTGGCTGCGAGCATGTAGATGTGGCGGAGCAGCTGGCCATCGACCGTGCCAAACAGCTGTTCGGGGCAGATTACGCCAATGTGCAGCCCCACTCCGGTTCGCAGGCCAATGCCGCCGTCTACATGGCGCTCTGCCAGCCGGGAGATACGGTATTGGGGATGAGCCTGGCCCATGGCGGTCATCTGACCCATGGCGCCAAACCCAACTTCTCCGGCAAGATCTATAATGCGGTGCAGTATGGTCTGGATCCAGCGACCGGGGAGATCGACTACGCCGAGGTGGAGCAGCTGGCGCGTGAACACAAACCGAAAATGATCGTGGCAGGATTCTCCGCCTACTCCAGGGTGGTGGATTGGGGGCGCTTCCGCCAGATCGCTGATGAGGTGGGTGCCTACCTGTTTGTGGATATGGCCCATGTTGCAGGGCTGATCGCAGCCGGACACTACCCTAGCCCGGTACAGATCGCCGATGTTACTACTACCACTACCCACAAGACCCTGCGCGGTCCGCGCGGCGGGCTAATCCTGGCCCGGTCAAATCCGGAGATTGAGAAAAAGCTCAACTCGCTGGTCTTTCCCGGCACCCAGGGTGGACCACTGATGCACATTATTGCCGCCAAGGCGGTGGCCTTCAAAGAGGCGATGGAGCCGGAATTCAAGCAGTATCAGGGGCAGGTGAAGGAGAATGCCCTGGCGATGGCACAGGTCTTTATCGATCGCGGCTATGATGTGGTCTCCGGTGGTACCGACGACCACCTGTTTCTGGTCAGTTTCATCAAGGCGGGGCTTACCGGCAAGGATGTCGACAGCTGGCTTGGAGCGGCCAATATCACCGTCAATATGAACGCTGTTCCTAACGATCCACAGTCACCGTTTGTGACCAGCGGAATTCGCGTCGGCACCCCTGCCATGACTACCCGCGGTTTCGGTGTGGCCGAGGCCAGTGATCTGGCCGGCTGGATGTGCGATATTATCGACTCCAGGGGTGATGCGGCTACCATCGAAAAGGTCAAACAAGAGGTGCTGGAGATATGCAAGCGATACCCTGTTTACGGATAGTAGTGCGCTGATCAGTAGGTCTAGGTAATGCGCTGCCCATTCTGCGGAGCACAAGATACCAAGGTGATCGATTCCCGTCTGTTTGGGGAGGGAGATCAGGTGCGCCGGCGGCGCGAATGTACCGTGTGTAAAGAGCGTGTTACTACCTATGAGTCGGCAGAGCTCAATCTTCCCCGGGTGGTAAAGCAGGATGGCAGCCGGGTACCGTTTGATGGGCGCAAGTTATCTTCCGGTATGCTACGGGCGCTGGAGAAGCGGCCGGTAGAGACAGAACAGATGGACGCAGCGCTCGACCGTATTCGCCGCAGATTGCTGGCCAGTGGTGAACGCGAGGTCCCGTCACGCCAGATCGGCGAGTGGGTGATGGATGAGTTACGTAGCCTGGATCAAGTCGCCTATGTCCGTTTCGCCTCGGTCTATCGCAGCTTTGAGGATGTAAACGCCTTTCGTGAGGAGATTGAACGGCTGGAGAGTCAACCAGCCCCTGAGGTCACAAAGAGACAGCTTGATCTGCTGAAAGAGAGGGATAAGACGTGACTCCAGACGACCACCGCTTTATGGCCAGGGCGCTCAAGTTGGCCCGTCTCGGTCTCTATACTACCCATCCCAATCCGCGGGTTGGCTGTCTCTTGGTGCGGGATGGAGAAGTGGTTGGCGAGGGTTACCATCTACAGGCAGGTGAACCCCACGCGGAGCGAATCGCCGTTGCCGCCGCAGGAGATGCTGCCAGGGGGGCTACCGCTTATGTCACCCTAGAGCCGTGCTGCCATCAGGGACGTACCCCTCCCTGCAGTGACGCCCTGATTGAGGCCGGAGTAACCAGGGTGGTGGCCGCCATGCAGGATCCAAATCCACTGGTTGCAGGAAAGGGGTTGGAACAACTGCAGCAGGCTGGTATCGAGGTGGAGTGCGGTCTGCTGGGGACAGAGGCGGCGGAGCTGAACCGTGGCTTTATCAAGCGTATGCAGCAGGGGCTACCCTATGTGCGTTGCAAGTTGGCCATGAGTCTTGATGGACGCACTGCCATGGCCAATGGCGAGAGTAAATGGATTACGGGCGAGGAGGCGCGGCGTGATGTACAGGAGCTGCGGGCCAGGAGTGCGGCCATTGTCACCGGTGTCACTACAGTACTGGCGGATGACCCCTCGCTGAACGTGCGGCTGAGACCCGAGGGGATGGTGCCGGATATGGAGCCACATCAGCCGGTGCGGGTGGTGTTTGATTCACATCTGCAGATGCCGGAGGATGCCAAGATGATCTCCCTGCCGGGGGTCACGGTGGTGATCTGCGGTGCGGCCAGGGATCCACAGGCGCGCTCCCGACTGGAGTCGAGCGGCGCCCTGGTGGTGCGCTGTCCCGCCGGTGGCGAACGGGTCGACCTGCGTTCCGCCTTTGAGTATCTGGCGGCGGAGGAGATCAATGAGGTCCTGCTGGAGGCCGGTCATACCCTTGCTGGGGCGGCCCTGGCAGATGGGTTGGTAGATGAGTTGGTGATCTATATGGCCCCCCATCTGATGGGGGATAGTGCCAGGGGCCTGCTGCACCTGCCCGGGCTTGAGCGGATGCAGGACCGGATAGAGCTGGAGATCAGCGATGTGCGTAGTGTTGGCAGGGATCTCCGGGTGACGGCCAGGCCCATCAGGTCGGCCTAGAGTCCCAAGCATATGTTTACAGGAATCATCCAGGCGGTGGGGACCCTTGCAGGGTTGGAGCCGAGGGGCGGTGATATGGCCCTCCGTATCCGGACCGATGGGTTGGATATGGATGGTGTCCAGCTGGGCGACAGCATCGCTACCAACGGTGTCTGTCTGACCGTGATCGAACTGCCGGGCGACGGTTATGTCGCCGATGTCTCGCGTGAGACCCTCTCTCTGACTACCCTTGGTGATCTCACGCCGGGTAGTCGGGTCAATCTGGAGAGGGCCCTGACACTGAGTACGCCCCTGGGTGGGCATCTGGTAAGCGGCCATGTAGACGGAGTTGGACGGCTATTAGAGCGACGGGACGATGCCCGCTCTATCCATCTGCGGATCGGGGCGCCGGCAGAACTGGCCCGCTATATAGCCGCCAAGGGGTCGATCTGTATGGATGGGGTCAGTCTCACCGTAAACCGGGTCAATGGCAGCGAGTTCGAGCTCAACATCGTCCCCCATACGGCACGACAGACGATTATCGACGGCTACAAGATCGGGCAGCGGGTCAATCTGGAGGTGGACCTGCTGGCCCGCTATCTGGAGCGGTTGCTGCAGGGCGAACAGGCGGCGGAGCCGCAGGCCTCTGGTGAGGTGACGCTGGAGCTTCTGGCGAAGCACGGCTTTATTGATTAATTAATCTTCCTCAGTTTTTTTAAATTCTTGGAACCAGGATGTAGGGCGCAATAACCAACGGGCATTGCGCCGCATGGATATGATGTCTGTTTCATATCCGGTAGTTAGTTTCGTAGTCTTTAACCTTCAGGGCTTTTGTCATTTTTTAGCATCGGTAATAAATTTCGCAGCCTAATCGCTCTGCTGCCTTAACTGACACAGATGTCTGGCTGCAAGTCCCTTTTATTTACCCGCTCAAAAAATTGCCGGGAGCAATTTTTCGCGTAAGCCCCGAAGGGGTGAGGCGCAGGGATGCGCCGAACAAAAGAAAGGGACGAAAGAAAAGAGCGCCCGAGTGTTACCCCCTCCGGGTGCCCTGTGCTTCTCGTCCCGTTCGGGGCTCTTCCGACGGGACATCCCTGTCCCGCGGAAGAGGGCCGGCTTCCCTGCCGGCCCCTTTCAGGCCGAATCCTCACGGGACTGCGATGCTCGGGGTAACACACGGGTTATGGGGTGGCTCCCCTACCTCCTCCGACGCAGCCGAGTACCGCAACCGCAACAGGATAAGGCCCGTAGGGGCGCCGCATGGACGCGGCGCCTCCAGCGAGGGATAGGGATATCCCTTCGCTGGAGCCCCTGGGGCGGTGAGGAACGGAGGGAACCACGTAGTGGCAAGTCGTGGAGTGTCTTTTTCTTTCGCCTATTTC
>JBNKMS010000010.1:0-64918 GCA_050293315.1 Sedimenticolaceae bacterium
GGCCCTCTTCCGCGGGACAGGGAAGTCCCGTCGGAAGAGCCCCGAATGGGACGAGAAGCGCAGGGCACCCGTAGGGGGTAACACTCGGGCGCGGTTTTCTTTCGTCCCTTTCTTTTGCGCGTACAAAAGAAAGGGACTTGCAGCCTGACACAACGGTAAGAAAAAGACCCCGGTCTAGATAGGCTGCGAAACTTGTTACCGGATATGACAAGAGATCATAGCCATTCGGCGCAATGCCCGTTGGTTATTGCGCCCTACATCCTTGATCCAGGAGACAAGCCGCGGGATAACGTAATTATTCCGCTGGTATCCTCGGCGGATTCAACCCAACCACATCCTGCATCATGCGTATGACCTGTGAGCTGTAGCCATACTCATTGTCATACCAGACATAGAGCACAATACGGTCACCATCTACGATGGTCGCCAGTGAGTCAACTATACCGGCGTGCGCCGATCCAACCAGATCGGTGGAGACCACCTCTGGTGATGCGGTGTAGTCGATCTGGTCCTGCATCTGGGAGTGCAGCGCAACCTCACGCAGATAGTCATTCACCTCCTGCTTGCTGGTCACCGTCTCCAGATTAAGGTTCATGATGGCCATAGAGATGTTCGGGGTCGGTACCCGAATGGCATTACCGGTCAGCTTACCGGCCAGCTCAGGCAATGCCTTGCCCACAGCCTTGGCGGCACCGGTAGTGGTTAACACTAGATTAAGTGGCGCACTACGACCACGGCGATCACCTTTGTGATAGTTATCGATCAGGTTCTGGTCATTGGTGTAGGAGTGCACCGTCTCGATGTGGCCATTCTTGATCCCAAACTTGTCGTTTACTGCCTTCAGTACAGGCGTAATGGCGTTAGTGGTACAGGATGCCGCACTAAGGATGGTATCGGACGGCTCGATATCTCCATGATTTACACCATAGACGATATTCTTTATCTCTCCCTTACCCGGGGCCGTCAGGATGACCTTGGAGGCGCCAGGGGTGCTGGTGTGTTGGCCCAGCCCCTCTTCGTCCCGCCAGATACCGGTATTATCGACCACCAGGGCATTGCTGATGCCGAACTTGGTGTAATCCACATCTTTTGGCGAGTCGGCATAAATGAACTGTATGTAGTTACCGTTGGCTATGATCGCATTGTGCTCTTCATCGATTCGAATAGAACCGTTGAATGGGCCGTGGACCGAATCACGACGCAGCAGGCTGGCCCGCTTGCGTAGATCACCCTCCCTGCCACCACGTACCACCACGGCACGCAGCCGCATCTTGTTACCAGCACCAGTACGCGCAATCAGCATCCGTGCCAGCAGGCGGCCGATACGACCAAAGCCGTAGAGCACTACATCCTGTGGCTCCTCCAGGATGCTGCCTCTGCCGGTGTTTATACTAGCCAGCTCTTGCGCCAGGAAATCCTCAATGCTCGGATTGCCATCCGTATGGATATATTGGTGGCAGAGCTTGCCCAGATCGATACGGGCAGAGGCCAGGTCCATACTGGAGAGCGCCTCCAACATTGCATAGCTCTTGCTGATATCCAGCTCCTCACCCACCATCTGACGCGAAAAGCGGTGGGCCTTGAGGATATCGATCGTGGAGTGGTGCATCAGGCGACGGCCAAAGATCCGTATTGTTATGCCATGATCGCGATAAATTTGACCTATAAGCGGAACCATCTTCTCCGCCAGCTCCTGGCGCTGTTTCCACTCCTGAAGGTATGTGTCACTCGATTTTCTGTCCATCAATAACCCTATATACAATAACAAAGCCTCTGCCCCCTATGATATCAAATAGGGATAGGCGAGGCCTCTAATAATTACTAATAACCATATGAATTTTATTGAAAAACCAGTCACTCTCAGCGTGTAGAGCTGGTTGCCCTCTTCAAGTCCCAGATACGCACACTGGCATCATCACTGGTAGTGGCCATATAGCGCCCATCTCTGGAGACCGTCACCACCGCCCCACAGAGATCGTGCTTCTGAAAACGCCGCACCGTCTTGCCGGTTGCAGCATCCAGGATCAACACCGAACTGTCTGTCTGTCGGCTGATGCTGGCCAGATGCTTGCCATCAGGCATAAAGGCGATCCGATTGATCCGACCAAAGTGCTCTGTCTTTATATGCTGCAGTGCTCCACTCGCAAGCTCCCAGCGGTAGAGGTAGAACCAGCCGGCCCCATAGAGGTAACGCCCGTCTGGCGAGAACTCCAGGGTGGCAGAGATGTTGCGGGACTGGTCAAAGTAGCGCGGCTGTTCACCGATCCGCCAGTAGGCCAACTCTCCATCCGATCCGGATGCGGCAAACCTGCCACGGACCGCATCCAGTGCAACCGCTCCGATATATCCCTCATGGATCTTCCAGGCGTGGAGTAGTTCGCCGGTGGATAGTCGCCATAGCCGGACCTGGCCATCAACGTGTCCGGTCAGAATCCTATCGGCACTGTCATCGGCCACCAGGTGGCGTATCCTTGACGGGGTTCTCCACTCTCTCTTCAGCCGCCCTTTAAGGTCCCACTCACTGATCATACCGTCGTAACCGCCACTGATAAGGCGCGACCCGCCACGCACAAAGTGAATACCGGTCACCGCCATCTTGTGGCCGCGCCAGCGGGCCAGGGCCTTGCCCCCGTCCAGACGCCACAGCTGCAACCAACCAGCTGTACCTCCGGAGGCGAGTAGCTTGGAGTCCGGGCTTATCGCCAGGGCAGTGCCGCCACTGCTATGTACATCGTCCAGGATAAGATCGGCACGCTGTCCCTGTGGTGGCAGCGTTACGCAACCGGCAAGCAGCACCAACAGCAGCAATACGTACAACTGCTTCATATTGACAGCCACTCTACTCGGGACGCATCTGCGGGAACAGCAATACATCACGAATCGAGGAGGAGTCGGTCAGCAGCATCACCAGCCGGTCGATCCCGATCCCCTCTCCTGCTGTAGGAGGCATTCCGTGCTCCAGGGCGCGCACATAATCGGCATCGAACAGCATCGCCTCATCATCGCCGGCCTCCTTCTCCTCCACCTGCTTGCGGAAGCGCTCGGCCTGGTCCTCTGCATCATTCAGCTCCGAGAAGCCGTTGGCGATCTCACGACCACCGACAAAGAACTCAAACCGATCGGTAACAAACGGGTCACTGTCACTGCGCCGCGCCAACGGGGATACCTCGGTGGGATAGGCAGTGATGAAGGTTGGATGCATCAACCTATGCTCCACCGTTTTCTCAAATATCTCGATCTGTACCTTACCCAGGCCATAGGACTCCTTCAGCGGGATCTCCAGCCGCTCGGCGATAGCACGTGCTGCATCCAGATCATCCAGCTCAGCCTCTTTGATCTCCGGGTTAAACCTCAGGATCGATTCCTTGACCGTCATGCGGGTAAAGGGGGCCGCAAAGTCATAGCTCTCACCCTGGTAGTTGACCACACTGCTGCCCAGCACCTCGGTCGTGATCCGGCGCAGCATATCCTCTGTCAGGTCCATCAGGTCGTTAAAGTCCGCATAGGCCTGATAGAACTCCAGCATGGTAAATTCCGGATTGTGCCGGGTGGAGAGCCCCTCGTTACGGAAGCTGCGGTTGATCTCATAGACCCGCTCAAAGCCGCCGACCACCAGCCGCTTGAGGTAGAGCTCCGGGGCGATACGCAGGAATAGCTCCATATCCAGGGCGTTGTGTCTGGTGGCAAACGGACGCGCCGCCGCACCACCCGGAATGGCGTGCATCATAGGGGTCTCAACCTCAAGAAACGCGCGTTCATTCAGGTAGTTACGGATAAATTGCACCACCTGGGTACGGACCCTGAAGGTCTGGCGTGAGGTCTCATTGACGATCAAATCGAGATACCGCTGGCGGTAACACTGCTCCGGATCATCGAAGGCGTCAAACACCTTGCCGTCCGCCTCTTTCACCACCGGCAGTGGCCGCAGCGCCTTGGTCAACATACGCAACCCGTCACAACGCAGTGAGAGTTCGCCCGTCTTGGTCTTAAACAGCTGTCCCTCGGCACCGATGATATCTCCAAGGTCCCACTGCTTTTTGAACTCCTCGTTGTAGAATCCCTCCGGTAGGGAGTCGCGCTGTACAAACAGCTGGATCCTCCCCGACATATCCTGAATATGGGCAAAGCTCGCCTTACCCATGATACGGCGACTCATCAGACGTCCGGCTACACTTGCACGGATGGCTAGCTGCTCCAACTCCTCCGCGCTCTTATCGCCATACTCGGCATGCAGTTCACCCGCCATAACGTTGCGGCGGAAGTCATTGGGAAAGGCCACCCCCTGCTCGCGCAGTCGGGCCAACTTTTCACGCCGCTGGGCTATTAGCTTGTTTTCGTCCTGCTGCTCTTCTCTGCTATTTTCGTCACTCATTGGTTACAACCCGCTCTTTAAACTGGCTTCAATAAATAGATCCAGGCCACCATCCAGCACCGCCTGGGTATTACCTGTCTCAACCCCGGTGCGCAGATCCTTGATCCGCGACTGATCCAGCACATAGGAGCGTATCTGACTGCCCCAGCCGATATCCGCCTTGGTATCCTCCAACGCCTGGGCACTCTCGTTGCGTTTCTGCATCTCCAGCTCGTAGAGCTTGGCCTTTAACTGCTTCCATGCCTGATCACGGTTCTTATGCTGGGAGCGATCATTCTGACACTGTACCACGATGCCGGTCGGCTCGTGGGTCAGACGAATCGCTGAATCGGTCTTGTTAACGTGCTGACCGCCGGCCCCGGAGGCGCGGTATGTATCGGTCCTCACATCCGCTGGATTGATCTCTATCTCCACACTGTCATCAACCTCCGGCGAGACAAACACCGAGGCAAACGATGTGTGGCGACGGTTACCTGAATCAAACGGGGACTTGCGTACCAGTCGATGCACACCGGTCTCGCTACGCAGCCAGCCGAAGGCGTACTCACCGCTGAATTTGACGGTGGCAGATTTGATCCCTGCCACCTCACCGGATGAGACCTCCATCAGCTCGCTGTTGAAGCCGTGGGCCTCACCCCAGCGCAGATACATACGCAACAGCATCTCCGCCCAGTCCTGGGCCTCGGTGCCACCTGAACCTGCCTGGATATCGAGAAAGGCGTTGCTGCTGTCCATCTCGCCGGAGAACATACGGCGAAACTCCAGGTCGAAGACGCGCTTCTCGTAGCCCTCAAGTTCGGTGACTACCGCGCCTACGGTCTCGTCATCATCCTCTTCAACCGCCATCTCCAGCAGCCCGGAGGCATCCTCCAGACCTGCATGTAGCTCATCCAGGGTGGCTACCACACCCTCAAGGGCAGCGCGCTCCTTGCCCAGCGCCTGGGCCTGTTCGGGATTGTTCCAGATCTCGGGGTCCTCTAACTCCCGCATTACCTCGGTCAGCTTTTCCCGCTTTCCCGCATAGTCAAAGATACCCCCTCAGGGATTCACTACGCCCCCTTAGCTCGCTGATTTTATTGGTAATTGGATTGAGATCCCGCACGCTCTGCCCCTCTTTCGAAATTAGCGCGCATATTACACCACAGGGCAAAAAATTACATGCATACCTGAGGCGAATCGCCTTGCCTGCACTGCGGTAGTGTACCGTGGTCTATAGCGGTCATCGAATAGGCACTGCGATTGAGGTGATCCCTTTCTATATCGATGTGATGAAAATTGCTCTATCAATCCACACCAAATATGTGGAATATTATAACGGTGGATGGAGTTATTCGATGCAACTCGCTCCTCAATTGCATTCAACATCAGGAGGTGTCAAGCATGAAGATTAGTTGGATATTTGTAATTACATTACTATTTACAGGCACTGCCTCAGCCGTAGTCGATCCTGAAATTATTCAGTGGCGTGCGAATAACAACGTAGTGTTTGTCAATTCACTTTATCAGGGGGTGCTTGGCAGGCTACCTACTCAAGAGGAATTGGGAGATTCGTTAGCAAAAATAGCCTCCAATACCCCTCCTATCACTATGGGCCGCGGCGAGGCGTTTTGGTCACTTCTGGGAAGCCAGGAATATAATAGGTTGTTTGGTAGCGTACAGGGCGAGTATGAAGTTTTCTTTAAATCACCAACAATGGATGTTGAGTGGTCAAACAGGACATGGTGTAACTGCTACTATTTCACCAAAGATCCTGCTTTGTCTATTGGTTTGCGGCCAGCAATGCAGTATGTCGGCACACAAACACCCTGGAGAAGTTACAACTTTACAGCCGCTAGAGCTGTTCAACGCATGTATGCAGTATACGATGCAAATACATGTCCACGCACTGACTGCGGGATGAATGCATCCGATGTAGCAGCATTTTTTGAACGTTTAAATAATAGCGGTAATAGTCGACAAAGCAGCAATACTAACCTCGTACGTGACACTAATTTCTCCAATTTCATGAGTGGACCATGGGGTAGTAATGTACTGTACGGCCAAAATGGTATCTGGTGGAACTCAAATAACGCTCAAACCATAGCGCAAACAGTAAATCTTTCAGGTGGAGCCATCCCTACGGCCCTGCGTATAGTCAACTCTTCAGGAAGAGCTGCCCATGTTTTTGGCACGACCGCACAAAGGATTAATGTACAACGTGGAGGAACATATCAGATCAGTTTTTTTGGTTATGCAAGAGACCTGGCCTCGAACGGTGGTATTGTAATAACAGTGGATCCGCAATGGAAAGTGCAACCAATAAGCATGCCCAGCGGCACATACGATTGGCAAAAATTCACAGGCACTTTTGTAGCATCTGATGATTACATTGATCTGCGGATAATCTCGCAAGATCGCGGCGAAATCCTAATAAGTTCAATGAGTATGGTGCGAATACAGTAAAACAAGGGTAGGCGCATCTGTTGATGTTAGATTGGCATATAACCAGGGGATGCAACGGTATCCCCTTTTTTATGCTGCAACTGTAGCGCGAGGTATAGCTCAGCTATCGGTATCACCGGCGACGGCTATCACCTCTTCCAGGGTTGTTATCCCCTGTAGCGCATAATCAAGTGCTGCCTTACCCAAAGGCCTGAAACTTTTGCTCCTTGCAGCCGCCTCCGAAAAGGCGTGGATATCATTTGAGCGCAAGGCCGCGAGCATATCACCATCCAGTTGCAACAATTCATACACCCCGATCCTTCCACGATAGCCACGTTTATTACATCTAGCGCAGCCCTTGCCGTGATAAAACTTGGTGTCGGCCGGAATATCACTACCGTTGCCTGCGAGCCATGCCAACTGCTGCTCATCAAGCTGCAGCTCTCTCTTACAGTCCGGACATATCTTACGCATCAACCGCTGGGCAATGATGCAGAGCAGCGCTGAGGCGATGAGATATCCTGGAATCCCCATATCGAGCAGACGGCTGATGGTGCCGATAGAGCTGTTGGTGTGTAGGGTGGAGAGCACCAGATGGCCGGTAATAGAAGCACGTAGACCGATCTGCGCCGTCTCATGGTCACGCATCTCACCCACCAGCAGGATGTCCGGATCCTGACGCAATGCGGTACGCAATACCCGGCTGAAGTCCAGATTAATCCTGCTGTTGATCTGAACCTGGTTGATCCTGGGCATGCTGTACTCCACCGGATCTTCTACCGTGATAATCTTCTTCTCCGGTACATTCAGCTCTTGCAGTGCCGCGTACAGGGTGGTGGTCTTACCGCTACCGGTCGGCCCGGTAACCAATACCAGGCCGTGTGGGCGATGAACGAATGAGCGTACATCTTTGAGCATCGCATCCTGGATACCAAGCTCTTCCATAGTCAGGATGCCAGAGCTCTGATCCAGCAGACGCATCACTACCACCTCGCCATGCTGGGCCGGCATGGTAGAGAGGCGAACATCTATACTGTGGTCCCTGACCTTGATCTGAAAACGCCCATCCTGGGGCAGACGCTTCTCTGATATATCAAGATTTGCCAACAACTTCAGTCGCTGCACCAGCGCCGAAGCGATGCGCTTTTCGCTCATTATATGTTCTTGCAGTACACCATCGACCCGCTGCCTTACTCTCAATACATCTTCGTCCGGTTCTATGTGGATATCAGACGCCTTGGCCTTGATCGCATCTTCGAACAGCGTATGTAGCAGGCGAAATACCGGGGCCTCGCTATCCTCACTGCTCTGCATCATCAGGCCGAGATCAATATCTCTTTGCGATAACTCATCGTCCAACTCACCTGCCAGACTCGTCAGCGCCTCGCTGCTCTGATACGCCATATCCAGCGCCAACAGCAGATCGCTCTCTCTCACTACCGCCTGCCTGATATCACGCTTCAGCAGCTTGCCAATATAGTCGTAGGCATGTAGGTCTGTTGGATCAGCCATACCGACCAGGGCGGCTGTCTCTCCTGCCTCCAGTACCAGTACACGATGACGTCGCGCCTGCACCTCAGGTAGTAATCGCGCAACTTCCGGATTCAGCTTGTACTCACGAAGATCGATATAAGGGATGTTGAGTTGATGTGAGAGGAAGTTCAGCAGGTTACTCTCTTCGACATAACCGAGCTCAACCAGGGTATTACCCAGTTTATGTCCGGAGCGCTTCTGCTCCTGCAGCGCCGCCTGTAGTTGCGCCTCGGAGATGATACCGTTCTCAACCAGCAGATCGCCTATCCTGATCCGGCGGCGGCTCTGTTGTTCTAGCTGCATACCCAGCCCTCCACTCTAATAGCGCAATGCCTTGAGTCGCTCAGCGGCATAACTTCCAAGCTCCGGGGAGAGTATGGCTCCACGCATGGATCGGTCGTATGCCGCTACCGCCTCCGACACCATCCCCATGGCCTCCAGGGAGATGCCCAACCCAACCCAATGGTTGCCATTATCAGGATCCGTTTTTACCAGCCGCCGGTAGACGTCCGCCGCCTCCTGGTGTCGCCCATCCTGCTGTAGCAGGGCTGCCAACATAGTAAGTATCTGCGTTCCACTACCGGCAGAGTGCTCCATCTCCTTCAGTAGCTCAATGGCGGCATAACGCCTTCCCTGCTGTAACAACAGGCGCACCTGCAACAGGGCAAACAGCTCGTGCTCAGGGGCCAACCTGCGCCCTTCCGCCAGCAGCAATGCTGCGCTGTTGTCGCGCCCGCTCCTGAGCATAAGACCAACCAGCAGCTCTCTGGCACGATGTTTTTTAGGATTCAGCTTCAGCGCCCGCTGCAGCTCAGACTCGGCCTCTGCTATGCGGCCGACAACGAGAAAATCCTCCGCCTTGCTCAGCAGACGAGTGGCACGATCACCAGCAGTAGGCTTACCCTTCGCACTACTCTTCTCTGGCTCAGGGACAGCAGGTTTTTTAACCTCTGGAACTGCTGCCGGCTCTTGCCGAGGTATAGCCTCAACTACGGGCGCAGGAGCTACCAGCGGCTCCATAACGCCTTCCTCTTCAAGGGCCGCGGGTTGTCTGTCCACTTTGGAGGCTGCCAAATGCTCTTTTACACCTATAGCAGCCTCCTCCTGCGACCCTCTCTTACTCGCAACAGACTCAGGTTCGCTGTTCTGATCTACGATCTCCGGTTGTGGCATGTTTTTCGGCTGCTGCTCCACCCCTTCATCAGGCAGCGATGCGGGCTGCATCGGCCCTGATGCTGGCTGTTGCGGTGGTTCGTTCTGTGGTGATAACAGGAGAAGAACAGCAAGGGCAACCGACAGCAGCAAGACTGCAATCCCTATCCACCATAATCTGCCTGACCTGCCTACCGGTGTGACCGGGACCGGCCGAGCAACGGCCGCGTCGATAGTGCCAGCATGCCGCTGACGCCTGTCCAGATCCTGCAACATTCGATTTATCAGGCTCATGACCTGGATCCATCAAACCTGAATAGTTGTGATCCCGGCAGGATTGAGCTGTTACTTACATCATCAGTATCCCGAATCGCACTGCGCACATGAGACGGTAAAACCTGCTGTCCACCCTCGCCATATGCTGCCAGCATCGACTTGTGTGCCAGGATATTCACCAGTCTTGGGATACCGCGGCTGGCACGATAGAGCAGCCTTTTCGCCCCATCGGAGAACAGGCTGGTACCGCTATGCCCACCTATCTCCAGACGGTGCTCCAGATACCCATCCACCCCCGCGCGGTTCATCGGATGCAGTTTGCAGGAGAAGCTGATCCGCTGCCGCAGTTGCCGCACATGGGGCTGCCGCAGTCGTTCGTCCAGTTCTGGCTGCCCAAACAGTACAACCTGCATCAACTTGTTTTTTTCCGTCTCCAGGTTGGTCAACAGTCGCAGCGCCTCCAGGCTGTTTTCCGGCATTGCCTGCGCCTCATCTAGGATGAGAACAACCTTCTCTCCTATGGAACGTAACTCAATCAGCCGATCGGTGATCATCCTTGACAGCCGGTGCTGACCGACATTGCCCGATACCTCAAGTGACAACTCATCCGCCAGGGCGTAGCGTAGTGCAGTCGGCTCCATGAAAGGATTTGGGATATAGGCGGTAAAAAACTCGCCGTTGAGCATGTTCAGCAGCTTGCGACATATGAGGGTCTTCCCAGTACCGACCTCACCGGTCACCTTGATAAAACCCTCGCCCATACGCAAGGCCACCAGGAGCACGTTCAGCGCCTCCTGATGCGCAGCATAATTATAGAAATAGCTGGTATCCGGAGTCAGACCGAAAGGCGCCTCACGTAGCTGAAAGTGCTGTTCGTACATCGCCTACTTGTTCCCCATTCCCCACTCATTACCAAAAACGTGCGGCTTACTGCTGAACCCGAAGTCTCTATCCAGTTTGCGGAAACGTTGAGCACTGTCGGACATACTCTTTCCCCACACTCCAGGCTTGTTGACCACTATTGGACGTAACACCATTACCAGTTCACTCTTTTTCGCATTCTGGCTGGTAGAACGAAACAGATTCCCCAAAATCGGCACCTTGCTGATAAATGGTGTCGCCTGTTGATCCTCTACCGTCGACTCCTCCATCAGGCCACCGATTACCACCAACTCTCCGTTCTGCGCATAAACAACACTATCGGTCTCACGTACCGTACTCAGGGCCAAAGGCAGACTCTGCGTCTGGTTCCCTATCAGAATATCCTTCTGTTGATCCTGAACAACGCTGACCGATGGGTGAATATGCAGAGTGACACCACCATTTTCATCGATCTGCGGGGTAACATCGAGGGCGATACCGGAAAAGAATGGGGTCAGAGTGATCTCCGGAGTGGTCGTGGTAGCGGTTCCGGTGGTTGTGGTACTAGAGACCTCGGTTACAAAGAACTCATCGGTTCCGACCTTGATGACTGCCTTTTGGTTGTTCAGGGTGGATATTCTCGGACTAGATAGCACCTGGACGTTACCCTGTGACTCCAGCAGCTCTATAAACGCCAGAAAGCTGCCGGAGGCAATGGTTGCCCCGAAAAAGCCACCAAACGCTTGGAAGGTAGTAAAGCCGACCGGAGAGGCAACGGTAGGATCAACAATGCCGCCAGTCGACGGATTGGTGGCCACAATGCCAGGGTTCCTAAAGGGCGTGTCACCGCCTGATTGACCTATCGAGATAGTTCTGCCACCCTGATTCTTCAGTTTGGCCCAGTTGATGCCGGCCTGATAACCATCATTCAGCTCCACTTCGAGGATCTTCGCCTCCAGAATCACCTGACGATGCATCGCCTGATCTGTGCTGTTGAGATACTCCTCTACCTCCCGCAACTCCATAGGCATGGCGCGTACCACCACCAATCCGGAGATAGGTGTTACCACTACCGAGCGCCCCTCACCACTACCAACAATTGTCTGCAGGGCAGTAGTCAGTTCACTCCAGAAGTCCTGCTCTGAGTAGGTATTGATCACGCTGCCTGACAGAGGTTCGCTATCCTCTGATGAGGAGGAGTCGGAGCTGCCCTCATCAGAGCTTGAGCTGCTATCGCTATTGGACACCTGTCCAGAGCTGACACTTGTCTTAGATCTTCCGGTACGTTGCACATTCAGGTAGTTGACCTGAAACACACGTGAGCGCAGACGCATCGGCAACACATAGAAACCATCCCTTCTACGTTCATACTCATAACCGTAGACATCCTGCAGGGTCTCCATAACATCAGTGATAGTGACGCTCTTTAGATTGAGTGAGATTGAGCCCGTTACCGACGGATGTACCACCATGTTATAGGGCGTCCCCTCGGTCAATCCCATGAAAAAATCACGCGCCTGGACATCGACCACACTCACATCGAAGCGCGGTGCATTCTCTTCGCCGCTTGGACCTGGAAGCATCTGGTCAATATTGGGCATAAGTGCGGCAGTCACCTCTGGCGGGGGGGGCGCTGACTGCTGCCTCGACTCTGCCGCTCCATCCTCCAGTGTCTGATGGATACTATCGATTGCTGTCTTCCCTGCAGATGTAGTGGAACTGCAGCCGTTTATTAGCAGCAGTGTCGCACCACAAAACATGATCCAATAGATAGATCTAATCATCTGTTTCATTATTTACCCCTGCCAACTGCTGTCTTTATCTGCATAGGAATAAGTCTCAACTCTACAATCTCTGTTGCGGTTTGGATGCTGACCGTAGTTGCATCTATGGCAACCACCTTACCACCATTAACCTCTTCACCCACATTAACACGTATACCATTTACTATCGCACTACTACCGGCTGGAGAGAGCAGTATCCCATTTAGCCGAAAATCCTCTACCTCACCATCAACCTCATCAGCAACAACCGAAGGCTGCAGATGGTTTGGAGGCATAGTCGGATCAACCAGCTGTTCTGCCCCAGCGGTCATGGGCAACAACAGCATCAGTAATAACCTATACACCAACCCATCCCTCTGACAGACTCAGTGTGTGTAGTCGGATACGCACCTTTGCCCGCGGATACTCCACCACATCATATTCAACCGCATCCCAGAAAAAACGCTGGGGAAACGCCTCCAGAGCCCGCAGATACTCCAGTGTGGAGAAGAACTCTCCCTCTAACTCCAGGGTAAAGCCGTGCTGGTATATGCCAGGTGACGTTAATACCCCCCCAGTAATGTCACTCTCCTGCTCTTCCGGCTGCTGCGATGCCTGGTCAAGCACATTATTCTGCTCCACAGCAGCCCTGGAGACACTGTTCTCTAGCTTTATAAGCCGCAAACCACCTCTATCGAGCAACAGCTGCTCCAACAACCTTGCCATCTGTTCAGGGGCTATCAGCAGTGAGGTCAGCTCACTGTTTTTCGACCCCAGTGTATCCAACTCCTGCAGCAGTTCATCAATCATCGACTCAGTTTTGGCGTTATAGTCGATCCCAAATCTCTGCCCCAGCTCCGCTAAATTCTGCTCCATCTGGACATTCTCTTCACGCACACCGGCCAGTGAGTTCTTCAACCGTTGCTCCTTTTTTAGCAACGGCTGCCAAAAGAGGAGGCTCCAGCCCATGTGCAGCACCACTGCAGCAACGAGCAACATCAGCAGCCGTTCCCGCAGGGTCATGCTATCCACCTTGGCCGCGCCCTGCAGTATCTTTTCACGCAGCGGCTGCAATCTATCTAATACCGGTCGTATCCTTTCTATAGCAGTTTGCAATTTTGCGTAATAATCGTTCACTGCGACTCTTCCCCACTGACCCCACTGCTGGTGGACAGGTTAAAGCTCACATATGGTTGCTCCTGCTCCCCACGCTGCAGGCTCAACACCTCGAATATATGCCCCCTGAACGCCTCCTCTCCAGATAACTTGCCCAAAAGCTGCGGTACCAACTCTGGATGGGTAACCCCACCACCCAGCTCCAACTCATCACCACCGCTGAGAATGTGAATCCGCTGTAGCCAGAGGCCGTCTATATGCTGCCTTGCGAGACCGGTAAAGAAGCTGGAGAATTCCGTCTGCTTCTGCATCATACTCCCCTCCAGAATTACCATGGCCTCCTTTCTCAGATCACGCTGTTTCCGCAGCCTCTCTAGCTTCCGTACTAACTCGTTATCTGTCTCTGCAGTTGGCGCCTGCTCACTCAGCATGGCGATATTGCTCTCCATGGTTGCCTGCCGTTCCCGAGCAGCTTGAAGCTGTCCGTCAATGCCCTGCAGCTGCACCCATGTCACTACGTATGTGATGAAATAGGCAAATATAAGTATGGCCAGGAGAATACCCATGGTAGCGGCAGAGAACGGCACCTCCTGTTTATGAAACATTGGGTGGTATAGGTTGACCTGTTGCAGTGGTTTTTTCATACTGCCCCTCGCAAGGCCCCGCCAACTACCGCCATGTAATCTTGCGACCCTCCTGTGAGCGCACTCTCCATCCCATCCAGCATTTCCGCCAACCTGAACTCGCCAACAGGCGCCTCAAGATTCGCCTCAGCAAACTGTATTAACCCCTTGATCCTATTCGCAGCCGTAGACATCACACTGACCCTTTTTACCGGACCTTCACCAAATTGGCTCTCATAAAAATCCATACTGCGTTGGATCTCCAGTACCAGGGTGTCCAGCACAGGGCTCCCCTGCTCTAAATCAACGACACTGCCATCCATATGCTCAAGATCGTTCAAGTCGAATTTAATATGCCTACTGAGATAGAGCTGGGCGTTGTTAATAATCTCGATCATGCCGCAATTGGATGATAAATATAGAAAGGCGTGGGCACCCTCATCCGTTTCATCCAAAAGTGCCAGATTACGCAGTGACAACTCGGTAATATCTATTGCCTCAATCTCGATCCCGGCAGCACCAAGCAGATCGACCCGATCCCGAATCAGCGAGTTGCGTGCAGCAACCACTGAGAGCTTGCTGCCAACCCCAGCCCGCTTCGGTTCAGGTAGAGAGAATAGATCGATGACAGCGTCATCGATATGAAAATCTATAAGGTCCTTGATCTGCCACCGAACGGCCCCACGTAGCTCACTCGGCTCCACCCCTGGAGACTCCACCTGCAGCATCGTGTAGTCCTCGGGAGAGAGCACCAGGACGCTTTTCATGCTGTGCAGATCCATCTCTGAGGCTAGCTGCCTACACACTCCGGCGTGACTATCATGCCCGGCATATGGCTGGAAACGCACACTCTGGAGCAGTGGTCTTTGACCAATGCGCTGCTTAATTACGGCGACAGTGATGCCGTTAGGATGGAGGCCTATACCGGCCTGCAGATCCTGTTTCAACTGTTTCCTAAAAAATAGCTTCACCTATGCCCCCAAGCGCACCTATACAGAGGATCCTTCAGGAGTATATACCATATTAGCCCTTTTTCAGGTAAATAGTTAGAAAAACTACATATATGACTGATTATTCATTGAATTATCATTTTTTTGCACTATATTATCTATTATCGCTAAAGGGAGTTACCTATCTGCCGTTAAAAGGGTAAGAGCTACCCTGCGATTTGCGGCGTGTTTTGATGTATTTTTAGTGAGTGAGGCTATCTGCATGAACAAAAAACAGAGCGGTTTTACCCTGATAGAGCTGGTTATGGTGATTGTGATCCTGGGGATTCTGGCAGCCACCGCGATCCCGAGGTATGTAAGCCTGGAGACCGATGCCCGTATAGCTGTCGTAGAGTCCATGGCAGGTAGTCTCAAGACCGGGGCCCTGGTGGTCCACGCCAAGGCCATCATCGAAGGTACGAATATGGGCGCAAACAACCAGGATGTGGATATGGACAATGATGGCGTCGATAACGGCCCCAATGATGTACGTGTCGATCAGGGCTATCCGGAAGAGAGCGCAATCGGTATCGACCGGACAATAGAGCAAAGCAGCCTGGACGAGTTTACGGTGGTGAACAACCCCGTCACTGGTAACCGTGATTTTCGGCTCAACGGGATCAACGGCTGCCAGGCTACCTATAACAATAACGGCAGTAGCACATCAGCCCCAACAGTAGATACAAATACCGATAACTGCTAAACACCATACCCTCATGGCGGCAATATTTGTCGCCATGACATATTCATATTTCCCCTTCTGACCCGGTACTTTGCCGGGTTTTTTTTATCTACTCCTCTAACCTAACGCTACAGCCGGCACTTCAGATCGGCCGGAATATCAGGGTTGCTCAGTACAATCTGACCCCCGATTGTGGTAAAAGTAACTCCGTTGTAATTCAACATAACGATAAGCGGGGGATACTGTGAAATTAATCGAAGCAATCATCAAACCCTTCAAGCTCGATGATGTACGTGAGGCCCTATCTGAAATTGGCATCATGGGCATTACCGTGTCTGAAGTTAAAGGCTTTGGTCGTCAAAAGGGCCATACAGAGCTGTATAGAGGCGCTGAATACGTGGTCGATTTTCTGCCCAAGGTTAAGCTAGAGACTGTCGTCAATGATGACCAGGTTGACCGCGTCATCGAGGCGATCAGTGGCGCGGCAAATACCGGAAAGATCGGTGATGGCAAGATCTTCGTCTTGGATGTAGAGCAGGCCATACGTATCCGTACCGGTGAATCTGGTAGCGACGCACTTTAATTTCAGGCAAATGGGGTAGATAAAATGAGATATACAAATCGTATGGCAGCAGCCTTACTGCTGCTTTTGATGCCAGCTATTGCTTGCGCTGACACCCTGGACACGGGTGATAGTGCGTGGATATTGACTTCGACCGCGTTGGTTCTGTTTATGACCCTGCCAGGGCTGGCGCTATTTTATGGAGGCCTGGTTAGGGCAAAAAATGTCCTCTCTGTCCTGATGCAGTGTTTTGCCATCGCCTGCATGGTAAGTGTTATCTGGGTGCTCTATGGTTACAGCCTCTCCTTTGGCGACGGCGGAGGCATGAATGCCGTAGTTGGCGGGTTAAGCAACGCCTTTCTTGCAGATGTGACCCGCGAATCTATGAGCGGGACCCTGCCGGAGACGGTATTTATCATGTTCCAATTGACCTTTGCCATAATCACACCGGCTCTAATTATCGGTGGATTCGCGGAACGCATGAGGTTCTCCTCTATGCTTCTGTTCAGTGCCATTTGGGTCACTATCGTGTATTTCCCGATCTGCCACTGGGTCTGGGGTGGCGGCTGGCTGGCAGAGAAAGGGCTGCTGGACTTTGCCGGTGGGACTGTGGTGCATATAACGGCAGGTGTCGCGGCACTGGTCAGTGCGATGGTCATTGGCAATCGCAATGGCTTCCAGACAGCAGCAATGATACCGCATAACATGACCATGACTGTAACCGGCGCCGGTATGCTGTGGGTCGGCTGGTTTGGATTCAATGCAGGTAGTGCGGTGGCCGCCAATGGCGATGCCGGTATGGCGATGCTGGTTACTCACACCAGTGCAGCCTGTGGTGCGATAACCTGGGCGACCTTGGAGTGGATTAAATATGGCAAACCCAGCGCCCTCGGCACAGTCACCGGTATGGTGGCGGGTCTAGGCACCATTACACCTGCGTCCGGCTATGTCGGGCCTATGGGTGCGCTGATTATTGGTATCAGTGCTGGCATCATCTGCTTCTATGCCACCGGTTTTATCAAACAGAAACTGAACATAGATGATTCGCTCGATGTCTTTCCGGTACACGGTGTAGGTGGCATGCTGGGCACTGTCGCTGCCGGCATCTTTGTCGTTGCAGGGCTGGGGGGTGCCGGCCTTGCGGAAGGCAAGAGCATGGGCTCCCAAGTGGCAGTACAGTTGGTAGGTGTGGTTGCCACGGTGGGGTATACAGCTATCGCCACCTATATCACCCTTAAGATCGTCGATGCTATTTTAGGACTTCGTGTTTCTGATGAGGCGGAGACAGAGGGTCTCGATATCAACCAACATGAAGAGCGAGGCTATATCCTATAAAATTCGCCTAAATTTGGCAGAAAATAAATTTTCTACCGCTGACAGCCTGAATCTGTAACCTTGGTGACAGATTCAGGCTTTTTTATCGCCTGTTAAACAGTCCGGTTCATTCAACCTGCGGCCATGCCTATAGCATCGCTAGGTCACACATATGAACTAGGGCTTAAACAGCGTCTCAATCTGTCGCTGCACCCGTGGAGATGTTGCACTACCTCCAGCCTCACCGGTACTGGTTATGGTATACAGCGTCTCACCACTAACCGTTACACTGCTGTAAGTAGTAGTGAACCAGGCGGTTGCATCTGGATTGGCCGGAGAGTCGGTAGTAACGGCAGACGCTCCATTGACAATACGGTTGGCAGCCCACTCTGCCCCACTCTCCGCTGCATACAGCGCCTGAGACGAGTAGAGTTCATTGATGCTCTCGCTAGTGCCCATGACGATAAACCGTGTCATCATGGCTGCAAGTAGCGCCAGGGCGGTTATCAAAAAGATCGCTGCCAGCATGGAGAGGCCGGATTGTCTACTGTGTTGCATCATGGCGTATTCCTGATCAAGACCTCCTGATAGAGACGGATGGTCTCATCTCCATCTGCCAGCTCAAGGTCTACCCGTAATACTCCACTGGCGAAAGGGTTACCCGGTTCATAACTAAAATCCAATGAAGTTACCCCATCCACCAGGATAGGATCGGAGCTACTCCAATCGCCGTTGGTATCGTAGCCGCTCATACCGGAGCCCTTGTGCCATCGCAAGGTATCGCCCAATAACCCAATCTCATGCACCCTATTGGAGATAACAAAATGGTTACCCGGTGAATCGTTGGGGAAGCTGTGGCCGACAAAACCTAGCTGCAGAACCTGTCCAACGGTAGTACCATCTGGAACATTGGCTGTGGCAACAGTCCCAGTCAGCGAAGAGACGGTACTGCCGGCCCGTAGTTCACCGGCTGAGGTATTACCCAGGATCAATCTATCACCAGCCTGCAGGGTTACACTATCTAGTATGTACAGCTCCAGCATTATTGTCGGACTCTTGGAGAAACGTCTTGCTGGGACCAGAAATGCCCCGGCAAAACCATCATTTGTGGAGACATATCGCCCACCGGTACGCACCTCCAGGAACTGTATCCCCTCGTTCCCCCCGGAGGTGACCACCTCCAGACTATTCGGGACGGCTTGGCGCACCACTCTGGCCAACTGCTCCAATGCCAAACGCCCTTTAGCCGTCAGTTCGCCTCTGCTACGGGTGGTAAAGTAGGAGCCGACCGACTGTTCGATTACCGGTGCCATCAGGCCGCCAACAATGCCGATTATGACTACCGCCATAATGATCTCTGGTAGATTGAAGCCTCTATTGTGGTTGAGATTCAGCATCAGAAATTGAGCCTGTAGGCGTGAATGGAAAAGGTCTCAGCGGCTGGTGTAGTCACAGTCACCGTAATATGGCGCACATCGATAGCCGGCACGCCATTCCAGGCGGAACCGGGCTGGCTGACAGAGACGCTGACACTGAAACCGTCATAACCAGGCATCGGTGACTGCCCATCTACCGGGTCGGTCTGATCGGGGAATTGAGGAGGACTGTCACTAACCCCATGATAGTCATCGATATCATCGAACTGAGAACGATTCTCTCCATCCGGGCCAATCCCTGGGATCGAGGAGCCATCCGGACAGATGGAGGCAACGGTATCTATCCAGCCACCACCAACAGGGGTGCACTCATTCCAGCGCTTGCGCACTATCTCATCCATGTAGGCATTCATCAGTGCTATACCACGCTGTCGTACATACGGTTCATGACTGTGACCTATACTCTGCCTGAACTGCATTACCACTACAGATAGCGCAATTCCGATAACCACGATGAACATCACCGTCTCTATCATGGTGAAGCCGAGCTGCCTAATTGATCCGCGCATAGCCTGTCATCCGCTCAACCACGACTGTTTTGCTATCTGTGCCAACCGACACGGTGACCGTGACATTGCTCCCGGACGGCTCGCTGCAGGCTGGCAGTCCAGCAAGACAGATGGGCCTGCCCCTGGAATCAAACTGGATGGTTCCCGATTGATCGATTGCAACATTGGTCCAGTCGCTGACATAGTTGCTGCCGCCGGACATAGGATTGCTCACTGCACTTCCGTTTTGAGTTACTTGGAAACTGTTGGCACCAGAATCCAGCTCAACCTGGAAGGGCGCGCTACCGCTGTGTGTCATCGACATCTCCTGGGCATAACGCACCGCCTCTACCAACTCCTGTGCGGCCACATGTGCATCAAATATATGCAGATCAATTCGCGGCACGGTATAGGCTGCGAGTATACCGACGATGATAATCACCATGACCAGCTCAATCAGAGTGAAACCGCGCTGGCTGCTCATTCTATCTCTCGCCAGTAGATAAAACGGTCATCACTGCGGAATATACCGAAGGTGGCCGTAGCAGTTGTAGGACCAGGCAGCCAGAGAGGCCAAGTCAATGTAACTACGCTTTCGCCACCAGGAGGATCTGGGTTGGCGATAACCTGCAGGGTCAGATCGCCACTACCACCATTTAGCGTTATTGGCGTCACTGGAGAGGCAGAGGTAGTAATATCACTGTCCACCTTACTGTAGCTAATTATTGAGCAGCTATCATCACTATTCACTATCCAACCACCGCTATCGTAGTGCTGGGCACCGATGGGTAGCACCAACGTATCCCCGATTTCACCCTGGGTACCGTAACTGTCGTTGGCATAACCCTGACCATAGCGCAGCTCCGTACCGGTAATGGCGCTAAAGGTAAAGCCGTTCGGCGTATCACCATCATTTGTGTTACAACTGCTGTTGACTGAGTCGTAGCAGACCCCATCGGCATCGGTCAGATCGGCGGCGCTGAGATCCAGGTCCACTGAGGCACTGAATGGATTTTCCGGAGTAGCCGGTCGAGAGTAACTTATCCGATCACCACTGAGAGTCAGGGTTGGCGGCACGGCATCGTAATCATCCCCCGCGCGCGTCGCACTCCCTCCATCCACATCCCAGCTGATAGTTGCCGCGGTTGCGGCTGCCACATTGGAGTAACTGCGACCAGCCAGGGCATCATCCAACATCCAGAAATCTCCTGCATAGTTTTGGGTAAAGACACCAGCGCTATTCTGTGGCTCTAGCGTCAGCACAGGATCGGTAGCAAAACCGAAACCACCATTTACCGGATCCGCCCCAAGATAGGTAAATGGATTGGCACCAGCACTACAGCCGCTATTAAATTGTGGCGTATTGCCGAAAAACATCAGTCTGGCAGGATAGATGCGGCCAATATTATCGCTGTTACCTCCGGTCACCGTTTCACCAAAATAGGCGTTTGCCGGCGGGGTGGCGGTAATAGTGAATACACCCACTTCGGACAACGCCTGATTGTTGATCAGATGTTCACCATTGTCCGCCGCCACTATATCTACGGAGGTAACTGCCAGGTTGCCAGGCGCTCCGCCCACTGGAGTAACCAATGTCTGTGACAGGGTGATGCCGTTCATCTGAAAATTTGGGGTTACGGAGTTATCCGCACAGACGCCACGCACCTTGAGATTGAACGGCTCTCCCGCCTGTTGAAAGGCGCTACAGGTATGATCCCCGGAGGGACAGGCAGCATTTGCATCATCACTGAACACATAGATATGATCAGGTTTGGTGACAAAGGCGTCACTACCGGTCATTACCAGACCGGCCTCACTGCCGCTCCCGCTGAAGCTGGAATCCAGGGTCAACTGCCCGGCATCCTCATAGTTGACCGTGACCGTAGCAGTGCCACTGCCATTAAACGTTAGCGGCACAGCCGTACCTGGCGCTGCTGTAGCAATGGTATAGTCAGTGCCACCGCTGTTTAGGGTCAACTGCCTGCTACCACTGGCTGGATTTGTGTAATTGGTCCAGAATTGCACCGCCTCGGTGCGATTCTGGAAGGCAGGGACACACTGCTCACTGGCCAGATCCTTACGCACTGCACTTATGCTCAGGTTTCCTGATGTTGCACAAGAGGTCTGGGTCGGGATATCGTAGATAAATCCTGAGTCGTGAAACTCAATATCACAACTGGCAGCGACACCACCGACAAAACAGCTCTCTCCATTGGCAGGAGATGGATTGGCCCCCGCTACACCCAAAGTTACGGTTCCTGGAGTGGTGTGGCGCAGCTCAAAAACACCGCTACCGTTATTGATGGTTATGGTGTCACCCCCAACCCAGCCGGTCGGTAGTAGATCAACCTGCACCGCGTCGGTATGCAGGACAGAGCAGTCGGAATTGGAGCACGCCCTGATGGTCACACTCTCCGGCTGGCAGGTGAGGGCCGAGCTATCGTGGTGAAACTCAATATGATCCAGGGTGCTAACGTAACAGGCGTGGGTCTCTTGCATCACATACTCAATCTGCGCCACGCTCAGAGCTGTTGTGTGTAGAGAGACCTCGTCCAGATTACCGCGAAAGCGGTTATCGACCTCGCCACTATCGGTCTCTCCACCGATGGATGCCATCCCGCTATCTGTCCCCCAGCTGCCGGCAAAGGCCTGAGAACCTGCATATAGGGGGGTACCACTATCGTCATAGATATGGAGCCGCATCAAGTGATTGTCGACATCAGCTACCGCGGCAACAAAGTACCAGCGATTGTTATGGATCACCGGATCTGAATCCATTATCTTCAGGATTGAGCCACGCGAGTAGAAGCGCAGCCTTCTGGGCCCGCCATCGCCCATACTCAATGCATAGCCGCCGCGGCTATTGTCCTCATCATCGGCAAAGATCCGCTGACCCGCCTCACCTTGCCTGGTAGTCCGCATCCAGGCGGTAATAGTAAAACTAGTAGTCTGGTCGGGAAATCCTGGGACCTCCACATAATCCCCCTCACCATCAAACACGCCATAGCGACATGTTCCCGGGCTGCCTGGAACCGCCGGGCTGCCGGTACCAGTAGTGGCATCATCTCTGCGAGTGCCATTGAGGCCGCTTCCCGACGAGTCAACCACCTCTCCCGGGCTGCCTACCCATGAGGCCTCCTCCATCTGCCACCAGGCCAGCCGTTGATTACAACCACTGTTCATGTCGGTGAGCACCTGGGCCTGATCTATAGCGCCGTCATAGACACGAAACTCATCAAGACGGCCACGGAAACGGTAGCCGTTGTTTATTCCCCAGCCGCTTATATGCATTTGCGAGTCCACCACGGCGCGACTGTTATAGATGGTGCCGCGACGATGGCTCAGTACCTGTTCAACCCCATCTATAAATAGCTGGTTGTCATAGACGCTGTTATTGGTGAAGACGGCGGCCACATGGTGCCAGCCGTTGGCAAGACCTGTAGAAGAGATGCCGTAGATATCACCGCCACCGGTATTGAAACCAAAGTGTGGATTTATTAACCAGAGATCGTGGACATACCATCCCATTGGCATGACGCTATTGGTCCCATCCCAGTACATCCAGAATGTTACGCTACTCTTATCACCGGGTGCGGTCGACAGAGGCAGCCCGGTTATATTGAAGGTACCGCCAAAGATACCGCCATAGAACTCACCACCATAACAGGTGTCCGGCTTGATCCCCTGGGCGGGGGTCGCTACCCGATTGACCCAACCAATCCTGGTCCCATCTGCTGTACCAACTAAATCATCCAAGACCCCGGTGATATTCCAGTTATCATCAAAGCTGTAGCGGGCCACCAAGGTACCAGGGGCAGGCGCTGGGCAACCGGGGCAACCGGCAGCTGTGTAAGCTACATCGGCGTTCACCTCTGCCTGGGTGATCTCGCTGTCGTATACCTTTACCTCATCCAGCCTGCCGGAAAATCTGTACCCATCGTCAGACCACCAGCCACCAATTCGTAGATGCGGGTTTACCTCAGCCCAATTATTGTGGGTGTGGCCCTGACGCAGGGTTAAAGTGCGCTCGGTCCCATCTATGTACAGCCTGTTGCTGTATATATCGTTATTGGTAAAGACTGCGGCCACATGGTGCCAGCCGTTGGCCAGGCCGGCGGAGGAGATGCCATAGACATCACTACCAGAACTATTAAAACCAAAATTGCCACCAGAGAACCAGAGATCGTGCCGATACCAACCGATCGGCATAACGCCATCAGTCCCATCCCAATACATCCAGAAACTGACCGTAGTCTTGACCCCTGATGTAGTAGACAGAGGCAGACCTGTTATATCGATTGCCCCGCCTCCAAAGGAAGCACTACTACAGGTGTCATTTTTAAGTCCAGAGGTTGGATCATTGTTGCGACCTACTGCCCCCGATACCAGACCGTCATAACTACCAACAGTACCAGGGGCACTATTCGTAGCGATACCGGATGTATGCCAGTCACAACTATCAAAGCTGTAGTGGGCGATTAGCGCCCCCACTGCCTGTCCACTAAACAATAGACAGATAGCCGGCAGCGCGAACCATCTATACAGAGTCCTTCTGGTAGTTGTAGAGTTGGTATTCTCTCCAGTCGACATGACTTGAGCTCTCCACCCTCAAAGCCTGGTCAACTGGGTAAGATCCCACATCGGCAGGAAGATACCCAGGGCCAATATCAGCACCAGAATACCAATCGCTATAAGCAAGATCGGTTCTATTACGGTGGTGAGATTCTTAAGATCATAATCCACCTCACGCTCATAGAAGTCAGCCGCCTCCCCCAACATACGATCGACTGCACCGGTCTCCTCACCTACCGCAAGCATCTGGATTACCAATGGTGTAAACAACCCGGTTGCCGATGCTGTACGGGTCAAGGTATCACCCCTCTCGACACCGTTGCGCATAGTGAGGATACGATTCCCTACATACTCGTTATCAACCGCGCGCGATACCACGGTAAGTGCCTGGATGAGTGGCACGCCACTACCGACGGTCATGGCAAAGGCGCGAGCAAAACGCCCTATGGTGGCCCGATGAATAAGATCCCCAACTACTGGCAACCGAAGCTTGAGACGATCCCAGCTGTAACGCCCGTTATCGGTACGAACGTAATAGCGTATACCTATTAATGAAAATACCATCAGGGCCAACATTATCGGCCAGTAGGCAACAAAAAAATCAGAGGTTGCAATCAGTGCCTTGGTCTGCCAGGGCAACTCTATATTCTTTCCGGAAAATAGCTTAGCGAATGCAGGTATGACCCATATATTAACAACGGCGATAGCAACAGCGATAGCCGCTATAACGAAACTCGGATAACGCAGTGCCGTCTTGATGCGGTTACGAGTGTCCCGCTCCAGCTCAAGGTAGGTAGCTAATTGAAGAAAAGCATCATCCAGTTTACCGGTATTTTCACCAACTTTGATAAGACTGATCATTATGGTAGGGAAAGTATCTGTGTACTTACCCATAGCCAGAGATAGCTCTTTACCAGACTCTAGCTCAAGCCTGATGCCTGTTAATATCTCAGCCAACACCGGGTTACGCATCGTCCCCGCCAACCCAGTGATACCACGGATTATGGGTACACCGGCCTTGTTGAGACTATACATCTGACGACACAGGTGGATTAGATCATCGAGATTGGGCTTTCTTCTACCAAACCGGCTATGCAGTTCCCTTAGCGCATCCTCCTCCTCTACTACAGGAGTTATATCTATAGGGGTAACGCCACTATTCAGTAGCAGTGCAGCAACGGACTCAGTGGTAGCCGCCTCCATATTTCCGGAGACTGACTCGCCCCTACTGTTACGCGCCTTGTACTGATAGATCGGCATATTTGGGAACCTTAATACTTAATTTAGGATTAAACCACATCTACATATAAGTGTAGTGCAATTTCTATTCCTGTTCCCAACGCAGGCCAATACAGGGCGCTGCATCTGTTGCAGTGCAATAGATGAGATCACCAATCGCGACCAGATTATCATCGACAAAGATCAGTGGAAGCCTCTGTCTCTGCCATGGTGGAATTCCCAGCTCCTGAGACAGCTTTTTAATACTCTTACTATGACCACGTTCAGGCTGATGGCAGCGCTCTCCCCCTGAGCGAAAACGCACCTGAATGGTGCCAGACTCCCACAAATTTAGTGGGATACCGCTCTTCCTCTCTTCAACCAACAGCCTACCCAGACCTGCAGGCAGCTCCAGGGGAGAGAGGCCATCCCACTCTATAATCTGACTGGCATCAAGCGGAATAAGTGGTGGAGAGAGATATAGCCGACCACGAAAACGCCGCAACTCCGCACCCCGCCATTTAATCAGTGGATTGCGCTCCTCTCCTGCGGTGACCATCTCTGCCAGCACCCGCTCCAGATGCACCGTATCGGGAAGGGTGAACCCCTCACCCCTGATCCAACTACGTAGCACCGCACGTGCGCGTGACGGAGGTAGCTCTGCCAGGAGGTCAAGATCAAGACTAGCGTCTTCTCTGTCCAACATTTCGCCCAGATCCTGCTGCGCCATAGCATCAATCAACTGCTGGGCCTCAGCACAGTGGCTGGCACTACGTGACAGAGTGCGACCAAGAGAGGGCCAACGTTGAGCCAATAGCGGAATCACCTGCTGCCGCAGAAAATTACGATCAAAGGAGATATCACTGTTGCTGGAATCCTCCAACCAGGAGAGTCCCTCTTTCTTGGCATAGGTGACCAATTGTTGGCGCGAAAAGCCCAGCAGTGGCCGAGCATGATAACCACTCGCAAATTCATTTATTGCTGGCATGGCCGCAAGTCCGCTGGGACCGCTACCACGCATCAGTTGTAGCAGCAGTGTCTCCGCCTGATCATCCTGATGGTGGGCGGTAAATAGAATTTCCCCAGCACTAATCTCAGTTGCTATTGCAGCATAACGCCGATCTCTGGCCACCGCCTCAAGGCTCTCCCCCTTGGCTGCATCAACCTTGATAGGCACAACCTTAAGCTGGATATTCTGCTGCTGGCAGTAACGCTCGCACCTGGCTGACCAGTCGGCCGCGTCTGGATGGATACCATGATCTATGTGTATAGCAGAGAGCTCTGCATTGAGCTGGGGACGCAAAATGGATAGGGCATGCAGCAGTACCTGTGAGTCCAACCCACCGCTGTAGGCCACCCAGTAACGCTGGGCAATCGGCAAGCTGGAGATAACTGCAAATAGCCGTTCTGGAGAGAAGGCCATATCTCTTATCTTGTGTTCATTAACTGTCAGCCACTGCTGAACTGCCCATATTTCATGAGCCGCTGGTAGCGCTGTTCCAGGATTTGATCGAGCGGCACCTGCGCTAGTCGGTCAAGATTGTGTACCAGGGCGTGCCGCATATTCTCCGCCATGGCGTCCATATCACGGTGAGCACCACCCAGAGGTTCGGGAATTATATCGTCAATGAGGCCCAACTCTTTAAGGCGGCTTGATGTGATTCCCATAGCCTCTGCCGCCAGAGATGCCTTGTCCGCGCTCTTCCACAATATAGAGGCACACCCCTCTGGGGATATCACCGAATAGGTGCTGTACTGTAGCATTAACGTAAGGTCACCAACCCCGATAGCCAGTGCCCCGCCCGAGCCACCTTCGCCCATGACCGTACATATAATCGGGCTTTTAAGACCAGCCATTACCATAAGATTGCGTGCTATCGCCTCACTCTGGCCACGCTCCTCCGCCCCCACCCCTGGATATGCCCCGGGTGTATCGATGAAGGTTAGAAGCGGCAGCCTGAACCGCTCTGCTGTCTGCATAAGCCGCAGTGCCTTGCGATATCCCTCTGGGCGTGGCATACCAAAATTACGATGCAGCTTCTCCTTTGTATCCCGCCCCTTCTGGTGACCGATCAACATTACCGAGCGACCCTCCAGGCGCGCTATCCCACCGACAATAGCGTGATCATCGGCATAGGCACGATCCCCATGCATCTCCTCAAAATCGGTAAAGACACGCTCAATATAGTCAAGCATGTAGGGCCGTTGCGGGTGACGCGCCATCTGCGCAATCTGCCATGGCTTAAGGTCAGAGAAGATCGACTCGGTGAGTGATCTACTCTTGCTCTCAAGACGCGCTATCTCATCCTGGATATTGATCTCGGCATCGTTGCTGACAAGACGCAGCTCTTCTATCTTCGCCTCAAGCTCGGCGATCGGCTGTTCAAATTCAAGGAAATTTAGATTCATATCCGTAATATACCGGTTTAGAGTGCTCAGTTGTACCTATATCCACATCCTGCAGTTAGGGCGACATCAGCGCCAACACATCCAGCCGGCCTCTCTCTATTGCGTTGTGAGTACAACACGCTCAACGCGTAAGATCCGCCCGATACAGTTGGAACTATTTCTTTTATTTTCAGGCTATTACAGCATTACAAAGGGACTACACAGCGGTGTTATGAGCAGGTCACTGGCTACGTTTACCATACAATACAGCCACCTCGCTAACCCCGGAAAACCTCCCCAGGCGGCGCAACAGCTCGTCCGTTGGGTTGACCCGCCACTCCTCCCCAAACTCCAGCAATACACTGGCCTCCTCCCGCCTGAAGTTCAAACAGACGCTGCAACTACCACCAAGATAGGGGGTCAGGATGGACTCCATCTCATGCAGAAACTCCTGCTGTGAGAGGCCCTGCTGCTTTAATAATTCGCTGTCGCTGTGGAGTTGAACGGCACGCGCACTGACGTTACGCGCCTGTTCAAACCCATACACCTGGTCCACCCGAATACTCATACCACCACGGTACTCATCATAGTTGGTGCTACCCACCACTACCAGGACAGTGTCTGCAGTTAGCAGATCACGGTAGCTCTCATAGGTCTCAGAGAAGAGGGTGGCCTCTATCCGCCCACTCTTGTCATCCAGCATCACTGTTCCCATTCTACCCCGTTGCGTCTGACGATGGCTCACGGAGATGGCCAGACCGGCCAGCATAACCTGACGGCTGTTGTGACGCCGCCTGGAGCCGCCATTCCCTGGTGGCGTGGCCCCCTCCTGCAGGATACTACCGATACGCACGGCACCAATGCCTGCCAATTCAGATTCATAGCGGTCAATCGGATGGCCCGTAAGATAGAGCCCTAAGGTATCCTTCTCGCCCTGTAGACGCTGCTCATCGCTCCAATCCTCCACATCCTTTGGCATGATCTGCTGACTGGGCGCCGCCACTGCATCAGGCTCGGCCATACCAAACAGATCGCTCTGCCCTGCATCAACAGAGGCGTGGCGCTGCTCAGCCATCTTCAGGGCCAGAGGCAACTGGGCCATCATGGTAGCGCGATTGCTCCCAAGAGAATCCATAGCCCCGGAGCGAATGAGTGCCTCAAGTACCCGCCGATTGGCCTTATGCAGATCAATCCGATAGCAGAAGTCGAATAGATCCTTAAACTTACCACCCTCCTCACGCGCCGCAATAATCCCAGTGATTGCCGCCTCACCTACCCCTTTGACCGCCCCCAGTCCGTATATGACTGTGTCATCCCCAGATGCTACAAACTTGTAGTGCGAGAGGTTTATGTCAGGCGGGGTTACCTCCAGCTGCATGGCCCGACACTCGTCAATCATAACCACCACCTTGTCGGTATGGTCCATATCTGCGGAAAGGACTGCAGACATAAAGGCGGCGGGATAGTGCGCCTTAAGCCACAAGGTATGATAGGAGACCACTGCATAGGCGGCCGAGTGTGATTTATTGAAGCCATATCCGGCAAACTTCTCAATCAGGTCAAATACGTAGGTCGCGATCTTCGCATCAACCCCAAGCTCCTGTGCGCCATTTGAAAAGATCGCGCGCTGCTTGGCCATCTCCTCATGCTTCTTCTTACCCATGGCGCGCCGCAAAAGATCTGCAGAGCCCATAGTGTAGCCAGCCAACACCTGGGCAATCTGCATGACCTGCTCCTGGTAGAGGACGATACCGTAGGTTGGCTTCAGTATCGGCTCCAGTGCAGGATGGGGATACACTACCGCTTGGCGACCATGCTTTCTGGCGACATAGTCATCCACCATCCCTGATTGCAGCGGCCCCGGCCGATAGAGCGCTACCAGCGCGATGATTTCGTCAAAGCTATCTGGTTGCAGCTTCTGGATCAGCTCCTTCATACCACGCGATTCGAGCTGAAATACAGCAGTAGTTGCAGCGCTCTTCAGTAGTTCGAACGCCTCTGGATCATCCATGGGGATAGTACTTATGTCCAACTCGGCCTCCCCCCTGGAGAGCCGCTCCTGATTTATGGTCTTTACCGCCCAGTCCACTATCGTCAGGGTACGCAGGCCAAGGAAATCAAATTTGACCAGCCCAACGGCCTCAATGTCATCCTTATCCAGTTGGGTGACCAGGTTGTCCCCGCCCGGCTCACAATAGAGAGGGGTAAAATCGGTCAACACGGATGGGGCGATGACTACACCTCCGGCATGTTTGCCGGCATTACGTACCAGACCCTCAAGCTTTTTCGCCATATCGATGAGTTCAGCCACCTCCTCATCATCGCGATATGCAGCATGCAGCTCCTCGCTGTCCCGCAAGGCGTCATCCAGGGTTATGCCCAGCTCAAACGGGATCAGCTTGGCGATACGATCAACAAAACCATAGGAGTGCCCCAGTACACGTCCGACATCACGCACTACCGCCTTGGCCGCCATACTGCCGTAGGTGATGATCTGAGAGACTGCATCACGACCATATCTATCAGCCACATACTCAATCACCCGGTCCCGCCCCTCCATACAGAAATCGATGTCGAAATCTGGCATGGAGACACGTTCCGGGTTGAGAAAGCGCTCAAACAGCAGGTCGTACTCCAGTGGATCCAGGTCGGTTATCTCCAGAGAGTAGGCAACCAGTGAGCCGGCACCGGAACCGCGCCCCGGGCCTACCGGGATATCGTTCTCTCTGGCCCAGCGAATAAAGTCTGCCACAATCAAAAAGTAACCTGGGAAACCCATCTCGATGATCACATCCAGCTCAAGCTGCAGCCGCTCTGTGTAGATCTTGCGCTGCTCCTCGTAGCCGGCATCAGACCGGTCGAGGATTGTCTCCAGTCGCCGCTCCAGCCCCTGGTTGGATGACTGAATGAAAAACTCTGCCAGGGTCATGCCTTCCGGGACTGGAAAATCGGGCAGATAATTTTCTCCCAAGGTCAACTTCAGGTTGCAGCGTTTGGCGATCTCAACGCTGTTTTCCAACGCCTCTGGAATATCCGCGAACAGCTCCGCCATCTCCTCCTGACTGCGCAGATACTGCTGCTCACTGTAGTCACGGGGACGGCGCGGGTCATCCAGAGTACGTCCACTATGTATACAGACACGGACCTCATGCGCAGCAAAGTCTCTGGCGCGCAGAAACCGCACATCATTGGTCGCGACTACAGGGACCTGTCGCTGCAGGGCCAACTCTACGCTGGCATGAATAAGGTCCTCTTCACCACTTCTACCTGTTCGGCTCAACTCCAGATAGTAACGATCACCAAACAGCTCCAACCAGTCAGCCAACAGCTCTTCGGCCAAGTCGCGATTACCACTTAACAGGGCCGCCCCTACATCACCATCTCTCCCGCCCGAGAGTGCTATCAGACCTTCACTATTTCCTGTCAGCCATTCGCGCTGCAACATGGGCCTCCCCAGATGCTGCCCTTCGATATAACTGCAGGAAATAAGCTTGGTAAGATTGTGGTAGCCGCTATCATCCTGCACCAGTAGCAACAACCGACTCGGCTTGTTCGGATCCTGCTGATTTTGTAGCCAACAGTCGACCCCGATAATCGGCTTTATCCCTCCCTTCAATGCTGCCTGATAGAATTTTACCAGCGCAAAAAGGTTGGCCTGGTCGGTAATAGCAACTGCCGGCATGCGCATATCAACCGCAGCCTGCACCAGCGGTTTGACCCGTACCAACCCATCAACCAGGGAGTATTCAGAATGTACGCGGAGGTGGATAAAACTGGGTTCCATAGGAGTGAAATCATACCCTAATCAGAGGGCCGTGGTCAGGATCGATAGCCCTCTTCCACCTGCCATACCTGCTGAAAAATTCAGGAACCTTGCTCCTCAGCCCTACGCACAGGGGCAAATGAGCGTCTGTGAATTGCAGTGACGCCCAGTCGCTGTAGCGCCTCCAGATGTATCTTGGTGGGATAACCCTTATGTTGTGCCAGGCCGTATCCAGGATATTTCAGCTCCATCTCAACCATCTCCAGGTCTCTGGCCACCTTGGCAATAATGGAGGCGGCACTGATCTCTGGCACAGTAGCGTCTCCCCCCACTACCGCCCTGGCAGGGCATGGCAGATCCGGGCAGCGATTGCCATCAATTAGCGCCTGCTGCGGCTGTAGCGCCAGCCCCTCTACCGCACGCCGCATGGCCAACAGACTGGCCTGCAGGATATTGATACGATCGATCTCCTCGACCTCGGCCCTCCCCAGAGACCAGGCCAGCGCCTCGCTCCTGATCTGCTCAGCCAACTGCTCACGCCGCCTTGGAGTAAGTTTTTTCGAGTCTGCCAGCCCAGCTATAGGCCGCTCCGGATCAAGAATGACTGCGGCTGCTACCACCGGACCTGCCAGCGGGCCTCGTCCCACCTCGTCCACTCCGGCGATCAGGGTTACTGCGGGGGACATATCAGCTCTCCATCTCATGTGGAGCGATCAGACGCAATACCGCATCTGCCGCTGAACGATCTGCATCCTGGCGTAACTCCCTGTGTATCTTTGTAGAAATGGCCTGAATCTCTGCGACCCTGGAGGGCGATGCAAGCAGGACGTTGAGCGCCCCTGCCAACGCCTCAGGGGTGGCCGCATCCTGAATAAACTCAGGCGCTATCTCGCGCCCGGCCAACAGATTGGCCAGTGCAACGAAATCTATCTTAAGCAGCCTGAAGGTGGTCAATATCCAGTAGGTAATCGGATGCATGCGGTAGGCAACAACCATTGGACGCTTCAGTAGCAGCGCCTCCAGTGTCGCCGTACCGGATGCCACCAGGACTACATCTGCAGCCAACATCGCATCCCTACTCTTACCATCCAGCAGGGTCACTGGCAACTCAGGTGCAAGTTGATGCAGACGCTCTTCAAATAGCCCTCTAAGCCTGCTATTTACCAGCGGAACAACAAAATGGCTCTCTGGGTTGCGTTGCCTACAGAGCTGTGCGGCCTGTAGAAATAGGTCTGTAAGGGCCTCTACCTCGCTCCTGCGGCTGCCCGGTAACAGGGCAATAATCTCCCCCTTGGAATCGAGCCCAAGCCCCTCACGTGCAGTCTTCTGATCGACCTCAAGTGGGATCTCATCTGCCATTGGGTGCCCTACATAGGCCGCGTTGACCTGGTGCTGCTGTAGCAGCTGCCACTCAAATGGAAGGATGCTGAGAACGAGATTGGTCGCCTGCCGAACTTTTTTAATCCGCTGCGGACGCCACGCCCAAAACGACGGGCACACATATTGTACTGTGGGGATACCGGCCCGCTTCAATTTGCGCTCCAAACCAAGATTAAAATCCGGAGCATCGATACCAATAAAGAGATCCGGTGGGTTGGCAATAAAATAGTCATGCAGAGAGCGCCTGATGGAGAGCAGCTCCGGCAGATGTTTAACAACCTCAACCAACCCCATCACCGAGAGCCGCTCCAGAGGAAACATGGAGTGACACCCTGCTGCCAGCATGGCGGGACCTGCTATTCCTGTAAACTGTGCGTTCGGATATCTGGCCAGGACCTCTCGAATAAGGCCGGCCCCCAAGATATCACCAGAGACCTCTGTGGCGACAATACCAATCCGCAGATTTGCCCTATCAACGGACAATGCTACGCTCGCTGGCCTCCAGAAATCTGGTCATCACCTCAATCTCTGGATGCTCTACCGCCATCTCCTCCAGCACCCTGGTTGCCTCACCAAGTTTCTTCTTCTCTTTGTACAGCACCTTGTAGGCACGCTTTATGGCACTGATGGTAGCCTTTTTGAAACCACGCCTGCGCAGGCCTTCAGAGTTGATGCCGTGAGGACTAGCGGGATGACCGCTGACCATAACATAGGGTGGGATATCCTTTGATATGACAGAGTTCATGGCGCTGAAGCTGTGCGCTCCGATGTGACAAAACTGATGAACAAGGGCAAATCCTCCGAGGATAGCCCAATCATCAATGGTTACATGCCCACCTATCGAGGCGGCATTCGCCATAATTACATGGTCACCAATTATACAGTCGTGGGCAACGTGGGTTGAGGCCATAAACAGGTTATCGGAGCCGATCATAGTTACACCACGATCCTGTGCAGTACCGCGATTCATGGTAACAAACTCACGGATGACGTTACGATCACCAATCTCCAGAGTGGTATCTTCACCAGCGTATTTTTTGTCTTGCGGAGCAGCACCAATCGAGGAGAATTGAAAGATCTGATTGTCTGAACCGATAGTTGTCGGTCCTTGCAAGACAACGTGCGGACCTATGGTCGTGCCCTTACCAATACGTACATCTGGACCAATAACTGTGAACGGCCCAACTGTCACCCCTTCGTCCAACTCTGTGGTCGGATCAATAATGGCACGTGAATCAATCACTAGTACAACACCCTGCGCTAGGAGTCTATAGAACTCGTTAAATTAAGGACCGCTGTTCGTCCTTTTCAGTAGACTGAGTACGGTCAATCCCATAATGCCGCCACAGCAACCAGATGAATCCGGAAGACTACTCGGCAAAATCTCTCTCTGTACACATGATCTCTGCCGTAGCAGCCAGTTCCCCATCCACCTTGGCATTACAGGAAAAAATTCCGATACCACGTTTTATTCTGGTCTGGCAAACCTCTATCAACAGTTGATCACCAGGCTCTACCAATCGTTTGAAGCGGGCCTTATCTATACCTACAAAGAGATAGATAGAGGTATCCGATACGATTTCAGGATGGGACTCCATAGACAGCAGTGCTGTCGCTTGCGCCATCGCCTCTACGATCAACACCCCTGGCATGACCGGCTTTATCGGGAAATGGCCGTTGAAAAAATGCTCGTTATAGGTGACATTCTTAACTGCCAAGAGACGTTCATTCTTTTCAAACTCCAGCACCCTATCAATCAATAGAAAGGGATAGCGATGCGGCAGTATAGTCAGAATTTTGTTTATATCCATACCAATCAAGAGCCACTCTCCAGGGCTTTCAGACGTTTAACTATATCATCAAGATGGCGTATATGGGCAACGCTCTTCTGCCATTCACGACCAGCAACTGCCGGCAGATTACCACTGTAGTGTCCAGCACTCTTAGGTGAGCGTGTAACCAGGGTTTGTGCGGTAAAGTGAGTGTCATCAGGGATATCCAGATGGCCGACAATACCGACGCCGCCACCAATAGTACACCTGCGACCGATACGGGTCGACCCGGCAATTCCGACACAGCCGGCTATGGCTGTATCCTCACCAATCCAGACGTTATGTGCTATCTGGATCTGGTTATCCAACTTCACGCCTCTCTCCAGTACAGTATCGTTCAGCGCACCTCGGTCGATTGTAGTATTGGCACCAACCTCAACATCATCACCAATCACCACACTGCCCAGCTGCGGTACCTTGACCCAGGCCCCATCGCTGTTTGCCAGGCCAAATCCATCACTACCTATAACCACTCCGGGATGTAGCAATACCCGCTCCCCCAAAGTAACACCTGCGCACAAAGTGACATTGGCAATCAGGCGTGAATCACTGCCTAATTTAACGTTGCTACCAATAACAGAGCCTGGCCCAACAAAGACACCTGCCCCAATCTGCGCTCCCTCTTCCACCACCACCCCAGCCCCTATCCATGCTGTTGGATCAACCGCAGCATTTGCGGCAATCACTGCCGACTCATGCCGTCCTGGCTGCTGCTCTGGAGGAGGAAACATATAGCTGCTGATGCGAGCATAAGCAAGATATGGATCTGCAGCAACGATCGCTGCTACCTTACACTCAGGCAGATATTGCTTGCTTAGGATTACCGCTGATGCCTTGGTAGCAGTAAGATATTTCCGATACTTGGGATTGGCCAGGAAGGCGATCTCTCCGGTAGTGGCGCGCTCAAGAGACGCCACACCAGTAATCTCAAGGCCGGTATCACCGTGCAGCTCAGACTCTGCTACACGCGCCAGCTCACCAAGTTGAAAACTCAAACAGCCCGTTCCATAAGTTAGTTAATCCTTGGAGCGTTTATTCAAGCGCTGAATAACCTTGTCCGTAATGTCGACCTCATCACTGGCATACACCACCCCTTCGCTCAGGATCATATCGACCTTATCCTCTTTACCAATCTCACGGACAACTTCAATTATCTGGCGAACCAGCTTTCTCCGCTCTTCCGCAACCCGCAGATTGAAATCATCCCGCGCCTCCTGCAGGTCAAAGTTGAGTTTACGCCGACGCGAGCGAATGTCCTGCTCCAAGCGCTTCAACTCGGCCGCGCTCATGACATCCTTATCCTTCTTCAATTTATCTTCCAGTGTCTTGAGTTTTTTTCCGGCCTCGTTAAGCCCCTTTGTCTTTTTGGCGTACTCCTCCTTTAGTACCTTCTCAGTAGCCTGGGATTGAGGGGCCTTCTCAATCGCCTTCTGATAATCTACCACCATAATTTTCTGTTCGGCGTGGGCTACACTAACACCCATCAAACCAACCAGAAAAAACGCACCAATAACTGTTGTTAATCTATTCACAAACACCCTCCCTATAACTTAACTCAAAATGTATTGCCAAAAGTGAATTGAAACACCTCAGTATCATCATCACTATCATCATTTATCGGGGCCGCCAAGCTAACGCCCAGAGCTCCCATAGGTGACATCCACTGGAGTGAGACACCGGCCGAATAACGAAATTCCCCGGCATCGAAATCGTAAATCTTGCTGTTAGTGTCGAATACATTACCCATGTCTACAAATGCACCCAAACGCATGCTATCAGAAGCGAAACGAAAAGGAGCCGGGAACAGTAACTCCAGACTACCGACCACCTTAAGATTACCGCCTAGTGGATCCCGATCCCCCGCTAACTCGCGTGGACCCAGGCTATAGCCCTTGAATCCTCTAACCGATTTGGGGCCACCGGTAAAATAGTTATCATAGAATGGCAAGTCATCAGTCTTCCCATAGCCATCACCGTAGCCAAGATCCATCTTAGCGGCAAGAGTTAGATTATTGGCAATTGGAAAAAAGTGTTGATGGAAATAATTCGCCTTGTAATAGGTAAGATCACTACCTGGGGTAGTTATAAAGGCCGACACGCTCTGTAACCCACCTTTGGTTGGGAATATCGATCTATCCCTGGAGTCACTGCTCCAAGCAACCTTTGCTATGTAATTTAGAAATGATTTGCCCTCAAGGGCAACAAAATTCCTTACCTCAGTTGAGGCATTCGTACCAATATGAAAATCGGTGTGGCTAACACTGAAGTCAAAGCGAATCCGATCATATTCATTCAGAGGAATGCCGAAATTAACTCCAGCATAGCTCACATCAGTGGCATAATCAGCAACATTCGCATCCGCAAAATCGGTCTCTTTATAGCTGAAGTCAAACCCCCTACTAATTCCATCCACGGTATAGTATGGGTTAGTGTAGGCCAGACGATAAGCCGTATTTATATCGTTATTGTTAAAGGCAACACTGACACGTTTACCAGTACCTAAGAAGTTATCTTGGCTAATACTCGCACTTAATGTTATGCCGCCAGACTGTGAGTAACCAACACCAGCCAGCAGATTACCTGTAGCCTTCTCCTCCACATTCACATTCACATCCACCTGATCTGTGGATCCTGGAACCGCTGGCGTCTCTACATTCACTTCCTTAAAGTAACCCAGCCGTTGTAGCCGTTCACGCGACAAAGTAACCAGCTCAGTTGAAAACCAGGCCGACTCCATCTGACGCATCTCCCGACGTAACACCTCATCTCGGGTATCACTATTACCACTGATATTTACGCGTCGCACATAGACCCTTTTGCCTGGATCTACAAAGAATATAATCGAGACCTCCTTCTTCTCATTGTCAATCTCCGGGATACTGTTTACATTGGCAAAGGCATAACCCCTATCTCCGAGCAGAGTACTGATCCCTTCTGAACTATTGACCACATCTTTGCGCGAAAATATCTCACCACGATTGATCCGGATAAGGGGAAATATCTCCTCCTTTGGCACCACCAACTCACCTGCCAACTTAATATCACTGATGGTAAAGACATCACCCTCAGTTATATTGATCGTAATGTAGATATCTTTCTTATCCGGAGTTATCGAAACCTGAGTGGAATCGATCTTAAAATTGATGTAACCACGATCTAGATAAAAAGAGCGCAATGTCTCCAGATCAGCCGACAATTTTTGCCTGGAGTATTGGTCATTGGCGCTTATGAATGAAAGCCAGTTGCTTGTTCCAAGCGCAAAATCTTCAATAAGATCGTCCTCATCAAAAGAGTTATTGCCGATAATATTTATACGCTTGATACGTGCGGCCTCACCCTCAATGATAACAATGTCTACCGCAACCCTGTTTCTCTCCAGCGGGGTAACAGTTGATTGCAGCTTGACCGCATATTGACCGTTATTGAAGTATTGCCGCCGCAACTCCTGTTCAATCTTATCAAGTACAGAGCGGTTAAATACCCGCCCCTCGGCCATACCGATATCCTTCAATCCCTGCATCAGCTGTTCCGTCTCCATGGATTTGTTTCCGCTAATGTTGATCTGCGCTACGGCGGGACGCTCCGATACAAAGATAATCAGGATATTTCCTTCACGCTCCAACCTCACATCCTTAAAGAAGCCGGTCTTGTACAGGGCCCGAATTATCGCAGCACTTTGATCAGAATCGATCTCTTCACCGATTTGAACCGGTAGGTAATTGAACACCGTGCCGGCGGAGATACGCTGCAGCCCCTCTACCCGTATATCCTCAATCGCAAACACCTCAGCCAAGGCCGTCTGCGGCAACCATATAACGAGCGTGAGCACTGCTGCTCCGAGCCATCTGTTTAATTGCAACATCTGTTGTAACATTCCGTTTTTAATAGTTTTTTTATTTAAAAACAACTACGCCACACAGTCTCCTGTTCTGACGTAAAGGGGGAGCATTATAGACGATCCTGCACCACTATCCCAGCAGCCTGGAGATATCAACATAAAACGCTATACACATCAAGACTAACAGGAATGCCAACCCAATCCGCTGGCCATGCATGTGCATCTCCTCCGATGGGGGGCTACCTTTTACCCATTCGATCAGAAAGAACAGCAGGTGTCCGCCATCCAGCACAGGGACTGGCAACAGATTCAGGATCGCCAGGCTGATGCTGACCACGGCCAAAAACTTCAGGAAATAAAGCAGCCCATAACTTGCTGATTTACCAGCTGATTGTGCTATTGAGATAGGGCCGCCAAGGTTTTTGACAGAGGCCTGTCCACTGACCATCCGTCCCAGCATCCGCAGCATAAAGCTGGACATATCCAAACTCTTGCTGACCGCGGCACCCATAGCCTCTACCACCCCCAGCTTGACCTCAACCCTGTAAGCGTCAAACAGCCCGTCCGGGATATCCACCTCAGCACCTATGTGCCCGATCGGGGTGCCCCCTTCCATCTTGCTACCTACCAGCACGGCCAGCGATATACGCTCCGCCTCGCGAGCTATCTCCAGCTGCACCGTCTCGTCCGGATGTTTACGTATATAGCTAACAAACCCGTCCCAGTCGGCAACCTCGCTGTCATCCATAGATACAATCAGATCTGCGGGGAGCAGGCCCGCCCTGTCAGCAGCCTCGTCTGGCACCACCCGTTTAATAACTGCGGGTACCACCGGACGACTCGGCGTGATACCAATATCACCTAAGACATCTCCATCATCAGCTACTGCGGCCATGCGTTCTACCGACAGGGTACGAACCTGCTGCTGATCGTCCGCATCCACTACCAAAACGCGGATATCCTCACTCCCGGAAGAAGCAGACAACAGGGTATATACGGCCGACTCCCATGTAGGAGTCTTGCGCTCCCCTACCGCCAGGATCTCATCATCTACCTGGAAACCGGCCATCTGAGCCACCGAGGACTCTGTAACCCCACCAACTATCGGACGGATACCGACATCACCGCTGACAAACACCAGCCAGTAGGCAAATATGGCAAACAGGAAATTAAATAGAGGCCCAGCTACTACAATGGCCGTCCTTACGGACAGGGATTGACGATTAAAGGCGCGATGCACCTCATTCTCCGGCACCTCACCCTCACGTTCGTCCAGCATCTTCACATAGCCGCCGAGGGGGACCGCCGCTACTACATATTCTGTTTCATCGACTCGCCCGGTACGTTTCCACAGCGGTTTGCCAAAACCGATGGAGAAACGCAACACCTTCACCCCCAGCTTGCGGGCAACCCAGAAATGGCCAAACTCGTGCACCGTAACGAGTACCCCAAGCGCCAGGATAAAATAGAAGAGAGTTGGGAGAAAAGAGCTCATAAATTCAGTGTCATCCGGTCAATCTATGTAATCAGTGCATCAAACATCCAGGCCTACAAAACCGTCTCTACAGGTGCGGATTGGACATTATACCAGCATCGTGAAATCTATGACCTCTGCTGCACCACCTGCTCAGCAACGGAACGTGCTCGTCGGTCTATATCCAGGATCTCCTCAAGCAGATCGGCAGATACGCTGGGGATTTGTGACAACGTCTGTTCGATTATTTCAGGTATTGCTGTAAACCCAACTCTTCTGGCAAGAAACGCCTCTACAGCGACCTCATTAGCCGCATTTAGCACAACCGGGCGACAACCGCCTGCCTCTACCGCCTGATATGCCAACTCCAGACATGGAAAACGTCGCCGCTCAGGCTCCTCAAAGTCGAGTCTGGCAACTGCAATAAGATCCAGCGCTGCAACCCCGGACGCAATCCTCTGCGGCCATGCCAACGCGTGGGCTATGGGGGTACGCATATCGGGATTGCCCAGCTGCGCCAATACCGAGCCATCGACATACTCCACCAGAGAGTGGATTACACTCTGCGGATGCAGTACAACCTGCACTCTTTCCACAGGAATCGAAAACAACCAGCAGGCCTCTATCACCTCCAGTCCCTTGTTCATCATGGTGGCCGAATCTACCGATATCTTGCGCCCCATCTCCCAGTTTGGATGGGCACACGCCTGCTCTGGTGTTACCTGTGCCAGCTCTTCCAACTTTAGCTCTCTAAATGGCCCACCGGAAGCGGTCAAGAGGATCCGTTCCACCCCAACCTCATCCATACCGCGACCAAAATCTGGCGGCATACACTGAAACAGTGCGTTGTGTTCGCTATCGATAGGTAGGATCTCTGCCCCACAACGCGCGGCCTCCTGCATAAAAATGGCACCAGCCACAACCAGCGCCTCCTTATTGGCCAATAACAGACGCTTACCCGACCGCACTGCTGCCAGCGCAGGTAGAAGACCGGCGGCCCCGACAATCGCAGCCATGACGTAGTCGGCCTCAGGTATGCTGGCGATGACCTCCAGACCTGGCCCTCCCACCAGTACCTCGGTGGCAGCCAGTTCTCCTGTCATCCTCTCTCGTAACTCCGCCGCCTGCGTCTCATTTGCCACAACTGCATAACCGGGTCGAAACTCCCGGCACTGCAGATAGAGCTCATCCACCCTGCGGTTGGCACTCAGTGCCACCACCTTGAAGCGTTGCGGGTGCTGCCGTATTACATCCAGGGTATTGACCCCGATCGATCCGGTAGAGCCAAGGATGGTGATACCGATCATCCCTGCACTTCCAGCAGAACCAGGCCCAACAGAAATAGCGGAGCAGCAGCGGTCACGCTATCGATACGGTCGAGCATCCCACCATGACCAGGCAGGATCGTACCGCTATCCTTGGCCCCGGCCTGGCGCTTGAACAGACTCTCGAAGAGATCGCCAACCACCGACATGATCACGGTAGCTAGACAGAGCAGCAGCAGCCAGTGTAGACGCGACCACTCTCCCAGCAACCACGAGAGTAGAACAGAGCACACTGCGGCACTAGCCAAGGCACCATAGAGCCCTTCTCTGGTCTTGCCTGGACTGATAACAGGGGCGAGTTTGGTTTTTCCCCAGCGGTGCCCGGAAAAATAGGCCCCGATGTCTGCTAGCCAAATAAGAATTAACAGGAAGAGTACCAGTATGGGACCACTCTCCCCGCTGCTGTGTAGAGAGTGAATCGCCGCCCATGCCGGCACCAGGACAAAGAAACCGGCTATTGCTGGAAACAGAGCAAGGTGCTGAGGCCCGCCCTCTATCTCCTTTATATGCATGAGATAAGCGATCACGCAACACCACCACAATACAGCCCCAGAAAAAAACCAGATACGATAGCCAGGATAGGAGAGCAACTCGACCACTAGCCAGAAGATAGCTATCAACAATAATAGATATATCACCCGTCCTGACAGGGTGGTAATCCCGATCAACCGCGCCCACTCCCAACCACCGACCAGTACCACCAATCCAAACAGCAGGGAGAGATATATGGTGGGTAACATGAGGACGCCTGTCATCACTATCGACGCCAGCACCGAAGCTGTAACCACCCGCTGAAACAGGACACTCTGTGCCATGCCGTCGCCTACTCTACCGGGGCGACAGGATCCACCTGCTCGCCGGTACGCCCAAAGCGTCGCTGTCGACTACTGAAAGAGTTCAGCGCATCACGAAACGCGGTCGCATCGAAATCGGGCCACAAGATAGGGCTGAAATAGAGCTCTGTATAGGCCGCCTGCCACAATAGAAAATTGCTCAACCTCTGTTCCCCGCCGGTGCGAATAAACAGATCTGGTGGTGGCAAATGGGGGAAGCTCAACTCATCGGATATAGTAGATTCTCCAATCTGATCTGGGGTAAGGGTACCTGCCTGCACCTGCTCGGCGATGCGGCGCACAGCCCGAGTTATGTCCCAACGACCGCCATAATTGGCTGCGACCTGCAGAACCAGACCACTATTGCCGGCCGTCTCCTGTTCCGCATCACAAATAGACCGCTGTAATTTTTCCTGAAATGCGCTGGTATCACCGATGATGCGGAGCTGGACGTTATTCTTGTTGAGCCGTTTGGTCTCACGCCGCAGTGCTACCATAAATAGCTCCATCAGAAGGCTTACCTCTTCCTCCGGTCGCCTCCAGTTTTCACTACTAAAGGCAAACAGAGTGAGGACCTCTATATTATTACGAACCGACTCTTCAACTGCTGACCTGACGGACTTGACCCCGGCCTGGTGGCCAGCATGACGAGGCAGATTACGCTCTCTTGCCCAGCGCCCATTCCCATCCATGATAATTGCAACATGCCGGGGTATACTACTGTCGGTTCCCTCGGTAGCCACTGAGAACCCTATACTTCCATCAGGTCGGCTTCTTTCTTCTCCAGCAGCTCATCTATCTCTTTGACGTGCTGATCCGTGAGCTTCTGGATAATCTCCTCGCCACGATGCTCATCATCCTCTGAGATCAGTTTATCCTTTACCAATTCCTTCAGATGGTGATTGGCATCCCGCCGAATGTTACGTATTGCCACCCGCCCCTGTTCCGCCTCCTGGCGTACTATGCGTACCATCTCTTTGCGCCGCTCTTCAGTAAGAGGAGGCAGTGGGATCCTGATAATATTCCCGGCACTACTCGGGTTCAGACCAAGTTCTGAGTTCATTATGGCCTTTTCTACTGGAGCCACCATGCTCTGTTCCCAGGGAGTTACAGTCAAGGTACGGGCGTCTTCCGTATTGATATTTGCCACCTGGCTTAAGGGTACATCGGAGCCATAATAGGGGACCATAATATGATCCAGAAGACTTGGATGGGCCCGACCGGTACGCAACTTGGCCAACTCATGATTGAGCGAATCAACACTTTTCCCCATGCGCTCAGTAGCATCTTTTTTGATGTCATCAATCATATTAGTCTCCAACTAATGAACCAATGTCCTCACCCTGCATCAGACGCAACATAGCGCCCTGGTTGTTGATGTTCATAACCCGCAACGGTAGAGAGTTATCTCTGCACAACACTATGGCAGTAGTATCCATCACCTTCAGATCTTCTGCCAGTACCTGCTCATAGGTGAGACGCGGATAGAACTCCGCTTCGGGAAACTGCACCGGGTCAGCTGCGTAGATACCATCCACCTTGGTGGCCTTGACCAACAGCTGCGCACCAACCTCTATGGCCCGCAGACTGGCAGCAGAGTCGGTGGTAAAGAATGGGTTGCCGGTACCTGCAGCCAGCAGTACAACTCGTCCTTCCTGCAGATGACGCACTGCCTTGTGTTGCAAATATTGGTCGCAGACCTGATCCATCTTCAGGGCCGACATGACCTCAGCTTCCACCCCTATCTTCTGCAGGGCATCACGCATTGCCAGAGAGTTCATCACGGTAGCCAGCATCCCCATATGGTCGCCGGTAACCCGGTCTATACCGCTCTTGGCAAGTCCAGCGCCACGAAAAATATTGCCGCCGCCGATCACCACAGCAACCTCAATCCCGGCCTCTACCAGGGAGCCAATATCGGCCGCCGTACTGGCAATAACAGCCGGATCGATACCATAATCCCCCTGACCCATTAGCGCCTCACCGCTAAGCTTCAGAAGGATACGCTGGTAGATTATTTTGGATGCCACCGCAACCCCTTTGTTGATCTATCCTCGCTCTTCCGGCTCTCTGTTAACTACCCTCGAGCCTGCGCCATAACCTCTTCGGCAAAATTCTCCTGCTTCTTCTCGATACCCTCGCCTACCTCAAAGCGCTGGAAACGTACCACCTTGGCACCGGCACCGGCCAACAGCTTGGCCACTGTGGTATCAGGATCCTTTACGAATGGCTGTCCCTCAAGGGTGATCTCGGCCAGGTATTTGCGCACCCTGCCATCTACAATCTTGTCGACAATATTTTCCGGCTTACCGCTCTCCAGTGCCTGGGCCTTGAATATCTCCCTCTCCTTTACCAGCAGATCGGCAGGGACCTCGGCCTCAGAGACACATAGTGGATTACTTGCCGCTATATGCATGGCGATATCTTTACCCAACTCCTCATCACCACCTTCCAGCTCCACTACTACACCGATGCGCACGCCGTGGCGGTAACTTATAAGCTGGCCGTCGCCCGCACTAAAACGGACAAAGCGACGTATATTCATATTCTCACCGATCTTGGATATCAGCGCCTCGCGTGCTTTATCTATAGTGGTCTCTTCTCCCTCATGCAGCGCCTCGCCCATTAATGCCGTAACGTCGGCAGCGCCTGAGTTGAGAGCACGCTCACCGACCGCATCTACAAAGGAGATGAAGTTCGCGTCTTTGGCCACAAAGTCTGTCTCACAGTTGACCTCGACCATTGCTGCATCTTTTTCATCTTCACTGAAGGTGATGGCTATAATCCCTTCCGCAGCGATACGTCCGGCCTTTTTGGCCGCCTTGGCCTGACCAGATTTACGCATCAATTCAATCGCAGCGGCGATATCTCCATCGGTCTCGACCAATGCCTTCTTACACTCCATCATGCCGGAACCGGTACGCTCACGCAGTTCTTTTACCAGAGAGGCTGTAATTGCCATGCTGTATTCCTCGTATAACTATTTAATTCAAAATCTCTAACCTGAAATGCCTCAGGCACAGAATGTATGACTAAGAGATCTACTCCGCTGCAACCTTTTTCTTTGCAACTTTCTTCTTGGCAACCTTCTTCTTAGAGACCTTCTTCTTAGCAACCTTCTTTTTAGCAACCTTCTTCTTGGCAACTTTCTTCTTGGTAGCACTCTTTTCCGTGGCCTCCTGCTCTTCAGCCTCAACCTCGACCTCCTGTGCTCCCTCATCCTGAGCCTCGTCCTGCGTTGAGGGTTTCTCTACTACCTTGGTCGTCTTCACAGGCTTCTTCGCAGCCCGCTTCGAGGCCTTCTCTCCTGCTTCACTCTCCAGGCCTAGATGGGCAGCACTGGCACGCCCCTCCAGTACAGCCGCAGATACTCCCTGAACATATAGCTGAATAGCCCTAATGGCATCGTCATTGCCAGGGATTATGTAATCGATATTGTCCGGGTCATTATTAGTATCCACCACTCCAACGACTGGGATGCCCAGCTTGGCCGCCTCAGCGATGGCAATATCCTCGTGGCCGGTATCAATCACAAACAGCACATCTGGTAGGCCCGCCATGTTTTTAATACCGCCAAGACTACGCTCCAGCTTGGCCCTTTCACGGCTGAGGCCTAAGGCCTCTTTCTTGTTAAAACGATGTTCAATACTGCCATCCTCAAACATCTCCTCCAGCTCCTTGAGACGCTTGACCGATTTTTTGATGGTCTTGAAGTTGGTCAGCATACCGCCCAGCCAGCGGTGATTGACATATGGCATACCGCAACGCTCTGCCTCTTCCCTTATGGTCTCCTGGGCCGCACGTTTGGTACCTACAAAAAGTATCTTGCCGCCATTGGCACTCAGCGTCCCAAGGAAATTCAAGGCCTCTTTGAATAGTGGCAACGTCTTGTCAAGATTAATGATATGTATCTTGTTCCGCTGCCCGAAGATGTAAGAACCCATCTTGGGGTTCCAGTAACGGGTCTGATGCCCGAAATGCACGCCCGCCTCAAGCATCTGGCGCATAGTTACTGCACTCATGAATAGTACTCCGAATTGTCGGGTTAATCCTCCATACATCCCAACCGATGACCCGGCAGACCGGGCACCCCACCTGTTGTGACGATGTATGTGTGTATTTTTCCTGCCCCGCAACTATCTATTTGCGGAATCAGGGCGCGTTTTATACCATACATGGTTCGCCATAACAATTACTCCGGGTCTAAAAATGGCCCGGTTTCAACCATCTAGACCAGGAAACAGCAGCATGGGCATAATCGTGAAAACCGCGGAGGAGATCGAAATGATGCGCGCCGCCGGCAGACTGGCTGCTGAGGTCCTGGAGATGATAGAGCCGCATGTGCAGGCAGGTGTGACCACCGATGAACTTGACCAGATCTGTCATAACCACATTGTGAACAACCAGGGCGCAACTCCAGCCCCCCTCAATTATCGCGGCTACCCGAAATCGATATGTACCTCGGTAAATCATCAGGTATGCCACGGCATCCCTAGCGGTAAACAGTTGAAAAATGGAGATATTGTCAATATAGACGTCACTGTCATAAAAGATGGCTTCCACGGTGATACCAGCAAGATGTTCTCTATCGGCGAGCCCTCAATACTGGCCAGTCGCCTCAGCAGGGTCACCCGGGAGGCCCTCTGGATCGGCATCCAGCAGGTAAAGCCGGGGGGACATATAGGAGACATAGGCCAGGCAATTCAGCAGTATGTGGAATCCCATAACTACTCAGTGGTGCGCGAATATTGTGGCCACGGCATAGGACGCGGGTTCCACGAAGAGCCGCAGGTCCTCCACTACAGAAGCAACGACCCGGGACCGGAACTGCAGCCCGGCAACTGCTTCACCATTGAGCCAATGATAAATGCCGGCAGACGTGAGGTGAAGCTGCTACCTGACGGCTGGACGGTAGTCACCAAGGATCGCTCTCTCTCCGCACAGTGGGAACACACCATCCTGGTGACCGAACAGGGCTATGAGGTTCTCACCCTGCGCCAGGATGAGTTAGACAGCATATAATGGGACCGATATGTGACCCCGCGGAGCTGGAGCGGTCGATAGATGCTGGCCAGGAGCCTGTTAATCTGTTCCGTGACGCCCTTGCCAAAGGAACCAAAAAGATCCTCGACGGCTTCAGACAGGGGGTGCATGTCACCACCCTGGTCTCTCTGCGCAGCAAGCTGGTGGATACCCTCCTCACCGTCGCCTGGAGCAACCATATCTCAAAAGATGAATCCGCTGCACTGATAGCAGTAGGCGGATATGGCCGAGGTGAGCTACACCCGGCATCCGATATTGACCTGATGATCCTGCTGGAGGAGGCAGCCTCAGAGGATCTGAAAAAGGGTATTGAAAAATTCCTGACATTTCTCTGGGACATCGGCCTGGAGGTGGGACAGAGCGTACGCACCATAGAGGAGGTGGTGTCCCTGGCTGAGCAGGATATCACCGTCGCCACCAACATACTGGAGTCGCGTCTGCTAACCGGTTCCAGGGAGCTGCTCCAGGAGATGCGGCACGCAACCGGCCCCGACAAGATCTGGCCTAGTGATAAATTCCTAACGGCCAAATGGGAGGAGCAGAAACAGCGCTATGCGAAGTACGATGATACCGCGTTCAATCTGGAGCCAAATATCAAAGAGAGTCCAGGCGGCCTGCGCGATCTCCAGACCATCGGTTGGGTTACCAAGCGCTACTTCGGCTGCGAGACCATGCACGGCCTGGTCGGACGCAATTTCCTTACAGAGGCTGAATATGATGCCCTGATGCAGGGTCGCTCCCTACTATGGCGTATCAGGTTTGCCCTGCATTCTCTGACCGGTCGACATGAAGACAGGCTGCTGTTTGGCTACCAGCAGACCCTGGCGGAACAGTTTGGATTCGTGGATCGTGAGAACAACCTGGCGGTAGAGCAGTTTATGCAGCACTACTACCGTACAGTGATCCGAATGCGACGCCTGAATGAACGTCTTCTGCAGCTATTTAAAGAGGCTATTATCCGTCAGAACCGGCCGGAGGAGATCATCCCGATCAATCAACGCTTTCAGAGCTGCGATGGATTCATTGAGATAACCAATAAGGATGTGTTTCGCAAATATCCATACTCCCTACTAGAGGTCTTTCTGCTGCTGCAGCAACACCCGGAACTGAAGGATGTACGTGCCAGCACAGTGCGTATGATACGCGCCAACCGACACCGCATAAATGATGAGTTCCGTGCCGACCCGCGTGCCCGCAGCATCTTCATGGAAATCCTGCGCCAACCCAGCGGGATCTCGCATGAACTCCAGAGGATGAACCGTTACGGTATACTGGCCGCATACATACCGGCGTTCGGCAAGATTGTTGGGCGCATGCAGTATGATCTGTTTCACGTATATACCGTTGACGCCCACACCCTGTTTGTAGTCCGCAACCTGCGACGCTTTGCGGTGTCGGCATATGCCCACGAGTCCCGACTCTGCAATGAGGTCATGCAGCGTCTGCCAAAACCTGAGCTGCTCTATCTTGCCGGACTATTCCACGATATTGCCAAGGGACGTCGTGGAGATCACTCCACTCTTGGGGCAGAAGACGCCTTGGAGTTTTGTAAGCAGCATGGCCTCAGCGAGTATGATAGTAACCTGGTCGCATGGTTGGTGAAAAAGCACCTGGTCATGTCAATGACCACACAGCGCAGGGATATCAGTGACCCCGAAGTGGTACATATGTTTGCGCAGGAGATGGGAGATCTGCGTCATCTAGACTATCTCTACCTGCTGACCGTGGCCGACATTCGCGCCACCGATCCAAAGAAGTGGAACTCATGGAAAGACGCTCTGCTGCGTGAACTCTACCACGCAACTAAACGGGCCCTGCTGCGCGGCCTGGAGTATCCACAGGATGCCGATGAGCTGATTCAGGAGAAACAGTCCAAGGCGTATCGCCTGTTGGAAGAGCTGGGATTTGAACATAAGGCCATCCACGATCAATGGATGCTGCTTCATCTTGGCTATTTCCTGCACTCTTCAGCAGAAGAGATCGCCTGGCACACCCAGACCGTCTTGGAGACTAAGCGCGATAGCATCCCCAAGGTGACGATCCGTCGCAAGAGTGAGCGTGGATGTTCCGAAATCTTTATATACAGTCAAGACAGGGATGGCCTGTTTGCCCTTACCACCGCCCTGCTGGACGGACTACGACTGAATATTGTCGATGCCAGAATCGAAACAGCAGATGACAGCACTACCCGTAATGGCTATTCAGTGTTGGAGGAGAGTGGCGAGATCGTCACCTCTGAAGAGCGGATAGATGAGATTATACAGAGACTGGAGGATGGACTGCGCAATCCGGACAAGGTCAACCTTGACCTGCAACGACGTATACCGCGCCAGCTGAAACACTTCTCTGTACCGACCGAGATAACCTTCAGTCCTGATGCCTCAAATCAACGCACCAGGATGAAGCTGGTCACCTGGGACCGACCTGGTCTGTTGGCACAGGTAGGGCAGGCATTTGCTGATTGCAAAATATCTCTACACAATGCGAAAATATCGACCTTTGGTGCCGAGGTCACGGATACATTTTTCCTTACCGATTTCGATGGCAACCCCCTGGAGGATGCCTCCCTGCGTGAGCGCCTGCGCCATGAGATCACCAGGCGTCTTGAAGCGACCAGGCCGGACGCCGGCTAATACAGAAATTATTAACAACAGCACTATGATAAAGATCAACGAAAATTACCTGAAACTGCAGGCCTCTTACCTGTTCTCTGACATAGCTAAACGCGTTGCCAACCATCAGGCAGCACACCCTGAGAGAGAGATCATCAAACTGGGGATTGGCGATGTCACCCGGGCCCTGCCGGATGCCTGTATCCAGGCATTCCACCACGCGGTGGATGAGATGGCCAGCGATGACACCTTCCGCGGTTACGGGCCGGAACAGGGTTACGACTTCCTGCGCGAGGTGATCGCCCGGGAGGATTTCCAGGTGCGCGGTGCCGATGTGGCGGCAGATGAGGTCTTCGTCAGCGACGGCGCTAAATGTGACACCGGAAATATCCAGGAGATATTCTCCACCGACATCAGAGTCGCCATACCTGATCCTGTCTACCCGGTCTACATGGACACCAACGTGATGGCGGGGCGCAGTGGCTCCTGGAAGGATGGCCGCTATGAAGGCATAGTCTATCTCGATGGTAACAGAGAGAATGGTTTTGTACCTGACATCCCAAGTGAGCCGGTGGACCTGATCTACCTCTGTTTCCCCAACAATCCGGCCGGCTCCACAATCACCCGGGAGCAGCTACAAAAGTGGGTCGATTTCGCCCGCGACAGCAAGGCCCTGATACTCTACGATGCCGCCTATGAGGCGTTTATCCAGGATGACTCCCTGCCCCGCTCCATCTATGAGATTGATGGTGCCCGTAAAGTGGCAATCGAATTTCGCAGCTTCTCCAAGACCGCCGGATTCACCGGGACCCGCTGTGCCTATACAGTGGTTCCGAAGGAGTGCATGGCCTATACAGAAAATGGAGACGAGATATCGGTATATGACCTCTGGAACCGCCGCCACACTACAAAATTCAATAGCGTATCCTACCCGATTCAGCGTGCCGCCGAGGCGGTCTACAGCCCTGAGGGCAAGGCCCAGGTAAAGGAGCTAATCGGCTACTACCTGAACAACGCCAAGCAGATACGTACCCATATGAGTGAGCTTGGTTATGACTGTATTGGTGGAGACAACTCACCCTACATCTGGATTGATGGCAAGATGGATTCCTGGGAGTTTTTTGATCTGCTACTAAACAAGGCGGATGTGGTCTGTACCCCTGGTGCCGGTTTCGGCAGATGTGGTCAAGGTTATATCCGCATCAGCGCCTTTAACAGCATCGAAAATGTTAACACGGCGATGGAACGGATCAGCCGGGTACTAAAGTAGGGGATCTACACAATGCCAATGTCAGCAGATTTTCAGGGACGCCTGAATCCGGTAATCAAGGAGGTAGTCTCCCACTTCGGCACCCCGTTCCATATCTACGATGAGGCGGGCATCCGCGCAACCGGAGAGTCGCTGCAGAACGCCTTTGCCGGTATAGAGGGCTTCCGCGAATACTTTGCGGTAAAGGCGCTACCCAATCCGGAGATCTTGCGCATCATGCACTCTATGGGTTTCGGCTTTGACTGTAGTTCCATCCCGGAGCTGCGTCTGAGTCGCGATGCTGGTGGTCACGGTGAGGAGATTATGTTCACCTCTAACAATACCAGTGACGAAGATTTCCATGCGGCTGCAACAGATGGTGGCTCTATCCTCAACCTGGACGATATCTCGCTCATCCCCAAGGTCCCGGAGATGCCGGAGATGATCTGTTTTCGCTATAACCCGGGAGAGCGCCGCAGCGGCAACAGCATCATCGGTAATCCGCTGGAATCAAAATATGGCCTGACCCATGAGCAGCTGCCAGAGGCATATCGCATGGCTATGCAGAGAGGCGCCAAGCGCTTCGGTCTGCACACTATGCTCGCCTCCAATGAGTTGAACTACAGCTACATGGTGGAGACCGCCAACATGCTGCTGCAGACTATAGAGTGGCTCTCTACCGAACTGGATATCAAATTTGAGTTTATAAACATCGGTGGTGGCCTCGGCATCCCCTACAGACCTGAGGATAGCCCACTGGATCTCACCAGCATGGCCAGTGAGATAACCGCCCTGTTCAATGACTTCAAGGCCAGAAACGGCTACGCCCCGCGACTCTATATGGAGAGCGGTCGCTATATCACCGGCCCGCATGGCGTACTGGTAACCAAGGCGATCAACCGTAAAGAGATCTACCGCACCTATGTTGGGGTGGATTCATGTATGTCCGCCCTAATGCGCCCTGCCCTATATGATGCCTACCACCATATAACCGTGCTGGGTAAAGAGGGAGATGATGAGGTGGTAGATGTGGCCGGCTCCCTCTGCGAGAACAACGACAAATTTGCGGTACAGCGTGCCCTGCCAAGGATCGAAGATGGTGACATCCTGTACATACATGATACCGGAGCCCACGGCTGGGCCATGGGCTTCAACTATAACGGTAAACTGCGTCCGCAGGAACTGATACTACGTCGTGATGGCTCAATAGAACTTATCCGCCGGGCAGAGACGACAGAGGACTATTTTGCCACCCTCAACTTTAGCGCAGACAGCTATCGGCCCGGTGGCTGAAGTCCAACAATCCCTTAAGGTAAGTGCTCCTAGGCGTACTCATCGACCCCCAGCAGGTCGCTGATATGCTGCCGCTCCTCTTCAGAGTGGAGGGCCCTGTAGGCGACTACTGCCTCCCTGCCCCGTGGTGATAGTCCACTGGGATTGGATTCTCGGCTCAATATGACCGCCCTCACCTGGAGCTGGCTCCGCACATCTTCAGCCACGACGATCGGTGTATGTGGCTCCTGCTGACGTGGCAGCTGATCCCGCGCTGGACCGCTCTCCTGCACCGGAGAGAGCGCCCGCGGAGAATCTGGAGAGGCGTATGGGTTAACGATATTGGCGATTGTATTCACAATATTGACCGTATAATCAATGCCATACAGCACGCTATTAATACAGTGATAGAGATACCGCCTGATCTATCACTATCCATATGATAGTAAAAAACCGCATTATGCTAGCAGTTATTTAGCCCGGTGGCCAGGACATTGGGCGGCCGCCCAGAAGATGCAGATGGATATGAAACACGGTCTGCCCGCCATCCTGGTTACAGTTCATGACTGTACGATAACCTGATTCGGCCAGTCCCTCGTCTGCAGCCACCTGTTTAGCTGCCAGATATAGTTTCCCTACCAGCTCGGCATCATCCGGCTGCAGCTCGTTCAGGGTGCTGATATGGCGCTTCGGTATTACCAGGACATGGGTGGGGGCCTGTGGACCCATATCCCTGAATGCCAACACCTCATCTGTCTCCAGCACCACATCTGGCTGGATCTCGCCACTCACCAATTTACAGAAAATGCAGTCCGACATTGAGCTCTCCTTACGGTTCGGTTAAACCTCATGCCTTCCGGCAAAGGCATGCGATAGGGTGCCGCCATCCACATACTCCAGCTCACCCCCCAGGGGTACCCCATGGGCGATCCTGGTAGTCTGAATCCCACGGGCATGACTCAACTCGCTAATATAGTGCGCCGTAGCCTCACCCTCCACCGTGGTGTTGGTTGCCAGTATCAGCTCCTTGATCAACCCCTCATCCAATCTCTGGGCCAACAGATCCATGCCGATCTCTTTCGGACCGATGCCATCCAGCGGTGAGAGACGGCCACCAAGTACAAAATAGCGACCCCGATATTGGGTCGCCTGCTCTATCGCCAGCACCTCCGATGGGGTCTCGACCACACAGAGTTTGCTCTCATCCCGGTTGGGATTGCTACAGAGCCGACAGACGGGCTCCTCACTCAGGGTGCGACACGATTTGCAGTGACCAATCTCATCCATAGCCTGCCGCATTATCTCGGCTAAATGTCTGGCCCCATCCCTATCCCGCTCCAGGAGGTAAAAGGCCATACGCTGTGACGACTTGGAACCCACACCGGGCAGACAGCGCAGGGCCTCCATCAGTTGCTCCAGGAGTGGGCGTTCGCTCATTGATCAGAACGGTAACTTGAAACCCGGGGGTAGACCCAGGCCGCTAGTCACACCCGACATGCTCTCCTGCGTCTTGCTGGCAACCTTGCCGACAGCTGCGTTGATAGCTGCTGCCACCAGATCCTCTAACATATCTTTATCATCTCCCAGCAAGCTGTCATCAATGCTGACACTGCGCACCTCGTGCTTTCCATTCATTACCACCTTTACCAGGCCACCACCAGACTCCGCGGTTACCTCTTCATGCGCAAGCTGTTCCTGGGCCTTTTTTAAGTCAGCCTGCATCTTCTGCGCCTGCTGCATGATATTGCCTAATCCACCTTTCATGGGTAATTCCTCAACTCAGTTAATCATCTATCGGTAAAATCGAACCAGGTACCGGACGGGATCCAAACTTCTCTCCCAGGGCCTGCACCATAGGGTCTGCTGCAATTATCGACTCAGCCTCTTGCTGTCTGTCGTTACGTGCCTGTGCATCCTCTGCTGCCGGTGTATGTAATCCCTTCTCACCGACCTTTATATCCAGTCTAACACTGCAGTTGAGATACTCCTCCATCGCCTTTTGCAGGCGTTGCAGAGTGCTATCTGTCTTCAGCTGTTGGTGCGCCGGATCCAACTGCAGTAGCAGGCGTTTACCATCCCAACCGGTATAACTGCAGTTGTGAGCCAGCTGCTGGGCAATGCCGCCAAGGCCCAACTCTGCAACTACGCTATACCAGTCGTTGATCTCTCTCGCCGTAGCCGGTTTTTCATCTCCCTCTGGTCGCGATGAGGTAACAGCTGCCGCCCCTTTGCTAATATTTTTACTTACTGTTTGGCGATCTGTCTCGCTAACAGCCTTGGATGGTGGATTGGCCCTAGTTTGGGTAGTGTTCCCCGCCCCATCTGGTCTAAATGCCAGCATACGCAATAGCACCATTTCAAAGCCACTGCGCAGATCCGGGGCCTGCGGCAGATCGCGCTGACCTATAAGACCAATCTGGTAGTAGAGCTGCAGATCCTCTGGCAGCATCTCCTCAGCTAATCTGGATATCTCCTCCTGATCTCCCAGACCCTCATTCACCACATCAGGCACCGCCTGCTGCAGCGCAACACGGTGTAGCAGTGACAATAACTCCTGCAACACTCCAGCAAAATCCGGTACCCGTTCGGCCATAGTGGCAACCACATCCATCACCTGCTGGGCATCATGCTCAGCCAGCGCCTGTAACAACCTGTGTACCTGCCCCTTATCCACGCTGCCAAGCATGGCGCGAACATCCGCCTCCTTCACCTGACCACCACCAAAGGCGATGGCCTGATCCATGAGACTAAGACCGTCCCGCATACTTCCATCCGCGGCCCTGGCCAGATGCAGCAGGGCCGGCTGTTCAAAACTGATCCCCTCATGCTGCAACACCTCTTGCAGACGCCCCTGGATCTCATCCAGCAACAGACGCTTCAGATTGAACTGCAGGCAGCGGGAGAGCACTGTTACCGGTACCTTCTGCGGATCGGTGGTTGCCAGTAGGAACTTAACGTGTGGTGGCGGCTCCTCCAGCGTCTTTAGCAGCGCATTGAAGCTACTGCCGGAAAACATATGCACCTCGTCGATCAGATAGACCTTGTAGCGGCCGCGTACCGGGGCATAGGGTACGTTCTCCAGCAGCTCTCTGGTCTGATCCACCTTGGTCCGAGAGGCCGCATCCACCTCGAGCAGATCGACAAAACGGCCCTCATCCAACTCCTGGCAAGAGCTACACTGGCCACATGGAGTGGAGCTGACACCCTTCTCACAATTGAGGGATTTGGCAAAAATCCGCGCCAGGGTGGTCTTGCCCACCCCGCGGGTTCCGGTAAACAGATAGGCATGGTGTAAGCGGTCGTTATCCAGTGCGTTGGTGAGCGCCCGCACCACATGCTGCTGCCCTACCAGCTCACTAAACAGATGGGGACGCCACTTACGGGCCAGAACCTGATATGACATATGATTTATTCAGGGATCCAGTGGAAATATTATCTCGGTGACTGCAGATTGTACCCCATTGGGCAGATCCGTTCATTCAACCTGGTTGGCGACCTGCGCCAGCCACACCCCGGCACCCGAGACCACTGCTGCGGCTGCTCCCTTCCGGGCCTGACCGGGTTCACAGCTTTTCGTTGCGAGGGGACCAACACAGGCCACCATAAAGAGGTCAAACAACAGATGCGTATTCTAGCACGCCCCCATGGTTAGGTAACCACCGGTTTATGCAGACGCATTTTACCACCCGAAAGTTGTTAGCAATTAGCTAATATCCTGGCAAATACCCAGCAATTTCATGGGTGCAAACTATATATTTTGCAACTATCATCCTGAATACACCCCCTGCCCTTGGATGAAGGAGCGTGCCAGTGGACAACCTTAGCAGAGAGAGTTGCGAGGCCTGCCGTGCCGACGCCCCCGAGATACCAGCTAACGAACTACAGGAGCTGCTCGGCATGATCCCGGACTGGAATATTGAGACACGGGATGGTGTTATGCAGCTGGAGAAGGTATTTAGCTTCGGTGATTTCGCTACAGCCTTGGAGTTTGCCAATAAGATTGGCGCAGAAGCCGAAGAGGAGGGCCATCACCCAACCCTTGCTATAGAGTGGGGGCAGGTAACGGTAACCTGGTGGAGCCATAAGTTAGGCGGCCTGCATCGTAACGACTTTATAATGGCCGCGAAGTCAGACCAGGCCTTCACCTCCCTAACAGAAGACAATTGATACCTTTAGCCATAACCGAGCTTAACTAGGAGAGGGCCCATCAAAGCATCTGATCTTTTTATCCGCTGTCTTGAGGAAGAGGGGGTGGAGTATATATTTGGCATTCCAGGAGAAGAGAACCTTGATCTCCTGGAATCGCTGCGCCACTCATCGATCGAACTGGTGCTTACCAGACATGAACAGGGGGCAGCCTTCATGGCCGCCACCTATGGCCGACTTACCGGCAAGGCCGGGGTTGCCCTCTCTACCCTGGGACCAGGCGCGACCAATCTTATAACAGGGGTTGCCTTTGCCCAGCTTGGTGGTATGCCATTGGTGGTGATAACCGGTCAAAAACCGATCAAATCAAGCAAACAGGGTAGATTTCAGATAATCGATGTCGTTCAGACCATGCGGCCACTCACCAAGATGGCTGAACAGATACCGTCGGCCACAAAGCTCCCCTCTCTGGTACGTCAGGCCTTTAAATTGGCTGAAGCAGAGCGGCCGGGAGCAGTCCACCTTGAGCTACCTGAAGATATAGCTAGAGAGGAGACAGAGACAGGCCCGCTACAAAAGATTGCATGTCGTCGCCCATCCCCTGACTCACTGTCAGTCTCCCTGGCGGCAGAGATGATTATGGCGGCCAAGCGACCCCTGCTTATGGTGGCCGGAGGCGGTAACCGTAAACGGGTCTCTGCCAGCCTGCAGGCGTTTATCGATAAGACCGGTATCCCGTTTTTCGTCACCCAGATGGGCAAAGGTGTATTGGATGAACGTCAAACAAAATATCTGGGGACTGCAGCCATAACCAAAGGAGATTATCTGCACTGCGCCATCGAGCGGGCAGATCTGATCATCTCCATCGGCCATGACCTGACTGAAAAGCCGCCCGCCATCATGGGGCATGATGATACCGCCGACGTAATCCACTTTAATTTCTATCCAGCCGAGGTGGATGATGTCTACTTCCCTACCCTGGAAGTCCTGGGAGACATCAGTGACGGCATAACCATGCTTACGGATAGAACTGAAGCACAACCATCATGGGATTTTGACTACTTCAACCGCATGCGAGAAGAGACCCACAGGATGGTCGCGGAGGGGAGTAACAGCGAGGCCTTTCCAATTATCCCCCAACGCCTGGTGTATGACCTTCGAGAGACGATGCCGGAAGATGGGATAATCACTCTCGATAACGGTATCTACAAGATATGGATCGCTCGTAACTACCCTGCCTTTCAGCCGAATACAGTACTACTGGATAATACCCTTGCCAGCATGGGAGCGGGCCTGCCAGCAGCCATTGCCTCCAAGATTGCCAAACCTGGACGCAAGGTGGCAGCGATATGCGGTGATGGCGGCTTCATGATGAACTCTCAGGAGCTGGAGACTGCGGTACGGCTAGGGCTGGATCTGGTAGTAATAGTCCTCAGTGATAGTGGCTATGGCATGATCAAATGGAAACAGGATGAGGCCGGATTTGAAGATTACGGCCTCGATTTCAATAATCCTGATTTTGTGCAGTACGCTGAAAGCTATGGTGCCAGCGGCCATCGCCTGAATAGCGCGGATGAATTCAGTAGCAAACTGGAACAGTGCCTGAACTCCGATGGAGTGCATCTACTAGAGGTACCAGTCGACTATTCCGAGAACAGACGGGTTCTGACAGAGGAGTTACGGCAGAAGGTCTGTCTTGTTTGACGTCATATAGTGTGTTCAATATATCCAAACAAATAGGAATTTACTTCGGTATTTAAATATGTCATTTACCCCTATAAATTATTTATGCGCCTATTTAATGCTTTAATCCGCAAGCCAGATGCCATAAAATCTAAGCAGAAAAAATTACCACATGTTAAGTTTATACATATTTTAAATTTGCCCTGCACAGAGTCTATAGAAATGGGCTCATCAATTTTTCAAGTAGATGGCGGCGCGGAATGGATCATTATAATAACTCAAACAATGAGTTACCCAGCCAGCAACTACTGCTGCGTGAATTTAGCGGTAGTAGTAATTGCTCCGCTCATAGCCTTTTGACATGGTCTGACATCTCCAGTAGCAATGCTGCTGTTTCATCTCCATACATCTATACTAATAAGTATAATCCTGAAACCCACAATCGAGTAGCGGTGATCCTCGGCTATTACAATGGTACCAACTATCTCCAAGAACAAATCAGATCGATACTGGATCAGTCACATAAAAACCTAGAGATATACATAGCTGACGACTGCTCGCAATCTGAAGTAGACTTCGCTGGATTTAGGCTTTCACCCCAGGAGGCCCAAAGAATCCATCTAGGTGTCCGATCGATGAATGTCGGCTTCACCAATAATTTTCTCAATGCATTAAGCAGTGTTGATAAAGGTTTCGAATATTTCGCCTTTAGCGATCAAGATGATGTTTGGAATAATGATAAAATTTCAAATGCGCTATCTGTATTGGCCCAATATCCAACAAATAAGCCAGCACTTTACTGTGCTCGCACCGCCATCACCGATGCGAACTGCCAGGCCGATTTAGGATCCTCTCCAAATTTTCCCAAACCACCGTCCTTTGCAAACGCCCTGGTGCAGAATATTTGTGGTGGCCACACCATGGTGTTCAACAAGGCAGCTTACGACCTCATCGTTAAGTCGACTAAAAATACAGATGTAATATTCCATGATTGGTGGTGTTACCAAATCGTCTCCGGCGCAGGAGGTTGCATACATTACGACCCAAATCCATGTCTCAAATACAGACAGCATTCAGATAATCTATTCGGGTACAGAGGAAATTGGACTGCACTGTTTGTTCGTATCAAGAGTGTTTTGAAAGGTGAATTCCGTATTTGTAATGATATCAATCTCTCTGCCCTCTCCAAGAATCTAGCCTTAATTACACCAGCAAATCAGCGCTGCCTTAATGACTTTATTAAGGCGCGACAGGAAACTAACATTATTAAACGGTTGATCCTATTCAAGCGCTCTGGCATCTACCGTCAGACGCTTCTCGGCAACCTTGGCCTACTCCTGGGCATCTTCATTAACAAGGTTTGACGGCATGAGCATTCTAGTCACCGGTGGTGCAGGATTCATCGGATCTAATTTCGTGATCGATTGGCTACGGGAGATGGACGAGGTTGTCATAAATCTAGATAAGCTAACTTATGCAAGCAATCCCTGTAATCTCGTTAGTCTTGATGAGGACAATCGCTATATTTTTGTAAAGGGTGATATCGGTGACAAACATCTTATTGAGTCCTTACTACTTACCCACAAGCCACGCGCAGTCATTAACCTTGCTGCTGAATCTCATGTAGACCGCTCCATTAGTGAACCTGAAACGTTCATCCAAACAAATATAGTTGGCACCTTTCGGTTATTAGAAACCGTTCAATGCTATTGGGACAAACTCTCCGTGCAGAAAAAAAACGCGTTTCGTTTTTTGCATGTATCAACTGACGAGGTGTACGGCTCACTCACACCAGACGCCCCAGCTTTTACAGAGACAAATCGTTACGAACCAAATAACCCGTACAGTGCAAGCAAGGCCTCATCGGACCATCTGGTACGCGCCTACCACCACACTTATGGGCTACCTGTGTTGACCAGCAACTGCACAAACAACTATGGACCTTATCAGTTTCCTGAAAAACTGATCCCACTGATCATCAGCAACGCTCTTGCACATAATCCTTTGCCTATCTACGGGGATGGCCTGCATATTCGTGACTGGCTATATGTCAGCGATCACTGCAATGCCATTCGTAAGATTTTAGCTGAGGGCACACCTGGCGAAGTCTACAATATTGGCGGGCTTAACGAGAAAACCAATATTGATATCGTTCATGCTCTATGTGACATTCTTGACGAGCTACGACCAATAACAGACGATGCATTGACATCAAGTTATCGTTACCTGATAAATCATGTAGAAGACCGTCCTGGCCACGATCGCCGCTATGCAATTGATGCCACCAAAATGATAACTGAACTAGGTTGGCGCCCAATGGAAACATTTGAGACAGGTATTCGTAAAACTATAAAATGGTATCTGGATAATCAAGACTGGGTGCGACAGATAAACAGTGGCGACTACCGCCAGTGGATTGAGAGACAATACGCATGAGGCTATTGCTTCTTGGTGCAAATGGTCAGCTTGGCCAGGAACTAAACCACCGGCTATCCTCAGTCGGCGAGGTCAAGGCATGTAGACGTTCTGATGTCGATTTAACCGACCATCACTCTATTATTGCAGCTATTGATGCCTTCAGCCCGGATGTCATTGTCAATGCCGCAGCCTATACCGCGGTAGACAAGGCAGAAACCGAACCTGAGCTGGCCTTTAAAATCAATGCCGATGCAGTTGGTGTACTTGCCAATGAGGCAGACAAGCACAACATCTGGTTGATACACTATTCAACTGAATATGTATTTGATGGGACAGCAACCACCTTTTATTCAGAGACTGATGCAACTAATCCAATAAATATCTACGGTAAATCAAAACTGGCTGGAGAACGCGCAATCACTGAAAATGGATGCAAACACTTAATCTTCCGCACAACTTGGATTATTGGGCAGTACGGACGACATAATTTTGCTAAAACCATCCTTCGCCTTGCGAAAGAACACAGCTCTCTTAATATAGTCAATGATCAATTTGGAGTACCGACAACACCTGCACTAATTGCCAAAGTGACCGCCACTGCGATTAAGGACATTGCAACATCAAACGCCTGGCCATCTGGAATATACCACCTTGCACCCCGCGGACAAACAACATGGCATGAGATCGCGCAAACGCTTATTCATTTAGCAAACGAAGAACAACTCAATATAACCGTCGATAAGCGCTCTGTGCACCCCATTAAGACAACGGATTATCCAACGGCCGCCAAAAGACCACCAAACTCACTACTCAACACCAATAGACTCGAGCAATACATCAAGTTCAATCTACCGCATTGGGAGGATGACTTTTCTATAGTTGCAAAAGAAATTATCAAGGACTTGAGATCATTATGAAACGCAAAGGCATTATTCTCGCTGGCGGCTCTGGTACCAGACTGTATCCTGTAACACAAGTGATATCAAAACAGCTGCTTCCGGTATTCGATAAACCGATGATATATTATCCACTATCAATACTCATGCTGGCCGATGTACGTGAAGTGCTGATTATCTCTACCCCGCAAGACACACCGCATTTTAAAGAACTTTTAGGTAATGGCAGTCAATGGGGCCTAAGCATAGAGTATGCAGTTCAACCCTCTCCTGATGGATTAGCCCAGGCACTCATAATCGGTGAAGAATTTCTTAATGGCGCACCTTCTGTCCTGATCCTTGGCGACAATATTTTCTATGGCTACTCACTGCATGAAAAGCTGGCTACCGCGAATCAGCGTTGCAATGGAGCAACAGTTTTTGTCTATCATGTTCACGATCCAGAACGCTATGGTGTAGCTGAATTTGATAAATCCGGTAAGGTTATAAGTCTTGAAGAAAAGCCCGAACATCCTAAATCCAATTATGCTGTCACAGGCCTCTATTTTTATGACGCGCATGCCCCTGAATACGCTAAGCAGCTGAAACCATCGCATCGCGGAGAATTGGAGATTACTGATCTCAACAAGGTCTATCTTGAGAAGAGCCAACTATCCGTTGAACGCATGAGCCGTGGCTATGCCTGGCTTGACACAGGAACCCACGAAAGTATGGTTGAAGCTCATCAGTTCATCCAAACCATTGAGCATCGCCAAGGCCTCAAGATCGCCTGCCTGGAAGAAATAGCGTTCCGGCGCAAATGGATCAGCCGGATGCAGCTTGAAAAACTGGTGCAACCAATGTTGAAAAGCGGATATGGTAAATACCTCATGCAGGTTATCAAGGAATGGGAATATGAAAATCGATAGCGTCTATTCCCTTGAGGTAAACTTTTCTACAAGACCAGATATTACTACATCACCGCACTTCTACTAACCAAATGGTTTTAACAGCACTGTACCTGGAACAAATATGTCGCACATACGCTATACAAACACATGGAGACTGCTTGAACTTATATGGACCAATGCCATATTTAACCTGCGCTCAGAGGTACAGCGCAACTATCTTAGCTATGGTTGGTGGATTATAGAGCCATTTCTCCACATGGTTGTATACTATGTGGTCTTTGGCCTACTACTACAGCGTGGCGGTGAAAACTTTGTCACCTTTCTACTTATAGGTCTTGTCCCCTGGATGTGGTTTATGAAGGCTGTAAACGGTAGCAGAGGCAGCATCCTGTCTGGCCACAATCTAATGCTACAAGTAGGACTTCCTTCCGCGATATTCCCATTGGTGACCACTCTGCAAGCCAGCCTAAAACAGATCCCCGTCTTCTTGTTACTGCTAGGTTTCGTATGGCTGCAAGGCTACCCTCCTGGTGCGCACTGGTTTGCTCTAATACCAATTGTAATAGTACAGGCACTGCTAATCACCGCCTTCGCTTGTACGATTGCTGCCATAATACCTTTTATTCGCGACCTGATTAATCTGGTTCCAACAGGTCTGACACTACTAATGTTTCTTTCAGGTATCTTTTATGACTATCGCGTCATATCACCTGAATGGCAAAAACTATTCCTTATGAATCCAGTAGCATTCCTTCTCAAGAGCTACCGCGAGGTCTTGATGGATAAAGTCATGCCTGACATGTATGCTTTAATGCTATTGGGACTTGGGAGTGGAATCGCCTGTACAGTGCTATTGCTTGCGTATAAGCGGCTGCGCTATATCTATCCGCGTGTCGTCATGGAGTAGCAGCAATGGAACCGCTGATCTCACTCCAGGATGTCGGTGTCCGCTATAAACGCAGCGGTAATATCTTTCGCCGCAGCAACTATTACGCAGCACTAAAATCTATAAATTTTAATATCTATCCAGGTGAAACCCTGGGAATAATTGGCAAGAATGGCTCGGGCAAATCGACGCTACTGCGTCTCATCTCCGGCGTTATCAAACCAGACAGTGGACGAATTCTCAACCGCGGAGCATCTGTTTCACTACTGGTACTTCAAGCAGGATTCAACCCCAACCTAAATGGCAGAGACAACGTTATATTAAGCGGAATGTTTCAGGGTTTCTCACGCAAAGAGGTCGAGAACAGGATAGATGAAATACACACATACTCGGAGCTGAATGATTTTTTCTATGAGCCGATTAGAACATACTCTACCGGCATGCGGGCACGGCTGAGCTTTTCAATCTCCACCATACTAAACCCTGATGTTCTATTAATAGATGAGGTCCTAAGCGTCGGCGACGCCCAGTTTAGAGAAAAAGCTGAGCGCACTATGCTAAATAAAATACAGTCAAACCAAACCATTATCTTAGTGACACATTCAATCGCCCAAATTCGTCGGCTATGTGACCGCGCAATTCTTATTGATAATGGTTGCTCCATCTCAGAAGGTGACCCGAAGAAGGTATTACAGGAATATGATGACCGCCTACATAATCGCGTGCGATAACCGACATCCATCTAAACCGCACCATTTTCACAACTCACAGAATATTTGCTGAATCAAGAGACACACACTTCTCTAGATCCTTCTTTGATAAACATGGCACCTGATTGATTTTCCAATCGATTCCAATATCAGGATCATCCCATCTGATACACCGTTCATCTTCTGGCGAGTAGTAGTCTGTCGTCTTATATAATAATTCTGCCGTCTCAGAGAGCGTCACAAACCCATGCGCAAACCCCTCTGGAATCCACATCTGTCTCTTGTTATTTGCAGATAATACCTCTCCCACCCACTTACCAAATGTCATGGAACTCTTACGAATATCTACAGCAACGTCAAATATCTCTCCTTGCACTACGCGTACTAACTTGCCTTGGGTTTTAGGTGGAAGTTGATAGTGCAGCCCCCTAAGTACCCCTCTCTTTGAGTATGAGTGATTGTCCTGCACAAATCTTACATCCTTTCCTGTTGCCTCCTTGAATGCACGTGCGTTAAAACTCTCAAAAAAGAAGCCGCGCTCATCCTCAAACACCTTGGGTTCAATAATCAAGACATCGGCAATATCTGTTTTTGTTACTTTCATATGCGCCATAAATAGAACTGCTTCAAAAATCCGCTCCAATATCACATTATCCATCCAACCACCTTTGACGTCTATGCAGATCTCTACTGCTGATTACTTTTGAACATCTGCAGAAGATCTCAATTTGAGATGGATTGCCGGGACAATCCGTGGGACGCGGTGTGATTCTCGGCGGAACACACGGTATTAGGGCGGCCACCCCAAACCCGTCAGACGCAGCCGAGCACCGCAACGATTGAAGGAGAAGGCCCAAAGGGGCGCCACAGGGAAGTGGCGCCTCCATCGCGAGCAAGGGATT
>JBNKMS010000011.1:0-25911 GCA_050293315.1 Sedimenticolaceae bacterium
CGGCCCCTTTCAGGCCGAATCCTCACGGGACTGCGATGCTCGGGGTAACACACGGGTTATGGGGTGGCTCCCCTACCTCCTCCGACGCAGCCGAGTACCGCAACCGCAACAGGATAAGGCCCGTAGGGGCGCCACAGGGAAGTGGCGCCTCCAGCGAGGGATATGGATATCCCTCCGCTGGAGCCCCTGGGGCGGTGAGGAACGCAGGGTACCCGAAGGGCAAGTCGTGGAGTGTCTTTTTCTTTCGCCTATTTCTTTTGGACAAGCAAAAGAAATAGGCTCGTAGCCTGTGCTGGAGGTATGGGAAATGCTCTGAAGGAGGAAGGCTACGAAATTAGTTACCGAAACTGATCAAATCATTTGATCTCACGATCAAATCGCGGAGGCGATTAGGCTGCGAAATTTATTACAGGGTTTGCTAACTGAAGAATAGAAAATGCCCTAATGGCTACAAAATGTATTACTCCAGTAATTCAAAAAAGTGATCCCAATCAAACGCTGGCCCGGGATCACTCTTGCGTCCCGGTGCGATATCGCTGTGCCCCTTGATGCGGTCGGTAGTTATGGCGGGGAACAGCTCCATGATCTGGCGGGTGGTTGCGGCCAGGGTCTGGTACTGCTGCTCGGTGTAGGGTGTATCGTCGGTACCCTCCAGCTCTATCCCTATGGAGAAGTCATTACACTGTTCACACCCCTGAAATGAGGAGGCACCGGCGTGCCAGGCACGCTGTTGTAGAGGCACGTACTGGATCAACTCACCACCGCGCCTGATTAGTAGGTGGGTGGAGACGGTCAATCCCGCTATCTCTTGGAAGAAGGGGTGCATCTCCGGATCCAGCCGGTTGTGGAAAAGGTCATTCAGCCAGGGTCCGCCGAACTCTCCCGGTGGCAGGCTGATGTTATGGATCACCAGCAGGTTGACGCTGGTCCCTGGTGGTCGCTCGTCCTGGTTCGGCGAGTTCTGCTGAGACGCTTGCGACAACAGAATGGTGTCGTCACAACTCATCTGTTTTGCAGCCCCTTCACCACCATGTCAGTGAAGCTGATGATGCCGATAACCTCGCGGTTCTCAACCACCGGTGCACGTGATAGATCGAAGCGGGCAAACAGACGGGCGCAGTAGCGGATGTCCATCTCTGGGTTTATGGTAATTACCGGTTTTGACATGATCTCGTATATGTTGACTCGGTCTGGTGCCCGATCTATCGCCAGCACCTGTTTGGCAATATCAGAGAGCATCACCATACCGTATTCGTCATCATCGTGCCGACGTTTTACGATTAGCGACTTGGCTTCTATATGCATCATGGTGTCGAGCGCGTCCTGCACTGTGGCCATGCCATCGACCATATCAAAATCTGTTTTCATGACATCACGTACTCTGATTGGGCTGTTGGTTTTCATATTTCCTCCTCTACCATACGGCTTAGCTGTGCTATCTGCTGATTGATGCCGACCGCATCTTCAACATCTATCTGAAAGGCGATACCGCTGTCCGGCTGATCATCAAACTGGCCCACCTCGGCTATGGTCTCCAGTATATGGCGACTCAGATGCTCCTCTACCAGGAGCAGGACAGCGTCCCTTTGGGTCTCAAGATTGAGGCCAAAAAACGTCTTATTGTTCTCCAGACCCTCCCCGCGCGCCTGATTGATTACTGTAGATCCGGTTGCCCCGGCCTTGCGTGCGGCATCCAGGACAAGATTGGTCTTCTTGTCTTCAACTAGGGTAATAATAAGTTTAAAGTGCATGACTAATCCTCGCTGTTGCGTGGTTCTTTGAGTGCGCGTTTGGCGTGCCACTCGCTGAGTTGGGCGTAGGCCATAACGCTGATGATTGGAAACAGGCTGGCAAAGGCGATCAGGCCAAAGCCATCCAGTAGCGGATTGCGCCCCGGGATACTGGATGAGAGACCCAGTCCAAGTGCGGCCACCAGTGGCACAGTTACTGTTGAGGTGGTAACGCCGCCGGAGTCGTAAGCCAGGGCAATAATAGATTTCGGGCAGTACATCGTCTGAATTATGACCACGATATAACCGGCACTAATGTAGTAGTGGAGTGGGGTGCCGCTGACGATGCGATAACTGCCAAGTGCGATCCCAAAAGCCACACCAATGGCCACGGCGATGCGCAGGCCCCATGTTCCGACGGCGCCGGCAGAGACCTGGTTGGCCTTGATTGCCACCGCAATAAGGGCCGGTTCGGCTATGGTGGTAGAGAAGCCGATGGCCGCGGCGAACAGATAGAGCCAGAGGTAGTGGTGGTGCTCGTCCGCTCCGGGTACTAATCCAAGGAACTCCGGTGAGGTCAGCTGACTGGCCATCAACCTACCAAGCGGGAACAGCGCCTGCTCCAACCCCTGGAGGAAGAAGGCCAGCCCCACAAGTACCAGTATGAATCCGGCCACTATCTGCTTTAGATTGGCGATCGGGCGGCGCAGTACAAATATCTGGAAGCCAAACATGATGGCCGCTATCGGTACAACATCGCGTACCGTACTGAGCAGGGCATCGATAAAACTGAGCAGGCCGGTAATCACAGCAGCATCCCGTAACCCATCACGAAGATAATTGGGGTCAGCGAGGCGAAGGCGATCAGCCCGAACCCATCGGTCATCGGGTTAAGTCCCTTGATGCTGGTAGCCAGGCCAATGCCAAGGGCGGTAACCAGAGGTACGGTTATGGTAGAGGTGGTTACTCCACCGGAGTCATAGGCTATGCCTATGATCTCAGGCGGGGCGAAGGCGGTCATTACTACTACCCCAATGTAGCCGCCTATGATCAGGTACTGTATCGGCCATCCCCTGATGATCCGCAGTACGCCGATAACAATAGCGAGTCCAACCGAGAGTGCCACGGTAAAACGCAGACCGGAGGCGTAGTCGGTCATGGCCTGTTCCGTGTGCGTGATCATCCCGCCGGCTGCCGCTACCTCTGCCGCCTCTTCAGCCACTGCGATCAGGGCCGGTTCAGCAATGGTGGTGCCAAAGCCCAGGGCAAAGGCGAAGGTCAGGACCCAGAATAGACTCCCGTGGCTGGCGAAGTCGCGGGCCATCGATTCACCTATGGGGAAGAGGCCGATCTGCAGGCCATGAACAAACAGGGTAAGACCGACAACCACTAGTAGAACACCTATGCCCAGGTTGAGTAGGTCGGGTATCGGCTGTTGTAGTACAACGAGTTGAAAAAAAGCGATTACCCCTACAATGGGGAGCAGGTCCCTGATGCTGTTCAGTAGCGAGCTTCCAAGATGTATCACTATCTTTCTCACACTCCAAAACATAGCATGAACAGATCGCGGGATTCAGCATAAATGTGAGTTTTCACAGGCCCGATCAGGGCCTCCCCATAGACTAAGATTTTGCTGGGAAATTTGCCTTAGGAATTAAATTCTGCGAGATTGGGGTCACAATTTATTGAACTGGATGGCTCTGTGGTAGATAAATATATATAGGTGTGATTGACTTCACGGGCTATTTTCTCAATAGAATCTATAGTCCACACAGGGAGTTCTGCACTGTATAAGTGCATTTTCAGACTGCAGGAGGCGGCCTGGGATGCTATATCGCAAAGTGGGTGTGTTATGGTCCAGCGTGACAATATTTTACCATTCGATGGTGACCAGCGGAGTGCCGTTAAGATCAGCCTTACTCAGGAGGAGTATGAGGGCGTAAAGAGTTGTCGCAAGGTTATGGTATGGATACTGCCACGGCTACTTGGCGGGATGTTTGAGAAACTGGATGATGTGCTATTTGACCTGTCCAACAAGAAGGATAACGGTGACCAACAGATAGCCTATTTCCACGCTATGCGGGAGTTGCGCAGGGAGCAGGAGAATCTGCAGGACAGCTTCCAGCAGCACATGATGCGTGGCTTTGATCAATTCTGGAAGACCGGCAAGCCTGATATCGCCACTGCGGATGGCAAGCAGGAGGCGGACAGTGGCGATGATCTCATGCTGGTTGCTGACGACGAGCTGGAGGATTCACTGGCGATAACCAGTATGACCTCTAAGAGTGAGAACCGTTACTCGCGTGAATTGTATGCGATTGAGCAGCGGTTTGGTGCTTTGACTCGCGGTTTGACCGTCGATAGCAAGAACAATCCTCTGGATCCGTCCAGGATCTGTGAGGCGTTCCAGGAGGCGTTAAATCCTCTGGAGCTGGAAGTGACAGCCAAGCTGGTAGTCTACAAGCTGTTTGATCGTGAGGTGATGGCTGGATTGGGCAAGCTCTACAACAGCGTCAACGATGTATTGGCGCAGGCCGGAGTATTGCCAAAGTTGACCCCGAAGGTGAAACCCAATCAGGGGGCCTCTGGTCCTGTCGGCGGCTCTGCGGTGGCAACCGGTAGTACTGCAGGTGGTGCCGTTAGCCGACAGGAGCAGGTGTCGGATGCTGTAGATGATGTCATGGGGTCTGGCGATACTGTTGTCGTTGACCGGGAGTTTTTTGCCAACCTGCAGGGTCTGTTGGACCGGCGTCGCGGTGGCTATATCCCCACAGACAGCCAGGCCATAGTTGTAGATACAGGCCAGATAGTGGCCGCACTCTCCAGTCTGCAGCAGGGTGAACACCTGTCGTCAGATGCAGGGATGGGCGGTCAGGACCTGCGAGGATTACTGCGGCAGGAGCTGAATGTTGATCAGAAGGGTGGCGCCTTCACCTCTTCGGACAAAACAGATGAGAACATGATCGATGTTATATCGATGCTGTTCGAGTTTATTCTGGAAGATCGCAACCTGCCTGACACCATCAAGGTGTTGCTCTCCAGACTGCAGATCCCGATGGTAAAGGTTGCACTGCTCGACAAAGAGTTCTTCTATCGCCAGGGCCATCCGGCACGACAACTGCTAAACAGTCTGGCCCAGGCAGCGCTGGGTTGGTCTGATGATGGTGACCGTTCGGCCGGGAGCCTGTACGGCAAAATAGAGTCTATTGTAGGCCGAGTATTGTCGGACTTCGATCAGGATATTTCCCTGTTCGCAGAGTTGGACAAAGAGTTTGCACAGTATCTGGAAGGGGAGAAGCGTACCTCCAGTCTGGCAGAGGAGCGCGCAACCCAGGCAACTCGTGGCAAAGAGCAGCTGGCAGTTGCTAAACGCCAGGTAGAGGATGAGATAGCAAAACGGTGTGAGCAGTACGAAGGCATCCCCAAGGCAGCGGTTGAGCTGTTGCAGTTCGGCTGGAAGGATGTGCTGATGCTTACCGCCCTGCGCCAGGGGGTCGAAGGCGAGGAGTGGAAGGAGAGAATCTCCATGCTGGACCAGCTGTTATGGAGCGTAACCCCCAAGAAGAGTCTGGAGGAGCGACGGGAGCTGTTGCAGATCATTCCTGGCCTGCTCAAGGGGCTGCGTGTAGAGCTGACGAATATCAGCTTTGACCAGCATAAGATGATACGCCTGTTTAAAGAACTGCAGGCCTGTCACATGGCATGTCTGCGCGGTGAGGTGATCCCCGGGATTGACCCAACAACCCTGCCATCTGCGAAAAAAGAGCAGGTGGAAAAGCAGGAGAAGCAGGAGAAGCAGGAGAAGCAGGAGAGGCAGGAGAAGAGAGAGGCCGATGCGAATGCCGATGTAATAGTGAGCGAAATAACGCCACGGGAGAAGAGTAAGAGTGCTCCGATTAAGACCGGCACCCTTGCCGATACCAGTATCTATCTGCGTAAGGCAGAGGAGGTTCCCCTAGGCAGCTGGTTTGAGTTGAAGGGTAAAAACGACACCAGCAGACGGGTCAAGCTTGCCTGGAAGAGTGGTGTCAGCGGGAATCACCTATTTGTAAACAATAAGGGCATTAAGGTACTGGAGATAGGTCTTGAGGAGCTGGCTGAGTACATGCGTACGGAAAAGATGCTATTGCTGGCCGGGGCGGACAAGCCGCTACTGGATCGTGCTCTAACATCTATTGCAGACAATCTGCAGGCAGCAGAGGCGTAGCTCATTAGTGATAGCGTGGCCGGAGTCAGGTATAGTGCCTGACTCCGGCCTTTTTTATTGGGGCCTATTAACTTAATTTTAGATCTTCAAGTAACAGGCCCTAAATGGAAGCAAGATTACCGAGCAGAGAGACGATTCAGGAGCAGGTGCGGCAGGCGTTGGCCGAAGATATCGGACCGGGAGACCGTACCGCGATACTGATCCCGGAAGACAAAACCTCTTCTGTGCAGGTGGTCAGTCGAGAGGCGGCGGTCATATGCGGTCAGGCTTGGTTTGATCAGACCTTTTTCCAGCTTGATCCCTCGATCCAGATTCGCTGGTTGGTACAAGATGGAGAAGAGGTTGAGCCGGATGAGGTGGTCTGCAGGCTTAAAGGCAACACCAGGGCACTGTTGAGTGGAGAGCGGACGGCACTGAACTATCTGCAGACACTCTCGGGAACGGCCACCGTGGCGCGCGCCTACGCCAAGGCGGTAGAGGGGACCAAGGCGCGTATTCTGGACACCCGTAAAACCCTGTCTGGTCTCAGATTGCAGCAGAAATATGCGGTTGCCTGTGGCGGTTGTGATAACCATCGCATCGGTCTATATGATGCGATCCTGATCAAAGAGAACCATATCATCGCGGCCGGCTCAATCCGGGCGGCAGTGGAGGCAGCGATCCGGCATGCACCGGAGCTGGAGATTGAGGTCGAGGTTGAGGATATAGCAGGTCTGGAAGAGGCCCTGGAGGCCGGTGCAAGACGTGTTCTGCTGGATAATTTCTCCCTGCAGCAGCTACGTGAGGCAGTACGGATTAATGGCGGCAGAGCGCGACTAGAGGCCTCTGGTGGGGTTTCACTGCAACGCGTCAGGGAGATTGCAGAGACCGGGGTAGACGATATATCGGTGGGCGCCCTGACCAAGAATGTTACTGCGGTCGATCTCTCCATGCGGTTTGTCTAGCAACAACCTGCAGCCCTTACGACAAACGGCCAGGGAGAGATGCTCAGTTTTTTTGTTGGATATGTGGATGCGCCGACCAGCGCGTGTGGTCAGGCCTTGACGTCGAGCAGGGTTCCAATCAGATCGGCTTCTGTCTGCAATACCTTGACCGAGGCCTGGGTGTGGAGGCTGTGCTGCTTCATCTCTACCAGGGAGCGGGTGAGATCCTTGCTGGGTCCGGTACTGCGCATCTGACTCGCGCTGGCGATCTCCGCCGCGCTACGACGGATACCCTGGTATCCCCTCTGGATACCCTGAAGCGCAGTAGCTGTTACTGAAGTTACCATGACATTTTGCCCTCTTCTAACCAAATAGTAGGCCGGATTTAGGGCGAATCCAAGGTAAAAGCGTCATAAATGTGACTATATGGCTATTTTTGACACTATATAGGAATTGTGTTCTCAAGGATGAGTCGGTAGGGTACTTTAATTCGGCCTCAACGGGGCTTTAACTGAGACAACTCAAAGGAAATATCTATGCTAAAACCGGTCCATTTTCCCATCCTGTTGGCGGGGCTATGCGCTGTCTTCACTGCCAATAGCGCAGAACTAAAGAGCACGGAACAGAAATTCAGTTACGCCACTGGCTATATCTTTGCCAAGCAGATGGAGGAGCAGCCGATCAAGATTGATACTAAGGCAATATTGGCGGCTATAGAGGATGTAGTGAATAAAAAAGAGCCGCAGCTGACCATGGAAGAGATGCGAGGTGCGCTGGAGCAGGGTGAAAAACTGATCGCCAATAAACGCGCGGAGGCGGCTCAAAATGCCCTGGAGCAGGAGAAGAAGTTTCTACAAGAGAATAAAGGCAAATCCGGTGTGGTTGAGCTGGAGAGCGGGCTGCAATATATAGAGCTGCAGGCGGGCAAGGGGGAGTCGCCACAGAAGGGCGCAGAAGTTACTGTCAACTATCGAGGGACACTGCTTGATGGGACAGAGTTTGACAGCTCCTATAAGCGTGGCAAGCCTGCGACCTTCAACCTGGAAAATGTTATCCCTGGGTTTAAAGAGGCGCTGTTAAAGATGCGTCCAGGGGGTAAGTGGAAACTCTTCATCCCCTCGGCTATGGCCTACGGCGCGCGCGGTATGCCACCCGCTATAGCTCCTAACCAGACCCTGGTGTTTGAGATAGAATTGATCTCCAGTAAGAAAAAGTAACTGCCATTAATAGGGCAGTGATAATTTGACCCCGGCTCAGTTGGGGGTTCCGTAAGATATTTTTTTGGGGGATTTTATGGAGACGCTGACCAATCTGATCACAGGGCTGAAAGACCTGGTTTGGGGTGGGTACATGCTGGTCCTGATTCTGGGTACCGGCTTCTTCCTGATGGTGGGGCTACGGGTAATGCCGTTACGCCGTCTTGGTTACGGTTTCCGCATGTTATGGCAGGGGCGCGCAGCTGCAGGTGCCGGTGATATTACCCCATTCAATGCCCTTATGACATCACTCTCTGCCACCATCGGTACTGGTAATATCGCCGGTGTGGCTACCGCCATCTTTATGGGCGGACCTGGCGCCCTGTTCTGGATGTGGTGTACCGCCCTGGTGGGGATGGCCACCAAGTACGCCGAGGCGGTGCTGGCAGTGAAGTATCGCGAGGTGGATGAGGAGGGCAACCATATCGGCGGCCCCATGTTCTACATCAAGAACGGCCTGGGGGCTAATTGGGCCTGGCTTGGGACCCTATTCGCTATCTTCGGTGCCATTGCCGGTTTTGGCATTGGAAATACGGTCCAGGCTAACTCTGTAGCGGATGCCCTACATGCAAACTTTGCGTTACCTCACTGGATGACTGGCGTGGCACTTGCGGTATTGGCCGGGCTGGTGCTGATAGGTGGTATCCGTTGGATTGCGCGGGTGGCGGGAAAGCTGGTTCCCTTCATGGCTGTTGCCTATATCATCGGCGGGCTGGTAGTGCTTGCTCTGCACGCAGCAGAAATTCCGGCTGCTATTGCACTTATCGTTAAGCACGCCTTCACTCCCACCGCTGCCAGCGGAGGTTTCGCTGGAGCGGCAGTGATGGTTGCCATTCAATGGGGCGTAGCACGCGGTGTCTTCTCTAATGAAGCTGGCCTGGGAAGCGCCCCTATCGCTCACGCGGCGGCCGAGACAGATAGTCCGGTACGTCAGGGTACGGTAGCAATGCTCGGAACCTTCATCGATACCATTATCGTCTGCTCCATCACCGGACTGGTAATCGTGGTGACCGGCGTCTGGACTAGTGGTGAGACTGGCGCTGCGCTCTCACGCCTGGCATTTGAGAGTTCATTGCCGACAGTGGGTGGGAATGTGGTGACGCTTGGTCTTGCTCTATTCGCTTTTACTACCGTGTTAGGCTGGAGTGTCTACGGAGAGAAGTGCGTAGAGTATTTATTCGGAGTGAAATCTATCTTACCGTTCAGGGTGCTTTGGATACTTGCCATTCCTGCCGGAGCTGTCCTCAAGTTGGATTTCGTCTGGCTGGTGGCCGATGCGCTCAACGGACTTATGGCGCTGCCGAACCTCATCGCCCTGCTGCTGTTGAGCCCGGTGGTATTCAAACTGACCAAAGAGTATTTTGCTGACGAATAGACACCCATAGATGGCAGGAGCCCGCTGCTGCGGGGGGCGTGCACTTGCGCGCTATCGGGATCTAGTGACTTGATTAATTGCGGTGATAAGTTTCGCAGCCTAATCGCCTGCGCAATTTGATCGTGGTATCCAGTTGCTTGATTAATTCCGGTAGTTAATTTCGTAGCCCTTAACCCACAGGGCTTATTCATTATTTAGCATCGGTAATAAATTTCGCAGCCTAAAATACCTGCACTCATATTTTCCCATCTGCGATTGGCTGCGAGCCCCTTTCTTTTATACGCGTAAAAGAAAGGGGCGAAAGAAAAACGCGCCCGACGACTTGCCCTACGGGTCCCCTGCGCTCCTCACGATCTCAGGGGCTCCATCGACGGGCAATCCCTTGCCCGCGATGGAGGCGCCGCGTCCATGCGACGCCCCTACGGGCCTTATCCCTCAATCGTTGCGGTGCTCGGCTGCGTCTGACGGGTTTGGGTCTGACACCCTAATACCGTGTGTTCCGCCGAGCATTGCAGTTCCGTGAGGATCAGGCCTGTAAGGGGCCGGCAGGGATGCCGGCCCTCTTCCGCGGGACATGGATGTCCCGTCGGAAGAGCCCCGAACGGGAGGAGAAGCGCAGGGTATCCGTAGGACGGAACACTCGGTTGCCCTTTTCTTTCGCCTATTTTCTTTTGGGCAAGCAAAAGAAATAGGCTCGTAGCCTTTGCTGGGAAAAGAAAAAGGGTTCTGAAGGTTGAAGGCTACGAAATTAACTACCAGAACTATTTAAAACCATTGGATCACGCGGTCATACCGCGTAGGCATATTGGCTGCGAAACTAATTACCGACTAATCAATGGAGAGATGGGATAACCTCGAGCAATGGGTGGTTTACGGCAGGTCTAGCCAATGATCCAGCACGGCATGGACCTCGTCCACCCCCTGTCGGTTGAGCGAAGAGAACAGCTGTACGCTGATCTGCTCGCCAAATAGGGCGGCCTCTTTTCTGGCCTGTTGTAGATTTCTGGCGGCAGCACCGCGTTTAAGTTTGTCCGCCTTGGTCAGGAGGATATGTACCGGCAGGTTGTGGTGGAGGCTCCACTCCAGCATCTGGAGGTCGAAATCCTTCAGGGGGTGACGTGAGTCCACCAGTAGTATCAATCCCCTGAGAGATTGCCGGTGCTCCAGGTAGTCCGCCAGGGAGCGTTGCCACTCCTGTTTTACCTTGGTGCTGACCTTGGCGTAGCCGTATCCGGGGAGGTCCACCAGTCGCCTGAAATCATCCAGGGCAAAAAAGTTTAGCAATTGGGTGCGCCCCGGGGTCTTGCTGGTACGGGCCAGCGCCTTCTGTTGGCAGATCACATTAATGGCACTGGATTTGCCGGCATTGGAGCGCCCGGCAAAGGCCACCTCCGCCCCATCATCGGGAGGGGTCTGTGCGAGCTTGGCAGCGCTAAGCAGAAAGCTGGCGCGATGATAGTAGGGGTTCATTGGCTCGGCGCAGGGTTACCAAAATCTGCGGGGATAGGGGTGGTGGCAGCCTGTTCGATGCTCTTTGGAATCTCATGGGCCGATACCTCCATGCTCTTCAGGTCAACCATGACATAGGTTGCGGGTGAGCTGCCGACACCGCCGACGGTGCCGGGGTTGATTAGAGGAGTAGTGCCACCCTTGATATTTGCCAGTTGTTCAAACTTGATCTCATGGCTGTGGCCGCAGCAGACCAGATCCCAGTCACCAGTAGCCGCCATGGCGCGGGCATAGTGTGGGTAGTGAACCAGAAATATCCGTTTTCCCTCCAACTCCACCGCCGCGTCCATACCGTGGTAGTGAATAATGGTGTTAGGTCTGGTGGCCAGTTGTCCCAGGGTATAGAGATCGCCGGTATTGTTTCCGTGTATCACATGTACCGGCAGGCCGAACTTGATGATCTTCTGTAGGGTGCTGGGTGCTACAACGTCACCGCAGTGCAATATTACTTCAGCACCGCGTTCCTTGGCCTCAGCCACGGCGTACTCCAGCAGTGGTATGTGGTCGTGGCTGTCAGAGAGTATGCATATCTTCATTAGGGTTAGGGCCTAATGGTGGGGCCGAGGAGAGATCCTCGGCCCCTGACCCCTGATGTTCCTTGCCCTGTTACAGTAGCGGCACGATCAACAGTGCAACGATGTTGATGATCTTGATCAGCGGGTTGACCGCAGGGCCAGCCGTATCTTTGTACGGGTCGCCGACGGTGTCGCCGGTAACGGCCGCCTTATGGGCATCTGAGCCCTTGCCGCCGAAGTTACCATCCTCGATATATTTCTTGGCGTTATCCCAGGCACCGCCTCCGGTGGTCATGGAGATGGCCACGAACAGACCGGTAACGATAGTGCCGATCAGCAGACCGCCCAGGGCCTGCTTGCCGAGGAGCAGTCCGACCGCCAGAGGTACCGCGATAGGCAGCAGCGATGGGATGATCATCTCCTTGATAGCCGCCTTGGTCAGCATGTCCACCGCCCTGCCGTAGTCCGGCTTCTCGCTGTGGTCCATGATGCCCGGCTTCTCTTTGAACTGGCGGCGTACCTCGTTGACGATTCCGCCTGCAGCACGGCCTACCGCCTCCATCGCCATGGCGCCGAAGAGGAAGGGCACCAGGCCGCCGATAAACAGACCGATCAACACCATATGGTTGGAGAGGTCGAACAGCACGATATCACCCACGTGTCTCTCCAGGCTATTGGTGTAGTCGGCAAACAGTACTAGTGCTGCCAGACCGGCGGAGCCGATGGCGTAGCCCTTGGTCACTGCCTTGGTGGTGTTGCCTACCGCATCCAGGGGATCGGTAATCCCGCGGATGGTGTCGTCCAACTCAGCCATCTCGGCGATACCACCAGCGTTGTCGGTGATAGGGCCGTAGGCGTCCAGGGCCACGATGATGCCGGTCATGGAGAGCATGGAGGTGGCGGCGATGGCGATGCCGTAGAGGCCGGCCAGCTCGTAGGCGCCCCAGATTGATGCACACACCGCCAAAACAGGTGCGGCGGTGGATTTCATGGAGACACCCAGTCCGGCGATGACGTTGGTGCCGTCACCAGTAGTGGAGGCCTCGGCAATGTGGCGCACCGGAGAGAACTCGGTTGCGGTGTAGTATTCGGTGATGCCTACCATGGCGGCGGTCAGCACCAGACCGATGAGGGCTGAGCTGTAAAGCGCCATGACGCTGTAGCCGTCAACGTTGCCCATGATCATGGTGGTAACCGGATAGAAGGCGATGGCAGCGATAATGCCGGCCACGATCAGGCCACGATAGAGGGCCTTCATGATCTTGGTGTCGCCCTCTTTCACCTTAACAAAGAAGGTGCCGACCACGGAGGCGACGATGGAGACGCCACCCAGGACCAGTGGGTAGAGGATGGCCTGCGCTTCGGCGCCAGTCATCAGCAGGCCGCCCAGCAGCATAGTGGCAACAACAGTCACGGCATAGGTCTCGAACAGGTCGGCGGCCATGCCGGCGCAGTCACCCACGTTGTCGCCGACGTTGTCTGCAATAACTGCCGGGTTGCGTGGATCGTCCTCCGGGATACCGGCCTCAACCTTGCCCACGATGTCGGCGCCGACGTCAGCGCCCTTGGTAAAGATGCCGCCGCCCAGTCGGGCGAAGATGGAGATCAGGGAGCCACCGAAGGCGAGGCCCACCAGTGGATGCAGAGGGTCTTTTACCCCCATGGTGACCAGCGCGGCGTAAAAGCCGGCCACACCTAGTAAACCAAGTCCGACCACCAGCAGGCCGGTGATGGCGCCGCCGCGGAAGGCGATCTGCAGGGCGGCATTCATGCCGTTGTAGGCAGCCTGGGCAGTACGCACATTGGAACGCACGGAGATATTCATGCCGATATAACCGGCCGCCCCAGACATGATGGCGCCGATAGCGAAGCCGATGGCGGTAGCTGCGCCCAGGGTTGGCCAGAGTACTGCAAACAGCACAATGCCGACGATGCCGATGGTGGTGTACTGGCGGTTTAGATAGGCGCTGGCCCCCTCTTGAATAGCCCCCGCGATCTCTTGCATGCGCTCACTGCCTTCGGGCTGCTTAAGGATCCACTGCCTGGAGACAAAGCCGTAAGCCAGCGCCGCGACGGCGCAGATTAGGGCAAAAATTAATCCGCTGGACATACTGATTCTCCTCAGTTATTTCTTCTTGCATATCGGCTCGCTCTGAGCCGGGCTCGGTTTTCGACCGCGTAATGATAAAGAAAGGGAGACCATATGTCTCCTGAATTTCTTTGATACGCAGATTATTTTAAGTGATTTATTGCTGCCAGCTTGCCAATCCCCTTGGTTATCGCAGTAAGCTCAATGTGTTGCCTGTAAATTACAGCGATCTGTGGACGGACAGGCACGGCGTTGGCCAACAAAACTAGCTCAGCTCAAAATCACCATCCAGCTTCTTTGGTAGCAGGATGTTCTTCAGGGTGATGTATTTGGGCAGGCCGTCCTCATAGGGGGGGTAGTCCTCCCCCTGGATCAGTGGTAGCAGATACTCTCGGCAGGCAGCGGTGATGCCAAATCCGTCTGTGGAGATAAAATCCGTGGGCATCATCTTCTCGACATTGGCCACATCTTCCAGTGGTGCCTCCCCGATCTCCCATTTATAGGGGTTGTTGGAGCTGCGGATAATGGCCGGCATGATGGCGTTGTGTCCGGCCAGGGCTAGTTGCACGGCGGTTTTACCCACCGCGTAGGCCTGTTCAACGTCCACCTTGGAGGAGATATGCCGCGCTGCCCGCTGCAGATAGTCGGCCACCGCCCAGTGGTATTTGTATCCCAGGGCATCCTTTATCATATTGGCGACCACCGGGGCGGCCCCACCGAGTTGGGCGTGACCAAAGGCATCGCGGCTCCCCTGCTCGGCCAGAAAACGTCCATCCGGCCACTTGGCCCCCTCAGAGACCACGACTACCACGTAGCCGTACTGTTCTACCTTGTGCTGGCACTGGTCGAGAAAGCTCTTCTGGTCAAACTCCACCTCGGGAAAGAGGATGAGGATCGGCAGGTCGAGCTGGTCATCGGCGGCGAGACCTCCGGCAGCTGCGATCCAGCCGGCGTGGCGGCCCATAACCTCCAATACAAACGCCTTGGTCGAGGTCTTGGCCATGGAGCGGACATCTAGGCTCGCCTCGCGCGTGGAGATGGCGATATATTTTGCCACCGAGCCGAAACCGGGGCAGTTGTCGGTAATCGGCAGATCGTTGTCTACGGTCTTGGGTATGTGGATGGCCTGGATGGGGTACCCCATCTTCTCGGACAGCTGCGAGATCTTATGGCAGGTGTCAGCAGAGTCTCCCCCACCGTTATAGAAGAAGTAACCGATATCGTGGGCCCTGAATACCTCTATCAGGCGCTCATATTCCCGCTGGTTCTCCTCTAGGCTCTTTAGCTTATAGCGGCAGGAGCCAAATCCACCGGAGGGGGTATGGCGCAGGGCGGCGATAGAGTCATCCGACTCCAGGCTGGTGTCGATAAGCTCCTCCTTGAGGGCGCCGATGATGCCATTCATGCCGGCATACACCTTGCCAATGCGGTCGCTGTTGCAGCGGGCGGTCTCAATCACCCCGCATGCGGAGGCGTTGATTACGGCAGTTACTCCTCCGGACTGGGCGTAAAAGGCATTCTTTATACTCATCTCTCTCTCCCCGGAACATCGTGGTCTGTTGGCTAGCCTCTGTGCTTGCCATTGCATGCGTGTAGAGGTTATCCCAAAATGGCCTCGGTTTCACGGTAGTTACGGAAATTGTCTGATAACTGTACAACGGGTTACAATATCCGGTCTATTTTTAAAAGATCATCTGTGACAGGACAAACTATGAAATTTCTGCTTTTGGGCCCACCGGGCGCGGGCAAGGAGACCCAGTCTGAAAAATTGGCATCCCACTATCAGGTGCCGCTGCTGACGGCGGTCGGTGTGCTGCAAGAGGCGTCATCCAGACAGACAAATGCCGGGGTGCAGGCCAAGGCCTACCTTGATTTGGGGCAGCATGTGCCGGATGAGATCCTGTTTGCAGCACTGCAAGAGCGTATGGAACACCAGGATGTGCGCAGGGGCTTTGTCTTGTCCGGATTCCCTCGCAGCACTGCTCAGGCCGAGCTGCTGGATGTGATACTGCAGAAGGCGGGCCTGCCGCTTGATCTGGTGTTAGTGTTAGAGGTTAGTGATGATCTGGTCATGGAGCGACTTGAAGGGCTGCGTACCTGTCTCTCATGCGGTTGCAGATATAATGTCTACACTAACCCCTCTATGGTGGACCTGGTCTGCGATGAGTGTGGTGGCAGACTACGACACAGGGCTGAAAACAACGAAGAGACCCTGGCCAATCGCCTGCGGGTCTACGAACAGCAGACCGCCCCGCTGCTCCAATACTATGAGATCAGTTGCAGCGTACACCACATCTCCGGCGATGGCAGTGTTGATGTGGTCAAAAAGAGATTGTGCAAGATCATCGATGCGGCGCCACCAGCTGTGGTGAATGTTGCTGAGTCCGCGATAAAAGAGGCGGTAACGAAGGTGAAAAGGGCTACAGCTGCAAAAGAGGCCAGCGATAAGGAGAAGGTGTCGGCCGAGAAAAAGAGCACAGCCAAGAAGAAGACTGTGGCCAAAAAGCAGTCTACGACCAAGAAGAAGTCTACAGCCAAGAAAAAAGCCGTGGTCAAGAAAAAGGTTGCGGCCAAGAAGAAGACATCGGTCAAGAAAAAGGTTGTGGCCAAGAAAAAGGCCCAGGCCAAGAAAAAGACAGCAGCAAAAAAGAAGGTTGCTACTAAGAAAAAGGTTGTGGCAAAGAAAAAGGCTGTGGCCAAAAAGCAGTCCACGAGCAAGAAGAAGGCAGCGGTTAAAAAACGTGGTAGAAAATAAGATGGTAACTGCGTTCAGTGTTGCTGCTCTATCAATAACCGGCTAGAGGGTAGAGGTCTCTGACACCATTTAGAGACCCCTGTTCTCGAATCCAGCCCCACCGCGTTTGTGCTGGCGCGCGTTCTATCTCTCTCTGTAGCTATCGGAGTATTAAGCACAAAGGCGACCAAGTATAAAAAACGTGTGCTTGGTCACATGACCCTTTGCGAACGATACGGCAGACCCCTGGTCTTATGATCCGATTTTCACTATTTTGAAACAGGGTCATGGCAACGGAAGAGGATATTGCAAATGAATGCTGGATACCAAAAGATTATTGATACCTTAAGGACAAAGTCTGTACTGAAAGAGGCGTTTTCTACAGCAGAGATCGAGTCATTCGTAAGAGATAGTACAGAGTTTCAAAGGTTCGGGGCAGGAGACCGAATTATTACCGAAGGCGAACCAGCCACATCTCTTATGTTTATAATCTCTGGCAGGGTGCGTGTTTTCTCCCATGATTATCAATTGGCAATCCTGCAAGAGGGGGAGATGTTTGGGGAGAGTATGTTCTCGGAGGAAGGCTCTCGCATGGCTAATGTAGAGGCCCTTACAGATACGGCTGTAGTAGTTTTCTCTATAGAGCAATATGAAAAGATGGTTAAGGATGCTCCAACAGTTGCGCTCAGATTTAAACAGCTGTTTGAATCCATATACCATGATAATAAGAATAGGAATGATAGGTTCTTTTATGTCGACACCACTAAGTATCTTGCCTTAATCGCACACAATGAGATGAAGGGCAGCCTGGTCAATTTTGTACGACAGAATATAGAGCTGCTTAACCAATTCCCATTGGTTGCAACTGGCACTACTGGTCAGGTTTTGTATCGGGAGGCGGGTCTGGTGCTATCACGCAAGGTGAAATCGGGGCCGTTGGGGGGCGATCAGGCCATCGGTAGCATGATCTCCACTGACAATATTCGCGGTATCCTGTTCTTTCGCGATCCCCTCTCGGCACACCCCCATCATGCCGATATTGAGGCATTGGGGAGATTGTGTGATGTCTACCAGATTCCCTTTGCCACCAACCCATCTACCGCCAAGGCCGTCTTGCTCCATTTGACAGATATGACGGTAGGAGAGCAGCACACGGTAAGTCCGGTGCTGGAGAGATATTGTCAGCAGCAGAACAGTATGGTTAATTAGGCTGTGTACAGACCCACTCGGCCTTGAGGGGGGCATATGCTTACCAAGCCATCACTGATTACACGCATCGCAGTCGGCAAAATAGTAGGTTTTTGCTTTGGTCTGATCGGCTTTATTTTTCTCTCCTACTTCTTGCCAGAGGCAGGCTGGTTGATCCGTTGGGGTATTCTGCTGTGGTACACAACGCTCGGCGCGATCATAGGAGTTTTCGGGGTGTTTACCTACCATCCTGTATTGAAGCTCCCTATGCCGTGGTGGTTTCGCGCGCCGTTTTTGGGCGCCTGGATGAATTTTGTGCTGACCCTTTTCGCCTTTGATGCCATGCAGGCGATGATGATTGCCCTGTTTGGTGAGGAGGGTATATTGAGTTCACCATTCTGGTTTAGTGCTGAAGGGGCCATGGTCGGACTGGTTATAGGTTATCTGGCCACCCGCTTTGGCGGTGAGGGCAAGGAGACCCTTGGCGAATAACCCATTGGCCACCAGGGTTTTTACTGGGCGGTTCGTTTGGATATGTGGACTGCCTCTTGCGCGCCGGTTACTAATCGCCTATCATGCGCGGTTCTTTCAGCAAGCACGGCGCTATAGGGCGCTGTTTAATTAGTTTTTACAGGTGTGAAGATGAAACCAGGAATCCATCCCGATTACTCCGAGATCAAGGTGATCTGTAGCTGTGGCAATGAGTTTACTACCAGCTCTACCCTGGGTAAGGAGCTACATGTCGAAGTCTGCTCTTCATGTCATCCGTTTTACACCGGAAAACAGAAGCTGATGGATTCCGGCGGCCGCGTAGACAAGTTCCGCAAGCGTTACAGCCGGTGATCTTCAAGCCGCTTTAAGCGGCTGGTCCACGCTCGGTACGAAACTCTCCCGTATAGCGATACAGCTCCCCAAACCAGGGGTCGTATATGGGATCTATACCCTACCGCAGCGCCTCTTCGTACTCATGCATGAAGTGGTAGAGCGAGCTATCCAGTACTTTGATTGCACCGTTTATCAGGTGGCAGCGGCCGGAGTTGGGTAGTATTTTGGTCAGGTTGATTAGGGCCTCCAGGTCGGTCTTTGTCCCCTGGCCTGTATCGATCTTGGTCAGCAGCAGGGAGATGTAGTAGGTGCCGGTCTTGCATGGGGGGCACTGGCCACAGGAGGAGGCGGCAAAGAAGTTCACATACTCCGCTACCCGTTTGACGATACCGGTCCCCTCCGAGACGATGATCATGGCGCCGGTTCCCAGGGCGGAACGACGCTCGGCCACCGAGTCAAAATCGAGGGAGACATCCAAGTCCTTGGGGGTGAGAATAGTATTAGAGGGTCCGCCGGTGAACACCGCTTTCAGCTTCTTCCCCAGCAGCATGCCGCCGCCATAGGTCTCGATCAGCTCCTCTAGCGGGGTCCCCATGGGCAGTTCGTAGGCCCCGGGTCTGAGGACATCGCCACTCAGGCAGTAGATCTTGGTGCCGTTGCAGTCGCCCCGTCCCATACTGCGATACCATTCGGGACCGTTTTTTACGATATGGGAGACGTTGGAGAGGGTCTCGATATTGTTTATCAGGGTCGGTTTGCCGAAGGCCCCGGACTCGGCCGGAAACGGTGGTTTGCCGCGCGGGAAGGGGAATTTTCCCTCTACCCACTCAATCGCTGCCGTCTCTTCACCACCTATGTAGTGGCCGGAGCTGGGCAGCACCTTGTAGCCCATCTCTTCGCCGATCTTCGCAGTGACCAGGGCGTTGAGTTCAGACCTTTCCCACTGTGCCACGGCGGCGCGCATTGACGCGATGGAGGCCTGCTGATCGGGGTTGATATAGAAGATGATGCGGTTGACCCCAACGGCCAGGGCGGTTATCACGGCCCCCTCGATCACCTGGTGCGGGGTCTCTTCCAGCAGTATGCAATCTTTAAAGGTACCGGGCTCATCCTCGTTGCCGTTGCAGATCAGATACTTCTCATCTGCATCGTAGGAGGCGACAAACTCCCACTTCTTAAAGGTCGGGAAGCCGCTGCCGCCGAGGCCGCGTAGCCCCGCCTGTTCTATAGTGGAGATGATGACGGTGCTATCCTCAAGAGCCTTTTTCAGGCCTTCGCCACCACCCTGCTGTAGCCATGCATCCAGGTTGGCACCCACCCGGATCTCTGGTCGTAGCAGTACTTGATTCAATGGTTGCATATCTTGATCACCCCGCCTTCTCACGGCGCTTATGCAGCCCGTCATAGTGTGAGTCGGACTCGAACTTGGCGCACTCCGGGAACAGCATCGGCCCTTTTTGTTCCATCGGCATGTCGCTCTTTGTGAGTTCCCGCCGCAGATCGCTCAGATGTTCGATCGATACCTTCTTGTGGCCCCTGCTATGCTGGGCGTGGGCTGCGTGGGTGCCGGCCCTGCGACCAAAGCAGATGATATCAAGCAGGGAGTTGCCCATTATCCGGTTCTTGCCGTGGATACCGCCGCTCACCTCACCGACACAGTAGAGGCCGGGGACGCTGGAGAGGCCGTCCGCGTCGATCTCAACCCCGCCGTTCTGATAGTGCAGGGTTGGATAGACCAATAGCGGCGTCTTGGTCGGGTCGATATCGCATTTACGCCCGAGGTTCACCAGCTTCGGAAATTCCGCGGCCAACAGGCCGGGGCTCTGCAGCTCTACCCTGGGGGTGTCAAGCCAGACGCCCAGGGCATCGTTGCTGGCCTGAATGCCACGCCCCTCGCTGCACTCCCGCAGGATGGCGGAGGAGACGTGGTCCCGGGTCTTTAGTTCGTCTACAAAGCGCTCGCCATTGGCGTTCAGCAGATAGGCGCCAGCCGAGCGGATACCCTCTGTAATCAGTGATCCCGCCATATGGTGGGGGTGGGCCAGGCCGGTGGGGTGGTACTGGAAGGAGTCCAGATCCAGCAGGTTGGCCCCAAGGCGATAGGCCAAAACCAGGCCATCACCGGTTGCACCAAAGTGGTTGGAGGTCGGGAACGCATTGAGATGCATCCTGCCGAGGCCGCCGGTGGCAATGATTACCGACCGCGCCTTTACCAGCATATAGGAGCAATCCTTTAAAGAGGATATGACCGCCCCGGCGCAGTGGCCCGATTGGTTGGCCAGCAGCTCAACCGCCGGGCTGTAGTCGAGGACCTCTATCTTGCTGTTGCTGACCGCCTCCCGTAGCACCCGAATCATCTCCAGGCCGGTGTAGTCGCGATAGTAGGCGACCCGATCGGCGGAGGTGCCGCCGGCGCGGCGCAGCATGATGTCACCATATTTGTCCAGATCGAACTGCATCCCCTGCTGGATCAGCCAGCGGATAACCGCTGGGCCGGACATCACCATCTGCTCAACCAGGTTGTGATCACCGTGGTAGTGTCCGGCCTTGAGGGTATCGTCAAAGTGCATCTGCGGGGTGTCGTCGCGCTCAATCGATGCCTGGATGCCGCCTTCGGCCATGACTGTGTTGCTGTCACCCAGGCGCAGTTTGGTGGCCAGGATTACGCTGGCCCCGTTTTGCGAAGCCTCCAGTGCGGCGGCGCAGCCGGCCCCTCCGCCACCGATTACCAGGACATCGGTCTCTTTTACCGGCGCCCCGGCCAGGTCGGCCTCGTCGATACGGGCATCGGACTGCAGTAGGTCTGCCAATTGGCGGTGACACTTGTCGCCCCTGTTGGCCCCTACCTGCAGGGTGACGATTGAGTCTGCGTAGTAGTCAGGGTGGTGCTGCTTCAGCAACTCCTCAGTGCTCGGCTCATGCTGTGGGGGGTCGCGTTGTGGCTGCGGCTGGTACGCCTGCAGGGCCTTATCGTATGGGGTGCCTGTTGCCATAATATCTAGTCCGCCGCCGTGTCATGGGTGATCTCGAATTCACCCTTGCGCAGACGCTCCAGACGGTTGATCAGGTTTGAGGGGCGGGAGTGGAAATAGGCGGTGACCCGCCGGGCAAACAGCCCCACATGGTTAGGGGCGATATACTCCGGGCAGGCGGTCATGCAGAAATTGCACATCACGCACTCCACAAATAGCTCTCCCGCCTCCTGGAAACGTCCCTTGCTGGCGAGATAGACCCCATGCTTAACCTCGATCTCCTTGGGGCAGCTCTTATCGCAGCCGCCACACTCCCGGCAATGACTGGCCTCTGGAAATATCTGGTGAAACTGGGTGTGGACCTCCCAGGAGTTGGCGATATCGCTCAGGTTGTAGGTGTGGTGGGTAGGGGTCGGGAAGACCAGGAAGTTGACCTCCATGCCATCCTCAATCAGGGTCTGGCACCCCAGCGCCATGGTTACCTGGGGGGAGCCGGCGCGACGCACCAGAATGCGGCAGGAGCCACACACGCCCTCCAGACAGCCTACGCTCTTGATCCGGGGGTAACCGGCGTGCCATAGCGCCTGTATGGTAGAGAACGAAGGGGGCGCCTTGATCTCTTTACCATCAATGGTGACGGTAACCAGTTTTTCTATCTTTATACCCATAATTCCGTGTAGTTATAGTTAGTTCTGTGGTACTGCAGATCTCCTCAAACCACCATTGTACCTCTATTTATGGTTGGGAGAATTCATTATTTTTATATGGTATTAAGAATTACGTTGTCTCAAGTAGGTTGATTATTGGAATGGTCGGATATATGGTGTCGAATCGGATTATAAGAGTACACTAATAATCTATGTCGGCATTCGGTGTTGGCCGCATGGATAGCGAGTAGCAGAGAGCTAAAACTATGGCAAAACCGGAAAAACATGTCTTTATATGCACCCAATCCAGGCCGCCTGGCCATCCGCGCGGCTCTTGTGGGGAGCGCGGTTCCCAGGAGGTCATGGAAGAGTTTGGGCAGCAGTTTGAGCAGCGTGAGCTTTGGGGTAGATTCCTGCTGACCGGTTGTGGTTGTGTTGGTGGGTGCGATCAGGGGCCTACCGTCCTGGTCTACCCGGAGGGCATCCTCTACGGTAAGGTCACCAAGGGTGATGTGGCGGCCATTATCGATGAACATCTACTTGGCGATGCCCCGGTGGAGCGTCTGCGCGTGTCTGCAGAGGTCTGGTAGCAGGCAGTTATCTGTATTGTGGATTTATAGCCCTATCCGGCCACCAGGCAGGATAGGTGGCAGAGTGACTATTTTTTAAGAATAGGGGAATTCCATGGCGGAAAAGAGTGATCTGATTATACGCATTGCTGGTGAGGGCGGTGAAGGCATCGTCTCTACCGGTGATTTTATATCGGCGGCTTGTGCCCGCGCTGGTTTGGAGATCTATACCTTCAAGACCTTCCCGGCCGAGATCAAGGGCGGGTATTGTCTGTATCAGGTGCGTGCCAGTGCAGAACGGGTGTATAACCAGGGCGACACATTTGATGTATTTGTCGCCTACAACGGTGAGGCCTACGAACTCAACAAACACCTGCTAAAGCCGGGGACCACTTTTGTCTATGATGGTCCTGGCGGTGATTTTGAGCCGGAGATCCCGGAGGGGGTGACCGCCTATGCCATCCCAATGTCGACCACGGCCAAGGAGCTTGGCTCCTACCGCTCCAAGAACATGGTGGCCCTGGGTGCCCTGTCGGTGTTGTTTAATATCCCGGAGAAGACCCTTATTGAGGTGTTGACCAATAAGTTTAAACCCAAGGGTGAAGATATCCTTGAGTTTAACCTCAAGGCCTTCGCTGAAGGGAAGAAGTTGGCCGAGGCGCATAACAAGACTGACCAATGGCGGGTTGCCGATGCCACCGACCCCAAGGATGTCATCGTAATCTCCGGTAACGAGGCTGTCGGTCTGGGCGCCATTCTGGGCCGGCTGGATTTCTTCTCCGCCTATCCCCTGACGCCGGCTACCGAGGTGGCCAAGTTTGTCTCCAAGGAGATCCCAAAGACCGGCGGTACCCTGATCCAGGCGGAGGATGAGATCGCATCTATTTCGCAGGTGATGGGTGCATCTTTCGCCGGCAAGCGCTCCATGACCGCCACCTCTGGTCCCGGTCTGGCGCTTATGAGTGAGATGATAGGTATGAGTACCATGGCCGAGCTTCCGGCCCTGATCGTCGATGTGCAGCGTGGTGGTCCCTCCACCGGGTTGCCTACCAAGCATGAGCAGTCCGACCTGTTTATAGCGATCCACGGTGGACATGGTGACTCCCCGCGCATCGTACTTTCAGTCGAAGATGTGAATGACTGTGTGCATATGACGGTTCAGGCCCTGAATCTGGCAGATAAATATCAGGCCCCGGTCATTATGCTCTCCGACGGTTCCCTGGCATTTGCCACCCAGACTATTCCTGCGCCCAAGCCGGATGAGATTGAGGTGGTGGAGCGTGAGCGTTGGGACGGTAAAGGTGAATATCAGCGCTACAAGATAACTGAGAACTATATTTCACCAATGGTGGATCCGGGCACCCCGGGCGGCATGCATGTGGCCGCAAGTCTGGAGCACTCCGAGTCTGGTGCGCCTAAATATACTGCAGAGAATCATGAGGCCAATGCGGTAAAGCGGTTCGAAAAGATCAAGGCCGTTATTGACGAGTATCCGCCAGTTGAGGTCGACGGCGAGGGTGACGCGGATGTCGGCATCATCACCTGGGGTAGCACCATCGGTGTGGTGCGTGAGGCTATAGATCGCTTGCAGGCCGAGGGCCATAAGGTGAAGGGTTTCTATCCCAAGCTGATGTACCCGATGCCGGTAGAGCAGTACGAGGCCTTTGCTGCAACCTGTAAGAAGATCCTGGTGCCGGAGGTGAACTTCCAGGGCCAGCTTTCCCACTTTATCCGGGCCGAGACCTCAATCAAGCCCATCCCATATACCATCTGCGGCGGTCTCCCGTTTACCCCCGCTATGATCGTGAACAAGGTTAAGGAGATCAGCTAATGGTTACAGCACTATTCAACAAGGTTGAGATGAAGCCCAAGGAGTACAAGTCTGAGGTCAAGCCGGTATGGTGTCCTGGTTGTGGTCATCATGGTGTTCTGGCCAGTGTCTACCGCTCCCTGTCTGAGCTGGGTATTCAGCCTTCAGACTTCATAAACATATCCGGTATCGGTTGCTCTTCCCGTCTGCCCTACTTTGTGCAGTCCTACAAGATGCACACCCTGCATGGACGCGCAGGCGCAGTGGCTACCGGTACCCAACTGGCGCGTCCCGATCTGCCGATCCTGATTACCGGCGGTGACGGCGATGGTTTCTCCATCGGCGGTGGCCACATGCCACACATGGCACGCAAGAACGTAAACATGACCTATGTACTGATGGATAACGGTATATACGGTCTTACCAAGGGCCAGGTATCGCCTACCTCCCGGAGGGAGATGAAGGCCTACACCACCCCTTACGGCGGCGTGGAAGAGCCGCTGAATCCGATTCTGTACATGCTGACCTATGGCGCTACCTACGTGGCTCAGGCCTTTGCCGGCAACCCCACAATGTGTGCCGAGATGATCAAGGGTGCGTTGGCGCATAAGGGTTTTGCTTATGTGAATATCTTCTCCCAGTGTCCGACCTTCAACAAGATCGATACCGCCAAGTTCTTCCGTGAGATCGTGGAAGAGGTTCCAGAGGATCACGATACCACCGATGTTGAGGCGGCTATGCGCCTGGCGCGTCGTCCTGGCGGCAAGGCCCCGGTCGGGCTGTTGTATAAAGAGGAGCGTGAGACCCTGGATGAGGCCATGGCCGGGCTGGTCAAACTGGTTGGTGGTGGCCCTGATTATGACCTTAAGAAGATCGTCGATCTGGCGCGGCCATAAGCAGCACGCCTGCTAATATGACAGAGCAGCTGGAGCGGTATGCAGATAAAGAATCGCTCCTGGCCGCTCGAGGTGGCGCCAAAGGTCTGATTAACGCCGATCTCTCGTTTATTGATCTGAACGGGATTGATCTATCGGGAATGGATCTCACGGGAGTGGTGCTGACTGGTAGCACGCTGCAGAGGGCCAACCTGGAGGGGTGCAGTCTGCAGGGCATGTTTGCACTGGATGCAGATATGGAGGAGGTCAACCTGCAGGGGGTAGATCTGCAGCACGGCTTGTTACAGCGAGTAGAGTTGAACGGCGCCGATTTCAGCCGCGCCGATATGAGCGAGTCCAGCCTCCTGTTGTGCAGGCTGCAGCGGGCCCGGTTTATCGCCACCCGGCTGGATGAGGCCAATATGCAGGCCAGTGATTTGAGTGCAGCCGAGTTTGTGGATGCCAGCCTACGTGAGGCGGTCTTGCGGGAGTGCGAGCTGGCAGCGGCTCGGTTTGAGCGGTGTGACCTGAGCGGGGCGGATATGCGCAAGGCCACCGTAACCCAGGCAAGTTTTGTCGACGTGGAGACCAGTGACGTGCTCTGTTATGGCGTCCCTCCATGGGGGGGTGCAGATGGCGCGGAAAGCGTGGATGAGCACTCCCTCCCCCTGTTTGATGGGGAGTAGA
>JBNKMS010000012.1:0-435218 GCA_050293315.1 Sedimenticolaceae bacterium
GGATTGCCCGTCGATGGAGCCCCTGAGATCGTGAGGAGCGCAGGGAACCCGTAGGGCAAGTCGTCGGGCGCTCTTTTCTTTCGTCCCTTTCTTTTGAGCGTCCAAAAGAAAGGGACTTGTAGCCTGACGCTAAGGCAAGAAAAAAGCTTTGGTCTAGACTGGCTGCAAAACTGGTTACCAATGCTGCTATAGCAATAGAAAAGGCCCCGTGGGTGAAGGGCTACGAAACTGATTACCGATTCATCAATGGAGAGACGTGATAACCGCAATAGGCAACATTGATACTCTTTGGGTCTCTGGATCGAAACTTCATGGGCCAAAAAAGAAAGATCCCGGCGCCTTGGGGGGAGAAATGGCGGCCGGGACCCAGAATTCCCAGCAAAGATAGCCAGGACTGTCGGTTGTCCGGGGAAGGGACAACCTAGCGCCGTTGTCGGCACCTACATACAGATAGACCAAGGAAGTGACAAATAGTTCAATGCGCCTCGTCCCAGTTTTCTCCCACCCCCAAATCCACCAGCAGCGGTATCTGTAGCTCGGCAGCCCCCTCCATCAGCCCGCGAATCTTCTGGCTGGCGCTCTCCACAAAGGCCTTTTCCACCTCAAACACCAGCTCATCATGCACCTGCATAATCATGCGCACCGGGGGCCGCTCCTGCTGGATCCAACCATCCACCGCCAGCATAGCGCGCTTGATGATATCGGCGGCACTCCCCTGCATCGGGGCGTTGATGGCGGTGCGCTCGGCCGCGGCGCGCCGCTGGCCATTGCGCGACTTGATCTCCGGCAGGTAGAGCCGCCGTCCGAACATGGTCTCGACATACCCCTGCTCCGCGGCCTTTAGCCGGGTCTCATCCATAAATGCCTGCACCCCGGGATAGCGCTCAAAATATAGCTCTACATACTCCTGCGCCTCGCCCCTCCCGATCCCCAACTGGCGCGCCAATCCAAAGGCGGACATGCCGTAGATCAGGCCAAAATTGATCGCCTTGGCCCGACGCCTCTGCTCGGACGTAACCTCCTCCAGGGCGCCCCCGTCTGTAAACACCTCTGCCGCAGTGGCGCGGTGGATGTCCAGCCCCTGGCTAAAGGCCTGGATAAGCCCCTTGTCCCCTGAAAGATGTGCCATGATCCGCAGCTCAATCTGCGAGTAGTCAGCAGCCAGCATCACACACCCATCCTCCGGGATGAAAGCCTGGCGGATGCGTCTCCCCTCACCACTGCGTATAGGGATGTTCTGCAGATTTGGATCAGATGATGAGAGCCTCCCGGTGGCCGTCACCGCCTGGTGATAGGAGGTGTGCACTCGTCCGGAGCGGCTGTTGACCATCTCCGGTAATCGGTCTGTATAGGTGGACTTGAGCTTGCTCAGACCCCGATACTGCAGGATCAGGGCAGGCAGTTCGTGCCCCATATCAGCCAGTTCCTGCAGTACCGCCTCGGCGGTAGATGGGATCCCCTTAGGGGTCTTGCTGATTACCGGCAACTCCAACTCCTCAAAAAAGATCTGCCCGATCTGCTTGGGTGAGCTTAGATTGAACGGTCTTCCGGCCAGTTCATAGGCGTGCTGCTCCAGCTCAAGCATGCGTCCGGCCAACTCTGAGCTCTGCCGCTCCAGCATCTTACGATCGATCCGCACCCCTCCACGCTCCATTCGTGAGAGCACCGACAGCAGCGGGATCTCCACCTCGTGCAGCAGCTTTACCAATGATGGAGTAGCCTGCAGTTGCGGCCATAGGGTCTGGTGCAGTCGCAGAGTGATATCCGCATCCTCGGCCGCGTAGGGGGCCGCCTGCTCCAACGGCACCTGATCAAAGGTGAGCTGTTTCGCCCCCTTACCGGCAACATCGCTGTATTTGATCGTATCGTGCTGCAGATAGCGGCTCGCCAGGGAGTCCATGTCGTGACGGGTGGCGGTAGAGTCCAATAGGTAGGACTCCAGCATAGAATCAAAGGCGATCCCAGCCAGCCCGATCCCGTGGTTTGCCAACACGCTCATATCATATTTGAGATTCTGCCCCAGCTTGGGCCGGGCCGGGTCCTCCAGCAACGGCTTCAGCTGTGCCAGCACCTCATCCCGCCCCAGCTGTTGTGGCGCACCGGGGTAGTTGTGGGCCAACGGTAGATAGGCTGCCTCGCCCGGGGTCACCGCAAAAGAGAGTCCAACCACCTCCGCCTCCATATAGTCCAGACTGGTGGTCTCACTATCGAAGGCGAACAGCTCAGCCTGCTGTAGTTTCTCTAGCCAGCGCTGCAGCTCCTTCTGAGTAAGCAGGGTCTCATACTCTACTACGGGGGCGGGCGGCTCGACCGTCTCTCCCCCCTCCTCATCCAGGCCCTGCAGCAGTCGCTTTGACTCAATCTGGTTATATAACTCACGCAGCCGCGCGAGATCCGGCTCCCCCGGCCGAAGCTCCTGCGGCCCCTGCTCCAGCTCTACATCCAGTTTGATGGTGGTAAGCCGGCGGGAGAGTTCGAGCTGCTCCAGATTATCACGCAGATACTCACCAACCTTGCCTTTGATCTCGTCGGCATGGGCCACCAACTCATCCAGACTCCCATACTCGGCCAGCCACTTGACGGCTGTCTTCGGTCCACATTTTGGCACCCCGGGGATATTGTCAGAGGAGTCGCCGACCAGGGCCAGGTAGTCGATCATCTGCTCTGGGGTTACCCCAAATTTATCTATCACCCCCTGACGATCGCTACGGCTGTCGGACATGGTGTTGATCAGGGTGACATGGGAGTTAACCAGCTGGGCAAGGTCCTTGTCACCGGTGGAGATAAGGGTATCCATCCCCAGTTCCGTGGCCTGGCGTGCCAGGGTGCCGATCACATCGTCCGCCTCCACCCCCTCAACTATCAGCAGCGGCAGCCCCATGGCGCGGACAATCTCATGCAGCGGCCCTATCTGGCAACGCAGATCATCCGGCATGGGGGGGCGGTTTGCCTTGTACTGCGCATACATCTGGTTGCGAAAACTGCCCCCAGGTGCATCGAATACCACTGCCATCTGTTCCGGCGCGTAATCAGCCAGCAGGCGACGCAACATATTGATCACCCCGACGATAGCCCCGGTTGGCTCGCCTCTGGAGTTGGTCAGCGGTGGCAGGGCATGAAACGCTCGGAACAGGTAAGATGAACCATCTACGAGGATGAAGGGACTACTCAATCACACCACCGCTTGACCTCTGCCCGAGCCTTGGCCAGGGTCTGTTCCCGCTCCTCAGCAGTAAGATAGTAACGCTCGCCATTTGGCAACAAATTATAGATCCTGCCATGCTCCTCCAAGCCACGGAGATTATCCTTCGCCAGAATGCAATTCTGCTGCCGCTGGGCCTGCTCCTTTTTTTTCTGTTCTGCCGCCTGCCGCTTCTCATCGCGCTCCCTTGCATACTGATCAAGCAACCGCTGCCTGGTCTCCTGCCGCTCGGCGTTGCTCGGAGCAGGCGAGCTCTCCTCCTCGGCCCCCTCTTGGGCTCCACCCTGAGACCCGCCAGTAGGCACCGCCACCTGCTCCGTCTCCTGCTCCTGGGGTGGGCGATCTCCAAAGTGCACCTTGCCATTTTCATCGGTCCAGCGATAGACCCCGGACTGTGCCGTCTGCCATAGCAGTAGCAACAGAACCGCCATCACTATGGGACCTGTTCGTTTCACCGGCATCGTACTCACCTCCATCAATCATATAGACAGTCAGAGATTAGCATATATACCTCTTTTGCTGGACATAAACCCACCACCCAGCTAATGTTGCTCTTCATGATTGATTCAAAAGTTATAGATGATCTGGCCAACAGAGTAGCAGCAATCCTACCGGATGGCCTACAGACCCTGCATGCCGACATGCAGAAAAATATCCGCTCAGTACTGGAGGCCGGATTGGGTCACCTGGACCTTGTCAGCAGAGAGGAGTTTGAGCTACAGAGCGCTGTGCTGGCTCGTAGCCGCGAAAAGCTGGAGCAACTGGAGCAACGATTAGCGGAGCTGGAAAAGGAACAGAGCAAATAGCGGAGCCTGTCGCAGCAAACCTGAGAGTGAAGCGGTAGCATACCGCGACGGGGGCCTTTGCCCCTCCAAGGAAGGTAAATATGGATCTAGCGGTACTCTACAGCCGCGCTCAAGATGGCATTCTGGCCCCACTGGTAAATGTGGAGGTACATCTCACCAACGGCCTGCCTTCGCTCTCTATTGTTGGCCTGCCGGAACTGGCGGTACGCGAGAGTAAGGACCGGGTACGCGGCGCCATTATCAACTCCCGTTTCGAGTTCCCCACCCGCCGCATCACCATCAATCTGGCCCCCGCCGACCTGCCGAAAGAGGGGGGACGTTTCGATCTGCCGATCGCCCTCGGCATCCTCGCCGCATCTGGACAGATAGCGGCTGAGAGTTACAGCGGTTTTGAGTTTGCTGGCGAACTGGCCCTGTCGGGGGAACTACGCCCGGTTAGGGGGATACTGCCACTCGCCCTGGCGGCAAGAGATGCGGGGCGCGCACTCATCGTACCGCAATCGAACGCTGCTGAGGCAGCGCTGGTAACAGGGGTCGAGGTCTACCCAGCAGACCATCTGCTGGAGGTGTGTGCACACCTCAACGGCAGCAGCACCCTCTCCACCTACCAACCAATGCTCACACAGGGGATGTCACACATCAGCCCGGACCTGGCAGATGTGTGCGGTCAACCCCAGGCCAAACGCGCCCTCGAGATCAGCGCGGCCGGGGGGCACTCCATGCTGATGTTTGGTCCTCCTGGTAGTGGCAAATCTATGCTGGCCGCCGCCCTCCCCTCTATCCTCCCCAGTATGACTGAGTGCGAGGCGCTGGAGACCGCCGCCGTACACTCCGTCAGCAGCCGCGGTTTCAGGTTGGAGGAGTGGCGCCAACGCCCCTTCCGCTCTCCCCACCATACCGCCTCCGGGGTCGCGCTGGTTGGTGGTGGCAGCAATCCTCGCCCCGGTGAGATCTCCCTGGCGCATAACGGGGTGCTATTCCTGGACGAGATGCCGGAGTTCGACCGGCGCGTTCTCGAGGTGCTGCGCGAACCGCTGGAGTCGGGACAGATCAGCATCTCCCGTGCCGCCCATCAGGCAGAATTTCCAGCCAGCTTTCAGCTGATCGCGGCGATGAACCCCTGCCCCTGCGGCTATCTGGGTGACAATGGCAATAACTCCTGCCATTGCACTGCGGAACAGGTGAGCCGTTACCGGGGGCGGCTCTCGGGGCCGCTGCTCGACCGCATCGATATCCATATCGACGTGCCCAGAGTGGACCCGGAGAGTCTGCAGCAGGGACGTTCCGCCTCAGGCGATGACAGCCACACAACGCGACAGCGGGTAGAGCAGGCCCGCGAACGACAGATGGTACGCAATGGTTGCGCCAACTCCATGTTGCAGGGCGAGGCGATTCGCCAGCACTGCTCCCCACTGGCGTCGGCCGATCGCCTGATGCGGCGCGCCATGGAGCAGTTGGGGCTCTCTGCCCGTGCCTACCATCGCATCCTCAAGCTGGCTCGTACCATCGCTGACCTGGCCGGTAGTGACCATATCGAGAGCGCACATATCGGCGAGGCCATCGGCTACCGGCAGTTGGATAGGCACAGATGAAATGTCTACATTACATCCCGGCTTCAGGAGAAAGATATTTGCCATGTAGGAATTATCTGATTTAGACAACACTCTCTTGCCTGCTGCTCTCTCCCGCCCTTAGTATTGGCCTGCGGCCGGATGGACCCGGCCCTGGAGAGTGACATGGAACGTACCCGCGCACCCGCTGCAGGCTTCACCCTACTGGAGTTGTTGACCACCATTACGATAGTCGCTGTTCTTGCCTCCGTGGCCATCCCCACCTTCAGCAACATCCGGACTACCAATGCCATGGCCACAAGCATCAATCTGTTTATGACCCAGCTCTATCTTGCCCGATCATACGCCGTCACCAGAGAGCGGCACATCACCCTCTGTCCAGCCAGCAACCCAACAACCTGCAGCGACGACCACACACAGTGGCATAAGGGGTATCTGATATTTCAGGATAGCAATAAAAACCGTCAGTTGGATGATGGTGAGGAGTTGATAAGCTACCAGGAGAGGAGTGAACAGCAGGTAAAGATCGTCTCTTCATCACGGGCACGTAACCGTATCAGCTACCGCCCCATGGGCCGCGCCTGGTTTTCCAACACCACTGTACGCTTCTGTCACAGCCTACGCCCAGAACTAAACAGGGCGATCATAATATCCAACAACGGCCGCGCGCGCCAAAGCGATAAAATGGCCGACGGAAGCACGGTCACCTGCCCATAGGCCAGACCTGCCTACGAACATTAAGCGTGGGAACAAACACCCTAAAACCGGTTAAAACCGCAGGATTTACGACCAACGGCATATATTTCAAGACCAGCGCTACCCCGAACCGTTGGCAGCACATGGCACCAAACCTATACTAACAATACAGTTTCAGACAGGTGAGGAAGTACGAGCATGAGAAGCAGCCGCGGCTTTACCCTGATCGAATTGATGATAACAGTAGTGATACTATCATTCCTGGTAGGCATAGCCATCCCCAGCTTCCGCGAACTGATAGACCGCAACACCGTAACCACCGAGGCCAACAATATATTATCCAGCATTCTGCTGGCGCGCAGCGAGGCGATCAAGAGGGAGCGACCGGTGATGTTTACCACCAATCCCGCCCTGACCTCCTGGCAAGTTGTTGCTGAGACTGCGCCAGGTGTATTTGGCAACGTGCTACTACAACATGATAGAGACCCCAACAGCAGCGCTACTATAACTGCCGCTGGTACAGTCGCCACCATCACCTTCAACTCACGTGGCCGAGCGACCCTGAATCCCAATTTTGACTTTTTCAACATTACTGTAGACCGGCCACCAAACTACAAGCACGCAAGCTGCATCTTTTTCACCACCAATGGCCGTCCAAGTATTGTCAAATACACAGATAGCGCAACGGATGTATGCATATGATTACAAACCAACCAATTACCAGACAGCGCGGTACCGGCATGATAGAGGTGATGGTGGCAGCGATTATTATCGGCATCGGACTGCTGGGCATCGCTGCACTGCAGGGCAGCTCCATGCAGGCCTCAACCGGCGCCGCCCTTCGCGCCAGGGCGGTCGATCTTACCGCGGCAATGATATCTCGCATGCAGGCCAACCAGATTGCCGATAACTGCTACTGTCGCAACACCGCAGCCTGCATACCGGCAGCACCGGATGCCTGTGTCCGCGATAAAACCAAGCTCAATCTTATGAATCCAGATACAGACGATGACTACGTATTCATGCAGGACTACACATCAACACAGGCAGGGGTTGCAATGGGTATGGCAACTGCTGATCTCGCAGCAATGGATCTTGCGGTGGCCAGCGATCTCCCGGGTGGCGCCATGCTGATCACCTGTACGGACAGGACACCCATAGACACTGACCCCTGCAGTCCAGGTTCGACCATGCTAGTCACCATCAGCTGGTCGACACAAAGAGATAACACTACTGATAATGTTTTCACAGACTCAATCAGCACACCGGTCGTCTCAGCAAGACCGCTTGTCCCGGGGCAGTAATGATGCAACAAATACAACAGACTCAACGCGGCCTCTCAGTGATATCACTGATGATTGCCATGGCCATAGGCGTCTTTCTGGTCGGGGGCGTTGTAACCATATATGTAAACAGCAGCGCCAGCTTCAGGACACGCAATGTGGTGTCGGATGTAACCGAGATCCAGCGTTTTGCCCTGGATGACATGCGTCGCATAGTATCTATGGCGGGGCGGGATATAACCGGCTCAGAGGAGGACTCTCCAAACAGTCGTACTTTTCCACCGATGGTTTCAGGCGGAATAGAGGATGGCGGCGCCACAGGATCAGATGTCATTGCCATACGCTATCGCCGCGGCCCCAGCTGTGGCGCCTACCTGAATATCGCCTCAGGCGTCGCCCCGGCCACCGTGCGCTTTTTGGTCAGTAATAATCAACTGATATGTGAGCTAAATACAGTAAGCACTGTACTGGCTTCAAACGTATATGCACTGCAGGCGCTCTATGGGGTCGACATGAATGATGATGGTTTCGCTGACAACTACATGCCCGCCAGTACTTTAAATAGCCAAGCCGCGCCCAGCGGATCCAGCACCCCCTGGTCCCGGGTGGTCTCCATACGCATAGGCATTGTGGCAGGAAGCCTCGGAACACTGCCTCGAGAGGCCATACCGGCCGCTGCTGGGACACTCAATGTGCTAGACGCCGTTTTCACCGAACCCAATAGAACGCAACTGTTCAAGACTGCCAGCATCACCGTTAACCTGCGCAACCATAACCCGATCATGCAGAAGGATTAGTTATGAACAGATCGCCCATAAAGGCACGACAACAGACCCGTCCTCAACCCGGGAATGCAGAGGAATTAGTCATGAACCGACACCCCATACAGACACGCCAGCGAGGATTCGCATTGGCGATCTCGCTGATACTGCTGACAGTGATCACTATGTTAAGCCTGACGGCCATGCGTAGCGCCAACCTGGATACCAAGATCGCCATCAACCACCAACATAAGCGGTTCGCCTACCAGGCAGCAGAGAATGCCCTCAGCTATCTAATCAGTATGCCCACGGAGGAGATACGGGTCCTGAATGAACCCCAACTAATTGGTGATTATGATAACGGGATCAATGTGGGGTCTACCCCAGCTTTTATCCCCTATGACACCGGTTCGCACAGTAGTGCCGACCTCGATATGACCTTGTTAGATGATAACAGCACAGTGCATTTTTACTCTGGACATGAAATGGGCGCCCCATCCTTAATCTTTCAAGCTGACGCCATAGGCAATGTCGCCAACACCAACGCCACCGTCCATAACCGGATGGAAGTGTCCCTTATTAGAGATAGAGACTAGGGAGAGAGTAATGAACAAGCGTAATCTTAACCTCAAGACCCTCACACTGAGCACCCTGCTCTGCTCTGCCATAGGCTCCAGCGGCGTGCAGGCCGATGATGTCGAGGTCTATATGGCCCCTGCCGCACCGGTGTCACCAAACGTACTGTTTGTGCTGGATGAGTCTGGAAGTATGCGCTGGGGGGCGATTGATGGCCAAAACCTAGCGGACACCAATCCCAATCAACGCATGAATCAACTACAGACCGCCATAGAGACGGTCTTGGATAACTCGGACAATGATTACATAAACGCCGGCTTCCTGGCCTACACCACCCGTACCCACCCAACCCGGGTTGTCCATCAATTTGGCCGTATAGGCACAGACAGAGCCAGTATGAAGATCGCGGTGGGAGATCCAGATGTTGCAGGCGATGGCCTAACCCCTATCAGCGGCACCCCCTCGGTCCACGCCCTGGCCTCTGCGGTACTCTGGTACGACCAAGGCTTCCGTGGCCAGGCCTCCCCCATAGCCAGCGACCCGGAGGAGAACTGGTGCAGACCAAACTACATAGTATTTATGTCGGATGGCAGCCCTAACACCAACTCATATTACATAGACTTGGCCGGCACATATACCGATCCTGGCTGGAAGCAGTATCGCGGCACTACCTGTGCAAATGATCCGGGGCCCCCGACCCAACCATACGACACTTGGGACACCTCTGGCGGCCGCTGTGCCGGTGAGATCACACGCTGGGCCTTCAATACGGACCTGAGGACCGGCGCCGGCTGGGACAACACCCAGAACATCACAACCCATACGGTTGCTATGGGCCGGGCCGCCCTGAACGGCACTGGCGAACAGACCTTTATGCAGTATGTAGCTGCCACTGGTAATGGCCAGTACTTCCCGGCCAGCAATGCAGCAGCGCTCACAAACGCCTTTCAGCAGATCCTGACCCAGGCCGGGGCATCCATTCCGTATACATATATGGCCCCTACTGTCCCCTTCAACTCGAGCAGCGCGGCTGTAAGTGGTGATGCCATCTATGTACCACTATTTGCGCCGGACGGGCATAGCATGTGGTATGGCAATGTAAAGAGGTACAAGCTCACCTACGAACTGTCTGCTACACCGACAGCCCTTGATCCCGCTCCTCCTATGAAGGTTGTCATCCGCGACAAGAACAACAACCTTGTAGTCAACGATTCTGACATGTCGTTTGAAACCAACACGCTTGACCTGTGGAACCCGGGAAGTACTGCTGATAATGGTGAGCCGCTAGTTGGCGGGGCCGCCTCCAATATGAACGGGACCCGCAAACTCTATACCTGGTTGCCAGGCAACAGCACCGATCTTACCGATTCAGCCAACCTGGTTGATAAGAGCAATGCCCTGCTCAACACCACGGCTGTTATGGGCGATCTGATGAGCAACACCGACCTGGATGACCTGCCAGCCGGTTATGGAGCAACCTTCGCTGACAGAAAAAACACTCTGCTGGACTGGCTCAACTGGGTTGATATAACTAACCTGCCAGACGGCAATAGCGGCACTATAACCGTCTCCCACAGCGACGAGATGGGTGCGCCCCTACATACCAATCCGATAGCGGTAGACCCATGCATGCACGACAATACGTGCCAAGATACGCATGTATTTGTAGCAACAGTCGAAGGAATCCTGCATGCACTGGATATCGATACAGGCGAAGAGCTGTGGGCCTTTATGCCGGAACAGATGCTGGAGACTATAGCAGACAGCTTTGTATCCGATTGGGATGCGACCAAACCACACACCCCTGAGGGTGAGCCTATCCCGACTAACGATCACGGTCATGTCACCAAACCTGGAAACTACGGCCTCGATGGCCCGACCGTAGTATATGAGACAGATAACAACCATCGCTATCTGGTACAGGGGATGCGCCGCGGTGGCCGCAACTACTACGCGCTGGACATCACCGACCTCGACAATCCTGTGATGGCGTGGACTATAGAGGGTGGCACTGGTGACTTCACCGCCATGGGACAGACCTGGTCGAAACCGATATTCGCCAAGATGGAGATACAGGGTGCTACCGCCAAAGAGGTATTGATCTTTGGAGGTGGCTATGACGATGACCAGGATGATAGTTATGTTGATAACAATCACGATGGCGTCTTTAATGGCGGAGATACCCCCATCGGCCGCGTCGATGACGACTTGGGCAACATAATATATATCGTTGATGCCAGGACCGGCGTAAAACTGAAGACCATCAGCACATCCACCAACAACCCGGATGTCACTATTAGCGACATGAGGAATGGGATTGCATCCGATATACTAACCATAGATATCAACGGGAATAAAATTATCGACCGACTCTATGCCACAGATGTTGGTGGCCGCATCATTCGGGTAGATATACCGGATCAAGCTCTGGCGATTCAAACAGGGGATGACAGCATGGACGGCACCATACTGGCCGATGTCAATGGTGATAGCACCGCTGGGGCTGAATTCCAGCGTTTTTTCGCTCCCCCTACAGCCGCCTACTACAAGCGTGGAGGGCTGCAGTATATGGCCCTGATAGTCGCCTCAGGCCACCGACCTCAGCCGCTCTCCCGCTCGGTAGACACCGATCGCCTGTATGCAATCAAGGATCCATTTATCTGGATGCCGCCAGTGGCACCAGCCACATATCCAGCGACGCTCACCGAAAGCGACCTGCTAGATGCCACGAACACCGCGGCAACGCCCAATAATATAGGATGGTTTATAGATCTGGGCGAAGGTGAGAAGGGCTTCTCCAAGGCCAAGGTATACGCCGGTACCATAATGTTCACCACATATACCGGTGAACGCGGCGTAGCTAGTGATAGCTGCAGCATGGTCAGCACCCAGGGTTCTGCATATATGTATGCTCTAAACCTGACTACAGGAGAGGCGAGGATCGCCGATTTTGATGGTGATGATAGCAACCTGACAAATAGCGATCGTAAGAAATTGCTGCATATTCCAGGCCTACCTCCTGGTCCTGGTTTTGTATTTCCCGACATGGGCGATGGTACTGGCCATCGTAGCGGCGATGTGATAATCCAGGTCGGCCTGGAGGGAATTATTACAGATGAATTCAAAGATTATTACCACCCGGTCTCCTGGGAAGAGATAATTGATGACTAACTGACAGCGGTAGCCCCCAGCACAACTGGGGGCTGTTCCTGGCACCGCTGGTTACAGTGTAAAATAACCCCGCAATCCTTGGGGCCCTAGATGTATGAGATTGCGGACTGATAAGGTATCTAGATATGTTTAGAGATAACAGACAACGCGGATTCACACTGATTGAGCTAATGATCGTGGTAACACTACTCGGCATCCTGGCGGCCATAGCATTCCCCTCCTATATGGATCAGGTACGCAAGGCCAGAAGAACCGATGCCGAGACCGCCCTGACGCAGGCGGTACAGCGGATGGAGTTGCAGTTCGCGCGTAATGCCACATATGCCACTGCCACTCTTAACGACGTTGCCGCCCCCTTCAACCAAACCCAAAGCCCGGATGGCTACTACACCATCACCCTCATCGCTCCGGGCGTTACTACCTACACCCTTCAGGCCACGCCCAACGTCTTTCTCCGCGCCAACCCAGTGCTGGGCCGGGTCAATCAGCAGCTTGATGCTGTCTCGATGTTTCAAATCAACGAGCTTGGACAGAAAACCCACACCCGGACTGATGCGGTACCAGTGCCTCCCGGCTGGAAATCGCCGTAATCACTTTTATCTGGCAATTAATATAAAACCCGCCATCGGCGGGTTTTATAATGAACGTTACATCCTAGTAGAATCTGTGGCTACTCATCCTCATCATCACAATATGCCTTGATCACCGCCTTTGTCTCCTGAATCTTCTGCTCTATCTCCTCCGCGCTATACTCAACCAGCTTTTTATCTGCCGTCATAAGACTATCACCAGGTTTAGCCACCTCCAGGACCTTCAGATTTTGTCTACCCGCTTGGCAATACTCCTTGCGCAACTCCTTGTCTAGAGCGGGATTGCCTTTAACCTTCTCTTCTACCGGCTTAGGGGTATCCTCCGTTGCCTGTTTGTTCGGAGATGGCGCCTTCACCTTGACCCACTCCCCTGCAACATCATCATCCGGGGGTATTTGCGAGTAGACCACCTTACCGCTCTTATCCACCCAGCGATAGACATCTTCAGCCCCTGCCAGACCACTTGCCATCACAAGCCCAGCCACTATCGCAACAGTTGTCAGTCTCACCTCTATCACCTCATGGAATAAGCCATCTGTGTTGTAACCATAGCAAAATAATGGTGTGTTTGGGTATAGCAGCTGATCACAAAATTTGAGCTGTGACCACACCCTAGTTTTCAGGCACTGACTGCCGACAATCGTTGCTCGTAGTGGAACTTTTACCCGTTATATGAACTCGTAACAGGCTCAAACAGCCGTAATTTAGGGTACAATCAATACTACTGTGATCCACTGTCTGCATAAGGAGCTCTATATGCCAAGAGTGTTATCTATCGGGCTAACGCTGTTTTTGCTGCTATCTGCCCAGACAACCCTCGCCGCTACAACCTCCAGCGCATCTGAAAATCCTAAATACCGGGCATGGATTGAGGAGATGAAGCAGGCCCCAAGGGGACCTTTTGATAGGATTCGCTGGTTCTGCAAGGATGGAACCGTGCTCGCGCCAAAGCCATATGCCTGCGGTGAGCGCGGCGGTGGCAACCAGCATGGCGAATGGAATCAAAAGGCTCAGCAGCTGCGCTCTGAGGGCTACTTCATTGCCAATTTTCTCGCAGGGATAGAGCCGGATGACTTTTTAAACCTGCCGGATCATCGCACCCGCTTCAAGCATATGCTGCTGGAGCAGTTCCTGCTGCTACAGGACGATGGATGGATCATGCGTCGGGCGCGTTTTTACCGTGGCGCCTACCAGGAGGAGGATGAGCGCCTCGGGGCACGCGAGCTGCTCCAGGCCCTGAGCGGCAAGAAGGAGTGGGTCAATCAGCTATTCCCCCTGCTGCGGATCGGGGCGCAACTGCTACCTCACGGGGCCGACAGTGCGACCGTTCAGAGGGTACGCCAGGTCTCTGCGACTCTATCCGAACGCGACTCCGCCTTCATGCCCATGCGTAATCGCATCCATGGCCGGCTGAAACCAGAGCATGCAGCCATGGTGCGAGAGTACGCAGCCACACAGGGTAAACCAGAGTTGAAAGAGGAGTACGAGGCACTCTCCCAGGACATAACCAAGATATTCCAGACCCAGCCCCTGCAGCAGCGGCTACAACGGTTTGCCCGTAAACTACCTGCTGCCAACGACCAGCTTAAACAGCTACTACAGCAAGCGATAAAAACGCTGGATAGTGACAAGTCGGACGCCAGTCGCCACATCGTAACGGCACAAATCATGGCTGCCCTGCGTGACGCACTTACTACTGGTATCAGCAAAGGAGAGCTGCGGCTCTCAGCCCTTGACCTCGGCACCCGTCTGGAGAATGAGCACTTTGTCGCCGCTACCAAGCTGCGCGACCAGCTACAGAGCAGCACCCGCCAACAGCGATTGCTATGGCTACAGAATAGCATCGATGCCCTCTACGGTAGCGGTATCATCGGCCAGCGCCAGCGCACTGCGCTTAACGCCAGCATCCAGCATCTACAGGGTGACTCTGTAACTCTTGAGGTATATAAAAAGGAGTTGGACTACCTCTCCCGCCTACCCGGCTGGGGCGCGCAGGGGCTGGAGATGCACTTCAAAGATGCGATGGATAAGTTTGCCCAGATAGAGCCGCAGACCAAACTCTTCATTCAGGATCGTCTCCGCGGCAGTCCGCTACTGTTCTTCTCCAACATCCTGGATAGCCTACTGAAGGACGCCAACCAGTTGGCGGGGGTACAACACTTCCTGCTTGGTGAGGAAATTGGAGCCGGTCTTCACGGCCTCAATCCAGGGCTCTCGCGTGGCGTCCTGCACACCTCAACCCAGCAGGGCGGTGTGGCTAATTACAATGCTGACGGTATTTATCTACTGCCGGAGACGGTATCAGATCTGCCGCCAGTGGCGGGGATACTCACCCTCGGTGAGGGCAACCCCCTCTCCCACGTACAGCTGTTAGCGCGCAACCTCGGTATCCCCAATGTCGCTATCGACAACACCCTACAGCCAAAGCTGGTCCCATATGACGGTAAACCGGTGGTATTGGCGGTAAGTCCTGCCGGGTCGGTGCGGCTGGAGCTGGATTCTGAGAAGTGGGATGAGACATTCGGCAGGGAGAAGACGGAGCAGGATGCGGTGATCCGCCCAGACCTAAAAAAACTGGACCTTGAGCAGCGCACCTTTCTGCCCTTGAGTTCCCTGCGGGCCAGCGACTCCGGTCGCAGCGTCGGCCCCAAGGCGGCCAAGCTGGGAGAATTGAAGCATAACTTTCCACAGGCGGTCGCAGAGGGACTAGCCATACCATTTGGTGTATTTCGAGAACTACTGGACCAGCCTATGGAGGGGACAGGTAAGAGCGTATTCGATTGGATGGTGGAGCAGTACGCTATGCTGCGCAAGCTGCCGGAGGGGAGCGCACAGCGCAAGCAGGCCACCGACAAATTCCGCCAGCGTCTACAAGACTGGATCAGAAACGCCGATCCCGGTGAAGAGTTCCGGACCACACTGGCCAGCGCCATGCGTCAGGCCTTTGGTGAGGATGGCAGCTATGGCGTATTCGTGCGTAGCGATACCAACGTTGAGGATCTTGCCGGCTTTACCGGGGCCGGACTCAACCTTACAGTGCCCAATGTGGTAGGTTTTAAGAATATTCTGACCGCCATCTCCAAGGTCTGGGCCTCGCCATTCAGTGCCCGCGCCTACGCCTGGCGCCAAAGCCATATGGAGCTGCCGCAACACGTCTATCCAGCGGTACTACTGCTGCGTAGCGTCCCGGCAGATAAATCCGGGGTCATGGTTACCCAGGATATAGACAGCGGCGACAGCGGCTGGCTATCGGTAGCTGTCAACGAGGGCGTCGGCGGCGCAGTGGATGGACAGGCCGCAGAGTCTCTGCGCATTAATACAGAGAGCGGTGAGGTTCGCCTGCTGGCCCAGGCAACCGCATCAATCCGGCGCAAACCTCTGCCAGAGGGAGGCATTAGCAAGCTGCCGGTGAGCGGCTCAGATACTGTGCTGTTGCCAGACGAGATCAAACAGCTCATCACGCTACACAAAGAGCTGCCTGAGCGTTTTCCCAGTGTGGTTAACGACCGGGGGAAGATTGTCCCGGCAGATATTGAATTTGGATTTCTAGATGGCAAACTAAAGCTGTTTCAGATACGCCCGTTTCTGGAGAGTAAGCGCGCCAGGGGTAGCAACTTCTTAAACCAGATGGATCAGGGATTAAAAAAGTCTAAGGGGATCACAGTTTCTATGCTAGAAATACCGGCTGGAGGATCAAACTAACTACCTCACAACCTATAATTTACTATATACCGAGGAGTACATAGATGACTATTGCATTAAGCCGGACACTCTATACGGCATCACTCGTCGTCCTGGCCACCATCTCCAACCCATTGGCTGCCTATCCACTGGACGCCTACGATGAGACCGGCATACGCCGGATAGAGGGCTCCCGCCTGGCGGCAGAAGGAGTGATCCGAGGTCGCAAACAACCTGCCGGTGCGATGCTACCCCTTGAGCAAGTAGACATTCGGCTCCTGGAGAGCGATAGATCACTGGATCTGCCACCACCTGATCAGGAGCTGACAACAAAAATCAGAAGACTGCTGGGCAGCAACAGAGACCGCTACGGTATAGCCGTACTGGATCTTAGTGATCCGGCAAACCCACGCTACGCCGAACATCGTGGAGAGGTGACCCAGAATGTCGGTAGTGTAGGTAAGATTGTGGTAGCCCTGGCGGTATTCCAGGCCTTGGCCGACATCTACCCGGATGACATCGAGGCACGCAAACAGGTACTGCGAGAGACCATGGTCACTGCTGATAAATTTATCCATTACGACCACCACACAGTGCGCTTTTACGATCCGGAGAGCAACAAGATCACCCGACGGCCACTGCGCGAGGGGGATCAGGCAACGCTGTGGGAGTTCCTCGACTGGATGTTATCTGCAAGCTCCAATGCAGCTGCCGCCATGGTGATGCAGCAGGCGATGCTACTCTGCCACTTTGGTGAGCGCTATCCGGTCAGCAAGGAGGAGGCTGACGAATTTTTTGACAAGACCTTGCGCCCGGAGCTGACGGCTATCTACAAACACTGTGCAGTTGACCCTATCAGCCGCAACGGGCTAGAGCCTACGCAACTGCATCAGGGCAGTTTTTTCACCCGTGAGGGCAAACGCCGGGTTCCTGGAACTGGCCCCAGTTTCGCCTCTGCCAGAGAACTAATGCGCTACTCTGTAGCACTAGAGAAAGGAATACTTGTAGATGAGTTCTCCAGTCGGGAGATCAAGAGAATGCTCTATATGACAGAGCGACGCATCCGCTACGCCTCATCCCCCGCGCTGGCGGACTCCGCGGTCTACTTCAAATCGGGGTCCCTATACAGCTGTAAAAAGGAGGAGGGGTTTAAGTGCCGCAAGTACCACGGCAATGTAAAAAACTATATGAACTCGCTGGCAATCATAGAGAGCCCGGCGGGTGAGAAGCGCCTGCACTATATTGTGACGCTGATATCGAATGTACTACGAAAGAACTCAGCAGTAGATCACCAGACCCTGGCAACCCGCATCCACCGGATCATTGAGAAGATGCATCCTGCGCCGGAGCCAGAGCCAGCTTCGGCTGAGACACAATCAGATCATGGATCGGGCCAATAACCTCGCTTAGCCAACGACCGCCATTCTTGTTCTTGGCTAGGCCGACCACGATGTACTTATGGCCATCCTGTTCGACCAGGGCGCCATCGGCGTGCCAGTTACGCCAGGTGCCTGACTTGCGGTAGATCCTGGCATCTGGCCGATCTGCCAGCCCCTTGACGAACTTATGCTTGATCCCAGGGTGAGAGAGGATCTCTTTCATGCTGCGGGTCAATTTTGGTGATACCAGCTGCCCGGTCTCCATCAGATAGAAGAAACGGGAGGCCTGGGTAGTAGTGGCGCCATGTGACAGGTTGTGCAGAGGGTCCCGCTTCCAACTACCCTTCTTGGAGTACTCTTTGCCCACCCAGAGTCCACCGTTGTATTGCGGATCGTAGAGGCGAAAGCGCGGCAGGGTCAAGATCTCGGCGATCCGCTCGATCCCAACGCGTCGGATCATCTTGGCGGCATCGGCATTGGAGGAGAAGCGGATCATGTTGGTCAGAGAGTCGCGGGTCTCCCGATCCAGCTTCATATGGCCATCATCAATCTCCACGAAGGCCGCCAGCAGGACCGCGATCTTGGGCAGACTGGCCGCATAGATCATCTCATCCCCGTTGAGCTCCGCCATCCGAGGATTGGTGGGATCGGTGATATCGGTTACTGTCAGGGCGAGCTGCTTATTGGCCACCGCCTGCTGTAAATGTAGATCACTGATCACCCTGTTCAAATCACGCTGCAGTCCAGGGTCACGACAGTCACGCAACGGAGGGAATTCAGAGTCCTCCATTGAGTCTGCGAAAACGGGCAGGGACAGCAGGCTAAGGAGCAGCAAAAAAGTAGCGCGGGCAACTATCTTCATATGTGTCTGGGCCTATTTCTCGATCATAACAAAAGAGATTCCTTCAAGTATATGCTAAAATCGCGTAAAGTCAAGCAAATTATACGTATAAAACAATTAGTTAGGGTGAAATGTTGCAGTGAATCAAAGACCGCAGAAAGTGACAAAACAGCCGCATATCTCCCCTATGGCGCGGGCGATAATCCTATTTATTAACTTTTTCCTCATCATCCTCGCCTACTACCACATCAAGCCCGCCAGTCGCTCTCTGTTTGTTGAGTACCTGGGGGCCGATCAACTCCCCTATGTCTGGATAGGTACTGCCCTGTTTCTGGGCACGATAATCGGCCTATATCACCGTATTGTAGAGCGCCATTCCCGTATCAACGTGGTACTGGGAAGCTGCATTATTTTTGTCCTGATCCTGGGTGGTTTCTACCTCATGCTGCTCAGCCCCAATGCCGTCGGTGCAGTTGCACTATATGTCTTTGCCGATATCTTTAGCGTGGTACTGGTGGAACAGTTCTGGAGCCTGACCAACACCGTGTTCGTCACCCAGGAGGGTAAGCGTTGGTACGGCCTGATCGCAACCGGAGGCCTGGTGGGTGGCGTGGCCGGCGGGGTCAGCGCCAGCTCTCTACTTGAGCTCATGGGGCTGAACACGCAGGAGCTGCTGCTGGTTGCGGCAGCGATCATCGGCCTGATCTTCGGTATCAACCTGCTGATGCATCGCCTCCAGATGCTGCGTGAGGCCCCCACCGCCCAGCCACCGATTATCGCCAGTGGCGGCTGGCGGGCACTGATCCAAAATCGCTATGTGATGCTGATAGCCATCCTGTTGCTAATATCTCAACTTGCCCAGCCGCTGGTGGAGTACCAGTTTGTAAAGACCATTGAGGAGCAGATTATTGGCCTGGATGAGAGGACCGCATTCTTCTCCAGCTTCTTCGCCCTGATGGGTGCGGTCTCCATCGGTATAAATCTATTCATCACTCCGCTGATCCATCGCTATCTGGGGGTGATAGCGGGGCTGTTGGTGCAACCTCTGCTGCTTGGTATCTCATCCTTTATCTTCTTTGCGGCCGGAACGCTCAACACTGCCGCGGCCATGAAGATAAGCGATCGCGGGCTATCCTACTCCATCAACCGCGCCTCCAAGGAGCTGCTATACGTACCGCTGGATGCGCTCCACACCTACCAGATCAAGGCGTGGGTCGATATGTTCGGCTATCGCGCATTCAAGGTATTTGGTTCACTCCTGATACTGATCCTCACCCAATGGTTCGATCTGGGCATAGAGCTTGGGAATATAAGCTGGCTGACTATAGCCTGCTGTAGCGCATGGCTGCTGGTGATCTACTATCTAGCTAAAGAGTACCACCAAATCGCCAACCTGCCGCTACAAGGGTGACCAGGGCCTGTTAACACACCATGTCCAGCAACCTAAATAACTCAGATGCCGCCGCCACCCGGTTCGCCATACTGACCGCGGTGGTGATCATCGCCCATCAGGTGGCCGGCAAGGCGACCCGTGATGCGCTGTTTCTCACCCATTTCGATGTTACCGATCTGCCTAAGGCGGTGATCCTCGGGGCGGTATGCTCTATCGGGGCCGTGCTACTGATCTCACATCTCCTGACCCGGCGCGCTCCGGCGCGGATCATCCCCCTCGCCTTTGCCCTCAGTGCAGCGCTGTTCCTGCTTGAGTGGTACCTGCTGGATATGGCGCCACGCCTGGTGGCCATGGGACTATACCTGCATATGTCGATGTTTGGCGCCGCCCTGATAAGCGGCTTCTGGTCGGTATTCAACGAGCGCTTCGACCCCCATAGCGCAAAACTGATTGTCGCCAAGATTGCCGCCGCTGCCACTCTAGGTGGACTTGCGGGCGGCCTGATCGCTGAGCGGGTCTCTGCATTTACCGATGTACGCACCATGCTACTGGTGCTTGGGATAGCCCATACAGCCAGCATGTTCACCATCATGGGGATGGCGCGCTCCGGGGGCGACGCGCCGCAGGCCCAGCCAATCCAGCATGGCATGTCCGGCATCCAGGCGCTGCGACAGACGCCCTATCTGCAGCGTATGGGACTGTTGCTGGTACTGGGGGCGATTGCAGCCGCCCTCCTTGACTACGCCCTGAAATCTGAGGCGGCCGCCCGCTTCACCTCCGAAGAGTCGCTGATCGGTTTCTTTGCCATGTTCTACGCCATCTCCGGCAGTGCGGCCTTTCTGCTGCAGACCACCCTGGGCAAACGTACACTGAAGCGTTTTGGCCTGGGTGGGACCATCGCCATCGTGCCGGCCACTGTGATGATCGCCGGCTTTATCGGCGTCTCCCTGACCAACATCTGGACCGTGGTAGTACTGCGCGGGGCGCAGACCGCCATGACCAACTCCTTCTTCCGCTCCGGTTTCGAGCTGCTCTACTCCCCGGTTGCCCGGGAGAAAAAGCGGGCGGCAAAATCGATCATCGATGTCGGCGCCGACCGCATGGGGGACATGTTGGGAGGTGGACTGATACTGCTACTGCTGTTCCTGATCCCTGATCTGCCGACCTCACTGGTCATCGGCCTGGCCATAATCGTAGCGGGACTCGCCCTGCTGGTGATCCGCAAACTAAAACAGGGCTATGTCTCTCAACTGGCCACCAGCCTGCGCAGCAACCACAGAGAGGTTACTGCCGATGTACTGATTGAGCCGACCTCAGGTCTGACCGCCACCGAGCCAGAAATAGACGCTAAGTGGCAACCAGCCAGGGCGACGGCGGGGATACATATAGACGTCCCAGAGGCAGGAGAGCGGTGCGCTGACACACTATACAACTCCATGCTCTCCACCATATCCGATCTGCGCTCCAACGATCCTGTGAAGATGAAAAGGGCGATCAACAACAGCCCACCCAACCCGCTGCTGGTCGCCCATATCATCCCCCTACTCGGCTATGAGGAGCTAGCCCCGGAGGCGCGACAGTGGCTGGGGAGCATCGCCGGGATCGAGGGAGAGTTGGCAGATGCCCTGCTCAATCCGGCACACCTCGGCAGCGTGCATCTCCATCTGACCGAGGTGCTGGAGCACATCGGCAGCCAGCGGGCACTATATGGGCTGCTCTCCGGCCTGCAGGCTGAACACTATGCACTACGCTACGCCTGCACCATGAGCCTGCATCGTCTCACCGCGATAAAACCAGACCTGGATATCCCCAGTCGCCCGGTACTGCTCTCGGTACAGAGAGAGCTGGAGAGCGAAAACAGCTGGGCCATAGCGCCAGCTGACGCCAACACCAGGGGGCTGCAACACATATTTGCCCTGCTGGCGCTGACCCAGGAGAGAGAAGTCATGGATCGCTGCTATCGGGCGCTGGCCGGCAGTGACCGCACCCTGCACGGGACCGCGCTGGAGTACCTGGAGAACGTGTTGCCGGACAACATCAGGGTACTGTTGTGGCGCCATATCGAGGGGACGGCCGAGATCACCAGGAGCAACCGCGGCCAACAGGAGCTGGCCGACAGTCTGCTCCAATCAGAGCAGGAGCCGCCAAAACCTGCAACGCAGGCGGAGACAACCCCTGTGCGCCGCGCCGCGCCGCCGAAACGGCATACCGTCATCAGTCTGCACGGTGAGATCGACCTGGCGGTCGCCCCGATGATCAGCCAGCAGTTCCTGGAGATACTGGCCCAGGGCAAGAATCTGGTGGTGGACTTCACCCAGGTGAGCTATATCGACAGCTCCGGCATCTCCAGCCTGGTTGAGGGTCACCAGTACGCCCAGGCAAACGGCCTGGAATTCGCCCTGGCCGGTCTGGGCGAGATCCCTATGCGGGTGTTGCAACTCTGCAATATGGACCAGATCTTCACCATCTACGAATCACCGACGCCACAGGAGTAGCATGCTCCGCCTGGACCATCTCAGCCTGCGGCGTGGCCCCCGGCTCCTGTTTACCGATGCCACCTGCAGTATCCACCCGGGACAGCGGGTCGGCGTCACCGGTGCCAACGGCAGCGGTAAATCGAGCCTGTTTGCCCTAATCCTGGATGAGCTTCACGCCGACGCCGGCGAGCTGCACCGCCCGGCCGATTGGGTCATAGCCCATGTTGCCCAGGAGACCCCCGCAGACCCCCGCCCGGCGATTGAGTATGTGCTCGATGGGGACCAGGAGCTGCGCCAGATCGAACAGCAGCTGCAACAGGCAGAGGGTTCGCCGCAACAGGGCGAGCGACTGGCCACCCTGCATAGCCGGTTCGAGACCATCGATGGCTATAGCGCCCGTTCCCGCGCCGCCCGGCTGCTCCACGGCCTCGGCTTCAGTGTGGGCGATGAGGGGCGTCCGGTCGACAGCTTCTCCGGCGGCTGGCGGATGCGGCTCAATCTGGCCCGCGCCCTGATCTGCCGCTCCGACCTGCTGCTGCTGGATGAGCCCACCAACCACCTCGATCTGGATGCCGTGATCTGGCTGGAGGGGTGGCTCAAGGGGTACCCCGGCACCCTGCTGCTGATCTCCCACGATCGCGATTTTCTGGATGGCGTAACCACCCATATCGCCCATATAGAACAGGGCGGTCTCACCCTCTACAGCGGCAACTACTCTGCCTTCGAGCATATCCGGGCCGAGCGCCTGGCCAACCAACAGGCAGCGTTCGAGCGACAGCAGCAGGAGATTGCCCATATCCACAGCTATGTGGAACGGTTCCGCGCCAAGGCGACCAAGGCGCGGCAGGCTCAGAGCCGGCTCAAGGCGCTACAACGCATGGAGCGAATCGCCCCGGCCCATGTGGACTCACCCTTCCAGTTCAGCTTCAAACCGCCTGAGAAGAGCCCCAGCCCCCTGCTACGGCTGGAAAACGGGGCCACCGGATATGGCGACAACACCATCCTACAGGGGGTGAACCTGACCCTGGTGCCGGGGGATCGTATCGGCCTGCTGGGGCATAACGGGGCCGGCAAATCGACCTTGATCAAACTGCTAGCGGAGGGGCTGCCCCTCACCAGTGGTGAGCGCCACAGCGCGCAGCACCTCGCTATCGGCTACTTTGCCCAACATCAGATGGACCAGCTCCACCCGGAACAGAGCCCACTGCAGCACCTGCTACAGCTCGATCGCAAGGCAGGTGAGCAGTCGTGTCGCGACTATCTTGGCGGCTTCGGCTTCTCCGGCGAGCTGGCCGACCGTCCGACCGCCCCCTTCTCCGGGGGTGAGAAGGCGCGACTGGTACTGGCGCTGCTGATCTACCAGCGGCCCAATCTGCTGCTGTTAGACGAACCCACCAACCACCTCGATCTGGAGATGCGCCACAGCCTGATCCGGGCCCTGCAGGGGTTCAGCGGGGCGATGGTGATAGTCTCCCACGACCGCCACCTGTTGCGCACCAGCAGCGACCAGCTGCTCCTGGTCAACCGCGGCAGAGTAGAGGAGTTCAAGGGTGATCTCGATGACTACCCTCGCTGGCTGGCTGACAACCGCAGCGGGGTCGAAGAGAAAAGCAGTAACGCTGAACCGCAGGAGCATAGCGCCACCGCCCGCCGTGAGCGCAAACGTAGAGAGGCGGAGCAGCGCCAACTGCTGCAGCCGCTACGCCGCAAAGGTGAACAGCTGGAGAAAGCGCTGGCCGAGCTAAGCCAACAGCAGGCGGAGCTGGAGCAGCGGCTGGCGGATCCTGAGATCTACAGCGATGGACAGAAGGCAACGCTGCAGCAGCTGCTCAAACAGAAGCGCCAGATCGACGCCGAACTAGGCACAACTGAAGAGGAGTGGCTGCAGACGGTGGAGGAGCTGGAGGCTCTGCAATCCACTGCAGATGACAGGTAAAAATGGGGAAGCATTTATATACGCAGGTTAGTGCTCTAAGGCACACTGATTGCGCCCCAGTTCCAGTTCAGCCATTCGGATCTCATCCACCTCCAGCAAACCGGAATTGATGCGGCGAATATCATCATAGCTTTCAGGCTGTGACGGCAGGCTATCGAGGATATGCGCAAGGAATGCATCGGGACCATCTGCCAGATTGCGCAGGCTCTCATTATTTCTGCGCAGAACCTTCAAACTGGAGCAATAACACTCTGGCGTCTCAGAAACAGCCGTGCCACTAGCATGGGCAGGCAGAATGATAGTCTCATCGGGCAGTGCCACAATCCGCTGCAGTGAGTCATAGAGCAGGGAGGCCCAGCTGCTGGCGTGTCCGCCAAGATCGGGCCTACCGACCGAATCGAGGAACAGGGTGTCGCTGGTCAGCAGATAGTGGTCATCAACCAGCAGATTGACCATACCGAGTGTGTGGCCTGGCTGATGCAGTACCTTCAATGTAACATCGCCCAACTGAAACAGCGTCCCATCCTGCAGATATCGATAGGGAAAGGTTGCCGGCAGCGTATCCACAGCGTTTATGCCGTCGTAGGGATGCAACCAGTAATCCACCTCTAACGCCTTTGCCAGGCTAGGGCCTCCAGTGAGGTGATCGGCCTGCAGGTGGGATTCGAGGACGCCGATGGCACTCCAGCCGCGACCGGTAAGTTCCTGGGTATAGACTTGAGTATGGCGTCCCGCATCGAAAATTATTGCCTGTTGGTTGCTGGCAATAATATAACTGAGGCAGCCTCTGGCCGGACGGCTGATCTGCAGAATCTGGAGCTGCGAGCTTTCTTGCACGACACCTACTTCATAGTGATTGCCCCATGCAGCCATGCCGCCTTCCAGATTGAAGGCGCTGTAACCAAGACCGCGCAGTCCAGCAGCAACATATTCAGAGGTGTCGCCTTTAGCGCAGACCGCTAGTATCGGCTCTTGCTTTGACAGCCTGTCTCCCAACCGCTTTGGTACTCCCCTTTTAACGGCCTCAACGATATCCTCATCCTCCTCATCGAGATCAATCAGATCGAAGTAGGGGATGTTAATGGAATCTATAAGGTGCTTGCCTTCAATCCGCCAGGTATCAAATTCATCAACATTGCGCAGATCAAGCAGTTGAAAGCGGTAGTCGCTGTTGAGTTTATTATGCAACTCCGCCGGATTCCATGAGACCCTGTTTTTACTGGCCATAGACTACTCCTTAAAAAATGGGGCGCCCTTATTTTTGCTCATCGAGCTCCTCAAACTTGGCCGCCATCGTTGGGTTACTCCGAGTCAGTTTCTTTACCGTAACATCCTGCGCCTTGTCGTTGGCGAGACGCAGGTTTCGAACAGTGCTGGTTAATGCCTCTTTCGTCTTCTCAAGGTGGCTTATTGACTTATCTATCTCGTCGATCGCTGTTTGAAACTTCCTGGATGCAAGGTCATAGTTCTTCCCGAATGCGGTCTTGAATTTCTCCAGGTCGCTCTCGAAGTTCGTGACATCGATGTTCTGCGCCCTGACAAGCGCAAGCTCTGACTTGTATTCGAGCGCATTCATCGCTGCGTTGCGCAGCAGTGTAATAATGGGAAGAAAAAACTGTGGGCGCACAACATACATCTTCGGATAGCGATGGAACATATCAACAATTCCAGTGTTATAGAGCTCGCTGTCGGGCTCGAGCAGGGAGACCAGCACTGCGTACTCACACCCCTTCTCGCTGCGGTCTTTGTCGAGCTCCTTCAGAAAGTCCTCGTTCTTTTTCTTGGTTGCGGTGGTATCGCTCTCGTTCTTCATCTCAAACATGATCGAGACGATCTCAGTACCTGACTCATCCAAGTCGCGAAAGATGTAGTCGCCCTTGCTCCCGCTGCTGGCGTCATTGTCCTTCTCGAAATAGGCCCGTGGAAAGGCGGTAGCTCGAATTCGGTTAAACTCGGTCTCGCAGTGTTGCTCTAGGGTCTCGCCAACCATCTTGGTCGACAGGCGGGCCTTCATATCCCGAAGACGCTCAATCGCGTCGTCACGATCCTTGATCTGAGTTTCGTACTTGTCCTGGAGTGACTTCTCGGCGAGCTGTTTCTCAAGCTCTATTTGCTTAAGGTTGACCTTCAGTTCGTCGCGCTCCTTCTCAACCGCGCTGACGGCCTCAGTGATTGCGAGTTTCTGCTCAACTTCGTTCGATCCGAGCTTCGCTTTTAGCTCTTGAATCTCCGCATCCTTGGCTGCAGCACTCTTCTGCATCTCGTTACCGGCTTGCTCCCTGGCGAGCTCAACCGCGCTCTGCTTATCCCTCTCGGCCAGCTCAAGCCTCTCATGCAGCTGCCGCTCGAACTCACTGTCACGCACCTGCTTCAGGATATCCGCATACCCGGCCTCATCTATCTTGAATGCCTTCCCGCAGTGTGGGCAGATGATTTCATGCATATTTAATTCACCCCCTCATCGTGGTGAGCTACAACTCTGCATAGATTTAGATCACTCCTTTATCGCCACTAAAACGGAGTCTCTCTGACATGACAAAGCTGATAGTGAGATTTAAACATGTGGCTGGAGCAGACACTACTACAAATCGACTCAGGGCATAAACAGCGCCACCAGCTCATTCAGAAAACGCCGCCCTTTGGCGGATGGCCGGATCGATTCGGCTGAGTAGTGCAGTAGCCCGCACTCCTCCGCCTGGCGCAGCCTCTCTGCGACCACCTCCAGTCTCAGGCCGGTGCGCTCGGTAAAAAGCTCTGGCGTCACCCCATGATGCAATCGCAATGCATTCAGCATGAACTCTGCTACCAGATCCTCCGGCCCCAGCAGCCTGCTCCCGGCAACCGCGGCGGCCGCCCCCACCTTTGCCAGATAGCCATCGGGATCACGCAGCCGCCAGCGCCGTTCAACCTGGCCGTCGGGATGGGTGATCTTGCCGTGGGCGCCGGCCCCGATGCCGAGGTAGTCGCCGAACTGCCAGTAGTTGAGGTTGTGGCGACACTCCATCCCCTCCCGGGCGAAGGCCGACACCTCATACTGCCGGTACCCCGCCTCTGCCAACGCCTGCTGTCCGCTCGACTCTATCTGCCACAGCAGCTCATCGTCCGGCAAGGAGGGAGGGGAGCGGTGAAAGGGGGTGCCCGGCTCCAGGGTGAGCTGATAATAGGAGATATGGTCGGGACCCAAAGCAATGGCAGTGGCCACATCGGCCGTGGCCGACTCCAGAGTCTGCCCGGGCAGACCGAACATTAGATCGAGATTGAGGCTGTCGAAACCGCAACCCTGCGCCTCTTCTACCGCACTGAGGGCCTCCCGGCCGCTGTGTATGCGTCCCAGGGCCTGGAGCTGTACATCAGCGAAACTCTGGATACCGATAGATAACCGGTTGACCCCGGCCTGCCGGTACTCCTGAAACCGCCCGGCCTCGACCGTCCCCGGATTGGCCTCCAGGGTGACCTCCAGATCTGGGGCACAATTGATCGACTCGCGCACCCCCTGCAGCAACCTACCTATCGCCTCCCCCGAGAACAGGCTGGGGGTGCCGCCGCCGATGAAGATGGTAGAGAGGGTACGCCCGCTGACCCTAGGCAGCTCCAACTCCAGATCGGAGAGCAGCGCCTCTACATAGGCTGACTCATCCAGCTCCTCACCGACACTATAGGAGTTGAAGTCGCAGTAGGGACACTTGAGAACACACCAGGGGAGATGGATATAGAGGGCCAGGGGGATCATATGATCCCCCTCACATCCTTACTAAATTCAGCTCTTATCCCGCGCCTCAAGGTAGGCCAACTCCGAGATACCGCTCCAGCGTCTTGACTGCTTAAGGAAGCCGCTATAGGAGTCATACACCTTTTTCGAGAAGGCGTCCTTGGCGGCGAGCTCAGCCACCACCTCCTCCGACAGCTGCCGCAGCTTCTTCACCACATCCGCAGGATAGGGCCGCATATCCACCTTGTGCTCACCCAACAGGGTCTCCAGTGCAGCCGGGTTGCGCGCGGTGTATTCAGCCAGCAGGTCCTGGTTGACCACCTTGCAGGCGTTGAGGACGATCGCCTGCAGATCGGCCGGCAGTGCCTGCAGCGCCTTCTGGTTGATCATCGCCTCCAGGATGGTGCCCGGCTCGTGAAAGCCAGGATAGTAGTAGTACTTGGCCGCCTTGAACAGGCCGAAGGCGAGGTCATTGTAGGGCCCGACCCACTCGGTGGCGTCGATGGCCCCAGACTGCAGCGAGGTGAACAGCTCACCCCCAGGCAGACTGACCGGGATACCGCCGGCCCGCTTCAGCACCTCTCCCCCCAGTCCGGGGATACGCATCTTCAACCCCTTGAGGTCTTCCAGGCTGTTGATCTCCTTATTGAACCAACCACCCATCTGCACCCCGGTATTGCCGGCCGGCGCCGGCACCAGGCCGAAATTGGCATAGAGCTCGCTCCACAGCTCCAGGCCACCGCCATGGTACATCCAGCCATTCATCTCCTGGGCGGTCAGACCAAACGGCACGGTGGAGAAGAACTGGGCCGCCTCACTCTTGCCCTTCCAGTAGTAGGCGGAGCCATGCCCCATCTCGGCGGTACCGCGGGAGACCGCATCGAACACCTCAAATGCCGGCACCAGCTCCTTGGCACCATACACCTTGACCGACATGCGGCCGCCGCTCATCTCCCCGATCAGCGCCGCCAGATTGTTGGCCGCTGTCCCCAGTCCGGGGAAGTTTTTCGGCCAGGTGGTCACCATCTTCCACTGGATCTCTGCCTCGGCATGGACACTGCCCACTCCAGCCAGCCCGGCACCTAGCGCCAAGGAGCTGCCACCTACCCTCTTGATAAAATCTCGGCGTTGCATATTTTTTCTCCTTCTTATGATTTAGAAGATTACTGAACAGCCTCTAGATTGGCATATGCTACCACCAACCACTTGGCCCCTTGACCCTGAAAATTCACCTGCACCCGGGCGCTGCCTCCATCGCCCTCCATATTAAGCACTACACCCTCTCCAAACTTGGGGTGCACCACCTGCTGCCCCAGCTTAAACTCACTCGACTCCTCGGCAAACCTAGTCGCCCTCCTGGAGACTGTGTGTGGACGTTGCACCCGGGTCGTTCTGGCCCGAATCTCCTCCACCAACTCATCCGGAATCTCCCGCAGGAAACGGGACGGCAGCGGGTGGGTCTCAGCACCGTGCAGACGCCGACTCTCGGCGTGGGTCAGATATAGCTCCTGCATGGCGCGGGTCATCCCCACATAACAGAGCCGCCGCTCCTCCTCCAGCCGCTCCGGATCGTCGCTCGACATACGGTGGGGAAACAGCCCCTCCTCAACACCACCGATAAAGACCAGAGGAAACTCCAACCCCTTGGCAGAGTGGAGGGTCATAAGCTGCACACTCTCCTCATACTCTCCCGCCTGCTGCTCACCCGCCTCCAGGGCGGCGTGCGCCAGAAAGCTATCCAGTTCCGACATCAGCGGTTCCGGTTCACCCTCTGAAAAAATGGGGTCAGAGCCATTTTTTTCCGCCCCTTCCTCTACGTCTTGAGAAAAAAATGGCTCCGGCATCTCATAGTCAAACTGGCGGGCGGCGTTGACCAACTCCTCCAGATTTTCGATCCGGTCCGGTCCCTTGCCGTCACGTGACTTCTCAAAGTGCTCTATCAGGCGGCTCTGTGCTATCACATGGGCCACCCGCTGCTGCAGATCCATATCGGCGGTTGCCACCTCCAGCTCCTCAATCAGCTCGATGAAGCCGCGCAGCGCATTGGCCGCCCGGGCCGTCATCCCATCACCCTGTAGCAACTCGGTAGCGGCCTGCCACAGGGGACAGCCGAAGTCGCGGGCATGTTCCCGCACCGCCTCCAGGGTGCGTGCACCGATCCCCCGAGGCGGCTGGTTAACCGCCCGCTCAAACGAGGGGTCATCCTGACGGTTGGAGACCAGCCGCAGATATGCCAGGGCGTCCTTGATCTCGGCCCGCTCAAAAAAGCGCAGCCCGCCATAGACGCGATAGGGGATACCCGCCTGGATCAGCCCCTCCTCAAACAGCCGTGACTGGGCCGTGGTGCGATAGAGGATGGCTATCTCCGAACGCCGGCGGCCTGCGACGATGGCCTGACGAATCCGCTCCAGCACAAAGCGCGCCTCATCCACCTCGTTAAAGGCGGCATATACCCGGATAGGATCGCCATCCCCATCCTCGGTCCAGAGGTTCTTGCCGAGACGGGTGGAGTTGTTGGCAATCACCCTGTTGGCCGCGGCCAGGATGTTGCCGCTTGAACGGTAATTCTGCTCCAGGCGGATCGCCCTGGCATTTGGATAATCGCGCTGAAAATCCTGAATGTTCGCCACCCTGGCGCCACGCCAGCCGTAGATAGACTGATCATCATCCCCGACCACAAACAGGATATCCCTATTGCCTGCTAACAGTCGCAGCCATGCATACTGAATGGTGTTGGTGTCCTGAAACTCATCCACCAGGACATGGGAGAAGCGGGCCTGGTAGTGCCCCAGGATGTCGGGGCGATCACGCCACAACTCATGCGCCCGTAGCAGCAGTTCGGCAAAGTCCACCGACCCGGAGCGGTTACATAGGTCCTCATAGGCCTGGTAGATCTTGATCATCTGGCGCTGATAGAGGTCCCCCCTGTCATCCAGGTGCTGCGGACGCCGCCCCTCATCCTTCTGTTGGTTGATAAACCACTGGGCCTGGCGCGGCGGCCAGCGCGTCTCATCCAGATTCATCTCCCGGATAACCCGCTTTACCAGACGATGCTGGTCATCCGAGTCGAGTATCTGGAAATTTTGCGGCAGGTTCGCCTCCTGCCAGTGGGAACGGAGTAGACGGTGGGCCAGCCCGTGAAACGTCCCGACCCACATACCACCGACCGGCTCCTGCAGCAGATGCTCAATGCGGTGACGCATCTCCCGGGCCGCCTTGTTGGTAAAGGTGACGGCCATGATGCCCCAGGAGGAGGCCCCCTCTACCCGAATCACCCAGGCGATACGATGGACCAACACCCTGGTCTTACCGGAGCCGGCCCCGGCCAACACCAGGGTGCTGCCGGGCGGCGCAGTGACCGCCTCGCGCTGTACCTCGTTTAGATCATCGAGAATATTGGAGACATCCATCCGCCCATTCTAACCCGGATGGCTTTTAAGGACAGGGATTCCAACACAGGTAGAGGGCGACCTACCACCCCAGGAGCTGTTCCGACTCTTTGATCCTATGCGCAGCCGCATCCAGGATCCTTATACTCTGTTCCGGCCCCAGCTCGCCCAGCCCCAACCTGGCCAGCGCCGGGATCTTGCTCAGTGGGGGTGTCTGTGGCACCTTTTTCTCTCCTATAAAGCTGTGCAGCTGCGCCACAATCACCAGATCGCAATAGCCAACCCCTTTCTGGCCCTCACGCATCCACTCCTCCGCCTCCAAGGCGACAGTGACAAACTCCTGGCCAAAGCCCCACGCCTCCAGGATAGCGCCGCCAATACGTCCCCGCAGGTGGGTAATCGCATGCTCGACCGCGTCTGGGTCAGAGGCCAGATCGGGATGTTTGGACACCTGTTGCAGGATGGCGGCCACCCCAATATCGTGCAGCAGGCCGATCAGCATCGCCTCCTCCGGCTTGAAGCGCTTGTCGTTCAGCGCCAGGACATGGCAGATTGCCGCCACCCTGCAACTATGCCTCCACAGCTCTCGCATCCGCAGCTGTAGCGCCTTGTACTTCACATAGAACAGGTCCCACACGACGTAGGCCAGGACCAGATTGTGGGTGACCCTCATGCCCAGCCGCACTACTGCATCACTACAGCTCTCTACCGGATCGCTACCCCCATAGTATGCGCTGTTGGCCGCCCCGATGAGTTTGGCGGTAATAGCCGGGTCGGCCTGAACGATTTTGGCTATAGTCTGGGCATCTGAGGTCTGGTCGTTAATTGCCCGCCCCACCCGAATGGCCACATCCGGCAACGACGGCAACACCAGTTGGCCATGTTCCAGGGCATTCAGCAGGTTTTGTGTCAGCACATATTCTCTATTGACCCCCAGCTCATTGAGAGAGCCCTCAGCCACCTCATAGCCCTGCAGCCGTTGGTTTTCAAGTAGCTGGGAGATGACCCGCGGCATCAACTCAGTAGGCACCCGCAGGTAGTGCACCTCGTTGAGTGCGGTTACCCGAAACTGGCGTGGGATGAGCCTGGCTATGGGTTGGAGCGCCTGCAGTGTCCCCCCGGAGATCTCGGTTTCGTCCCCATCCGGGGTCTCCATCAATACCATCCCCTGCAGTAGAAACAGCTGGAACTGGGCGGTGTCACCATACTCCAACAGCACATCCCCACGCCGCCCAATCTCAACCTTGAGATTGCTGGCCAGCAACTCAAGCTGCTCGGGTTTAAGCTTGCTGAACGGCGGCAGCGCCTTCAGCACCTTGGGGCTAAGCGGATAGGAGTGTCTGCTCATACATCCAATGTAACCTCACAGGAGATTATTTCGTCCTGTACAAGCATAGCAGGGCATGCCAGGCGTGCATCCCCTTCGCTCCCTCTAATTTAGACGAAGGGTCCCGCTAAGCTGACCAACCGAACGCAATTCATGCCGCTGCAGGTAATCGAGAATACCCTGGTTGATCTCCTGGCATATAAGTGGATGGTAAAATAGGGATGTGCCTACCCCCACGGCGGTCGCCCCGGCGATAAGAAACTCCAGGGCGTCCTCGGCACAGCTGACCCCGCCCTGACCTATGATCGGTATATTGTGTTCGCGGCAGACCTGATAGACCTGATGCACCTTGAGCAGGGCAACCGGCTTGATCGCAGGGCCGGAGAGCCCGCCCTGGTTGTTTCCCAGCACCGGTGAGCGGCTCTCTGCATCGATGGCCATGCCCATCAGGGTGTTGATCACGGAGAAGGCGTCACTCCCCGCCTCCAAACAGCACCTGGCATTCTCGGCGATATCGGCCTGATTGGGTGACAACTTGGTTATCAGCGGCTTGGTTGTGGCGCTGCGGCAGGCGGCGACCACACGGGCTGACATCTCAGGGTCATTCCCAAAGACAGCGCCTCCATGTTTAACATTGGGACAGGATATATTGATCTCTATGGCGTCTATCGGTGAATCATCAAATCGCTGTACCACCGCCACATACTCCTCAATGGTGGAGCCGGAGACGTTGGCAATATACCGGGTCTCGTTGAAATTGAGGCCCGGGAGGATCTCTGTCACCACCGCCTCTACCCCGGGATTCTGCAGCCCGATGGAGTTCAACATTCCGCTGGCGGTCTCATATACCCGGTGCGGGGGATTGCCCAGACGCGGCTCCAGTGTGGTCCCTTTCAGGCATACCGCACCGGCATCGCTGTTGGAAAAGCCCTTGATCCGCGTATACTCGTCGCCGAACCCGACACAGCCGGAGAGCAGGACCAGTGGCGTATCAAACTGAAGTCCGCAAAACTCAACGGCGAGGGGGGATTTGGTTGTCTCTGTCATAAGCGGTAGATTAACAGTTATGTTCCATATAGTGCTATATGAGCCGGAGATTCCGCCCAATACCGGCAATATCATACGCCTCTGCGCCAATAGTGGCAGCACCCTGCATCTTATTCACCCCCTGGGGTTTCAACTAGACGACAAGAGTCTACGTCGGGCCGGGATGGACTATACACAATTGACCGGGGTGCAGGAGCACTCCGACTTCAGCTCCTTCATACAGCGGCAACAACCGACCCGACTATTTGCCTGCTCTACCCGTGGCTCCAGGACCTACGCCGAGACTGCATTCCAACCAGGTGATGCCCTCCTGTTTGGCCCGGAGACCCGTGGACTACCCCAATCCCTGCTGGATGAACTACCGCCGGAGCAGCGACTCACGATCCCTATGCATCCACACAACCGCAGCCTTAACCTCTCCAATGCGGTTGCCATCATCCTCTACGAGGCTTGGCGGCAGCAGGGGTTTGCCTATAACTGACGCCTCCCCACTGCAGGCGAGGACAACTTCGCAGTGTAGCCAGCAACCGATAAAAGACGGCATAATAGAGGCCCCAGGATGGATTAACAGGCACTTTATCTCTCATGCAACAGAAGAACGACACCAGATTCACCCCGCTGGTCAGGGGGCGTCTGAACGAAAACCTCAACAACCTGCCGCCGCTGGCGTTGGATGCGGAGGGGATCAGCGACTGTTTTCGTCAATACTTCACCTATACCCTGGGGCGTAACAAGGAGTGCACCAACACCTACTACCCATATGTAGCCCTGGCCATGACGGTGCGCAACCGCCTGATGGAGCGCTGGCAGAATACCGCTGAGGCGTACCATACTGCAGACTGCAAACGCGCCTACTACTTCTCTCTAGAGTTCCTGATGGGACGCGCCCTGGGTAATAGCATGCTAAATCTCGGCATAACCGATGCGGCTATAGAGGGGCTGTATAACCTCGGCTTGGTGCTGGAGGAGGTCGCCGAGAGCGAACCCGACGCCGGCCTGGGCAACGGCGGCCTGGGACGTCTGGCGGCCTGCTTTCTGGATAGCTGCGCCACTCTACAGCTGCCGGTCAAGGGTTATGGTCTGCGCTACGAGTATGGGATGTTCCGCCAGGAGATCAATAACGGACATCAGATAGAGGAGCCAGATCACTGGCTACGCAACGGCCACCCGTGGGAAGTAGAGCGTCCGGAGTTCATCCAGCGCGTCCATTTTGGTGGCCACACGGAGAGCTTTACCGATGAGTCCGGCGAGGAGAAAAAGCGCTGGGTCGATACCCATGATGTGCTGGCGGTACCCTACGATGTCCCGATTCCGGGGTATCGCAACGATACAGTCAACACCCTGCGCCTCTGGAAGTCGACTGCAACAGATGAGTTTGACCTGGATGACTTCAACGCCGGCGACTACTCCGCATCGGTAGAGACACAAAATGCGGCTGAGCATATAACCATGGTGCTCTACCCCAACGATGCCAGTGAGTGTGGCAAGGAGCTACGTCTGCGCCAACAATATTTCCTAGCCTCGGCCAGCCTAAAGGACATACTGCGCACCTGGAAAGATATCTATCGCGACGACTTTAGCAAGTTTGAGGAGAAAAACTGTTTTCAGTTGAATGACACCCACCCCGCCATCTCCGTGGCAGAGTTGATGCGACTGCTGATTGATGAAGAGGGGCTCTCCTGGGAACGGGCATGGGAGATTACCCGCAACACCATGGCCTACACCAACCACACCCTGCTGCCGGAGGCGCTGGAGCGATGGCCGGTTCGCCTGTTTCGCCACCTGCTGCCGCGGTTGTTAGAGATTATCTATGAGATTAACGCATGGTTTCTCGATGAGGTCGCCAGCCGTTGGCCGGGAGACACAGCACGCCGCCAGCGGATGTCCATTATCGAAGAGGGGCACTATCCGCAGGTGCGAATGGCCTATCTGGCGTTGGTTGGAAGCTTCTCGGTGAACGGTGTAGCCGCCCTACACTCGCGTCTGCTGCAGGAGGGACTGTTCCACGACTTCTACCAGCTGTGGCCAGAGAAGTTCAACAACAAGACCAACGGGGTGACCCAACGGCGCTGGCTCGCCATCAGCAACCCGGGCCTGCGCAAGCTGCTCGACCAGGAGATAGGCGATAGCTGGATTGCGGATCTGGATCAGCTGCGCCAACTTGAATCCAAGGTGGATGACCCACTCTTTCGTGAGCAGTGGCAACGGGTAAAGCAGCGCAACAAGGAGCGATTGGCGCAACTGGTCGAGCGTGAGTGCGGGGTGGATTTCAACATCGACTCCATGTTCGACGTCCAGGTCAAGCGCATCCACGAATACAAACGACAGCTGCTAAACATGCTCCATGTAATCCACCTCTACGCCCGGATTAAGGCCGGAGAGATCGATAACTGGACCCCACGCTGCGTGCTACTTGGAGGCAAAGCGGCACCCGGCTACGCCCAAGCGAAGCTGATCATCAAGCTGATCAACAATGTGGCCCAGGTGATCAACCAGGATCCGGATGTCGGAGATCTGTTGAAGGTCGCCTTTTTTCCCAACTACTGCGTCTCCGCTATGGAGGTGATCTGCCCCGCCACCGATCTATCGGAACAGATATCCACCGCTGGGAAAGAGGCCTCCGGCACCGGCAACATGAAGTTCATGATGAATGGTGCCCTCACCATCGGTACCCTGGATGGGGCCAATATTGAGATCCTGGAGGAGGTCGGTACCGACCACTTTTTCCTCTTCGGCCTGACCGCTGATGAGATTGGAGAGCTACACAGTGGCGGCTATAACCCCGACGCCATAATCGCCTCTGACCCCTCACTGACACGCGTCATGGCTCTTCTGGAGCAGGGCCACTTCAACCAGCTCGAGCCGGGCATCTTTGATCCGCTGATACACTCCATCCGTAACCCGCACGATCCCTGGGTGGTGGCGGCCGATTTCGCCAGTTATGTCCAGGCCCAGGAGCATGCCGCAGCCACCTACCAAGACCAACATAGCTGGCTAACCAGCAGCATCCTGAACAGCGCCTACAGCGGCAAATTCTCCACTGACCGCACTATGCGGGACTACAACCAGGAGATCTGGAAACTCAAGTCTGTGCCCCCGCTGCCGCTAACGTAGCGGAACCCGTCCATTAAACGACGAGAGCAATCTATGTTAGCGCCGCCATAGGCACCGGGAGTGAGCTGCCTCCAGTGAAAAAAATAAAGTCGTCAGATCTCCAGATCGGGATGTACGTAGACCTCTCGGGTGAGTGGATGAAGCACCCGTTTGTCCGCAACCAGTTTAAGATCACTAGCGAGAAGGAGATCCAACAGATCAGGGAGTGTGGACTACGCGAGATCATAGTCGACCCCTCTAAGAGCGACCAGCCGGACACCCCAAAGGTTGAAGATCCGCGCGCGAGCGGCCAAGTGCCGGAGAAGTGGAATCCCGATAACCTGGTACCTGAAGGGCTCTCTGAGGCCCTGCATGACAAAAAGATGTCTCCTCAGCAGAAGTCGGAAAAGGTGTATGTATATACCAAGCAGATGATGGAGCGTCTCCTCGAGAGCCCTACTGCAGAGAACATCCATACCAGCAAAAAGGCTATCAGCGGGGTAACAGATGTAATCCTGTCAGAGGATGAGACCGCATCCAATATGTTGCGAATAACCTCTCACGACTTCTATACCTACACCCACTCTATCAACGTAGGGGTCACTGCCATAATCCTGGCCAAAGAGCTATTTCGCGGCTCTGACAACCATGACCTGCATGAGTTGGGATCAGGTTTTTTTCTGCACGACCTGGGGAAGGTCAATATCGATCCTGCCATCATCAACAAGCCAGGACGACTAACAGACGAAGAGATGGGGCAGATGCGCACCCACCCCTACAAAGGCTATAAGATACTGCAAGAGGCGAACGCCCTCACCGAGGAGTGTCGCTATATCGTCCTGCAGCACCACGAGCGACAGGATGGAACGGGTTACCCCAAGAGGCTGCAGGGGGACGAGATCCACACCTATGGCAGAATCTGCGCGATTGCCGATGTGTTCGACGCCCTCACTGCCGAGCGCTCTTATAAAAAGGCATTAAGCCGTTACGATGCCCTGCAATTGATGAAGAATGAAATGCTGGATCACTTCCACAAAGAGATATTTGATACATTTGTGCTGCTGTTTAAATAGCCGTAACACCCCACCCTAAGACCAGGAAGCTAATTCAGGCACGTGCCATGTTGAGCCCCAGATTCTCTTAAAGAATCTCCCCAGATGGTCGCTAATATGGCTGAGGAGAGAGTAGACCACCCAGAGGGGGTGCAGCATGATCACTATCATCGATATGGTAACCGGCAAGATCACCAAACAGAGCAGCGGTCAGGATGGGCCGGCAGAACAGGTGGTTCCATACAGGCTGCCCGCGGTCCCCATGCTACAAGAGATCACCCTACAGGCCGAGCACAGAGCCAACGGCATCCCTGCGGATCTGGTGACAACTTCAGTAGATAAATTCCTGCGTAACAGGTAGACGCTACAACTCTTGCACCAGCCTAAAGCCTAGCATAGGCAAGCTAGTATCCGGCTTGAGATGGCCGCGCCAGGTGGAACGCATGCTCTCTGCCGGTTTGTCATACGCGCCGCCACGCACTACCCGCTCCTTGCAGCCGCTCTCTTCCCAGGCACTGCCATCAGTAGGCGCCCCTTCGTAACTGCCGTGATAACAGTCTCGCACCCACTCCCGCACGTTACCGGCGGTATCATGTACTCCAAATCCGTTGGGTCCGAACCTGCCTACCGGTGCGGTCGATTTCTGATCCCATCCGCTACCGCAATCAAAACAGTTGGCCCTGCCCTTCTCGATTTCGTAACCCCACCAGTAGATGCTGTCACTCCCCCCAGATGCTGCGAACTCCCACTCCGCCTCACTTGGCAGGCGGTATTTCTTACCGGTACGCGCCGCTAACCAGCGGGCATAGGCAGAGGCGTCGGCCCAGGTTACATTGATGACCGGACGCCTACCACGCCCCCAGCCATTATCATCGGGCAGGGGGCGACCCGTAGCCTGAGCAAAACGGTCATACTCCTCAAATGTCACCTCATTACGACTAATAGCAAAGTCCTGTAGCACAACCTTGTGGGCTGGTCGTTCATCTGCTGATATCTGATTGCGATCACTACCCATGGTGAACTCACCCCCAGCAATCATCAGCATAACCGGACCAATATCGGCACCCTGCAGTACGGTTCCGGTCTCAACCCCACTCTTCACCTCCGCGGGCTGCTCCAGATCGTTACTGTCGGTTGACCGCGTACTATCAGCAGTTCCAGGTTGGTCCTTGCGGTTGATATCGAACACCTTGGCCCTGGCCCCTCCCTGCGAAATCATCAGCTGGCTGGAGCCACTCAGAGCGGTTATCAACTCCCCCCTGCCAGACAGGACCATAAACCCCTCCAGCAGCACAAACAGCAACCCTACCCCTACTAAGACCCCTAGTAAAATAGACTTTATTGATATGCGCTTGCCTGTTATCTCAGAAAGGTCCAGGGCCTTGCCCGAATGTTTGAAGTGGGCATCTATCCGCTCTCTGGCGGCCCCCTCTTCCTCCACCTCCTGCTTCAGTTTGTACAGTACAGCCTCTACCTGCGTCCGCGCCTCTTCCGCCTCTTTGCGACCATAGCCCGCCTCTTCTGCCTCAACCTGGGCATCCTCCAGGTCTTGCCGCAACTGTTTTATCTTGGCATCACGCTCCTCCAGCCTGCCCTCCAGCTTATGACGCTCGGCATTTGCCTTTTCAACCTGCTTCTGTCGCTGCTTAATTGACTTCTTTAGATGTTTGATATCTTCCTGCGCACCCTCCTGCTCCGTGCCCTTTGCAACATTCGCCTCGGCCTCGGCCTCAGCCAATCTCTTCTGCAACTCACCCATATCGGCCGCCGCCTGGGAGCGGACAAACTCCAGTTCTGTCCGTAGCGCCTGCAACTCCTCATCGTTTTGGGAGCGGACAAACTCCAACTCTGTCCGTAGCGTATGCAACTCCTCTTCGTTGGAATCGCTGGCACTCTCCTTTTCGATGGTCGAAAGCTGAATCAATTGGGTACGCAGGCCATTAAGCTCCTCGGTGAGATACTCAATCTTTGCCTTATCCTCTGCATCTCTCTGCTTCGCTTCACCTCGCACCCGCTCCAGCTCTTTTGACATGATCTCCTGTTCCGCCTGGAGCTTTTTGGCCAGTTTGCCAGAGCCCTTTGGTTCGGCACTACTAGCCTTCATCTCGGCCTGTAGCCGCTCGAGATTGACCCGAGCTTCATCCCTATCCTTGGCAATTGTCGCCATCACCTGCTGCAGCTGCTGCAACCGCTCTTCAGACTCTTTATCAGCTGCACTGCTGGCTGCTGCCATCTCGCTCTGCAACCGCCCCAGTTTGCTCCGCTCCTCATCCCGCTCCTTGGCAGTGACAGCCAGCTCTTCCTGCAGCTGCCTCATCCGTATCTCAAGGCCCTTCTCTCCGGCGCTATTTGCAGCTATCTTGGCCTTCAGCCCCTCCAGCTCTCCCAGCGCCGCATCTCTCTCCTGGGCGATTGCCGCCTGCTTCTGTAGCAACTGTTTCAGCTGGCCCTCAACCTCCCTCTCTCCCGCACTGCTGGCAGCCATCTCGGCCTGCAGATGCTCAAGCCTGCTGCGCTCTTCAGCCTTCTCCTGGGCAATCTTGGCCAGTTCATCCTGGAGCTGCTGTATCTGCTCCTCCGCATCCTTCTCTATGGCGTGACTCGCCGCCATCTCGCTCTGTAACCGCCCCAGTTTGCTCCGCTCGTTATCCCTCTCCTGGGTGATCGTCGCCAGTTGATCCTGTAGCTGTAGTATCTGCCCTTCAGCCTTCTTCTCGTCAACACTGCCCGCTGCAACTACGGCCTTTAGCTCCTGCAGTTCACTCAGTGCCGCATCTCTCTCCTGAACGGTTGCTGCCTGCTTCTGTAACAGCTGCTGTATCTGCTCCTCAGACTCCTGCTCTCCAGCGCTGCTGGAGGCCATCTTGGCCTGCAGCGCTTCCAGTTCGTGCCGCAGTGAATCCCGCTGTTTGGTGCTCAGCGCCAACTTCTCCTCTACCTGATGGGTGGCGGCATTGGCGCTATCTCGCTCCTTCTCCAGCGCAGTCAATCGGACCTGGGCCTTGGCGATGGCCAGCTTTAGAGTCTTACGCTCCGCCAGCCACTGCACCGTAGTCCGCTTTTTATCCTCCTGCAGCTGCCTGAGCTTCTCTTCTAATGCCTTCAGCGTGACACCGGCGGCTCCAGCCTTCTCTCCACTAGAGAGCTCCTCACCAGACTCCAGGCTGATCACCTTCGCCCGTTCGTCCTCCGACTGACTCGCATGGGTCAGGCCTTCCTTTGGAACAGAGTCGAAACCACCCTCACCCAATACAGATATCTCAAATCCCATCTCGATTAGCAGAAAGGCCGCCGTCGCACTCTGCTGCCCGGTTTCGCAATAGGCTATATAGTGGCGGTCTGGGGCCAGGGTAGACGCCTGATAACGCACCAGGTGTACCGGCAGATTGACGCTCCCCTTTATGTGGCTACGCTCATACTCTTCACTGCTGCGCACATCAAGCCACACTGCCCCACGCTCTACCCGGGATAGCCCCTCCTCATAGGAGATACTCTGCGCCAGGGGGCGTTTAACAAACTCGATAAAATCCTCTTTACTCAGACGCAGCAGCACCCCATCTGAGAGCATGGTTACCGAACTACCACGCGGGCTGTCAGACAACAGCGCCTCCTCGCCGAAGCTGTCGCCCGGACCTAGCTGAGCCAGCTCGACCGGCCCTTCAGCCTTGTCCTGCACTTTGGTGACACTACACCGCCCCCGATGGATCAGATAGAAATAGTCTCCATCATCTCCCTGGCGAATCACTTCGTCCCCCGCGCTCACCTGCGTCTCCTCCATCCGCATCATTACGCTCTGGATATTGGAGGCGGGAATCTGCTGGAAGACCTTGGACTGCAGTAGTTGGGTCATCCAATCATCAGCATCGGCGGAGTCTGGATCGTCGGCCTGGCCAGAATCTTTGCCATTATTTGCCAACAGATCTCCCAATTTATGGGTATCAATACGGATGCACTCCACTCGCCCCAGGGCACGAGCCGAGTTTTTTCTGGGAATCTGGTGGGCTAGGGGAAATCTGGCCGTATCGGTACCAGCAACAACGGTATCAACCTCTTTCCCATCGGCCAGCAGGGATACTCTGCCGGCGATCAGATAGATATTTTGTGACTTGGTCTCTCCCTGTCGAAACAGGTAATCATCCTTTTTTAGCTGCTCAAACCTGGCATCTTCCAGCAGGCGCGTCAGATCCTGCTCTGTCAGCATATTCAGAGGCACTAGCTTTTTCAGCCGCTGCCTGCTGCTGCCGGACCCTACGCCGACACTTTTGCCTCTCTTAAATACCAAGATTCAACACCATTTTTTCCGTAAATGAACCCCTCCCTCCAACCGCAGGGGTAGCTATCCAGCGACCAGTAGCCCAGGATAACAAAAACTTTAATACTATCTATAGTATAGAAGCAATTATTTTAGCAGTACTTTAGTGTGGAAATATGAGGTAGAGCAGATAATTCACCCCCTCCAACCCCAGGTTTTACATGTGTTTTTACCATAATATATTGGCATATCATCCTAGACTAGCAAGACAAGCTACCCGCTCCGCCTTGATATGTACGGCACATAATTGACCGCACACAACTACAACAGCAGTTCCTTATGTAGATTTTTTGTCCAGGCTACGGAATAATAGCTGGTCGTTTATATTACAGGCACACGCAGCGTGCTGTTACACCCTTATTAACAAGCGGTTCCTGGAGGCTGAAATGTCCAAAAACAACATGGTCACCGTTGATGGTATCGATGCGGCGGCCCACGTTGCCCACAAGACCAACGAGGTGATTGCTATCTATCCAATCACCCCATCCTCCGGTATGGGTGAACTAAGTGATGAGTTCTCTTCCAAGGGCCGCGCCAATATCTGGGGTACTGTTCCGCAGGTGGTCGAGATGCAGCATGAGGGAGGGGCCGTTGCCGCCTGTCACGGTGCTGTCCAGACCGGCGCCCTGACCACCACCTTCACCTCTTCTCAGGGGCTGCTACTGATGATTCCCAGCATGTACAAGATCGCTGGTGAATTGACACCTTTTGTTATTCATGTGGCCGCGCGCGCCATTGCCGCCCAGGGCCTCTCGATCTTCGGCGATCACAGCGATGTCATGTCCACCCGCATGACCGGCTTTGCCATGCTCTCCTCCTGTAATCCTCAGGAGGTAGCAGACACAGCCCTGATCGCCCAGGTTGCCACCCTAGAGTCGCGCGTGCCTTTTATTCACTTCTTCGACGGGTTCCGCACCTCCCACGAGGTCGCCAAAGCGGCCATGCCCAGCGACGAGGTGATGCACGCCCTGCTGCCGGACGACCATATCCGCGACTTCCGCGCCCGCGCCATGTCTCCAGACCGGCCGACCATCCGCGGCACCTCACAGAACCCTGATGTCTACTTCCAGGGCCGTGAGACCGTTAACAGCTATTACGAAAAAGTACCCGAAGTAGTGCAATCGGCCATGGACCGCTTCGCCGAACAGACCGGTCGTCAGTACAAGCTGTTTGAGTATATTGGTGCCGAAGATGCCGAGCGAGTGATTATACTCATGGGCTCTGCCACCGATGCAGCAGAAGAGACGGTGGAGCACCTGGTGGCCCAGGGCGAAAAGATCGGTATGGTCCGCGTACGCCTATACCGCCCCTTCTCCCCAAGACATATGCTTGACGCCCTGCCGGCCTCCGTTCGCAAGATTGCGGTGCTGGATCGCTGCAAGGAGCCAGGTTCCGACGGTGAACCCTTATATAAGGATATATCCACCGCTATCGCTGACTACGTAGTCACTGGTGGCGACAAATTCGGCGGCCTCCCACGGGTGGTTGGCGGCCGTTACGGCCTCTCCTCTAAGGAGTTCAACCCCGGCATGATCAAGGGGATCTTCGACGAGCTCAGCAAGGACGAGCCGAAGAACTCCTTTACCGTCGGCATCATCGACGATGTCACCAACTCTAGTCTGGAGTGGGACAACGACTACCAGATCATCGACCATGAGAAGGTCACCCAGTGCGTCTTCTTCGGTCTCGGCGCCGACGGTACCGTCTCCGCCAACAAGAATTCGATCAAGATCATCGGCCAAGATGAGAACATCTACGGTCAGGGCTATTTCGTGTATGACTCCAAGAAGGCGGGGGCGGTTACCACCTCTCACCTGCGCTTCGGCCCCGAACCGATCAAGTCAATCTATCTAATAGGTGACGGCCAGGCCGATTTCGTGGCCTGTCATCAGCCGGTCTTTCTGGAGACCCTGGATATGCTGGACAAGGCCCGCGAAGGCGGCGTCTTCCTGCTCAACTCTGATGCAGGGCCCGATCGCGTCTGGGACACCCTGCCGCACAAGATGCAACAGCAGATGATCGACAAGAAGCTCGATTTCTATGTCATCGACGCCTACAAGGTAGCGGACGAGACCGGCATGGGACGACGTATCAATACCATTATGCAGACCTGCTTCTTCGCCATCTCCGGCATCCTGCCGAAGGATGAGGCGATAACCAAGATTAAAGAGGCTGCAGAAAAGACCTACGGTAAAAAGGGTCCGGCCGTGGTGGAGAAGAACTTTAAGGCGATCGATGCCTCCGTGGCCGCCATGCATAAGGTGGAGATCCCCGCTGCGGCCTCTTCCACCTTTGAGGTACGCCCACCGGTTACCGAGGATGCACCGCAGTTCGTCAAAGAGGTCTGCGGCGAGATCATCGCAGGACGCGGCGACAACATCCCGGTCAGCCTGATCCCGGCTGATGGCACCTGGCCGCTGGATAGCTCCTCCTACGAGAAACGCAACCTGGCCCGGTTTATCCCGGTCTGGGATGAAGAGCTCTGTATCTACTGCGGCAAATGTGTCTTTGTCTGCCCCCATGCCGCCATTCGCGCCAAGGTGTACCCGGCCGAGATGGCCAAGGATGCGCCCCCAACCTTCAAGTCCATTGCCATCAAAGGCAAGGAGTTTGGTGAGGGACAAAACATCACCTACCAGGTGGCACCGGAAGATTGTACCGGCTGTACCCTCTGCGCGGAGATCTGTCCGGCCCAGGATAAAGAGAACCAGGAGCACAAGGCGCTGGATATGGTACCGCAGCCGCCGCTACGTGAGTCCGAACGCGAGAACTACAAGTTCTTCCTCTCTATTCCAGACTTCGACCGCACCCAGATTCGCTGGGGCACCATGAAGACCGCCATGCTGGCGCAACCCCTGTTTGAGTCTTCAGGCGCCTGTGTTGGCTGTGGCGAGACACCTTATATACGTCTAGCCACCCAGCTGTTTGGTGACCGCATGATAATGGGTAACGCCACCGGCTGCTCCTCCATCTACGGTGGCAACCTGCCCACCACCCCCTACGCCTCCAATGCTGAGGGTCGTGGGCCAACCTGGAACAACTCCCTGTTCGAGGATGCCGCTGAATTCGCTCTTGGCTTCCGCGTCTCCGTGGACAGCCAGGCCGAGATGGCCAAGGTACTGCTAAAGAAGATGGAGGGTGAGATCGGTTCCGACCTGGTGAATGCGATCATTGATGCCGACCAATCCTCCGAGCCTGGCATCTTCCAGCAACGGGAACGTATTGCCCAGGTCCGGGACAAGATCAAAGGGGTCAACTCCGAGGATGCACTTAATCTGGAGTCGGTGATCGACAATGTGGCCAGCAAAAGCGTCTGGGCCGTGGGCGGCGACGGCTGGGCCTATGACATCGGCTACGGCGGTCTCGATCATGTCCTCGCCTCTGGTCAAAACGTCAACATCCTAGTGTTGGATACCGAGGTCTACTCCAACACCGGTGGTCAGATGTCTAAGTCGACACCGATCGGGGCCGTAGCCAAGTTTGCCGCCGGCGGCAAACCCAGCAGGAAAAAAGAGCTGGGTATGTTTGCAATGGCCTATGGGGATGTCTATGTGGCCCAAGTGGCCTACGGCGCCAAGGATGTGCGCACCCTGCGGGCATTCCTCGAGGCCGAGGCATATGAAGGCGTCTCAATCATCATCGCCTACAGCCCCTGTATCGCGCACGGTATCGACCTGACTAATAACCTCAAGCAGCAGGAGCTGGCTGTAAACAGCGGCCACTTCCCGCTATATCGCTATGATCCGCGCCTGAAAGAGCAGGGCAAGAATCCGCTGCAACTTGACTCTAAAGAGCCCTCTGTCCCGATCAAGGAGCTGATGCAGAGCGAGACCCGCTTCTCTATGCTCGCCCGCTCCCACCCGGAAGAGGCAGACATGCTGGCAGAGCTGGCGCAAGAGAACGTCAATCAGCGCTACGAGTACTACCAAAAACTCGCCTCGCTCTCGTTTGAGAAAGAAGACGAGTAGGCAGAACCAGTTAGCAGTTATGAAAGGCGTCACCCGAAATGGGTGGCGCCTTTTTCTTTGTCTTAACAGCCCAGTAATCTGTTTCGTAGACTTTAACCTTCAGATGTAGGGCGCAATAACCAACGGGCATTGCGCCGTATGGTTATGATGTCTTCTTCACATCCGGTAATTAGTTTCGCAGCCTAAAACACCTGCGCTCTTACTTTCCATCTGCGATAGGCTGCAAGTCCCTTTCTTTTATGCGCGTAAAAGAAAGGGACGAAAGAAAACCGCGCCCGAGTGTTACCCCCTACGGGTGCCCTGCGCTTCTCATCCCGTTCGGGGCTCTTCCGACGGGCAATCCCTTGCCCACGGAAGAGGGCCGGCTTCCCTGCCGGCCCCTTTCCGGCCTTCTTCTCACGGGACTGCGATGCTCGGTGTAACACACGGGTCTTGGGGTGGCCCACCCAACACCTCGTCATGCCGCGACTTAATCGCGGCATCTAGGAGAATAGGCCTACCTAAACCAGATTTCCTTTGGTAACCTCACAACATACAGGAAATACCACCTTGGCAGGATGGGTTTTGGTTTTAACTCTAAACACTTGTTGCGTATTTCGACATATACGCGTGCAGGATAATTGTCAGTTAAGCGCGAGTATTTAATATGGAAGAATCAGAAAATAAAGATGTTACTATAGCTGGATGGCTATCATCTAAGCTGCAAGCAATTCTAATTATTATTGCTTTGATTGCGATTTTGTCAGCTGTCGTAGCGGTATGGCAATATCTTTCTTATTTTCCTGGGGACATTGTTCCATCTCATCCGCGCTGGGGCCAGTTTGGGGACTTTTTTGGTGGCACCCTTAACCCTATTTTTGGTTTTTTTGGTCTTATTGCATTACTTTTAACTCTGGCCATTCAGAATAGAGAGCTGAAGATATCATCAAAAGCGCTAATTAATTCCGCACATGAATTAAACGAACAAAACAATTCTCTCAAAGTGCAAAATTATGAGCGCACATTTTTTGAGATGGTCAATTTAATTGGCAATATTGCGCAAGACCTGTACTTGGATGAAAACACATCAGGCAGAGACTGTTTTAGGATTCTCTATGACAGGCTGAAAGGTTCATACACCACCAGCCAGAGAAAGTCGCCCAATCAAAACAACGAATATATTCTCAATGCAGCATACGATGGATTCCTCCAGAAATACCAGCATAAGATAGGTCATTACTTTAATACGTTATACACTACATTAAGATATGTCGAAGACTACGCCCCTAAAGATAAAAAGCTTTCATATATAGATATTGTAAGAGCCCAGATATCCAGCTATGAACTCTGTTTGCTGTTTTATAACTCTCATCATGATGTTGGCAAGGGATTTAAACCGCTTATAGAAGAATATTCATTTTTTAAGAATATAGATACGAAGCACTTGCTGGAACCCGAACATATTGACTTGTATGACGGCAAAGCATATAGAGGAGCACATAAAATAACTCATCCACCATCTCAGATTCTAAAATAAACCACCCTTAAACCTCCTCCGACGCAGCCGAGTACCGCAACCGCAACAGGATCAGGCCCGTAGGGGCGCCGCATGGACGCGGCGCCTCCATCGCGGGCAAGGGATTGCCCGTCGATGGAGCCCCTGGGGCGGTGAGGAACGCAGGGCACCCGTAGGGCAAGTCGTGGAGTGTCTTTTTCTTTCGCCTATTTCTTTTGGACAGGCAAAAGAAATAGGCTCGTAGCCTTTGCTGGGAAAGCGAAAAAAGCACCGAAGGTTAAGGGCTACGAAACTAGTTCCCGGATATGAAAAAGACAATATAACCATGCGGCGCAATGCCCATTGGTTATTGCGCCCTACGTCCTAATTACCGTAATTGCAACGTTAAACAACCGCCCCTCCCATGCTATCCTTCCCCCAGAACCCTTTTAACAAGGAGCACAGAAAATGGGACGAGAACTAAATGCAATCGTAGCGGAGACCACCCGCATAACATCAGATGCGATTGTGCTGCAGGTCATCCCTGACGGCTGGGAGATGGAGGAGTACAGTGCCGGCCAGTTTGTGGTGCTCGGCCTGCCGATGAGCGCACCCCGGATCGAACTGTCCGATCCGGAGACTGAGGAGACAGAAGATCCAGACAAGATCATAGTCCGCGCCTACTCTATCGCCTCCTCCTCCAGACAGCGGCACTACCTGGAGTTCTATATATCACTAGTCCGCTCCGGCGCCCTCACGCCCCGCCTGTTTGCCCTACAAAAGGGTGACCGGCTGCATCTGGGCACCCGTTTCAGCGGTATGTTTACCCTGGACGATATCCCGGCAACATCCAATCTGGTGATGTTGGCCACCGGTACCGGCATCGCCCCATATATAAGCATGATACGCACATCCATAGGGCCGACGTCTGAGCGCAAGGTTGCCATAATCCATGGCGCTCGCCACTCCTGGGACCTGGGATATCGCTCTGAGCTCTCTACCCTTGATCTACTGTTGGACAACTTCCACTATGTCCCCACAATAACCAGCCCCGAAGATGAACTGATCCCTTGGGGCGGTAAAACAGGCTACCTGCAGGACCTATGGCAACATGGAGTGGTGACAGAGGCATGGGGCAAGGCACCAACAAAGGATGATACCCATATATTTCTATGCGGAAATCCACAGATGATATCCGCAACTCTCCCTCTATTGGCGGCAGATGGATTTAGTGAACACAGCCGCAAACAGCCGGGCGAGGTCCACCTGGAGAAGTTCTGGTAACAGTTTGGTACACAGTTAGGACAGAAGCGCCCTGCATCTGCGTTTATTGCTATCGATGGTCGAAGTTGAGATCGTGTCCCTGCTCTTCCATTGTTTGTACTAGAAATTCACCGAACAGCTGGTCTACGCCCAGCAGGTGATTCTGCAGCCAATCATTAAGGAACATCATCACATCAGTACGCGCAACGTGTCGACCTTCATGCAGTTGGTCGTAAAATGCGGTCATTCTATGTGAAAACTCTCGATGCTGGGCAATATGATCGCGCGCATTTTTTGGGTCGCCACCGGCGTAGTCATAGCGCTGCATCAGCCCCTCCTCGGTCTCGAAGTGCATAATAGCGTAGGCCAACATCTCTTTAATAATTTTACCCAGCAAGATATCGTCATCAGTACGAGACAGTTTGTCGTTTGCCAGCCACAGGGTATCCACAAGATAGCGATGTTGCTTGTCGATGGGGGCAATGCCGATGGCCATAGCATCATCACTCCATTCAACCAGACGGAAAGGTTCTTTTACTGGCATATCAATGCCCCTTTATCCAAAAAATCTGCATACCATTTCTGAAACTCATCCGCTGGCATCGGGCGCCCCACGCCGTATCCCTGAACTATCGAACAGCCGAGGTCCATCAGATGCCGTGCCTGTTGCGGCGACTCAACGCCCTCGGCGACCACGCGTAGTCCAAACGCTTTACCCAGGCCTATTACGCCAGTGACGATCGCAGCATCGTCCGGATTATCCAGCATGTCGCGAACAAACGAGCGATCGATCTTCAACTCCTCAACACTCAGTCGACGCAGGTAGACCAACGAAGAGTAACCGGTGCCGAAATCATCCAGTGAGAAACCGATGCCCATTTTCAGACACTCATTGATTACATGCTCGATCGGCCCCAGCTCCTCCAGATCAGATGTCTCAACGATCTCCATCAGCAGGCGTCCCTTCGGTATCTGCGGCCAGTGCTGCGCAATCGCACTGCGCAGATCATCTATAAAAGCTGGATATTTGAGATGGTATGGGAATATATTAATGCTAATCGGTAGCGTAATCCCCTGATCGTCCCAGATCCTCGCCTGACGCACCGCCTGTTCCATTACCCACTGGCCGATGCGAAACACCAGGCTATCATTTTTTATCAGAGGTAAAAACTCATTCGGGCCTATAATACTGAGGATGGGATCATTCCAGCGCAACAAGGCCTCGGCACCGCTTACCGCCCCGGTCGCACAATTAACCTTTGGTTGGTAGTAGAGCTCAAACTGTCCAGTATCAAGGCCACGCTTTACCTTATCCAAAAATTCGATGTGTGATGAGATCTGTCGCTCCAGACGTGCGTCGAACATCTGATAACGGTTCTTGCCTAGCTGTTTTGCCGAGTACATAGCATGGTCGGCATGACGCAACAGGCTGTCTGCGTCGACATTGTCATCAGGGAAGAGTGTTACACCGATACTGACTGAGACAGAAACCGGCACACCATCCAGCATCATCGGAGCTGATATCTCAGAGAGAATACGCTCCAGCGCGTGGTAACATTCAGACTCGCGTTCAATACCATTCCATAACAGCACGAATTCGTCTCCGCCTAGTCGGGCAACAGTATCATCACTACGAGACATCGCCTGCAGGCGCCGCGAGATCTCCACCAACATACAGTCTCCGCCCTTATGCCCAAACTGATCATTTATCGGTTTAAAGCCATCAAGATCCAGATAGCAGACCGCCAGCTTCTTGCCAAGACGCCTGGCGCGGGCAATGGCCTGCTCCATCCGGTCGCTTAGTAGGCGCCGGTTGGGCACCGATGTAAGTATGTCGTAGTGTGCGATACGGTCTAAATCCGCCTCGTGCGCCTTGATCAGACTGATATCGGAGAAGGCTCCGACGTAGTGCTGGAGTTGATCGTGCTCATCCCTGACGGCAACAATAGAGAGTTGTTCGATATACTCTTCGCCGGACTTGCGTCGGTTCACTATCTCGCCCTGCCATCTGCCTCTGGCATTGAGCGCCTGCCACATCGCGTCATAATCCTCCTGACTCTGGTGCTCTGCATTGAAGAAGTGGGGTTCTGTTCCAAGTACCTCAGCACGCGTATAGCCGGTAAGACTGGTAAATGCCGGATTGACATCGATAATCCGGTTATTAGCATCACTGATTAGAATTCCCTCCTGACTGCTAGCGAACACACTAGCAGCCAGCCGCATGCTCTCCTCTGACTGTTTGCGTTCAGTTACATCAACCAGCGAAACCAGCACCCTACCCAAGCTCTGCTCGTAGCCACGGCAGACAGAGATATATACATTCACTCTCAGGCATCTGCCGGCCTGGGTCTGCACTAACCCTTCTGTTAGGAACTCTCGCTGGCCTTTCGCCAAATCAACCAATAGGCGACGAAAGCAATCGTAGGTTTCTTGCACAAAAACCTGTGGAAGCCCGCGTAAAACCTCCTCTTTATTCTTCGCCTCGTGCAACGCCACAGAGGCCTGGTTGACATTAACTATACGCACCAATCCGGCACACTCCCTTACCAGCTCAGGGTGCTCCTGCAAATATCTATCAATATCGCCTTTACACTCCTCTTGCAGCTCATCCAGGCGCGTCATAACAGCAGAGTAGTCCTCTTCTTGTATCGGCAGGGGTGAACTCTCAAATACAGAGCGGTAACTCTCCTCGCTCTCGCGCAGGTTGCGCATGATCAACAGGCTGTTGAGGCTCTCTGAGAGGCGATGACCGATCTCCTCCAACAGACGCGCCTCTTGGTCTGTCCAGATCCGATCATAAGAGCACTGGTGGATACCGAACTGCCAGGGTTTATCCACCCTTGGGTACAACGCCATAGCCATAAAAGAGCGGATACTAAACTGTTCCTGCAGAATGTCAGCAACCTGATACTCGGTACCTGGACCTACACGTATGGGATGCTCGGAGCCAAGCAGCAACTCCATCGACCAGGCGACCACATCGTTCATGGGCATCTCCAGACCCAGTTCAAGCACGCCTGGATATTCCGGTCGAGTACGTTCCATAGGAGATGTCCATGTGGGCGCGTTCGGGTCACAGGGGTAGAGTAGATAGACCCGGTCACAATTGAAGATATCGAGAATCGCATCCAGCGCCCTGTTTACTATCGTTTCAATATCGCCCTCTTCCTGTAACAGCAGATTGATGCGATCAATACTCTCTAAAAAATGCAGATGCTCTTTCCGCTCCTCCTCGGCCTGGATAGACCTAGTAATATCGTTACAGATTGAGGCGACCCCAATGGCCTCGCCCTCTTGGTTTATCAAGGTTGTATTAAACCACTCGCAGATGATAATGCGGCCATCTTTGGTGACATTCTCATTTATGCTGTGCTGCCCTCCGGACTGATGCATCAGGTCATGGTAAATACCATCAACCAGGTCGTGGACCTCAGCAGGCAAGATCAAATCCTTTGCATGTCGGCCCAGGGCCTCCTCCCTGGTATAACCAAAAATCTTTTCGCAGGCGGCATTCCACTCAGCTACACAGAAATTTGCATCCCACTCCAAAAATCCCAGGGGTGACTGTTCTGCATGCAACCGCAGTCGCTGTTCTGACTGTAGTATCTTCTCCTCAGCCTGCTTGCGTTCAGTGATGTCGCGGGAGATAACCAACACCGATGCCACATTACCGGCAGCATCTAATTCTGGTGTAAAACGCATATAGGCCCACAGAAGTTTGCCGTCTCCACCTCTATAGGATAGCTCCGCTGTACACTCTTCAGCCGTCTCGAGCGCCCGCCTGATATTGGCCATAAAACACTTGGGATCAGTCAACGGAGACGGGGTATCCGGGGTTGTTCCAATTAATTTTTCTAGAGGAGCATCAAATAATTCCTGTAACGCCGGGTTTATATAAACCCGTCTCAGCTCCCGATCATAGCGTGAGATATAGTCTGGAGAATTCTCAACTAGTGTGCGGAAAAGCTGCTCACTTGCAACGAGCTGCCGTTCCGCCTCCTTCCGGTTCGCCTGCAACCGCAGTGCCGTTATGCCAAACGCGAGGTCACCTGCCAGCTCCTCCAGCAGTTCAATTTCATCCTCGCTAAAGGCCTGGGTCTGTGCAGAGTAGATACACAGTACACCGAAGGTGGTTGTTCTATCCCTCTTTAGAGGCAGGGCGATGGCGGAGCGATAGCCATAACGTAGTGCGTGTTCAATCCACGGTGCAGCCTCGGTTGCATCGGAGAAATCCTGAATATAACTGGTTTCGCCGCTACGAATAGCGTTCCCCAATGGTCGATGGCCATCCGCAGTATCCGCCCAGGTAAGTCCTGTCTGCAAGAGATTACTATCCTCCGGGCCGGCCCACGCAAGCGGAACCACACTACAGTCATCATCGTATTCGACATAGCCTACCCAGGCCATGTGATAGCCGGCCTCTTCGCAGATTATCCGGCAGATATCATCCAGTAGTGACTGTTCATCTTCAGCGCGCAACAGGGCCTGATTGCAGCTGCTAATAGCACGCAATTTACGATCTCTCTGTTTCCCCTCTGCGCGCTTGCGCTTAACCATTTTGGCCGACCCGTAAAATTTGGATGGACTCTGAAATGAGCAGTTTTGCTGCAGCCCCTCATAAGTATTGCAGAAATAGCTGGGAGTGCAGGGCTGAAATTTACAAGCAGATCATTATCGGCCGTCAGATATAATATATTGCCTGATAAAACAGGGTGTTACGATTGTTTTTCTGCGCAATAAAAGGGGTCATTACTAATTCTATAATGCCATGATCAAATAGCGGCATAGTGTAGATGGCGATTTCGATAGGGCCAAACCTAATCCAACCGTTTATGGAAACGTTTGGTAGCCACTACCAAGGTGACGCCAGCGAAGGCGATCAGGGCGTAAATCTCCGGCATCAGCTCGCCGATGCTACTACCCCGCAATATGATCCCGTGGATCAGCCGGGTGAAGTGGGTCAGGGGCAGCAGTTCTGCGATATATTGTGCGGCCCGTGGCATACCGTCGAAGGGGAACATGAATCCGGAGAGCAGGATCGACGGTAGAAAAAAGAAAAAGGTGATCTGCATGGCCTGAAACTGGCTCTGGGCCACAGTGGAGATGACCAACCCCAAGGTGAGATTGGCAGCGATAAAGATCAACGAGGCAAGGTAGACATCAAAAAGACTGCCCTCTACCGGCACTCCAAACAGAAAATATCCAAGCAGCAGAATCAGGCTGACCTGCACCAAGCCAATAAAGATATAGGGCAGTATCTTGCCAACCATCAACTCACTATTATGCACCGGGGTATTAATCAGCAGCTCCAGATTACCGCGCTCACGCTCACGCACGATAGCCATGGCGGTAAACATCACCATCGTCATGGTCAGGATGACACCGATCAGGCCAGGTACAATATTCACCGCCGAGCGACGCTCCGGATTATAGGGGTTGTATATCTCAAACAACTGGCCCGCACTTTTCCCCCTCGGCACACTATCTTGGCCCAGCTGCATCTGACTCAGCTGCCGCGCCGCGCCTAGTACCAAGGGATCGGAGCCATCCACTAATAGCTGCGCCCCAGCGCGCTCAGGTTGTTGTAGTCGCCGTTCAAAGTCGGGGGGTATATAAATCCCGACAGAGATCTCGCCCCGACGCAACATCTGTAGCAACTCCTTAGATGTATGGGCCGTGCGCACCGGCTCCACCACCTGGGAGGCACGTGCTGCTGATACCAACTGTCGAGACAGCTCTGTTCCGGCCTGGTCTGCCACCCCGGCGCGCATATGCCGTACGTCGGTGTTGATAGCAAAGCCAAAGAGTATGATCTGCAGCAACGGTATGCCGACTATCATGCCGAAGGTAAGGCGATCACGCGCCAACTGACGCACCTCTTTGCGCGCTATCGCCAGTAGACGGGTCCTGCAGTTCACATCTGCCCCTCCCGCTTGCGCCCCTGGGTGGCTGCGACGAATACATCCTCCAGGCTAGGCGTTGTGAGATGTGCCTCACCCATCACAGCGGAGGCATCCATAGCCGCGCGCACATGACGCTCCGGTTCCGGCTGCTCCTTTTTTAACAACACCCGCAGGCGCGCACCCAGTTGGGTAACACTGAACACCCCGGGCTGCCCCTCCAGGGCATGGCGCGCAGCGCTCGGATCTGGGGCCACTACCTCCACCACCGTAGCATCAATGCGCTCCTCCAGTTCGGCAGGGCTACCATCGGCCACGATGACCCCCCGATCCAGTATCGCCAGACCATGGCATCGCTCTGCTTCGTCCATGTAGTGGGTGGATACCAGTATGGTTGTACCTCTGCTGGCCAGCTCAAACAGGCTCTCCCAGAAATCGCGGCGACTCTTCGGATCCACCGCTGATGTTGGTTCGTCCAGAAATAGCAACTCCGGTTCGTGCAGAACCGCCGCCGCCAGCGCCAAGCGCTGCCGCTGACCGCCGCTCATAGCCCCGGCGCGTCGGTCACGCAGCTCCTGCAGATAGTAATCGTGCAGTAACTCCTGAATACGACTCTTACGGCGACTAGCAGGGACACAATAGACCTCAGCAATAAACTCCAGGTTCTCCCAGGTAGTAAGATCTTCATACAGCGAAAAGCGCTGGGTCATGTACCCGATCTTATGTTTCAGGGCCTCGGCCTGGCCCGGGACCTGCAACCCGAGCACCACGGCCTCACCAGCACTGGGGATTAGCAGTCCGCAGAGCATGCGGATAGTGGTGGATTTACCAGAACCGTTGGGGCCTAGAAAACCGTATATCTTGGCCGGGGGGATATTTAGATCAATGTGGTCAACCGCAACCAGGTCACCAAAATTCCGGGTCAGGCCACGGGTGACAATAGCAGCATCGCTCACTCATCCTCCTCCACCAACTCTCCCTCTACCGGCAACCCTGCCGGTAGATCAGCGGCATCTTCCAGATCCACCTCGGCCAGATAGGCTAGATGGCTACGCTCATTTTCGCTCAGCGAGAAAAACGGGGTAAAGGCCGGATCGCTTGCGATGCGCCGTACCTTGCCTTGTACCGGCTCATCACGTCCGTCCACCATAACCTGCAGTTTGCTGCCTACCGTCACCCGGCTACGCAACGACTCCGCCACATAGAGCCGCGCATATGGGGCCTCCCCCACCAACAACACCGCTAGAACGGAGCCCATCGGCGGCATCTCCCCTACCTCAAATGGCAACGCATCCACGCGCCCAGCTCGTGGGGCAGTGATACTAAGACGCTCCAGGGCAACACGCGCCTTCTGCTCATCGGCCTTTGCCAGCTCCCAGGCGCTGTTGGCCCGATCCACCTGTTCTGGGCTAGTAAGCTTTTGCTTAATTAGTTGTTGTTGCCGCTCCAACTCACGCTTGGTCTCAATCACCTTGGCCATGGCTCCGGCCAGGGCCGCTTTGGCACGGCGTGGATCAAGCTGCAGCAGCAGCTCTCCGGCAGAGACCTGCTGCCCTTCGTGGACCACAATAGAGTGAACCTGCTCCACCGTCTCGTTACTCAACTCCACCCGGTCCCAGGCCAGTTCGCCCACCATTCGCCCATCGGCACCAGAACCGCAACCAATCAACCAAAACGGAATAACTAACAACAGCATGATCAACCGTGCTCTCATCTCTTTACCTCTACACCTTCATAGAACAGACGCAACGCATGCTCAATCCAATGTTGAATAAAATCCTCGTCCATCTTCAGGCCCAAGGCCGGCTCTACCACCGGCCTGCCAATAAAGGGGAAAATAGCCATGCTAAGTAGTGATAAAGTGGCATATGCGGGATCGAGATCGGCGCGCAGATGTCCCGCCTTGCGCTCCTCATCAATCAGCGCCGGCACCATCTTTCCCGCGCGCGCAGCAAACCGCTTAATAAACAGTTCACGAAAGCTACCGTTTCCATATAACGCCTCACGCACCACTAGATTTGGTAACCAGGGATTGGCCGCCAGCATACGCACATAGGACTCGACAAAATAGGAGAGCTCGGGGCGTTCAGCCGGCATCAACTCCAGTTGTTGCAGCAGAGGAGCGAAATGCTCTTCCAGCATTGCCTCGTACAACCCCTCTTTACTGCCGAAATGGTAGTGGATCATAGCTGGATTTACCTTGGCCTGCGCGGCGATCTGACGCAGGGAGACTGCAGCAAATTCGCGCCGGGCGAACAGGTCACGCGCGGCATCCAGCAGAGCCTGCCTGCTCTGTCCCGGCACGCTACCCCTAGGTCTACCAGGACGGGCTTGCGCAGGTTTTTTGATTTGAGATTGCTGCTTCATGAATTAATTAATAGACCGTTTAATTAATTAAGTCAAGCAGATTTACCTAGCGCATGGCTATAACTTGATCAACACTAGATTATTCAGCCGTCAAGCGCGGCACCATCTGTGCCGGCATGTGCGCCAGACCAGATGATGCTCCAATTGCGGTGCACAGCCCTACTGGGATTGGCGATGCTTGGCCTGTGCAGCCGTAAACTCCTCCGGCGTGACCTTGCCGTCGGCATTTGTATCTATATCCGAGAACTGCTGCATATTGCTCAGCCCGCGCATCTGGTAGCCCTGTTTGGCCCGTTCACTGATACGCTGGCCACGGGCCTCGATAAACTCATCCTTAAGCAGCACACCGTCGCCGTCTAGATCAAAGTCCGCAAACTTGGGCATACTGCTCCCCATCCCTGCGCCTTGTCCCATCCCACCCATACCACCGCGCTGCTGCATCCTCCCCTGCTGCCCGGCCATCAGCTCATCCGGACTCAAGCTACCGTCCCCATCGCTATCGAATTCAGTAAACGCGGGGGCATCGGCAGCATTCCGCATGGGACGACCCTCGGACGCCCGCGCCGCCATACGCTGTGCCCGCACAGCGTAAAACTCCTGCTCACTGATAGCGCCGTCGCCATCACTGTCATAGACGGTAAACGGGATCGGTCCACGATCCGGGATCTCCGCAGACTGATCTGCAACTGCAGTAGATGCTCCGACAATAAGGACGAACAAAATAAATCTGTCTGCTGTTTTCATAATATATCTCCTGCAAGAATCTACCAACCACCGTTGCAAATGCTTAATCAATTCTACCGTTATATGCTGCGATATATTTAAGTTAACCTTAGATATAGTCAGTCACACATATAACTATTACAACAATTCAGCATTAGAGTCGCTGGGGGCCTCTATGCGATCGTCTAATGTATAATCTCTACATACCCTTGCTACTCGGATTCTATACGAAGAAAAAAACCGCTCCCTTCCACTCTTTTGTGCCTGGCGGTGCTCAGCCAGATTTCTCCAGGCGCTTATAGCCTCCTCATCCTCCCAAAACGACAGACTCAGGATCTTATTTTCATCTGACAGGCTTTGAAAACGCTCTATGGAGACAAAACCGGGATGGCCTTCAAGCGACTTGCGTAGCTCAGCAGCAACCTCAAGATAATCCTGCCCCCCATCCTCTGATGGGATTGCTTCAAATATCACAGCTAACATTTCATCTCCTCTATATTATTGTCATAATGCATGCAGTTGACATTAATTCTCGGCATCACTAACGAAATCATGCTTAGTCAACACAAGAAAAATGGCTGCCGAGATCCCGGATGCACCGTAGATCATGCACATAACCATAATCTGGTAACGGGCAGCAATAAATGGGGATACTCCTGAGAGTATCTGCCCTGTCATCATACCGGGGATAGCCACAAGCCCCACCGCAAATAGTGAATTAGTTATAGGGATAAGTGAGGCCCTGAGCGCAATACCACGCGCCTCCCCATATGCAAGACCTCTTTCTGTTTCCGCCTCTAATCTATCTGCCGCTAGACTAATGCTATTCATGGCATTAGCGAAGATCATACCGGCAAGGGGAATAAAATAGCTCGGCAGGTACCATGGTTGGAGATTAAGGACGCCCTGAGTGACAATGAGAAGTGTTGCACCACCGCCCAGCAACAGCGAGATAAAGGACTTGGTGTATAGACGTGAGCATCTCTCTTTGACCGTGCGCAAAGCAATCCAACTCGATGCGACAACCATCACCACCAAAACAGTTAAAATTATCCCGGCACCATCCGCCTCAAATATAAAGGCCAGAAAATAGCCAATCAGCAACAGTTGCACCAACATCCGCGCAACTGCATAAATCGCATTGCGATAATCCAGCGACCACCTGTAGAGCACCCCCACAACCAGCAAAACCGGGACAGATACAGCAGCAAGATTCAGCAGCGGAATGGTTTGGATGGAACTCTGCATGATTGATAAGGGCGATCCGTGGTCCCCTGCATAGATACATTAATTACAGAAGATCATAGCACTATACCGATGTAGTCGCCGCGAATAACGCAGCCAAATAACTACATTTCTAACCAGGTATTATAGGCAACGTTACTACAGCCTCCAGCCCAACCCCCTCCTTACCACTGCGTAGAGTTAGCTCGCCGCCATGGGCGCGCGCTATGTTGCGGGCAATACTCAGTCCCAATCCATTACCGCCAGTGTTACGACTACGGGAGGATTCGCCTCTAACGAAGGGCTGAAATATTCTCTCGCGCTCATCTTGCGGGATACCGGGGCCTCTGTCGGCAATAATGATCTGGAGCTGCTCTTTGCCCTGCTCCAGCCTGATCTCAGCCTGCTCACCATAGCGCACGGCATTCTCTACCAGATTAGTAAGACAGCGTTTGAGCAGCAGAGGCCGCGCCCTATACGGTTTCAGTTCCGCCGGTTGCAGCTCTACCCTATGCCCAAGATCACGCATATCCTGTTGCAGCGCCTCCAGCAGGGCCACTATATCGACCGGTGCCGCAGTTTCACTACTCTCTGTTCCACGCATGAAGGCTAGGGTGGCATCTACCATCTGCTCCATCTCATCCAGGTCATGATTGAACTTCTCCTGAACACCGTCCTGGGCCAACATCTCTGTGCGTAGTCGCAACCTGGTGATCGGCGTCTTTAGATCATGAGATACCGCTGCCAAGATCTCATCCCTATCATCTATATAGCGTCTGAGCCTGTCCTGCATGGTGTTAAATGCACGCGCCGCCCTACGCACCTCTGCTGGGCCAGATTCGTCCAGCGGTGGACTTTGAATATCACGCCCCAGATCATCCGCCGCATTGGCCAACAGCCCCAACGGCCTGGTGACATAGCGCACCGCTATAAATGAAAGCAGCATAATGGAGAGAACCAGCACGACCAGATAGCTCAGGATCTTTCCCCGCCAGGAGTGGACATCTACAGGCACCCGATGCTGCACAACCACCCACTCCCCGCTGGAGAGCTGCACCTGGACCTGCAGACCGGGACGTCGTCCATGCCGCCTACCCCTCTCCTGATCACCCTGTTCGCGTGACGGCCTCACCTGGGGACGATCACCCAACCTCTCCCCAGCCGTACGCGCATCAGGCTGCATCGGGATAAGTAAGACCCTGATCGCGGGGTGGTCAGACAGATCACTCTTTAGCTTGGCTGCCAGGGCTCTGGGGATAATAGCGTGCTCCTCTCGCGGCCTCGGTTGCTGCTCTATTGAGACGCGAAAATCCGGGCTATCAAACGCAGTGGTTATGACCCGCCACTTCTCCCGATCCGTCTCCTCCAAAAGTCTCACCACTGCAGTAACACGGCTGATTAGATGCAGGCCTCGATCATGCTGCAGCGCATCATCCCGGTCACGCAACAGGATCATGGAGCCGATGACCTGGGCCAGGATAAGCCCCAATACCAGCACCAACATCAGACGCCAGAACATCGAGCGTGGCAGTATAGTCATGCCTCCACCCTGGATACCCTGCTTGCCAACACATAACCCTCACCCCGCACCGTCTTGATAATCTGCGGGGTCTTGGGATCATCCCCGAGCCGCTTGCGCAGCCGGCTTATCAGGACATCGATACTGCGATCAAACGGCTCCGACTCCCGTCCTTGAGTAAGATCGAGCAGCTGATCGCGACTCAAGACCCTATTGGGGTGGGCCAACAGTACCTGCAACAGACGGTACTCCGCACCGCTCAAAGGAACCACCACACCCTCTTTTCCAACCAGATGGCGGGTAACTGGATCCAGCTTCCATCCAGCAAAAAAAAGTGGCAGATATTCTACATCCTCCGCATCATTCCACGGCATGGCGGCGGCGCGCCTGAGGACCACCTTGATCCGGGCCAGCAGTTCGCGCGGATTGAACGGCTTGGGCAGATAATCGTCGGCACCCATCTCCAGACCAAGGATACGATCCATATCATCTCCCTTGGCAGTAAGCATGATTACCGGCACCCTGGAATCTACCCGCAGGTTACGACACAACTCCAGGCCATCATCTCCCGGCAGCATGAGATCAAGAACTATAAGATCGACCTGGCTCCCCTCCAGCACCTGCCACATACCTTTACCATCGCCCACGGCAGAGGTTCGATAGCCGTTACGAGTAAGGTACTCCTGCAGTAGATCTCTGATCTCCTTGTCATCATCCACCACGAGTATGTGTTGCTGTTTTTCCATGGCGCTATGTTATACCCATAAACTTGAATATTCAGGCCCTTTTTTGTAACTCAATGTAAAAATAGCCCAATGGTTACATATATTTACAAAAAACCTGGTTGCAGACATCCGGCAGTTACATAGCGGTGTTCTCATATGCTCACGCCAGGCGGACAAGCCTGGACCTTAACATTTATGAGGAGCACACGATGAAAGATCCAAAAAAGGTATTGATAAGCACGATTGCAGTTATCGCCCTAAGCGCTGCATCTGTATCCATGGTGTCGGCCTATGGTGGTTTTGACGGACCCCGCGGCAGTTGTGATCGAGGCAGCTACAGCGATGGACCGAGAGACAAAGGCAGCAAAGGCAAGGATATTAATATGGAGCAGCGCGTTACTGACAAGCTCGATTGGATTAAGTACAAGCTGCGCATCACTGAAAAGCAGGAGCCGGCGTGGAAGGAGTTGACAGACACTATAGACAAGAGCGTGGCCTCCATGAAAGATGCTCGACAGCAGCGCAACACGGATCAACCAGTGCCTGAAAAGGTAAAACAGATGCGTGATAGGGCCAAACAGATGACCGAGGTGGCCAATGCAATAGAGAAGATGTATAACGCGCTCACCCCCGAGCAAAAAAAGATCGCGGATGAGTTAAACCCCAGAAGGATTCGCCGATTCTAATCTACCCCCAATGTAGACCAGGGCCCCGTAACATACGGGGCCTTTTTTATCGTTGCTATGTTTGCGACCTATCAGGCCTCGTTAAACGCCCTGACCACCATATCCCGTAACGGCTTGACCAGGTAGTTTAACAACGTACGCTCTCCGGTCTTGATCACCACCTCAACCGGCATACCAGATACCAGCTGTAGCTTCTCCTTCTGCAGGGTAGCCATGGTTTCATCGTCAATAGTTAGCGTGGCCTTATAATAGGCCTCGTCAGCCTGCCCCTCAACGTATACGTCGGTAGAGACGTCTGTAAGTTTTGAATAGAGGCTCGGGAAATTCCTGGAGCTATCGAATACCGGGAGGCGCACCTCTGCCTTCAGGCCGGGATAGAGTGCATCTATATCCATCGGTGAGATCCTGGCATGAATGGTGAACAGTGACTCACGCGGAACTATCTCCATAATAGGCTCACCAGGATTAATCACAGCTCCGGTGGTTACAACATTAAAACCCTTTATTTTGCCGCCGACCGGGGCACGGATATCGATACGTGACAACTTCTCATTCAGTGTTTGCTGTTGCGACTGCAACTCCGTTTGTCTCGCCTCCAACTCCCGCTGGCTGGAAATGACCTCTTTTATATAATCCCGTTTTAGCAGAGTGATCTGGGAGAGGATCTCCTGAGTCGAAGACTTAAGTTGCTCAATCTCCGCCTGGTGCGAGATAAGTTCGCCCGAGATCTCGGTGCGGTTCCGCTGGGCCTCCCGCAGTTTCGCCTTGGATACTAGGTTCTTCTTAGCCAGCCTGCTCAGACCATCGATATCCTGGTCCTGCAAACTGATACGGTAACGCAGGGTCTTAATCATCTTCTGATTACTAACGATCTCCCCCTTGGCCTGCTCCAAGCGCTGCCGTAGTACTGCCTGCTCTGATACCAGGGCTTGGCGTCGCGAATCGAACAGTTGCAGCTGGGTGGAGAGGATTGCAGACTGTCGGGCCTTTTTCGCCCGGTCGATCAATGGTGCTGAGAATGTCAGTTTTTGCTTGCCGTCGCGCTCTGCGATAAGACGTTCCAGACTCGCCTCGGCCTCAATCAACTGGCTGGTTACCTTGTCCAACTGAATATCAAAAGGTTTACGGTCCAAACTCAACAGCAGCTGTCCCTGCTCCACAATGTCGCCATCCCGCACCTTGATACTGGCCACCAACCCGCCATCCAGATGCTGCACGCTCTTGTTGAGTGATGCTACAAGGATACGTCCATCTGCCACTACTGCACTCTCCAAGGGTGCGATCCCGGCCCAACCGAGCAGAAACAGAAATGTAACTGCTAGTATTGACCAGCCGAGTTTACGGTATTGGCTGTCGTCCAGAGTAGGATCTTGCTGTTGTAATTTGGTATTTATCATCACCGTTACGTCCCCCGTTTAGCGGCGACAGCAGCCAATCGGGCCGGCCTGGCGGCAGCCTTGACAGTTTGCTTACGCCTGGGATCTGGCTTTCCGCTGTTTACCGCGGCCGGTCGGAAGAGCCGATTCAATACAGCCTCACGCGGCCCGAACAGATGCAGACGCCCCTGTCGCAGGGATAGTATCTTGTCCGCCATCCTGAGGATGCTGCGACGATGGCTAGCCAGGATCAAGGTAGTGCCATGCTTTTTCAGATAGCTGCATGCGCGGGCCAGTGCAAGCTCACCCTGCGCATCCAGGTTTGAGTTGGGCTCGTCCAAAATAATGATGGGCGGTCTGCCAAACAGCGCTCGTGCCAGTGCGATACGCTGCCGTTGGCCGCCAGATAGGGCGACTCCGCCTACACCTATACGGGTGTTATAGCCGTCCGGCAGGGCACGGATCAACGTGTCAACACCAGCGATACGGGCCGCCTTCACGATCCTGGCAGCACTTGCCTTGGTGAAACGGGCGATATTCTCTGCCACCGTGCCATCAAACAGTTCTACATCCTGAGGCAGGTAACCGATACAGCTACCCAGCTCATCTGGATTCCACTGCCCAATGTCGGCGCCATCCAGCTGCACCCTGCCTGCACTCAGAGGCCAGAGTCCGAGCATGGCACGGATCAGGCTGGTCTTACCTGCCGCGCTACTGCCGACTACGGCCAGCATCTCCCCCGGCCGCAGGTGGAGCGAAACCCCTTTAAGGACAGTACTCTCTCCACCGGGCGGAATAAGGACAGCATTCTCTACCCTGATCTCGCCTTTGGGTGCAGGCAAACTCAGACGCTGCTCCGGTTCTGGTATCTGTTGCAGTAGCTGGTCGAGGTGGTGATAGGCGTGGCGCGCACCGATAAAGCCCTTCCAGGCCCCGATCAACTGGTCGATGGGAGCGAGGGCCCGCCCCATCAAGATAGAACCGGCAATCACCATACCGGCCGTAATCTGGCCATCAATCGCCAGCCATGCGCCCAGCCCCAGCATCAGTGACTGAAACAGGTGGCGCAGGGTCTTGCTCAGGTTCATCCATGTCCCGGCACGATCAGCGGCACTGGACATGGCACGTAGTGACTCCAGATGTCGCTCCAACCAACGCCCCTGCAGCGCCCGCTGCATACCCATGGCATGGAGCACCTCAGCGTTGCGCATCTGTGCGCTGATGATGTTGCCTGCCTGCATCTGCGCCTCGCCAGCGCAAACCTGCGGTTTACGGGTTGAGAATTCGTTAACCAGCGCCAATACACTCAGAACTGCAGCGGCAAAGAGTGCAAACCAGCCGAACCAGGGATCGAATAGAAACAACACCCCGAGATAGACCGGAATCCAGGGTGAGTCAAAAAAGGCAAAGGTGGCATTGCCGGCCACAAACTGCCGTATGCGTGCCAGATCGGAGAGGGGCCTGTCCGAGGCTCCTGTTGGATCACGCAGTGCTCCCTGCATCACGGCCCGATAGACACGGCCATGCAGCTGATGATCGAGCCGTGCCCCAAGCCGCACCAGCATGCGGGAACGCACATACTCCAGCAGGCCCATTGTCACAAACATCCAGACCAACACCATGGTGAGCAGAAACAGGGTCTCATGGCTGCGACTGGCCAACACCCGATCGTATACCTGCAGCATGTAGAGAGGCGGCACCAACAGAATCAAGTTGATGAACAGGCTAAACATACCAACCTGCATAAAACTCCTGCGTTCAGAAAGGAGCGCCTGTTTCAACTCATTGGCAGAGTGATCTTTAAATGGGTTCATGAAAACAATTCCATGGTTAACATAATGCTTAAAATGCAAAGCAGGGGCCCGAGTGGGCCCCTATCTCTCTACGGGTCAGACGATTTCTGCCGGTGTGTTGTGGACTATGCCGGCATATTCTGCCCCATCCGTTGTGCTGACATCATCTATGCTGAATTCACCGTGGACCTCGACGCTACCGAGGGAGTTGCCCTCACCATCGGATAGCGAGACCAGACTCTTGTAGCCGTTGATCTGCAGCAGTTCAAACGAGACATCCGGCCCACCGATAACCAGGGAGTCGCCATCTGTGCTGGAGAATCCCTCTATAAGATCATCGCCGATCCCCACACCTTCAGCCAGGAACAGGTAGGTGTCTGCACCACTACCACCCTCCATACGGTCATTGGCACCGTCGGACAGACCGATAAGGATATCGTCACCACTGTAGCCATACAGCGCATCACTGTCGGCTCCACCCTCTAGGACATCATCACCGTCATATCCCTTCAGGTAGTCGCTGCCCGCACCGCCGTACAGCATGTCATCACCATCCCCGCCGTTGAGGTAGTCGTTACCTGCGCCACCATCCAGGATGTCCACACCGGCATCGCCGTAGAGTTTGTCTGCGCCAACGCCAGCGATCAGGTTGTCTGCGCCATCGCCACCGGAGAGACAGTCGTCGCCATCTCCGCCGATCAGCACATCGTCCCCTGCGTAGCCATACAGGTAGTCGTTACCAGCGCCACCATCCAGAAGATCATCTCCGGCCTCTCCTTTCAGATAGTCATTGCCGGCCTCTCCATACAGCTTGTCGTCACCCTCTCCTCCGTAAAGCGTGTCGTTGCCTTCTCCACCCCATACCTGGTCATCGCCATCTTTGGCACATACCTTGTCGTCGCCCTCTCTGGCCCAGATCTTGTCGTCCTCATTCAGGGTGTAGATCCTGTCACTGTTCACCGAGCCGAAGGTGGCCTCTGTCTTCAGGTAGAAGTTGTTGAGCCAGGTGGCAAGATCCCCCAGGTTGGCGTTCTGATCACCATCCTCGTTCAGGATGTAGTCGCCCTGGATGGCAAAGCCTAGATGGTAGATGCCGTCGATCACGGTGTTGATGAAGTTGTCACCACGATATTTCTCTCTGGCTCCATCGTTCTGCACTAGATGGAAACCGGTCTCTTCGTTGGATTCATCATCACCGTGCAGCTCTACCCACTGGTCGTAGTAGTTGTCGCGGATATGTGTGTTGATGGCCACGACATCTTCAACCGAGATCACACCATCAGTGGCGATACCCAGAGTCTTGATGGTGTCGTCCAGAATGTGGTTCATTGCGTTGGCCGCTTCTGCTCCTTCGTTGATATCACCAGCGTTGGTGCAGTGTGATAGACCGGTGTCGTTCTTGATGACGTCTATTAGCTCATCCAGGTTGGTGCCGGTATCCGCTGGGTTGAAGTAGAAGAAGTTCATCCAGTCGGCAAGGTCGGTCAGCTTGGCGTTCCTGTTGCCGTCTTCGTTCAGGATATAGTCACCCTGGATCTCATAACCCAGGTGGTAGATGCTGTCCGCTACTGTGTTGACAAAGTTCTTGCCGAACATGTAGGTGCTGGCACCGTCGTTCTGGACCAGATGGAAACCGGTCTCTTCATTGTCTTCATCATCGCCGTGCAGGATGTTCCACTCATCCTTGTAGTAGGCACGGATGTAGGCGTTGATCGCACGTATGTCATCCACACTGAAGGAGCCATCTTCTGCCGCCTTGGTGGCCTGGATCGCCTCTTCCAAAATGGCGTTCATGGTGTTGGCTGTACCGGCAGCTTCGTAGATCTCAGCATCCGGGACCTTGTTGCCCAACCCCTTGTCGGCCATCACCGTGTCGGTGATACGATCAAAACCGGTATCTGTAGTAGAGCGATCGGTATAGAACTGGGTCAGCCAGTCGGCCAGATCGGTCAGGCAGGCGTTCTCGTTTCCATCTTCATTCAGGATCTTGTCACCCACGATCTCAAAGCCCAGATGGTAGATGCCATCTGCTACGGTGTTGGCCAGGTTGTCGCCACGGTAGTATTTACTGGCGCCGTCGTTCTGGATCAGATGGTAGCCGGTCTCTTCATTGTCCTCGTCATCACCGTGGTACTTCATCCAATCATCCAGATACTTCTCACGGATGTAGCCGTTGATGGCCTTGACGTCTTCCACCGTAAATACGCCATCATCCGCACCAGCGTTCTTGGCCGTAATCGCCTCCAGCAGGATCGCGTTCATCGCAGCAGCCGCATTCAAGCCGCCAGTGAGGTCTTTGGTGGATACGCGTCCACGTAGGCCCAGATCGCTGTCCAGCTGCTCCACTATCTGGTCCAGGCGTCCTTTCTCTGCTTCCGGACGGACCATAGGTTGTTGCTCTGCGGGATCTACCTGGTTGGCTGCAGTAGCGGTGCCGCTGATATCGTCTATGGATAGGCGACCATACACCTTGATGGTGCCCATGGAGGCGCCGGTCTCGCTGTTGCTGAGGAGAACGTTATGGTAACCACCATCCTGGTTGATGACATACTCCACACCGTCACCATTGATTACCAGCTTATCTCCGGCCTCTCGGTTGAAGTATTTTACATAGTCTTCGCCTATGCCTTCTCCCTCTACATCGAAGTAGAAGGTGTCTGCGCCATCCTCTCCATAGAGATAGTCTTTCTCACCATCGGAGTTGGCATAGATGTGGTCGTCTCCATCACCTGCGTAGACCTTGTCGTAGCCGTCTCCAGTGATTATTGTGTCACTGCCTGCGTAGCCATATAGGTAGTCGTTACCAGCGCCACCATCCAGGGTGTCGTCTCCGGCCTCTCCTTTCAGATAGTCATTGCCGGCCTCTCCATATAGCTTGTCGTTACCCTCTCCTCCGTAAAGCGTGTCGTTGCCTTCTCCACCATACAGGGTATCGACGCCCTCATGGCCATATAGTTTATCGTTACCTGCACCTCCATCCAGGATATCGTTACCGGCCTCTCCCTTCAGATAGTCGTTACCGGCCTCTCCATATAATTTATCGTTTCCTTCTCTGCCGTACAGGGTATCGTTGCCACCGCCACCATAAATGGTGTCATTGCCATCATCGCCATAAAGTCTGTCACTACTACCACTACCGTAAATAGGCTCATTGCCATCATCATTAACGTCAGATGGGGTCTCAGTACTTGCGTCTACTGCCTGATTATCATCGCCTGCGGAATCACTGCCGCTATTATCATCTGCTACCACAGGCTGAGCGCCATCTGTACCTGTAGGGTCGGGGGCAACATCTGTGTCACTGCCAGTACTGGTCTCCTGAACTCCATCTCCTGCTGCGTTTCCACCCCCGTTATTATCATCTGCAGCTACAGGGTCGGAGCTAGCATCTGTGTTACTGTCCGTACTTGCAGCCTGACTACCAGCGTCCGCATCATCGCTGCTTGTACCGTCCGCGCTCTGGGACTGGGTATCATCTGTCCCGGTCTGATCTGTATCTGTACTGGTCTGGTCAGATGCACTCTCACTAGCCAGCATGCTGTTGAGCCAGGTGATAAGGCGCCCCAATAAAGAGTTAGGATTACCGTTCCAAGACAACATCAAAAGCTGCTTTAAACTGGCCAAGTTGAGGAGGTTTACGAGAGAGTTTGTCGACATGATGGCTTGCTCCATTGCGTTATAAACAGCAGCGCTAGGGTTTGTCGTATTGTGTGTGCGCCACTCCAGGATTGGGAAGATTAGCAGCCACTATAAAGAGCGTTTGTCGATCTGATCACGCTTTAGTCTTGTATGACCTGGGAAATGAAATGCATTGCTTAAAGTGGAGAAATCATCACGCCGCCAATGAGAACAGGTGCCATGGGTTAAGAGCACTAGGTCATCTATTACTTTTGACACAATAGCCGTAGGGCTGCATTTCGTTGTGATGTTTGCTGATTTGTTTCGGGATTACCGACGCATGGCCTATATCATTTTGCGGCAGACAGGTGACCGGGGTCACAGATGAGGGGTGATCCAGGTGCTTATAGATAATCCTGGCAATTAGTTTTGCAGCCTGACATCAGTGTCAGTTAAGACAGTAGAGCAATTAGGCTGCGAAACTAATTGCCGATCCAACTTAAGAACCCAGTTCTTACATATACCCTCCCCCTCAAGTGGGATAAACAACACAACTGTATCTTGACTTTTAACCACTCATTTTCGAGTATTAATGGTATAGGGATAGTGGTTACGTAAACAGTATGCAGCCGACCCTACCGGCCGGCATCAGATCATCCATGAGCAAATATTGTTGTGAGATGGAAACAGTATGACCACACGAACCACCCTGATTGAAAACGAGTATGCCAACCTTTGGTACTATCCAGCGGAGAAAATCGTACACCATCAGTTCCTGCAGCCTGTTGTAGACGATCAGTTTCAATCCATACTACGCACCGGGTTGCGCATGATGAGTGAGCACGGCGCGCAAAAATGGCTCTCTGATGACCGTAACAATTCGATACTCTCGGCTGAAGATAGTGCCTGGTCACAGGATTTCTGGCTGCCACGCGCCTACGAGGCTGGCTGGAGATACTGGGCGGTGCTACCGCCGACCAAGGCCCGCGGCCAGATAAACATGAAACGACTAACAGAATATGTCGGCGCACAACACAGGGTCGACATTAAGATCTTCTCCGACCCTGATGAAGCCTGGCAATGGCTGGCACAACAAGGCACTGCCGATAGCAAATAGCAACAAAGGTCCCCGTAGATAATGTGCGCTCTATATCCGGGCATAAAAACCCGAATGCTAACGCTGTAATTTTTCTGCTCATGTTGCAAAAAATCAGTGAATCGTCCTGAATTTATCATGGCGATGACTCGCGCGAACAATCGCCTAAATTTCGCCAGCGAAGCGCTGTAAAACTACTATTATTACTCTATTATTGAACAGATCTCTTTAAGAGGCCCAAATAACAAGACCCCCCCAATGGAATCACATTTTCTGTACCCGCTGTTCTATCCCCGCTCCATTGCCATGTTCGGCGCCAGTGACCGTACCGATACGGTCGGTGAGGTAGTCTACCGAAACCTGTTGGATTCCGAGTTTAACGGTGACATCTACGCCATCAACCCAAAACGCGACACTGTCAAAGAGCGCCCTGCGTACCCCGATATTGAATCCATCGGCAAACCGGTAGATCTTGCGGTTGTGGCCACACCGGCAAAGAGTATACCCGCCATCGTGGAGTCTTGTGGCCGCAACAACATTAAGGCGATGATCATCCTGTCGGCCGGATTTCGGGAGGTCGGTGACGCCGGCAGAAGACTAGAAGACCAGGTCCTGGAAATAGCCAGAAGTTACGGTATCCGTTTCCTCGGCCCCAACTGTTTAGGTCTGATCCGGCCGGACATCGGACTCAACGCTACCTTCGGCAACAACAACGCCCTCCCCGGCAATCTGGCACTGGTCTCTCAATCAGGGGCGCTCTGCACTGCGGTGTTGGATTGGGCTGAGGAGAACGATATCGGCTTCTCAGCTGTTGTCTCGACCGGCATAGGAAGTGATCTGGATTTTGGAGATATCCTCGACTACCTGGTAAATGACCCCAAGACCGGTAGTATCCTACTCTATATAGAGGGTATTAATGATGCACGCGCATTCATGAGCGGACTACGTGCCGCCGCCCGCATCAAACCGGTTATTGCCCTGAAGGTGGGGCGACACAACGCAGGGGCTGCAGCCTCCATGTCCCATACCGGCGCCCTGGTGGGTGGCGATGACGCCTTCTCCGCAGCGCTATCCCGTTCCGGTGTTTTGCGGGTGCTATCCATAAGCCAGCTATTTTCAGCGGCCCGCGCGCTCTCTTCCCGTTACCGCGGCTGCGGAGACCGGCTGGCTATAGTAACCAACGGTGGCGGCCCCGGTGTGATGGCGGCGGATCATGCAGCCGATCTGGGTCTACAGCTTGCGCAGTTCAGCGATAAGACCATAGCTGCATTGAACAAGGTGCTACCTGCGGTCTGGTCACACAATAATCCGATGGATGTGATCGGTGACGCTACGCCGGAGCGCTACACCCAGGCGCTGGATATCTGCCTACGCGATCCAAACGTTGATGGTGCGGTAGTCATCCTGACCCCTCAGGCCATGACTCACCCCCTGGCAGTGGCCGAGGCAGTCATAGAGCTATCGAAACAGCATGATAAGCCAGTACTCTGCACCTGGATGGGAGGCAGCCAGATCAACCAGGCCAGACAGGCGTTCCGCAAGGCGCATATCCCTGATTTCCGTACTGTAGAGGCGGCAGTAGACGCCTTCTGGTTTCTCGCCATGTACCGCATAAACCAGAAGCTGCTGCTGCAGACTCCGGCCAAGACCTCGGCCAGCCAGGCGCCCCCCGACGCAGATGGAGCGCGATTGATTATTGAGAGCGTTTTGGCCGACAACCGCAAGGTGTTGACCGAACCGGAGTCAATCGCCCTGTTAGGCGCATTTCGTATACCGGCCGTTAGAAATGGTATAGCCCGCTCCTCCAATGAGGCACTGATACTGGCCGAGTCCATCGGCTTTCCCGTGGCCATGAAGATCCACTCCCCTGATATCAGTCACAAAAGCGATGCCGGTGGAGTACGACTCAACCTCAACAATGCGCGGGTGGTACGCAGTTCGTATCAGGAGCTGATTGAGCAGATAAAGATAACCCGACCTAAGGCACAGATCGACGGCGTGATCGTCGAAAAGATGTATCGTAGCAATAACGGCCGCGAGCTTATGATTGGCATGGTCACAGATCCGGTGATGGGGCCGGTAATCAGTTTCGGTAGCGGCGGTACGGCAGTTGAGGTGCTGGGTGATTCGGCCGTTGCGTTACCACCGCTTAATCGTAATCTTGCTCATGAACTGGTACAGCGCACCAAGGTGTCACGCATGCTCGGCCAGTTCCGCCACATGCCACCTGCCAATGTGGATGCACTAATAGATGTTTTACTGCGTGTCTCTAACATGGCGTGCGAGCTCCCCTGGATCAAAGAGATGGATATCAACCCACTTATCCTCGACGAACATGGCGCGGTGGCCGTGGATGCCCGCATCCGGGTGGATTTCCCGCGGGCCTCTACTGATCCCTATCACCACATGGCGATCCACCCCTATCCGGCAAGCCTACAGACCAGTTATCAACTGCCAGACGGCATCGATATCACCATACGCCCTATCCGGCCGGAGGATGCTGAGCTAGAACAGAATTTTGTCCGCGGACTCTCTGAGGAGGCAGTACATTTCCGCTTCATGAGCTCTCTGCATACCCTGACCCCGGAGATGCTGGTGCGCTTTACTCAGATCGATTATGACCGCGAGATGGCACTGATCGCAGTAACCGAGCATGATGGCGCAGAGGAAGAGCTTGCGGTCGGACGTTATATCACCAATATCGACCGACGTAGTTGCGAATTCGCCCTGGTGGTCTCAGATCGGTGGCAACGTAGAGGTATCGGCCATCGTCTGATGGATATGCTTATGGAGATAGCAAGAAACCGTGGGCTTGAGGAGATGCGTGGAGAGGTGCTGAGCAACAACCATAAGATGTTAGAGCTAATGAAATCGCTCGGCTTCCGTGAGAGCATCGATCCAGAAGATCCGGGCATTAAACGCGTGGTGCGTATACTGTAGCCTCCAAGGACCAAAAAACCCGCTCTCAGGCGGGTTCTTTGGTTTCTGCGTAGAGGCCCTTAACTAAGCGACATCCTTATGCTCCACCTCCTCCTCCAGTTGTGCCTCGTTCTGTCTGACCTCCTCCGGCTCTGAGGTCTGCGCAACAGGCTGGTCGTGGGTTGGCCCGCTCACATGAGATATATCTTCAGAGCGTCTTCTGCCACTGACCTTGAATTGATCGACATGTGACTTCAGATCATCGCCGAGACGCGCCAACATACTACTGGACTCATCCGTCTGTTCAGCGCCGGTCGCTATGGCACGCGCCTCACGGTTAGTATTATCCATATTGCGACTGATCTCTTCAGTCACTGCCGCCTGCTCTTCTGTAGCATTGGCGATCTGAATACTCATCTCCAGCAACTTGGATACAGCCGCCTCAATTTCTGTAAAGGCATGCTGGGTTTTTTCATTAAGATCAACTGTAGACTCGAGATCAGATATATTTGCCTGCAACATCGCCGTGGTCTGCTCACTGCGCTCCTGCAGTGATGCGATAATAACATTGATCTCCTCGGCCGAGTCCTGACTTCGTTTCGCCAGAACCCTTACCTCATCGGCAACCACAGCAAAACCACGTCCCTGCTCACCGGCACGTGCCGCCTCTATGGCTGCGTTAAGAGCAAGCAGATTGGTCTGTTCGGCAATACCCTTGATTACATCCAGCACTGTACCGACCTTCTCGCTGTCATTTTGCAGCGCATCAACAACATTTTGCGACTCGACCAAGCTATTGGATAGCCGTTGTATCGACTCGGAGCTGTCCTTCACCACTACCCGTCCAGTCTCAACATGGGACCTGGCACCACGAGACGCATCAGCCACTGCGTTGGTATTCTGCGCCACCTCTTTTACGGTTGCCGTCATCTCTTCGACCGCGGTCGCGACCTGTTGGATCTCTGTATGCTGTCGCTCAATACCATTACGCGTATCTGTGGTAATCATAGAGAGCTCTTCAGAGGCGGTGGCAAGCTCTGTTGTCGACTCACCTATATTGGACATGATCCCATCAAGCTTATCCACAAAGATGTTGAAGGCGCGGGCAAGCATCCCTAGCTCATCATTGGCTGAGTCGTCCAGACGCACCGTCAGATCGCCTGAACCGGATGAGATGTCCTTCATTGATGCAACGATCCTCTCCAGAGGACGCACTATACTATTGCTGAAGGCCCACCCAAGCGCGCCACTTGCCACCAGGAGAATAAATGCGGTTATCCACACCAGATAGATCACATAACTGTGCAAGGCATCCGCTGCTGCATGGGCTTCGGCCTCATCCTCCTCTGCCAGGATCGCCCACTTCTGGCCATTGACCTCGATCGGCTTATATGCGGAGAGCACCGGTATGCCGCGATAGTCATCGAATACAGAAAAACCCACTTGGCCACTTAGCGCACTCTTGACCCCCGGCGAATTGACTGCCATCAGGCCGATAACCGTCTGCTTGCTCTTGATCGCATCGATAGTTGCAGCATCTACGCCGCCCTTGCCGATGGCGGCGAGGAAACCCTCTTTATCCTCTAACCAGAAACGGCTCTGGCTGCGCATCTTATAGTCAGAACCGACCAGATAGGTCTCCCCGCTCTCCCCTAACCCTGACTCTTTCCATTTGCCGTTACCGGTCATAACGCTGTTTATCCTGTCTATAGGCAGCTGAAAGGCCAGGATGCCAATCTTCTGATCGCCATCAAAGATCGGGGTGGCGATAAAAATGGCTGGATCCTGATAAGAGGGCAGATAGGGGGCAAAATCGGTCATGAATATTTCATCAGATGACGCCAGGCCCATGGCGCCACGATAGGCCTCTGCCAGCCCGGTATCGGCAAATGGACCATCCTTGAGAGAGGTGGCGTAGTCCAACTCTTTAAATACGGTATAGACCACATGGCCGCTATCCGGATCAATCAAAAATATATCGTAATAACCAAAACGCTGCTGCAACTCTCTTATAGATGGATGGTATTGTCTATGTAGTTGGGAGTAGCTGCTGCCATCTTCGCTTGCCATCAACGCATCTTTGGAGCCCAGCGGATTAGGATTGGCCTTTATGTAGCGCTGCTGCATCATAACAGCAGCGTTATCGAGCTTGGAGAAGATCTGATCCACGTTAGGTTTTTGGCCGTTATTGCGTCCAGAGTACTCCTTTGCAAACTCTTCGACGTAATATGACTTAAGGGAGCCCTTGTCCGCTGCCACATCTACAGCAACCTCACCCCCAAACGCCTTAAAGGCCCCAGCAAATCCCCGCATAGCATCTATCACCATCCGATCCTTGTTATAGGCCAGCGCCTGATCACGCATGGTTTCGAAATAGTGGACGATCTGCCCGGCTCTATCTTCTCGCAATGAGACAAGATGGGCTTCAGACTGCTCCTCAAGGGCCGATTCTGCGTGATCCACCGCTATCATCCCTAGCATCATGCTGGCAACAACGGCCGGAACTAGTGCAAGCAGTATGCTGCCATATCTGAGTTTCGTTTTGACTAACATTTGGGGTCTCCCAGGTGATTAACTAACCTCCTAATTCCATTGGATTTATAAGTAAATCCTATGGAGGTCCTCTCTCCCCCCTCTAGCGACCGGGCAGATGGCATCTTTAGCACTTTTTGTATATTTTTTTGGCCAGAAAAACGCACTCACAACAGGCCCTGCAGGCCGCTGCCGGTAATACCACACACATATGGGGGTTTCATTGCAGTTGGGACACGCAGGGCCGATGAGAGGGGCCTGGCGTCGGTCGAACAGTCCTTCAGGGAGAGGTATGGGGCAGTGGAGCCTCCGCACCGCCCTCTGTTGACGGTGCCTGATCGGCGCTATGCTCCTTTGCCAGCAGGAGATAGATCGACGGCAGTACGAAGAGGGTAAAGATGGTGCCGACGGTCATACCGCCCACCAACACCAGGCCGATGGAGTTGCGGGCCGCCGCTCCCGCCCCGGTCACCAGGGTCAGTGGGAAGTGCCCGGCCACCGTAGCCACAGTGGTCATCAGTACCGGACGCAGCCTGGTCATGGAGGCCTCACGGATCGCCTCCAGCTTGGAGTGGCCCTGCTCTTGCAGCTTGTTGGCGAACTCGACTATGAGTATGCCATTCTTCGCGATCAACCCGACCAGGGTGACCATACCGACCTGGGCATATATGTTGAGAGTTGTGGTCCAGCTGTTGGTCCAGAAGGGCATGTTGGGATTGGGCATCTTCAGGAAGGTGAAGAGCAGTGCCCCAAACATGGCCAGGGGTACAGAGCCGAACAGGATGATGCAAGGATCACGGAAGGAGTTGAACTGCACCGCCAGCGCCAGAAAGATCAAGACGATGGCGAGCGCAAACGCGGGCAGAAACTTGTTCCCTTCCTGCCGTAGTTGGCGAGACTCCCCGGTGTAGTCGATGGTGTAGCCTGGTGGCAGTATCTCACGCGCGGCATCCTCCAGTACGGTAAGAGCCTGATCGAGGGTGCGGTTGGTCATACCGGACAGTTTGACTGCATTGAGCTGCTGAAAACGGTTAAGTGAGCGGGGGACGGTCCGGTTCTCTATGTGTGCCACGCTGCTTAACGGAATCAGTTGCTCTTCAGGCCCATTAATGTAGATATTGGTTAGCTGCTCCGGATTGAGGCGCTGGCTGCGTTCGATCTGCGGGATCACCTTGTAGCTGCGGCCGGCGATGTTGAAGCGGTTGACAAAGTTACCGCCGAGGGCCGCGGCCATATCCGCGCCCACCTGGTTCAGGCTGAGCCCGAGGGCGCCGATCTTGTCACGATCCAGAACCACCTGTGCCTCCGGTTGATCATATTTCAGGTCTATCTGCGGCGGAAAGTGGAACATTCCGCTCATGGCCGCCTTCATCTGAATCTGTTGGGCAAACCCGAGCAGCTGCTTGGCATCCGCAGTGGAGGCGATGATGAATTCGACCGGGAAGTTGCTGCCCCCCGGCAGCGCGGGCGGCGTGGTCGCAAATATCTGGAATCCGGGGATCTGTGAGAGCTTACCCTGTATCTCCGGCACTATCTCAAACACCGTGCGCTCACGCGGCGCATGCCATGGCTTAACCACCATGCCGGAGAAGCCGTCGGTGTCATAGGCCGCGCCTACAGATGGCGCAAACAGGATCTGGAAGGTCAGATCGGCCTCCGGGGTACTAAGAAAGGCCTTCTCCACCGCGCGGCCGAAAAACTCTTTCTGATCTGCGGATGCATTGGCCGGCGCGTTGATGATGCCAAAGATTACGCTTTGATCCTCGCTCGGCGCCAACTCCTTCGGCGACATGCTGTAAAGAGGAAATGCCATCAGCGAGACAGCGACCCATATCGCATAGACGTAAGGACGCACCTGCAGGGTCTTGCCGATCAGCTCACCATAGGCCTGGCGCAGGCGGTCAAAGTGGTGGTTGACCCAACCGGTGAAGCCGCGCTCTTCGGCAGCGGCGCTACGTAGCATATGGGATGACATCATCGGTGACAGGGTCAGCGCGACGATACCGGAGATGGTCACCGTTCCTGCCAGGGTCAGGGCGAACTCACGGAACAGGGAGCCGGTAAGACCGCCCTGCAGGGCGACCGGCATATAGACCGCCGCCAGGGTGAAGGTCATGGCGATAACCGGTCCCACCAGTTCCCGCGCCCCCAACAGCGACGCCTCCAGCTTGTTGCGCCCCTCCCGCAGGTGGCGCTCGATGTTCTCCACCACCACGATGGCGTCATCCACCACCAGACCGACCGAGAGCACGATTGCCAGCAGGGTAAGCAGGTTCAGGGTAAAGCCGAAGACCTGCATCAGAAAGATGCTGCCGATCAGCGAGACAGGTATCGCGATAGTGGGGACCATCGCGGAACGCAGAGAGCCGAGAAACAGGAAGATAACAATAATGACGATTATCAGGGTATCGGCCAGGGTCTTGGTCACCTCGATGATAGCATTAGAGATATATTCCGATGCGTCGTAACCTATATTGACCTCAAGGCCGGTCGGCAGGTCACGGGCAATCGCATCTATCTCAACCCGTATCAGCTTTACGACATCTATGGTGTTGGCACTTGGTAGCGGAAAAATGCCCATAAACACGGCCGTCTGGCCAGAGTAGCGCACCGCTGTATCGTAATCCTCGGCACCAAGATCGACATCGGCTATATCTTTTAGCCGCACCACGCTGTCATCTTTCTGGTAGACCACCAAGCGTTCAAACTCCTCCACCGAATGCAGGTCGGTATTGGCGGTCAGGGTGACCTGCACCAGAGATCCTTTAGTGCTACCGACTGCAGCGAGAAAGTTGTTGGCGGCCAGGGCCTGACGCACCTGCGCCGGGCTCACATGCATTGCCGCCATCTTGTCCGGTTTAAGCCAGATACGCATGGCAGAGGTGCGCGCACCAAGCACGGCCGCCCTCTGCACTCCAGCAACCGCTGCCAGGCGTGGCTGCACAACGCGGATAAGATAGTCGGTGATCTCGGCCTGCGAGAGTATGTCGGAGGCGAAGCTAATATAGGCGGAGGCGAAACGGGAGTCCGCCGACTGTACCGAGATCGCCGGCACCTGCGCCTCCGCCGGCAGGTCGTTGCGCACCTGGTTTACCTTGGCGGTGATCTCCGCCAATGCCTTGGTCGGATCGTAGTTCAGCTTAAGACGGGCGTTGACCGTGGAGAACCCCTGCAGGCTCTTCGATTCGATATAGTCGATACCATCGGCCGATGCGATGGCCTGCTCCAGCGGCGTGGTAATAAAGCCGCGCACCAGCTCTGCACTGGCACCCACATAGACCGTTGAGATGTTTACCGAGGCGTTATCGCTACGTGGATACTGCCGTATGTTAAGCGAGTTCCAGGCCTGTATCCCGGCGATGACAATCAATAGATTGACCACGATGGCAAGCACCGGGCGCTGAATAAACAGATCAGTAAAGGCCTTCGTTGCGCGCATCTTATTTATTCGGCGGCGTAGGCGCCATCTGCGCGTCTGGTGCCAGGGCGTTATCAATCACCACGGCCATCTTTGGCCTCAGCTTGAACACCCCGCTGGTTACCACGGTCTCACCCTCCTTCAGACCATCGGTTACGGAGACGAAGTCGCCACGGGCATCGCCCAGGCGGATGATCTGTTGACGCAGAATCCGCTGCACCTCACCGCCCTCCTCATCCTTCACCTCATCAACCACAAAGACCGTATCGCCGTAGGGGGCGTAGAGTACCGCCGTCGCCGGTATGAAGAGCACCTTCTCGGTATCCAGCAGCACTACCTCAACATTGGCAAACATGCCGGAGCGCAACTGTTCGCCCTCATTAGACAATACCGCCCGCACCCGCACGTTGCGCGTCACCTGGTCCACCTCAGGATTGACCGCGATTATCTTTCCCTCGAACACCTCTCCCGGCGCCGCATCGGTGGTAACGTTGACCGTGAGTCCTGGCTGCAGAACGGCAAATTGCTGTTGTGGCAACGAGAAGTCTACATAGATTGGGGCTATGGTCTGGAGAGCCACTATAGGAGTCCCCTGCTGGACGGTCTCTCCAAGATTAACCTGGCGTAGCCCCAGCTGGCCGGCAAAGGGGGCGCTTATGGTCTTTTTAGCTATGGCCGCACGCACGTTGTCCACCTGGGCGGTGGCCTGCTCATAGTTGGCCTCAGCAGTGTCCAGAGCTGACTGGGATACGGTCTTGTTTTTACGCAGGTTGCGGTTGCGATCCAGATTTATACGCGCCAGCTTGGCTGCCGCCTCGGCCGAGCGCAGCTGCGCCTCTTCAGCGGACGTATCAACACGCACCAGCAGGTCACCAGCCGCAACCCGGTCGCCCGACTCGAAGGCGATCTCTACAATCTTGCCGCTCAATTCGGCACTGACCGTAACACCCTGCACGGCAGCCAGCGAGCCGATAGCGCTAACTGTGCGCTGCCAACTCTCCTTACGGGCAACATCTGCGGTCACCGTTTGCGGCGGCATATGCATCTGTGCCGAACCCATAATTACAAACTGGGTTATTTTGATAAGGGCAGGCAGGCCTATCAGAACAGCCAATCCGGCCAGAGTGAGCGCCAACTTCCTGGGGATTTTAGGCAGTTGGCTGGGAATTTTAATGGGGATTTTGATGGGAATTTTCATCTAACCGGTGCTATCGATGGTACAAAAAAGGGCTCCATTTGCGGCAACGACACTGTACGCCATCAGCCAACCCTGCATACTTTACCATCTAATCAAGTATGGACGAAAATAACTTCGTAACAAACTGTATCAAACCCTAAATTTTACCCCTTTTTATTGCAAATCGACTCGATGGTGACACGATTAAGTAAATAGCAGGCATCCAGGGCAATCCCCGTCACGCCAACAGCGATCGTTCCATAACTACTACTGTGTAGCAGAGTTGGTCCACTCCGGAAATATCTCTGTAGGGATTGATGGGAAACGCTTTAGCAGTACTTTGAAATACTCCGGCCCGTCCAGGCACTCTGGATTATCCACCTCACCACAAGGGATTTCGACAACCTTCCAGACACCATCCTTTAACTGCAATAGGGCCGAGATATCTTCATAATGATTCTGCCCATCCCGAGACTGCGGCAACGTATGGGCCCAGGCCCAACCGTCCTTGACCCTCAAATGCTCGACGACGAAGACCACATCCAGCCCATGCATGCGCTTCACCTCACTGCGCAGCCCATCCAGAACCTGCGTACGCAGTGGGTCCCCGCGCTGTGGTGTCAGGCTAGAATCTGCCCCCTGCGCTATGGCGCTCAAGCCAAGCAGCAATATAAAACACAAGATCAGTGACTTTACCGGATTCATGTTGTTGCGCCTCCTCAGGCCGCGCTGATGTACCAACTAGTTACTTTACGCTCTAACCTAGTTTCTCCCACACTTCAATCCCGCCCCTCCTCTTCCTGAACAGCGGGTGGGGTTTTATAACCTTAATCTTCTTAAGTGTTGTATATAGATCTGGGTCCCTGGTCTTTAACTTTTTCAACAGGTGTTCAAACTCATATTCAATTTGACCGCTACTGACAAGCAACCTGTTGTGTATCCTTCTATTGACGATTTTATTCCTGTTAAAACAATACCCTCTTGTTATAGCCTCTGCCTCGACGCACCTTAGATAGCTGGCAATCGCCCCCTCTGGGTTCCCTGAATCTTTAAACCTGATAAGCTGCGGATGATTTTTGTAGCCGGCTGTCTCGCCCAATAACACCTTTTGTGCCAATAGTCCCTCTCGCCACAGTGCCACCAAACCTTTCGCGTCCAGATATTCAGGGTGTATAGACCAGAGTCGCATGATTTGGTTCATCCATGTAACGCACTACGCAAGAATTACGACACGACAGTTCAGCGCCTGTTATGCAAACGCCCACTTCAGTCATGCCTCAAACGTAATAATTATTGTGCAGGCCCCTGTAAAGAGGATCGCTCTGAGATGCTCCTTGTCAGCCGTGTCACCGAGATTCGCTGATGATCTTACTCAATGCAGCATTGAACTCATCCGGTTTAACCTGTGGCACAAAATGGCCTACGCCCGGTATTAGCGTTACGCTTTCATGCAGCGCCTTCTCATTTCCTAGCGGTGCGCCGTTAATGTTTTTAAGCCTGCTGGCATATCTGGCCAAGCCAGCATCTCGATGCTTGGCGCTCCATCTGAATATCTCATACATGGCGCTTATACCCATCTCCGGGTTCGCACCAGAGAAGCGTTTAACAATCGACGCCTTCAGCGCGGGGTCTACTTTAGATGTAAACATCGACTGCACCATCTGCTGGGATGCGCCGCTGAAGTCCTGTTTAAACGGCTGCACGAAGTCCTCAATCTCCGTCTCTGATCGGGGATATATAAATGGTGTATAGAACGTATCCACCCCGACAATAGCAACTACCTTAGGTCCCAGTATTTTGGCCGCCTCTATTGCTACCGGACCACCCATGGAGTGGCCAACCAGAACAACCCTGTCTCCACCCACTCTATTGACAACGGCGGCAACGTCCTCGCCAAAGGCCTGCATTGTGTACTCTTTGCGCGTACTACTAGATGCGCCGTGACCGGCAAGGTCCAACCACACCACTCTATGTTTAGCTGCAAAGTACTCGATCTGCGGCTTCCAGAATGTATGGTCACATGTCCAGCAGTGCACAAACACGATAGTAGTCTCGCCCTGTCCCTTGACCCCAAAAGATATCTGGCTGCCATCCCTGGATAGCACCGTTGCAGCACCCTCTTGTGCGTGCTCCTGAAGAGGCGCACAACCAGAGATGACCACTATCAACAGCAGCAGGACGAACCTGTAAAAAACATGGTTATACATATTCATTGGCTCCCTTATTTTTAACACTCTGCGCCCCCGCTCAGGCAATTATCAGGCATCGTATTTATATTCGCCCTCAAGGCCGGGGGCTCGTGCCTTCATACATTGAATAAAGTAATCAGTTAATTTGGCCACACTGTCATCGAAGTTCATACCATGGCTCTGCTCCAGACCATTGGCCACATGCTGCGCAATATCGCTAAGAATATTCCCCCATGCCCATAGCTCTTCGATCTCACAATCTTCCGCATCTTCATACATGCCAAGTAGCAGGGATAGATGGGGCCGGTTATTTGCTAGCCAGAACCTTACCATCTCCGTGGCATCCGGGTCATTCAGCGTATCTTCAGGGATATCAAGTTCTCTCATATATCTTTCCAGTTCCATTTAGTTGAGGGTATGGAGCTCATTAGGGCGTAGAACCACCACAAAATCAAGGGCAGCGTCGACAGTTGGCCATGGGCGACTTGCTAGCCCATAAACAGCAATGCTGAGCCGCCGCCGGCACAAGCAAGACTTGACTGTTCTATATATGTTCTATACTTTTACTAGCCCATAACCACCAATGGAGCAGCGCCCTCATGCCCAAAACCTGGTCTCGCACTATCGCCTTAGTGGACATGAACGCCTTCTTCTGCAGCGTCGAGCAGATCGACCACCCGGAGTGGCAGGGGCGCCCCATCGGGATCACCAACGGCGAGCAGGGCACCTGCATCATCACCTGTTCATATGAATCACGGGCCTACGGCGTACATACCGGCATGCGCCTGAAGGAGGCGCTCCGTATCTGTCCCGACTTTATCCGCATCCCCGCCCGACCTCATCGCTACGCAGAGGTCTCCGCCAATATCATGGACGCACTCACCGGTATCACCCCGGATGTGGAGGTATTCTCGGTCGACGAGGCCTTTCTCGACCTGACCCACTGCCGCCATCTCTCCGGCGCGCCGCCACGGGAGCTCGCTCGCCTTATCAAGCAGACGGTACTGGAGGCCTCTGGCGGGGTACTCTGCTCCCTCGGTATGAGCGGTGACAAGAGCACCGCCAAATATGCCGCCAAGCTACAAAAGCCGAACGGCCTCACCCTGATCCCCCCCTGGCAGGCGCGAGAGGCGCTGGCCGATGCCCCGGTCACCGAATTGTGCGGCATCGGCCGTGGCATCGGTCGCTTTCTAGCGGAACGGGGGGTGGAGCGCTGCCGCGATATGCAGCGACTGCCCATCGGGGTGCTGGCCCGACGCTTCGGTAACCTGGGGCGACGCATCTGGTTGATGAGCCAGGGACTCGACCCCGATCCGGTGCAGACCAGAGTACCTCCACCCAAGAGCATCGGCCACGGCAAGGTGATGCCCCCCAACACCCGGGACAGGAGTGTCATCTGGACCTTCCTGCTGCACATGGCGGAGAAGGTCGCCGCCCGGTTGCGCCGCCACCACTACTGCTGCGACACCTTTTTCATCGGGCTGCGTGGTGACGACGGTTGGGTGGGTGGGAAATTTCACTACCATCCACCTACCAACCACGGGCCGGATATAATGAGCCTGTGTAACGATCTGCTGCGCCTCTACTGGCGGGGAGAGCCGGTCCATCAGGTGCAGATCACCGCCGTGAAACTGCAGCCGCAGAGCCAGCAACAGGACCTGTTCGCCCCCGATAACCAGCGGCGCGATAGCCTCAACCTTGCCCAGGATGCGATCAACCGCCGTTACGGCGAGTTCACCGTCGCACCTGGTAACCTACTTAAGCGCTCACGTATGCCCAATGTCATCGCCCCGGCCTGGAAGCCCCATGGCCACCGCGAGACCATCATGGAGCGGGATTGAAGATGTGCGGAGGGATCTACTATCTGGAGGACGGCCGGGAGGTGCGTATCTATTTCCCCAATCCCAAGGCGTGCCTGCCGGTGAAGAAACGTGATGGCGGGATTGCACTATTGCCCTGGGGGCGAAGACAGAACCAGGCGGGCAACCTGCCGCTGGGAGGCTGGGCCCGGCTCGAATCTATCTACGCGGGGCGCTGGGACCGCTGGCGCCCCACCCCGGTCAAGCTGGGAATATCGCAGTTCATGGAGAAGGATATAGAAGGCAACAGCCGCTGGTTCGATATCACCCCCGGCAAATGGATCCAGGGGCTGGTGGCCCACTGGGACAAGGAGCGGCGCATCTATGTGGTCACCATCACCCCCGAGACAGAGGATGCGGTGTACCAGCGCTGGCCGCGGATCTTGAGTGGGTGATCAATAAAAATAATGGTCTACCAACCATCAACAGAGGGCCTGGATTATGCTTCCGCATCTATTTAGAAGCGATTAGAACCTACTCAATAAATCTACCGCATCAATCTCCTTACGATCGCCGGACATATAACAAAACCCATTATCGCCAAGCGCTGTTAAAGTACTGCTCATATATTTGGAGAACCCCACCTGTTTTAACTGGAAATGCTTAATTAGATCCAGCATCCACATCGGCACCTGTCCCACGTTACATTTCAACTCCAACACCAATGCCGCTCGATCGCTAAAACTATTTGCGACAAAGATGTTCTCGTTGTCGTAGTTGAGCATGTGCTCATCAGGCACCGTGGTTAGTCGGTTCTCCAGACGATATCGCAAATCGATATCCATAGTCAGGCGGGCATATTCATCTACTGTTGAGAAAAATGCCCTGCGTCGATATTGGGTAAGGATCTTCGGCTCTATGGCGTAGCTCGCAGCGAGCCGCAAAAACAGCTCCTTGTTCCTTCGCTCTATCGATGCCTCATCTGGCCCGATACGAAAACCGGGGTCCCCAAGAATATGCGGCCACTCTTCATCTCTTGCTGTCGCCCGGTACTTCTTAATGATACTGCCGATTTTATGTTTAATCTCCATATAGTATGGCGGCTGTTTCCCGTCTGCATAGGTCCGCACCCGCATATTGAAACGTCGATCTTTCCCCCAGAGTCGTTGCTTGAGAAATTCAAAGCCGAAGGTGTCGAAATAGAGGCTGTTAACAACATAAAAGTTATCTTCGGATATGCTCGAGTAGTGATCGAGCGCGCAATAGGGTTTGATAAAATCAGTAATCGGCTCGATATATGAATAAGGGATCAGGTACTTTAGTTCATATCGTTCCAGCACGGGGGGAAGCTCGTTGCGCACCGACATATTTAAAGCCTTGGATGTCCCGTTTTATAGAACCGGCTGGCCTGAAATCAACCAGTTTCGTAGCGGTGCTTTGGCCAGTTGGCCGGTAATACTCAGATAATTGAAATAGTGGCGCAGTGCACCATAGTGGATATCTGCCAGTTTCTCCTGCTCTTCAAGCTGCTGCCTTTTTAATGCCAGCAATAACTCTGTGTTACCACTACGTGCAACCGGCTGAATGCGTTGCTCAATACCATAGAGTGTTTTCTTGATTGTATCGGCCTGCATCTTATGCCAATTCAACATATCGCCCTCCGCCATAAGGGTGCGTTGCTGAGTGCGTTGTTGTATTTGCAGATCAAGCATCGCATCTGCAACATCATGCGCGCGTTGTGATCTGGAAAAACCGGCGCCCAATGGTATACGAATACCAAGAGTCACTCCCCGCACATCGTTCTTGCGGGCAGCGCGTTCTTGTTTAAACTCCAACAGGCTCAACCCCATCCCCCGTTTTGCCCGGTCCAACTTATGTTGCTGTTGGGCTATCTCCAGATCAATCTTAGCCGCCTGCACATCACTACCTGCCAACAACTCTGGGGTTGCAGTGATGATGGCCTGCATCTCATCAATCGTCACCATGTTTTCTGGTAGCTGGTTGACGTGTAAGCGAGTACGCGTATCCAATAAGCGCTTACGATGCGATTGCATATTGCTGCGCAGTTGGTCGATATGTAATTCTAATCGCAGCAGGTCCTCCGGACGAAAGTCCTTGGTATACGCTAGATCATGCTGCAGCTTCCTCTCATCCATGCTGAGCGCAATCTGCTGCTCTATTTTATGCACTAATAACTGCTCAGACAGCAGCTCAAGCAGCTGTTCATATCTCTGTTTCAGCACTTCGTTCAGTGCTGATGCGCACATATATCCATGTTGTTTCTGGCGCAGACCTAAGATTGCGTCTTCTGCGGACTTTTGTCCAAATACCTTCGGCTCAAGACGTAACGCGAGGGAGCGTTTATCATTCGGATCATCATCGTCAGAGTATCGGATCTCGGCATTTTCAATCCAGGAGTTGCCACCGTATCTTTCAGCATCCAACTCTGATGAGCATAATCTACCGGCATCCTCCTGTGCCTGTTGTAGAAACTGCCCCACGGTTATAGAGCTATACGCCTCTGGTGCTGATGCAAACAGAAAGATGAATATGGTCAAGTATCTAATCATGCAGTCCCTGCATTACTTTCCAGCTTGAATGGTTATTATCCTGGAGGGCCTCTTTCCATCTCCATCGAATACCAGAGCCCGACGCCCATCGGACATCCGTGCACTTACCCCTTCGGCCTTCAAATCAGGAAAAGACTTAATTACATGTAGCTTGGATCGACTTAGATCGTATCTCCATAGGTAACTGTTGGGATGCCCTTGATTCCGGCTTACCCCCAGTAATAACAATTGATCGCCCTCTAGCCGCATATCTGATAGATGAGCTGGCACGCCGTTTTGTGGATCCAATAGAGATAGACGCTGCCAAATCCTGCCTTGTGGCGGCTTGCCCGCAAACAGTCCATCCAGATCATCGATTTGCAGGATTACACTGTCGCCATGGTTATCAAGTGGGGTTTTGAAGCCAAGGTAGAGTTTGCCTTTACTTAGAAAGTGGCTCTCAACATCTATCGCTTTACGCGCAAGCGCGCGGATTAAAAACTGACTGGCGCCTCTATCCTCTGAGTGCTTTGCCAACTGCGCCAGAACATCGCATAGATTCAATCTAGCGCGCACTATAAAGGCATTGTTATCAAACTCTAATTTAAACAGTTGGCAGCGTTCCGCTTTATGTTTGCCATTTTTATTGTGCGAAAGCGATGCAGATACATATACATATTTCCCATAACTGCTTATGCTCTCTATATCATCAATCTTCACATTATCTGATATTCGATGTACCCGAGTAATCTCTCCTCTCTGGTTCAATGTAAGCAGATGCGGATCTAAGTTACCGGCCTCATCATTCACCACTAATAACTCTTTAGTCGTGGGCACGACAACAACCCCGGAAGCCTCTATTGCGCTATCCTCAAGCCCAAACACCTTTGAAACAATGGGCCTCGCTCCGTGTATTAGTCTGCTGTCTGTCTCTCCATAGGCAGCCTCTGCGTTTGAAATAACTCCAGTAACAAGTTGTTTTAATGATCCAACCAGACTTGATTCACTATCAGGCGAACGCATCGCAATCATTACTTTCTCACCTGACAGTAACGATGTAGCTTGTGGTAGGCGCACAATGGCCTCACGACCCCATGCTGAAACCAGTTGATTCTGCTTGAGACGCATCGGGTATTCAACGATACGGCTCCCTAAGCTCTCCACCTCGCCAAGGATGATCTCACCTTCGTTGGGTGAACCGTAGCGCTGAACCCAAACCTTCTGCCCTATATAAAGCTGATTGTAGACATTCTCATGGATATAGCCTTTGACAAACTGCGGCGTACTACTGTGCACAGTTAAAATGGTCTCAAATGGGGCAATCTGGTCACCAGGCTTAAAATTTACGCTGCCTATGCGGCCATTAAACTTAGCGCGCACAGTGAGATCCGATAGTTGGCGTTCCAGCTCTATCTTGCGATCCTCTGATTCAGCAATCTGCACCTTAAATCGATCGTTCTCTGATCCCAGCTGTGATTTTAGATTTACTATCTGCGCATCGAATGAATCCTGTAGATGTTTGCGCTGCGCCGTTAATCCACGCAACTCAGTTGCAATCGGATTCTTGAAGGGTGTGATGGCTTTGTTACCGGAGATATCCTTCAGCAGCTTCTCATTCAGCACTTTACGCGCACGCAGGGTTTCTATTTGCACATCAAGTTCTGCCAGATCGGCTGAACGTTTGGCGGTCAGTTCCTCCAACTGCGCACGAGTATTTTCGACTGTCTTCTGATGTATAGATGTAGCCGCCTGAATCTGATCATTAATAAATGTGATTTTGGCACTCAAGTCCGGCCTACGAACCTCAAGAATTGGTTGATTCTGTTTTACTTCAGCGCCTTCGATCACCAGGTTCTGTACGATCTCGACTGGATAGCTGAAATTAATGGTCTGCTCACTATTGTCGACAATACCAAAGAAGCGAAAGGATTCATTCTGCAAATAGTGCGTCAATACAACTACCGCGAGAACAGATAACATCCAGGTAAAGGGCAATAGCTTACGCGTGTTAAATATCTCTGCATGCTCAGCTAAGTGCATTGTGTGAAGGAGCCTCTGTTTTAGGTCACGACACCTACAGTGCTCTCTTAGTGTTTTAAGCAAAGTTGTTTTATAGATCAACGGTAGCCTCCTGCAACATAAGGTTGACACCTTTAAGATCTCCCAGGACCAGAAGATCCTCTAATAGATCGTCATGCTTTTTCCCGCGCCGCAGCTTGATGTGATAGGCATAATCCAATCTATTTCCCTGCTCCATTTCACGCAAGGTCACCAATGAGAACGCCCTGCAATAGTCGCCCATAATCGCCTCGAAACGCACACGTGAATCGCTGTGGTTTGGCAGATTAAAACGCAGCATCCCGTCAAAGTAGGAGTCCGGCCCAAAGGGTGAGTAATATAGGATCAGTGCCGCCACAACAAATCCGAGGGTCCCTATTATTGCTATAGAGAAGGCATAGGCACCAGAGGCAATCCCAGCAGCAAGCGATGCGAACAGAAAGAGCGTGTCCCGCGGGTCCTTCAAATTGGTGCGAAAACGGATGATCGCCATCGCCGCCATGATGCCGATACCACGGGCCAGACTATCTCCGACTGCCTGGATGATCATGGCAGATATAATTGATATCAGGACTATAGCTTGCACATAATTACGCGAATACGAAAGACCACGAAAGGTCTTTTGATAGACAAATGCCAGGGTGGTAGACAGCGCAAACGACAGCAACATCACATAGACCAGAACCTGCAGGCTTGCTGCCTCCGCAGCAGTTTGCACGGTAATCGTATCCATCATGGCAAAACTCCCACTCTGTGTTACAGTTTTATTACTGTCACGCAGTATAGGGCAAACGCCATAAACTACTGCTTACAGAATCATTACCGAATGGTAATGTCCATCTACCCTCTATGCACTAACATATAACTATGCATGTCCTATTGATTGAAGACGATGTCCGTGCAGCGACGTATCTCACGAAAGGCTTACGTGAATGCGGCCATGTGGTGGATCATGTTGCAAGTGGCGAAGAGGGACTACACAAAGCGCTTGCCAATCCATATGACGTAATGGTGGTGGATCGTATGCTGCCAGAACGGAATGGATTATCTATTATTCGCATGCTTCGCGCCGATGGAAATACAACACCGGTGCTGGTGCTATCCGCCTTGGGCGAAATTGATGACAAGGTCTCTGGACTACAGGCAGGTGGAGACGATTACCTGGTAAAACCATACGCCTTCAGCGAGTTACTGGCCAGACTGGAGGCGCTTATACGCCGCAGCCGAAACACCGATTTTGAAGAGGAGATGCAACTGGCAGATTTAACTATCAATCTGCGCAAGCAAAGTGTCAAGCGGGGAGGGAAAACGATACGACTACAACCACGGGAATTCAGGCTGTTAGAGTTTCTCATGCGCAATGCTGATCAGATTGTCACACGAACCATGCTATTGGAGCAGGTGTGGGAGTTGTCATTTGATCCCCAAACCAATGTTGTTGACGTTCAGATCAGTCGCCTAAGAAGTAAAATCGATAAGGACTTCAGTCCGCCCTTATTACACACGGTACGCGGAGCGGGGTACAAACTCAGTGCAACACCTTAAGCCCAGGTTACTGCATACAACAGCCGTCAGATTGGCGGTTAAGGCGGTTCTATTATATGGATTACTGCTGGCCACGGTGTTGGCAACACTCTATTGGTTCTCAAATAATAACTTTGATACAGAGGTTGAAAGGGCACTGGAGCAGGAACTGGTTAACCTTAACCAGTTATCTGTCGACGGCGGCCGGGAGCGCCTACTTGCTGCAATTGAGCAGCTGCAACAACAAGGCCATATCGTATTACTAGCATCCCCTGATGGCGACAAACTTGCCGGCAACCTGAAAGAGTGGCCAGAAGAGTCGGGAATAGAGCCAGACGGCAAAGCACGTGGTGCCTGGTTCGAAGAGGATGTCATTCCATCTGAACTGTATGACGACGATGCCTATTGGCCCGTAGCTGCTGTGGAGCTGGGAGATGGCAGTCAGTTGCTACTAGCTCGTCAGGTAAAACAATCCGCAGATCTCTTGGAACTGTACGAATTTCTACTCGAGGCGATGGGCATCGCTATTATCTTCGCAGCGTTCATCGCCGTGGTCCTCGGTCGCCAGATACTGGGGCGCATGGATGTGATCAGCGCTACTGCGAGTGAGATTATGCATGGAAATCTGACACAGCGCATTCCACTTAGCGGCAAGCAGGATGAATTCGATACTCTCTCAGGTCGCCTGAATGCCATGCTTGAGCGCATTCAACAGCTCATCAAGGGCATCCGTGAGGTAACAGATAATGTTGCCCACGACCTACGCAGTCCGTTGACCAGGCTACGCAATCAAATGGAGATTACACTGCTGGAGCCACGCAGTCAGGCAGAATACCAGCAGATATTACGCCAAAGCATCGAAGAGATTGAATCACTCATAACGACGTTTAACTCCCTTCTCAGCATCGCTCAAGCTGAGGCTGGCAACAACAGAGTCCAGTGGAGCAGTGTCGACCTGAAGCAGCTGGCAATGGACCTGATGGACCTATATACACCATTGGCCGAAAGCAAATGCCAAACCCTGGGGGTAATGAACGGCGATCAGGCATGCATCCAGGGCAATCGTGACCTACTTACCCAATCTCTGGGCAACCTACTGGAAAACGCAATCAAATTCACACCAAGGGGAGGCAATATCCGATTGCAAATTAAGGCTGGAGCAGACCAGGTGGAGGTGGTTGTTGCTGATACCGGGCCAGGGATACCGGATGCAGAGAAGCCCCATGTTCTGGAGAAATTTGTCCGTCTCGAAAGTTCCAGACATACGCCTGGCAATGGATTGGGGCTCAGCCTGGTTGCTGCAGTAGCAAAACTACATAATGCCGAACTGCTCCTTAAGGATGGCAGCCCCGGCTTGCAGGTCATTCAGCGATTTAATAGATCTAACTGACCCCATTATATTCGCCCCCCAGAAGAAATCTTTTCATTAACGTTAAAATGTGAATCTCTCTCGTTTCGCCATAACAATCGGAATAGCGTTATTTTTGGTTCCACGATGCCGCTGCAGTCTGTAAAATCGCTCGGTCATGACCAGAATCAGAAGAGATGCCTTGGTTGTTTGTCTTGCACTGCTGCTATGCGCTCAATTCGCGATAGCTGTAGAATCGATTGATAAACCCCCGTCATCATCTGCAGCGCTGGATGCCGTCGCACCTCCACCCAGAACAAACGCTGAACGGAGACAAGATGGCGTCAAACATAACGTTGCCCCCTGGCTGACCGCTTCACTGCTGGTAGATTTAGAGTGGCAACAAGAAGAGTTTTCTACTATGGGTGGGGGTGATGACTCTGTCCGGACGCATTCCGCCAATTTTCAACTCGGTCTGATTGCGTCGCCATGGGAGCATGTACAAGCTGAGCTTGATCTAGAATACGATACCGCAACAAGACACGGGATGGTGGATGAGGCGTTTGTAACATTTGAACAAGATCCCTGGGATCTCTCTATTGGAAAACTATATACCCCGTTAGGTCAATACATTAGTCACTTTCCCAGTGGCCCACTATTGGAGTTTGGCGAAACACAGGCACACGCAATTGGCCTGTCTTACAGCCCTAATGAACTATTTGATCTCTCTCTCACTGCTTATCACGGACATGCTCGTGAGTTGGGACACCATCCATCCAAAACTGACTGGTCGGTAGCGGTTACCACCAGCATTAACGATGACTATGTTTTTGGCTTGAGCTATCAATCCGATCTGGCTGATGCAAATAGCGCTCTTTTGGCCGACAGTGACAACCGTTACCAACACAAGGTGGCGGCGGCAAGTGGCCTTTTTGTTTGGATGACAGAAGATTTTGAACTCAGTTTTGAAGTACTGGGCGCGCTTGATTCCTTCCGTGAATTGGAGTCGGATCGAGACCAACCGTTAGCCTGGAACCTGGAATTTGCTAGCTCCATCAATTCACAGCTGGAATGGGCCCTGCGCGCGGCAGGCAGCCGTGAGCTTGAGGGAGAACCGGAATGGCAACTGGGTGCAGCAGTAACATGGAATATCTACCGGGATGTCCGCTGTTCGGTGGAATATCTGCATGGTCATTTCAGACACGGGCTCGCCACCGATCAAGCTAATGAGCCCTCTCTCCACGTAGATAGTGTTGGGCTAAAAGTATCTATAGGATTCTGACGATATAACCGCACATTTTAGGCCTCCCGTTTACCATCAGGCTGACTGCTTGGGTTTGGCGCCTAGGATGGGCTCGCGTCTAACTTCGAGGGGTGCTGGGACAAGGAGCGGCGCATCTATGTGGTCACCATCACCCCCGAGACAGAGGATGCGGTGTACCAGCGCTGGCCGCGGATCTTGAGTGGGTAAAGGAGTTTTACGGTACCCCTCGACAAATCACTCAATACCCTGTTTGATTCGATCGATTAACTCCACTATATGCTCAGACAGCTCCGGCACCTTTTGATATACCTCCTCCGCCTCTTCTAACTTTCCATTCTCCTTTAAATCAATAATGTCACGAATTAGCTCATGAATCTCCGCATGCGGCTCGCGTACCTGCTCCATCTCCGGGATGGAACCATAGCGCTCCAGGCCTTGACCGAAATACCATTTACCGAAGGCACACTCACGGTCAGACAGCGCCTGCTCACGAGTAAGCGCGGCACGGCCGTCCAGATATCCTCGCAGTTTTACCCGCCATGCCAGATGTGCGGTCTTGGCCTTTTCCAGATCTATCAAGATCTGTTTCTCTCCTAGATTAAAACGCCCCACTACTCCCAGTAACTCTTCTGACAGACTTACCAACGTCTCGCTCTCGCTAGCAAGTTCAGCAGCGCCTTCTGCGGACTCTGTTGTAACTGCGTTTACTCTACTGACATTGCGGTTAATATCGTCTGCGACAACACTCTGCTCCTCAGAGGCCGTGGCGATCTGTGTATTCATGGCATTGATTGTATCCACGGCCTTGAGAATTGCATCCAGTGCCTCATCGGCCTGCCCAGCCTGCTCAACCGACAGCATAGTATTCTGCTTGCCTTTCTCTATTACCTCGACCGCCTGCTTGGTTCCGCTCTGCAGGCTCTCGATCATGCCTCTGATCTCCTCGGTAGAACTCTGGGTGCGCTGCGCCAGGGAGCGCACCTCATCAGCCACCACTGCGAAGCCGCGGCCCTGCTCACCGGCGCGCGCCGCCTCGATAGCTGCATTCAGGGCAAGCAGATTGGTCTGCTCGGCGATACTAACGATAACATCCAGTACACTACCGATGTGCATGCTGTCATCGTTTACCCTGGCAACCACCTCAGTGATGTGTTCCATCTCAGCGGCCACATCATTGATGGCCTTGACCGCACTTGCCACCACCTGCTTCCCTTTAGCGGTATCATCGTCTGCCTGTTTGGTCGCATCGGCTGCCAATGAGGTATTGCTTGCCACATCATGCACTGTAGCCGACATCTCGTTTACTGCTGTGGCGATCTGCTCGATATCTTGCTGCTGTTGCAGCATACCATGATGGGTCTTCTCTACATTTGATGAAAAATGCTCCACCGCCGGGGCCAGCCTGACCGCGGCCAGGGCTGTCTTCTCGACCGTCTCACGTATACGCTCGATAAACCTGTTGAATGCGCGGCTGAGTTTTGCCACCACATCATTGCCCTCTTCCGGCAGGTGGACATTAAGGTTACCGTCACCATCAGCTATCTCCTCAAGGGAGGCGACCACCCGCTTGAGTGGTGCAGTAATACCGCGCGCTATAAATGTGCTGCTAACAACACCTATCAACACACCCAATACACCCAGACCCAATAAGATGCCCTGCAGCGAGGAGAGCGCACCGCTGAAGTAGCTGCGGTCCACCACAATCTCCACCACGCCGATAGGATTATCAGAGTAGTCACCGATGGCCTCGGCCAGAATAGCGACCGGCTTGCCTTCGGCCTCACCCTGCAGGTATTGCGCCTTGCCTTGCAGGATATCACCCATCTGTTTTGCACTAAGCAGGGTCTTGCTCTTTAGCGTGGTACCAAATGTTTCAAAACCGCTGTCCCGCTTGAGATGCAGCGCCACATCCACACCATACTGTTTTTTGAAATCATCGAAAAAGGCCTGCCCAAATGACATCCCAAACTCTACTGAGCCAATATGGCTGCCTGCGTTAAATACAGGGACTATGCCGCGAATACCGAGTCCCGCCACACCCACCTCCAGGCCACTGATCGGCAATTTTTTGTCATTGGTTGCCACCACTGTCTTGCGAAAGGAGGATAGGTCGTCACCATATTTTTTCAGTTTATGTATCCGCACGAAGGATGTCGCCGGGGGGGTATGAAACTGGAATTGGCGGACGGCGAAATCCTTTTTCAAATCCTCAAACCCTGGACCGAACATCTGTACCAAGGTATTGCGGTCACCGGCGGCAAAGGCCTGCTGTACCTGAGGGATAGTGGCGACCAGTTGTGCCATGGAGTGGGCCCGATATTTCTCGGCGCTCAACCGTCCCATGAGTATTTCGTGGAACTGGTCTAGCTGGTGCCGCTCCGCCTCCTGTAGGGTCTCTTCCATACGGACATCTGCCACCCACACGATCAATATGACAACCAGAGCCAGCAGCCCCACGGTAGCAAGGGTAAAACGCCAGAAAATGGTCAGCTTATTCATGCCTACTCCCTCCCGGAGTGTCCTTTAATAGCTATTTGCACGGAGCAACTACCCTGAATATCGTCTAACGGTGTATTTCCTTTAGGAAAATATGTGAATTATTCAGTATTTGCGCCGTAGCGCCTGGCTCGCCTGCTAAGTTGCACCTCCTTTGGAAATTGTCTGTCCAGCCCCGAGTGCAGCCATGTTTCGATTGGGGCGCGTTGAGATGCTGTAAATATCTGTTGACAGCGGGAGAAAACGTGCTATTTTTCGCAAAATTCAGCATATAGGAGTATGCCATTCCCGAGAAAATCTTGAGCTAGTACTCAAGTATCAGGCCTGGGCCATAGCCGTTGCCTGACTATAGGAAAGAAAGATCACATAACGCATCTCGAGTTCGAAGTGGTTGGCCCTGAACGGGCTGGTGGCTTTTAGCTTGGATGCGTTTTTTTGTTCCCCACCTGAATGTTAAGAGGATGGAAAATTGGAAGAATATCGAAGAATTGATATTGATGGAGTCAAATATTACGGGAAGCACCTCATCGTGACAGCCCGTGGTTGCAATGAGAATATCCTGGATAAGGAAAAGATCGCTCTCTTTATGACAGACCTGGTCGACCGTATCGACATGGTGGCCTTTGGCGATCCTATCGTAGAACGCTTTGGCGGGGGTATTGAGGTCGGGATTTCTGCGGTGCAACTGATCGAGACAAGCGCGATCGTAATCCACACCAACGATCAGGCCCGCGATATGTATCTGGATGTGTTCAGTTGCAAGACCTTCGCAGAACTGGATGTCATGGATTTTGTCCAGCAGACATTCGGACCATCTTTCACCAATCACCAGGTATTCATACGATGACTAGATTCTATCCTGACTCCTTTCCCCCTATCCCTAACGAACCAAGCACAAATAATTTCGAAATATGTCAAATCAGCGACTCTGTAGGTGAGGGGGTTGTAGCACGTGCCCATTTCTCTACCGGCGAGATAGTGTGTGCCTTTTCCGGTTATTTGGTAGATACCATAACGCAGTTCTCGTTAACCGTGGGCCCGAACCAACACATCCATGACCCACACTTTATGGGCAAGATTCTGCATTCGTGCGACCCGAATCTGCACTGTGACATGACGCAGCGGATTTTTACCGCCATAAGGGACATCCGGCCTGGTGACGCCATAACCATGGATTACGACCAGACTGAAGAGCGCCTGTTCAAGCCTTTTCACTGCTCATGCGGAGCGGATAACTGCCGTGGGTTAATCGCTGGCAACTCTGTGCGTCCGTATAAGAGGCAGAAAGATACCCGTGCGGCCAACGTTGCCATAGGTGCATAAAACCAGGATCCCAGCTTATAGTTTGGATTTACCGCAGGAGCGCTTGGTACTAAAAATATCAAGCGTTCCTGTGTAATCTACAGCGCTTGCCGCAATACCGGATAGTATCTCTCACTGGCAGATATACTGTTGTGGCCTACGCCTTTAATAACGACCATTTTGGCACTGTCGCGCTTAAAACTATTGTAGAGTTTAAGCGTGCTACTTTTCGGGATAACGCGATCCAATTCTGCCATAAGAATAGTAGTAGGGGCCTTAATGTCTTTAGCGTATTGCCACGATCTGTATTTATCACGCAGCAGCAGGCTCACTGGAAACAGCGGATAACTCTCTACAGCAATCTCTTCAATGCTATTGTATGGGGTCACCAACACCAGTTTACTAACGGGCCTTTCACTAGCTAGATGCGCAGCAACCCCAGTCCCCAAGCTTCTACCGATAAGAGATATATCTGCATGACTCTGTTTTACCAACTCGTACAGCGCAACGGCGTCTGCATGTATATTTTCTTCTGATGGTTTCCCCGTGCTGCCGCCGTAGCTGCGGTAGTGCATAAGGTAGAGCGAATGATCTGGAAATGCCTGCTCAAAGTCTCCCAGACTCAGAGAAACATCTTCACCGTTTCCGCCAAAATAGATCATCGCTTTATCGCCGGATCTAACGCTGGTTGTTATTACAATATCGGCATCTTGGCTTTTTAGATGCAGTGTAGATGCATCGGATGATACCGCCCTTCCCTGGGGATAATATAGAAGAGAGTCTTGCAAAAAATATAGCACGGCGCAGAGGCCTATATAGACACTGACCATAACTCTTAAGGCGGTGTAGGCTATCTTTTTCATCTGCTTACAATACGAATAATTGTGCTCTACCCTCTATTGCACCACATGACCTGCCACACCATACGCGAAAACCCGGCCCATATTCAGAATCTCTTACTCTCTGAGCCGGGTTTTCTGCTTGTATCGCTTCCTGTGATCAAACTACCAGATAATGCCTATTACCTCTTTACGCCCGACTGACAGCAGGGATCCGGGATACGCATACCTACACCGCTTTTGAGCAGGCATATAGGTCCCGAATTCGCATTGGGGGCTCGATATGTATAGGCCTTACAACGCGTATCATCGGTGCAGGCCTGCCGACAGAGCATCCAGTTAGGCGAGCTCATCTCTATCATACGCAGATCGTTACCCGGCAGCCGCATAATCGGCAACAGATTGTATGACGCTGTGGCGGGCAGACCATCATCAGCCGGATGTTCCTCTGCGGCCGGCTCAGCCTCTGCGTCAGTCTGACTCCCAAGGACGCGCACCTGCATAAACTGCGTGTTATCGCCTTCGTTAAGCTCATTAACCTGGCCGCCAGGATCAGCAACAACCTTAGTACGGATTTGTCCATACCGGCTTGGATAGCCAGCATAGGTACAGTTAAGTATCTTGCCGCCACTCGCATTATTGCCTGATACATCCCAGCTACAGCCAGGCTCGGGATAGTTCTCACCCGGATACCATTCAACCCTATAGGGCCCGGCAGCTGCAGCACCGTTATTGTAGATCCCGATGCGAACCTGAACGGGTTGACCTTTGGTCGGTGTGGCTGGGTTCAGGGAAAACTCAGAGATGGTAATATTTGGTAGTGCAGAGGGCTGCTCATCTTCGGTTGCCGGCTCTGAGCCTCCACAGCCTGCACCAACACATCCCGAACCGCCACCATCACCGATCACCGGCTGTTCTTGTGCAGCACTCGATCCACCTCCACTACCTGCCGGCTGCGCCTCATTTTCAATACGCTCAAGAGTTACCTCGGCGTGAGGACAGGCGATTGCTACATTTTCCGCAATAGAAAAATTTGAAATATTACAGCCTCTTTCGCCTGTAATGGTAAGCATCATATCTATATGCTTAGTTACATCGTCTGCACCTGGCCGTAACTCTGGACACACCGCCTGGATAATATCTTCATTTAGATTGTTAAATGGATAATTTATAAAATCTCTACGCACCGCATCATCATCCAAACAATCTCTTGGTACAGCACCACTATCTCGGATGTGCCAATGATCACGCAAACAGCTCACTATATGGCGCTTCAAGTTTCGTCTTAATTCGTTTGCGTATGCTTTCGAACGATCAACGGTTTTGTGAACTGTAAAATTATATATGGCCACATGAGGTGTGCCACGCTCAACGATCTTCACCTCGGCATCGCAGTGCCTGGTTATCTCCGCCATGGCGTTTGAGGTGGGCAGTCCACATATCAGCCCCAGGCAGATAACCGCGGCAGCTGAAAAAGGCCGTCTTATTTGCCATATTACATTCGATCTATTTTTGTCCCCGACATTAATATTGCGCATCATTGTAGTAACTCCTTTTTTTCTCAGTAATTTCCCAATCACTATTGCTACGCTGCGAATCCGTTGTCATAAGCTCCCAACACTGCCAGCCCACAGCACCTGATGGACGTCCATTTAGAGAGGCCTGCATATCATAAGTTCCAGCCAGTCCAGCTTAGTCCCGGCTATTATGTGAGCAAGGTATCAAATCCAGCCTCTCAGCAATCCTGCCACAATTGATCTACACTTCAAACCATACTAACAAATGCTTAGCCCCATCTATAACCGGTTGGAGATGCAATGAAGCCTCAAGATTACGCGCTGCCCTTTAAGGCATGTAGCAAACAGGCACTGATCACCCCTAAATATCTGGAGAAGAATTACTGGTGGGCCTATATACATCCCGCTGCAGTAAGGTTTTTCGAGAGGCAGTGGATGGTCAATCTTATTCTGCTGGGCAACTTCGCCCGCCTGAAGCGTGCCGCACTGGACGCCCTGCGTGACGATATTTCCGGCAAAACCCTGCAGATCGCCTGCGTCTATGGAGATTTTACCGAGCAGCTTGCAGCAGCCCTGCCGGATGACGCCCCTCTGGATGTCATTGACGTACTGCCGATACAGCTACACAACCTCTATAACAAGCTATCCAAATCAGATCTGATCACTCTCTATCATTGCAACTCTACCGCACTTGAGTTTGCCGATGACGCCTCCTATGGCCAGGTAGTGATCTTTTTTCTGCTACATGAACAACCGGATGAGATAAAGCGCGCCACCATGCAAGAGGCCTACCGGGTAGTCAGGCCAGGCGGCAGAATTATAGTGGTCGATTACCACCGACCGCGCATATGGAATCCCCTGGCCTATCTGCTGCGACCCCTGCTTAACTGGCTGGAGCCCTATGCTCTACCGCTGTGGCGCACCGAGATAAAGGATTATCTACCACGCTCTGTTATCGCAAGAAACATTGAGAAAAAGACCCTGTTTGGGGGTCTCTATCAGAGGGTTGTAATCCGCCGCTGAGTAGCTGGTTCAGCGAGGCCCATGCAACCTTATACAGCGATCAGCTGGGCTGAGGGTAAACCCTCTATAGCCCGTTAATAAGCTCTCTGTATGGAAATTTCGCGCCGGGATCACGCTTGCGTTTCTCCTGCCTGCCGCCGCATAGAAATGTACTGTTATCGACATCGGAGTGCATATAGATTCGCTCATTCGAGATATTCGGATGCCGCGACTTGATCTCTATGATCAGCGACCTAAGCGACTCAAGCATCGGCCTTGGAAACTCCTCAATACCATCCCCGTTATTTGTCAACTCAATACCGATCGACCTCGAGTTCATGCCTCTTGCATGCCACGCGACCCTGTTCTCTGCGATGCTGGAAGCAACATTGCCCTCTCGATCTATGATGTAGTGGATTGATATTCCATCGCTGTCTTCAAAATACCTTTTCCATCTATTCGCATCGCCTGCAGCACTGGTAAATACAACTTCTCCATTTCTGCATGTGGGCCCTCCAATAGCGTGTATTACTATCGCTTCCACACTGTCGCTTCTTGCCGGGGCCACATCGTTGCCAACCGCGAATACAGCAAATGGAGCACTACAGGCCAATACGATAGCGATTGCTGTAAATTTCATTCTGGCTGCCATGCATTCCTCTAATACGTTGACCTAACGTCTACGGTAAGGGGCCGAGGCGAAGCCGGGGTCCCGCGCAGGGCCGTTGGCCCGGAGCATACTTGACCGCCTGGTTATAAGTTTTCATCTTCTCTCTCCATTGGCCAGAAAGTGTAACCAGCGCCACCAAGCCTACGCCAGAATGGTACTTTAGTAATGGATTCAAGGAAAACCATGGGCTTCTTGCTTAAGTCTTTCTTCATTAAGGCTAATAATTTACGATCTGTATTAATTAGCTCCACTGCCTTAACCTCTGCTTCATCCTCATTCTTGGCTTTTACTACTCTTGTAGTATAAAAACCAAAATCCCTTTCTTCTCCTTCGAATATTACTTCGAAGTCTTCTCCTCTTAAAACAACTGAATATTTCTTCATTATTTATTGCTTATAACGTTTACGGTAAGGGGCCGAGGGTGAAACCCGAGGTCCCGCGCAGGGCCGCAGGCCCGGAGCAAACTTGACCGAATTGTTAGGCGATACACATATTCCACGCATTTTCACTTAACTTTACCTTCCTTGTTTAATTTAAATGACAGCCACAATGTGTTTAGCGCCCCTTCCTTTTCAAATGGCTCACTATCTGGAAATTGCTCTTTTAAAATAGCAGTCAGTTTTTCTTTTGACATGCCTTTAACAAAATGACCATTAAGCTTAGTTAATGCCTTTATCCTATTTCTGTTTTCATATTCTTCTTGTTGCCTGTACTTCTCTGTCGCAGCTAAATCAATTGCGGAATAAACCCAAAACCCATTTGTTAAGAGCAACAATACACCGAGGCTAATTGCAATCCATTTAATCATTTCTTTTACGCCTAACAGTAGATTATACAGCTGGCACCAATATTGAGTTATACAGCCGGCTCCAATATTGTAATATACAGCCAAACGTTCTCCACAGGTTCTTGTAATACGCCCCTCAAATTGCCCTGTTTTTCGGGAACATGTCTTTATAACACGACGAATTCAGCTGGATAGCAGGCATTTGTCCCCATCATATTCCGGAAAGTTTCCGTTTATCACTCTTAAAGGTGGGGATCGCAGATGCCATCTCGTAGCCAAACCGGTGTTCTTTCCGTGCAGCTAGCAGACTACCACATTGCCTGTGTGGTTTACTAGCAAGCGTGCGACCCTTCGTGCTGGGTCTTGTGGCAGGAGTTATAACGTTGTGTCAGCAGGCAGCGCTGCTACAGACAGACCGCTCTTTGACCATCTTTAATCTGCCCGCACCTAATATCTATTCAACCGTAACCGACTTCGCCAGGTTTCTTGGCTGGTCGACATCAGTGCCTTTAAGCACGGCCACATGGTAGGCCAGTAGTTGTAGCGGGATGCTGTAGACGATCGGCGCTGTGGTGGGACAGATATCCGAGAGCGTCAAGTTCTGGTAGTTATCCAGCTTTATATTGATCTTGTGGTCGCTGAACAGAAACAGCTCGCCACCCCTGGCGCGCACCTCTTGCAGATTTGCCAATACCTTCTCCAGCAGCGGGTCGTCCGGCAGGGCACAGACCACCGGCATGGATGCATCGACCAGGGCCAGGGGACCATGCTTCAGCTCGCCGGCCGGATAGGCCTCGGCATGGATGTAGGAGATCTCTTTCAGTTTTAGCGCCCCCTCCAGCGCAACCGGATAGAAGGTGCCTCTACCTAGGAACAGGGCGTTCTTTTTATCGGCGAAGGATTCCGCCATCTGCTTGATGTCATCATTCAGATTGAGAACCACCTCCACCTGACGTGGCAGGGCATGCAGTTCGTCTACCAGCTTTTTCTCCTGTTCTGATGTCATACCCCGGCGTCGAGCCAGGGCCAGCGTCAACAGGCGCAGTGCTACCAGTTGGGTGGTGAAGGCCTTGGTCGAGGCCACCCCAATCTCGGGTCCGGCACGGGTCATCAGGGTTACATCCGACTCTCGCACCAGGGAGCTCTCCGGTACATTGCAGATACAGAGGCTACCCAGATAATTCGCCTGTTTGGCCCCACGCAGTGCCGCCAGGGTGTCGGCGGTCTCGCCGGATTGGGAGATGGTGAGAAACAGCGTGCCCTCAGGCACCACGGTCTTGCGATAACGAAACTCGCTTGCCACCTCGACGTTGCAGGGGATGCCAATCTCCTCAAACCAGTAGCGGGCCACAAAGCCGGCATGGTAACTGGTGCCGCAGGCGATGATCTGGATGCATTTGACCTTGTCTAGTAGCGCCTTGGCCTCATGTCCAAAGCTCTCTTCCAGCAGTCGGCCCTGATGGATGCGTCCCTCCAGGGTCTCAGCGATTACCGCCGGCTGCTCAAATATCTCCTTGAGCATATAGTGGCGATAAGGACCTTTGTCTGTCTCTGTAGAGGTGACACTTGATTCTCTAACCTCTCTTTCAACCTGGGACTCATCCGCAGCATAGACGGTAACCCCGTCACGCCGCACCTCGGCCACATCTCCCTCATCCAGAAACATAAAGTGTCTGGTCACCGGCAGCAGGGCAAACACATCTGAGGCCACATAGTTGCCCTCATCCGAGACCCCAACCACCAGAGGACTACCGGCGCGCGCCACCACCAGCCGTTCGCTATCATCCGGGCTCATAACTGCCAGGGCGTAGGCCCCCACTAATCGCCCAGCTGTCTGACGCACTGCATCCAACAGCCCCATGCCATCATCCAGCATGCTGGCCAACAGGTGGGCGATCACTTCGGTATCGGTATCTGAAGTGAAGACGAAGCCCTGCGCCTCCAGCTCGGCGCGTAGTTCTGCATGGTTTTCAATGATGCCGTTATGCACCACTGCAACCCGCTCGCCGCTCATGTGGGGATGGGCGTTGCGCTCAGCCGGCATACCGTGGGTGGCCCAACGGGTATGGGCGATGCCGAGCTCACCCTGCAGGGGGTTCTGCTGCAGCATCTCTTGCAATGCCTTCACCTTACCCACAGAGCGAATGCGCTGTAGATTGGCATCGCCATTACAGATGGCTATGCCGGCAGAGTCGTAGCCGCGGTACTCCAGCCGCTGCAGCCCATCCAGCAGGATAGCGCTTACCTCACTATTGGCGATTGCCCCGACGATCCCGCACATATAGTTATGACTCCTCTCTCTTTTTGCTCGGCCGCTGCCAATCTTTGATGCTTCTCTGTCTGCTGCGGCTGAGGGTAAGCGTGTTACCCGGGGCATCTGTGGTAATAGTAGATCCGGCGCCTATGGTTGCGCCATCGGCCACCGTGACCGGCGCAATCAATTGTGTGTCGGAGCCTATAAAGACGTTATCTCCGATGACGGTTCGATGTTTGTTAGCGCCATCGTAGTTACAGGTGATAGTGCCTGCACCAATATTGACCTGGCTGCCGATGTCGCTGTCACCGATATAGCTCAGATGGTTGATCTTACTGCCCTCTCCCACCCGGCTCTTTTTGATCTCGACAAAGTTTCCAATATGCGTCCCTGCCTCCAGTGTGGTTGCCGGACGGATACGGGCAAACGGCCCAATACGCGCATCCTGCCCGACCGTGGCGTCTTCAATCACGCAGTTTTCATAAATAACTGTACCCGCATGAATAGCGCTGTTGCGTATGACCGTGTTGGCCCCCACGCGGACACCATCTCCCAGGACCACCTCGCCCTCTATGATGACGTTGATGTCGATCTCTACATCCTGCCCCGCCTGCAGCCTGCCACGCAGATCAAACCTGGCCGGATCCTGCAGACCAACGCCCTGTAACATAAGCTCCGCGGCCTGCAGCTGCTGGTAGCAGCGCTCAAGTTGGGCCAACTGCTGTCTGTCATTTACCCCTTGTGCCTCATAACTGTTACCCGGCTGCGCGGTCTTCACCTCAATGCCTTCCGCCACTGCCATTGCGACAATGTCGGTGAGATAGAACTCACCCTGGGCATTGCTGTCCTCCAACTGTCCGACCCAGCGCTGCAGCTCTGCACCGGCGACCACCATGATGCCGGTATTGATCTCCTGGATGGTCAACTCTTCGCTGGATGCATCCTTCTGCTCAACGATACGCTGCACCCGCCCCGTCTCATCGCGCACGATGCGCCCATAGCCGCTGGGATCTGCCAGATCAACAGTCAGCAGGGCAAAGTTGTTATCTGCCGCCGCCTCAACCAGGGCAGCCAGGGTTGTATGTTGGATCAACGGGACATCGCCATACAGGACCAGCACCAGGTCCAGCTCCTGGAGTGCCGGCAGGGCCTGCTCTACGGCATGCCCGGTACCGCGTTGCTCTCGCTGCTCTATCCAGGTGAGTGCGGGATCATGAATTGCTGCCGTGACCTGTTCACCGCCATGGCCATAGATCACAACTATCTGCTGGGGATTGAGCTGTTGCGCCGTAGTGATCACATGCTGCAGCAACGGCCGCCCCGCCAGGGTGTGTAACACCTTGGGGCGCGCGGAACGCATTCGTGTCCCCTGTCCGGCAGCCAGTATAACTACGCCCAATTTCATTGTATGGCCCATGGTTAAAAAGTATACAGTGGGTGATTATACAGCCCGCGGCTAACCGCATCTACGAGCAGGGGCCTTTTCGTCTACCCATTACTCAAGTTCGCTGGGTACTGTTTAGGTGTCTGTATCTGTGCCTACGTCGGCAGCTTGATCGCGCTCTTCCGGAGTAGGGTCACGTACCTCCTGGATGGTAACACGCACCTGCAGGGTCTTGCCTGCAAGAGGGTGGTTGCCATCCACGGTAAGTTTGCCATCTTCGATACGGGTAACGTAGAAAGACTGGATCTCACCCGAATCGCTCTTCATTCTTACTTCAGCGCCTACATGTCTGTACTCTGGCGGGACATTCTCAAGATCATCGGTAAAGGTAAGTTCAGGATAGTGCGGTCCGAATCCATCCTCCGGCTGCAGCGTCATCTCAATCTCATCGCCGACGCCCTTGCCCTCGATCTCTCTGTCCATATTGCCTATAAGCACCTGGTTGCCACCATGAATATAGCTAACCGGGACACTATTCTGTTCCAGCAGGTTGTTATCACTATCGCTGATGCTGTAGGTAAGAGAGACAAACTTACCGCTCTCAATAATCTCTTTGGACATAGGAAAATTCCGGTGATGGAGGAGATACGGAAAGGTTATCTATTTTTATTTTTACGAATGTTTTCTATGGCGCGCAACTGTGCTGCTGCCTGGGCCCACTCTGCCTGCGCCCTGGCGTGCTCAAACTTTGCCGCCTGACCAGCGAGTACATCCTCGGCCTTCTGCTTGGCCTCTAATGCCTTTGCCTCATCCAGATCAGCGGCCCGGATTGCGGTGTCGGCCAATACGGTGACCATGTGGGGCTGCACCTCCAGCAGACCGCCGGAGACAAAGAAGTCCAGCATCTCCTTGCCACCGCCTTCATCCACCCGAACCTCACCGGGACGCAACCGGGTAACCAGTGGTGCGTGGCGTGGGGCTATGCCCACCTCACCCATCTCAGCCGGGGCATAGACCATCTCTGCCATCCCGGAGAAGACCTCGCCCTCCGCGCTTACAATATCGACATGTATGGTCATTGCCATGGCTGTTTCTCCCCGCGCTGCCCTAGTGGCCGGCCTGCGCTACCGCCTCTTCAATAGAGCCTACCATATAGAAGGCCTGCTCCGGCAGGTGGTCATACTCACCTTCAACGATAGCCTTGAAGCTGGCGATGGTATCCTTAAGCGAAACATACTTACCAGGAGAACCGGTAAACACCTCGGCCACGAAGAACGGCTGCGACAGGAACCGCTGGATCTTACGGGCACGGGACACCGCCAATTTGTCCTCTTCCGACAGCTCATCCATACCGAGGATGGCGATAATATCCTTTAGCTCCTTATAACGCTGCAGTACACCCTGCACTGACCTGGCCACCTCGTAGTGCTCCTGCCCGACGATGTTGGGATCGAGAATACGTGAGGTGGAGTCGAGCGGATCCACCGCCGGATAGATACCAAGCTCTGCAATCTGACGCGACAACACCAGGGTGGCGTCCAGATGGGCAAAGGTGGTGGCGGGTGATGGATCGGTCAGGTCGTCTGCCGGCACATACACCGCCTGGAAGGAGGTGATGGAGCCGGTCTTGGTTGAAGTAATACGCTCCTGCAGTACGCCCATCTCTTCGGCCAGGGTCGGCTGATAACCCACAGCGGATGGCATGCGGCCCAGCAGTGCCGACACCTCGGTTCCGGCCAGGGTGTAACGATAGATGTTGTCGATGAACATCAACACATCGCGCCCGTCATCACGGAAATGCTCGGCCATGGTCAGACCGGTGAGGGCCACACGCACACGGTTACCAGGCGGCTCGTTCATCTGGCCGTATACCAGGGCCACCTTGTCCAGCACGCCACCCTCCTGCATCTCATGATAGAAGTCGTTACCCTCACGGGTACGCTCACCCACACCGGCAAATACAGAGTAGCCGGAGTGCTCCACAGCGATGTTACGAATAAGCTCCATCAGGGTTACGGTCTTGCCCACCCCGGCGCCGCCGAACAGGCCGACCTTACCACCCTTGGCGATAGGCATGATCAGGTCGATCACCTTGATACCGGTCTCCAGGATCTCCGTACTGGTAGCCTGGTCCTCAAGCTTGGGCGCCTCGCGGTGGATCGGCATGCGAGTGTCGCTCTTGATCTCACCGGCATCATCCACCGGCCTGCCGAGCACATCCATGATCCGACCCAGGGTGGCCGTGCCGACCGGGACCGTAATCGGCTCACCCGTGTTGGTCACCTCCAGCCCGCGCTTCAGACCATCGGTAGAGCCCATGGCGATAGTGCGGGCCACGCCGTCACCCAGCTGCTGCTGTACTTCAAGGGTGAGGTCGTTCTCTTTTACCATCAAGGCGTCATGCACATTGGGCATGGCACCCTTGGGGAACTGAACGTCCACAACGGCCCCGATAATTTCAACCACTTTTCCCGCACTCATGTCTGATTCCTCATGCTGCCTATCGACAGTTATTCAAAAAAATAGTTATCCGGAAACGGCTGCCGCACCGCCAACGATCTCTGAGATCTCTTGGGTAATGGCCGCCTGACGCGCCTTGTTATAAACCAGTTGCAACTCTGCAATAAGGTCGCCTGCGTTATCGGAGGCGGACTTCATCGCCACCATGCGCGCCGACTGTTCACAGGCACCGTTCTCTACCACCATCTTGTAAACCAGTGACTCAACATAGCGAGTCAACAGGGTTGACAGCACCTCTTTAGCATCCGGCTCATAGAGGTAATCCCAGTAGGCTGCAATCTCTTTGTCCGGCTCCGCCGTGATCGGGACCATCTGCTCAATCGTCGGCTTCTGTGTCATGGTGTTAACAAAATTGTTGTAGGCAATGTAGATGCGATCTATCTCTCCCCGCTCGTAGGCGTCCAGCATCACCTTTACCGTGCCGATGAGATCATGAATACGCGGGCTATCGCCCAGATGACTGGCCTGTCCAATCACATTCCCACCGAAGCGTTTGAAAAAGCCGATCGCCTTATTACCGATAGTGCAGAAGTCTATCTCTTGTCCCTGGTCACTATGTGCCTTGATCTCTTTTACTAACATCCTGAACAGGTTGTTATTCAAGCCGCCACACAGGCCGCGGTCAGATGAGACGATGATATAACCGACCCGCTTCACCTCACGATGCTGCATAAAACTATGACGATACTCTGGGTGCGCCAGAGCAAGGTGCGCGATTACATTGTGGATCTTGTCGGCGTATGGCCGCGCCGCCAACATCCGGTTCTGCGCCTTACGCATCTTGCTCGCCGCCACCATCTCCATGGCGCTGGTGATCTTCTGCGTATTTTTGATGCTCGCAATCTTGGTGCGAATCTCTTTTGCGCCTGCCATTGTCTTATGCCGTAACCATCGTGTCGTTTACCACTACCAGGAGTGGTTGGACTTGAACTCTTCCAGCGCCTGCTTCAGCGCCTCTTTGATCTCATCATCGTAGTTGCCGGTTGAGTTGATCTTCTCCAGCAGTTCGCTCCGGCTACTCCGCATGTAGTCATGCAGCGCTTTTTCAAACTGCACTACCTGCTTCACATCCACATCATCCAGATAGCCTTCGTTGGCCGCAAACAGCGAGACCGCCATCTCAGCAACACTTAGTGGGCTGTATTGCGGCTGCTTCATCAACTCGGTTACACGCTCACCTCGCTGCAGCTGCTTACGGGTCGCTTCGTCCAGATCGGAGGCAAACTGAGAGAAGGCCGCCAGTTCGCGGAACTGTGCCAGGGCCAAACGGACACCACCACCAAGCTTCTTAATAACGCCCGTCTGGGCGGCACCACCGACACGCGATACCGATAGACCTGCGTTGATCGCCGGACGGATGTTTGCGTTAAACAGGTCTGACTCCAAAAAGATCTGGCCGTCGGTAATAGAGATCACGTTGGTAGGTACAAACGCCGAGACGTCGCCCGCCTGGGTCTCAATGATCGGCAGTGCTGTCAGCGAACCGGTCTTGCCGGTCACCTTGCCCTCGGTCATGGTCTCTACGTATGTCTCGTTTACCCGCGCGGCACGCTCCAGCAGACGGGAGTGAAGATAAAAGACATCGCCCGGATAGGCCTCTCGACCAGGCGGGCGCCTTAGCAGCAGGGAGACCTGACGATAGGCCCAGGCCTGTTTGGTCAGGTCATCATAGATAATAAGCGCGTCTTCACCACGATCACGGAAGTATTCACCCATGGTGCAGCCGGCGTAGGGTGCAATAAACTGCATCGCGGCCGAGGTTGCTGCCGGGGCCGCAACTATAATAGTGTGCTCCATGGCATCGTGCTCTTCCAGTTTACGCACGATCCCGGCGATGGAGGAGTTCTTCTGTCCCACCGCCACGTAGATGCATTTAATCCCCGTGCCCTTCTGGTTGATGATGGTGTCGATGGCAATCGCCGTCTTCCCGGTCTGGCGGTCACCGATGATCAACTCACGCTGCCCACGACCGATAGGCACCATTGAGTCGATCGCCTTGAGGCCGGTCTGCACCGGCTGGTCTACAGATTTACGAGTGATAACGCCGGGCGCAACCTTTTCGATAGGTGAACTACCGGAGGCGTTGACCGGACCTTTGCCATCAAGCGGGGCGCCGAGTGAGTCCACGACCCGTCCGAGCAGCTCCGAACCGACCGGTACCTCCAGTACTCGCCCGGTACACTTGACGGGGTCTCCCTCAGTGAGATGCTTGTACTCTCCCAGCACCACCGCGCCAACCGAGTCGCGCTCCAGGTTGAGTGCCAGACCGTAGGTGTTACCGGGAAACTCCAGCATCTCGTAGGACATGGCATCTTCCAGGCCATGAATACCGACAATACCGTCGGTCAAGCTGATGATGGTGCCTTCATTGCGGGCTACCGGCTTAAGATCGAGGTTCTCGATCCTCTGTTTGATCAGTTCGCTGATCTCTGATGGGTTGAGTTGCATTATGCCTTCTCGCTTAGCTGTTTAATTCAGTTGCCAATTGCTCTAATTTGCCCCGGATCGATCCATCGATTACCAGATCGCCGGCACGAATATGCACGCCGCCGATCAGCCCCGGATCCAACTCGCTACTAATGGTTATATCGCGGCCCAATCTCTTCTTAAGTGCGGCAGCCAACGCCTTACTCTCTGCCGGTTTAAGTTCGTAGGCGGAGCGTACCTCTACCTGCATGGTGCGCTCACTATCCGCCTTCATGGTCTCGTATAGCTCTCTGATCTCCGGCAGCAGCTGGAGACGACCATTCTCAGCCAATAGGCTCACCAGATTACCCGCCTCCTGCGAGAATTTTTTACCACCAATCCCCATGATCAGTGCGGTAAGCTCCTGCCGATCGAACAGCGGGTTGGTAATAATCTCCACCATGGCGCTGTCGCTGGTTATCATCTCCAACAGTGCCAGCATCTCTGCCCAGACCTTAAGCTGGTCGCTCTCTTTGGCCCGCGCGAAGAGCGCTTCTGCATAGGGTCTGGCGACGGTGGTAGCTGCTCCTGCCATAGATATGCCCTAGATCTGCTCGCCCAGTGATTTGATAATCTCCTGGTGTGCACCAGGATTGATCTCTTTCTGCAGGATCTGCTCGGCACCGGTAACTATCAGCCCACCGATCTTCTCCCGCAGCTCTTTACGCACGCGGTTGGCATCCTGCTCAATCTCAGCCCTGGCCGCAGCCAAGATACGTTCACCCTCTATGTGCGCATCATCTTTGCCGCCATCAATAATCTCTACGGCCCGCTTCTGTGCCTGAGCAACGATATCGGCCGCCTGGGATTTGGCGTCGCGCAGCACCTCTTTGGCGCGCTCTTCTGCCAGCTCCTGTGCATGTTGACCACGCTCAGCAGCCGCAAGACCGCTAGCAATCTCCTGCTTGCGCTCCTCCAACGCCGCAATGATCGGGGGCCAGACATAGCGCATCGTGACCCACACAAACACCACAAAAGAGAGAAGCTGACCAATGAGCGTCAGGTTGATGTTCATACCAAGATTACCTCGTGCTTCAGAAGTAACAACTATGTGGTTACAGCAAACATTATGTACATCACCAGACCCACCGCGATCATGGGTACGGCGTCAACCAGTCCCATGACGATGAAGAACTGGGTCCGCAGCATTGGTATAAGTTCCGGCTGGCGTGCCGCGCCTTCAAGAAAGCGGCTACCTAGAATGCCGATACCTATAGCAGCACCAAGGGCACCTAACCCCATCATGATAGCGCTGGCAATGTACAGCAGTGCGTTTTCCATTTTGGTCTCCCGTCTATTTAGTTCGTTATAAAATTAGTGTTCCGTATATGCCATATCCAGATATACGATCGTCAGCACCATAAAGATAAAGGCCTGCAATGTAATAATAAGTATATGGAACAGCGCCCACCCCAACTGCAGTACACCACCAAACAGCCCGAGGGCAAAGCCAGCGTTATACAACAGGGCAATCAGGATAAATATCATCTCTCCAGCATACATGTTGCCGAACAGACGCAGTGCCAACGAGACCGGCTTGGCCAGCAGGCTGACAAATTCAAGAATAAAATTGATCGGTATCAACAGTACCTGTAAAAACAGGTTGTCGGTATGGAAGGGGTGCAGGGTCAGCTCTCCGACAAAGCCGCCGATCCCCTTGACCTTGATCCCATAAAAGAGCATCAAGATGAATACGCCGATGGCCATGCCAAAGGTGGCATTGGGGTCGGTTGAGGGCACCACCTTCTGGAAATGAACCAGGCCCAAGACGTGCTCACTCAACAGCCAGGGAATAAAATCTACCGGTACCAGGTCCATAAGGTTCTGTAGAAATATCCAGACAAATATGGTCATGGCCAGCGGGGCCACCATCTTGTTGCGACCATGAAACGACCCGGCCACATTCTCGTTCACAAACTCTACGATCGCCTCAACCGCCAGTTGCACCTTGCCGGGCGCCTCAACGGTAACACTCTTTGCAACATGTCTGAAAAGCAGGATAAAGATAAGACCTACCCCTATAGACCAGAACATGGTGTCTACATGGATAGCCCACACGCCCATGGATTTGGCCTCGGCGGCATTGTGCGCCATTCCCCACGTCCCATCGGGGAACCTGCCGTAGGTCAGGTTGGTGAGATGATGCTTTATGTATTCGCTGGATGTCAGCGTGTCGCCAGACATATTAATCTAATCCGCACGGCGGCCGGTGTAAAAATGTATATATATAGCGGGAACAAACTGCGCCGCGATAAAAATACCAAACAGTGCTATGAGGTTCATTGACTTTAAGCAAAGAAAAATTATCGCAAACAGTATAGCAACCACCAACAACTTCTGTATTTCTGCAGCGTAAAAGCGGCCAACTATCAACCCCGGCTGTTGTGCCCGGTAGTGTGTAAACACCTTGCGAGCAAACAGTGCACTGGCCAGCGTTGCCACACCTCCTCCAAGCAACCCTGACAGTACCGCAGTCCAGCCAAATGGAAACAGCAACAAAGAGAGCAAAACCGTTGTTACCAACTGCGCCAAAACCATCCGCATGGCGCGACCCCTGTCGGCCCGATATATCCCCAAGTCATGGCCCCTCAAATACCGCCTGAATACCACCGCTATACGCGGGCGCAAGTATAAAGGTTCTGGCGATATAAGGTCAACCGATAGGCAGATAAAATTTTTCCTAAGCGGCTATTTGATGTGATCCAGGATGCCTTCCAGCTCATCGCTGCTGTTGTAGCCGATGATTAGCTGGCCTTTGCCGGCCCTGCCGGTCTTGATGGTGACCCGCGCCCCCAGCTTGGCTGTCAACTTCTCCTCCAGATGGAGGATATTTGGGTCAGTTTTGGTTTTCTGTTTACCGCCCTTGCCTGCGCCCCCTGGGGCCTGCATCTTGCGCACCAGCTTCTCGGTCTCGCGCACCGAGAGCCCGCGGCTCACCACCTGCCGTGCCGCCTTGCTCTGGGCCGCCCCTTTAAGTCCCAACAGGGCGCGGCCGTGGCCCATCTCCAGACGCCCCTCGTCCAGCAGCTGTTTAACCTCCGCCTCCAGCTCCAGCAGGCGCAGCAGATTGGTTACCGTGGTGCGAGATTTACCTACCGCCTGGGCAACCTCCTGATGGGTAAGTTCAAATTCGTTTAGCAGGCGGTGCAGGGCGTTGGCCTCTTCCAGTGGTTTGAGGTCATCACGCTGGATATTTTCGATCAGCGCCATGGCCATGGCTGTCTGATCGGAGAGATCACGTATTACTACCGGTATCTCATCCAGCCCGGCCTGTTGGGCGGCGCGCCAGCGGCGCTCCCCGGCCACAATCTCATACCGCTCCCCGGCGATGGGGCGAACCACTATCGGTTGGACCACGCCTTGTGCGGCTATGGAGTCGGCCAGCTCCTGCAGCCGCTCCGGATTAAAATCGCGCCGCGGCTGATATTGGCCGCGCTGCAGGATGTCCACCGGCAGGGTATCAATGCCGTCTCGGGTCGCCGTCCCTCCCGACTGCATCATACCTACCTGGCTGGGGTCCCCCAGCAATGCATCCAGTCCGCGCCCTAAACCTCTTTTCTTTGCTGCCATCTATATCAATCCAAACAGTAATCGGGAAAGACTAACCTACGGCCCGCCGCTGCTCCCGGCGTCGCAGATACTCTCCGGCCAGCGCCATATAGGCGTGGGCCCCTCGAGACGTTCTATCATACAGTAACACCGGCATCCCATGACTGGGCGCCTCGGCCAACCGCACGTTACGGGGGATAATGGTGTTAAACACCAGGTCGCGAAAATGGGTGATCAGCTGTGCCGATACATCATTGGTCAGATTATTACGCGGGTCGTGCATGGTACGCACAATCCCCTCTATCGCCAGGCCCGGGTTGCGACTATGTTGAATCTGCTTGATGGTATCGAGCAGGGCGGTCAACCCCTCCAGCGCATAATACTCACACTGCAACGGGATCAGCACCCCGTCAGCCGCAACCAATGCATTGACGGTGAGCATATTAAGGGATGGCGGGCAGTCTATTAATATGTAGTCATATTTCTCTTTCGCCGCCGCCAGCGCCAGACTTAGCCGTTTCTCCTTTAGCGTAGCGGTCATCAACCCCACCTCTGCCGCCGTCAAGTCGGAGTTGGATGGCAGGATATCAAAACCGGACTCCTCGGCATGTACCACTGTCTCGCTGACCGGGGCCTCTGCCAGCAGCACGTCACAGCTGGAACGCTGCAGCTGGTACTTGTCTACCCCGCACCCCATGGTGGCATTACCCTGCGGATCGAGATCGACCAGCAGTACCTTCTGCCCCCTGGCAGCCAGGGCGGATGCAAGGTTTATTGTGGTGGTGGTCTTCCCTACACCGCCCTTCTGGTTGGCAATACAGACAATTTGACCCATGGCTTATTCCCGTTGTTACAACGCGGAGGGAGAGAATATCAGACTTTAAACAACTCTTCTGCCGCTTTTTGCAGATCCGCCTGTGTCGTAGAGTCCCCCGCTACTTCGCTATCTGTCGGCTCAAAGAAGGAGCAGAAATTAGCCCGCTCTTTATCCTGCACCTCTTCAGCCACCGGCTCCTGACAGGCATTTGGGCGGCTGGTGTCATACCAGCGGCAGTTACGACAGACCCGAGTGGGCTTGCCACACTGCAGACAGTTGGTCTCCCGCCCGTAGTCATGACTGCTCAGGCCGTTGCCGCAGCTCCAACAACTACCGATGATCTCTGTCCCCATATGTCACCCCTGTTGCAGCCTGATGGCCGCCGTTGGTTTGGCGATTGGTTTCTCTGCAGAAGCATACACCAGATGAGCGCCGGTTTGTCACTGCGCTGTTTGAGGCGAATTAGATCAGTCGGTAACGCTACGGCGCAGCTGTTTCAGCTGGCCCCGTCTGTTCTTGCTATCTAGCCGCCGTTGTTTGGAGGCAAGGGTTGCCTTGGTCGGACGCCGTTTCTTCCGCTCCTTGGTCACCTTTTGAATCAACTCCTGCAACCTCTGTAGTGCAGCCGCCCGATTCTTATCCTGGCTACGCGAGCGCTGCGCCTTTAGTACGATCACCCCCTGCTTGGAGATGCGCCGATCCCGCAGCTGCAGCAGGCGACTTTTGTATAGATCCGGCAGAGACGAGGCGGCTATATCAAAGCGTAGATGGATCGCCGAAGAGACCTTGTTGACGTTCTGCCCGCCGGCGCCCTGGGCACGTATCGCCGTTATCTCAATCTCGTCGAGCGGGATCGCAACCCGGTTTGAGATCTTCAACATGGGTTCAGGTGACTGCTGCTGGAAATGTGATTACTATGGCGTGGCGCTCGCCGACGTTCATCGGTACGCTCAAGGGCTGCACCGTTACGTTTGCCCCATCGGCCTCCAACTCCCGTATCTCCGCCTCAGGCACCTCCCCCTTCATCGCCAACAGACAACCCCCATCGGCCAGCAGGTGTCGGCTCCACTCTACTATCTGTGGCAATGAGGCCAGGGCGCGTGAGGTGATGGTGTCAAACCCCTCCTCCGGGCTGAAAGCCTCGATCCGTGACTGCACCACCTCCACCTGCTCCAGTGCCAGGGTGAGTTTGGCCTGCTGCACGAAGCGGCTCTTTTTGTTGTTGGCATCGAGCAGGGTAAAGCGCCGCAGTGGAGAGGCGATGGCGAGGGGGATCCCGGGTAGCCCCGGGCCGGTGCCGATGTCTAGGATCCTCTCTCCTTGGAGTAGTCCCAGGATAGAGAGGGAGTCGAGCAGTTGCCGCGGGACCATCACCTCCGGGTCACGCACAGCAGTTAGATTAGATCCACGGTTCCACCTCTGCAGCAGCGCCAGATACTCCAGCAGTTGCTGTTGCTGCCCCGGGGTGAGAGAGAGTTCCATAGCGGCCAACCCCTGCCTGAGTTGTGACTGCCACAGCGCCATCTCGCTATCCCTCTCCATAGCGCTACCCTCTCAACCCGCCCGCCGTTTCAGGTGCACCAACAGCAGAGATATGGCCGCCGGGGTGACGCCGGGGATACGGCTGGCCTGACCAATGGTGGCCGGCTTGCTCCGATTGAGCTTCTCCTCGACCTCGGCAGAGAGGCCGCGCACCTCGGTATAGTCTAGCGACGGCGATAGCTTTATCTCCTCGTTGGCGCGGACCCGCTCTATCTCCAGCTGCTGACGCTCTATATATCCGGCATACCGTGCCTGGATCTCCAGCTGCTCCGCCACCTTTGGGTCGCTGACCCCGGGGGCGATGCCCGGCAGCCTGAGCAACCGCTGATAGCTCACCTCGGGACGGGCCAGCAGATCGAGGGCGCGCACCTCGCGCGAGATCGAGCTATCAAACTCGCTTTTGGCCTGCTCTGCCGCTGCACTGTTGGGCTGTACCCAGATATCGCGCAACCGCTGCTGCTCACGCTCGATTGCGTCGCGTTTCTGGTTAAACGCCGCCCAACGCCCGTCCCCGACCAGCCCCATGGCACGCCCCTGTTCGGTCAGACGCAGATCGGCGTTATCCTCCCGCAACAGCAGGCGATATTCGGCACGACTGGTGAACATGCGGTAGGGCTCCTCGGTGCCACGGGTTATCAGGTCATCTACCAGTACACCGATATAGGCCTCATCCCGCCGCGGGCACCAAGGCTCCAGCCCTCGAATCTGCTGTACCGCATTGGCCCCGGCCAGCAGGCCCTGGGCCGCCGCCTCTTCATAGCCGGTGGTGCCGTTGATCTGTCCGGCAAAAAAGAGTCCGCGGATGGCCCGGGTCTCAAGGCTCTGCTGCAGATCACGCGGATCAAAAAAATCGTATTCGATAGCGTAACCGGGCTGGGTGATACGCGCCTGTTCAAACCCGCGCATTGAGGCGACCAGTGCGCACTGCACATCGAACGGTAGCGAGGTGGAGATCCCGTTGGGGTAGACCTCGTTGCTGTTGAGCCCCTCGGGTTCGATAAATATCTGGTGGGACGTCTTATCGGCGAAGCGCACGATCTTGTCCTCTATCGAGGGGCAGTAGCGCGGGCCGATCCCCTCGATCACACCGCTGTACATGGGCGAGCGTGAAAGCCCGCCGCGGATGATCTCATGGGTGCGCTCGTTGGTATGGGCCAGGTGGCAATCCACCTGCTGCGGATGCTCCTCCACGCTGCCGAGAAACGAGAACACCGGCGCCGGGACATCCCCAGGCTGTGGCTGCAGCACACTAAAATCTATGCTGTCGCGGTCGATGCGTGGTGGTGTCCCGGTCTTCAGTCGCCCCGCCTTGAGCGGCAGCTCCCGCAGCCGCTGTGCCAAGGCATTGGAGGGAGGGTCCCCGGCGCGGCCGCCGGGATAGTTCCGCAGACCGACATGGATCCGCCCGGCGAGGAAGGTACCGACGGTAAGTACCACCGCCCGCGCCTTGATCTTCTCTCCGCCCGCGGTAATTACGCCGGCGATCTGCTCACCCTGCAGCAGCAGGTCGTCCACCGCCTGCGGCAGGATCTCCAGATTCTGCTGGCCCTCCAGGGCGGCCCGCACTGCCGCCTTGTAGAGCAGCCGATCCGCCTGGGCGCGGGTGGCCCGTACCGCCGGCCCTTTACGCGAGTTGAGGATACGAAACTGGATACCGCCCCGATCTGCGGCGAGGGCCATCAACCCACCCAGCGCATCTATCTCCTTGACCAGATGCCCCTTGCCGATACCACCAATCGCAGGATTGCAGCTGAGCGTCCCGAGGCTGTCGAGGCTATGGGTCAACAACAGGGTCTTGGCGCCCATCCGCGCAGCCGCCAGCGCCGCCTCGGTCCCGGCGTGGCCGCCGCCTACTACGATTACGTCATACTGTTTCTGCATGGTCGTCACTATTTGCCGATGCAGAAGTCGGAGAAAATACGGCCGAGGAGATCATCCGTGGTCACCTCTCCGGTGATCTCGGAGAGTGCCTGTTGCGCCTGGCGCAGCTCCTCCGCCACCAGCTCCGCGGCGCCCGTCTGTTGGAGGATCTGCCCCCCCTGCAGCAGCGCCTCAGCGGCCCGCTGCAGTGCATCCAGGTGGCGGCGGCGGGCGACGAACTCCCCCTCCCGACCGGTATGCAACCCCAGATCCCGCCGCAGTTGCTCGCGTAGCAGGTCGATGCCCGCACCGCTCTGGGCGGAGATAGAGACCTGCGGCCAGGTACCATCATCCTGTAGTGTCGGCTCCTCGCCTGTAAGGTCTATCTTATTCCGGATCAAAGTCAGCGCAGTCTGCGGTGGCAACTGGTTACGGTCCAGGGCCGCGTGCCCCGGATCCAGTTCGTCATCATAGACCCAGAGGATATGGTCCGCGCTCTCCAGCTCGGCCCGGGCGCGTCGTACCCCCTCTTGCTCAATTGCGTCGCTGCTATCGCGCAGGCCGGCGGTATCCACCAGGTAGAGCGGTACCCCATCAAGCTGCACCCGCTCATGCAGCAGATCGCGGGTGGTACCGGGGATCGAGGTGACAATCGCCGCCTCCCACCCCGCCAGGGCATTCATAAGACTCGACTTGCCGACATTGGGCAGACCGGCTATCACCAGGGTGATGCCGTCACGCATCAGGCGACCGGTCTGCGCCGCCTGTTGTACTGCAGCAAGCTGCTGTTGCAACGCCTGCAGGTCTCCATTGACCTGCTCGTTGCTACAGAAATCGATCTCCTCCTCGGGAAAGTCGAGCGCCGCCTCCAGCAACATCCGTAGTTGAGTGATCTGCTCCACCAGGGCGTAAATGCGACGAGAGAACTCCCCCTCCAGTGAACGCATGGCAAGACGGGCCGCAGTTGCGGTGCCACTCTCGATCAGATCGGCTATCGCCTCGGCCTGGGCCAGATCCAGCTTACCGTTACAGAATGCGCGCTGACTGAACTCGCCGGCATGTGCCAGGCGTGCCCCCAGCTCCAGCACCCGCTGCAGTAGCAGATCTAACACCACCACCCCGCCATGGCCCTGCAGCTCCAGGGTGTCCTCTCCGCTGAAGGAGTTGGGGGCGGGAAAATAGATGGCGATGCCGCTGTCGATCACCCCTCCCGCGCCATCTACAAAACGACTAAATATTGCCTGGCGGGGTGTTGGCAGTTTGCCAATTATCTCTTGGGCGATAGTGCCGACGGCTGGGCCTGATATCCTGACGATACCGACACCGCCCTGTCCGGGTGGTGTGGCAATAGCTGCTATCGTATCTGTCTGCTGTACAGACATACGGGTCAACCCCGTCAGTTGTGCGATGCGGCCTGTTCGATCTGCCGGGTAACGACCCACTGCTGCGCAATGGAGAGAATGTTGTTTACCACCCAGTAGAGCACCAATCCGGCCGGGAAGAAGGCAAAGAATACGGTGAATACAAACGGCAGGCTCATCATGATCTTAGCCTGCATCGGATCAGGGGGCGCCGGGTTCAGTTTCTGCTGGACGAACATGGAGATGCCCATGATCAACGGCAACACATAAAATGGGTCTTTGATAGAGAGATCGTTAATCCAGAAGATGAAGGGGGCCTGCCGCAGCTCAACCGCCTCCATTAACACCCAGTAGAGGGCGATAAAGACCGGGATCTGTACCAAAACCGGGAGACAGCCACCGAGTGGGTTGATCTTCTCTTTTTTATACAGCTCCATCATCGCTTGATTCAGCTGCTGCTTGTCATCGCCATAACGCTCTTTCAGCGCCTGCATCCTTGGGGTCATGCGGCGCATATTGGCCATGGAGCGATAACTGGCCGCAGAGAGTTTAAAGAAGGCAAGCTTGATCAGGATGGTTAGGGCAATAATCGACCAGCCCCAGTTGCCGATCAACATATGGAGCTTGCCCAGGAGCCAGAAGATAGGCTGCGCCAGAACAGTCAACCAGCCGTAGTCGACCGTTAGATCCAGACCAGGGGCTATCTCGCGCAACTGGTTCTGTAGTTTTGGTCCGACCACCAGGCTAGTGCTAAATAGATGCTGCTCACCATCCGCCACTTTAACCAGTGGTGAATAGGCCCCGATCTGGTAGCGCTCTCCCGGTAGGACGTTGCTATAAAAATGGTTCTGCTCCTCCGCAGTCGGCACCCAAACCCCAATGAAATAGTGCTGCAGCATTCCCACCCAGCCACCGGTCACATCACGGCTGAGTTTCTGCTCTTCCATGTCATCAAACTTGATCTTTTCGTACTTCTCCTCTGGACTGTAGATGGCCCCCCCGGTGTAGGTGTACATAAAACGGGACGAACCATCCTTGCCGGCCGGACTCCGCTGGAGTTGGCGATACTCGCGACCAGCCCAGTTAGCCCCGGACCGGTTCTGTACCAGGTGCTGTACCTCTATTTGATAGCTGCCACGGTGAAAGATAAACCGCTTGGTGACCTGAATACCGCCTTGGCTCCAGTTTAGATCGACCGTTAGCTCATCCTGACCCTCGGCCATCTGGTAGGAGGTGGCTGCTGTCTGGAATTGTGCCTCATGGGTAGGAGCCCGCTCTTTGTCGCTGCTTAAAAGGCCTGACTGGGCAATGAACTGATTTGGGGTGTCCGGCTTGAACAGCTGGAACTTCTGCTCTGGTTGGTCAAGAGAGACAGGGAAGTCCTTGAGCAGCAACTTAACTATAGAGCCGCCTCTTGTATTGATCTCCATATCCAGTAGATCGGTCTCAACCTGTATACTTTGCAGCGCCAGCTTGACCCCATCGGTGGCTGCAAGTACTGAGCCATCGGCAGGTTGAGCACCATCTATGCTTGTGGTGGCAGCTACTGTAGGTACTCCCATATCACCACTCTCTGGCAATCCGCCGTCCGTGATGACCGCCTCTCCTTGTGCTGCTGTCTGGGCCTGTGGCTGGCCATGGTAATCCTGCTGCCACGCCTGCCACAACAGCATCAGCACGAAGGTTAGTGCAGCAAATAGGAAAAGACGAAAAGTATCCATGGTGATCCTTAAGATTCTTTGCTCAGTCTATGCCAATGTCTGTTGAGTGCGTCTCTTAACTCTTGGTTGGTACGCTGGGCCGTGTTGCTACGACTTAGTACTACAATATCCAGGTTGCCAAGCTCGTTTCGATGGTGGCGAAAACTCTCCCGTACAACCCTTTTTATACGGTTTCTATCCACCGCCCGCCGACTATTCTTCTTTGCTACCGCTAAACCAAGACGCGAATGCCCGGATTCCCCTTGTCGATAGAGCACTGTGAAACAGTTGTCGGCTGATCTCAACGGCCGCCTGAACAGTCGGCTGTAGTCACCCGCCGTAAGTAGACGGTCAGATCGCGGAAATCTCCAGCCCAAATCAGACAACGGTTATATGTATTTTAGGGTGTCAGGCGGGCGCGGCCCTTGGCGCGCCGGGCCTTAATGATGGCGCGACCACTACGAGTAGCCATACGGGCACGAAAGCCGTGTGTCCGGGCACGCTTGAGTTTGCTGGGTTGAAATGTTCTTTTCATCTGATCACACCAATATAATGTTGCCGCCACCACCAACTAAGAGGAAATGGCTGTAAAAAAAGGCGCTTAGGGTACTTTGATGGGCCGCCCCGTGTCAATAAAAATCATAAAAAAACGGCCAATCTGGCGTCACCGTTACAGCACACTGGTTCTCTAAGGGGGTGCCTAAAAAATAATTTTGCGACAATCACACAATACAGTAAAGTGGCTGTGGATAACTTTTTTAGATGGGGGTAAACTTCCCACCCCACCAAACACGAACCGTCGGGGGAATTGTGTCTGTGAGTTTATGGAATAGCTGTATTGATCATCTGGAGAGCGAGCTATCTGCCCAGGAATTCAACACCTGGATAAGGCCCCTATACCCGGTGGAATCAAATAACACCATCAGACTGCTTGCGCCTAACCGCTTTGTCCTGGATTGGGTTAAAAATCATCATCTTAAGAACATTATGGAGTTCATGGAGCGCTCCTTTGATGGTGAAGGACCAGAGGTGGTCTTAGAGATCGGAAGTCGTCCACAGAATGCGATTAGTGGCGCCGCAGAGCCGGTCCCATCCATTTTTGACTCCTATCAACACGACTCCAACCGGGCGCATAATATTCCCAGCAATATTAACCAAAACTTCTCCTTCGGCACGTTTGTGGAGGGCAAGTCCAATCAGCTGGCCAGGGCCGCCGCGATTCAGGTGGGAGACAATCCGGGTAGCGTTAATAATCCGCTATTCATCTATGGCGGGGTCGGCCTGGGTAAGACCCACCTGATGCATGCTATTGGAAACCAGATTCTGCAAAATCAACCCAACGCCAGGGTCGTATATCAGCACTCTGAGGGATTTGTCGCACAGATGGTTAAGGCGTTACAAAACAACAAGATAGATGAATTTAAGCGACGCTACCGCTCGGTTAACGCCCTACTGATTGATGACGTCCAGTTTTTTGCCGGCAAAGAGCGCTCTCAGGAAGAGTTCTTCCATACATTTAATGCGCTATTTGAATCACAACAACAGATAGTATTGACCAGCGACCGTTTTCCAAAAGAGGTTGCTGGGCTGGAGGAGCGGCTACGCTCACGTTTCGGCTGGGGATTAACCGTAGCCATTGAACCGCCCGATCTAGAGACCCGGGTCGCTATCCTCAAAAAGAAGGCACTACAGCTATTTGGTATAGATTTTCCAGATGAGGTGGCCTTTTTTATTGGTAACCGGGTGCGTTCAAATATCCGGGAGCTAGAGGGCGCGCTGCGCCGCATTGTTGCTAACGCTGAATTTACCGGTCAACCGATAACTCAGGAGTTTGCTAAAGACGCCCTGCGTGACATGCTGGCAGCCCAGGATAAACTCGTCACTATAGACAACATCCAGAAAACCGTGGCAGAGTACTTCAATATACGCACCTCTGAGTTGCTTTCTAGTACCAGGAGTCGCGCTATTGCCAGACCTCGACAGATCGCTATGACTCTGGCTAAAGAGCTGACCAGCCACAGCCTGCCTGAGATAGGTAGGGCGTTTGGCGGTAGAGATCACACGACGGTTCTGTATGCGACCAGAAAGATTGCGAAGCTGCAAGAAAGTGATAGTAGAGTTGAAGAGGATTATGCAAACCTGTTAAGAACACTGACAAATTAATGTGGATAACGTGTGTATATGTTTTTGATCCACAAATTTGCATTTTTATACACATCTTATGTACAGGTTTACACAGCTGATTGCCACCAGTTATAAACATTTTTATTGTACTGTAAGTAATTGAAAATAAACAATAAATAATTATTATTCACAGATTGATATCGACCTAATAATAACAATAATAATCTTTATTTAATTTATATATTTATTTATAGAGAGAGCTGAAGCATGAAAATAAACACAGACAGGGAATCCTTACTCAAGCCTCTACAATTAATAAGCGGTGTAGTAGAACGTCGGCAGACCCTACCTATACTCGCCAATATTTTGGTAAATGCAGAGAATGGACGACTGCATCTTACTGCAACCGACCTTGAGTTGGAGCTTAAGACATCACTAACAGCTGAGACCGATGAGGAGCTGGATTTTACCCTCCCAGCAAGAAAATTCATCGATATCTGTAAAGCATTACCAGAAAAAGCAAAGATAGAGATGGAGATAAAGGGAGAGCGAGCGGTAATTAAGACTGGTCGCAGTCGCTTTACCCTTGGTATGTTGCCGGCTCAAGATTACCCTGGAATGGAAGCTACAGATAGCAGCAGCCGAATCTCTCTGCCGGAGGGACAGCTGAAGGGACTGCTGGAGAGGTGTCAGTTCGCTATGGCGCATCAGGATGTCCGCTACTACCTAAACGGCATGTTGTTGGAGAGGGAGGGTGGAACCATCCGTGCTGTGGCTACAGATGGTCACCGTCTTGCCATGAGTGAGCAGCAACTAGAAGATGGTGGGGATGATTTTCAGGTGATACTGCCGCGTAAGGCGGTGCTTGAGCTCTCTCGGATGCTGACCGATGAGGAGACACTGACACAGCTTGATATAGGGGCCAACCATATCCAGATTAGAATGGGTGATACCATTTTTACATCTAAGCTCATAGATGGAAAATTCCCAGATTATCAAAAAGTTATACCAGCAGGCACCGACAAAGAGGTGGTTGCAGATCGAGAGGAGATGAAGATGGCGCTGCAGCGCACATCTATACTCTCGAACGAAAAATATCGCGGTATCCGCTTCAGTTTTAAGCCTGGAGTGCTGGGCCTATTGGCACACAACCCAGAGCAGGAGGAGGCAGAGGAGGAGATGGAGATCGACTATAGTGGAGAGGAGCTGGCGATAGGATTCAATGTCGGATATCTGCTAGATGTGCTAGCGGTTATAGAGGAAGAGAAGATTACGATCAGGATAAAGGACGAGAGTAGCAGCTGCTTGATTGAGGGCAGTGACTCTAGCAACAGCCGGTACGTTGTCATGCCGATGAGGCTATAGCATCACCCGACGGCCATAAACCAGGCCTAAGTACAATCAAATGTCCCTTGGATTACTGAGAATCCACAATCTTCGGAATATCGAGGAGATTGAACTGGAGCCTGAGTGGGGCATAAATCTCATCTGGGGTCCTAATGGATCTGGAAAGAGCTCTATCCTTGAGGCGATCTATCTATTGGGGCGAGGTCGCTCATTTCGCGGCAGGGAGAGCCGACCACTAATTCGAGATGGTAGTGATAGCTTAGAGCTCTATGCAAGGATAGAGTATGGCTCGGGCGAGCAGGTAGGAGTAGGACTGCGAAAGGACAGACAGAGCAGTGAGGCCAGGATTGGAAACAGTAGTGTCAGAAGGATCTCCGATCTCGCTACAACGCTACCGATATCTATAATCACCCCTCAATCCCATGAGATATTAGAGCGCGGCCCACAATATCGGAGACGCTTTGTTGATTGGGGGGTGTTCCACGTGGAACATCAGTACCGCGAGGTGGCAGAGCGCTATCGGCATATCTTGCAACAGAGGAATGCAGCGCTTAAACAGAGACGCAGCGATGCCCCTGTCTGGAGCCAAGGGCTGGTAGAGGCGGGTGAACAGCTGGAGCAGATAAGAAGCAGCTATCTGGAGAAGCTCAACCGGAGCATCAGTCGGGTCATGGAGTCGCTCTCCTGGGAGAGCGAGATCACACTGGAGTGGCGCAGAGGATGGCCGGCCGGTATTGGTCTAGAAGAGGCCCTAACAGACTCCATGGAGAGAGACCGCGCCAGGGGTTACACATCAATCGGACCAAGCCGGGCTGACCTGGTGGTACGGATGGATGGTGAGCGAGTAGAGCGGCGCGCCTCCAGGGGACAACAGAAGCTGATAGTAGCAGCCATGGTTATCGCCCAGGCAGCACTTGCCAAGGAGGGGGGAGGGATCGATCCGATAATGCTGGTTGATGACCTACCTGCTGAGCTGGACAGAGAGAGTAGAAAAAAGCTGATGGGTCTGCTTCAGCAGACCGGGCTACAGGTCTTTGTGACAGGGATAGAGCAGGAGTCGTTTCAGGGTATGGGGATAGAGCAGGTGTTCCACGTGGAACATGGAGTGGTGGGATAGGCGGCAAGATTTGAACCGGGCGAGCGTGTATAATGGGCACAATCCATTTGAACCAAAATAGTGTGCAATAGCGCTATTAAATTTAGGAAACAGTAGATGAGTTATGATTCCTCCAACATTAAGGTCCTGAAGGGCCTTGATGCTGTGCGTAAACGGCCCGGCATGTACATCGGAGATACCGATGATGGCACCGGTCTGCACCACATGGTCTTTGAGGTGGTAGACAACTCCATTGACGAGGCATTGGCCGGTCACTGTAGCAAGATCGAGGTCACGGTGCATGAAGATCAGACGGTGACAGTCAGCGATAATGGTCGCGGGATACCGGTGGATATCCATGAAGAGGAGAACCGCTCTGCAGCAGAGGTGATCATGACCGTGCTGCACGCAGGCGGTAAATTTGATGATAACTCCTACAAGGTCTCTGGTGGGTTGCATGGTGTGGGCGTATCGGTGGTAAATGCACTCTCGGAGAGGCTGACCCTCACCATCCATCGCGGTGGCAAGACCTACCAACAGGAGTACAGTCTGGGCGAGCCGCAGGCCCCGCTTGCCGTTATCGGAGAGACCGATAAAAGCGGCACCGAGATCACCTTTAAGGCAAGCTCTGAGACATTCAGCAACATAGAGTTGCACTACGACATCCTGGCAAAGCGGTTACGCGAACTGTCATTCCTCAACTCCGGGGTGAGAATAGTCCTGCGAGATGAGGCCAAGGATCGGGAAGACGTATTTGAATACAAGGGTGGAATCCGGGCCTTTGTCGAGCACCTCAGCCGCAAAAAAACCCCACTACATAGTAAGGTATTTTATTTCGTCGCTGAGCGTGATGATGTCTCTGTAGAGCTGGCGATGCAGTGGACTGAGTCATATCAGGAGAGCATATTCTGTTTTACCAACAACATACCACAGCGGGACGGCGGTACTCATCTGGCCGGGTTCAAGGCGGGGCTTACCCGCACCCTCAACCAGTATATTGAGACTGCGGGGCTGGCAAAGAAGCAGAAGGTCAATACCACCGGCGATGATGCCAGAGAGGGGTTGACCGCCGTGCTTTCGGTCAAGATTCCAGATCCAAAGTTCTCTTCGCAGACCAAGGACAAACTGGTCTCATCTGAGATCAAGGGCATCGTTGAGAGCCTGCTGGCGGATAATTTTAATGCCTTCCTACTGGAGAATCCGACGGACTCCAAGGCGATTGTCGGCAAGATGATCGAGGCGGCACGGGCGCGCGAGGCAGCGCGCAAGGCGCGAGAGATGACCCGGCGCAAGGGGGCCCTCGATATCGCTGGCCTACCGGGGAAGCTGGCGGATTGTCAGGAGCGTGATCCGGCACTTTCGGAGATATACCTGGTGGAGGGTGACTCCGCCGGTGGTTCGGCCAAGCAGGGCAGGGACCGGCGCAGCCAGGCCATCCTCCCCTTGAAGGGCAAGATCCTAAATGTGGAGAAGGCGCGTTTTGACAAGATGCTCTCATCTGCCGAGGTGGGCACCCTGATAACGGCGCTTGGCTGTGGTATCGGGCGGGATGAGTTTGATCCCGACAAGTTGCGCTACCATCGCATCATCATCATGACTGACGCCGATGTAGATGGGGCCCATATTCGTACCCTGCTGCTCACCTTCTTCTATCGCCAGATGCGGGAGCTGGTTGAGCGTGGTCACATCTATATAGCTCAGCCACCGCTGTATAAAGTGAAAAGAGGGAAACAAGAGCAGTATCTCAAGGATGACGCCGATCTCAATCGCTATCTCCTGCAGAGCGCCCTGGACAACGCAGAGCTACATGTAGATGCGGCGGCCCCGGCGATAGCTGGAACCGCGCTAGAGACCCTGGCCAACCAGTTTCAGGGCGCCACCGGTACAATCCAGAGGGCGTCCAGGCGGTACGACGCCGTGGTGCTGGAGCAGCTGATGTATATGCCGACAATCGATGATAATATATTGAATAATAAGAAAAAATTGACGTCATGGTTGAGTGATATGGAGGCCCGCATTAACGCCGAGAGGGGGGCCTCTGATCGTTATCATCTGCAGGTAGTAGAGGCCTGCGAAGGGGAGCCGTGGGCCATTGAGGTGAACCGGCAGGTGCATGGCATAGACCATACCAGCACCATCCCTCATGAGTTTTTCACCGGCAGCGAGTATCGACGTCTGGCCAGGATGGGAGATGAGCTTGACGGGCTGCTGCAGGAGGGGGCCTTCGTACGCCGTGGTGAACGCAGCAATGAGGTGTCTAGTTTCAGACAGGCGTTGGAGTGGTTAATGGAGGAGGCCAAACGAGGCCAGAATATCCAACGCTACAAAGGTCTGGGTGAGATGAATCCGGAACAGCTCTGGGAGACCACCATGAATCCTGAGACCCGGAGACTGCTACAGGTAACCATTGAAGATGCGGTTGGTGCAGATCTCATATTTACTACCTTGATGGGAGACCAGGTAGAGCCGCGGCGGGAGTTTATAGAAAATAACGCCATGGCTGTAGACAACCTCGACGTCTAGTCTGCATGTTACACAAACCTTACTAGATCTATTTATATACCATCAGTACTCTGCGGCAGACTTGCCACAGTGGACTCTATCCACTCCTCAACATCACGGTTGATATCGGCGGCTAGGCGTCCCTTGCTCTGAATAGGGGGACCGATAACCAGCTGTATGGTGCCGGGGTATTTTTTGAGATCGCGACGGCGCCAGAATATTCCCGCGTTATGGGCTATGGGGATAATCGGGTAACCGGTTTGTTCCGCTAACATTGCCCCGCCGATACCATACCTCTTACGTTCCCCTGGAGCGGTACGGGTCCCCTCAGGAAAGATCACTACCCACGCCCCACTGCGCAATCGCCTGGTTCCCTGCTCTATGATCTGGCGCAGTGCCAGACGTCCGGCGCTGCGATTGATGCTGATGGTACCGGCTGGAATAAGAGCCCAGCCAAACACCGGGACCCACATCAGCTCTCTCTTCAGGATCCAGGACTGCTGTGGCGGCAAGATCCCGCGTAGCGCTATGGTCTCCCAGGTGGACTGATGTTTTGCCATGATAATGGCGTTCTGTTGTGGAAAGTTCTCCTTCCAACCATGTACTTTGTAGTCGAGTCGGCAGATATGTTTTAACAGCCATAGATTGATCCTACCCCAGGCGTTGGCAAACAGCCCCACCCTCTTTTGCGGTAGCAGCCAACCGATGGTGAACATAGGTAGCGCTAGGATGATGGTGGATATGACCAGGCCAATAAAATAGATTAGAGAGCGCAACAGGATCATCTCGTCCCCTCAATGGGCTAGCAAGCTATCGACAGCTCGGGCCAGGTTATCGAAAATGGGAAAGGCCTGTGCGGTGTCCAAGTGGGTAATGGTTTGTTCTCCCTTACCGGTGCGAACCAGGATCGGTTTGGCATGTACCGCCATAGCTGCCTGTATGTCACGTAGGCTATCACCGATCACTATGGTGTCGGACAGCTCCAACTCAAACTGCTCAGCGATCTGTAACAGTAGCCCGGGTAGCGGCTTGCGGCAATCACAGCCATCATCCGGACCATGTGGACAGAAAAAGATCCCATCCAGATGGCCACCCGCCTGCTGTACCATCTGCTCCATCTTGGCGTGTATCTCTGCCAGGGTATCAAGGTCATAATAGCCGCGTGCAACGCCGGATTGATTGGTTGCGACCACCACCCGGAAGCCGGCATAGTTTAGTCGGGCAATCGCCTCCAGGCTGCCGGGAATGGGGATCCACTCCTGAGGGGATCTTATATAGGCATCGGAGTCTTCATTGATGACCCCGTCCCGATCAAGGATGACTGTCACCATATGGATTGATTACGTCTGCAGTTGTGATACATCGGCTACCTCCAGGAACAGGCCGCTCAACGCATTAAGTAGGGCCAGTCGGTTGCCACGCACCTTGGGATCTTCATCCATCACCATGACCGCATCGAAGAAGCGATCTACCTCATTCCGCAGCCCCGCCAAGGCGAGCAGGGTGCCGGTATAATCCGCGTCTGTCAGAAGAGGCTGGATATGGGAGGCCATCTCTCTGATCTGTTGCTCCAGGCCCCTCTCCTCATCCTGCCGGAACAGGGCGCTATCTATCTCTGCAGGGATGGAGCAATCGGCCTTACGGATAATGTTGCGGATGCGTTTGTTGGCCGCGGACAGCGCTTCAGCCTCCGGCAGGTCGGCAAACTTGATTACGGCCTGTAGCCGGTGGTCAAAATCGGCGATGCTGCTGAAGCCGACACCTGCGACCGCATTAAAGGTGGCGACAGGGATATCCTGATCAATGCAGAGCCCCTTGAGCCGTTCCAGCAGAAAATCACGCACCTCGTTCTCTACCTCTGCCGGATCGGATAGTGCCTCACCCTCAACCCGGATGGCGCTGGCGGTGGCAACTATCAGCTCATTCAGAGGTATATCCAGGGAGTGCTCGCGCATGATACGAAGCGCTCCCAAGGCGGCACGGCGCAACGCAAATGGATCTTTATCACCGGTTGGCCTCTGGCCGATCGCGAAGATGCCTACCAGACTATCCATCCTGTCCGCCAGGGAGATGGCGATCCCCGTGAGGGTTGTGGGTAGCGTGTCACCAGAGAAACGGGGCAGGTAGAACTCTGCCAGCGCCGTTGCCAGCTCCGGTGTCTCGCCATCGCGTTCAGCCTGATAGCGCCCCATGATCCCCTGCATATCAGGAAACTCGCCCACCATCGCAGTCATCAAATCGCAGCGGCTCAACATGCCGGCCCGATGTGCCAGCTCTTGGTCACCGCCAATGCGTGTTGCGATGAAGGCGGCCAGCACCGCTACCCGTTCAGACTTATCGAGCATAGTGCCGAGCTTCTGCTGGAACACCACCTGCCCTAGTGAATCCAGATGTCCCTCCAGTCGCAGCTTGGCATCTTGCTGCCAGAAGAACATGGCATCAGCAAGGCGTGGACGTACCACCCGTTCGTTGCCCTGTTTGATAATGTCCGGCTTAGGACTATCGATGTTGGCGATGGTTATGAAGTGGTTCATAAGCCTCTGGTCCGCATCGAACAGAGGAAAGTATTTCTGGTTCTTTTTCATGGTCAGAACCAGGGCCTCCTGGGGCACCTCAAGGAATCGCTCTTCGAAACTCGCGCTTATTGGAACCGGCCACTCATTGAGGGCGGTCACCTCATCCAGCAGCTCCTCATCCAGATCGGGATGGCCGCCAAGGGCAGCGGCATTCTTGATGACCGCCTCCCGTATCTTCTGCTTGCGGGTCTCAAAGCTGGCAATCACCTTGCCCATATCCTCCAGTACGGAGACGTAGTTATCCGGGTCAAATATGGTAATTGCCGAGGGGTAGTGGAAGCGGTGGCCATAGGTCTGACGATCTGCCTTTGCATCCAGCAGGGTACACTCGACCACCTGGTCGCCATGTAGGAATAGTAACCAATGTACCGGGCGCACAAACTGCGCCTCGGATGCACCCCAACGCATCCGCTTGGGGATGGGCAGGCGGTTCAATGCCTGAGAGGCGATCTCCGGCAGCAATTCAGCGGCCGCTCTTCCCGGTTCATGTAGAGAGAAAGAGAGCCACTCCCCTTTATCTGTCTTGGTTCTGCTGAGCTTGTCTACCGTGGTACCACAGGATTTGGCAAAGCCCTCGGCTGCCTGGGTGGGTCTGCCATCGGCATCGAAGGCGGCATCAGTCGCTGGGCCGCGACGCTCGGTTGAGCGTTCCGGTTGCTGGGTGGCGCAGGCGTGGACCAGTAGGCCGAGGCGGCGTGGGGTGGCAAAGCTCTCCACCTCAGCATGCTCCAGGTTGGCCCGTTTCAGGCCGGCAAGAAATTCAGCAGTCAATGCCTGCGATAACCTTTTTAGGGCAACCGGGGGAAGCTCTTCTGTCCCAAGCTCGAATAGGAGATCGGCGTGCTCAGCCATGGGCGCTCTCCTCTCCCTGCGGCAGCATGGGGAAACCCAGCTGTTCGCGTGAGTCGTAGTAGGCCTGGGCAACGGCCCGGGCCAGGGTGCGCACCCGTAGGATATAGCGTTGCCGCTCAGTCACCGAGATGGCGCGGCGGGCATCCAGCAGGTTGAAGGCGTGGGACGCCTGCAGCACCTGCTCGTAAGCCGGTAGCGGCAGTCCAAGTTCGATCAGTTTGTTGCTCTCCTGTTCACAGCGGTTAAAGGAATCAAACAGCCACTCCACATTGGCATGTTCAAAGTTGTAGGCCGACTGCTCCACCTCATTTTGGTGGAAGACATCACCATATGTGACCACACCCGCCGGCCCCTCTGTCCAGACCAGGTCGAAGACACTCTCTACACCCTGCAGATACATGGCGATACGCTCCAGGCCATAGGTGATCTCGCCGGTAACCGGACGACAGTCGAGACCGCCGACCTGCTGAAAGTAGGTGAACTGGGTTACCTCCATACCGTTTAGCCAGACCTCCCAGCCCAAACCCCAGGCACCGAGGGTGGGGGACTCCCAGTTATCCTCGACAAAGCGGATGTCATGTATAGTGCCGTCTATGCCCAGCATCTCCAGGGAGCGCAGATAGAGTGTCTGTATATTGATCGGGTTGGGCTTCAGGATCACCTGAAACTGATAATAGTGCTGTAGGCGGTTGGGGTTTTCGCCATAGCGTCCGTCGGTCGGTCGGCGCGAGGGCTGCACATAGGCGGCACTCCACGGCTCCGGCCCTATGGCGCGGAGAAAGGTGGCGGTATGAAAGGTGCCGGCCCCCATCTCCATGTCATAGGGCTGCAGGATGACACAACCCTGTTCGGCCCAATACTGTTGCAGTGCAAATATCAGCCCCTGAAAGGTGGAGCAGTCTGGTGAATTGGTCTTTGTTGGCATAGTGGTAAATCGGTCAAGTCGGTATTAATCGGGCAAGTATATCTCCTGCCGGGGGAGCTTGGCTAACCTCCAGTCCTGTTGGGCTGGCAGATTCGGGGTATAATCGCTCTTTTAGTTGACTGCATACACCCTGCCCCTATGGTACAACAGCGCAAAGCGATAGCCCTCATATCCGGTGGGCTGGATTCACTCCTGGCTGCCAGGGTGATCCAGGACCAGGGGATTCATGTTGAGGGGATCAACTTCTTCACCGGTTTCTGTGTGGAGGGGCACACCCACGCCATCCGTAAAAAAGATCGCGCCAGGCCCAAACGTAACAACGCCCTATGGGTGGCGGAGCAGTTGGGGATGAAGCTACATATCGTCGATATCGTCGATGAGTACAAGGAGGTCTTACTGCATCCTAAATATGGCTATGGGGCCAACATGAACCCCTGCCTCGACTGTAAGATCTTTATGGTGGGGAAGGCGCTTGCATGGATTGAACAGCACGGATTCGATTTTATTATTACCGGCGAGGTGGTGGGGCAGCGCCCTATGTCTCAGCGGCGTGACACCATGCCGGTGGTGGCGCACCACTCGGGCGCGGAGGATCTGCTGTTGCGTCCGCTGTCGGCAAAGAACCTGGCGGAGACCAAGCCGGAGCGCGAGGGTTGGGTCGAGCGCTCCAAGCTATTCGATTTTAGCGGACGCACCCGTAAGCCACAGATGGCCCTGGCCGCCAAGCTGGGGCTGGAGGATTATGCCCAGCCGTCTGGCGGCTGCTGTTTTCTCACCGATGAGGCCTATTCGCGGAAACTGGTCGATCTATGGCGGGGGCGCGGTAGCCGGGAGTATGATATGGATGACATCATGCTGCTCAAGGTGGGGCGGCACCTGCGGCCTCGGCCGCACTTCAAGCTGATCATCTCCCGCGAGGAGGGAGAGGGGAATTTTCTCCAGGGCTATCGCAAAAAGTTTCTTAGCCTGAGCACTACCAGTCATGCCGGACCGCTGGCCCTGATTGATGGCGAGGTCTCTACGGAGGAGATTGAGCTGGCGGCCCGCATCGTAGCGCGCTACAGTCAGGGTCGCGGCAGTGAACAGGTTGAGTTGGAGTTGACCGACCGAGAGGGAACGACTAGCAGCCTGGCGGTTGCCCCGATGTCCCCCCACGAGATTCCGGCGGAGTGGGTGGTGTGAACCGGGCGAGCATTGATTGTCGTAAGCTGCTCTGCCCCATGCCGGTTATCCGGGTGCAGCAGCGTGTGCAGGAGCTGGCCCCGGGAGATGAGCTGGAGGCGATCTGCAGTGACCCCGGCGTGCTACAAGATATCCCCGCCTGGTGTCGCGTCAACGGCCACGAGGTGTTGGCCACGCAATCAGAGGGGGCAGAGTACAGGGTACTACTGCGGGTGGGTGAGTAATGGACGCACAACAACACAGCCATAGTCAATTGCGGGGGCGTGAGACCAAACGGGTGACCCTTATCGGGGCCGCGGTCAATATCGTCCTGGCTGCGGGGAAGATTGTTGGCGGGCTGTGGGCCCAGTCGGTCTCGCTGGTGGCGGACGGCATCCATTCGCTGTCAGATCTGTTCTCTGATGCATTGATCTACTGGGGGGCCCATCACGCCGGCCATGGTCCGGACGCGAAACACCCCTATGGTCACGGGCGATTTGAGACCGCCGCAACCCTCGGCCTTGGCGGTTTGCTGATTCTGGTCGCGTTAGGTATAGGCTGGGATGCTATAGATCGACTGTTCAGTCCGGAGCGTCTGGCTCGGCCGGAGGCGCTGGCGTTATGGTTGGCGCTGGGCTCAATTATTATCAAGGAGTGGCTATACCGATACACCATGGATACGGCCAGGCGGCTAAGATCCGAGATGCTCAAGGCCAACGCCTGGCACCACCGCTCTGATGCCCTCTCCTCTATCCTGGTGCTGGTGGGCGTCGGTGGCACTATGGTGGGATTGCCATACCTGGATGCCATCGCTGCCATAGGGGTGGCCCTGATGGTGGCGAAGATCGGCTGGGACCTTGGACTGGCCGCCCTCCACGAATTGGTGGACGCCGGGCTGGAGGGCGAGCGTCTGGAGAAGATTCGCAGCACCATCCTCGCTATTGGCGGGGTGGGGGATATCCACATGTTGCGTACCAGACAGATGGGCAGCCAGGTCAGTGTGGATGTGCATGTGCTGGTAGAGCCGTGGATCAGTGTCTCTGAGGGGCACCAGATCAGTCAGACAGTGATCGACACCCTGCAGAGGGAGTGTAGTGAGGTGGCCGATGTGACGGTGCACATAGATCCTGAGGATGATGCCGTAGCCCCCCCCTGCAGGGGGCTGCCCCTGCGTGGTGAGGCCATATCCATGCTGGAGGAGCTGTGGCAGGGGGTGCCCGGTGTGGCTGAGTGGGAGCGGGTTCTGCTGCACTACCTTGATGGCCAGATAGATGTCGAGCTCTATTATCCTGCCGGGGTGGCGCCAGGGCGGGCGGAGCTGCAGCAGGCCCTGCAACAACGGTTGCAAGGGAGCAATATATTCCGTAGAGTCCGTCTGTTCTATGGTTAAACCTTCGGGCTTGGCAGTTGTGGTACAATGCCCGAATTGTGGCTGAGATTCGCAACGAAGCAGCGACGCCACCCGCAAAGACGCGAACCGCAACGACGCAACTGAATTATTATTTAGCAGCTGTATAGCTCAACTATAACTTAACGATTTTGGAGAAGAAGATGGCGTCAAAAGTGTTGAAGATGATGAAAGATAATGAGGTGAAGTTCGTAGATCTGCGCTTCACTGATACCCGTGGTAAGGAACAGCATGTCTCTATCCCGGCCCATGTGGTTGATGAGGAGATGTTTACTGACGGCAAGATGTTTGATGGCTCCTCCATCGCCGGCTGGAAGGGCATTAATGAGTCCGACATGGTGCTGATGCCGGAGCCTGATACTGCCGTTATCGACCCATTTACCGATGAGGTGACCCTGAATATTCGTTGCGATATCCTCGAGCCTTCCACTATGGAAGGGTATGAGCGCGATCCTCGTTCCGTGGCCAAGCGTGCCGAGGCCTATCTGCAGTCTACCGGTATTGGTGATACCGCCTACTTTGGCCCAGAACCGGAATTCTTCGTGCTGGATGATGTCCGTTGGGGCGCCGATATGGGTGGTGCCTTCTATAAGGTGGACTCTAGCGAGGCCGAGTGGAACTCCGAGCGGGTCTATGAAGATGGTAACATCGGTCACCGCCCAGGCCTGAAGGGTGGTTATTTCCCGGTCCCACCTGTTGACTCCCTCAACGATCTGCGTGCCGCCATGTGTCTGGCCATGGAGGAGATGGGCGTAAAGACCGAGGTGCACCACCATGAGGTGGCTACTGCCGGACAGTGCGAGATCGGTACCGTGTTTGATACCTTGGTGCGGCGTGCCGACATGAACCAGATCCTTAAGTATTGCGTGCTCAATGTAGCCCACGCTTACGGCAAGACCGCCACCTTCATGCCCAAGCCGCTGGTTGGAGATAACGGCTCAGGTATGCATGTGCACCAGTCTATCGCCAAGGGCGGTGAAAACATCTTTGCTGGCAATCAGTATGGTGGTCTGTCAGAGACTGCTCTCTACTATATCGGCGGTATCTTCAAACATGCGCGTGCATTGAATGCCCTGACCAACGCCAGCACCAACAGCTACAAGCGTCTGGTTCCAGGCTTTGAGGCCCCGGTACTGCTGGCATACTCTGCACGTAACCGTTCCGCCTCTGTGCGTATCCCATGGGTCTCCAGCCCGAAGGCGCGTCGCATCGAGGTGCGTTTCCCAGACTCCTGCGGCAACCCATACCTGACCTTCGCCGCCATGTTGATGGCTGGCCTTGACGGCATCCAGAACAAGATCCACCCGGGCGATCCAATGGATAAGGACCTATACGATCTGCCGGCTGAAGAGCTGAAAGATATCCCAACGGTCTGCCACTCTCTGGACCAGGCCCTGGAGGCCCTGGATGCGGATCGTGGCTTCCTCACCGCTGGCGGTGTGTTCACCGACGACATGATTGATGGTTACATCGATCTGAAGATGGATGAGGTGACCCGCATGCGGATGACCACCCACCCGGTGGAGTTCGATATGTACTACAGCCTGTAAGCGGCTAACGTAGTTAAAACAGACGCCTCCGCAAGGAGGCGTTTTTCGTTGCACTGGTCGGCAAAACGCTACAGTCGGTCTTGAATGGGGATTGTTTAACCCGGCTTAGTGGTCTAACCTTCATGATCATGGATAAGCGGCTACCCATCCTGCTCTGCCTCTGCCTACCCGCTGTCGTAGTGGCCGGTATGTATAAGTGGGAGGATGAGAATGGCAAGGTCCACTATACGGACCAACCCCCCACAGAGGATGCGGAAGAGCTGTCACTGCCGCCAATAAACAGTTATACACCACCCGAGTCACCTGAGATACGGCCGGAGGATCAAGAGGCGGTGGCAGAACCGGGAGTCGATCCGGAGCCGACAGATCCGGCGAACATCACCTACGACAAACTCACCATTACCAGCCCCAAGATGAACGAGACCATCCGTAACAACGACGGGGACGTACCGGTTGCCTATACCCTGGAGCCTGGTGGGCTGAAGCCGGACCATAAGATTCGCCTGGTACTGGACGGACGGGCGCAGGAGGGCACCTCATCTTTGACGAACGTAGCCCGTGGTTCCCATACGGTCAAGGTGCAGATAGTAGATGCCAAAGGCATACCTCAAAAGATCTCCCCGGGAGTGATCTTTCATCTGCATCGAGAGGCGGATGGCAAAAAGACCACGGATAGCACCAAACCTGACGATAACTCAGAGGCCTATACCCCATCCTCAGGAGATGCCGACCACTCGGCAGAGGAGAACGACGGCATTGTCCAGGACAGTGACGGATCATCCTATGATCCTACCAACATCACCGACCCGGACGACGATCGCGATTCGGTCTATGACCCAACGACCTCTGGTCATGGGGCCGGCACCTCGTATGATCCGTCATCCAGCGGCTACGGTTCTACCACCTCTCCATCGTCCGGGACCTATAACGCGCCGTCTGGCACCTATACCCCCAACTACAACCAGAAATAGCAGCCCCGCGCGCACTCAAGAACCCCTTGCCCTGGGTTTCTGGAGCCCATACAATCAACCACAGTTTGAGCGGTTTTTTTGAATGGACTTAACCTAGGAGCTTGATTGGCCATGAGAGGCACAATAATTAAGGGGATCTTCTCACTTCTTCTTCTATTGGTAACCACCACTGCGATGGCGGAGACGGTGGTCATCGACTTTACTGGTACGGTGGATGACGTGGAAGGGGCCTCGCCGCTCCTTCTCGGGGATGTGATGAGCGGCCATATAGAGTTCAATACGGGCGATTTAGTGCCAGCAGAGAGCAGTGATGTATATGGGAGTTCGCTGCGTGTGTATAGGGGAGCGAACAGCTTTGGTAGCGCCAGCGCAACGCCATCAGGATGGACATTCCCTGCCGTGCCGGGAGTACATTCAATAGATGTTTTGGTTTTTGACAACTATTTTAGTAGTACAGACTCCGTGTATCTGGACACGCTGGATATTGAGGTGCGATATGATACGGGGGAGCATTTCGGGTTTTTTATCATGTGTGATGCGAATGAGGGGCTGGTCGATCTGAATGCAGCGGAGATTATTGATTTCGAAAAACTCTCCGCACTTACAACCACACCCTATGAGCTAGAGTTTTGGGCGCATGGTGAGTTGTTGCCTTCAGGTTATGGTGTTAGCTGGAAGGCCACTGGCCCGGTCACCACCATATCAACCCCGGCTGTCCCTGTCCCGGCAGCGGCCTGGCTGTTCGGTAGCGGCCTGTTGGGCTTAGTCGGTGTGGTACGACGCAAGAGAGTTGCGGCCTAGATCATATCTACAAAGATGTTTTAGTAAGCCCCGCCAAGAGCGGGGCTTATACGTTCAGGATACTAACGCCTACCTACTGGTGGGGAGAGATACGCAGGGGGCCAGGGCGCGGCTTTGTGTTATCATCCTCGGCTGATTTTTTAACAGGGTATTTAAATGGACAGTAGTAGTATTGATCTCCCCGGGAGTGAGGTAGAGAGCATCCGGCTGGATGGGGATAGACTGGTGCTGCGCTTCTCCCGGGCCTATATCATTCAGACCATGACCGGTGCGAAGCAGCGTACCCGCTGGTATCAGGCCGGGGAGTTGATATTCAGCGGTGCGGTGGTGGAGGGAGAGCTACCGCAGTGCCCCTGTGTCTGTGCCGGCGGTGATGTGGGGGAGAACATCTACACCTATCGGGATATGCTGCCGCTGCCGTTGAAGAGTAGAGGTCGCGCCCACTGCAAGCTGCGTTTTGAAGGCCGTGAACAGATGCTACTGCTGGAGGCCGACGGGGTAGAGCTGGTGATGGAGGATCGGCCGCATTACATCGAACATATTTCTTAGTTGGTTAGAGCTTCAGTATCCTACCGTGGCGCATGCCACAATTCGGGCAGCTGCCTAATTACGGGTTCCTGGTCGGTGTGGGCGGCAGTCTTTGGTCCGCCACTGCCACTCTCCTGCTGCGCGATGATCTGGGAGACGGGGACCAGCTGCACATCTGTTGCATCCAGCTTTGCCAATTCGTCCGCCAACACCTGCATGGTCTCCTTGCGGGGGTGGCCGATGCCGATAGCGGTCCCACGCCGGCGCGCCAGTCGTAGCAGTTGTCTAAACTGTCTGCGGATTGCATCGGGATCGGGCTCATTATCCAGAAATACACTACGCCGTGCCGAGGGGACAGCATACTCACGCGCTGTACGCTCGGCCACGGTTCGACCGGTGGTACGGCTATCGACAAAGAAGAGCTCGCCATGTTCCCGCATCCCCTGCATCAGCCAACCCATGGCTCCAGGATGGCGGGTCAACAGGCTACCCATGTGGTTGTTTATCCCGACCACATGAGGGACGGTTGCGAGATCATCTTTGAGAGTGGAACCAAAACCCTGCTCAGTCATGTGTAGGCTGAGCCCCCCTGGACCCAGTGGTTCGCCGTTATGTGACTCCATCGGCAGGTGTAGCATGATCTCTTTGCCTTGGGCGTAGGCGCGCTCTGCCTGGTCATGGGTGTGGGCGGTGTGAGGGAGAAATGCCAGGGTAACCGGGCCGGGTAGATTGACGGCGGCCTCACCCAGCCGCCAGTCGTTACCCAAGTCATCGATAATTATAGCGATTGCGGGCGGTTGCTCGGAGCCATCGGCCAATAGATCTATAGGGTATGGGCAGAGCACTACCGTTATGACCCATAACCAGGTAAAGGCTTGGCTGTAGCTTGCTCGCATATTGCGCCAGCATCCAGAATATGGATTAGCCACGACCACCCAGCAGGTTCAACCCCTTGAGCAGATTAAGGGCCTCATAGAGTTGGTAGTCCTCCTCTGCCAATGGTGAATCACCATCCGCCATAGAGTCCTCAGCCGAGTTATCTTTGTGGTCACGGTTCTCCAGGTGGTGCGCTAGGTCAGATTCTTTAATCATCGCCATTGGCGCCTCCTCAGTCACCGCAACCGATAGCTGTTCCAGTTCTATGTCAGGACGGATGCCCTCTGCCTGAATAGAACGACCGGAGGGGGTATAGTAGAGCGCGGTGGTCAATTTTACTGCGGCTCCTCGAGTCACCGGCAGCACCGACTGTACTGAGCCCTTGCCGAAGGTACGGGTCCCCATGATAAGTGCACGCTGATGATCCTGCAGTGCGCCGGCGACAATCTCTGCGGCAGAGGCGGAGCCGCCATTCACCAAAACCACCATAGGGATACCATCCAGTAGATCATCTGGTTGAGCGCTGTATGTCAGTTGTGTATTACTCTGTCGTCCTTTGGTATATACAATTTTGCCACTCGGGAGGAAGGCGTCGCTGACAGCTACCGCGCTGTTGAGGATCCCGCCCGGGTTATTGCGCAGATCCAGCACCAACCCCTTGAGAGGTTTTGTCTTCGAGTGCAGTTTCGTTAGTTGGTTGCGCATGTCAGCAATAGTGCGTGACTGGAAGTGGGAGATCCGCAGATAGCCAAAGCCGGGCTCCAGCAGACGGCTCTTGACGCTGGCCACCTTGATTATGGCGCGGGTAATGGTGATCTCCAGCGGCCGTTTTACTCCGCTGCGTATGATGGTCAAGGTGATCTTGCTGCCAGGCTCGCCGCGCATGATGTCTACCGAATCAGCCAGACTCATCCCCTTGATGGGTTGTCCATTAAGGTGGGTAATAAGATCGCCCGTCTTGATTCCAGCGCGTTTAGCCGGCGTATCATCAATCGGCGTGACCACCTTGACGAAGCCGTCTTCCATTTCTACCTCGATACCGAGGCCGCCGAACTTACCGCTGGTGCCTACCTGCAGGTCGCGATACTCCTCCGCATCAAGATAGGCGGAGTGGGGGTCGAGTCCGGATAGCATCCCGCGGATGGCATGTTCCAGCAGGACGGTGTCATCTACCGGGTCTACATAGTCCTGCTTTATGCGCCCAAAGATCTCGGCAAAGGCTCGCAGTTCATCCAGAGGCACGCTCTCCTGCTGCTGGGTTGTTGTCGCTGTACCAGCAGATAGTGGCCCCCATATGGCTAGACCTGCCAGTAGAGGTAAAATTAGATATAGCCGTTGATTCATGCCTTCGCTCCTCCCGTATAGTTACCGCGCAACGGACGACACCAAATCCCTGGGTTTACCGGACGCCCTTTGCGCCGCACCTCGAAATATACTCCGGTAGCGGCGCTGCCACCACTACTGCCCACCGTCGCAATTGGTTCGTTTGTCTCCACCCATTCGCCGCTCTCTTTGAGCAGTGCGCGGTTGTGACCGTAGAGGGTCATATAACCACCGCCGTGGTCGATGATAAGTAGCAGCCCAAACCCTCTTAGCCAGTCGGCAAACACCACCCTGCCGTGATGTACTGCCCGTACCTCTTTGCCCTCAGCCGCCGCTATCATCACCCCATCCCAGGTGAGACCGCTCTGTTTACGTACTCCAAAACGGACAGCCAAACGCCCGGCGGCGGGCCACTCCATCTTACCCTTAGCGGCACGGAATGGTTTGTGGTTAATCGGTTCCAGTGCTGCTTTTGCTGCCTGTTTGCGCAGCTTTTCCAGTAGCTTGACCAGTCGCTCTGCGTCTTGCTGCAGGGTGCTGAGTTGGTTGTCCTTATTCTTAATATCGGTATTCAGGGCAGCCATGACCTCGCGGCGACCCGTATCGGCCAGCTCCAGACGCTGCTTCTCCAGCTCTTTTTGCTCATGCAGTTCCAGTAGGCGCCTGTCTTCGACTGCGATACTCTGTTCTACCCGCTGCAGCCGCTCCAGGTTTTTGCCGATCTCCTCCAGCTGCTGCATGCGCGATCTGTTCAGATAATCGTAGTACACAAGAAGACGGCTAACCTTGGTCGGGTCCTGTTGATTGAGCAGCATCTTTACCCGCTCCTGTCTGCCGATGGCATAGGCGGAACGCACTTGTCGTTGTAAGGCCTTCCGCTGGAGCGCCAAAAGTTGCAGGCTCTCCTGCCGCTCTTTGCGCAGGGCCTTGAGTTGCCGCAGTTGCTCCTGCATGCGCCCCTTTATCTGCCGGAGTCCGGCCGCCAGTTTGCCAATCTTGCGCTCTGTAGACTCTAGCTCTTGTAACAGTTTCTGCTGTTTCTGCCGGTCTGACTGCAGGGATGACTGGATCTTTTTAATGCGCTGTTGCAGCTGTTGCAGCTGCTCTTGGGCCGTGCCTACATCTGCTGTTGGAGTTGCAGCCGGTAGTGGTTGCACTAGCAAGAGCGCTATCGCCAGGAGAGCACCGCAGCCAACGCCTCTTCCCATCAGGCGACCGCGTTAATAAAGTAGAGTAGAGGTTGCCCCGACATCTCTATCGGTTGCTCCAGCCCCATGATCTGCAGCATAGTCGGCGCTATATCGCACAGAGCTCCGCTCTCCTGTAGCTGTGCCGGGCGACCTACATAGATAAGAGGCACCGGGTTACTAGTATGGGCGGTATGGGTCTGACCAGAATCGCGGTCCACCATCTGCTCTGCATTGCCATGGTCGGCAGTGATTAGTAGCTCCGCCTCGCTCTTATCTATTGCCTCCAGGATGCGCCCAAGACATTGGTCTATGGTCTCAATGGCAGTAACAGCCGCTGCATATTTGCCGGTATGGCCCACCATGTCGGGATTGGCAAAGTTGCAGATTATGGCGTCGTAGCTGCCGCTGCCGATGGCCGTTACCAGATTGTCGGTGACTTCGACGGCGCTCATCTCCGGCTGTAGATCATAGGTTGCCACCTTGGGGGAGGGGACCAGAATACGCTCCTCTCCGGCAAACGGCTCTTCACGACCACCACTGAAGAAGAAGGTTACATGGGCATATTTCTCGGTCTCGGCGAGGCGCAGTTGGCGCAATCCTAGATCTGCCAGATATTCACCCAGTACGTTGTGCAGGCTGGTGGGGGGAAAGGCGGCTGGTATGTCGAAATCTTTGCTGTATTCCGTCAGGCTTACACAGGCGGCCAACTTAGGTACTCGCTGGCGTTCAAAGCCGTTAAACTCCGGCTCGATAAAGGCGCGCGTAATTTCTCGCGCCCGATCCGCGCGATAGTTCATAAAGATGAGGGCATCACCGTCCTCAATCGGAGCCGGTTCGCCTACCCGGGTGGCCTGAACAAACTCATCGCTCTCCTCCCGATCGTAGGCCAGTTGCAAGGCGGTTATCGCATCTGCCGCCTGGAACTCTGCCTTGCCCAGGGCCATAAGGTCGTAGGCGTGCTGGACCCGCTCCCATCGATTGTCACGATCCATGGCATAGTAGCGGCCGATTATAGAGGCGATGCGGCCGACGCCACCCTCCTCGAGCAACTTATTTAGTGCTTCCAGAGAAGGCGCGGCGCTCTTGGGTGGCATGTCCCGGCCATCCAGAAAGGCGTGTAGATAGATCTTCTTTGCACCCTGCTTGGTTGCCAGCTTTACCATGGCGTGGATCTGTTGCTCGTGGCTGTGTATGCCGCCAGGGGATAGCAGGCCGCAGATGTGGACAGCCCCACCGGCAGAGACGGCCTGCTCAACCGCATTGATCAGGGTTCGGTTATTCATGAAAGAGCCATCGGCCACGGCCAGGTTGATGCGGGTTAGCTCCTGATACACCACCCGCCCCGCCCCCAGGTTGAGATGGCCCACCTCGGAGTTGCCCATCTGGCCCTCCGGTAGTCCCACAGCCGAGCCGGAGGTGGAGATCAGGGCATGGGGACATCGCTGCCACAGCCTGTCCCATACCGGGGTCTTGGCAGCGGCAACCGCATTGAAATCGTGACGCTCACTATAGCCCCAGCCATCTAGGACGAGCAGTACGGCAGGTTTTTCTTCAGCAGACATCTGTTTTAAACTCCCGCATGGTCCCGCATAATTTCCTGAAAAAACAGTTCATTAAACCACCTTTTTTGACTCTGAGCCAGAAACCTCCCCAGTTATGCGGCTATTCACAACATGGGGGCAAACAGAGTATTATTGTATTCACTTACATTAATATATTAATTAAGGTAGCAGGCATGGAACAAGAATTCGATAACTTGCCGCACTCGCCTTTAGCATCGACCTCTGGAGATGATACCCAGTCTGATGTAGGAGAGTTGTTCGCTGGTGATGAGGATATCACCCGCGCCTCCCTGGCTCTAAAGGCTATGTCGCATCCACTGCGCTTGAAGATCCTCTGCACCCTGGGTGAGCAAGAGGTTAGCGTACAGGAGATAGTAGAGCGTGTTGGCACCTCCCAGAGTAATATCTCACAGCATTTGGCCATTCTACGCGACAAGGGTATACTCGCCTCCCGCAAAGACGCCAACCGCGTGTTCTATCGTGTTGGCGACTCCCGTACTATGCAGCTAGTGGGGATGATGCGGGACCTGTTTTGCCAGCAGCGGTAGTCCGCTACCTAGAGCATAATCTATAACCTAAGACAGCACATACCATGGAACAACTACTGGAATTCGCCGGCAACCATATTGCCCTGGTAGCCGCACTGGCGGTTATCCTCGCTCTTCTGACCAAGAGCTTTCTGGATGATCTGGGAGGCAAGGGGGTGGTTGGGCCGCAGCAAGCGACGGAGCTGATAAACCGGGAGGATGCAGTGGTGGTTGATTTGCGCTCAATGGCCGATTTTGCCAAGGGCCACATCATCAACGCGACCAACATACCCATGACCAGCCTAAAGACTCAGATGGGTCAGCTGGAGAAGTATAAACAGCGGCCAATTATACTCAGCTGTAACTCAGGCGCGCAGTCGGCGGCTGCCTGTAGATTGTTACGTAGCAACGGTTTCGAGCAGGTCTACAATCTGAAGGGCGGACTTATGGCCTGGCAAAACAGCAAATTGCCGGTGAGTCGTAAAAAATAGCCTCCCCCTGACCCTTTGTAATCAATCATCACATATTGAGAGAGCCCCATGAGTGAAGAACAAGCAGCACAGGCAGAAGCAGAGCGTAATTTCTCCATACAGCGCATCTATACCAAGGATATCTCCTTCGAGACCCCAAACTCGCCAGCCGTCTTTACCGATGAGTGGAAGCCCGAGACCACTCTAAATCTCAACACCGATATGAATGATCTGGGGGGCGACAGTTACGAGATAATCCTCTCGGTTACAGTGACCACCAAGATCGGCGACCGGGTCGCCTTTCTGGTAGAGGTGCAGCAGGCTGGTATCTTTACCCTACAAGGGTTTTCTCAAGCAGAGTTCGGCGGGATGGTCGGGGCCTACTGTCCCAATATCCTGTTCCCCTATGTCAGAGAGGTGGTCTCCGATCTTGTGATCAAGGGGAGTTTCCCTCAGCTGATATTGGCGCCGGTCAATTTTGACGCCCTCTATACACAACATCTGCAGCAGCAGTCTCAACAGCAGGATGATGGGGCCCCGGCCACCAGCCACTGACGGTCCATTGAAAACTCATCTTGCGCAAGCCCAGCAGCACAACGCAAAGGTGATAGCAACAGATGACTAATGATGCCCCACAGATCGCAGTACTTGGTCCCGGCTCATGGGGTACGGCGCTGGCCATACTGTTGAGCCGCAACGGCGCCAAGGTAAACCTCTGGGGTATGCCGGATGAGGTGGAGCTGCTTGCCAGAGATGGCGAGAACCGCCGCTTCCTGCCAGGTATCGCCTTCCCCCCCGGGCTTAGCCCAACTGTAGAGCTTGCTACAGCCGTCGCGGATGTGGACGAGGTGTTGGTGGTGATCCCGAGTCACGCCTTCCGTCCGGTGCTGGAGCAGGTGGAACCGCTATTGTCTGGTGACACATCACTGAGTTGGGCCACCAAAGGGCTGGAGCCGGGGACGGCAAAACTGCTCAGCAGTGTGGCGCAAGATATCCTTGGCGCGGAGCGCCCCTTGGCGGTTATCTCAGGCCCAACCTTTGCCCTAGAGGTGGGGAGTGGCCTGCCAACGGCCGTGACTGTGGCTGCAACAACCCTGGAACATGGAGAGCGGTTGGCCGGGTATCTGCACTCAGACTGCTTTCGCGCCTATACCTGTAGCGATCTCGTCGGGGTTCAGATCGGAGGTGCCGCGAAGAATGTTATGGCCATAGCTGCAGGTATCGCCGATGGCCTGGGTTTTGGTGCCAACACCAGGGCCGCACTTATTACCCGCGGATTGGCAGAGATCATGCGCTTGGGGCTGGCTATGGGCGGTGCAGCCGAGACCTTTGTGGGGTTGGCAGGGTTGGGTGATCTTGCCCTGACCTGTACCGACAATCAGTCACGCAATCGACGCATGGGGCTGGCCCTGGCCCAGGGGAGCTCGATTGATGAGGCCAAGGCCGCAATCGGCCAGGAGGTCGAGGGGGTAGGGACAGCCACGGTCATCCAGCAGAAGGCCGAGGAGTTAGGGATAGAGATGCCGATCACCACACAGGTCTATCGGGTGTTGCATCACGGCCTCGATCCCAGAGAGGCGGTGCAGGAGCTGTTAGAGAGGGAGCCTAAGCCAGAGGTTGGTTAATGCGCGGACAGCGCGATAATCAGGCAGTTATATTCTATTGCCTAAGCAAGATAAACCTGACGGGGGCAGGCAGGCCGAGGCCCGCCTACCCATGACCTATATCCCTTTCAGCAGGGTTGCCAGTGCTAGCAGGACAAATCCGCCGGTAACTAGCCAGAAGGCATAGGCAGAGATAATTGGCAGAGAGCCAATCAGACCGCCGATGATACCAAGGACTCCGAGAATAACAGCTATCAGCCAGACAAGGGTTTTGGGGGCGCTTAGTCGCATGTTGACCTCTCTTATATTTTAATTATACGCGGGATTGCAACATCGGAGACTGCCTGGCCAGTATACGCGAGTAGTCTAGCAGTTCAAGAAGGGTGCTAAGGATGCAGGAGGTTGGGCAGGGCCAGCTACGGGCCCTCAGGGTGTCAGATAAAGTAGATAATGATAAATATCAGCCCGATGCCGCTCAGGATCAGAGGAGCGATTATGCTGGTATCCATCCTGTTTTTTTTGTTGGCCGACATACTGTCGCCTCCATGCCTACGCCGGGTTAGCAGTGCGGCCAGAGAGATCACCAGCATTACGCCACCGGCATAACCGCTGATGTCTTTCAGGAGTGCGAGCTTCTTGAGATCGACGCCGGAGACGCCGCCACTAATAGTGGTAAACTTGTTGCCCGCCAGGGCGGGGTCGGCCAATACCAGCAGCGCTACGGAAACTATCAGAAACAGAAATAGTTTGATGCGTCCCATGCCATTTTCCTCTAACAGTGTGGATGTGTTTCGCTGTGCCCGAATTGATCAAGCTTTTCTGGGCCATCTCTATACTATTTCGGCACGCACCGGCACTTCTTGAGAGGTTACTGTCAGCAACCCTCATCCATTTTACGGGTGGTGTTATGGGGCCTGGTGATTTTATGCGTGTAGTTGGAGCAGTACTAAAAACGGGTTTAACATTTCTAATATTAACTACATTATTTTCTTACCTATCTTAATAACTTTCTTAGCCAGCGCCTTGGTTTCACCGCTACTGCAAACCACAAAGAAATCACCTGGCATGTCGAGGCCTTCAGCAACCTTTTTTTGGATGTTCTCAGTGGAAAAGTGGAATCCGCCGGCCTTAAAAGCGATAACATAGACCGGGCTTTCCGGAAAGTGTTGAACCGGTTTCTGCGCCAGCCATGCCTTGTCGACCTTGTCTTGCTGCTTTAGGTTGGCGATCAGTTGCTGCAGTAGCTGTTGATCGATTTTTGGGTATACCAGTTCGTCATTTTCGGTGAAGTTGTCCCGCTCTCTACGTGCAGCGACGAAAGTTTCGTTTTGCTCGATCGACTCCTTCCACCAGGCCTCCGCCTCTTCTTTATCCCGCTGTTGTAGGAAGTTGTAACCGGCGTGTGCTGCGCGCTCAATAAGGTTTGGATTGTTGCGTGCCAGGCGAAGTTGGTCCAACCCGGAAGGGTCGTCTTGGTTGAGTAGGGTAATGCCGATTACGAAGGCGGCATCGGGGTCATCCGGATGGCGCTCCTGGTAGGTGCGAAACAGGGGCAGGGCCGCTTCGCGGGAGTCAAACTCATCGGTCCAATAGGCATAGTTCCAAAGCTCTTCGTCGTTTAGCTCGGATGGTTGGGCCTGGGCGAATTCCTGTAACTTATCTTTGGCATTATGGACATATGCGTAACGCGATTTCCAGGATTCACTATTGTTGTTCAACCATTGCTGGTCAAAGGCCTCCATGATGCGTTGGTTGTGGTCACCCAACCAAGCCTCGGCGGCACTTATTTTTGGCGCAATGGGTAGTTGCGGGATAGCACCCAGTGCATCCACGCGGTCTTTAAGGCTGGGATGGGTGTCTGCGTAGTGGGTCTTCACCTCCATCTCGTTCTTGATGCGCTCAAGCATCTCCTCTCTGCTCAGGGGCTTCTCCTTGAGGAAGTCGCTTAGACCTTCAAAGGGGGCATGTGGCGGCTGCTCATATTCGTCGGCATACTGGAAATAGTTGTCCCAGTAGCTCTGGTCCAGATAGGGGGCAGTGGCGTGGATGTTAACCAGGGCGCGAGTGGCGATCTCAGGCGATGTCAACTCGGCGGCGATGGCATCCGCAGCGTACTCATTATTGCGAGCGAGGGCAAAGGAGTAGGCATCGAACTGGGGTGAGTACCAATCGAAGAACTTACGCATCAATTTGCCGCCCCAGGACTCGACGTGGTCGAAGGCATCCATGATTCGTAGCCAGGTAAGTCGTATGCGGTAGATCCAGCCGCTAAAGCGGCTGTGATTGCCAGACAAGTGGCCGAACTCGTGGGCCAGTACCGACCGCATCTCATCAGGCGATAGCGTGAGTAACAATTGATAGCCAAGGATCAGATAATTTTTGTGCCATCCGAGTACCCCCAGCCTGGGGTGTTGCACCACGGCGGCGTTGAGGCTTTGGTCAAGAATTACCTCATGGATCTTGAGAGACTTCAACTGTTTGCTAAGAGCGTCCAGTTCTGCAAACAGTTTTGGATAATCCTTACGCCTTAACGAGTGTCCCTGCGGCGGGGTGAATTTGACCCATAGGGCGCGCAGTAGGACCCAGATACTCGCAACCACTGCGATAATCAATTTCTTTTTGAGCAACAGCAGAAACAGGCTGGAGCTGAAGAAGGCCGTGGCAACCAGACCACCGGTAAGCCCGAGTAAAGCGATCAGGACCAGAAAGATAACCAGGTATCCGAAGAGGGCAAACAGGGCAAGCTTGGTCGTGTATGACTTCGGGTTGAGCTCGGCGTCCTGTTCGGCCGCTTTGACTAGCTGAATAAACTCCTCTTCAGTTTTGATTGCCATATCGGTTCCTTGGTAGCATATGTATTCAACAAAACATTGTTTAAGTTAGGGGTCAGTATACTATCCACAGATTTCCATTAATCGCGGATTAATTCAGAATGATAGTTTTGCTAGAAGTTCATCAGCACACTTTTTTGCCCCAAGTTTTACGATATTTCTCAATTTTTCCCCACCATCCCTTCTGAATTCCGTCATATGCAGCTGTAAACTTTCGTCACCCTTTGCCACATCCCCTGCCATACAATTCTTCTGCCATAGGATTGCGCCATCGGGCGCCCTAAGTGTTGCATAAGCCCTAACGGTGTACTGATATGTTTGCCAATGCATCGGCCTGTACATCATCATGTTGAATTTAGTGGAAACACTGAACGAATACCGATCACTTTTTGGGTAGACCCCACCTTGTGACGGTGCTTTGGTGATTTTGTCGGGCACAGAGGAAACTTTTAGGCCGTGAGTCTTCGACAGGCCATCATGGAGGTGTTGTGCTATTAACGTAGGAGCGGTCGGTACCGTGCCCTGCCAATTCGGTTTATTCATATTTTCGATTAATTTGCCGAGCAGCCCCTGATGAGCCCCTCCAGGTGTCATAATGCCGAATGCAGTCTCTTCATGCACGTACATAGCAATTGGCTTGCTATTAATGTCTGCCGGGAGCTTGCTGCCTTTAAGTTCTACTGTAGGTGCAACTGTACAACCAGAGATAAAAAAACAGAGACACAATCCAATATAAAACCTCTTCATTTCTTCTCCTTATTATTTATCGTTTTAATAAAAGACTGCGATGTTGCATGCATTCTATTGTATGGGGTATTTGTTTTTATACTGGGCATCAGTACTAAATGGTGCTGTTTGTATCTCCTCGCCACGCACCCATTGGAGGAATGCGTTAAACAAGGGATAAAAAAGCGGTTGATCCAGTCCCGCCCAATTAAATGCCTCATGCTCTAATATGAGCACCTCTTTTCCGGTTTTTGGGTCATAGGCTTTTATCCTTGCCATATAAATATACCCGCCCAGCCAATCCGTATAGGGCTCCACCACGAGAAAAGACCCGATTTTTCTCTGCAAATTATACAAACCTATTTTATCCGACACACTTGAGACAACGTTTTGTAGGTTTTTTTCAAGAACTAGTGACTCCATGTCTTCCTTGCTCATTACCTTCTTAAATTGTCCCATATTCGCAAAAGATTCAATGAAGAATTTATTGAATCGTTCACTATTTTTGTCAGCCTGAACATAAATCATTCGTTTAAATTTTGGTGTGAATTTTTTCTTTAGCTTAACGCCGTCAGCAACGATCTTCGCATCAGTTTTAAAATAGCCATCTGCTCCGAGAGGTGTGGGCTTTAAGGTCGTTGCACACGCCTCAAGCAGCACAATAATAGGGATGAGCGTCAATTTAAATATGTTCATACAAAATTGTCTCCTCTTTATCAAAGATCATATTTGCGCACACAGACACCTACCTTAGCCAAATACACCGGCCATCCATTGATAAAGAGACTATCCCTATAACAGAAGACGGCCCCCGCAGGAGCCGTCTTTGCATATCTAAACTTGCTGCTTACTTTTGCGCAACCCCAACATACCGAGCAGAGCGGAGCCAAGCAGCCAAAAGGCGGCAGGCAGCGGGACCGTTCGTATCTGGAAACCGGTTACAGCGCCATCAATAGTGTCAAGCCTGATGCCGTATACACCCCTGCCCAGGTCGAAGGGGACCAGGCCGGTATACAGGGCATAATCCGCGCCCAAAACTCCTGGCATGGCATAGGTTGGTGGCCCGTTTATGGTCCAAAAATCCCAACTCGAGCTTACGGCATCCGTTACCCTGCCACCTGCGTTCTCCATCGAATAGATTGCCAGTTCATATGTAAGATTCGGGTTAAGACCGGTAATATCAAAACCATCACCCCATGTTCCAGAGTCTTGCAGAGAGTTGGTGGCTGCTGGATCTACTGCTGGTCCGAAATTGGGACCGGTCCAGACAACGCCCACTCCCGTGGGGTTACCAAACTCATCCAATAAACCAGAGGTATTTACGAAATCAGGAATCGAGTTCCAGACGGTTCCACCCGCAGTGCTCAAGATGCCATCATCAACGGCATAGGTTGCATCGGACGGTGGATTGCCTTCGATATCTCCGTTGACGGTGAGGGCAAATGCTGCCTGGCCATAACCAAGCGCCAGGATCATACACAACATGCGGATAATGCGTGAATTTATCATAATGATTTCTCCATAAATGCGATGAATAAATTCAATTCTCAGTTACTACACCAGAATCATGTCTCCATCCTCGGTAGTAGAGGCAGCGTATCAAATTAATCTGAACGAAAAAAGGGGCGGAAGAACCGCCCCTTTTAGTTGCATGGCTGCAGCCAGGTGCTAGAGACCGAGAGCAGCGAGATGGGCCTGGAAGGCCTGCTCTCTGCCATCAGGAGCGACGCCGCCCAGCTCCGGTGCCAGACCGGCATCTACCAGACGGGCCCCATTCAGGCTGGTGAGGATGCTGAGCTCACTTATCTCGGCGGCCAGCGCCTTACGTACGGTCGTAAGGTCACCCAGGGCGTCGTCACCGGCCAGTGCTGCCAGGGTGGCGAGTCCGGCTGGATCTGCCGCATCCTGCAGGGATCCGTAGAGTAGGGCCAGCCTGCCGTCACGATTCAGCACGGCGCCGCTAATATTAAGTGGATCTGCCATGCTGAGGGCGTGGTCGGCATCTGCAGCTGTACCCGGTGTGGCCAGGGCGATCAGGGTGGCACTGCCTGTCTGCTCCCTGGAGACGCCGGCCCCTACAGAGACAATACAGTCGGCGGAGCTATCCAGCGGGGTGGCGCCCAGCTTATGCAGCAGGGCCAGGTTGGCTTCGCCGCTAATCTTACCGTTGCCTTCGTTGTCACCCGCCTCGCCTGCCATATAGTGCAGAGAGCCGTTGCTGGAGGCGGCCAGCTTATAGGCGGCGAAGGTCTGCTCCACGGTCAGCCGCGGTGAGACCACAACGGCGGCGGAACCCGCAGCCTGCAGGGCCTCACGGGCTGCGGCAATATCGCCTGCACTATCCGCCCCCTTTGCCGACAGCTGGTAGCTGAAGCGGCCCTCGGCACAGATTACGGCACCGTTTACCGGGTCGCCATCTATGCTCTGTACCTTGACCACCCTCCCCTCGACGCTGTGTACATTCAGACCACAGCCACGGTCGCAGGCGCTACAGCTGGTCTGCTCTGTCTGCCAGATCCATGGCCCGCACTCCTTGCCGGTGTTGAGGGTGATGGCGGCGGTAGGACATACATCGGTGCACATGCCGCAGGCGTCGCAACCGGTATCCTGTAGCGGATCATCAAAGTTGGGCCCGATCCTGGTGGAGAAACCACGCTGGATGAAGGCGAGGGCGTTGATGTTACGTACCTCGGAGCAGATGCGGACACAGGAGCCGCAGGTGATGCACTTGTCCGCCTCAATACGGATCAGCGGATGGCGGTTATCTACCGCGTAGTTGCGTTTCTCTCCACTGAAGCGTACCTCGGTGGCGTTGTAATCGGTGGAGTATTGGCGCAGATCACAATCAAACCTGGCCTGACAGCCACACTCTATACAGCGGCTCGCCTCGGCCATGGCGGTGGCGCGCTCCAGCCCGATGTTGATTGAGTCCCAAGGGTCAGCCAGGCGTTTGGCGGCCGGATGGGTACTCTCCTGGGCACGCTTGGCGTGCACAAAGCGCGGGGCAAAATCGGCCTCCTCCAGCTCAGCCAGACGGCCACGGCTGATGGCGTAGGGCTTGGTCAGCTTCACCTCGGCACCACTCAGATGGAGGTCGATCGCCAGGGCGGCACGACGGCCCTCGCCGATGGCGCGAATCAGGATGTCGGGACCGAAGGCGCAGTCGCCCGCAGCGAACACCCCCTCCTGGTCGGTGACCTGGGTGACCTCGTCATAGACGAAGGTATCCCAACGGGTGGTCTCTGGCCTGGCCTGCTCGTTATCTACACAGCCCATGTCCGGGCCCTGGCCGATGGCAGGAATAATGGTATCGAACTCCATTACCTCTTCGCTGCCGGCAACCGGTACCGGACGGCGACGCCCGGAGTCATCCGGTTCGCCCAGCTCCATGGTGATCACCTCCATGGCGTAGGCGCGACCAGCGTCATTCAACAGCACCTTGGTGGGTGCGGTGAGGAAGCGGATATCCACACCCTCCTCAATGGTCTCCTCCTGCTCGATCTCTAGGGCCGGCATCTCTGCCTGGGTGCGGCGATAGAGCAGGGTCACGTCGGCGCCGAGACGGCGGGAGACGCGGGCACAGTCCATAGCGGTGTCGCCACCGCCGATGACGGCGACCTTCTGGCCGACATCGGTGATATTGCCAAGGACCACCTCACGCAGGAAATCGACACCGCCGATGACCCCTTCAGACTCCTCATTCTCGACCCGCATCGGCTTCGGTTTATGCGCACCGATCGCTAGCAGCACGGCACCGAAACCCTGTCCCTTAAGATCGGCGATAGAAAAATCGCGGCCCAGCCTCTGATTAAAGTGCACCTTGACGCCCATCCCGATGATGGCGCCTATCTCTTTATCCATTAGATCCCACGGCATACGGAAGCGGGGGATACCGTAACGGGCCATACCGCCCAGCTCCGGCAGCGCCTCAAATATCTCTACAGCATGCCCCATGCGGCGCAGGTAGTTGGCGGCAGAGAGGCCGGCAGGACCGCCACCGACGATGGCCACCTTGTGGCCGCTGTCTGCGCCAGGCTCCTGGGTAAACGGGCCCATCTCGAGGTCATACTCCGAGGCAAACCGCTTCAATGGGTTGATTGCAATGGGTTCATCCACCAGGGTGCGGCGACACTCGCTCTCACAGGGGTGGGGGCAGATACGGCCACAGACCACCGGCAAAGGGTTACGCTCCTTGATCAGACGCACCGCCGCCTCCGGGTCGCCGTTGGCGATATGGGCGATGTATCCCTGAATGTCGATATTGGCCGGACAGGTCGCCTCACACGGGGCGATACAGTCACCGGCGTGGTCAGAGAGGATCAGGTCCAGCGCCATCTTGCGGCTCTTGGTGACCTGTTCACTGTCGGTCTGAATATCCATATCCGGGGCCACCCGAGTGGAACAGGCGGGTAGCAGGCCGCGTGCCCCCTTCACCTCTACCACACAGAGGAAACAGGAGGCAAAGGGCTTCAACCGGTCGTCGTGGCAGAAGGTGGGTATGTGGATACCCTGGGACTCGGCTACCTCGCGGATGGTAGCGCCGGCTGGGGCTTCTACGGCCTGGCCGTTCAGGGTAATGGAAATCGTCTCACTCATCACAGATCCTCGTAGATTCTTTTAGGCTGCCAGGATGGCCTTGGGGCTACAGACTTCGACACACATGCCGCAGTTGATGCAGACCTCGGAGTCGATGACCCAGGTCTCCGGCTTCTTCAATTCGCCGGAGATGCAGCTGACCGGGCAGTAGCGCTCACAGATGGAGCAGCCGGTGCAGGTGTCCTGTTGGATGGTATGGGTGATCAGGCCCTTGCAGACGCCGGCCGGGCAGCGCTGCTCCTTCACATGTGCCTCGTACTCCTCGCGGAAGTATTTGAGGGTAGTGAGTACCGGGTTGGGCGCGGTCTGACCCAGGCCGCAGAGACTGGATTTCTTGATGTTGTGTGCCAGCTCTTCTAGCTCATCCAGATCTTCCATCGAACCTTCACCATCGCAGATCCTGGTCAGGATCTCTTTCATCCGCAGGGTGCCGATGCGACAGAAGGTACATTTGCCGCAGGACTCGATCTGGGTGAAGTCGAGGAAGAACTTGGCCAGGTCCACCATGCAGGTCTTCTCGTCCATGACGATGATGCCGCCGGAGCCCATGATGGCGCCGGTGGCATTGATGGCCGCATATTCGATAGGTGTATCGAACATCGATTCCGGGATACAGCCTCCGGATGGGCCACCGAGCTGCACTGCCTTCAGTGGGTTGTCGGTGATGGAGCCACCGCCTATTTCGTAGATCATCTCCCGCAGTGGCATACCCATAGGCACCTCTACCAGGCCGCCGCGTTTGATGGCGCCGGCCAAGGCGAACACCTTGGTGCCGGAGGAGTCATCTGTGCCGATGTCAGCGTAGGCCTGACCGCCGTTGTTGATGATCCAAGGTATATTAGAGAGGGTCTCTACATTATTGATAATGGTCGGTTTGCCGAACAGGCCTTTAATCGCCGGGAACGGCGGCCGGATGCGGGGCATACCGCGCTCGCCCTCGATCGAGGCGATCAGGGCGGTCTCTTCACCGCAGACGAAGGCGCCCGCACCCTGCTTGATCTTCAGATGGAAACTGAACCCGCTGCCGAGGATGTTATCGCCGAGATAGCCGGCGGCCGTGGCATCTTCGATCGCCTTGCCGAAGTTCTTCACCGCCAGCGGGTACTCTGCGCGGATGTAGGCGTAACCGCCACTGGCCCCAATTGCATAGGCCGCAATCAGCATGCCCTCAAGGACGTTATGGGGGTCGCCCTCCAGCAGCGAGCGGTCCATAAAGGCGCCGGGGTCGCCCTCATCGCCGTTACAGATCAGGTATTTCTTGTCACCCTCAGCGCCACGGGCAAAGGTCCACTTGGTGGCGGTAGGAAAGCCGGCACCGCCACGTCCCCGGATGCCAGAGGTCTTCACCTCTTCGATCACCTGCTCCGGTGTCATGCCGCCACCGAGGATCTTCTTGATCGCCTTATAACCATCGCGTGCCTCATACTGGGCCATGTCGGTGGCGTCGATTTGGCCGACATTGCGCAGGGCCAGACGGGTCTGGCGGGTCAGGTATTGCCCCCCCTCGGTATCGGGACTGTCGCTCGAGGTGAGGACCAGCTCTTGTGGTAGATCACCCTCGCCGCTGTGGTATTTCAGGATCTTGGTGACGCCCTTCTTGTCCACATTGCCGTACATGATGGATCGGTCATCCTGCCGTATCTCCACCATGACCTCGGCGTGACACATGCCGACGCAGCCGACGGTGCGGATGGTGGCATCCGGGGCGTTCTTCTTGAACAGCTCCAGCACTTCGGCGGAGCCGGAGGCGCGACCGCAGGTGCCTTCGCCGACGATAATTTCTAGATTCTGACCGCTCATGCTCGGGCCTCCCCGCTCTTATCACCCTTCGCGGCCTTCTTGGCCTTTGTTGCGCCCTCCTCTTCGGCGTGGCCGGGCAGGGACTCGCCACAACCCTTGGCGTGCTTCTTCAGTTCACGCTGGGCGTTGGCGCCAGTCAGGTTGCCGACAATGGTGTCATCAATTACCAGCGCCGGGGCAAGACTGCAGCAGCCGACGCAGGCCACGTCTTCAATGGTGTAGCTGCCATTGGACGCGGTATCTTCATCGCCATCATCGCTAAGACCGAGGGAGTGTTTAAGGGCGGTATTTAGACGATCTGCACCGCGTACGTGACAGGCGGTGCCGTGGCAGACTTTGATCAGATGGCGTCCGACCGGCTTCATGCGGAACTGGGCGTAGAAGGTGGCAACCCCATAGAGCTGGCTGGCATTGATCTCGCTGTTGGCTATTACCAGGTCCATGGCCTCGCGCGGCAGATATCCATATTCGCCCTGAATGGCTTGTAGCAGGGGAACTGCAGCAGAGACATCTCCGCCGATTCCATCGATCCAGGTCTGAACCAGTTTTGGGTCGACCGAGGCTTCCAGGGATTGATTGGTCACGTTACGCACTCCTTAACAGCAAAGGGATAATTCAGCGAGATTTTGATTAGTTTGCGCTCGCACCGCCTCGCCCAGGTCTGGGGGCAGGGACAGCGACCACACATACCGGGAATTGTGCCCACGGGGCAGCATTCAAGCCGAATATCTTACTAAATTAGTCAATGGTAATACAACCATTTCGCCAAATTCAGCATGGTATTACAGACAATCGCTAACAAACGAACAATAGTCATGGGTTGGGTTGAACAGGGCGGTTAATTGTTTGTCTGAAAAGGAGAGTGTGTATTGGAGAGGCAGATGGGTTGACCCATGAAACAGAGGAGGTTGCCATGAAACCCTATTCGGTTGTTAGAGTATCATTCTATGTTGTATGCGCCCTGTTTGTGTTTGCCACTGTAGCCTACGCGACGGGGGCGGATCAGGGAGGCGATCAGCAGACACCAACAAATCTTCCTCCAACTAACGAGCATGCATGCAATGTATCAGCGCCCAGTCTGGTTACGGGGCTAACCCTGCTGCCCTCATCCAATGTTATGCCGGGTACAGATGTAACTGTGCGGGTAGATGGCTACGGGTGTTGTTTGGTTGTGCTCGAGACCAACGGCGCCTCGGATGTAGATGGTGGGATACTTGGAGACTATGATCTCGGCAATGGCCCATTCCCAAAATCGCAAACATTTACCGCGAATACCATCGGTAACTTCCAGATTGCCATACTGGCAGTAAATTCATCCGGCAAGTCCTGTCTTGAGAACGAGGCATTTGCGCTCAATACCACCTTGCATGTTGGACAAAAGATAGAGATGCCGGAGATGAAGCCGAAGAAGAAACTTCCTATACCGGAGGTAAAAGCACAACCGGCGCCCAAGAGATAGCTGCTTTGGCCAAGGGGCAATCCTGGTTGGCTACGTTATTGACTCCGCCTACGCCAGCGGTGAGGAATATTTATCCCATTTCTGCTCTAACTAGTAGGCGGGGGGCGTGAGCAGGGAGTACAAAAGGCAACCGGTCGTGTTTCGTTGAGTACTGTACATGAGGTAGAATACCTACCTTAATAATAGTGGAATTATTACCGCATAATGACACGAGGGGAAAGATGTCGCAGTTGTCTTCGCAAGAACTTGAAGTCGCCCGATTGATTATCGAATCATTGAATCTGGAGGATGTCACCGCAGAGCAGATAGAACCCGATGCAGGTCTTTTCGGCGATGGTTTAGGCTTGGACTCCATAGACGTCCTGGAGCTCTCACTCGCGATCAAGCAGCAATACGGTGTCCAGCTCCGCTCCAATGACGAACAGAATATGAAGATTTTCAGCTCACTGGCGAATCTCACAGAACATATTCAGCAACACCGGACAGATGCATAAGGCACTATTAAGCGTCGGCCTGCTGCTGATCTATTCCCTTTCTATTCACCTTGGCATTCTCTCTGGGCAGCAGATTCCGGCGCTTCTCCTGCTGGGAGCATTGATTAGCATCCCGTTGTTGTTGCATCGGCGCCTCTGGTGGCTATTGCCCCTAGTGCCAATAGTCCTCTACCTGATCTGGTCCACGCAAACGGTAGGCGCCTTGCTGCTGTTGCCGCCAGTGTTGATCAACCTGACGTTGGCACTGGTCTTTGGCAGCACCCTGTTGCCGGGGGCTACGCCGCTGATAACTCAGTTCTCACGCATAATGAAAGGTACCCTGGATGCCAAGGCCCTGAGATACACACGCCGTGTCACTATCGCTTGGGTAATCTTCTTTTGCGTAATGGTGCTGGAATCGGTGCTGCTGGCCCTCTATGCCTCGCCTATGGTGTGGTCCATTTTTACCAACTTTCTCAACTATCTGTTTTTACTTCTCTTTTTTCTGCTGGAGTATATTTTGCGCGTCCGCCTGTTTCCGGAACAGGAGCACCCGGGTTTTATCCCTTTCCTGCGTAGCCTGACGAAGGTCGACCCCCGATGCATCAAGACCTTCTGAATCCACAGCCGGCCGAGAGCCAACGCTTCGCCGAGGCCTGGGGTCTCGACGCCGATGGTGAGCCGATCAGCTTGCAGCGCTACCAAGCTGACTTGAGCCGGCTAATAGGCCAACTACCGGACGCCGGACGCTTTGCGCTGAATGTGTGTAGGGACCGCTACCATTTTATTGTGGCCTTCCACGCGGTGGCACTCAAGGGACAGACCAGCCTGCTGCCCCCAAACCAGGCACCAGCAACTCGTAGTCAGCTGTTGCAACAGTATGACGACAGCTATCTGATCTGTGATCAACCCCTGAGTGACATATCGGGGGTTCCCGTAGTGCAGCTGACCACCTCCGCTGAGCGGAGATTAAACGGGGCAGTATTTGAGTTTGAGGTCCCCTCCCGGCAACCGGCTGCGATCCTCTTTACCTCCGGTAGTACTGGGCGTCCCAGTGCTATCATCAAGAGCTGGGGTGAGTTACAGAGCGGTGTACAAGCTGTGGCATTCCATCTGGGTTTGGCCGACAATCCGGAGGATCGCATAATCGCCACTGTTCCGCCACAGCACATGTTCGGACTGGAATTTTCCGCCATGCTCCCACTAAGCGTCGGTATTGGCTTCCATAGCGGCCAGCCTTTTTTTCCGGAGGACGTGCGTCTGGCGCTGGAACAGAGCGCTGGCCACGGCATACTTGTCACCACCCCACTGCATCTACGCGCCTGTCTGGATAGCGGCATCGACTGGCACCCCTGCGGCTGCCAGCTGATCCTAAGTGCTACTGCCCCACTGAGCCGTGAGTTGGCAGAGCGCGCTGAAGAGCAGTTCGGTGCCCCGCTGAAAGAGATCTACGGCAGCACCGAGAGCGGCGCCACTGCCTGGCGGCACACCGCAGAAGAGGAGGATTGGAATCTCTTGCCGGGGCTGAGTATGCGGCCGCAAGAGGAGTGTTTCTTTATCTCCGGTGGCCACCTGTCTGCTCCTTGTCGTCTGAGTGATCGGGTTCAGCTGCAGGCACCAGGACGCTTCCGCCTGCTGGGTCGTCATGCTGATCTGATCAAGATTGCCGGAAAGCGCGCATCACTCAGTGAACTGAACCAGCTGTTGCTGGGCATCGAGGGGGTAGTAGACGGCAGTTTTATCGAGAGCGTTGATACCGGTCGGGAGACCAGTCGCCTTGCCGCCGTGGTGGTGGCCCCCGGGCTGGAGCGGCGTCAGTTGTTGGATGAGTTGGCGCAGTGGATTGATCCAGTCTTTCTGCCGCGACCGCTGCTATTCGTTGATGCCTTGCCGCGCAATGAGACAGGCAAGCTGCCGCAACTGGCACTGCGCGCCCTGTTGGAATCATGAGCCACCATATCGATGCTGCTCATCCCTGCCTCCCCGGCCACTTCCCCGGTAATCCACTGGTGCCTGCTGTAGTAATACTGGAGCGGGTGATTGAGCAGGTGCAGGGCGAACACCCCGGAAAGGAGGTTAGTGCCCTGCCCCAGGTAAAGTTCCTTGCCCCCCTCGCTCCAGGACAATTGTTCGAGATCCGTTCTGCTCCAAGTAGTGGGGATCGGATCAACTTCCTCTGCATAAGTGATGGAGAGCGGCTGGTGGAAGGCTGCCTGCAGTTACAGGGGGTGTGAGTATAAGCGTGTTACTGTACCAGCTGAACAATGCCTATTATGCGGTCTAGAGATGCAATATGGAGGCTGACATGAGCCGGCAGTGGATGCAGCAACGTGAAAGGGGCAGCCCCTGGCTGGTACGCCTGATCCGGTGGATCGCCATGCATATAGGTCGTCCCCCAGCCCGTCTGCTGCTATATCCCATCAGCTTCTACTTCCTCTTCCGGGCCTCTCCACAACGCCGCGCCTCTCGCGACTATCTGCGTCGCGTGCTGCAGCGGGAACCACATGCTGGCCAGATACTGCGTCATATCCACTGTTTCGCTGCCACTATCCTCGACCGGGTCTACCTACTGGGGGGGCGGCATGGAGACTACCGCATAGAGATCAATGGACTGGAGCAGTTGCAGGGGGCGGTCGGTGAGGGAAACGGTTGTCTGCTGCTCGGGGCCCATGTCGGTAGCTTCGAAGTGTTGCGCGCCCTGGCGCTGGAGGATCGCCCCTTTGAGCTGAAGATCCTGATGTATCCGGAGCACAACGAACTCCTTACCCAGCTGATCAACGAACTCAATCCAGAGCTGGCAGACGCCATAATCCCCTTGGGTCAGGTGGATACTATGATGCGTGTGCATGAGGCACTGCAGCAGGGAACGGTGATCGGTCTGCTGGGGGATCGTGCCGCCGGTGATGACAAGAGGGTGGTCTGTGATCTACTGGGTGCCCCCGCCCGCTTTCCCGCCGGCCCTGCCCTGCTCGCTGCCAGTATGCGGGTCCCGGTCGTGCTGTTTCTCGGCCTCTACCGTGGTAATCGCCATTATGAGATCTATTTCGAGCGGTTGCCGCAGCTTGATCTTAGCGACCGTGGCCGGCGGCCCGAATTGCTGCAGGAGTGGATGCAGGGCTACGCCGATCGCCTGGGGGAACAGCTGCAGCGACTCCCCTACAACTGGTTCAACTTCTATGGTTTTTGGGATGAGGCCTGATCTTCGCCTGTTGTTTCTGTTGTTATTTACGTTGCCCCTGTTCGCGGCGGGGTCACTTACCCTGGACCAGGTATTGGTCTCAAGCGACCATCCCAAGGTACTACGCTTTAAGGAGGAGAAACGGCTGCAGATCCTGGAGCATACCCTCACCACCACCGGCCGTCTGCGCTTCATACCCCCCGACACCCTGATCCGCGAAGAGGATGGAGAGCAGCAGATGAGTTATCGCATTCAGGGTGATTTCGTCACTATGCAACAGGGAGATCGACTACTGCGCCAGATTGATCTTGGCGCCACCCCGGAGCTGGCGGCCTTCGCCACCGGCCTGCGCGCCCTGCTGCTTGGTGATAGTGGGGCCCTGCAGCAGCAGTTTGAGCTGCAACTCAGCGGCAGGCGTGACGCCTGGCTGCTGCAGTTGACACCTAGATCGGAGCGTCTGGCACAGATCCTGGAGCAGCTAGTTATCAGGGGTGATGCGGATGGGATCTGCTCTGTTGAGACCCGAGAACGGGGTGGCAATAGCTCACTGATGGAGTTGACCTCGGATGAGTAGGCTCCTGACCTGGACAATCGCGCTGGTGGTTGCCTGCGGCTGGCTGTTTAGCGGCGGCAGTGATCGTCTGCGCTCAGATCTTAGCCTGTTCCTGCCGGGCGGCCACAATCTAGAGCAGCAGTTACTGCTGGATCAACTGCGCGAAGGACCGGCAAGCCGCCTTATCCTGCTCGGCATCGAGGGGGGCGATGGGGCCGGCCGCTCCCGGGTCAGCCGGTTGTTGTCGCAGCAGCTCTCCGCTAACGGCCTTTTCACCCAGATCAACAACGGCGACCACTCTCTGCAGCCTGATCGTTGGCTGACCCTGTTTGCCTACCGCTATCTGTTGAGCCCTCGGGTGAACCGAGAGCATTTCTCAGCTGACAGCCTACGTGCTGCCTTGGAGATGCGACTGCAGGAGCTCGCCTCCCCTCTATCCGCCCTCCATGCCCGCCTGCTGCCGGCCGATCCTACCGGTGAGCTGCTGGCTCTGGAGCAACTCCTGCGTCCGCAACAGGTGCCTGCGAGCAGTAACGGCGTCTGGAGCTCCGGCGATGGCAGCCGGGCCATACTGGTGGCCGAGACCCGCGCATCCGGTTTTGATCTTGATGCCCAGCAACAAGCAGTAGCAGCTATCGAGGCGGCCTTCACCGCCGCTGCCCCAACCGATCAGGGGTATCGCATACTGGTAAGCGGCCCCGGGGTTTATGCCGCCATGTCACGCCAGGTGATTCGCACTGAGAGCACCCTGCTCAGTCTGTTGGCCGGCCTCTGCGTTGCCGCCATCGTCTTCTTCGGCTACCGCTCGCTGCCCCTGGTGTTCTATAGCGCCCTGCCTGTGGTCAGCGGCCTGCTGGCCGGCAGCTGTGCCGTGCTCCTCTGGTTCGGTGCTATTCATGGCATCACCCTGGCATTCGGTATCACCCTGTTGGGCATGACCATAGACTACCCCATTCATCTCTTCAGCCACCTGGCTCCGAACGAGCCGGCGCGGGTAGGTCTGGCACGTATCTGGCCCACCCTGCGACTCAGCGCATTGACCTCGGCGGCGGCCTTCGGCGTAATGCTGACCACCGACTTCGATGGCCTGGTCCAATTGGGGCTGTTCGCTGTCGCTGGACTGGTCGCTGCACTACTGACTACATATTGGGCAGTGCCGGGGTTACCGGCGCTGAACCGGGAATTCGTTAGTAGCGGCTACAACAGCACACCCAAGGAGGGGGCCACGACCTTATTGCCGGGGAGGCGGATGCGTACGGCCGTTACGGTCACCCTCTGCGCTGTCGCTCTCCTTTGGATCTGGCAGCAGCGTCACCTCCTGTGGGAAGATGACTTGGCCGCCCTCAGCCCCGTCCCCGCCTCTCTTATCGAACAGGACCGTGAGCTGCGTCATCAACTCGGTGCCCCGGAGGTGAGTCGGTTGTTGCTGCTGCAGGGCGATAGCCAAGAGGAGCTGCTGCAACAGGCCGAGGCACTACAGTCCAGACTTGAGGAGTTGGCCAAACGGGGAGAGATCACCGCGGCCGAGCTGGTAAGCCGCTATCTACCCAGTAGCCAGACCCAACGCCAACGCCAGTCCGAACTGCCAGACGGACAGACCTTGCGCGCCAATCTGGAGCAGGCAATGCGGGGGCTACCCTTTCGCCAGGGCAGCTTTAAACCCTTTCTCGCGGATGTGGCGGCGGCGCGTGCACTGCCGCCCCTGACTATGCAGATGCTGCAAGGCACGCCGCTACAGAGCCGGGTCGAGGGGTTGCTGCGCCGGGTGGGTGAGAAGTGGCTGTTGATGATCCCACTATCCGGGGTGCAGGGCGGTGAGATCAGTGTTGAGAAGGCGCGCTATATCGATCTGAGGGCAGAGACCAGTCGTTTCGTCGGTGGATTCCGGGATGAGGCCCTCGACCGTCTGGGCTGGGGGCTACTGGTGCTTGTGCTTCTGTTGCTGGCAGCACTACGCTCACCGCAGCAGGTGCTACGGGTGCTGCTTCCAGTTGCCTCTGCCCTGGTGATCGATGTTGCCCTGTTGCTGGCACTGGGGCAGCGACTCTCTCTGTTCCACCTGGTCTCTCTGTTGCTGGTGGCCGGGATCAGCCTGGATTACAGTCTGTTTGTGAACCGCCCAGGTGCAGACCGGGACGGTTTCCGGCGCACCCGACACGCCCTCACTGTCTGCCTCGCCTCCACCGCTGCAGTCTTCGGTCTGCTGGCCCTCTCCGAGCTGCCGGTCTTGCGGGCCATCGGTATGACAGTGGTTATCGGTGTTACCAGCGGATATATTGTGGCGTTTGCCTACGCTGAGAACAGCAGGGAGAGTCAGTGAAGGTCCTCTTCGTCTACTCTAACCAGGTTCGCGACCTGCTGCCGGCCCCACCTATCGGCCTGAGCTATGTCGCCTCTGCCACCGCTGACGCCGGACACCAAGTGGACTTCATAGATCTGCTGTTGACCGACAGTGGACTGCTTTGTCTGCAACAGCGACTACAAGATTTTGCTCCAGATGTGGTGGCTATCTCGGTGCGCAATATCGACAACGTAATTCATCAGAGACTACTCACTCATCTGGATGAACTGGGGCGCCAGACCAGTGTGATCCGCCGCCATAGCAAGGCACTTATTGTTGTAGGAGGCCCTGCTATATCGGTGTTGAGCTGCCAGGCGCTGCAATATATCGATGCCGATTTTGCGGTACTCGGTGAAGGCGAGGAGAGCTTCCCCGCTCTGCTTGAGCAGATTGCCGGCGAGCGCGCCTACAGGGAGGTGCCCGGGGTCTGTGTTCGCGGCCCGACTGAGATGAATCAGGGGGTGGCCCCCAAACGGATTGAGTGTTTCGGCCCCTCCGGGATGCAGCGTTGGCTTAGGAACTGGCCGACCTACGAGCGGCAGGGCGCCACCTGGCCGGTGCAGAGCAAACGTGGGTGTCCTTTGACTTGCACCTACTGCACCTACCCCAGTATCGAGGGCCGCAATCTACGCCAGCGCCCACCCGATGAGATCGTCGAGGAGATACGCCGGGTACAGCGGGAGGTCAATCCGCGCTGTTTTGAGTTCATCGACTCGGTATTCAATATGCCGGAGCAGGCTGCAATAGAGCTGTGTGAACATATTATTAGTTCTGGTCTCAAGGTTAATCTCACCACTATGGGAGTAAACCCGCGCTTTCTCTCTGCTGAGCTGCTGGAGTTGATGCAGCGGGCCGGCTTCAACTCCCTGATGATCACGCCGGAGAGCGCCAGCGATCCGGTATTGGAGAGGATGCAGAAGGGGTTTACCCGCGCGGATGCCATCCGCGCTGCGGAGCTGGTGCGCCGGTCGCAGATCAGTAGTATGTGGTTTTTCATGCTCGGTGCCCCTGGAGAGACCCGTGACACCGCCGAGGAGACGGTATCCTTTGCCGAGCAGTTCCTAAACTGGCGTGGTACCCTCTCCATGTTCACCACCGGCATCCGTATCCTGCCGGGTACCGAGCTGGCCCGGCAGGTGGTTGCAGACGGCTATCTGCCGGCGGACCAGAACTTCAGCGAGTCGATCTTCTACTTTTCGCCTGAGGTAAGCGAGCAGTGGCTGCTGCAGCGGGTGGACCGAGCGATCCAGAGTTGTCCGACGGTGGTGCACGCGGCGGAGGATCTCTCGGGTACCAGACGCGGCATAATGGTGCAACGTATAATGCATCTATTGGGCTTGGCCCCTCCGTATTGGCGTTACCTGCCCCCATTTTTGTCCCTACCCCTTGTGCACAGGGCGCGAGTTCGGCAACCTTATACGCAACAACTATTGAAAAGAACAACAATCCGATGAACCAGGACGGCAAAATCCTCTTTATTTTTCCCAAGTGGCCGGAGCTCACCCTTTGGGGCCACTTCAAATATAAGTTTCCTCCCCTGGGACTACTTGCGATCGCCGGCATAACCCCGGCGAACTATGCGGTGGAGTTCATTGACGAAAATGTCTCCGAGATCGATTTCGACAGCGACGCCGACTTGGTGGCGTTGAGTGTCATGACCCCCCTTGCCCATCGTGCCTACAAGATTGCTGACCGCTTCCGCGCCAACGGCAAGAAGGTAGTGATGGGCGGCATCCATGTCTCTGTCCACCCTGAGGAGGCGGCGGAACATACCGACTGCGTAGTCTGCGGGGAGGCGGAGGATCTGTGGCCACAGCTGTTGGCCGATTTCCGCCAGGGCCAGCTAAAAACACGCTACGGTCAGGAGACCCTGATCAACATGGGCAGGGAGTTCCCGCCGCCACGCCGCGACCTGCTGCAGCGGGGTTGCTACATCACCCGCAGTACCATCCAGATGATGCGCGGCTGCCCATTTGATTGTGAGTACTGCTCGGTCACCGCATTCTCCGGTCGCGAATTCAGGGCCCGCCCTATCGACTCCTTCGTCCAGGAGTTCAGGGAGTTGCCGGACCGTTTTGTCTTCATCGTGGATGACAACATCCTCTCCAAGAAGAGTGTAGCGGAGCAGCTGTTCGAGCAGATGCAGAACAGCGGCAAGTGGTGGGGTAGCCAGGTGACCATCTCGGTCGCCGACGACGATGCGCTGCTAAAGAAAATGGCGCGCGCCGGCTGCAAATCGCTGTTTATCGGTTTTGAGTCCCTGGACCAGAATAACCTGAACGACATCGGTAAGAAGTTTGTGCGTGCCCACAAGAACGAGGACCGTATCAAGCGTATCCAGGACCACGGCATCGGTATCCTCGGCAGCTTTATCGTCGGTCTCGATGGTGATGATGAGTCGGTGTTTGAGCAGCAGTATGAATTTATTACCCGTACCCGTCTGGAGGCCTTTCTCATCTCTGTCCTTACCCCGTTCCCCGGCACCCACATGACCAAACGCATGCAGGCGGAGGGGCGCATCCTGAGTAACGACTGGAGTAAATACGACATGAGCACCGTGGTCTACCGGCCGAAGAATTTCACCCCGGAGCGGCTGCAGGAGCGCTACGATGAACTCAACCACGCCCTCTACAGCCTGGGCTCCATCGCCCATCGCACCCTGAAACCGCGTAAGAATATGTTAATCTTCGTGCCGCAGAATTTCGGTTTCCGTAACGCCTGGCGTGGCCTGCAGCGGGCGCGTCTCGCGGCTGCGGGGTAGTCAGATGCCGATAACCCCAATCCCAGTTACCGCCTACACCCTGAGCAACGCCCTCGGTCTTGGCAAGGGCGAGGTGTTGGCGCGGCTGCGTGCAGACAAAAGTGGCCTGCGCCAATGTGACTTCGAGGGCGTCAATTTCGACTGCTGGATCGGCCGGGTGCCAGGAATCGAACAGGCGGCTGTGCGCGCTGATCTGGTGGAGTTCGATTGCCGCAATAACCGTCTGGCGCAGGTCGGTCTGGAACAGGATGGCTTTGTGCAAGCGGTGGAGCGGGCCAGACGCAGCTACGGACGTGAGCGTATCGGTCTGTTTCTCGGTACCAGCACCTCGGGCATCCAGGAGGCGGAGATCGCCTATGCAAATCGTGACGGGAAGGGTGGTGCGCTACCCACCGGTTTTCGCTATCACGCCACTCAGAACTGCTACTCTCTCACCGATTTCTGCCGGCGCTATCTGGATATTGCCGGCCCAGCGTTCACTATCTCCACCGCCTGCTCCTCCAGTAGCAAGGTATTTGCCACCGCCCAGCGCCACCTCGATGCGGGACTTTGTGATGCGGCGGTGGTAGGGGGGGTGGACAGTCTCTGTCTAACCACCCTCTACGGTTTCCACTCCCTGGGGCTGATTGCGGAACAGGCATGTGCACCATGGGGCCGGGAACGGGGCGGTATCAGTATTGGCGAGGCGGCCGGCTTTGCCCTCTTGGAGCGTGCGGCGGATGGCGCGGTCCCGATGCTATTAGGCTATGGCGAATCGAGTGACGCCCACCATATGTCCACGCCGCATCCGCAGGGTGTGGGTGCCGCACAGGCCATGGAGCAGGCCCTGTTGAGCGCTGGGGTCCAGATCCAGGAGCTGGACTACATAAATCTGCACGGCACCGGCACTAGGCTGAATGACGCCTCGGAGGACCAGGCGCTGCAGCACTTTCAACACCGGGCGGTCTGTAGCTCCACCAAGGGCTGGACCGGTCATACCTTAGGAGCTGCCGGTATAACCGAGGCGGCCATCACCCTGCTTGCCCTGGATAACGGGTTTATCCCCGCTAACCTGGGGCGGGGGGAGGCCGATCCAGCCCTGGCAACGGCGGTGCAGATTCAGCCTGCTGCACAGAGGATTAAGCTGGCGATGAGCAACTCCTTCGGCTTCGGTGGCAGTAACTGCAGTCTCATATTTGGAGGCCGCCCATGACCCCTCTGCAGATCCTAGGTATCGGAGTGATCGGCCCTGGGCTGGATGGTTGGACTGCTACGGCCCCACTGCTGCGCGCCGACTCTTCTTATAATTATGCCGAGACGCAGATCCCTGCCCCCGGCCTGTTGCCGGCCAATGAGCGTCGTCGCACCACTCCCTGTATCAAGCTGGCCCTGGCCGTTGCTGAGCAGGCGGTTCAGGATGCCGGTCTGGATGCCATGGAGCTTGCCACTGTCTTCAGCTCCAGCCACGGTGATATGCGGGTCTCCGATAATATCTGCCGTGCCCTGGCCACCGAGGAGAGGCTGGTGTCGCCGACCCAGTTTCACAACTCGGTGCATAACGCACCCGCCGGATATTGGTCAATCGCCGCCGGTTCACGCTATCCATCTACCAGCCTGGCGGTGGCTGACTCTAGCTTTAGCGCCGGGCTACTGGAGGCGACGCTGCAGTCCCGCAGCAGTGGCCGTCCTGTGCTGCTTGCGGTCTACGATCACCCTGCCCCAGAGCCGCTGGATGCGGCGGCACCGTTGAGTGCCCCGTTTGCAGTGGCTCTGGTGTTGCAGGCAGGAGCAGAAGGTGCAGCACTGCGGCTCTCCCTGGACACGGGTGAGGAGACCACTATGACCCAGCCGGAGCTGGAGGAGTTGCGTCTGTGGAATCCTGCGGCACGCGCCCTACCCCTGCTTGTTGCACTCGCAGCTAACCGGCCAACCACTCTTCACCTGCCATACCTGGGGCAACAGATGCGCATTGATCTGGAGGCGGTGTGAGTCTCGGGCGTCAACAGCTCTGCGCACTGATCCCCCATGCCGGCAGCATGTGTCTGCTGGACCGGGTGGAGCGGTGGGATGAGACCGAGATACTCTGTAGCACCGGCTCTCATTGCCACCCGGACAATCCTCTACGCCGGGGCGATCGGTTGGCGTCCATTCACGCCATGGAGTATGGTGCCCAGGCGATGGCTGTACACGGCGGGTTGTTGGCGCAGCAGCGGCAGGAGTCCATCCGCAGCGGTATTCTGGTAGCCATACGCGATGCCCAATTGTATCGGGATCGTCTGGATGATCTGGCGAACCCGCTGCAAGTAGAGGCGATACAACTGCTGGCATCCGGTGCCGATCAGATCTACCAGGTGCGGATCAGTTGCGATGGCGATATAGTCGCCGCAGGGCGACTGGCGGTAATGAACCATTTGGAGGCTACATGATCCTAGTATCCTCAGTTGACCGCTTCGTGCGGGACTCAAGCTCATGAGATACATGGAAAATCCTGCTTATTTCGAGCTCATCCATTGGGTGAGGGTCGCTACGCGGCGGATTGCACGTTTGCGGCGGCACATGGCGGCGTTGCAACTCCTCGCAATAGCTGGCTATTACTCGTCGTTGCGCCTTGCCATCCACCACCGCAAACACACACTCCACCACGTCCAACTGAGGATTCTAGGATGATGAAACGTGCTCTTGTCACCGGTGGTAGCGGCGCCATCGGCGGCGCCATATGTCGACAACTTGCAGCTGATGGTCTGCAACTGCTGGTGCATGCAAACAGCAACCCCAAGCAGGCGGAGGCCGCTGTCCAGGAGATATGCGACAGTGGCGGATCCGCCAGCGTCGTCTGTTTCGATGTCGGTGACACCGACGCTTGTGCTCACGCCCTGGGGCAGCTACTGCAGGATGGTCCCATTCAGGTGCTGGTGCATAATGCCGGTATCCATGATGACGCCCCCCTGGCGGGGATGGAGCGCACCCAGTGGCAGCGGGTGATCGACGTCTCTCTGAACGGTTTCTACAATGTTACCCAGCCTCTACTGCTGCCGATGATGGGGACCCGCTGGGGACGTATTATCTCGCTCTCCTCTATAGCGGGGGTGATGGGCAATCGCGGTCAGGCCAACTACGCCGCCGCCAAGGCGGGGCTGCACGGCGCTAGCAGATCACTGGCCAAGGAGCTCGCCTCCCGCGGGGTGACTGTGAACGTGGTGGCGCCGGGGATTATCGAGTCGCCCATGAGCGAGGGGCAATTTCCACCTGATTTGATAAAACAGTTAGTGCCTATGCAGCGACCAGGGACATCGAATGAGGTGGCCGATCTGGTAAGTTTTCTTGCTTCGGAGCGGGCCGCCTATATCTCCGGCCAGGTAATCTCTATAAACGGGGCCATGGCGTGAAGGTGACCGTTGTCATCCCAGCCTATAACGAGGCGGCAACTATTCGTTTGCTGGCGGAGACGATTCTTGCCCATGGATTGGAGCTGATCGTAGTAGATGACGGCTCTATAGATGGCACCTCGGCGCAGCTCGACGGGCTCCCTCTACAATTGATCAGGCACCCAGATAATCGGGGCAAGGCAGCCAGCCTGCGCCAGGGGATGGACATTGCCATCGCCGCGGGTGCAGACGGGGTACTTACTATGGATGGAGACGGTCAACACCGCCCAGATGAGATTCCAGCCATGCTCAAGCGTTTCGCCGACCATCCGGAGTGCCTAATTATCGGTGCGCGCTTGCTTAACCGGGAGCAGGCCCCCAGGGCCAGGCTATTTGCCAATAACTTTGCCGACTTCTGGATCTCATGGGCCGCCGGTCGACCGGTGCGCGACAGCCAGTCAGGTTTTAGAATCTACCCGGCAAAGGCGCTACGGCAGTTACAGATCGAGCATTGCAAACGTCGAGGGTTCGTTTTCGAGAGTGAATTTCTGATCGAGGCGGCGCGCGCAGGATTCTGTTTCGAGACCCTTGCCATCGCCTCACACTATCCGCAACAGACCAGGGCCAGCCATTTCCGCCCGGTGGTTGATATCAGCCGTATCGTGCTGATGGTGGCATGGAAGTTACTAAAGAGGGGCCTCTACCTTCAGGGATTGGTGCGCTCCCTACGCAAACCCAGCTGATACAACCTTAACCATAGGAGTCAGTCTTCGTTGTCAGGAGAGATGTGAATCATCCCCCAGAATGAATAGCAATAGACGCGGTTGCCCACATTTTCCATAACGACACTTTGCAAAAGATTCTAGTTAACCATATGATCTGTGTCGTACCCGGTTTAACTGACTGCCAGCGGTGTTGTGAGCTGGTGGATATCGCAAGCAATAGCTAAATAGGAGAGTAATAATATGTATCGGAAACTTGCCACTACCCTTGTCATTATGATCGCTACACTGGCGTTAATCAGCTGCCGCTCGGCACCTGTATACAACGTGAACAATGCCACTGTAGTGGCTAATGTAAGCAATGTCTCCAGTGCACAGGTACGTAAGGCGATCATTCGCGCCGGTGGCGGACTGGGGTGGATAATCAAGGATGCCGGCCCCGGCAAACTGGTGGGGACCCTCAACCTACGTAAACACGTGGCCAAGGTGGATATCCCTTACAGCGCCAGTAGCTACAGTATCCGTTACAAGAGCAGCGCCAACCTGGGCTATGACGGTACCAACATCCATAGCAACTACAACGGCTGGATCCAGAATCTACATAAGGCAATTCAGGTCCAACTTAACACGCTGTAATCTTCCTGCCGGGCGCCGCTTTGCGGCGCCCAGTTTATTGGCATATCTTAAAATACCACGCGCAGCAACATTTGCTGCTATTGTTCGATCGCCGTTATGGGGTAGTCAAAGGGGCGAGGGATCTGCCTGAGACCGCGTCTATTCCTCTCCAGCCACCTAGTCCGAAACATTCACCTCCCAGTACCTGGTTGCCCCATTCAGTGGCCATCTATTAAGAGGATTCCCGCGCCCGCTCTGCCTTGGAGAGCCCTGATTATGGGGTTCAATCTACCGTCCGCGAGGGTTTTTTCAGCTAAAGATATTTATACGCTGGCCGCTATCAGGAAAGCATAAGAATAACAACAATTTATAAAGATTCGAAAGTCAGGAGGAGCGGGCTGATGAAGGCGATGCGGAATATAAAGATAAAACTGCGGCTATGGTCGTTGGCAATATTGGCCCTGGCGGGTGTCTTATTGGTCACCACAATCTCATTGGTGGCGCTGCACTCCTCTCTGATGCAGGAGAAAGAGGCCCAGACGCGTAAACTGGTGGAGGCGGCGCATAGTATTCTGATTGAGCAACATAGCCTAATTGCCACAGGTGAAGTAGATGAGGCCGGGGCCAAGGCCGCTGCGCTCAAGATAATCAAGAGCCTACATTATGACGAGACCAACTACTTCTGGATCAACGACATGCATCCAACAATGGTTATGCATCCGGCAAAGCCGGCGCTGGATGGCAAGGACCTTTCGGAGGTTAAGGACCCTAATGGTAAGAAGCTGTTTGTGGAGTTTGTAAAAGTAGTCAAGGCGCAGGGGAGTGGTTTTGTGCCATATATGTGGCCTAAAGCTGGAACCGATGATCCGGTAGATAAACTATCCTATGTCAAAGGTTTCGAGCCTTGGGGATGGATCATCGGCTCAGGTATCTATATTGACGATGTTGAAGAGATCTTCTGGGGCCAGTTGCTGTCAGTCGGTCTAGTTGTCTTCTTGATCTTGGCTCTGCTCGCATTCCTGTCATTCTCGATCACCATGAGTATTATCTGTCCGCTACGCACGACCACTGCGGCCATGGATGATATATCTCAAGGTGAGGGCGACCTGACTGCAAGACTGGATGACTCCGGTAGCGATGAGATATCAGAGCTGGCGCACGCATTCAATCGCTACACAGAAAAGATCCATGAGATTATTCGCCAGGTAAAGGATGCAACCGGAGAGCTTACCGTATCATCCAATGAGTTAAATGGTATCTCAACAGAGACCAACAACAGCATGATGCAGCAGCGTAGCGAGACCCAACAGGCCGCAACAGCCGTGACTGAGATGGCAGCTACCGTTAAGGAGATCTCCAAGAGCTCGGAGACTGCAGCAAGTTCTGCAGGTGAGGCGGATAGAGAGGCCGCGGAAGGCAAGAGCATTGTAAGTGAAGCAGCGGATACTATTAATAAACTGGCCTCCGAGGTTGAGCAGTCGGCCGAGGTTATTCATCGTCTGGAGAGTGAGAGTGAGGCCATTGGTTCGGTGCTTGATGTGATTCGCGGGATTGCAGAGCAGACCAATCTGCTGGCCCTGAATGCGGCAATTGAGGCCGCCAGGGCCGGTGAACAGGGCAGGGGATTCGCTGTGGTTGCGGATGAGGTCCGTACCCTGGCCAGTCGTACGCAACAATCCACCCAAGAGATTCAAGAGATGATCGAAAAGTTGCAGACCGGCTCGAGAGAGGCAGTAGAGGTAATGGAGAGCAGTCGTGTTACCACACAAAAGACGGTTGAAAAGGCGGGAGCTGCAGCAGAATCATTGAATAAGATCGCTGATGCAGTTGCCAACATCTCCGATATGAATAGACAGATTGCAACATCAGCTGAAGAGCAGTCGGCAGTGGCGGAAGAGATAGATAAAAATATTGTGCAGATATCTGATCTAGCAGAGCATGGGGCCGAACAGACCACTCATGTCTCTGATGCCAGTGAAAGGCTATATGAGCTTAGCAATAGTCTTGCTGTGCTGGTGAAGCAGTTTAAGGTTTAGTGTTTATATAGAGATAGAGAGACTGTGTCAGGGCCGGGGCTATGCCCCGGCCTTGTGCCTAGAATCTGTCCTGGATTACCACTTCGTCCAACGGCAGTTGGCCACCGCGTGGCCACGCCTCTGTGGCCCCTTTGCCGATGACGACAAACATGGCGATCACATGATCCGCTGGCAGATTAATCAGCCTGCCAACCGCATCGAAATCAAATCCATCCATAGGACAGGAGTCATAACCCATGCTTTTTGCCGCCAGCATGAGTGTCTGCGCCGCTATGCCACATGAACGCATCGCCTCATCGCGTTGGACTTGGTCTTTATCGCGATAGTAGCCGTCAATAGCCGGCAGCAGGAAATCACTCACCTCCGTCGGGGCGTTGCGCCAGTAGCGCGCAGGCTCTTTCTCCCACGCCTTTAGATCGGCGCACAGCACGACGAGCAGGGAGGCATCTGTTACCTGCGCCTGGTCCCAGGAGACCGCACGGATCTGGCTGCGCAGGTCGGCATCACGGACAACCACAAAACGCCAGTTTTGAATATTGAATGCAGTAGGCGATAACGTGGCGAGTGACAGTAAGCGCTCGATCTCCTCCTCACTCATGCGGTGGTCAGCGTCGTAGTGTTTTACTGCACGACGTTGGGTGATGGCTTCAAGAGTATTCATTTGACCTCCTCCCGCCCGAAATACTGGGCCTCGTTAATTTTCTTATTGGCATTTTCCTCTGGGTGTTCGCATTTAAAGCTAGCAGCAAATTTTTCAAATATCTCGAGTACAGCCTCATCTTTGCTATATGTGCAGAGAGACTGCATGTCTACCTCTATGCATCTTCCGTCATTCTCCATAAATTGAGGAGAGTTGACGCGAATCCAGTTGATTGGGTCTTTACTGCCACCGATCCGCTGTATGGTTGCCACATAATGCGTTTTGTAAAAGAAGTCATCTACCACCTCCCAACCATTTGGGTAGATGAATACAAAGCCGCTATCTGCGTCGTAATAGTTTTGCCAGCCACTATTTTGACTGTTGTTATTGTCTGTTGCCTCTACGCATGCGGAGCCAAGTGTGGTGAAGTATATAAGAGCAACTATGCTTAGGTGGCGTCGCGGGTTGATCATCGTTTTTCCTCCTTGTGATGTAGTTGGCAGAGAGGCCCAATATGGTGATCTGACTATACTGATTTCCTTAAAAATTCATCAATGCTTTGGGTGACGCACTCCGGGTTCTCCAGCGGCGACATATGTCCGGCACCAGGGACGGTGACTATCTCTGAGTCTTTTATCATCTCATGCATCTGCTGCATCATGGCGGGCGGCGTTATGCTGTCATTCTCACCAACCAGCAACAGGGTTGGAATATTGATATCTTCCAGTGAGCGCGTGGTGTCTGTTCGGGCAGCCATCGCCAAGAGACACCCCTTGACCCCGACCGGAGACTCTTTTTGGGCCTGCTCCAAATAGCTGTTATAGATCTCGGGGATCCTGTGCGGGGCACCATCGCTGAAGGCTAGAGGGACGAAGCCGGACACAAACTGCTCCACTCCATCCTTGTCTATGGCCTTGATCGCAGCGGCCCGCTTTAATCTCCCTGCGTCATCGTCTGCCTCTGACCTGGTGTCGCACAGGATCAGTGCGCGAAACCGCTCTGGCTCTCGCTCCATCGCGCGCAGTGCGATGTAACCACCCATGGAAAAGCCGGCTATGATTGGTCGGTCGAGATCCAGGCCGTCAATCAGTGCGCACAGATCATCTACAAACATCTCTATGGTAAATTGGCCATCTCCGGAAGGAGCCTCGCCAAGCCCTCTGACATCATAAGATATGCAGTAGTATTGCTTCTTCAGCTGTTTTATCTGCTCTCTCCACATGGTGGAGTTGAAGGGGAATCCGTGGATAAAGATGATTGGAATCCCGCTGCGATTCCCAGCTTCGTGTACTGCAATGCCGTTGACATACTTTTCCATAACAGGCCTCTTGCGCTTAGATGTATTTTATTTAAACGGTGCCGGAGCCAGACCTACTCTCCGGCGATAGTCATGGCCTCGATCAGCCAGGAGCCGGTGCGAATGCTGTAGCGCTGGTCTATATCACTGCCTACGGCCAATAGTTGTTGAAACATCTGCCCTAGATTTCCAGCGATTGTGATCTCCTGTACCGGGTATTGGATCTCTCCGTTCTCTACCCAGAAACCGGCTGCCCCGCGTGAATAGTCGCCGGTTACCATATTAATGCCGTGGCCCATAAGTTCCGTAACCAGTAGCCCTCTATCCATTTTCTTTAACAGTTCGGGTAGGGTATGCCCCCCGTGCTCAATGGTGAGGTTACGCACTCCGCCGGCGTTACCGGTGGTCTGCATCCCCAGTTTGCGGGCGGAGTAGCTGCTGAGGGCATAGCCTTGGAGTATACCCTGACTCACGATGTCTCGTGCCTTGGTGGCCACCCCCTCCGCGTCAAAGGGGGCGCTGGCAAGCCCACGCGGCAACAGGGGGTCTTCGTGGATGCGCACAAAATCAGGAAATATCTGTTGGCCCAGTTGGTCCAGGAGAAAGGATGAGCGGCGATATAGAGCACTGCCGCTGATAGCCCTGATCAGATTGCGTAACAGGCTGGCGGCGACCTCTGCCTGAAAAATTACCGGTGCCCTGCAGGTGCCGATTTTGCGTGCACCGAGGCGCGCCAGGGTGCGTTCGGCTGCATGTGTCCCCACGACGGCCGGGGGTTCAAGATCGGCAGCCGACCGCCCCAGCGTGTACCAGTGGTCACGCTGCATTGCGCCGTCCTGTTGGCCGATGACACTACAGCTGATGCTGTGGTGGCTACTGGGGTAGCTGCCGATAAAGCCGTGGCTGTTGCCGTAGACGTGTAGCCCGCTATGGCTGTTGATAGTGGCCCCTTCGGAGTTGCATATGCGCGAGTCCAGAGCGCGCGCTGCAGACTCACACTCCTGACCCAGCTGTATTGCCTCTGGTGCATCGAGTGCCCAGGGGTGATAGAGATCGAGGGCAGGGATCTGCTGCGCCATAAGCTCTGCATCAGCCAGCCCGGCGTACTCATCTTCGTCGGTATAGCGGGCGATATCACAGGCCGCTCTGACACTCTCCTTCAGCGCTGCCGGGCTGAGATCCGAGATGCTTGCAGAGCCTTTACGTTGTCCAAAATAGACACTGATCCCCAGGCTGTTATCACGGTTGTATTCAATAGTCTCGACCTCGCCCATGCGGACGGTAACAGAGAGGCCGGTATCACTATTAACGCCAGCGGCAGCGGCACTGGCTCCCCGGCGTTTGGCCTCACCCAGTAGCTGCGCGATGATCTGCTCCAGCTCTGCCTGGCGCTGCTCTATGTTCTCTGTTGTTGTCGTTGTTTGGTCGTTCACGCGCTGGTACCGCCTACGGTGAGTTCATCTATCTTCAGGGTCGGCTGACCCACTCCTACAGGAACACTCTGCCCATCTTTGCCGCAGACCCCAACACCTGTGTCCAGCTGCAGATCGTTGCCAACCATGCTTACATGGGTCAGGACCTCGGGGCCGTTGCCGATAAGGGTGGCGCCCTTTACCGGGGCGGTTATCTTCCCATCCTCTATCAGATAGGCCTCACTGGCAGAGAAGACAAATTTGCCGGAGGTGATATCTACCTGGCCGCCACCGAAATTTACCGCATAGAGCCCTCGTTTGACTGAACGGATGATCTCTTCTGGTTGGTGCTTACCCGGCAGCATATAGGTATTGCTCATACGCGGCAGTGGCAGATGGGCGTAGGATTCTCGCCGTCCGTTACCGGTTGGCTCCATTCCCATAAGGCGGGCACTGAGACGATCATGCATAAATCCCTTCAGAATACCGTTCTCAATTAACACCGTATTCTGTCCCGGTGTACCCTCATCATCTATGGTGAGGGAGCCGCGGCGACCAGGCAGAGTGCCGTCATCTACCACCGTACAGCCCTCTGCTGCAACCCTTTCACCCAGCCGGCCGGCAAATGCCGAGGTCCCCTTGCGAATAAAGTCGCCCTCCAGGCCGTGTCCGATCGCCTCATGCAGCAGGATGCCTGGCCAGCCCGGGCCCAATACCACCGGCATACTCCCGGCCGGTGCCGCCACCGCTTCAAGAGTGAGCAGTGCCTGTCGCGCCGCCTCGCGGGCGTAGTTGAGGGCGTGTTCTTGCTGCATAAAAAACTGGAGTCCCTGGCGTGACCCGCCGCCGGCAGAGCCCTGTTCACGTCGGCCGTTCTGTTCAGCGATAACCTGTACATTACAGCGTATGAGGGGGCGAATGTCTCCGTGCAGAGAGCCATCGGCCGCAGCTATAAGGATGATATCCTGGACCGCTACCAATCCGATGTTAACCTGTGTGATTCTGGGGTCCTGGGCCCGGGCCTCCGCATCAAGGCTCTGCAACAGGGCGATCTTCTCCTCTACTGACATGGTCTCCAGAGGGTTGATGGGATCGTATAGCCGTTTGTAGGCCGCCGCGTGTTTGATTCTAACAACCCCCTGGCCACCGCTGCGAGAGATGGAACGGGCCGCCCGGGCCGCTTCTAGCAGGGCGGGTAGACGTAGCTCATCGGTGTAGGCGAAACCACTCTTTTCGCCACTAACGATACGGATCCCCACCCCCTGCTCTATGTTATGCGAACCCTCCTTTACAATTCCATCCTCCAGCACCCATGACTCTGCCCGGCTGCTCTGAAAAAAGGCGTCAGCCGCATCGATACCTTGACCCGACAGCTGGTTTAGCAGTCGGTTCAGGTCGTTATCATGTAGCTCTGCCGGTGCAAGGATGGCACTGCGCGCTATATCCAGGTGGGTTGACATTTAATTAGACTCTCTTGCTTTAGGTCTGCGTTGGGATTATCACACACCACTTAACTGTCTATGTTGCAGGGCTGGGAAGGTCCTGCGGGTGCTGGCCAGATGCTGCAGATCAAGTTCGGCAATAACAAAGCCACTACCCTGTGGCCGCTCATCCAGGACACTCCCCCATGGATTTACTATCATACTGTGGCCATGGGTCTCGCGGCCGCTGACATGGAATCCACCCTGCGCTGAGGCTGCAATGTAGGCGAGGTTCTCAATGGCGCGGGCGCGCACAAGCGTTTCCCAGTGTGCCTTGCCGGTGTTAGCGGTAAAGGCCGCCGGCAGACAGATGAGCTCTGCTCCCATGTCTGCCATCTTGCGGAACATCTCCGGAAACCGCAGATCGTAGCAAACCGCCATCCCCAGGCGTCCAAATGGTGAGTCAATTACCACCACCTCTTTTCCGGACTCGATGATCTTGGACTCTGCGTAGGTCTCATTTGTATCCGGCAGATGGACATCAAATAGATGGATCTTGTCGTAACGTGCAACCTGCTCTCCTGCGGCATTAAATACCAGGCAGGCGGCGCTGATCTTGTCCGGGGCCGGGGCCACCAATGGTATGGTGCCGCCGACCAGCCAGATAGAGTGGCGGCTGGCCAGCTTGCTGAGAAATTGCTGCAGTGGCCCCTCTCCTACTTTCTCGCGTATCTTGCACAACTCGCGGTCTTCCTTGCCCAGAAAGGCAAAATTTTCAGGCAGCACCACCAGTTCAGCACCGGCAGCTACCGCTGCTGACAGCAGTTTTTCCACCTCCAGCAGGTTGGCTTCAATGTTTGATCCCGATGCCATCTGGATGGCTGCTATTCTTTTCTTTTGCTGCGTCATGCGTACTCTTTCAAGTTATCAAATTTTAAAGCGGTGCAGGATAGCACTCCATAAATAGAAAAACTAATGGGGTCTTATGTGGAATCTTCAATTGTTGAAGAGGGGATTCTCCCAGGTTTCGTTCTTTGCCTTAGGCGGTGACTGACGCTGCCTGTTCGTTGTATCAGGCTCGGTTGGCTGCCCCTCGAGTTTAGAGAGGCCGATAGTGAAATCCTGTTTTTGCGGGATGATAGTCGGGTTGTCCCAGGAGCCGGTTATGGTGTAGACCTTGTCATTGGCCTGATCAACCTTTTTCCCAACAACCTTTTGCGCCAGGTAAAGGGCGGCTCCAACCACAGGACCGCCGGTGATAGCGCCAATCACCGGCAGGGAGCCGGTTATCTTTGGGGTGATGGTTGCCACTTGGTCGAAGTCTCTGTCAACCAGACCGATGCGGCCGAGTATTTCTATATCAGCAGATGGTCCTTCGAGGCGCAGGTCATTGGTATAGGCATCGCCATCATCCAGTCTAAAGGACCCATCTATCAGGTCAAAACTGAGCCCCTTCTTAAATAGGTCACTAAAATCGAGTGTAAGGCGGCGCTGGAGTGCGCCTAGATTGAGTAGACCAAATGCCCGGCCCATACCTGGATTAACCTCAAGTATACGCCCCTTGCCCAGACGCATGTCCAGCTTGCCGTGTAGGTCTGTACTGCTGAACTGACGCGGGTTGCCACTCCAGCGGAGAGAGGCATCCATCTTTACCGGCGCCCCTTCAATAGAGGGTGCAAACCCGAGGTGCTTTAGCAGCTTGCCAAGAGATTCTCCCCGCATATGCATATCGATAGCGGTCTGGGGTCTGTCATTAAACATTATCCATTCCCCATGGGCCGATAGGTTGAGCCGCTCTGAGTTGAGGGCGATCGTTTTCAGCTCCAGGCCGTCCTTGACATGCTTGGCGAGCAGTTCCAGCAGGCCATAATTGCGTCCATTAATGGTGGTCTTTTTGCTGCGCAGGTCTAGACTTGGCAGGGTACGGGGGTCGGCCCAGAGTGAGGCGCTCTTGTCTTCCAGGTCGTCTGGATCAAAGGCAAGGTCGATGCGGTCAAAGCGCGCCACGATCGGCCCATACCGCAGTGGTACGGGCACCTCAAATCTTCCATCCATGCTCTTGCTACTGATACGACCGCCGAAGCTCGATTTAGTGCTGGAGAGATTCAGGACGGCATTATCCAACGTGGTATCTGCGTATCGAAGCTTTGATATTCTAAAGTTGGTGGTCACAATTGGGGGTAGTTCGGTTTCCGCAGAATCCGCCACTTTTAACCAAGGGGTTAGGTTTAGGCTGTTCAGTCTGCCTCGTATCTGTAGGACATCTTTGTTTGGCAGTATGGCTGCACCACTGCTGAAGGTTACACCGCCTCGCACTAGCTTGGTCTTGGGACCGCTCCTGTCCAGCAGCAACACGGCTTCACCGGCATCGCTATAACTAATCTTTACTTGCCGTTGCTTGGCGGTGGTGAGCTCAGCTTCAAGTTGCAACTGGCGCTCACTCTCCTCCGTTTTGCCGAAGGGGCGGGGCTGATCGATATGTATCCCCTTAAGGTTGGAGGTGAGCCGTAAGATTGGCGGCAACTCTTTCTCTTTATCGCTACGGGGGGGTAGATCCAGCTGCATCTGCCAGGATGTACTTCCCTGCAACTCCTCTATGTAGTTGCCTGGGAACTGTTGTGCCAAGGTGTTGCTGGAGAGAGTGACATCCCCGCTGATCCGGGTTGCACCGCTGTCACTTACCGGGGTTACCGTTGCAGTTAGCGTTTGTCCCAACAGCTTGCCTTGTAGATTATCCGAGCGGACGCCGGATTCACTCAACTTCAGGTCGCCACTAATGTTGGTTATGGGTAGTTGCCACTCCTGGATGAACAGGCCGGAGTCGCTGAACGTCAGCTGCCCATCAAGCTTGAACTGCCCGCTTTTTATAGGGATGGTCAGGTCCAGTTCCAGGTCGGCATCGCCATCGGCCTTGACCGCTGCAGCCAGGGTACTAAAGCGCTCAGACAAAGGTGATTCGCTGAGGATGCGGAGCCCATCGTGAAGCGGCCCGGTTACCTTGCCGTTAAGCAGGAACGGAGAGGCCTTTGACAGGTGCTCAATTCGACCGTGAATATTGTGTAGATCGCTGGATAGTATCTTGCCCGACTCCACCCAGGCATCGAAATGATTATTTAAAAAACGGACCTCGGCGGTCAGGTCTTCTGATCGAGGCCATTGCGGCCAGTAGTCCAGGATCATATTTTCGACCCCAAACAGTACCTCAAAGCGGCCGCGGTTGTTGTCCTCGAAGGGAAAACTCCGCACCGGTCCCTGGAAGATGCAGCTACCGCTTACCACATCACCGCTTACCAGACTGCGATCAAGCCACGCAACTACGGCGTCCGGCATGATGGTAACGGGCAGATAGCGTGAGGTGGTGCTGGCGTCGCCATCATGGAAGTCTGTCTGGAGATCCAGCAGCAGCGACTCTGCAGGATCATGGGGGATATCTATACGCAGTCTGGTGCGTGATTTTATATCCTGGTTGACAGCATGTATCTCTTTGGATTCAATCCTCCACCCTTGTTGCGGCAGTCGCTCCCAGCGCAGTAGGCCACTGAGCTCATCCAGTTTCAGCATATCTCTAAACAGCTGGGGAAAGGCGGCAGAGACCCCTCTTCCTTGCAATTTTAGCTCCCCTTGATCTTGGTTTAGCCAGAAACTGGCATCCAGGTTTTTTACCCCGGGAACCTTTTTCCAAGGATTGGTGAAGAGTCGGCTCACTCGACCGCGGGCGCCCCAGGTGGGGCCGTTAGGGGTCTCATCAAACCGGAACTGTAGCGCGTGCAGGTTGGCCTGCGGTTTTAAGGTGATTAGCGCCTGGTCAATATCCATCTCCGGCAGGGGGAACATTCCGATGATCGTCAATACATCCTCAACCTGCAGAAAATCGATACCGGAACGGATGTGGAGTAGTCCGGCCTGGTCATATCTGGTGACCAGACTCATACTGGACGCAGGCCACTGCTGTCCATGATGCGCCAGCTTGATATCATTAATGTCCAGCTGCCAGCCATTATCGTTACGTTGCCATTTGAGTTGCCCGCCGAGTTCATCCAGCTCCAGCTGGCGTGGTCTGCCGTTAGCGTCTAACTGGTCGCTGAGGAGCTTTAGTTGACGCCAGTTGACACCACCCTGCAAGGTGGTCATATACCCTCTATCCCAACGGCTCCACAGCTCAATGTAGGCATCGCCACTCATGCTATAGCCGGCGGGGATCCTGCTGGCCAGTATTTTCTCCATTGCCAACTTGTTACCACGCAGGAAGAAGTCACCCGACCAACCACCGGGGCGATGGAACTCGCCGGTGACATCGGCGGCCAGTGTCATCCGCGCCTCGTTGCTGCCCGGCAGGCTTAGTACGACATCCAGTTGATGCCGATCCTGATCGTTAGTGAGGGTAACGTCCACATCGGTGAAGCGTAGTGGCTCCGCTCCAATTGCCTGGTTTTCCCATATTAGCTCGCCCTGCTTCAGGGAGATGCGGTAGGGGAGGGAGAAGATGGTGTCATCTTTCTGGTTGTCTAGGCCGAGATCCTCCAGGCCGGATACCACGATCGACCCATCTGAGCGGCGCTTGATCAGCAGATGCACCCCATAGACGGTGATCTCGCGCGGGGTGAGCTTACCACTTCTCAGGGTATCCAGGATGCCGATACCCACTCGTATCTCTGTGAGCCGTAGCGCTGCTAGACTGCTCTCAGGATCTGCCAGGTGGATGCCCTCCAGCACCAATTCTGGGCCAAAGCCGCGCCACTGAGCGGACAGTTTTGTGATCTCCACCGGTTGTCCCAGCATATCGCTTGCCAGCTGCTGCACGTCCTCACGATAGCCCTCTGCCAGCGGCAGCAGTAGGCGTGCCACAACAGTAGCAATACCACCCAGGATGATGAGTAGAATCAGAATGGGCCTGATTTTGGCCGCGATAGGTCGTAGCAGGCGGATCATGTGCTAACTATTTTTAATCGTCATAACAGTACAATGTCATAATTCTCTTGAGTATAGAGGGCTTCTGCCTGTAGCTTTATTGTTTTACCGACCAGGCTTTCCAGATCGGCCAGGCTGGCAGACTCTTCATCCAGTAGAAGCTCCACTACCTCCTGGGACGCCAGCACCAGCAGCGACTCCACATCAAATTGGCGGGCCTCTCTCATGATCTCTCTAAAGATCTCGTAACAGGTGCTCTCCGCAGTCTTTAGGGAGCCGCGTCCATCACAGCAGGGGCACGGCTCACACAGAATATGCTCCAGGGATTCGCGCGTGCGTTTGCGCGTCATCTCCACCAGGCCGAGGGACGAAACCTCAGTGATACAGCTTTTTGCCTGATCTCTGGCCAGGCACTTCTCGAGTGCCCGTAACACTTGGCGTCTATGCTCTGCATCCAGCATATCTATAAAGTCTATGATAATTATACCGCCAAGGTTGCGTAGCCGCAGTTGTCGGCAGATTGATTGGGCCGCTTCCAGGTTGGTCTTGAAGGTGGTTTCTTCCAGATTGCGGCGGCCAACAAAGGCCCCTGTATTCACATCGATCGTGGTCATGGCTTCGGTCTGATCGATGATCAGATAGCCGCCTGATTTCAGCTCTACCTTGCGGGCTAGCGCCTTCTGGATCTCATCTTCGATCCCATAGAGATCAAAGATGGGGCGCTCCCCGGGGTAGTGTTCTATATTGGCAGTGGTGTCTGGGATTATCTTTTTGGCAAATTCAGCCGCCTGTTGCATGCACTCTTGTGAGTCTATACGGATCCGGTCAACCGCCGGTCCTACCAGGTCACGTATGGCGCGCATTGCCAGAGGTAGATCGGAGTGGATCTGCCCCGGCAGGCTGGCCGTTTTACGGCTCTCCTGGATAGAGTCCCATAGACGGGTGAGGAAACGCATGTCGGCCAGAAGGGTCTCTCGTTCCACCCCATTGGCCGCGGTCCTGGCGATAAAACTATTGCTACAGCCCACCTCTTCACTACCGCTATCAATGATCTCGCGTAGTCGCTGTCGCTCCTCTTCACTCTCGATCTTCTGAGATACCCCCGCAGAATTAAGCGATGGCATGAATACCAGGTAACGTGAGGGGATGGAGATATTGGTGGTCAGCCTAGCGCCTTTATTGCCAAGGGGGTTCTTAGTTACCTGGACAATGACCTCGCACCCTTCACGCACAAGCACAGAGATATCTTCTGTTTGCTCGTCGCTGTGATTGGGATGGGCAATATCTGCAGCATGCAGAAAGGCCGACCGTTCAAGCCCTATGTCAACAAAGGCGGCTTGCATCCCCGGAAGTACCCGACAGACCCTACCTTTATATATATTGCCAACCAGTCCATGGTTATTACTCCGCTCTATAATAATCTCCTGCAGCACACCACTCTCTACCAAGGCGACCCTGGTCTCCTGTGGGGTGATATTTATCAGGATCTCTTCACTCATCGGCTAGTGCTCATCTATAGGTTGTGTCGGCTCAGTAGGTCTAAAGACCCAAGCCCTGCTCTACACAACAGCTCAGCTGTAGCAAACAGCGGCAGGCCTATCACCCCGGAGAAGCTTCCCTCCAGGCGAGAGACGAACAGGGCGCCCAGACCCTGAATTGCATATCCGCCTGCCTTATCTGCCGGTTCACCGCTCAACCAGTAGGCCTCGGCCTCGGCCTCTGTTATCGGGCGGAAGGTTACCCGGCTGACACTGAGACGGCTCTCCATCTCATCACTGGCTAGTGCCACCCCGCTGAACACCTCGTGGTCACGCCCGGAGAGTCGTGTCAACATGGCCACAGCATCGGCGCGGTCGGCCGGCTTGCCGAGGATCTCGCCATCTATCACCACCGCAGTATCAGCCGCCAACACCGGCTGTGTACGCTGTTGTATAATAGCGCGTCCCGCCGCCGCCTTCTCCAGCGCCAGCCGTACCACATAATCTGCTGGAGACTCATCTGCCAAAACTGATTCATCGATATTTACGGCAACCACCTCATGAGTGACACCAATCTGTGAGAGGAGTTCACTACGCCGGGGCGAGCGGGAGGCTAGATATAGTTGTGGCTGCATATTCCGGGATGTTTATTAACAGTAATCGGATTATATGTGATTTTTCAAAAAGATGAGAGAAACTCTTCATCTCCTCCTCACTAGTGGGGAGGCCTGCAAGGAAGTAGGCGAGGGGCGTGAGCAGGGAGCGGAAGCTTAGCGACCTCTGCGTTATTTGCCAGAGGCTAATTAGTGCATCTGGTAATCGTTTGCCATAGAGCTTTCCATGGGTTTGTATCAAACTATTGACGCAGCGGCGTGTAGGGTCAGCTGTAGACCAGCATCACCCCCGGTGATAGGGGTGATTACGCAGGATGCTCCAGGCGCGGTAGAGCTGCTCTGCTACCACTACCCGTACCAGGGGATGAGGCAGGGTGAGCGGAGAGAGCGACCAGAGCAGATCTGCCTGTTGGAGACAGCTATCAGCCAATCCGTCGGGACCGCCTATTAGCAGCGCCACATCCCGGCCACCGCCCATCCATCCATCCAACTTAATGGCTAGTTGCTCGGTGCTCCACGTCTTGCCCTTGACTTCAAGCGCCACCACCAGCGAGTCGCGTGGTAGAGCCTTAAGCATACGCTCACCCTCTTCCCGTAGCGCCCTTGTCAGATCCGCCCCCTTGCCTCTGCGGCCAAGCGGCAACTCCACTAGCTGCAGGCTGCACTCTGCGGGCAGCCGTTTGGCATACTCATCGTAGCCCTCCTGCACCCAGCGGGGCATGCGATTGCCTATAGAGATCAGGTGAATGTTCATAAAGCCGGTTTTTCCGGTGGCCAACAGGCCGCGGTGTTGCTGATCAACCTAGTGTGCTGTCATCAGGAGTCACTCTCAGTAATCCCCATCCAGACAGATCAAATCTATACTATTCGCTTAATTAAAACATATCAGGGCAACAAAATATCGCCTCTATATTGTGCCGCAGTTACTCAGGAGTAAGCGAGATGCAGCTGCTGGCTGAAGATGCGGGGCGATTTAATCTGGAGGATACTGGGGGTTAATTACTGTCGCTGAGTATCGTTGCATATATTTACAAGCTGGATTGATTATTGCTCTTTCGTTTTAAGGTGCGCAGCATATTTTTTATCTTCTATTGCTATATGGTCAAACAGCCAACTCCTAATCAGCTCCATGATTTCAGAATTTAAGACCATCTCCCCTGATTGTATATCTCGCATATAGGAATATATCGTGTTATCAAAATCCTTATGTGCGCGTTGGTGTTCGTATAGTCTAGGATAGTTCATGGTCCGCATATACTCTTCTTCAAAACTGAAATGATAACGCGCGTAATCTTGCATTTCTCTCAAGGTATTCACGCCAATATTGCGTACTGCGCCAACATTTCCTGTCATGATGGTGTCGTGCATCTTATTGAATATCCCGATCCACTCTTTATGTTGGCTATCAATTTCATCATTATTAACGCTTAACGAATCATCCCATTTGATTTTCGGCATCAAGACACCTCCTGTTTCCTTTGCTATTGGGACCCCTTGGGTAATTATAGGATATGCGCGAGTATTCGCTGGAGTGATCTGTTAGGTGCCGATGGCGATGTTATTGCCAAGCATTCCTACACAAAAACCAAATACCGCGCCTAATGGCGGGGCCCAATGGCGCCGCATACGTGACTGTGGGGCAATGTCCTGGAATATTAGGTATAGAATCCCACCTGCCGCAAATAACATTGTTGCTCCCAAAAGTTCGGTGATTTCGCTCAAATGGATATACCCTAATACGGCAATAATGGGCCCTATAGGGACCAGCATAGACATAAACCACAATATATGTTTTGAACGAGATTGCGGTATAGCACGCAATTCGCGATAGGCGTTAAACCCCTCGGGCAAATTTTGTAGGCCAATGAAGAGGGCTAATAGAGGGGCTGATTCAGCACCAACCGCAAACGCGCCCCCCAAGGCCAGGGATTCCGGAATATAATCCAGCAGCATAGCGGTAAATTGCGGTTTCTCTCGACGTCGGGCGCCAAGCATGCGTTCGACTGTAAAGAAGCATATCCCACCGAACAGCAAGATAGCGACGCTTACAACTGAGTGATCGACATATGCAACGCCTTCCGGGACCAGGATAAGGGCCACAGCGGCGAGCAGAATACCGCCGCCGAATGCGATAACAAAATGCCGAAATTCATTTTCCAGCCATCTGGGTTTGATCTTCTCTTTATAAGCGAGTGCCCCGCCTAGTGGAATGCATGCACCGGCGCATAGTGTATATAGGGTTATTTTTACGATTTCATCCATAAGATGTATTTAGCATAAATTTATCCCCGCAAAATTCACAACGATCATGATGTGATGGCTATGCATTATTTTATGAACCTAGATATTGTTGACTCATAACCTGGGACTCCATTCTTATTTACGATTTTTACGCAAGCATGCCAGCCTGATGGAAGCATTTTACATTCGCCGCCATATGAGCTGCTGCCAATATCATTATTGAATTTATCGCCAATAGATAACCCTTCCGGAGTAGAAAAGTTAGGATCACTTGATTCAATAAATGCTATCTTTTGACGCTGTTTCTCTTCTTTAGCGGTTGTACCACCGCAAGCGATGTACAGCTGATAATCGATGTGGTCTATATGTATTTTTTGCACACAATAAAATTGCGACCAAACCATAAAAGGCACTGCAATTTCACTATTTTTATCTACCTCGTATAACTCTCCAATATCTGGCAATGCTGGCGTTTCAGCAGAATTGGCAATCGGCATGCTGCAAAATATCAGTAGATAAAATAATATTTGATTTATATGTTTATGCATAATGCTTAGGCGCCGTCTGACGCGAAAACGCGTTAGCGTTTTTGGGGCGGCGATAGTAAATTGTTATGTTGGATCTTCATGCAGTTGCATTTCTAAAGATTTGAGATCACCAAGAACCCAAAGCCAAGATATTTTTTCTTCCTTGAAATGGAACAAGGCTGCACCGCTCCAAGATAGGCGTTTTCCTGTACCTGGAACTCCCATTAGCTCTCCTTTGTGTATTCCTGTGAATTCCATTTTTGCAAATGCCTTGGATGGCTCCGAGACAATTTCATTTATTATGCACTTATAATCTTTCAAGGCATCATGGATCATATCCAGATACTCGGAAAAACCATCATAACCTTGTTTTTCATCGCCTAGAGATCCCCTGAATATAAACGCCTCATGCAGGACCGATGGAATGGCAGATTTATCATGCTGGTTCCATATGACCTCATAGAATCTCTGTACTTGTTCTATTTCAGGACTCATTGTTTTTCTGCAACATAGCATTTAAGCGGAAGGTGGGTTGCCCTATATCTCCAGAGACGCAGTGGGCGATCTACAAGATACCACCCCCAGTTCTGCTGCTATCTCGATAGTTAACATAACCATGCAGATTATGTTGATTGTGCACGCCAGTTGTATCAGTTGCAGAACAAAACATCAATTCGTGCAGTTTGCACGCCTTCTAAGCGTATGTGTGCGTCATTTATAGCAAGAACGCGAATAAGTACACCGACCTCAATCTGCCCTGGATAGGTGCACACGGTTGCGGGCATCAATCTTGGCGATGTAGAGGGCCTGCTCTGCCTGGTGCAGTAATAGGTCGATTGAACTGTCAGCGGCAGGACACGGGCTGTGCGCAATGCCGATGTTGATCTCGAATAGGCAGTCAGCATTGGTGTTGCCGTGCTCTTGAGCGTCTAGATAGCAAAGCATCCTGAGGGCTACTGCTAAGGCGGCTGACCGGTCAGCATCGATCAGTAAAACAGCGCACTCATCGTTGCCGTAGCGACCGCATATGTCGATCTCCCGGGTGTTCTCTACTAGGTAGTCAGCAAGCCGACGCAGTGCCTGGTCTCCTGCATGGAGGCCATGTTGGTCGTTGATCTCTTTAAAGCTCTCTACCTCTATCAATAGTATTGATATCGGGCTCTGCATCCGCTTGGCCCTGCTGTATTCGCGCCTTGCCAGCTCTATAAAATGGCGACGGTTGAAGAGGCCGGTAATCGTGTCTATGGTTGCCTTTTCATATAGTGAGTGGGTTATGTCAGCCAAGCGCAGTATCTGTTTGTCGCTGTTCATGGACTGCCCTGTCCGAAGATGTCCGGTCGCAGATCAAACCGGGTGACATGGTTGTCGGTGATCTGCTCGGTGATGGTAACGGCCTGCAGGGAGCAGGGGTGTTTGCGTGTCCCGTTGGCCCATGAGCGGACGGTTACCTCCGATACGCCGTGGGCCTGCGCTATCTGTCTGCGTATGGCCATACGCCGTCTGCGGGGGAAAGTCCTGATGTAGCTCTGTAAATCCATTTTGTGATGCATCCTGATGCCTCTCTATCATAGGGTACGTTACGTATCTACTAAGGTCAAATTAAGGCACATAATGTTATATTGCATGAAATGATACAGGTTGTATCATATGGCTATGAAACCGGAATGGACCGAGCGGGCAAAGGAGCGCATGCTGGAGATTGGAGTCTCCCAGGATATGCTTGCCAAGGCGCTGGGATGTACCCGCGGGGCGATCGGTCACTATCTGGCGGGTAGAAGAGAGCCAACCCTGGAGCGGTTGGGCATTATCGCGCAGACCCTCGGTCTGGATACCAAATGGATGGTGTTCGGGGAGTATGCTTGCAACGGTGTCAGCGAGCCTGACCACCCCCCCTACTATGTGCCAGTCTGCGGTACAACGACCGAGGGACGCGGTCGGCAGCTCTTGGGCAGGCTGGATCTGGCAGAATGTGGCAGTGCCTACGCCCTGAAAGTTGATGGCATTTCCTGGGCCCCACGCGCCCATGATGGGGAGCTGTTGCTGCTCTGCCCCGAGTGGACGCCGCAACCGGGGGATGAGGTGTGGGTGGAGTTTACGGATGGTAGTGTGGATCTGCAGGTTTTGGTGCAGCTACGGGATGGTGAGGTGGTGCTGGACAGTGTGGTAGGGCAACGGCAGCGTCAAATCCGGAAAAGAAACGAGATCAAAAGAATACACTATCTGCTTGCGGTGTATAGCGAAACCGAGGTGGTTTAGAGTCTGCTACTCTGAAGCCTGCAGGCCCTCCTCTTGCGGCATCTGGTCAAAGTTGATGCTCCAGAGCCGCTCCAGTTTGTAGAACTCACGCACCTTGGGCTGCATGGCGTGTAGCACTACCCCATTCAGGTCGACCAGCGCCCACTCTCCATCCTGTACGCCTTCGGTACCAAGCGGCGTCTCCCCGGCCAGTTTGGCCTGAAAGGCGACCGCCTCGGCGATCGATTTGACATGGCGGCTCGAGGTGCCGCTGGCGATGATCATGATGTCGGTGATGCTTGTTTTGTCGCGTACATCGAGTACTGCGATATCCCGGGCCTTCATATCCTCAAGGGTCTTCAGGACCAGGTCTCTAAGCTCTTCTGATTGCATATCTGTCGTTGGATAGTGGTTCGATGTTCAAAAGGGGGCAGATTCTAACCTAAATCTGGCTGTATTGCTTGGATTATCGGGTTACGGGCGATATATACCCTGCTGTTCAATAATCTCAAGCACCGAGGCAGGCAGCAGATAGCGGGGCGATCTCCCCTGTTGTAGCAGTTCCCGGATCTTGCTGGCGGATATCTGCAACTGGCTTACCTCATGGTGCCAAATTTGGCCGGCGGGTGCAGATGTGAGCTCCTCTATAGAGGTGGCAAGTCGCTCTGGATAGGGGTCCGGGTGGGCCTCTCCCGGCCGCTGCATTACCACGATATGGGCCAGCTTCAGGATCTCTCCCGGTTCATGCCAGGTGGGAAAGTCACGGAAGGCGTCGGAGCCTACAATAAGGCAGATATGGTTATCAACTAGCTCTTCGCGCAGGGAGCGCAGGGTGCGTACCGTGTAGGACTCCCCCTCCTGCTCTATCTCACGGGTATCGAGTCGAAACTTAGGCTCGTCGGCAATGGCGGCTGTTATCATCTCCAGCCGCTGCTGGGTGGTGGCGACCGGCGGGTCACGGTGGGGCGGGTTACGCAACGGGACAAACCTCACCTCGGTAAGCTCCAGCGCCTGTTGAACATCCAGCGCGGTGCGCAGATGGCCAAAGTGGATGGGGTCGAAGGTGCCGCCTAGTATTCCGATCATAGGTCTATTATGGCTCGAGCTGTGGGGATAGCACAGGGATTTATCCTGTTGTTCATTTAACCTTAGTAAGGGGTGTCCTTTTAATCAAGGTAGTTGCACAGGTATAGCCATGCGTTAGACTCATCCTAATCCTCTCCTCACCTTTCTACCAATACCTCCAGGCAACGGAATAATTAACAAGTTCGAACCCGCGCTGTCGGAAGACTGGAAACCGACACAGAGATCGCAAGGCTGCCGCTCCTGCTCACGTTCCCTATCTACACTCCTGTAGGTAAAGGCGTGAAGGCGCAAATATGTCTCCTTATAGACTCCCCAAAACTTTGCGTTCTCTGCGTCTTCGCGGCCTTTGCGTTTATTGCTCTATGTTCGCTAATGATCTGATGCAGCTTGCCATCCCCACTAGTGGAGGAGGGATAAAGTAGCAAGTGGGGAGCAAATGCGCTCGCCGGATAGTTACGTCCGGATGTGTCCATCCCCCAGGACTATAAATTTCACCGAGGTCAGCCCCTCCAGCCCTACCGGTCCACGGGCGTGGAATTTGTCGGTGGAGATACCGATCTCCGCTCCCAGGCCGTACTCAAAGCCGTCGGCAAAACGGGTAGAGGCGTTGACCATCACCGAGCTGGAGTCCACCTCGCGCAGAAAACGGCGTGCGCGGGTGTAGTTCTCGGTGATGATGGAGTCGGTATGCTGGGAGCTGTGAGTGTTGATGTGATCGATCGCCTCGTCCAGCCCCTTGACCACCTTGATCGAAAGGATCGGACCCAGGTATTCCGTGTCCCAATCCTCTGCGGTTGCGGCGAAGGAGCCGGGGACCAGGCGCTGGGTGGCCTCGCAGCCGCGCAGCTCTACGCCCATCTCCTGATACATCTTGCCCAGATCTGGCAGTACTGCCTCGGCGATATCTTCAGATACCAGCAGGCTCTCCAGGGTGTTGCAGGTGCCGTAACGCTGGGTCTTGGCGTTAAAGGAGACCTGTAATGCCTTCTCCAGATCGGCCTCTTCGTCGATGTAGATGTGGCAGATACCATCCAGGTGTTTGATTACAGGTACCCTGGCGTCACTGCTGATACGCTCAATCAAACCTTTGCCACCGCGTGGAATGATGACATCTATATACTCTGGCATGGTTATCATCTGGCCCACGGCCGCGCGGTCTGTTGTGGCGATCACCTGCACCCCATCTGCCGGCAGCCCCGCCTGCTCCAGTCCGCGGTGGACGCTGGCGGCGATCGCCTGGTTGGAGTGGAACGCCTCTGAGCCGCCGCGTAGCACGGTGGCGTTGCCCGACTTCAGACAGAGTGCGGCGGCATCTGCAGTGACGTTGGGGCGCGATTCGTAGATGATCCCCACCACCCCAAGGGGCACCCGCATACGGCCCACCTGGATACCGGTTGGGCGGTAGTTCATGTCGAAGATCTCACCGATAGGGTCGGGCAGGGAGGCTATCTGGCGCAATCCTTCAATCATAGAGTTGATGCGCGCATCGGTCAGCTCCAGCCGGTCCAGCAGGGCGGCGTCCAGCCCCTTCTCTGCCCCCACCGCAAGGTCTTTCCTATTCTCCACCATCAGGGATTCTCGATTGCTCTCAATATCCTCGGCGATGGCGAGCAGGGCGTTGTCCTTCTCTCTGGTGCTGGCGGCGGCCAAATCGCGGGAGGCGGCGCGCGCCCTGCCCCCAAGCTCCTGCATGTAGGTAGCGATATCCTCTATCTGTTTAGCCATAGTTAGAAACCTTCAGTTGTGGCAGTGGGTTGACCCCACACATGCCGGTTGCAATATCTTTAAATAGTAGCCATGGGTTGTGCCGGCTGCGGCCTTTTATAGCGCGATCGGCCTGCCCACATAGTAGCAGCAGTTGCCTCCAGTCGGCGCGACGCTGTAGCGCAGAGGTTACAAGCTGTTTGCGCTGTTGCCAAATATCGCGTCTTGCCCCAACCGCCTGCTGCGGCGAACGTCCCTTTTTGACCTGGTGGGCCAGCTCAGCCAGCATCCGCAGATCTCGTGACAGTGCCCACAGTACCAGGGGGGCGGCAGTCCCCTCCGCTTCCAGGCCATTGATGATCCTTATGCAGCGACCACTATCGCCGGCGAGGGCGCTGTCTGCCAGATCAAACACATTGAAGCGAGAGCTGTCAGCCACCGCGTCTATCAACTGCTGTGTAGAGATGGCTGTGGGGCCGTGCAGCAGGAGCAGCTTCTCAATCTCCTGGGTCGCGGCCAGGAGATTGCCCTCGATCCGCTCCGCCAGCATGGCGGCGACTCCCGGCTCCGGCTGCAGTCCATCTCTTCGCATCCGCTGTTCGATCCAGCTGGGTAGCTGTTCACCCTTGATCGGCCAAACGCGTACTACTACCCCCGCGCTATCCAGGGCCTTGAACCATTTGCTAGTGGTCTGGCTTGGTTCCAACTTGGGCATGGTTACCAGCAGCATGGTGTCTTCAGGTGGACGCTGCAGATACTCCTGCAGCGCCTTTCCGCCCTGGGTCCCAGGTTTGCCCGAGGGGATGCGCAGGTCGATGATGCGGCGTTCGGAGAAGAGCGAGAGGTTACTGGCCTCGGCGGTGAGCTCATCCCAATTGAAGCTGCGGTCTACCTCAATCACATCGCGGCTGCCGAAACCGTCTGCCCTGGCCGCGGCCCGGATCTCATCTGCTGCCTCGCCCATCTGCAATGGCTCGTCACCACTTAGCAGATAGCTGGAGGCGAGCCCTTTATTTAAATGTGTATGCAGATTAGGTGGGCGAACCTGCATCGGCTCACCGCAGGCGCGCCTGTAGGCGTCGCAGCATCTGATTAATCAGATCGCGTCGCATCTCATCATTCCAGCTATCCAGGACACCGTATCTCTGGCGCAGGTAGGTGCGCGTTAATGAGACCTTTTGCTCCTCTACCAGCTCATTGCCGGCAGCATCAACCAGATCAAAGTTCATATAGTTGTGGAGCTCATACTCTGCGGCCTTTCCGGTGTCGGATTTGAGCGATAGTATTCTGTTGTTGGTCTGATAATCGCGGATGCGTAGCAGAGCCGCTGCCTCGCTCTGCTCTTCGGCGACCGGTATGCCGCTGCCTCGCAGTATCCGCACCATATCCCTATACAGTTTGCTGTAGCTGGACGGTCCCTGAATATAGATGGGGACAACAGACTCTGGCAGACTGGCCTGGTCGCGCAGCTGCCAGCCACAGCCAGCCAACAATAGCAGGGTTAACACGGCCAGCAGCGGTTTATAGTAATAAGTTTTAAATAACATCTCTGCTCTCCTGTGAGCCTCTATTTGGCCACGATATTGACCAGTTTGCCAGGTACTACTATTACCTTTCTAACGGTTGCATCGGCAATGAAGCGGCGTGCATTCTCATCCTCTAGTGCTGCGGTCTCAATTGTATCCTTATCGGCATCCGCAGACACCTCTATCTTGGAGCGTACCTTACCGTTCACCTGGATCACATACTGGATGGAGTCCTGTTTTAGGGCCGCCTCGTCCGGCTGCGGCCAGTCGCTATCGAGTATATCGTCGCCATATCCTAGCTTCTGCCACAGATGGTGGCTCAAATGGGGTGCGATCGGGGCTAGCAGCCGCAGGGTTATGCCCATGCCTTCATGCAGTAGGGTGCGGTCGTCCGTGCTGTCGCCCAGCTTGTAGAGTAGGTTCACGATCTTCATGCAGGCGGAGACCACGGTATTGAATTGCTGGCGTTGGTAGTCAAAGGCGGCCTGTTTCAGGGCCTCGTGGAGCTCTCGCCGCGCAGCTACAAAGGGGTCAGAGCCCTTTTTGTCTGACGTGTCACTGGTTTCTGTAGTTTGGTTATTCAAAAAGGGCTCTGGCCCCTTTTTGATTTCCGCAGCCAGCACCCAGAGCCGCTTGAGGAAACGGTGCGCGCCCTCCACCCCTTCATCCGACCACTCCAGGGACTGATCAGGTGGGGCGGTGAACATGGTGTAGAGACGCACGGTGTCGGCACCGAAGCGGTCCACCATGGATTGGGGATCGACGCCGTTGTTCTTGGATTTGGACATCTTTTCTATGCCGCCTACCTCTACCGGCTGCCCGTCAGCGGCGAGTCTGGCGCTGATTACACGCCCCTTCTCGTCGCGCTCCACCTCCACCTCGGTGGGGTTGTACCAGTGCAGTTTGCCGCTCTCCTCTTCACGGTAGTAGGTGTCGGCTACCACCATCCCCTGGGTCAGCAGTTTGGTGAAGGGTTCGTCTGATTTAATCAGTCCGGCATCTCGCAGCAGCTTGTGATAGAAGCGGGCGTAGAGCAGATGCAGGATGGCGTGCTCGATACCGCCGATGTAGTGGTCCACCGGTAGCCAGTAGTTGGCCCGCTGATCCAGCATGGCAGTGTCGCTGTCCGGGCAGGTGTAGCGGGCGTAGTACCAGGAGGACTCCATAAAGGTGTCGAAGGTATCGGTCTCGCGCTCGGCATCACCGCCGCACTCAGGGCAGCTGGTCTGGTACCACTGCGGCATCTTCTTGATCGGTGAGCCGCCGGTGGCGTCGAACTCTACATCCTCCGGCAGCACTACTGGTAGGTCCTCTTTCGGCACCGGCACGGTGCCGCACTTGGGGCAGTGAATCATCGGTATCGGTGCCCCCCAGTAGCGCTGGCGTGAGACCCCCCAGTCGCGTAGGCGGTACTGCACCTGTTTTTCGCCCAACCCCATGGCGTTGAGATCGGCGGCGATGGCGTCGACCGCATCGGCATAACCGAGACCGTCGTACTTGCCGGAGTTGACACAGATGCCGCGACCCTTGTCGGCGTACCACTCCTGCCAGCCATCGGTGGAGAAGTCCTCTCCCTCTACCTCTATCACCTGTTTGATCGTTAGTCCGTGGTTCTGGGCGAAGTGGAAGTCGCGCTCGTCGTGGGCAGGGACCGCCATCACCGCACCCTCGCCGTAGCCTGAGAGCACATAGTTGCCCACCCAGACCGGCACCGGTTCGTTAGTCAGGGGGTGGGTGACAGATATCCCAGTGGGCACACCCTTCTGCTCCATGGTGGCAAGGTCGGCCTCCGCCACACTCCCCTTTTGACACTCCTCAATGAAGGCGGCCAGCTCGGCGTTGTCCCTGGCGGCATACTGGGCCAGGGGGTGATCGGCAGCCACGGCACAGAAGGTGACTCCCATGATGGTATCAACCCGGGTGGTGTATACCCAGAGCTCCTCCTGTCTGCCTTCCAGTTCATAGGGGAAGGCGAAGCGTACGCCATAGCTCTTGCCGATCCAGTTGTGCTGCATGGTGCGCACCTTCTCCGGCCAGCCTTCCATCTTGTCCAGCTCTTGCAGCAGCTCATCGGCGTAGGCGGTGATCTTGATGAACCACTGCGGTATCTCGCGCCGTTCCACCAGGGCGCCCGAGCGCCAGCCGCGGCCGTCGATCACCTGTTCGTTGGCCAGTACGGTCTGGTCCACCGGGTCCCAGTTGACCACGGCGTTCTTCTTATAGACCAGCCCCTTGCGGTAGAGCTCGGTAAAGAGCCACTGCTCCCACTTATAGTAGTCGGGTTGGCAGGTGGCCAGCTCCCGGCCCCAGTCGTAGCCGAAACCTAGCTGCTTAAGCTGGCCCTTCATATAGTCGATATTGGAGTAGGTCCAGCGGGCGGGCGGCATGTTGTTCTTGATGGCCGCCCCCTCGGCGGGCAGGCCGAAGGCGTCCCACCCCATGGGCTGCAGTACGTTCTTGCCCAGCATCCGTTGGTAGCGGGCTATAACGTCGCCAATGGTGTAGTTGCGCACATGTCCCATGTGCAGTTTGCCACTGGGGTAGGGAAACATGGAGAGGCAGTAGTATTTCTCTCGTGTTGGATCTTCGCTGACTCTGAAGCTGCCGCTCTCCTCCCAGTAATTCTGGGCCTCTCTCTCAATCTCCGCTGGATTGTAGCTTTGTTGCATGCTGTGGTGTCGTTGTCTGTATGTGGTTCTACAGTGGGTATTGTACAGTGGCGAAGAGAGAGTTGATATATTTCTATCTTGACCCACACTATATATTGGAATCCTGAAAAAAAGCAGCGAGGAGTTAGCTATGGCGGACAACGATAAGCAAGAGCCATTGGAACGCATGGTGGCGGCCTATGAGAGCATGTTGAAGCGGGTGGATGAGATGTTAAAGGCGGCAGAGAAACGTGCCGTCCCCACGCTCAAAAACGCATTTGAGCAGGCGCGTGAGAAGGCGGTGGAGCTGGGAGAGCTGAGCAGTGAAGAGGCGGAGAAGATCGCCGGTTATGTCAAGCGTGACCTGCGCGATGCCGCCAACTTCATGGCAGATAATGCAGATGGATTCCGTGCATGGCTGCGTTTTGACCTGGAACTGATCGAGAATCGAGTCCTGGAGATGTTTATCAGTGTGGCCGACAAGACGCGGCTGGAGCTGGAGCGTCTGGCGGATCGGGCGCGCGAGGCCGTTCTCTACAGTACTGGGGAGATAACCGGCCCCGGGACGCTGGTATGTACCGATTGTGGCAAGACGCTTAACTTTCACAAGGCGGGGCATATCCCCCCCTGCCCCCAGTGTCGTGGCACCAAATACAAGCGGTACTAGAGAGTGCCACATAAAAAACCCGCCAACTGGCGGGTTTTGTCTGTAGCTGTTACTGCGGCCCTATTTAATCTTGGCCTCTTTGTATATTACATGCTTGCGCACTTTCGGATCGAACTTCTTGATCTCCATCTTGCCAGCCATGTTTCTTTTGTTCTTGGTGGTGGTGTAGTAGTGGCCAGTGCCGGCGCTTGATACTAATTTGATTTTATCACGCATGAGGTTTCCCCTTATTTAGACCTTCTGTCCATCGGCACGCATCTCTGCCAACACGGCATCTATGCCTTTCTTATCAATCATCCGCATTCCGCTGCTGGAGATGCGCAGGCGCACCCAGCGGTTCTCGCTCTCCACCCAGAAACGCTTACGGTGGAGATTTGGCAGAAAACGCCTTTTGGTCTTGTTATGGGCGTGTGAAACATTGTTGCCTGTAATGGGTCTTTTGCCCGTAACCTGACACACTTTGGACATGGTTAAATCCTCAACTAATTCTGTTCTTTATCCCAGAAGGGAGCGAAAGAGGCGGATTTATAGCAGATCGCGTGGCCGGAGACAAGTTTTTCCACCAAATTGATCCAGGAATAGGCTATTTTCGCGTTGAGATCCTGGCTATAGCCACCCCAGCTCCGCCAGCGAGGTCATCTCTCCATCCCCCACGACGATGTGATCAATCACCCGGACATCCACCAACTCCAGGGCTTGTTTGATCTGCTGGGTGATGTGGCGGTCGGCACTGCTGGGTTCGGCCACCCCTGAGGGGTGGTTGTGGGCCAGGATCAGGGCGGCGGCGTTGTGGCTGAGGGCGCGGCGCACCACCTCACGTGGATGCACACTGGCGCCATCGATGGTGCCGTGAAACAGCTCTTCATAGCAGATCAGGCGGTGGCGGCTGTCGAGGAAGAGGCAGGCGAAGACCTCATTGGGATGGCCGCGCAGGTGGCAGCTGAGGTAGTCGCGGGTGATGGCCGGACTGGTGAATGGGCCGTCACGTTCAATAGACTCCTGCAGGTGACGCCTGCCCATCTCGAGGGTTGCCTGTAGCTGTACATATTTGGCGGTGCCCAGACCATGGCTGCGGCAAAACTGCTCCTGCTTAGCCGCCAACAACTCTCGCAGTGATCCATATTCGGTGAGTAGGTCACGGGCCAGACCCACTGCACTCTTGCCCCGTACTCCGGTGCGCAGAAAGATCGCCAGTAGCTCTGCATCGGATAGCGCGGCTGCACCCCGCTGTAGCAGTTTTTCTCGTGGCCGCTCATGCGCGGGCCAGTCGCTAATAGCCATATCCACCTCCATGTGTTGACTTGGATTAACTCGGATATTTCCCCTGATCTTCGTTCCCTTCATAAATTATCCGGGCCAAGCATAAAACAGTTTATCGGTTCTATGCCACTCTGTTGCACTGGCGCTCTTAGTCGGCCTCGCCTATAAAGATGAGATAGCGAAGGTAGATAGAGATCGCATAAGTGTGGTTCGATAGCTTTGCCTGGGCCCACCATTCAGTTAATCTGTGCCGTTGTATAGTTATAGTTGGTGTTGAGATATGGAAGGTAAGCGTATCCTGTTGGGCATAACCGGCAGCATTGCCGCCTATAAGGCAGCAGTGCTGGTGCGCCTGTTGCGCCTCGGTGGCGCCGAGGTACAGGTGGTGATGACCAGGGCGGCCACAGAGTTTATCGCCCCATTGACCCTGCAGGCACTCTCCGGTCGTGAGGTCAGGCAGGAGATGTTTAACTCTGGGCATGAGGCCGCCATGGGCCACATTGAGCTGGCCCGCTGGGCCGATCTGGTACTTATAGCCCCCTCCAGTGCGGATTTTATAGCCCGGCTGAATGTTGGCATGGCGGATGATCTGCTGGCGACGATATGTCTCGCCACACAGGCCCCTATTGCTATTGCGCCGGCGATGAATCAACAGATGTGGTCAAACCCCGCCACCCAGGAGAATATCCGGGAATTGCTGAATCGGGGGGTGCAGATATGGGGCCCGGCCGAGGGAGATCAGGCCTGTGGCGATATAGGGCCCGGCCGTATGTTGGAGCCGGAAGAGATCTACACCCGGGCTAGCGAGATGCTGACCACCGGGCCATTGCGGGGCGTGCGAATCTTGCTGACGGCCGGCCCTACCCGGGAGCCACTCGATCCAGTGCGTTTTATCGGTAACCGTAGCTCTGGCAAGATGGGCTACTCCCTGGCGCGGGCCCTCAAGGCCGCAGGTGCGGAGGTGTTGCTGATAAGTGGTCCGGTCTCTCTGGAGGTGCCGTCCGGGGTTGAGTATCGCGGCGTCGAGACCGCCCTGGAGATGGAGCAGGAGGTGCTCTCCCAGGTGGATGCGTGCGACATATTTGTAGCCTGTGCTGCGGTGGCGGACTATCGTCCACTGGAGGCAGCATCGCAGAAGATCAAAAAGAGCCGGTCGGACATGCAGGTAGAGCTGGTGCGTAACCCCGATATACTTGCGACCGTGGCGGCACGCCCCAGTCCGCCATTCACGGTTGGGTTTGCCGCTGAGACAGAGCGGCTACTTGAACAGGGAGAAGAGAAGAGAAAGGCCAAGGGGGTGGATATGATAGCCGCCAACCTGGTGGCCTCGAGCGAGGGTGGTTTTGAGCGGGATGAGAACGCTCTGACAGTATTGTGGGAAGGGGGGAGCCGCGAGCTGCCGCTGGCCTCTAAGGCGTTGCTGGCAGTATCATTGGCTGAATTAATAGCAGAGAGATACCATGCAAAAGATTGAGCTGAAGATTTTGGATGCTCGCCTGGGGAGAGAGTTTCCACTGCCGGACTATGCCACGGTCGGATCTGCTGGTATGGATCTGCGCGCACTTCTGGATGAGCCGCTAGATCTGGCGCCTGGGGAGACCACACTTATCCCGACCGGTATGGCGATACATGTAGCTGACACAGGACTGGCGGCGATCATCCTGCCGCGCTCTGGGTTGGGACACAAGCATGGCATCGTGTTGGGGAATCTGGTCGGGTTGATCGACTCCGACTACCAGGGGCAGCTGTTTGTATCTTGCTGGAATCGAGGGAGCCAGAGTTTTCGTGTTGAGGTGGGTGAACGGATCGCACAGCTGGTAATTGTGCCGGTGGTACATGCCAAGTTTGAGATTGTGGATGAGTTTGATGTCAGTGAACGCGGTGCTGGCGGGTTTGGCCATTCCGGGCGACACTAAATGTGACCTCTAAAAAGCCTTCCTTGGCATTTTTAGAGACGGAATAAAAATAACGGGATGGCGGTGTAGTAACATCTTCCAACTGGGTCTTTGGGGAGTGCGTTATGTCAGGAAAGGGAGAAGGGCTTAAAGCGGTTTTTTCTGGTGCTGCTGGCGGCAGTTGCGGTTTCAATAGCCTTATCCGCAACACTCTGATCATGGTCGCACTGGCCGGACTGCTGGTTGGCGCGGTTCTATATTTTCTGCAGGATATGAGTACACAGGAGCGGTCTGGTCAAGAGGCGCAGGCCAGTGCCCAGGCCGTGGCCAACAGCCTCTCCGGGCAGGTGCAGCTATATCAGGCCATGCTGCAACAGTTGTCCGCAGATCCGCAACTAATAAGGGTCATCATCAGTGGTGACAGCGCACTGCTCAAGGAGCAGCGGGAGCTGCTGGCAGCAAAGATACCCCAGGCCATGCAGGTGCGTCTGTTTGAGTATGATTGGGATGGATTAGAAGCGGAGCGGCAGTTGGGTTTTGCCACGCTCGCCATGCTGCGCGCGGTCAGTAAGAGTGGCAAGGTCTCACCAGCCGAGGTACACCAGCTGAGTTCATCCCAACCACATATCGCCTTGGCAATGCCTATTGAGGCGGGTGGTACCAGACGGGTTCTGGGTATTATCCATCTGACACTTCCACTGTCCATACTACAGCAGGCGATACAGGCGGTTACTGGGAGCGATGCCCAGGTTGAGCTGCGGCAGGTAGTGGATGGTGAGGCGGCCGTATTGGCTGCAAACAGGCCAGGTGCACGCATCCAGGGAAAGGGCAATGGCAGTGTTCCCGTGTCAGGATCAATCTGGACGGTGGCCTATCAACTGCCTAAGGTCGGTGTTCTGCCCACTATTGATCCAATTTTGGCGGCTGTTCCACTGCTGGGTCTACTGCTGGTGGGGCTATTCATGTTTTATCAGATGCGTTGCCTGAAGAGGATGCTGCACGAGGATACCGCCTCCATATTAAAGATTGTAAACCGCGGTCTGCATGGACGTCCGGTGCAGAGTGAGCAGAGCCGACTGCTAGAGATGCAGCAGACCATGGATCAGTTAGTCGATATGGCTCATCGCATTAGTCCCGCCCTGGAACAGCAGCAGACGGCGGCAAAGGGCGTTGCTGCCAGCGAGGAGGCATCAACGCTGGTGGAAGAGCAGCCTGCTGTCGCAGCGGCGCCGACTACGACTATGAAAAATCTGCCGGCCGATATATTTCGCGCATATGATATACGTGGCGTGGCCGGTAGCGAGTTGAGTCCGGAACTGGTTTTTCAGTTGGGCAGGGCCATCGGCAGCGAGGCCGCTGCTCAGGGAGAGCAGAGCATAATCATTGCCCGTGACGGGCGCACCTCAAGCCCGGATATAGCCGCCGAGCTGTGTCGCGGTCTGATGGCAAGTGGACGTGATGTGGTGGATATAGGGGTAGTGCCGACTCCGGTGCTCTACTTTGCCACTCACTTTCTCGGGAGTGATAGTGGGGTGATGGTGACTGGCAGTCACAATCCACCTGACTATAACGGGTTCAAGATAGTTATCGCCGGAGATGCCCTCACTGGAGAGGCGATCCAGGGACTGAAGAAACGGATGGAGAGCGGTAGCTTCACCGAAGGCAAGGGGAGCCGTCAGGAACAGGACCTGGTGCCAGACTATCTGGGGCGTATAACCGAGGATGTACAACTTAGTAGGCCACTGAAGGTGGCGGTGGACTGCGGCAACGGGGTCGCCGGGGTGCTGGCCCCAGCTCTACTGCAGGCCCTTGGATGCGAGGTTGTTGAGCTGTTCTGCGAGGTTAACGGTAATTTCCCTAACCATCATCCAGATCCAGGGAAACCGGAGAATCTGCAAGATTTGGTTGCGGCAGTAAAGTCAAAGCAGGCAGATATCGGTATCGCCTTTGATGGCGATGGCGACCGTCTTGGGGTGGTTGACTCCTCCGGTAAGATCATCTGGCCGGATCGTCTGCTGATCCTGCTGGCGCAAGACGTCCTGTCGCGCCAGCCGGGGGTGGACATAATCTATGATATTAAATCCACTCGGCATCTTGCCGGTGCAATCCTGGGCAGCGGGGGTCGTCCGCTAATGTGGAAGACCGGACACTCATTGATAAAGGCCAAACTCAAGGAGAGTGGCGCCATGCTGGCGGGAGAGATGAGCGGCCACATCTTTTTCAAAGAGCGCTGGTATGGGTTTGATGACGGCGTCTACGCAGCGGCCCGTCTGTTAGAGATTCTCTCTACCGATGCACGTAGTTCAGCCGAGATATTTGCTGAAATCCCGGAGAGCCCGAGCACACCGGAGCTGGCTATGCCACTGACGGAGAGCGCCAAATTTGCCCTGTTGAAGAAGTTGCGGGCCGGCGGCGGTATTCCCGGGGCCAAACTGATAACCATCGACGGAATAAGGGCTGAGTTTGAGCGTGGGTGGGGGCTGATACGGCCCTCCAATACCACCCCATCTGTGATATTCAGGTTTGAGGCGGAAGATGAGACGGAGCTGCAGAAGATCCAGCAACTATTTAGGGAGCAGTTACTGGAAATCGACCCCAACCTGAAGATACCGTTCTAGGCAGGCTTTTCAACCGCCTGCTTAGACGTTATCCTCGGCGGCTAATTTTGGCAATCTCTGATCTACTCTGGGAACAGTGACTATGAGCCTTTCTCTAGAAGCGGCTAACAATGTGGCCCACGTCCTCTCCGAGGCGCTGCCCTACATCAAGCGGTTCCAGGGCAAGACCGTGGTCATCAAGTATGGTGGCAACGCCATGGTTGATGCGGACCTGAAAAGTAGCTTTGCTCGTGACATTGTCTTGATGAAGTTGGTGGGTATAAATCCTGTGGTGGTACATGGCGGGGGGCCACAGATCGGAGATCTGCTCAAACGGCTGGGCAAGAGCAGTGAGTTTGTTCAGGGGATGAGGGTCACCGATAGTGAGACCATGGATGTGGTGGAGATGGTCCTGGGCGGCCTGGTCAATAAAGAGATAGTCAATCTGATCAACCAGCATGGTGGCAACGCGGTCGGACTTACCGGTAAGGATGGTGGGCTAATCCGGGCAAACAAACTGAAGATACAGAATGATGCCCCCGAGTTGGAGGTGTCGGAGATTATCGATATCGGCCATGTGGGCGAGGTGGAGAGTATTAACGCCAGCGTGGTTAATATGACAATCCAGGGCGACTTTGTGCCGGTGATTGCTCCGATTGGCATAGGCCATGATGGCTGCTCATACAATATAAACGCCGATCTGGTCGCCGGCAAAATGGCTGAGGTACTGCAGGCGGAGAAGCTCATTCTGTTGACCAATACTGCCGGGTTGTTGAATAAAAATGGTGAGCTACTCACCGGCCTCTCAGCACAGAGGGTGGATGAGCTGATCGCTGATGGCACCATCAGTGGTGGCATGTTGCCCAAGATCAGGTGTGCCCTGGAGGCTGTGCAGGCCGGGGTTACAGCATCCCATATTATTGATGGGCGGGTAGAGCACGCGGTATTGCTTGAGCTGTTCACCGATGAGGGCGTGGGGACCCTGATTCGCGCAGATCAATAGGTCGTTAGTCGCGCCTACTTGGTGGTTGCCGCCGGTGCGGTTGTTGCTGTCGACTGGGCTGAAGTATCAGGCTGGGTCGTGGCTGATGTTGCTGGTGGGGCGGTTGCCGCGGGGCTGCTATCTGCCGCTGGTACGGCCGCATTTTCTGCTGTCGCCCCGAGTGCGCCGCGAAAACCGGAGCGTATCTGCGACACCTTCTCGCTGGCACAAAAATCTTTTCCTTCAGGTGATGGCTTGCACTGCAGATCAAGAAAGATCAGGGTGTCATTCTCATTTTTTCGCGCTATACGCGAGATGGTTATGCTGACATCATCGCTCACTCGCGGAGGCTTGCTCATCATGACGGTATCACCGAGCAGGTCGAGAGGTGTTGTGGCGTGCTTGCGTAGATACTGCTCCGCCTTGGTCCATAGTGCGTTACAGCTGCTCTGGTCCGTGCAGACCACCACCGTCTCCAGCAGGGTAGCTTTATATTTGGCAGCGGCCACCTTTGGTGGGACGGTCTGATCCAGCTTTTTCAGGGTGCGGAACCGCTTGAGGTCAGCCTCACTCTTCTTGCGTATATCTTTTTTATCCTGTTCCCGGCGCAGTATGTTCTGGTAGATCTCTTGCAACTGCTGTCGAGAACCGTCAATTTCCTTAAGCAGTGAATCGGCTACCTTCTTGCCCTGGCGCTCTTGGTTGGCCGCGATACCCTGTAGCTCGGACAGCTTAAGCTTGGTGCGTTTCGCATTGCTATGATCGATCTGTATGATTACATCAAGTGAGGTGAGCTTGCCATTCATCGACATGATGATGTCATCTTCGCTGCGAAAGGTGCGCAGCAGCACGCGGTCCTCCTCCTTGTGTTTTGCTACCAGCCGCTCCTGTTCAGCGCGTAGACGCTCTAGTTCTGCCTCCTTGGCACGCTCCTCCGGGGTCAGGGCCGCGTCAACCCGATCAACCTCGACCCCATGTTCGTTGAGCTGAGAGCGGGCCTGCTCGACCGCGTTATTCGGCACCTTGTCGGAGTAGTGCACCTTGCCTGCTTCATCCACCCAGCGATAGAGTTTGCCTGCCTCTGCGGTTGGAGAGAGGAGCGTGATAGTGAGAGCACAGCATGCGATGGTCAGAACAGTCTTCATAGGCGTTTATAGTAGACGATTAGATGCCATATTGTGAGCGGTAGTTTTGAATATTGTGCAGTGTGTCTGCTCTTTCCTTCTGCTGTATCAGGTAGTCGATCAGATCATCTAGCTGCACAATAGCTGTTACCGGCATGGCGTAATCGTTTTCCACCTCCTGGATAGCAGAGTATTTCCCGTTGCCGCGCTCCTGTCGGTCCAAGGCGATCACCACTCCGGCCGGAGTTGCCCCGTGTGCCTGGATGATCTCTACCGATTCACGGATGGCGGTACCGGCGGTTATTACATCATCTATGATCCCAATCCGCCCCTGTAGTTCAGCGCCGACGATTGACCCGCCCTCGCCATGCGCCTTGGCTTCCTTACGGTTAAAGGCGTAGGGGATATCTATACCGTGTTGATCGTAGAGGGCGGCGGCGGTGACTGCGGCGAGTGGTATCCCCTTGTAGGCAGGGCCAAACAGCAGGTCGAACTGCAGCCCGGAGGATACGATGGCCTGGGCATAGAAGCGACCCAGTTGGGCCAGGCTGGCCCCGCTGTTAAATAGCCCGGCATTAAAAAAGTAGGGACTGACCCGGCCCGATTTCAGGGTGAACTGGCCAAACTGCAATACCCCTCTCTCCAGGGCAAAACTGAGAAACTTCTGTTGGTAATCCTGCATAATAGGCCCCGACGGGAGATAATCGGCCTATATTCTGCGCATGCAGGCAGAGTGATGCAAGGGCCGCATATATTTTAGGTATTGATTATGGTTGATTCGCCACAACGCTATAGCTGGCTGCAAGTACTTGCTGCCTTTCGGCAGCCACAGGTAGTTAACATGCTTTTCCTCGGCTTTGCCGCCGGATTGCCGCTATTGCTTATTTTCTCCTCGCTCTCTATCTGGTTACGGGAGGCGGGGGTGGATCGCTCCACTGTCACCTATTTTAGTTGGGCGGCGCTTGCATACTCGTTCAAGTTTGTCTGGGCGCCGATCATAGACAAGCTCCCCTTGCCATGGCTAACAGCCGAATTGGGGCGACGTAGGGCCTGGTTGCTGGTGGCACAGATGGCCATCATCAGCGCCATACTATGGATGGCATTCACCAATCCGGCAGAGCACCTGCTTCCCATGGTGCTTGCCACCGTGCTGCTGGGGTTCTCCTCCGCTACTCAGGACATCGTGATCGATGCCTACCGTATTGAGTCGGCTGACCAGGAGCTGCAGGCGTTGCTCGCCTCTACCTATATGGCCGGCTATCGTGTTGGGATGCTTGCCTCGGGAGCCGGGGCCCTGAAGCTGGCCGCCTGGTTCGGCGAAGAGGGGGTGTATCAATATCAAGCCTGGCAATCGGCTTATCTCTGGATGGCGGCGGCTATGGTTGTGGGGGTGATCACTACGTTGTTGATCCCTGAGCCGCAACAGGGGCGTAAAGAAAGCCGCTATCTCAATAGTCTAGAGGATTATTTGCGGTTCCTAGCGCTGTTTCTGGTTGCGGTTGCCTCCTTTGTGCTCTGTTTTATTTTCTGTACGCCCCTGTTGGATCTGTTGAAGGAGCGGCTTTTTGGTGCGGATGCAGGATTATTAGCGGGCTTTATTCTGGCGACCCTGCGGCTGGGGCTGTCGATAGCTACAGCCTGGCTAGCGGCGCGGGTAGCTATAACTTTGCGACTGGCCCGGGCTGAGATGTTGCAGGAGACCTATGTGGCTCCCATGGTCGATTTTTTTCGGCGTTACGGCAGGCTGGCGCTGCTTATCCTGCTGCTGGTTGGATTCTATCGGGTATCGGATATTGTCTTGGGGATTATTGCCAACGTCTTCTACCAGGATATGGGCTTCACCAAGGACCAGATCGCCAATGTTACCAAGACCTTCGGGCTGCTGATGACTATAGTCGGGGGCTTTCTGGGAGGTGCCCTGGCACTGCACTATGGGGTTATGAAGATACTGTTCCTGGGTGCGCTGTTGTCGGCGGCCACCAATCTGCTGTTTCTGCTGCTGGCAGGCTCGGGGGCCGATGTATGGCTGCTGGTCGGGGTTATTGCCGCTGATAACCTGAGTTCAGGTTTGGCGGGCGCAGCCTTTGTCGCCTATCTCTCCGGGCTTACCAGTATCTCCTTTACCGCCTTTCAGTACGCTATATTCAGCTCACTGATGACGCTGTTTCCCAAGATGCTGGGGGGCTACTCCGGCTCTATTGTCGACGCCATCGGGTATAGCAATTTTTTCACCCTGACAGCGCTAATGGGCCTGCCGGTGCTACTGCTGATCTATCTGGTGGGACGCTATATACCGGCTGATAGGGGTGAACATTAGCCAGGCTGGGCAGGGCAAATTTTAGGCTGCCATAAAGCTAACTGGGTTGACGCTTTCCCTCTGGAGAGGGGAGAATAACCCTACTCAGTCCGTAGTAGCGTGAGGCTATGCGGCGAGACTATACAGGGAGAGAATAACAAAAGAGATGTCGGAGACGACTAACGCTAGTGAACCCCTGGTGCGGATTCGCGGCCTCCGTTTTTCACGTGGGGATAGGGTGATATTTGATGGGGTCGACATCGACATCCCCAGGGGGGGTATCACCGCCATTATGGGTCCCAGCGGTACCGGCAAGACCACCCTGCTCAAGCTGATCGGTGGCCAGCTGCAGCCAGATAGCGGCACTATCTATGTCGATGGGTTGGATGTCCACAAGTTGAACAGAAGGGACCTCTACAGGCTACGCATGCGCATGGGTATGTTGTTCCAGAGCGGGGCGCTTCTTACCGATATCAATGTATTCGATAATGTCGCCTACCCGCTGCGGGAGCATACCAATCTACAGCCGTCGATGATTCGTAAGCTGGTGCTGCTCAAGCTGGAGGCGGTAGGACTGCTCGGGGCCAGAGATCTGATGCCTGGGGAGCTCTCCGGTGGCATGTCGCGGCGGGTGGCACTGGCCCGGGCCGTGGCGCTGGATCCGATGATGATTATGTATGATGAGCCATTCACCGGGCAGGATCCCATATCCATGGGGGTGTTAATAAAGCTGATTCGCGCCCTTAATGATGCCAGCAGGCTGAGCAGTATTGTAGTTTCGCATGACGTTCGACAGACAGCAGGTATTGCCGATCTTATCTACCTCATTTCGAATGGGAGGGTGGTCGGCAGTGGCGCGGCCCGGGATATGCTCGACTCCGAGGAGAGCGGGATCAGGCAGTTTATGCATGGGTTGCCGGATGGACCGGTACCGTTCCACTATTCGGCAACCGGCCTGGAAGAGGATATCCTGCAGCGATGATACCGGGGAAGGTTTTACAGATCGGCGATGCCGTGCTTACGCAGTTTGCGCGGTTGGGTCGTGTCGGGATGAATCTGTTGCAGGGGCTGGGACGTGCCCACATCCTGCTGCTAAATATCCTGAAGGGGTTGTCGGCGCTGCTGCCAAGGCCGCAGCTGTTGCTGCTGCAGTTGCACTCGGTAGGGGTGCTGACTGCCCTGATCATAACCGTATCTGGGCTGTTTGTCGGTATGGTGCTGGGGCTGCAGGGCTACTATATACTCTCCCGGTTTGGGGCGGAGCAGACCCTGGGGGTGATGGTGGCGGCCTCCCTGGTGCGCGAGCTGGGGCCGGTAGTGACGGCACTGCTGTTTGCCGGACGGGCCGGTTCGGCCCTGACCGCAGAGATCGGCCTGATGAAGGCGACGGAGCAGCTGTCCGGGCTGGAGATGATGGCGGTAGATCCGATCAAAAGGATCCTGACCCCGCGCTTCATGGCCGGCTTTATATCCATGCCGCTGTTGGCGGCGATGTTCAGCGCACTCGGGATTATGGGGGGGTATTTTGTTGGTGTCGGGCTGTTAGGTGTAGACGAAGGGGCATGGTGGTCACAGATGCAGGCCAATATCGATCTGCATGAGGATGTATATAACGGCGTTATCAAGAGCCTGGTATTCGGCGTTGTCTGCACCTGGATTGCGCTGTTCCAGGGTTATAATGCGATTCCAACCTCTGCCGGGGTAAGTCGGGCCACAACCAGCACGGTAGTGATCTCGTCCCTGGCCATATTGGGTCTGGATTTTGTTTTGACAGCGCTTATGTTTGGAGGTTGAGGCATGCTAAAGATCAGAACCGTTGAGATACTGGTTGGCGCATTTATGGCGGCGGGATTTGTCGCCCTGTTCTTTCTGGCCATGCAGGTCAGTAATTTGAGCGCGATGTCCAGCGGTGACAGTTATACTATAACTGCTCGTTTCGACAATATAGGCAGTCTGAAGGTCAAGGCGCCGGTTACAATGGCTGGGGTGCGGATCGGTCGAGTGAGTAGCATTACGGTTGATCCCGCCACCTATGAGGCGGTGGTGATTTTGACTATTGATTCGCAGTACGATGCCATTCCAGAGGATACGTTTGCCAAGATCCTGACGGCGGGTCTGCTGGGCGAACAGTATGTGGGTCTTGACCCGGGGGGCAGTGAAGAGTACCTGCAGGGCGGGGGGGTTATATCTTTTACCCAGTCTTCGCTGGTGTTTGAAGAGATAATTGGTCAGTTTTTATTTAATAAGGCGGAAGGGGGTGAAGGTGATACAGCGGAATAGTCTTATAGCGGGGGTCATGGCTCTGCTGTTGGCCAGTTTCTGGGCACAGCCACTGCTGGCAGCGCAGAATCCTCAGGAGTTGGTGAAAGAGACCACCAACAGCATCCTCGGTAAGATTGAGCAGCACAAAAAGGAGCTGGAGCAATCGCCGGAGAAGATCTACCCAATGGTAGAGGATCTGGTGCTGCCGCAGTTCAGCTTCGAGCGCATGTCACAACTGGTGCTAGGGAAGCACTGGAAAAGGGCGACAGCCACACAAAAAAAGCAGTTCACTAAAGAGTTCCGAGAGCTGTTGGTGCGGACCTATGCTGTTGCCTTGCTCAATTACTCTGGGCAGGGTATCGAATATATGCCTTTGCGGACAAATCCGGAGGATACAAAGGTAGTGGTCAAGACTATGGTCAAGGGGGATGGTACTCCACCGCTGCCTATCGACTATAAGCTATATAAGCACAATGGCGAGTGGCGGGTGTATGACCTTGTTATTGATAATCTGAGCCTGCTTGCCAACTACCGGCAAAATTATGGCTCCAAGATCAAGCGTTATGGGCTGGATGGGCTACTGCAGCGCTTGCAAGAGCACAACGACAAGAACAAGACATGATCGGCTCCACGATCACTGCTGGTGAGGGTGAGGTGCTGCAGCTGTCAGGTGATATGGTGCTCTCTTCGGTGCAGGGGCTACTGGATCAGACCAAACCGCTGTTGGCCTCAGGGAAGTATAGCGTGATCGATTTGGCGGAGGTCCACGGGGTGGATAGCTCCGGGGTGGCGCTGATGCTGGAGTGGATTGAGTTGGCGAGAAAGTGCGGTACCTCGATAAGCTTTCGCAATATACCCGAATCCCTGATACGCATTGCCCGACTGAGCAGGGTGGAGACCATGCTGACCGATAGATTTGTGTGAATGTTGCAGGAGTATTTTAGCTGCATCATCCTTTCCGTTTCTCGCAGTTTTTCTATATCATGGGGCGATTCATCGCATTGAGCGGCCAAACTGGCTGTATAGATAGTATTCCATGGATAAACTGATTATTTCTGGCGGCATTAGATTGCGTGGTGATGTGCGTATCGCCGGGGCAAAAAACGCGGCCCTGCCGATCCTGGCCGGCACACTCCTGGTTGATGGCGCTGTGACTGTGGGCAATATGCCCCATCTGCAGGACATAACTACTACCATGGAGCTGTTGGGGCGGATGGGTGTACGGTTGTTGGTGGATGAGCGTATGCGCATCGAGGTGGATACCAGTACGATTCACGATTTTACCGCCCCCTATGAGTTGGTTAAGACCATGCGTGCCTCTATTTTGGTGCTGGGTCCGCTACTGGCCCGGTTTGGCCAGGCGGATATATCGCTCCCCGGTGGTTGTGCTATCGGCTCACGTCCGGTGAATCTGCATATCGACGGATTGCGCGCGATGGGGGCCGATATTGAGGTTGAGAATGGCTATATCCGTGCCCGCGCCAAGCAGCTGCATGGAGCACGTCTGGTGATGGATCTGGTGACCGTGACCGGTACCGAGAACCTAATGATGGCAGCAACCCTGGCGAAGGGCCAGACCGTGATTGAGAATGCGGCACGCGAGCCGGAGGTGGTTGATCTGGCCGATTTTCTAAACTCCCTGGGTGCTGATGTGAATGGTGCAGGCACCGATACTATTACCATCAATGGTGTTGACCGGCTGCGGGGTGGGGAGTATCAGGTGTTGCCTGACAGGATCGAGACCGGGACCTTTCTGGTGGGTGCGGCCATCACCGGCGGGCACATCAAGGTACGCGATACCAAGCCCACACTGGTCGAGTCAACAATAGTCAAGTTGCGTGAGGCTGGGGCCACAATCGAGACCGGTGATGACTGGATCGAGATAGATATGGATGGGCGTCGTCCCCAGGCGGTGGATATTCACACCGCCCCATATCCTGCCTTTCCTACCGATATGCAGGCCCAGTTTACCGCCCTAAATACGGTGGCAGATGGGGTCGGTACCATTACAGAGAATGTATTTGAGAACCGCTTCATGCATGTTCAGGAGATGCAGCGCATGGGGGCAGATATCCGTCTTGAGGGCAATACTGCGATCTGTCACGGCGTCGAGCGGTTGACCGGAGCGCCGGTAATGGCTACCGACCTGCGCGCTTCAGCCAGTCTGGTATTGGCTGGGCTGGTGGCGGAGGGGGAGACCGTGGTTGATCGTATCTATCATATCGATCGCGGTTATCAGAATATCGAAGAGAAGTTGGCCGGGTTGGGTGCCAGGATCAGACGGGTACCCGATTGAAGGCTGTAGTCGGTGGTAGGCCTACCGACGGCGATATAGTTTTGCATCTGATCGAGTAATGAAATTTAACAACCCAATCACTATCGCCCTCTCCAAGGGACGGATATTCGAGCAGAGTCTGCCGTTGCTTGCCGCGGCAGGGATCGAGCCGGTGGATGATCCGGAGAGCAGCCGCAAGCTGATCCTGGACACCAACCATCCTGAGGTCAAGCTGGTGCTGATCCGGGCCACGGACGTGCCAACCTACGTACAGTGGGGTGCTGCCGATTTAGGGATAGCGGGAAAGGATGTGCTGCTGGAGCAAGGCGGTGATGGGCTATATGAGCCGCTCGATCTAAAGATTGCCCGCTGTCGTCTTATGGTTGCAGGAAAGAGAGACGCGGAGATGGATGGTGGTCGTCTGCGTATCGCCACTAAATATGTAAACTCTACGCGGCGCCATTTTGCCTCCAAGGGACAGCAGGTGGAGATTATTAAACTCTATGGCTCTATGGAGTTGGCCCCGCTGGTGGGGTTGTCTGACCTGATCGTGGATCTGGTAGAGAGCGGTAAAACCCTAGAAGCCAACGGATTGGTCCCGCTGGAACATATTGCCGACATCAGCTCCAGGCTGATAGTCAACAAGGCATCATGGAAGATGAAGCACTCCACCCTGAATGGGATGCTGGAGGCCCTGCGTGAGGCGGTGGAGGGCTAGTAGATATAAGGGGTGTGCGTGGTTACAATCGGTCATGCAGAGCGGTTGGGCTTTATCCCGGCAATGACGCACTCTGCACCTTAGGGGAGATCTAAAAAATAGAGGTGCCCCTTAATTGTAACGGTTACTGCGATAGGCCCTATTTGGGATGTAAGCATGCTCGATATACCTATTCTAACGACCACAGATCCCGGTTTTGAGCGGCGACTTACTGAGTTGCTGGCTTGGGAGGCTGTTGCCGATACGGCAGTAGTCGCGGCGGTCAGTGGCATCATTGCCGACATCCGCTCCCGTGGTGATCGCGCACTCCTGGAGTACACCAGTCGTTTCGATAGATGGGAACCGGAGAGCGCTGCCGCGCTAGAGCTTCCAGCAGAGCGACTGCAGCAGGCCTGGGAGGGGGTCGGAGGGCCACAGCGGGATGCGTTGGAGCACGCCGCCGCCCGGATTCGCAGCTACGCCGAACGGCAGAAGATGGAGTCGTGGCGCTACAGCGACGAGGATGGCACCCTGCTGGGCCAGCAGGTGACCCCGCTGGATCGGGTCGGTCTCTATGTGCCTGGCGGCAAGGCCGCCTACCCCTCATCGGTACTGATGAATGCACTGCCGGCCAAGGTGGCCGGGGTGGGGGAGCTGTTGATGGTCGTGCCTACACCTGGAGGTGAGCTCAACCAGCTGGTGTTGGCGGCTGCCCATATCGCCGCGGTCGATCGGGTCTTCTGCGTAGGCGGGGCACAGGCGATAGCGGCCCTCGCCTACGGTACCGAGACGATCCCGGCAGTCGACAAGATAGTAGGGCCGGGTAATGTATATGTGGCCACCGCCAAGCGAGCGGTGTTTGGACGGGTTGGCATAGACATGGTGGCCGGCCCCTCAGAGATCTTGGTGATATGTGACGGCAAGAGTGATCCGGATTGGGTGGCGATGGACCTCTTCTCGCAGGCGGAACATGATGAGGATGCACAATCTATCTTGCTCACACCAGATCGAGAGTTTATACAGCGGGTCAAAGAGAGCATAAAACGGCTGCTGCCCACGATGGAGCGGCAATCGATCATCAGCGCTGCCCTGAACAAGCGAGGGGGCATGATCTGTTGCCAGGACCTGGATGAGGCGTGTGCAGTGGCCAACCGGATCGCCCCTGAGCATCTGGAGTTGTCGGTTGAGGAGCCGCTAGAGTTGCTACCCAAGATCCGCCACGCCGGGGCGATCTTTCTCGGGCGTTACACCTCTGAGCCGTTGGGCGACTACTGCGCCGGACCGAACCATGTGCTGCCAACATCCGGTACCGCCCGTTTTTTCTCACCCCTGGGGGTGGCCGATTTTCAGAAGCGCTCCAGCCTGGTCATGGTATCACCTGAGGGTGCTGCCGGCCTGGGTCAGACCGCCGCAACCCTGGCGCGGGAGGAGGGGTTGACGGCGCACGCCCGCTCCGCAGAGTTTAGATTCAGATCTCAGGATGGAGATTGAGTCATGAGCCGCTACTGGAGCCCAGTGGTCAAACAGCTTTCGCCCTATGTCCCGGGGGAGCAGCCGCAGGTCAAAAACCTGGTAAAACTGAACACCAACGAGAATCCCTATGGCCCATCACCCCGAGTGATTGCAGCGATTCAGGCGGTGTTGGACGATAGCCTGCGTCTCTATCCCGATCCCACCTGCATGCAGCTGCGCCAGGTGATTGCCGACTACTACGGGTTGCAGCCGCAGCAGCTATTTATCGGTAATGGCTCGGACGAGGTGCTGGCCCATGTCTTCATGGCACTGTTGCAGCATGACCAGCCGCTACTATTTCCCGATATAACCTACAGCTTCTATCCGGTCTACTGCAGGCTGTATGGGATTGAATACAATACCTTGCCGCTGACAGAGGATCTATCAATCCGGGTTGAGGACTACCTCCAACCCAATGGCGGGATAATCTTCCCCAATCCTAATGCCCCTACCGGTCGGCTGTTGCAGCTATCTGAGATTGAGCGGCTACTGCAGCACAACCGCGACTCGGTAGTGGTGGTGGATGAGGCCTATATCGATTTTGGTGGCAGCAGTGCGGCAACATTGGTAAACAGCTATCCCAACCTGTTGGTGATTCAGACGCTCTCAAAGTCACGCTCCCTGGCCGGACTGCGTATCGGCTTCGCCATAGGCGACAGCGCGCTGATAGAAGGGCTGGAGCGGGTCAAGGACAGCTTCAACTCCTATCCCCTGGATCGAGTCGCCCTCGCCGCCGCTATCGCCGCCTTCCAGGATGATGACTATTTTCAGGAAAAGTGCCGCCTGGTGATGGAGGCGCGCGAGGAGTTGTCGCAACAGCTGTTGCAGCTTGGATTTGAGCTGGTCCCCTCGGCGGCAAACTTCCTGTTTGTGCGTCACCCAGAACAGGATGCTGCCGACCTGGCGGAGAAAATACGCCAGCAGGGGGTTGTGGTGCGCCACTTCAAACAGCCGCGCATCGATCAGTATCTGCGAATAACTGTGGGGACGCCGGCTGAGAACAGCGCCCTGATCAGTGCCCTTAAATCATCCCTGCAGGGTTAATCTATTACCGCTACTGAGACGGTGGACGCTCTATCACCACCACCTCAGCCTCTATGCTCTTCTGACCGCGCCACCCCTTCAGCTTGATCTTCTCTCCAGGTGGAAGCATAGAGATTATATGGAGCGCATCCTGTGAGTGTTTCGGTGTTTGGGTCCCGATCTGGGTAATGATATCTCCCGGTCTGATTCCGGCTTGGTCGGCGGGACCGCCCTCCAACACCCCGGAGATGAGGATGCCGCTCACCTCCTTTAACTGGAAAGAGCGGGCCAGTTTCGGGGTTACATCCTGTCCGGCGATACCGAGCCAACCCCGTATCACGCGACCATTGGCGATGATCTGATTCATTACGCTCTCCGCCAGTTTTACCGGGATGGCAAAGCCGATGCCTTGAGAGCCGCCGCTCTTGGAGAAGATTGCGGTATTGATGCCTATTAGATCTCCGGCGGCGTTGATCAGGGCGCCCCCGGAGTTGCCAGGATTGATGGCCGCGTCGGTCTGGATAAAGTTTTCAAACGTATTGATGCCAAGCTGGCTGCGACCAGTAGCGCCCACTATGCCCATAGTGACGGTTTGACCTACGCCGAAGGGGTTGCCGATGGCCAGTACCACATCGCCCACCCGTAGGTTTTCGGAGTCACCGATACTTAGGGCAGGCAGCCCCGTCTCGTTGGTGCGTAGCAGGGCCAGATCGGTATCCGGATCATTGCCCACAATGACCGCCTGGATGGTGCGTCCATCGGCCAGGACAACGCGGATCTCATCGGCGTTATCCACCACGTGGTGGTTGGTCATGATGTAACCATCCGGGCTTACGATTACTCCCGAACCCAGACTGGTCTGCAATCTTTTCCTTGGCTGGCCGGAGAATGTGTTGCCAAAAAAGCGTTTGAACAGGGGATCATTAAAGATCGGATTGACCCGCTGGACGGTAATCTTGGCGGTGTATATATTGACCACGGCCGGAGTGGCACGCGCTACCGCATCGGCATACGAGGCCGGGCCTACAGTCTGGGTGCTGGGGCGATAGATGGTCGGTGCTGCTGGCGGTTGTTCCGGCTCTGCGTTAACCGGTTCCCCCTGCGGTAGCAGCTTTAGTACTACCAAGGCAGCAACCAGCCCGGCGGCGACTGAGGTCAGGGTAAAGGCAAAGAATCGCTGGTATTTCATGATGTGTATACCCTACCATGTTCCTTCTGTCGTCAACAGTGGGAGCGATCATGGTAGAGCTGAACACTCTGGAGAGTTACTGCAATGAGCTGCTGAATTCTCATGCCGTGGAGGACTATTGCCCCAACGGGATGCAGGTGGATGTCGGTAGCCTCCAGGTGCAACTGCTGGTCTCCGCGGTAACCGCCTGTCAGGCGGCCATTGATGGGGCTGTGGAGATGGGCGCAGATCTACTGTTGGTACACCATGGCCTGTTCTGGCAGGGGGAGCCGACTCCACTAACTGGTCTAAAAGGGCTGCGGGTAGGGGCCCTCTATCGTGGCGGTCTTGGGCTGATGGCCTATCATCTCCCTCTGGACGCCCATTCAGAGCTGGGAAATAACCGACTGCTGGGAGATCAGTTAGGATTACATAACCGTAGTGCTGTTGAGGGCGAGGATGGGCTGCTATGGCAAGCGGAGTTGGATGCCTCTGAGAGTGCCGCAGCCTTTGCCGAGCGTATTCAGCGTGCTTTGGAACGAGAGCCGCTACACTTGCCGGGTGGTGCTGAGCAGATAAGGCGGGTGGCTTGGTGTAGCGGGGCAGCACAGGGCAATATCGCCAAGGCCGCAGCTATTGGGGCCGATGCATTCATTAGTGGTGAGGTATCTGAGCAAACTCTACACTTGGCAAGCGAGCTTGGAATCCACTATTTTGCCGCTGGACATCACGCCACTGAGCGTTTCGGGGTGAAGGCGTTAGGCGAGCATCTGGCAGAGAGGTTCGAGCTACAGCATCACTTTCTCGATATCGCCAATCCGGTGTAAAACAAGCCAGTTTGCCGTTGTAACCGCGGCCGATCTTGACCTTTAGGGTGCATTATTGGAAAATGCGCCAGCGGTTTTATGGCCGTTGCCTGAACCTACAGGTCAGGATGACGTCCTGAAACTGTTCGTCTGATTTGGGGGGTTGTGTAATGAGCGCGGATAGCGTTGATCTAAAAAAGCGGCGGATGTTGACCGCCGCAACTAGTGTGGTTGGTGCTATCGGCACCGGTTTTGTAGCATATCCATTTCTTGCGGCCTGGGCTCCAAGTGCCAAGGCCAAGGCGGCGGGCGCACCGGTCGAGGCCGATATCAGTAAGCTTGAGCCTGGCCAGATGATGACAGTCAAATGGCGTGGTAAGCCAGTCTGGATTGTGCGTCGTAGTGCGGAAAATCTTTCAGATCTGCCTGAGCTAAACTCTCGTCTGACAGATCCTGCGGCGTCCATGCCGCAACAGCCGGAGTATTGTCAGAGCGAGCATCGCTCGATCAAGCCTGAGTATTTTGTAGCTGTTGGTATCTGCACCCACCTAGGCTGTTCTCCGCTGTTCCACCCGCATTCTCAGCCAGAGCCTTTTGATCCGGACTGGAAAGGTGGTTTTTACTGCCCCTGTCACGGTTCCCGTTTTGACCTCGCTGGACGCGTTTTTTCTGGCGTACCTGCTCCTACTAATCTGGTGATCCCCAAACACATGTATCTTTCAGATACAGTGATTCTTGTGGGTGAGGATGGAGGGGCCTCCTGATGAGCTTGATAAACTGGATAGATGAGCGTTTTCCGCTAATCAAGGTGTGGAATGAGCACCTGGCTGAATACTACGCGCCGAAGAACTTCAATTTTTGGTACTTCATGGGGTCTCTGGCATTGCTGGTATTGGTGATGCAGATCTTGACTGGTGTCTGGTTGGCAATGAATTATAAACCGGATGCAAACCTAGCGTTTGCATCGGTTGAGTACATCATGCGTGACGTCGATTGGGGCTGGTTGATTCGTTACATGCATTCTACCGGCGCCTCAGCATTTTTTATCGTGATCTACCTGCATATGTTCCGTGGCCTGATGTATGGCTCCTATCGCAAGCCACGCGAGCTGCTGTGGATCATTGGGGTGATTATCTACCTGGCGATGATGGCGACCGCCTTCATGGGGTATCTGTTGCCCTGGGGTCAGATGTCATTCTGGGGCGCGCAGGTTATCGTTAACCTGTTCAGCGCCGTACCGTTTGTGGGCGAGGATCTGAGCGTCTGGATCCGTGGTGATTACGTCATCTCTGATGTAACCCTGAATCGCTTCTTTGCACTCCATTTTCTGTTGCCGTTTCTGTTGGCTGCCCTGGTGTTTATTCATCTTGTTGCGCTGCATAAGGTCGGATCCAACAATCCGGATGGTATCGAGATCAAGAAAAATAAGGACGAGAACGGCATACCCAAAGATGGCATACCATTTCACCCCTACTATACGGTGAAGGATATCGCTGGAGTGGCAGGTTTTCTGTTCCTCTTCGCCTTGGTGGTGTTTTATGCACCGGAGATGGGGGGTTACTTCCTGGAGCATCCGAACTTTGAACCGGCCAACCCGCTGAAGACCCCGGTGCATATCGCCCCGGTCTGGTACTTCACCCCGTTCTACGCCATTCTGCGGGCAGTTCCATCTTTGGCTGGCTCTGCATTCCCAGGCGTGATTGCTATGTTCGGGTCCATCCTGATCCTGTTCTTCCTGCCGTGGCTGGACAAGAGCCCGGTCAAGTCGATTCGCTACAAGGGCACCCTCTACAAGGTCTTGCTGGGACTGTTTGCGGCCGACTTCATTATGCTCGGTTTTCTCGGGATGAAGCCGACCTCTACACTCTACACAATCCTGGCTCGGGCGGGGACGATCTACTACTTCGCCTTCTTCCTGCTGATGCCAATATATAGCCAGAAGGATAAGACCAAGCCTGTTCCTGAGAGGGTGACCAAATGAAAAAGCTGACCATTGCATTTCTGTTGGCCGTGGCGCCTCTGTGGGGATGGGCCTCTGGTGATGTCCATCTGGATAACGCCGATATCGACATGTCTGATCAGGCCTCTCTGCAGCGCGGTGCCAAGTACTTCATGAACTATTGCCTGAGCTGCCATTCGCTCCAGTTTCAGCGCTACAACCGTATGGCGCAGGATCTTGGATTGACTGAGGAAGAGGTAAAAGAGAACCTGATGTTCACCACTGATAAGATCGGTGACACCATGACTGTTGCCATGAATCCGGAGGATGCCAAGAAGTGGTTCGGCGTGACCCCTCCTGATCTCAGTGTGAGAATAAGGGCCAGGGGGGTAGATTGGATATATAGCTACCTGCGTAGCTTCTATCTGGATGAGTCTCGTCCGTCCGGCGTCAATAATCTAATCTTTCCCGATGTCGGCATGCCGCATGTGTTGTGGCAGTTGCAGGGGATGCAGAAGGCGGTCTTCAAGACGCATGAGGACGGCGAGGGTAACAAGACAGAGGTATTCGACCATTTTGAGCCTGTTACTCCTGGGACATTAAGTGCTGAGGAGTATGACCAGGTTGTCCGAGATCTTACGGCGTTTATGAGTTATGTCGGAGAGCCGATCCAGATGGAGCGTAAGCGGTTGGGTATATGGGTATTGCTATTTATCGCTGTATTCTTCGTGCTCTCATATCTGCTGAAGAAGGAATACTGGAAGGATATCCACTAAACGGTTATTTCCCGAGTCATATATTGAAATTTATTAGAGGGGCGCATTATCTGGTGCGCCCCTCTGCGTTTAACGGTTGACAAGCAGGGTATAATAGAAGTTTCGGGCCTGATGAGCCCCCTATGAGACCTTGTGCTGGAGCAAACAGATGGCAGTTGTTACCAATAAAAGATCGGTGATGGCACTCTACTCCAATGTGGAGTGCCCATATAGCCACCGTGTACGTATGGTGCTGGCTGAGAAAAACATCACCGTCAATATCGTGGATGTAGATCCGCTCAATATGCCCGAAGACCTTATGGATCTAAACCCATATGGGACCCTGCCAACACTGGTGGATCGAGATCTGGTGCTGTATGAGTCACGGATCATAATGGAGTATCTGGAGGAGCGTTTCCCGCATCCGCCACTGCTGCCGGTAGATCCTGTATCCAGGGCCACATCGCGCCTCTATATGTATCGGGTAGATCGGGACTGGTACTCCCTGATGGATACCATTCAGGCGGGTGGTAAGAGTGCGACCAAGGCGCGGAAGGAGTTGCGTGATAGTCTTACCGCTACAGCCCCGGTATTTGCTGCCAAGCCTTTTTTTATGAGCGATGATATGACCCTGGTCGATTGCAGCATTGCCCCTATGTTGTGGCGTCTGCCGGCACTGGGAGTAGAGCTGCCTTCGCAGGCCAAGGCGGTGGTCGAATACATGAAGCGGCTGGCAAATTTGCCCTGTTTCCAGAAAAGCCTGACCGAGATAGAGCGGGAGATGCGTGAGTAATCCCACGGCCCCTGATGCAGGCCTGACCTCCAACCGACCATATCTGATTCGTGCCCTCTATCAGTGGTTACTGGATAATGGGTTGACGCCCCATCTGCTGGTTGAGGCGGCCGATCCAAATGTTGTAGTTCCCAAGCAGTATGTAGAGGATGGCCGCATTGTACTGAATATCAGTACCACGGCAGTGCGGCAACTGGAGCTTGGCAACGAACTGATCACCTTTAGTGCCCGTTTTGGCGGCTCTCCAATGAATGTGATTGTACCGACCACTGCGGTATTGGGAATTTATGCCAAGGAGAACGGGCACGGAATGCTGTTCCCGGCTGAAGATGGAGCCGGGCCTGAGGATGAGCCGCAACCACCAACCTCACCGCAACCGCCAAGTCTGAAGGTAGTAAAGTAGCAGACAACTCGCGCGGTCTAGGGGTCGCTCACCAGGCCGAGACTGAACTCCTCCAGCTCTATGCCCACCAAGACTATGTGTCCGCGATGGCGTCCCAACCCCTCCTCGCTGAAATCGAAGCGAAAGATACGGCGGATCCGTACCCCCCGAGCCGTCCAGCGCAGGCCCATGCGTTCCAGCCCAACGGTCTGATCGAGAAACTGGACATCGCGCTGGCGGCAGCCGGCAGCACAGATAGCGGTAGCAATCTCCCTGGCGCGCGCACTATCCAGCCAGAACCAGATAGCAGCCCCTATAGATGCGATGCCCAACAGTGATCCCATGAGTGCTATGCTAGCAGTGCCCGGTGGCAATAATAAATAGGGTTAAATGGGGGGATGGCACTATGTTGGCCTGGATAGATGAGTTGTCACTGCCGGTGTTACTACTGGCAGCCATACTATTGGGGTTGGCGCCATTCCACCCGGAACCGCACCTGGTAGAGAAGTTGCGCATGCTGAGCAACGGTACCCTTACCCGGCCACTCGACATCTTCGATCTTCTACTACACGCGGCACCTAGTCTGTTGCTGGTCATAAAACTGGTTCGGATGTGGTGGTTCAGCACGGGCTAGGTGAGTCTACGGAAGATCAGATCCCAGACGCCATGTCCAAGTCGTTTGCCGCGTTGCTCAAACCGGGTCAACGGGCGCTCCTCAGGGCGTGGTGCAAAACTGCCATGACCGGCGCAGTTGCTGAACTCTCCTGTGGCGGCGGTCAATAGATGCATCATCTGAAGCGCATAATCCTCCCAATCTGTAGCAGCGTGGAAGGTCCCTTCAGGCTTGAGTATACGCGCCACATCCTTAATGAATACGGGTCGCACGATACGTCGCTTGTGATGCCTCTTCTTATGCCATGGGTCGGGGAAAAAGAGATAGACACCGGCCAGGCTGCCAGGGGCGATACCTTGTTTGATCACCTCCATGGCATCGTGACGGAACACCCTGATGTTACTCAGCCCCAGCTCCTCTATGCGTAGTAACAGATGGCCCACCCCAGGCCGGTGCACCTCAATGCCGAGGTAGTTGCAGTCGCTATTGGCCGCAGCCATCTGTAGTAGTGCCTCACCGTTGCCACAGCCGATCTCCATATAAACAGGGTTGTCATTGCCAAACAGGGCTGGCAGATCAACTCTCTGTCCGGAGAACTCGACCCCAAAGCGTGGCCACAGGGAGTCGAAGGCGTGCTGTTGTCCCGGGGTCATACGCCCCTGGCGGAGCACATAGCTGCGGATAGGGGGGTGCTGTCTCTCTCTGTGTGACATTGGCGCTAATCTGCTCTGATGCGGAGACGGCCTTACTATTTATTTATACCAGGGTTGCTCGGTTTAAAAGAACATCCCGTCCAGTGGCGAGGATGCGGAGGCGAAGCGTTTTGCTGGCATCCGCCCAGCCAGATATGCCTCACGCCCGGCCTCTATCGCCTTTTTCATGGCGGAGGCCATCAACACGGGATCTTTGGCTGCGGCAATAGCGGTATTCATCAGTACGCCATCGCATCCCAACTCCATGGCAACGGCTGCATCAGACGCGGTACCGACGCCAGCATCTACCAGAATGGGGACATTGGCGTTTTCCACAATAGTCAGGATGTTTAGCTTGTTGCGGATACCCAGCCCGGAGCCGATCGGGGCGGCCAGCGGCATTACTGCAATACATCCAATCTGCTCCAATTCACGTGCCACAATCGGGTCATCATTGGTATAGACCATTACGTCAAAGCCGTCCGCAACCAGCTCTTTGGCAGCAGCGATGGTCTGCATGACGTCCGGGAACAGGGTCTTGTCATCGCCCAGCACCTCCAGCTTGACCAGATTGTGGCCATCGAGCAGTTCCCGCGCCAGCTTGCAGGTGCGTACCGCTGTCTTGACGTCATAACAGCCGGCGGTGTTAGGGAGGATGGTGTATCTGTCACGGGGTAGGATGTCCAGGATATTGGGTTCCTCCTTGGATTGCCCGATATTGGTGCGGCGTACAGCTACGGTAACGATCTCCGCTCCACTGGCGGCGATGGCCTCACCGGTCTCCTCCATATCCTTGTATTTGCCGGTGCCGACCAGCAGACGCGAATTATATTCCTGACCGGCGATAGTGAAGGTGTCTTGACCCTGGTTTGACATGGTAATTAAGCCCTATATTGTTTAGCCTCCACCAATAGCCTGTACGATCTCTACTCGGTCCCCAGGCTGTAGGTGGTGTTGATCAAAGGTGCTGCGCGGGACGAGCTCGGCGTTTACCTCAACCGCAAAGCGACTAACCCCAAGCTCCAACTGCTCGATCAGCGTGGCCAGATTGAGCTCAGGGGCAACCAGCTTCTCCTCCCCGTTGATATAAATCTGCATGGTCGGTTAAAAATCTCCTTAACAGACAGGTAAAATAATTCTACACTAAACCGTCCCATGTAAGCACTGTTAACCTGATTGCCAGTACCGTTATTGCACCACTCTGCAGAAGTGATCAAAATGGCGTTTGGGGCCGTGCTATTACAAAGAATAACTTCTAATAAAATGAGGATGCCATTTTGAGCGTTAGCTGGAATGAAGACCTTATTTCACTGGAAGATGCTAAAACCCTGGATGGTCTCTTTTTACAGCGTGTGCGCCGCTCCGGCGAGCGAGAGGCATATCGCAGTTATGATCGCGATAGTGACTCCTGGCAAAGCTACAGCTGGCAGCAGATGGCGGAGCAGGTCGCCAGATGGCAGCAGGCACTTTCTGGAGAACAGCTAAGTAGTGGCGATCGGGTAGCTATACAGCTACGCAACTCTCCGGAGTGGGTGATGCTGGACCAGGCCTGCCTCGGTCTTGGTCTGGTGCTGGTGCCGTTATATACCGATGACAGCCCGGACAATATCGCCTATATCCTTAAAGATGCAGAGGTTAAGCTACTGCTGGTTCAGGATGGAGGGCGCTGGAGACGCCTGGCACCTGAGGTGGAGGATAACACCAGCCTGCAGCGTGTCCTGCTGCTGCATCCGGGCACGGGAACGGATGACTTGATGCTGGGTGATGAGCGGCTACGTATGGTATCTGAGTGGCTGCCTGCCGCAGGGGGTGAGTTGCAGCGACGGCAGGGTGATCCGCAGGCACTGGCCTCTATTATCTATACCTCGGGCACTACCGGGCGACCCAAGGGGGTCATGCTGAGTCACCATAATATGCTTGCGGTGGCGCACGCCGGCCTCACGGTCATCGACTGTTATCGGGAGGATCTGTTTCTCTCCTTTCTGCCGCTATCCCACACCCTGGAGCGCACCGCCGGATACTATCTGCCGATGATGTCCGGCTCTACGGTCGCCTATTCCCGCTCAGTAGCGCAGTTGGCTGACGATCTGTTGGCGATACGACCAACTGCAATGATTGCGGTGCCGCGTATCTTTGAGCGCATTTATGAGCGTATCGTGGTGCAGATGCAGCAGCGCCCACTGCCGGTTCGTTGGCTGTTCAGGCGGGCCATGGGTACTGGCTGGAGGCGGTTTCTCCGGCAGCAGGGGCGGACAGGCTGGAGGCCATCGTTGCTGGCCTGGCCGCTGTTGGAACGCCTGGTCGCTGGCAAGATCGTATCTCGGCTTGGTGGGCGAATACGCTTGGTAGTTAGTGGGGGTGCGCCGCTGGCTCCAGAGATTGCTCGGGCGTTTATTGGACTTGGGCTGCCGATTATTCAGGGTTATGGGTTGACCGAGGCGAGTCCGGTCGTTAGCGTCAATCCTCTGGAGGATAACGAACCGGCAAGTGTCGGTATCCCACTGCGTGGTATAGAGGTAAAGATAGGCCACAATGACGAACTTATGGTGAAAAGCCCGGGGGTAATGCTGGGCTACTGGAATAATCATGCGGCTACCGCCAGAACGATTGATCCAGATGGTTGGCTCTGTACCGGAGACCAAGCCAGAATCGAGAATAACCATATCTATATTACTGGTCGGATCAAGGACATCCTGGTGCTCTCCAATGGTGAGAAGATCCCTCCATCAGATATGGAGTTGGCCATACTGCTTGACCCACTATTCGAGCAGGTCATGGTGATTGGTGAGGGGCGCTCCCATCTCAGCGCACTGGTGGTGCTGAATGCAGATTTTTGGCCCGGTCTGGCCCAGGATGTCGGCCTCGATCCGCTTGATCCAGCGTCGCTCTCCAACCTAAAGATGACCAGTGCGGTATTAAATAGGATCAAGGCCGCCATCCACGACTTTCCCGGCTATGCCAAGATCCGAAAGGTCCATCTGCTGCTGGAGCCATGGACAGTAGACAATGGACTGCTGACACCCACTCTTAAGGTGAAGCGTGCCAAGATAATGGAACGCTACGCAGAGCAGATTGATGCCATATACCGCTAAATCTATAGGTTTCTAGGTAACCTCGGCTGTTCCGTGCTATCTTAACCACCTAGCATCTACTGCGTATCTATGGACAGTGCCACTCTCTTCAGGATGTCCATTAGCCGCTTAACTTAGCAGAGTGAAGTGATGACAATAAAGAGAGTCTGTCGCATTGTGTTCGTCCTGCTAGTGCTGATTACCACATCGACCGCGTGGGCCAAAGATATGGCTAGCAGGTTGTTTGGTGATCACCAGCAGCTTGTCTATCAGATTCGAATGATCGATAAACGCTCTGGAGACAAGTCCAGTATTGGGTCGGGGTTTATGGTCAGTGCCGATGGCCATATCGCGACCAATTTCCATGTTGTAGCCTCATATGTACATAAACCAAAAGAGTTTCGGCTTGAATATGTCGCGCATGACGGCACTGTTGGCGAGCTTGAGTTATCAGGGTTCGATGTTATAAACGATCTGGCCATTGTTAAAAGCGACCGCAGTTCGAGTAAATACTTTAGGCTGAGGTCATCGGGGTTGCACAAGGGTGATCGTATCTACTCCATGGGAAATCCTCAGGACCTTGGGATGACCATTATTGAGGGCAACTACAATGGTCTGATCAAGACCTCACGCTACCGTAAGATCCTATTTTCCGGCTCTTTGAATCCCGGCATGAGTGGTGGGCCGGCGGTGGATAGTGACGGCCGTATAATCGGTATCAACGTCTCCAAGGGGGGGGAACAGTTGAGCTTCCTGGTGCCGGTGGCTTACCTAAGGATCCTGCTTGATGATGTCCGTAGCGGAGAGCAGAAAGATGATTATAAGCTTATGATTAAGCAGGCATTATTAGCAGATCAAGATGAATTTTACGGCTCTCTGTTGCAAAAGGAGTGGAAGAGTGAGGCGTTGGCAGAGGTAAAGCTGCCATCCAAACTGGATGTATCTTTGAAATGTTGGGGGCATACGCTGGATGATGAGGACATGCTGTACGAGAGCGTGCATCAGCACTGTGAATCACAGGATGTCATCTATCTGGATGATGAGTTTATGTCAGGTTCATTTCAATATGACTATGAGTGGATAGAGGCGGGGACGCTTAATCGTTTCCAATTCTATAATCTTATGGAGAGCCGTTATACCCATAAGCATCTAAGGAACTCTTATAGCAAAGAGCATTCAACCAACTTTAGCTGCCATACCGATTTTGTGGCGATTGAAGAGCGTCCATGGCGGGTCTCCACATGCACTCGCGCCTATCGCGACTATGCAGGTTTGTATGATGTTGTGATGTTGTTGGCTGCTGTGCAGGAGAATGATCAGGGGGTTGTAATTCGTATTGGCGCAGCAGGTATCAGTCAGAGTAATGCGCTTGGTTTATTGAAGAAATTTACAGAGTCAATCTCATGGATCAATTGATCGTTCAGGTAGGCGAAAAGTCTGGGCGTACTTCAGAGCTGGTCAGGAGCAACGGCGACCTGTTGAGGGTTGGTAGAGGTTTTACCAATGATGTGGTGGTCTCAGATCTTTATGTGGACCCGGAACAGATCGTCTTTTCACGCTCGGAAGACGGCTGGGTGGTAAAGGTGGTTGGCTCAACCAATCCGGTGCTGCTGAATGGTGGCGCTATAGACAGGGACGGGAGCAGGATTAACTCCGGGGATAGAATTACGGTTGGTAGGACGCAACTGCGGGTTTATAGCAGTGATCATATGGTTGAACCGACCCACCAGATGGTGATGTCATCCTGGCTTGGGTATGGGCGCGCACATCCTATATTCGCTCTTTTTATGATGGCTTTTCTATTAGCATCGGTAATGTTTGTCTCCTACCAGGAGCTATCGACGGAATTACAATGGAACCAACTATTTCTAGAGGCTCTATATGCCGGGCTGATGATCCTAGTCTGGTCCGGTATCTGGGCCCTTATCGGGCGTCTGTTGCGGCATCAGCCAAACTTCACAATCCAGCTGGGGCTGACTGCGTTGATAACAGGGGTTAGTACACTGGTGGTTCCACTGGGTGATTATGTTGAGTATGCAGCAAATAGTATGGTGCTTGGAGAGATAGCTACATGGTTGATTATACTGTTGACCACTACAGCGCTGTTTCGGGCCAATCTGATGTTTGCGACCAATCTCAAGCAATATACGCGCATTGCAGCTATCGCAGCCGCATCAATACTGCTGGTCTCCTTTGCCACAAAACAATTCGGGAAAGATGAATTTGACTACCAGCCGGAGTATTCTGCCGTACTCAAACCGCCGTTTACACACCTGACTCCTGATCGGGGGGTGCATGAGTTCGAGGAGGAGTTTAGACAGAAGTTTGGCGAGGTTGACCAATGGACGCAAGAGAAGTAGTGTAGTGCCTTAGGAGTTTTACATATGGGGTTGTGGACTGTATGCTCCGAGGGTTACGTGCTGTCTACTCCCCTCAACGAACAGTGCGGGTATCGTATATCGGTATTACCCTGGCTTCCCAAGCCAGAGAGACGGGTTCGACTCCCGTTACCCGCTCCAATTTCCTCTCCAGACAAGGTGAACACAAGGCGCTGCTACTGCCTTATCCAGCAGGGTTGTTGGCCACACATGCTTCCTGACGTGCGGTAATAACAGTGATAACAAGATTCGCAAAAAAGATATTTTACACTTCTCTTCTCTTCTTGATGCTGTGCGGCGCTTTTGGCTATGGCGTGCTCGTCGGGGTGTATAAATATTGGCCGTATGAAGATTTTACTATTTTCTATAACTCGCTGGTTGTGTTTATCAAGTCAGGCGAGTTTGCTCCAACAGATCGTGTCATCATGCCTGCAGAAGATGCGCCGAGATCGCGCTTTACTATCTACAATCCAGAACAGGTGAGTGATGGATACTACCTACTAGCGGGTTGGGACAGTGAGCAAGATCAATACGCAATATGGTTGTATAGCAATAAGGGTGTGAAGCTGCATAGCTGGCAGTTGAATTATTCGGAGCTGGGTGTTGGTGGGGATGGGGATCGATCTAGAGTTCCGCACGGTATGCAAGCTCTCGCGGACGGTTCCATCGTGGTCAATTTTGATGAGGGTGGTGTAATGGCGAGGATTGGTGTCTGCTCTGCACCTATTTGGGCCATTGACGGCATATTCCACCACTCGATCGACAGTGACGATAACGGCCATGCGTGGACATGGCGTGGAGAGGAAAGCACCAATAGTGATCAGCAGTTTCTTGTACGCTTCGATCCGCTTACGGGAGAGATTCTGCAGGAGATTGATTTCTTAAACGAAGTCATAAAGGCGCATACTGAGGAGTCCTTTATTTTTTCGGTGCGGTCAGATTATAAGTTTGGGGAATACGAAAATAACTCGCGCCGGAATAACGATCTATTTCATCCAAATGATGTTGAAGTTCTATCTGCAAGCCTGGCAGACAGGTTTGATGGGTTTTCAGCAGGCGATCTGCTGCTTAGTCTGCGCAATATTAATTTGGTGGCGATCCTTGATCCGGATAGCAGGCGTATTAAATGGTGGCGTCGAGGGCCGTGGATGTACCAACATGATCCAGATTTTACCAACGATGGAAAGATATCCGTATTCAGTAATAACAGTGAACGTATCAGATCGGAGATCCTGACGATCGATCCGGCGACCAATAAAGTCAGCAATAACCTGCTGCATGGAGAGCTCAACTTTTATACCGAAACCATGGGTAAGCATAGTTATCTGCCAAATGGAAATATACTGATTGTGTCTCCAGGTGAAGGGCGTGTCATTGAGGTAACGGCTAACGGTGATAAGGTGCTTGAGTTCAATAACGTCTTGACCGAGGATTATAATTCGATTATCACAAACGGGGTTTGGTTGCCGGCGGGGTTTTTTACCAAGACCCCAAACTGTTCCGGAGCTGATTGAGCAGGGCGGAGAATGGAATACCGTTATATTTATATATTCGGTCTTGTATTTTATGCAGATACCGCTGCAGCCTATGTGGGGCCAGGCCTGGGGCTGGGGGTCATCGGCTCTGTGGTCGGTGTGATTGCTGCTGTTCTGTTGGCCATAGTAGGAGTGATTTGGTATCCACTGAAAAGGGTACTAAAGAGGAACAAAACTACAGCAGAAGATGATGAAAAATCGGATGAGTTATGATCTACATCGCTCTATCTGTTATCTGCGTACTGTTTGTTGAGCTATCTATTCAGTTGGGTCTGAGCGATACGATTAAGAAACTGTTAGGCCTGACGTGGCATGCGGTTGGTGTCCTCTTTTCGCAAGAGTATAGCGATCCTAAGAAGGAGGTGATGATTCGCCAGGCATCTCTGGATCTGTACAAGGTTACATCCGTTTTTATCGCCAAGTTCACCGCTGTCCTGCTGGGGATCTATTTTGCCTATCTGCTGTTTGCGCAAATATTGCAGCTTTCAGAGGGAGAATTTATAGCCAGTCTATATTCGGTTAAGGTAATTCTCCTGCTCACACTGGTTTCCGTGGTTTACGTTAGGCTGCGTCATGTCGTTGTCCAGCGATTACTCTCTAGTTGATAGGGTCCTGCATAGGGTCGCCTTTGCCCACCCGACGGTGCAGAAGGCTATGGCTGCTCTCGAGGAAGATTTCTTAGGAAACAAGTTTGCACAGCTGCGGCCTGCGCGTCCGGTATTTATCACCGGGCTACCACGCGCCGGCACTACCCTGTTGCTGAATCTGTTTTACAGTACCAATGAGTTTGTTACGCATACCTATCGCCACATGCCGTTCATTCTGGCCCCCCTGCTCTGGTCTAAGATATCTCGTCCATTTAGGCAAATGGTAGAGGCCAAGGAGCGCGCCCACGCAGATGGCATGATGATCTCCATTGATGCCCCGGAGGCCTTCGAAGAGGTCATATGGCTGGCCTATCTGCGTAATAGTATTGTCCGGCCAGATCGTCTGTTGCCGCTCACCATTGCCGATATCAGTGTGGAGTTTGCCGCCGGCTTGCGGGCTGCAATACAGAAGCTGATATACACGGCCGCAGAGACATCAGCAGTTGCACCGCGCTATATCTCAAAGAACAATGCCAATATCTCGAGGATAGATCTGCTTGCACAGCTGTTTCCAGATGCAACTATCGTCGTCCCCTTTCGTCATCCGCTAGCCCATGTAAGCTCTCTGATGGGGCAGCATGAATACTTTACCATTGAGCATAGAAAAGACCGCTTCGCAAAGAAATATATGGAGTGGCTGGGTCACTATGAATTTGGTGAGAATTTCAGGCCGCTTAACATAGATGGCTGGCTTGACACTTATGTAATCCCTGAGCAGATCGACGCAGAGTTTTGGCTGCAGTATTGGACGGTGGCCTATAGTCACGTCCTTGACCGAGGTAGCGAGCAGGTTGTATTGGTCAACTTTGACCGGCTGCTGGCTGACGGTGGCGCAGTGCTTGCGCGAATTGCTGATCGTGTCGGGCTCGACAATAGATCCGGCTTCATCCAGGGCGAGGAGATCCTGCGTGCGCCCACCACTAATGTGCCGTATACGACGGATATCTCTAACCAGACCTATGCGGCAGCGCAGGGGCTTTACGCGCGGCTGGAGCAGCAGGCCATCTAGGAGGAGTCAGTCTGGCGGCAGCGGTTGCTGCCGTATATTTCTAATCAAGAACCCCGCTTGCCAGTAGCAGTTGAATCCCAAAGACGACCAGAATCCCCCCGCTGAGGATGCGCAACATCCCCCTGTAGCGTGGGATCTCTGCGCCGATACTCTTCGCCAGCCAACCGGTGGCGCCACCTAAGTAGTAGAGCGGGGAGGCCGATGTGCCGATACCGAACATCAGGGCCAACAGGCAACCGGTGGTAAATGATCCGGTGGCGGCGGCGTAGAACAGCACGGCAGACAGTGGCAGACACGGGACCATGCTGGTGGAGAGCCCCAGGGCGATCATATGCATCCGGGTGTGCTGCCTTGGGGGCTGTGCTTCGCTGCCTCGCTTGCAGGCTGCACGCTTAGGTCTGTATATAACAGTCGCGCCGATCAGCAGCACCAGGATGCCGGCCATGCCCAGCATCCAGCCGGAATCCACATACTCCAATGCAATGCTGCCGAACCATCCAGAGAGCCCGCCCAGCAAGGCATATGCCACGATCCGGGTGAGCATAAATGTCAGGGTTGCATCAAAGCCTTTCTGAAATCCCTTTTGGGTGCCGAAGATATATGGCCCTATTAGTGGGATGCAGGAGAAGTTACACCAGGTCAGGCCGTAGAACGCGCCCATAACCAGCATGCCGATATAGATATTCTCAAATCCCTGCAGGATGTCGAGATGCGCCTGCAGCATGGGGGTCTCAGCCAGCATGTGCCCCCCGCTGGAACTCATCACGGGCTATCAGGGCGGCACCTACCGCAGTAGTTACTTGCGGCACCTCAGGTGGCACATGGATGTCGGTGGCCATCTCATCCTGCATCGCCTTGATCAGGCCCGCATTTAGGGCAGGCCCGCCATCAAAGAATACCTGATCGACTATACCCACCCGTCTGGCCATGCGACTGAGCCGTTTGGCTATGGAGTAGTGGGCGCCGGCCACGACCTCGCTCTTCAATTTTTTACGTGCAACCAGGGAGATGATCTCCGACTCAGCAAATACCGCGCAGGTGGAGTTTATGCGGATCGGCACATCGGCCTCCAGCGCGATCTCGCCAAGATCGGTCACGTTAAGCTCCAGAATACGTGCCATAGTCTCGAGAAAACGTCCGGTACCGGCGGCACACTTGTCGTTCATGGCGAAGTTTTTGGTGACACCCTGGTCATCAATCGATATCACCTTGCTGTCCTGGCCGCCAAGATTGATGATAGTGCGCACCTTAAGGCCGGCCTGCTCGCCGTACCAGAGCGCGCCTCTTACATTGGCGCTGATCTCACTGATGTTGCTGTTGGCAAACTTGACCAGACGTCGTCCATAACCGGTGGAGGTGACACTGTTGATGTCATCAAATGTCATCTCCAGGCTCTGTAGCAACAGATCAAGCGCCTCACGTGCGGTCTCCTCACAGTGGACCCCGGTGGGGACCACCTTATACCCCATAATGTCACCGTCGTTGACTATCGCCACCTTGGTGGTGGCTGAACCTATATCAATGCCTGCGTAGTGACTCATATCAGGCCCTTCTCCCCTTCAGGGTCTCCTGGAAGGCCTCGATTCTGGTGCGCAGCTGCTCGACATCCTGCGGACTATAGTCGGTCTCGATCTTGAGCATCGGGATCCCCTTCTGCTCCATCAACTGCTCAATGATCTTGGTCTCCACATCGTATGGATGGCACCCTTTAAGGATGTGGTATATGACCCCCTCTACCTTGTAATCGTCGATCAGCTGCAACAGACGATCTCGCCGATCAATAGTAGTGGAGAAGATCGGGCAGGTGGATGGTAGTAGATAGCGGTCGGCTATCGCATGCAGCATGTTTGACTTGGTCCCCTCATCCAGCGCCACCATATCGTTCAGATAGCGATTGGAGGTGCAGAACTCATCTGCCACCAGTATGCCATCCAGCTCCTCAATAATGGTCGGTACCTTCCAGTTGGGGAAGACCATGGGTGAACCGGTGAGCATAATGCGTGCGGCCCCCGCCATGGCCACATGTGTCTCATTGCCGATGCGCGCCTCCAGTTCGTCATTTAGTCTGGACAGGGCCGCGGTCCAATCCTCTACGTGGTCATAAAAATAGGCATTCATCACCTCCAGGGCGTCCCGTCCCAGGATGACCGCCGGCGTCGCCTTGCGGATATGGTGAAAGCGGTGAAACTCATGCTGGGCACGCTGGATCATGCGGGTCGCCTGTTTCAGGCGGCGGCGGGTGATGCGGGTACCGGTTACTTTCTCCAGTCTTTTGGTAAACCGCTTTACCTCCTCCAGCCAGAAGTGGCGGGATGACTCCTCCTCTTTTACCCGCGGCATGTCCATCATATGTACCGGGACATACTCTTTCAGTGCCTCGGCCATCTTTACCTTCCAGTCACAGCTGGCCGGCACCACCACCAACTCACACTGCTGATAAAAGTCGAGGATCGGTAGAGAGCTGAGCCCAAACTCCGATTTAACCATCGGGCAGGCCACCTCCGGCAGGTGATCTTCGCCGATCTCCATACTTTCATACACGCCGGAGCAGAGTCTGACCGGGCGTGCGCCGGCGGCGTAGATCAGCTCCTCCGGCACAAACAGGCAGTAGGTGCCGATTATCTTCTCGCCTTTTTTCGGCTGTACTGCGTCCGCACCACCGTGCTCAAAGGTCTCGAAGATGCGGTCGAAGTAGGCCATGTTCTCCGGTCGGTTGCTCTCCTCTTCGTGAATGTGGTCGAAGATCTCTCGCACCGACATGGCAAGATTGATCTTGACCTTGTTTGCCAGACGTTCATTCTTGGAGAGATGCTGTTCTGTTGTGCTCATAATTGGCTAATCCTGTTTTTCTTGATCGCTAGTGATGTTGCCCTGGCGCTTTAGAAAGCCCTGCTCAGTGGCGGTGTAGATGGGGATGTTCAGAAACTTGATCTGCAGTGCCTCGTCTTCAGGGCAGACATCGACGCAACGTGCGCACAGGATGCAGTCCTGGGTCACCAGGTTGGTTGCCGTCTTCTCCTCCTCAATCTCCCGGATCTCCATAGGGCAGACGCGTGAGCAGTTGCCGCAACGGGTGCAGCGCTGGCCATCCTTCTTCAGGGTTACCAGGCCGATCTTATCAAACAGTGAGAGCAGCGCCATCATCGGACAGTAGGAGCAGAGGAAGCGACGCTTTACAAAGGCGCTGGTCAAGAGCAGTCCGGTAAGTATGACTGCGATCGTGGTCAGGACCATGCCGGGGCCGTTGGAGAAGTCTATATAGAACTGACTGAAGTCACCGTTAAAGATCGGCATGAAGACCCGCGCCGGGCACATCTGACAGAATGGCACCGACCAGTCGCGGGAAAGCTTTGGTAGCCCCATCACGGCGTTGCCGATGCCCAGTGGTATCATGATCAACAGTGCCAGCAGGATATATTTTACCGACTTGTAGCGTTTGCGGGTGAGCCAGCCAAACCGGGACATATCGATGCTGAGCAGGTTTCTGAGCTTGGTCAGCAGGTCCTGGATGAATCCAAACGGGCAGACCCAGCCGCACCACGCCTTATTCAGCACAATCGCCCAGAGTGCGAAGATGCCGATAGCCTTCAGAAACCTTATTCCGGCATCGCCCCAGAACTCGGCAAACGGTCGGGAGAGCATATGCTGCAGACCGATAAGGAAACAGCCACCCCCCCTGTCATCCACATAGGCGCAGGAGAATGTCGGTAAACGACTACCCAGGTCTATATAGAGCAGGCCGCCGTAGGTTAATAAAACGAAAAAGATGAATTGGACTATGAGTCTTATGCGTTGGACGTTCATTGTGCTCTCTTGCGTCTTCTACGTATGGCGATGGCCACTGCAGCGCCCACCATGGTTATAATTGCCGCCAGATACGCCATGTTCTGACTCTGCCAATCGCTCAAGGCTGCAGAGACATAAAATGGCAGGGTGGCGATATAGCGCTCCTGGTCATACAACTTGCCCCGGTACTCCGCCATGCCTGCCTCACGGTGCTCTAGTCGCAGCAGGTAGAGTTCAGATTTGCGTCGGTCGACCCCATCCTCATGGAAGTCCTCTTTGATCAGGGTAAATTCAACCTCGCCGTTGGCGTCTGTTGTCTTCGCCTGATGCCACCCCTGAACTGTGGTCAACGCCATACGACCACCTGCCAGCGGCTTACCCCTGAACAGTGCGCGTACTCGTATCGTGTCTCCCACATAGTCGCGATAGCGCCTTTTGCCATCAGGGTAGACGCGTACCAGCTCCAGTTCAGGACTTCCATTGAAATAGCCCTGGCGCTCTATTGGCGGCTGCTCCTTCTCCTCGGGCTTATCTCCATGGCTCATAAAGGTGTAGTAGGAGTAGAGATTGGTGCGGGTTGTTCCCTTTAGTCCCAGGTCCTTATAGGCAAAGATGCGATACCAGCCGCCGTCATCGGCTGCATACTCAGCCCGGGTCTCCGGGCCACGCTGTTTGACCTCAATTTTTTGTATGGTGCTATCTGGACGCTCCAGCCAGACCACGCTGCTGTTGGAGTCACCGCGCTTCATCGTTGGTTTTCCAGCCGGCTTGCGACCGGACATCATCATCATCATTCCCTTGTTCGCAGGAAAGGGGCCGGAGCGCAGATATATGCGCCGGAGGCGCGGGCCATCGCTTTGCCAGCTGCGTTTCTTTTTCTCTTCTTGCTGCGTTGGCTGTTCCGCACCGTCCGGACGTTTATCCTTGGCCGCCTTCTCCCGCATCTCCTTGGCCTTGTCCATCATCTCACGCATCTGCTGATAGGTGAGCGGCTCCAGCCAGAGCATCGGCCCAGGTTTGTGCGGTTGGGCAGAGACACAGGTGCAGCAGGCGGCCAGCAGTAGCCCTGTTATTTTAAGTCGCATTATCTTTCTCCTGCAAAAGATATGGTGATCAGAGAGCACAATGCCTGCCGGAGGCAGGCATCGGTCATGTCGCAAACATATTTCATCAAGTCTGCAGTAACGGGTAGCTACCAGTTATAAGCAACACCGACATAGACGGTGCGTGGGCCTATTACCTCAAAACTACGCCCTGATGATCCATATGATATTCGCTCCGCATATTTTCTGTCGGTAAGGTTCAATACATGCCCCCATAGCTCCCAGGGGCCCTGCTCGTAGTTAACGCGCAGATGGAATATCTCCGGTCTCTTGCCCTTGCCCTCCGGGTCATCATTGCCGGTGCTGGTGTAGTAGTCAGATATGGAGTCCATCTCCAGCTCGGCAGAGAGACCGTGGATCGGCATCCAGGTCAGGCGTGCATTCAGGTGGTGCTTTGGCGAGCTCGCCAGGGTATTTCCACTGTAATCATCTGTTCCGGTGACATAGTCAATATATTTGTTATCTGCATAGGTATAGGCCATGTCGAAACTCCAATCGGCAAAAGGCCTGAAGCCGAGCGCGGCCTCGACACCCTGCACCCGGGTCATACCTGCGTTGTCATAGGTCAAGGCCACGGGATCGGTTACGACCATGTCCCTGATTTTTGTACGATATATAGCGAGGTCATAGCTCAGGTTTCTCTGCATGACCTGAATATCACCGCGCAGGCCAACCTCAAAATCCTTGGCCACTTCAGGCTTAAGATTGGGATTGGCCGCAATATTTCTACGCAGTCCTCTGTCATAGCTGCCGACAAATAGGTAGGTACGGCTGGGGACAACAAAGCCCTCCCCATAACTGAACCAGAGGGTATTATCTGCATTCAGCTTATAGGTAACACCAAGCTTTGGACTCAAGCGCGAGAAGGTCTTGCTCTCATCGTAATTGGTGCCGGACTTGTAGCCGGTCGCCGCATATTTGATTCGATCGCGGCGCGCTCCTAAGGTAAATGTCAGGCGATCTGTTGGCGATATATCATACTGAAAGAAAGGGGAGAAACCCTTGGCAGTTAAAAACCACTGTTCATCAATATCGGTCGGATCGGGAATACGGCTACCATATTTGGTGTCGTGCGCTGTACTATGCAGCAGGTCCGCGCCGATAATCAGTTGTGAGTCATAAAAATCAAAACCGTGCCGATAGAAGCCCACTAGGTTTTTATTAAGCTCCTCATCACTGCTAAAGGTACCGGTGGCGCTGTAAGATGGAGGGCCCTCTCCTTCGGTTTTGCGGATTCCATATGCTAGCTCTATACCTGAGTGGTCGGTAAGATCCAGCTCATACTTGGCTGAACCTGATTGGGATTTCTCATAGTTATATGCATCATAGACCGCGGCCTGTGACCAATCTGCATCATATTGTGCCTGGCTGAGGCTGCCAGGAGCCTCCTCGTCCCGCTCCAAATATTCGGCTCTGACGGTGAGCTTGGAACTATCATTAATATTAAACAGCAGCTTGCCACTTAGCTGGTCGCGCTCAACCGCTGTCCGATCCTGCCAACCCTCAGAGATAAGGGTGTTGGCGTCAAAGAAATAGCCTACGCTGCCCTTGGTGCCGGCCGCAGATATACCTTTGCGCAGGCGATCATACTCCCCTACCTCTCCCCAGACACGAAACTCCGGCTCTGCGGGTGGAGTGCGCGTTATGATATTAATGGCGCCGCCGATGGCGTGACTGCCATAGAGGGCCGAGGCCGGCCCCCTTAGTACCTCAACGCGTTCGATGTCGAGGGTATTGGTGTCTTCAGCAAAACCGATAGTGCCACTGCCAAAACGGGTGCCTGTAGCAAGACCATCAATCAGGTTGGCGGTATAGTTTTTACCGCCTAAGGGCACTCTAAGGTTGCGGATCATGCTGTAACCGGGGACCCGTTTCATCAGCTCGTGAGTGGCATCAGTAAACTTGATGGTATTCAGTTCTTCCTCATCGACGATATTGATGGCTGCCGGGGTATCTTGAATATCAGCCTCTACCCTGGATCCGATAACTGATATCACCGGCGCATCGCTGTATGTGTCTACTATCGCTGCCTGGGCAGTATGGTTGGTTATTGCGATTGCAATGGGTGCGATGAACAGCAGACGCAGGGGGGTCAGAAGGGGTGCTTTTATCACTGTTATTCTCCACTCTGAAGGTCGTATTGATCACCGGGGTGCGCCAATATTGGGGCGCCGAACAAGGCCCGGCCAGAGCGGCTAATGTAGTGATAAACGTCAATAAAATCAATGTGTTATATAACACAGTTTAGTGTGTTATATGACCTGTTTTCAGGGTGGGTGGGATATGGGTTTGGGGGTCAGCCGCGCATCCAGCGGTGATAGCGCTCTACCCAGCTAAGTAGACGTTGCGGCGCGTGGGTCCGTTTCCATGCGCCAGCGGCATATTTGTTGGCCTCCGCCAGTGTTGGGTAGATATGGATGGTCCCGAGGATCTCGTTCAGTCCTAGCCCGTGGCGCATCGCCAGGACATATTCGGCCAGCAGGTCACCGGCGTGTTCACCCACGATGGTTACCCCCAGTATATTGTCCCTGCCGGGTACGGTCAGGATCTTCACCAGGCCATGCGCCTCCTCATCGGTGATGGCGCGGTCCAGATCGCCGATGTCGTAGGTGGTAACCTCGTAGGCGACCCCCTCTGCTTTGGCCTCCTGCTCATTCAGCCCCACCCGTGCAACCTCCGGGTCGGTAAAGGTGCACCAGGGAACCACGGAGTAGTCGACCCGGAACCGTTTGAACCGACCAAACAGGGCGTTGACCGAGGCATACCAGGCCTGGTGAGAGGCGGTATGGGTGAACTGGAAGGGGCCGGTCACATCGCCACAGGCGTAGATGGTGGGGCATGAGCTCTGCAAATACTCGTTTACCTCAATGGTGCCGTTTCTGCGCAGGGCAACGTCTAGCTCCTCCAGGCCGAAGCCGCGGCTGTTGGCTACCCGTCCAACCGCCAGCAGCAACTCATCAAATTCGATGGTGACCTCTCTCCCCTGGTGTTCACACAGGAGACCCTTGCGCCCATCCTGCAGACGGAACTCCTTGGCAGCGTGTTCCAGTAGCAGCTCTATCCCCTCGGCCTCAAAGCGCTGGCGCACCAGCCGCGCGATATCCAGATCCTCTCTTGCCATGATCCGGTCAGAGCGGACTACCATAGTTACCCGGCACCCGAGGCGGGCGAAGGCCTGGGCCAGTTCGCAACCGATTGGGCCGCCACCAAATACCAGCAGCCGCTCAGGTTTTTTCCGCAGCCCCCAGATGGTGTCCGAGGTGAGATAGCCGACCTGCTCAAGGCCGGGGATCTGCGGCACCAGTGGTCCCGCCCCGGTGGCGACGACGATATTGCGGGTAGTGATGGTCCGGCCATTGACCTCTACCGTATAGGGGGAGGTGATACGCGCCTCGCCCTGGATGCACTCCACCCCCAACTCGCTGTAGCGCTCGACCGAGTCATGCGGCTCCACCTGCCGGATTACCCGCTGTACCCGCTCCATCACCTGGGCGAAATCCCACTCTGCTCCTGCCTGGTCGATCCCAAGCTCCTTGGCCCTGGCGATATGGGAGAGAAATTTGGTGGTGCGGATCAGCGCCTTGGATGGGACGCAGCCGCTGTTCAGACAGTCACCCCCCATCTTATCTTTTTCGATCAGGGTGACCTTGGACCTTACCGCCGCCGCGATATAGGAGCAGACCAGCCCCCCTGATCCAGCACCAATAACTACAAGATTGCGGTCGAACTGCCTTGGTTTTTGATACGGGCTTAGCGCCCTGCGCCGCTTGATGATCTCCACCCCCTTTTTCGCCAGTAGGGGGAACAGTCCCAGTAGCACAAAGGAGACGATAAGCCCGGGGGAGAGGATGCCGCTGGGGGAGTCGATCCGGGCGAGCTGGGTGCCTGCATTAACATATATTATGGTCCCAGCCAGCATCCCAATCTGACTCACCAGGAAGAACTGCAGGGTGCGTATCGGCGTCAGCCCCATAACCAGATTGATGATAAAGAAGGGGAAAAGCGGCACCAGGCGGAGGGTGAACAGATATAGCGGACCATCCCTCTCTATACCGCTGTTGATCGCCTTGAGTTGGACGGCAAACCTGTTCTGCACCATCTCACGAAAGAGAAAACGGGCCAGTAGAAAGGCCAGGGTGGCGCCGATGGTGGAGGCAAAGGAGACTATAAGCGTCCCTCTCCACAGGCCAAAGATAGCGCCGCCAATCAGGGTCATTACCGCCGCCCCCGGCAGGGAGAGCGCGGTCACTGCGATATATATAAAAAAGTATAAAAAAATAGTCTGCCAGGGATTGGCCACATAGTAGGAGGTTATAGTGGCCTGTTGCGACTTGATATAGCCAAGATCAAAGAAGCGATCCAAGTCGAACAGAAAGAATGCAGCAATCAGAATGGCTACAGTGAGCAGTAGAGCAGCCCTTTTCAGGTTCATCTGACATCTCCTCATGTGCCGGGGTTATTGTTGTCCGTGATAAACCCCCGATCCGTTCACGTCTTTATGATCTGCTTTTTCGCAGGACTTGGCAAACGTTCTCCATTGCGCCATGCTTGAACGTCTCCTGGTATGGTTTGTCAAAATAGATTTGGGAGGTTGCTGTGGGTAAGCTGATTAAATCCGTCATCTGGTTGGTGTGGGCCCTGGTGCTGATGGTGCTGGCGGTCGTTATCATTCTGCCGCTGGTGTTTGACCCCAACGACTATAAAGAGCAGATTGTGGCGAAGGCCGAGGAGTACACCGGTCGCACCCTGCAGATTGATGGTGATCTCGGCCTGTCGGTATTTCCTTGGCTGGCGGTCGATGTCGGGCAGTTCACCCTGGGGAATGCCAAGGGGTTTGGGGAGCAGCCCTTTGCCGCGGCAAAGAGCGCAGCCATCCGGGTCAAGGTGTTGCCGCTACTGCAGAAGGAGCTGGAGGCAGACACCATAAGTGTCGACGGTCTGGTACTAAACCTGGCCAGGGCCAAGGATGGACGTACCAATATGGATGACCTACTGGGTAAAGGTGCGGACAGCAGTGGGTCGCAGAGCGGCGGCAGCGACGGTGGGGCGGCATCTGAGAAGAAGAAGTTGAACATACTGGCCATCAACGGGGTTGATATTAGCGACGGCCGGGTGGTCTGGGATGATCAGCAGGGCGGCCAGAAGATTGAGATCGACCAGTTGAACCTTAAGAGCGGCACTATCGTGCCGGGTAGCCCGGTGGGGCTGGAGCTGGGGATGCTGCTGAAGAGCAATGCCCCCAAGCTGGAGGCCAGGGTCGACCTGGATGGCGCGGTAGATCTGGATGAGGAGGCGACTACGCTGAGGATTGGCGATCTTAAACTTGAGGTTGACGCCACCGGGGATGCGATCCCATTGGGTAGCCTCAAGGCGAAGCTGGAGGCGTATATTGCCTTGGCACTAGATGGCAGCTCCATCGCTGTCGATGGACTCAGGTTCTCCTCTGGCGATCTCCAGCTAAGCGGCAGTGTAGGTGGACATAACCTTACTACTGCTCCAACATTTGGCGGCGACGTCAAGCTGGCCCCATTCAATCTGCGTAGCTGGATGCATAGTCAGGGGCTGAACCTACCGAATACCGCAGATCCCAAGGCGCTTACCAGGTTTGCTGCCGATCTGAGCATGCAGGCCGAAGGGGAGAGCACTAAGCTAAACAAGGTTGCCCTGCTCCTGGATGACACCAAGATCAGCGGCATCGCATCCTTGACCGGCAGCGCTCTAAGTTTTGCCCTGCAGGCAGATGCCATAGATCTGGATCGCTATCTGGCGCCAGAGAAGGAGAAGGGGGCGTCTGCAGCAGACAAGAGTGGCGGTGCTGCTGCGGGTAGCAACGGGGCCGGCAGCAGTGCCAGCGCCGGCGGTGAGGAGCTGTTTCCGGTGGATACACTACGCGCCCTTAATCTTGACGGCACCATTACTATCGGCAAGCTGATTGTAAACAAGCTACTGGCAGAAGACGTAAGGGTTAGAGTGAGGGCCAGAGATGGACGGCTTGACCTGGGGCAGGAGGTGAACAGCTTCTACCAGGGTAGCTATAAGGGAGCGATCGCCCTCAACGTGAATGGCAATACCCCAAATCTGAGTATTCAGAGTTCTATGAGTGATGTTAATGCGGGGCCACTGCTAAAGCAGCTGACCGATGAGGAACGCCTTACCGGCAAGGGGCGGTTTCGCGCCAAGCTCAACGCCAGTGGTAACAGCATGGAGAGGATCAAGCGTAGCATGGGCGGCAATCTCGATTTCCGTTTTGAAGATGGCGCTGTCAAGGGGGTCAATCTGGCTCAGATCATCCGTGATGCCAAGGCGCTATATAAAGGTGAAAGCACCAGCAAGTCCGATGAGCCGCAGCAGACCGATTTCACCGAACTCAGTGGTAGCGGGGTGATCACCAACGGGGTCCTGGACAATCGTGATCTGTTGGCTAAGTCACCATATCTGCGGGTCAATGGCGCCGGCAAAGTAAATCTGGTATCGGAACAGCTCGACTATGATCTCGATACTACCATCGTTAAAAGTGCTGCCGGACAGGGAGGTGAAGAGCTGGCAGAGCTTGAGGGCAAACTGATCCCGGTTCACATCTCAGGCACGTACTCAGATCCGGATTACGATATCGATTGGGCCCAAGTAGTGCTGGGGAGCAAAGAAGAGGAGATAAAAGAGCAGCTCAAAGATAAACTGATGGATAAGCTGCTGGGTAAAGATAAACAAGAGGACGCGGCTGCAGATACAACTGCTGCAACTGAAGAGGCCACTACTGCACCGGAAGATAGAGCAAGCACAGAGACCGCAGCATCCCCAAGTGAAGAGGCGACAACCGCACCTGAGGCGAAACCGGCTGCGAAAGAGGAGGAGCCTAGTGCAGAAGATAGACTGAAGCAGAAACTTAAGGACAAGCTGAAAAAGTTGAAACTATAAACAGAGATCGGCACAGGTTGTTTCTAGATATAGTTGGTACCAGCTCGCATTGTAATATTTTATAGATGGTACTAAGTTGTAAGTTGAACTAGGATTCAAGATAGCTGTTTCAGCGGGAGGTTAGCGGTACCGGCCGTGCGATCCCCGGATTTAAGGAAAGTCACAAGAGGATGAAATGATGATAAAGAGTACTATTCTAAAGGTATCAGTTGTGGCGCTCAGCTTGGGTATGATGACAGGCTGCGCCTCTACTTCTACTTCACAAATGCAAGAAGATATTGCCAGGGCGCAGGCGACGGCCGATGAGGCCCTGGCCAAGGCCAATGCCGCTGACGAACGCTGCGGACGGATAGCAGAGAAGGCGATGGCGAAGTAGATCGCTCTGTCTGTTGCAATTCATTAAAGGGCCCGCCAAATGGCGGGTTCTTTATGCTCAGGACGTTCAGGGACCTGTACCAACCCCCATCACCGCTACCGGTATACCCAGGTGCTCCAGTGCAACCTCTTTGACCCTCTCCCAGTCGACCGTGGCGGGGTGTCCGGCCAGGGCACCGTCCACCGCCTGACGCAGGGCGGTGAGATTAAACCCCTCTGCTAGGAACTGTTCGGCCAGAGGTGGATGCACCTCTACATATAGTTGGCCACCACTCCAGCCGGCCTTATATGGCTGGTTTATTATCCGTACCTTGGTGCCGACCGGGATCTGCTGGAATAGTGTGGCGATGTCCTCCGGGTAGAGCCGGATACAGCCGTGGCTGACCCGCATGCCGACACCGTATGGTCGGCTGGTGCCGTGCAGCAGATAACCTGGGATGCTTAGATAGATGGCGTAGTCACCGAGGGGATTACGCCTGCCGGGGCCGATCTTCTCTGGCAGCACTCTGCCGCGTGCCTTGGCCTCCTGGCGGATCGACTCCGGCGGTGTCCAGGTGGGGTGTTCCTGTTTGCGTACTACCCGGCCGCTGCTGACCGGGGTCTTCCACCCCTCGCGGCCGATCCCTAGAGGGTAGGTCTCCACCCGTTGGCCCCCGGGCGGAAAGTAGTAGAGCCGCAGCTCTGCCAGATTGATGATGATTCCTTCGCGCGGCCCGGCCGGTAGGACAAAGCGGGAGGGGACGATTACCTCGGTCCCACTGCCGGGCAGCCAGGCATCAACCCTGGGGTTGGCGGCGGTCATCTCGCGGTAGCCGACATCATAGAGACGGGCGATATCGGAGAAGGTATCCTCATACTTGGCCTCTACTGCCACCTGCTCACCCACCACATCCTGCCCCGGCTGCAGGGCAAAGCCGAGGGCCTGGCCGGTCGCTGGTAAAAGCGCCAGAACAATGGCTGGAAAGATACCCTTCATCTCAAATGGTCCCTGTATTAGTATCGTGATACCCAATAATATTTTACATATTCGCTTAGAGATTGCCTAAGAGTGGCGTAGAGAGGAGAGAGATAGTGGGTAGAACGGTGCAGTGCGTCAAGTTAGAGCGGGAGGCCGAGGGGCTGGAGCGTCCACCATATCCGGGTGAGCTGGGACAGCGGATTTACGAGCAGGTCTCGGCAGAGGCGTGGCAGCTGTGGCTACAGCAGCAGACTATGTTGATCAATGAGCACCGCCTCAGCCCCATTGAACCGCAGGCGCGGGAGTTTCTCGAAAAAGAGATGGAACATTTCTTCTTCGGCCCCAAAGAGTAGTCCCAAAACAGCTGTTTCAAGGGCTCCAGGGCAGATACCCCTTGACTCTGCCGACTCTGGCCGCTTTAATACGGCTCTCTTATGCCCAGGTAGCTCAGTCGGTAGAGCAGGGGACTGAAAATCCCCGTGTCGGCAGTTCGATTCTGTCCCTGGGCACCATTTTTTATTGCTACCATCCTTTAGAGCAAAACCACCGATTAATTTTCAGATATTGCTGAATCGAACTGCTGGCAATAGTTATGTTTATCCTGAACCTTTTAACTTTGGATAAGCTTGATCCGCATGGCGTGTTTCGGTAGAAATAGCACGACTAATCCGGTACCAAGGAGAAGTACAGCAGCGGGAATTGGAACAGGGTTATCTGGAGGTAAACCACTGCCAGCATCTCTGACTAGCCAGTTGCCTGTCATTTCATAATGCGCGTCTTTGTCGGCTATATGCAATTGCTCAGAGCTACTAAATCCATATGGCCAATCATAATTACTTTGATAGGGATAGTGGTCATATTTGGCCGAAAAGCCAGCATTGCCCCCGTTACCATTTCCGGCTGTATAACCGTGCGTTATCCAAATATCTTCGCCGCCATAGTACATATACATGGTAAATCCGATCATATTTTGCAATGCCCTTGCGGCATTAAACCTTACCTGTAGAGGTGATCCGCCACAACAAAACAAGTCAGCGTGAGTCATAAGAGCTCGCCATTCAATATAGGTTGCATAGCGAAAACCTTCAAAATCCATTCCGGACCCGAATTGTGTTGATACATCGTTAAATGAGCGATCTATTGACTGGGTTAAATCAAGCCATTCTAGGCCGCTTTCGGTATCCAAAGTGATCAACCCATCCCCAACGATCAGCCAGTCTGATTCTAAAATGGCTGCTTTGACTGTACTTACATTGCTAATCAACAACACAATTGCCACACTTAAAAGTAATTTTTTCATAATTACCCCCAAGGCTAGTGTCTGAAAAGGGGACGTATGCATTTTGATGAATAAAAGGCGTCAGAGCCCTTTTCTTAATTGGAATATACTGCGGAGAGGTGATTGGACAGGGCAGCGATATTCCATTTGCTGTTAGTCGGCTAGTTGAGTATCTACCTCTCAGGGAGCTGTGGTCAAGTAGAACGGCAGGGTATATTAGAGTCTGTTGATGTTGTGCGGGGAGTTTATTCTAAGGGATTTGGAAATCCTAAGAATTTTTGAGTAATTTAGGGCTAGTGTAAAAAAGTCTCACGAATGATGAGCGTTCTTACACTGGCCCTAAGCTATTAATAAACCAAACTACTGTCAGCGCTGACCGATGCATCAACAAACGTGGCCGCGCCTACTACAACCGCGCCTTTATGGAAGTCGGTCTCGGGATTGATTTCGTATGTCTTAACGCAGGGACCGCAGACCAGCATCTCGCCTTCTGCCTCGAGGTAGGCCTCCACCAGGTCGGCAAACGGTGGAAAATTGGGGGCATCGATCTTATCCAGGTTTCCCTTGTCGGCCAGCTTTACCCCCTCGGCCTGGAAGCCCATTACCACCTCAACGTCCGCCGCCTGGGCGGCCGTGGCCATTACGAAAGGGATAAGTGCCCGCTCCGGGTCTTCTGGGCCATGGGTGCACAAAATAAACATCTTCTTGGACATTCACATCTCCTGGAATTGTTGGATTAAAGTAAAACAACTACGAGTTGCTGCAATAGCGCAGCAACTCAAGCTATTATTATTGGGGCGTTACAATGCAATACTGAACAACTATCGTCAAGTGTAAAGTTGTTTTTGACCCTACAGCTTTTCGTCCAACACGATAAATGACTGCATCATTTCTTGCAGCTGGTTCCAGACAACCATGGAGTTCTCAGTCTGCGGCGAATAGTACACAGCAACCTGATAAAAAAAGTCCTTACCTTCGGTAAGGAGGGTCATCGTGTTAGCAGTAAATTCGCGTATTTCACCGGCCACATCCACATTGCGTAGCGTAACTGTCGAACCCCATAGAATCGATTGGTCGTTAGCTACAATATCGTCGATGGGAGACTGCATGGATTGTGTGATCATCATGAAGAGGTGCGGTAAGCTAGGTGTAACAGGGGAGCTGGCAGCGAGCTCTTTACGCATTGTGTTGATCATAAAAAGGTTTTGTATCGAATAGCTGTTGGTCTTAATGTGTTGCGGCATAAACACCTGCTTTAACTTCTGTATTTCATTTTCGTCAAGAGGTTCTCCCCTTTCTTTCCTAAAATCCTTGAGGCGCTGCAGATACACCTCTAACTGTTTGGTTGTAGTGTCATCGGTATATCTGGCAATAATCGGCGCACCATAGAAAAGATAGAGGCATTCGCCCTCTGCTATCATTTTCCCCATTGGGATAAGGGATGATTCCCTCTTGGCCTCGTTAATATGCTCCTGGCTAAATCCCAGGCGCGTTAAATAATCCTCCTGCATCATCCATTGTGGTTGAGACCAGCCTTTGCTTTGCGGTAATTTGAATTGAAAACCACGCTTGAGGTCTTGAAACAGTTGATTGTCATGATTGTTGGCAGTGCTAGACTGCGATGGCTCCATGGGGGGTTGAGGCGTGGCGGAAATTACGACCCCTGCTTCCTCGCTGTCCTCACTGAGTTCAACTGTTAGCTTATGGTGTTTACGTTCGACCTGGATGAGGGTCGAGAGCATACTACGAACCCCTATGTAGATATGGTGTTGACGGTCTGTTGGCTTGGCAATGGTGAAGTGGTCCTCATCCTGAGGGATGCACAGAGCACCAGCAATACCGGGGTCTGCGCTAGCCGGTTCCACAACCCAAAATTTGTCTGCCAGCTTGCGGTTTTCCCGATAGGCATGGGTGCTGATACCCAGGTTTGGCGCTTGGTTACGGTACCAGTCTGCCAAATCAATAAGATACGGATTGCTGGCCCGCAGGTCCTCTACCTCATCCGTGGGCCTGAAAATTAAGGATAGGCCGTCTGCAAGTCCGGATAGATCTGAGCCGGTATGTGGGGTAGCGAGGAAGTTAACGCCTCGCGTCATCTTTCCAATAGCAGAATACTGCGGTACCCCGAGACCAACCGATGAACGGAGTATCTGCTTGACGAGCAGGCCGCCAAGACTGTGGGCGACGAAGACAATAGGGAGACGTCCGAATCCCGAAGCAGCGAGGTAATCCAAGATTTGTTTGCCACGGTCCGGTAGAGACATTCCAGAGCCACCACCAGCCCACTTAGTCGCCCTTGCCGGATAGCCGATGGTCCAGACAGCGACTTCCGGATGGTCTTCGGCAAGCCACCTGGGCCAAAGGTCTTGTGCATGATCCTTTGGATGCCAGGTATCGATTGCATCCCCTCCTAGACCATGGACAAAAATCAGATCAATTAAATACTCGGTGCTGCCATCTTTATGCAATTGCTGGATAGAAGGTCCGCTCATCTTACTAAATCCTTTTTTAGTTCGTTTTACAAAAATGAAACAAACAATATTATGGAAGCCTGTGAAAGATATACTTGTTTCGCAGGCCTACAAGTACAAACATATTGTTTGGCTACAATCGTTTCTAGGTCTCTTTTTTATACACGCTCCTGTTGTTTGCAATTACAACAACGAGACTATTCTGCCTACAATAGAGAGCAATTTAGCGGCTGCGCCAATGATGGCCTTTGCTTTAGATAGGTTCTGTAGTGTTTTTGACAGTGCAGCTATACCTTTTTGCAAATCCTTGCTGTTTGCATCAAGTTTCTCTCGTATCTCGGCAATTTTGGCCTTGCGTAGCTTTAGATAGGCATATTGGATATTTGACAGAAGGAGGGCGGCCTCACGTTGCTCCTTCTTTGGAAGGCTCTCGAGAGCAATAAGGTACTCTAGCTCAAGCATGGCCTCGCGAGCCTCACGTAACTGCTTTAGGGTGGCATTCTTCAATTCATTTGCGGTCATAGCTGTCCCTCCTATAGATCTGTAGTACCGCTAACCAATTCGATAACATCCAGCATGGCATTGATATCTTGAAACAGTATCTCAAGATCATCCGGCCCCATTTTGTTTTCGACCAGGGCGACAAACGTCTCTTTTAGCTGTTTGGCGGCCTGTTTCGCATTCTCTACAGACCCCATAATTACAACTGACGATATAAGCTCACGTCTGTTTTTCACCCAACTGCTAGATAGCTTGCCGCCATTGATATATGGTTTGGCCACGTCTACGAACTCTCTGGTTTTGTGAATGGCAGTCAGGTCTGACTCTAACTCGATTGCCAACGCAGATAGGAAGGCGTGCTGTAGATCAAGCTCCCTCTCAATTACCGCTGAGTTTCTCTTTAACTCTCTTTCCAGTGCTTGTTGCTGGAATGTCGCAACCGATAATTGCACCGCCTGGGTCAGGAAGTCTTTGACAGAGGCATCTCCTATAGTTGCCTCTTTTAGCGCGGGACTTATTGATTGCAGTTCTGCAACAAGTTTTCCGGTGTTTTCCGCTATGCCAGAGGGGGCGTCGGATGTCGCAAGTCTGCTCAGAATGGCAAAGTAGTGTTTCAGTAGCTCACTATGTTTGCGGAATTTTCTATATTCAGTGAGCAGCTCCTTTAGTGCTTTTGTTCTTTTTACGTATTCTATCCGGCGGTCTGCCTTGGTGAATTTATCTTTGTCTTTGATTAAGAGGTGACTATCTGCGTCAATTGCAGCCTTGCCGGCCTCTTCTGTCAGCACCACTATGGCGTCAGAGTATTTCCCCCCTGCGGTAGAGAATTGCTCAAACTGGGATATTCTTTTAGATGCGCAACCTGATAGAAGCGCTACTGTCACGAGCATCCAGACAATCGCTTTTCTTGCTTCCATTCCTTGCTCCTTGCTGTTGATTCCCGAAAAAGCTAATACTAGCGAAAAAATGATAGAGCCATTTTCTTGACTGGAATATACTGCGGTGAATTAAGTACAGAGGGAGCAGCCATATTCCATTTGCTGTTAGTTGGGTTCCTTGGTATCGGTCTTAGTATCCACCTTTATGGATCCCGCGGTCAAGCCGTGGGATGACGGGGTCAAGATTAGGGGGCAGTGTAAAATTGTTGCATAAATGTTGAGGTTCTTACACTGACCCCTGGTATTAATGTTGTCTCCTAGCCCTGAGATTGATCGCCACTGTTCCCGCCACTGTTGTCATCACCTGATTTGCCATCGGCATCACCGCTATTGTCGTCGGTGCTGTCATCAGTGGTGTCATCCCCACTGTTTTCATCGTCGCTATTTTCACTATCTTCCTTTTTCTCCTCCTCTTCATCCGCCCGTATCAGGTCTGCGATGTCATCCAGCATCTGATCCAGCTCTTGTAACCTCTTAAGCTGCTCGCCTACATCCAGGCCTGCCCCCTCTCTCTCCGCCTTCTCGTTTTTTGCCATCTGTATCGCCTCATTTATTTGAGAGATACAGTCACTATAATCTTCATCCGCAATGCTAAAGCCGTAGTCGACCCCTCTGTTAACATCACAGCAAAACACCCAGGATGCCCCGGTGCTGCCTGTTACTATATAGTCCAAAGGGACCTCGCCCCTGGCTGTGCATTTCGGTTTTTCAACTGCGTATGGGCAGAGTTGTTCCAGGTCGTACTCGCCCTCCAATCCAGGCAGGTACATGGTTACCGTGTCCGACACGGCGTCATATGTAGAGATCTTATCTTCCGGATCACTATCCGAGGTGATCGCCGCTATGGCATATTTGATGGCGGCCAGCTCTGATCTGATGAGCTTGGCGGAATATGTCTTGGAAAGGCCGAGCTGCGTCAATCTGTCCACCAGGCTTGATTGGTTCTTTTCCATGAACATCATTCTGCTGGTTAGATTAGAGGCCACGCTTTTCGACGCTGTTTTCTCCGCATAACCAAGTTGAATCATCAATCTGGTAACAATGCGCTTTCTTACCGCGTGCATAGGTGGGGCCATATTGGTTGACGCAGCCTTAGGCTTGATGGCCTCAGCTGCATGAAGGTCCGTGGGGATGCAGTTGGAAAAGAGTAATAGAAGCAGGCTTGCTGGAACAATTAGTAGTCTATACATAGGTCCTCCGTGAATTTTCTATGCTGTAAAAGTGAATAGGATCAGCTATTCGGATCACACTTATTGCCGGTTTGGATTTATGGACACCGCACTCTCACAGGTTTATCTTTAACCATAAGGTGCGTTATGTCAGTCAACTCCGATTTATCATCTGACAATATATAATGTCTAAATGAGGACCATTTCTCTCCCTCACCAGATAGTTCGGCAATCAATACAAGCTCGTTTTCTGCCTTTTTTGTAGCCGCTAGAATCGGGCCACGGCTCTCCCAGTACTCTATCTCTCTGTCGGATATAGTCAGGTTGTTTTCATGGTTCGTGTTGCAATTCTTAAGCTCGGTCGCCCATCTCCCCTGAAACTCAAGCGGTATGGTGTTTGAGTTGTTATGCAGGGAGCTATTCATTATCGCGGCCTGCCGGTTCATAAAGGCATCATCCGTGATCTCCGCGATAGGGCGATTAAATTGGAATCCTATCTGGCTCTCCACACCGGTTGTATGGACTGCCGGCTCGCCGTAAACACCGGCAACCTTGAGTTGTAGCCCATTCGACTCATACAGACTTAAGGATTGTGGTCTAAACATGAAGCCGGGTTTTGTGGTGGGCCATGCGCTGTCCTGGCCAAAACGGGTGGAGTGAAAGAACAGGCGTTCACCCTCGTAGATAGATAGCTCAACCCTTGTGCTATCGATTAGTCCTCGTCCCTGCTCCTGCTTGGGGAAGGCCATCTCAACCTTTATATCTTTTCCGCTGACTTCATATTGCCGCACAACCTTGTTTCCCTCAGGATGGCGATAGAAGATCTCCTTGGCCTGTAACTCCTTTCTCTTTTGATCGTCAAGACCGTCTCGGTTCCATTCGACTGTAGATGTGATATGCAATGAGTTTAACTCTTTCGCGTTTTGCACATATACGACCAAGAGGGGCGCATCTGCGTATGCCGGTGTCGCCATGAAAATAATCAGGATTGCCAATCCAAAGATGTGTTTCATCACTTTTCCTTAAATTTGGATATAGAGTTACTCAAGGAATATATGAGTATATCTGCCGTTCGTTGCTAATCATGGCTGAGTGTCAGACAGTATTTAGATAAGTTGTCGAATGAATCTGAGATGGATGCTGTGTAATCGTCTGATTTTTCAGCCATAGGAATATCATCTCCTACCACCACATCACAGTTAAATGGCACAAATAGAGCTTCACCTCTGGGGAGAGCGCGGCCCAAGCCATGCATCATTACCGGTACTACCTGCGTGTTTGCTCTTTTTTTGATAATAAAGAAAATTCCTTTTTTTAATTTGCTCATTTGCTCTGGTTTGCCGCGACTGCCCTCAGGGAATAAGATTAGAATATCCTCACTGTCCAGGGCTTCAAAGCAGCCATCGAATAGTTGATCCAGTTTCGCGGCCCCGCTTCTGTCTAAAGGTATAATTCCAATACACTTTAGAGACAGCCATTTCAGAAATCCTCCATTGTTCAGAAAGTAATCAGCAGCGGCTACTGGTCTGACCTTATGGATCTTGGGCAGTGGGTACAAGCTCATTAGAACCATGGTATCCAAATGACTATTATGGTTTGCAACGATTATTGCAGGCCCTTTCATCGGTAGCTTTTCGCGTCCCCGAAGATTCAACCCTAACACAATTAATACGATGGGCTTGATCAATAATCCAAAAAAGAGAATTTTAAATATTCTGTTCATGCTCAGTAGCAAACATAATATAGATAATGAAAAAACAACGGCGAGGTGTATGTCAGGCTGTCCAGTCGATCGAGGACTCCACCATGTCCCGGGATCAGATTTCCGCTGTCTTTGATCTGGAGGTCTCGTTTCACGGATGAAATCACCACATCGCCGATAAAGCCGCTCGCACTGATTAAGGCCCCGGCAAATAACCCCTGTACATAATTGAGTGGTGTTAACAGTGGTGCAAGAAATCCTGCGCATAGGATTATGGTTGCAAAGCCTCCAAGGAATCCTTCCCATGTTTTATTGGGGCTCACTTTTGGGATGATTTTATGCCGGCCAAGCATTTTCCCCCATACGTATTGGCATACATCATTAAATTGGGTCATGCATAATAAAAAGAGCACTGGACCGATATAGCCGGCCAGCGCGTTTTTTTCAGGCAAAACCAATAAGAAGGCAATATGACTGATGCTATAAACAGTTAACATTGTGGCCCAATGCAGAATTCCAGCAGAGCGGATGAAGCCTTTGGTCTCTCCAATTAAGATCATACGCATGGGCAAAAACAAAAACACATAAACCGGAATAAAAATAATAAACATGCCATACCAGTTGATAGATACCCAATAATATTGCACAGGTATTGACAGATATGCCCAAAAGATTACCCGCCTGTCAGTTTGGCGGGTTGGGACAATAGATAGAAATTCTTTAAGCGCAAGAAAACTCAAAAAAGCAAAAAACGCAATAGCCAAATTCTTGCTGACTGACAAAACTGCAAATATTAATCCAATCATTACCCACCAGGATTGGATGCGCAGACGGAGCTCTGTGTAATTAGTCTCTGGGTTTTTGCTTTCCAGAATAAGTCTGACAAGTGTCGATACAACTAATATGCTTAACACCAGCAGCATCATGTAAAATGAATTTTGAGGGATATCAAACATTGTATGTCAGTCCTTAATCGCGTCTCTGGATTCCAAAAACGTATAAGCCTGTCTGCTGCGACGAACTATTGTCACTATGCAGCCGATAACAATAATCCCAAGTGATAATAGCAGGCTGTAACCAGGCTCCCAAAAATGTCCTTCAACCGCTGTCAAAACACAGGCTGTTGTCATTAACGCCATACGATGTTGTTTTGCCATTGGTCCTTGAAAGTCAACCGGAGCTCCAATACTTGCCGTAAGTGTGCGTACATAAGCTGTCATTACGGCAAGCAATCCAGCGCACCAACCGAGAGCATCTCCCCAGCCGGTTAAGCTAATAGCATAACCTGCGCAAATCAGGATTAATGGGTCGGCAATACGGTCAGGAATATCGTTGAATAACTCTCCTGCCGGAGTGCTTTTCCCGCCTTCAACAGCAACCATTCCATCGAACAGATTGCACAGCAGACGACACTGTATAAACAAGGCGGCCATTATCGGTAATATAATGCTTGCAAAATTCTGGCTATAGCCGGCAGCTCCGTATTCATCAGCATTACTGAATACCGGCAGTAGTGCAATACACAGCGCAGCTAATGCAGCAAAACCTACACTGGCGATGGATATTTGGTTTGGGGTGATATTTTTTTTGCTGAGCCAGACGGCGAATTGGTTGGCGAGAGCGGCTTGGCGGACTTTTAATGGTCGCCTGCCTTCGACAGAGACTTGCTCTGAGTTTGTATTCATTGTTTATTATTCCTTATTGGCATTAAGGCTTCGCAGCTTAAATGCAGTAAACACACAAAATAAAAAGGCTACAGTCAGTGCGGGTGCAATAGTTCCAGGTATTGCCGGCGTTCCAACAAGAGATTGGATTATCGCCAGGCAACAGCCGGTAAAACTGACAGTTATCACTGCTGGTAATATTAATTTTAAGCTATGATTTTTAATGCGTTGAGCTAACCACGTCACAGCACGCACCATCAGCAACGTAATGATAAAACTGGCAGTACCCTGAGTGAAGCCCGAAACAATTCCGGTAGAGACGCCATGAGAGGAATTGATATAGTAGGCCCAGCCACCCCAGATGATAAATGCAAAAACAGCTGAAAGTATGTTGAATTGTCTGCTGGTTTGTGAAAGGGCATCCTCTGTGGACATAGTATTAATGTTTCCTGTCAGCTGGTATGGCATGGCTTACAGCAGTAGACACAGCCATTAATCTTGTTGTTCGGCCACTGTCCCTTGGCGGTTCGTATGGCTTCGTGACATGTATTGTGATTGCCCAGATTAACTCGATTCTCTGGGGCAGGCATATGAGAGCAACCGTAGGTTGCGTTATGAACCTCATGTTCACCGTTCTCCTGGGTGCGGCTATTGAGAATAAATCTAGGCATATCCTTTCTCCCGACTGCGCATCATAATTATTACTAGCACCTACAACATATGACAGCAGGTTACACAGAGAGCCCACCATGGTGTCATGCCTCCAATTCAGGCAGGCGGATAATCATAACTCATAAAGACCGCATCAATAGTATGTTTATCTCAATAGATGCTAATATTTTTGCAGGAAACAGTGTGCCGATATAAATTATTTTTTATTCAGATCTGGGCCCGTTAAGGGTATAGCGTTGAGTAAGCAAGCGCGCTAACAGATTGATTATTAGGTGTTAATGGCTTGAGCTGCCATCCAGATGGCTTTTGCTGTAGCCTTTTCTCTCTATTGTGTGGCTATATACATTGATAATGCGCAATAAGATCCTTCTATGTCTGTTGCCGGCCTTGGTTGCCGTCAGCATCTCTCTGCATGCCGGGGAGACGCCCAGCGATGGTGCGGTTGCGGCTATGGAGCACAATAGTGCCGCTACTGCAGATACCATCTCACCCGCGCTGCCTGAGCTGTTGTGGAATATATCCCACCTCTACTGGTATGGACTGGTGGCCGGCGTGGTCATGCTCGCATGCATGTTGTTGTTGACCCTCTGGATGTTGCGGCTGAACCGGCAGTTAAAGCGGGCGAAGCTCCACCTGGAGAGGCAGTATGAACTGATCCTGAACTCGGTGGCAGATGGAATCTATGGTGTGGATCGTCAGGGGAACTCGACCTTTGTAAACCGGGCCGCGGAGGAGATTACAGGCTGGAGGGCCGAAGAGTTGATAGGGCGCAATCAACACAAGCTGCTCCACCACCATCGTGCCGACGGCCGACCGAATCCACAACATGAGTGTCCGGTATATCTCACCATGCATGAGAATGAGCCACGCTTTGTGGATGATGATCTGTTCTGGAAGAAGGACCGCACCAGTTTTCCGGTGGAGTACAGTAGTACTCCGATTCGGGATGATAACGGTAAGGTCACAGGTAGTGTGGTGGTGTTCCGTGATATCAGTGCGCGCCAACAGGCGGAGGATGAGGCGCGTCGTCATCAGATGGAGCTGGCACACGTAGCCCGCCTCAGCACCATGGGGGAGATGGCATCAGGCATCGCCCATGAGATCAATCAGCCACTGACAGCAATGACAGCTAATGCCCAGGCCGGTATGCGTCTGTTGGAGTCGGGTGAGGCGGAACCGGAGAAGGTGCTGGATCTGCTGGAGCGCATTGGGCTGCAGGCGGAGCGGGCGGGTGAGATTATCCGGCAGCTGCGTCGATTTGTGAGCAAGGAGAAGCTTGAGAGGAGTCTGGTGGATCTGAACGATCTGGTGCGCGAGGTGGTAGTACTATTAGAGCCGGAGGCCAAGAGTGCCGCAGTCGATATCCGTCTGGAGTTGGATGTTACCATCGGTAAGGTCTCGGTACAGCCGATACAGATCGAGCAGGTAATTATCAACCTTGCCCGCAATGCGATTGAGGCGATGGCCGCGGTGGAGGATGGAGCACGTGTTTTATATCTACGTACCGACCCCGGTGGCAGTAATGCGGTTATTGTCTCGGTAGAGGATACCGGACCTGGGCTTGACCAGAGTATGATTCAGGATATATTCAATCCATTTGTGACCACCAAGCCGACAGGCATGGGGCTTGGTCTCTCAATCAGCCAGGGTATTGTTGAGGCGCATCAGGGGAATATTTATGCCGATTCCAGGCCGGGTAGAGGGGCCCTGTTTCGGTTTGTTCTACCGGTCTCTACTGCGGAGGGAGAGGGATGACAGCAACAGTATTTATTATCGATGATGACCAGGATGTACGAGAGGCGCTGCAACTGCTGATGGAGTCGGTGGGATTGCAGGTGGAGTCGTTCAACTCGGCCCAGGAGTATCTGGACCAGTTCGATCCGCAGCGCCCCGGCTGCCTGGTGCTGGATGTGAGAATGCCGGGCATGAGCGGGCTGGATCTGCAGGCCCGGTTGTCGGCAGAGCAGCTCCATCCGCCCATCATTATTATCACCGGGCATGGTGATATACCCATGGCGGTTCGCGCGGTACAGGCCGGTGCGATCGGTTTTCTGGAGAAGCCGTGTAACGACCAGGTGTTGCTGGATAGCGTGCATCGCGCCCTTGAGCAGGATAGCAGGCAGCGTGGCGAGGCCTCCCGTATTGCCGACATCAAGAGAAGGCAGGAGCAGTTGACCCCACGAGAACTGGAGGTAATGGAGCAGGTGGTGAAGGGCAAACGTAATAAAGTCATTGCCGCAGACCTCGGGGTCAGTCAATCTACGGTGGAGGTCCACCGCTCCAGGGTCATGGAGAAGATGGGGGCCCAATCCCTGTCCGATCTTATGCGTATGGTTATCGCGCTCGAAGATTAAGCATATCTCTTCTATTCACTATTCCCGCAATACCATCTATCTTTGATGGTAATTGATAATTGTGAGGGCATTACACTCCGCTCTGTTTTAGCATGGCAAACTATTCTGTTTGTTGTATTTCTTGAGAGTAATTTGTGTTTTGAGGAGTAACGGTTATGAGTGCCGATTCAAGGTTGGAGCATTTTCCCATCTCCTACTTTGCTATGGTGATGGGTATGTCCGGGTTGACTATCGCCTGGGAGAGGGCGCGTGGTCTGTTTGAGCTGAAGATAAATCTGGATGGCCCGTTAGCGCTGTTTACACTTGCGCTATTTTGTCTGCTGTTGGCGATCTATGCATTAAAGCTGGTGCGTTACCGCAGTGCCGTGGTTGCAGAGCTGCGTCATCCGGTTAAGCTGAACTTTTTTCCGACCATATCGATCAGTCTGCTTCTATTGTCTATTGTCATGCTGCATCGCTATCCCGATCTATCCCGTATGTTGTGGGTGGTAGGGGCCTGCCTGCATCTCTTCTTTACCTTCTTTGTAATGAATATCTGGATCTACCATGAGCATTTTGAGGTGCAGCACCTAAATCCATCCTGGTTGATACCGGTGGTTGGTAATGTGGTAGTGCCTATTGCCGGGGTAAGCCTGGGGTACAGCGAGGTCTCATGGTTCTTTTTCAGTATCGGCATAGTCTTCTGGCTGGTGTTGCTGGCCATTATCTTTAACCGGGTGCTGTTTCATAACCCGCTGCCGGGCAAACTAATGCCGACTCTGTTTATCCTAATCGCGCCACCGGCCATCGGTTGTATCTCCTATGTAAAGTTGAGCGGCGGCGGGGTCGATGCCTTTGCCCACGTCCTCTACTATATAGGACTGTTCTTGACCATATTGCTGCTGACCCAGGCGCACCGTTTTGCCAAGTTGCAGTTCTTTCTCTCCTGGTGGGCCTACACCTTCCCCATGGCGGCGATCACCGTTGCCACTATGTTGATGTATCACAACAGTGGTCTACAGGGGTTCTATTTTATCTCCTGGGCACTATTGGTGCTGCTCACCGGTATTGTGCTGCTTATGCTCTATAAGACTACCCAGGCGATCGGTAGGGGCGAGATCTGTCTGCCGGAGTAAGAGGGAAAAACAGATGATTATTGGAGTTACCAGTCAGAATTTCCGCACTGTTACCGGCCATGCCGGCAAGGCGCGCCGGTTTCTTATCTTCTCGGATGATGATGAGGGAAATCCACAGGAGGTCGAGCGGCTGGATCTTCCACTGGAGATGTCGATGCATGAGTTTCGCGGAGATAGTCATCCGCTGTTTAACCTGCATGTGCTGATCACCGCAAGCTGTGGTCAGGGGCTCTCCAACCGCATGGCTGCGCAAGGTGTGCGGGTGATAGCTACCAGTGAGACCGACCCCTTAGAGGCGGCCCGGGCAGTGTTGGCCGGCGAGGAGCTGGCCCCGCCGCAGCCGCATGAGCACGCGCATGGCGGGGTGACCCTGGGTCCGGGGATTGCTGAGTAGCTGCTATTGATAGGGTGATTTGAGCGATGGCAAAACTGGATCGTGGCACCAGGATATATGCGTCAGTGCTCGCCGTGGTGGTCCTGGTGTTTATAGTAGTGGCCCTGTATGAGCCGCCTGTGGTGCGAGATCTGAACAGCCGGCTGGAAGAGGACACTGAGCTGGCCGCTTTCCCCTACCAGTTCCGGGTTGTTGCGGTGAATAATGGCATCGCGACCATGTATACCCCCCGTTCTGCCGAGGTCCCGGTGGTGCAGGTAATGGGGATAATCTATCCGCACCTTGCCGGGCGCCCTGCAGATAGCGAGGATTTTCAAAAGGCGCAGCTGGAGTTGGCGCGTATCCAGAAAAAGGCGAAAAAGATCGTAATCTCTGACCCGGGCATCAAGTCGGTGCAGTGGACCCTAGACCGTGACTGGCTCAGTGGACACGGAGTTATATTGCCACCCGAGTAGTCTGCTGCAGATGTGGTTATAATGGGTGCTGGTCCTGTTTGGAAGCTGCGTCTTGAATCTATCTATATATCTGGCCCTGGCCTTTCCCGTAGGTTTTTTTAGTTCACTCCACTGCTTTGGTATGTGTGGCGGCATCATGGGTGCCCTCTCTGTCAGCTTGCCAATTGAGGAGCGGCAGCGTCCCGGCAGGCTTTTGGGGTTTATATTGGCCTATAACGCCGGGAGGATCCTGGTCTATATACTCCTAGGGCTGCTGGTAGGATTTAGTGGCAAACTACTAGGTTGGGGTGTAGGCAGCGATCTGTGGCGGCAGGTGGCTGGTGGCGTTGCTGCTATCACTATGATTATTATAGGTTTATATACCACAGACTGGTTCCCGCCACTGCGTCAGATGGACCGTTTGGGCGGATGGTTGTGGCAGCGGCTGGAGCCTGTGGGCCGGCGACTGCTGCCGATCAAGCGTTTCAGCGGTGCCTTTATGGCGGGCCTGGTGTGGGGCTGGCTGCCGTGTGGCCTAGTCTACTATGCGCTTTTTCTTACTCTACCTTTGAATAGCGTCTGGAATAGCGGTATATTCATGGCACTGTTTGGTCTTGGCACCTTACCGGCGATGCTCTCCACAGGCCTGTTTGTTGGCTGGATGGCGCACCTCGGCAGGGTCGCTGGTCTCCGTCAGGTAGCCGGTATGGTGATCGTGCTACTCGGCGTGATGACACTGATTTTTGGAAATGATCTGGCATTGCCTGTAGCTGGTGAAGCCGTGGCAATACCAGAGGGGAGTGAAGGGGGATAGCTATGTTACTTGGTAAGAGTCCAGCCCTGCTGGAGGCGGTCAATGCGGCCGGTCTGATCGCTGCCACAGACGTTACTGCCATGATCTTTGGGGAGAGCGGAAGCGGTAAAGAGCTGCTGGCCCGTTCAATTCATAGCGGCAGCAGGCGTAATCAGCAGCCGTTTGTTGTGGTCAATTGCGCTGCCCTCTCTTCAACCTTGGCAGAGTCTCAGCTGTTTGGGCACCTCGAGGGCGCCTTTGCTAGTGCCAACGATGACCATGAAGGTTATGTCCAGCAAGCCAACGGTGGCACCATTTTCCTCGATGAGGTGACTGAGCTGCCGGCTGAGTTGCAGGCGAAATTGCTCAATCTACTTGAGTCTGGTGAGATCCTGCCGCTGGGTGCGGCTGATCCTGAGCGGGTGGATGTTAGGGTTATCGCCGCCACTAGCAAGGATGTGCATCAGGAGGTGGCTGCGGGCAAGCTGCGCGAGGATCTGTTCTATCGCCTGAATGTGGTGCCTCTGAATATGCCCCCTCTGCGTGAACGCCCAGGTGATATCAGTGCCCTGTTGGCCCACTTCAGCCAGGAGAGCGCCGAGCGTTACGCTGTGGCGGCGGTGCGTTTCAGTAGGGACGCCGTGAGTCTGCTGCGGAAATATTACTGGCCGGGCAATGTACAGGAGCTGCGTAATCTGTGTGAGCGCATGGCTCTGTTGCTGCCGGGGAAAGAGGTCACCCCACAAAATCTGCCGCAAGAGTTCCAACAGCATGCCGCGACAGATGCAATCATGGAGTTGCCAGCGACTGGATTGGTGCTATCAGAGCTGGAGAAGAACCTGATCCAGCAGGCCCTGGAGCGTACTGCGGGCAACCGTAGCCGGGCTGCCAGGTTGCTTGGTATCAGTAGAGATACCCTGCTCTATAGGCTTAGGAAATTCGCGCTGGTTTAGTTGCCTCGGCTGTTGCATGGGGAGGCGGTAGTACTCTCCCCTTTATTCGGTATACATCCGCACGCAGTTGCGTCCATCCTGCTTTGCCAGGTAGAGGGCGCTGTCCGCCTCATGCAGCAATTTCTCACCCAGGGCCCCATAGCTTTCATCCGACTGCAGATCCAGTTGGCTGACCCCCACCGACACGGTGACTGAAAGCTCCTCGGTGGCACAAGTAGGTATCGTATGGCTGGCGATGCAGTGGCGGATTCTCTCGGCTAGATTCAGCGCCTCGTCAGCATCGGTCTGCGGTAGCAGCAGGGCAAACTCCTCGCCACCAAAGCGGGTCGCCATATCGGAGGCGCGTAGACAGCCGCGAACCCGGAGGGCGATCTCCCGTAGTACCGTATCACCGGCATTATGGCCGTGCTCATCGTTGATGAGTTTGAAGTTGTCAGCATCAATAAACAGACAACTCATCGGGTGTTGATAACGCATTGCGCGTGAGGTCTCCTCCTGTATTCGGCGCTCCAGATAGCGGCGGTTATGTAGACCGGTCAGGGCGTCGGTGAGGCCGCTGATAACTAGATGCTCGCGGTTGATGGCGTTCTCCAGACAGACCGCCGCAATAGAGGCAAGATGGTGTAGAAAATCGCTGGCGTGTTCGCGCGTGAATCTTTGTGGGTTACTGCTGCCCAGATGGATGCTCCCCACCAGTTGTTCACGTCGTAGCATGGGGATTAGTGCAACACTTCGTAGGTCATCGTTATGGTTGAAGAGCGCCCTATGTTCAGCCTGGAAGGGTCCCAACCACGGCTTGGCCAAATCTCTGACTACTTCTGGCGCATCTTCAGGCTGGTCCAGAAAGGTGATATTGGGGAAGTGACTGATGCAACGATCATTGTGAAGCAACAGATGGCGCAGTTCGTGTTCCGTGTCTTGCAGTATCAGACTGATAACTGGTAGGCCGAAGGACTCCTGCATCCCGAAGGTGAGGGAGTGTAGTAGTTCGGGGAGTGTCTCGGCGCCAAGTAGGGAGAGCTCCCTGACATTGAAACGTTGCAGTACCTCTTCGTTATAGCTGGCCTCTTCAGATAGCGTGCGCAGCTTGCTGCGCAGGACTTGGGCCTCACGCTCTTTCGTGGTGGGTGGGGGTGAAGGCGTTTTTCTCATGACAACCCGACCGTTGCTCAGGAATCCCTGCCTTGGGAAGAAACTATAGGCTAAAAAGTGCCTTTTTGCTCAAGGATTTGTCTCAAAATGGTCAATTATTGGCCACAAGTCGCATTTGGGCGCGTCCGTCCGGTAAAGGGCAGGCGCGGTAGTAGCGGTATAATCTGGTACACTGCAACGGGTAAATGGCAGTGGATTAGAGATTTAGCTAAAAACAGTGGATAAAAATCGAGAACACAGCGGTCTTGCGACCTATATGCGGCTGCTCTCCTACGTCTGGCCGTATATCGGGGCGTTTGCGCTGAGTATCTCTGGATATATCGTGTTTGCCCTGACCCAACCAGCGTTTGCCAAGCTGATGGAGTTTTTTATAGAGGGGCTGGAGAGCGAGTCCAATCGTCTGATGTATGCGGTGCCGCTGGCCGCCTTGGGGCTGGCCCTGTTGCGTGGTGTCGGCTCCTTTATCGGTAATTATAATATTGCCAAGGTCTCCAATCGCGTGGTGCACGACCTGCGGGTTGATCTGTTCAACAAGTTGCTGGAGCTGCCAAACAGCTATATAGATAACCAGAACTCAGGTTATCTCATCTCCAAGATCACCTATAACGTCACTCTTGTTACCGGGGCCGCAACTGATGCCATCAAGGTGGTTATCCGTGAGGGGCTGACGGTCATCTTTCTGCTGCTCTATCTATTCTGGACAAACTGGAAACTTACCCTGGTATTTATGGTTATTGCACCGGTGATCGCTGCGCTGATATCTGTAGTAGGGAAGAGGCTGCGCAAGTTGAGCCACAAGATTCAGGATGCGATGGGCCAGGTGACACATGTCACCTCAGAGACCATCCATGGATTTCAGGTGGTGCGCAGTTATGGCGGCGAAGAGTATGAGCAGCAGCGGTTTCTTGCGGCCAGCCTGCGCAACCTGCAGAAGATGTTGCAGATGGTTAAGGTTGGGGCGCTGACCACGCCGATCCTGCAGGTATTGGTGGTTGCGGCAATGGCAGTCATCATGTTTCTGGTTCTCTATATGCGCGATACCGGCAGCACCGCTGCGCTAGTCTCGTTTGTGATAGCGGTGGGGCTGTTGCCGAAACCGGTGCGCCAGTTGAGTGAGGTCTACGGCAATATTCAGAAGGGGATCGCCGCCTGTGAGACTATATTTGAGCAATTGGATGAGCAGGCGGAGCAGGACCGTGGTCACTACAGTGTAGAGAGGGTGGCCGGACGTATCGAGTTTTCCAAGGTCGGCTTCCACTACCCGGGGAGTGAGCATGAGGTACTGAAGGAGATAGGCCTAGTGGTGGAGCCGGGTGAGATGGTTGCTTTGGTCGGACGTTCCGGTAGCGGTAAGAGCACCATAACAAATTTGCTGTTGCGTTTTTATGATCACACCTCCGGTGAGTTGCGGATTGATGGGGTCCCGATCCAGGATTTCACCCTGCACAATCTGCGTAGCCAGATCGCCCTGGTGAGTCAGGATGTCGCATTGTTTAATGATACGGTCGCCAGTAACATCGCCTATGGTCCTCTGGAGGATGATGAAGCGAAAATCATCCAGGCGGCCCGCGCGGCGCACGCCATGGAGTTTATCCAGGAGCTGGATAGCGGTCTCTCCACCCTGATTGGCGAGAACGGGGTCATGCTCTCTGGCGGGCAGCGGCAGCGCCTCGCCATCGCCCGTGCCTTTATGAAGGATGCGCCGATCCTGATTATGGATGAGGCCACGTCATCCCTGGATACCGAGGCGGAGCGTCATATCCAGGAGGCGCTGAAGGAGCTGACCAAGGGGCGGACCACCTTGGTTATTGCGCATCGTCTCACAACTATTGAACACGCCGATCGCATCGTGGTACTGCGAGATGGCGCTATCGTCGAGAGCGGCACCCATACCGAACTGCTGGCACTGGAGGGAGAGTATGCCACCCTCTACCAGAACCAGTTTGATGAGACTCTTGAGGCCGTGCAGTCATAGGTCTGAGTCGACCGGATAAAACCAGCGGCAATCCCTATAGATATTGCGACCAGTCTGTCTCCAGGTCACCAAACACCAAAAAGTACGGGTTTAGTAGCGACTCCTTGCTGTTGTAGCGTAGTGGCTGCATCTGGGTATCGGTGACCCGTCCCCCGGCTGCTTCTACCACTGCCTGAGCGGCGGCGGTATCCCACTCCGAGGTGGGGCCGAGGCGTGGATAGATGTCGGCGCTACCCTCTGCTACCAGGCATATCTTGAGTGAACTCCCCATGCTGATGATCTCGTGCTCACCCAGGTTCTCGAGATAGCTCTTTAGAGACTCGCCGGCATGGGAGCGACTACCGGCGACCAGTACGGGTCTGCGGTGTTTTGACTGGACCGATAGCTGCTCACGTCCTTTATCAGGGAGTTGGCGGAAGGCGCCGCTCGCCCTATCACCGTAGTAGATGACGCCCGTGACCGGCACGTAGACAACGCCAACGGTCGGTTCGCCATTTTCAATCAGGGCGATATTGACGGTGAACTCGCCGTTACGCTTTATAAATTCCCGGGTACCGTCCAGTGGATCTATAAGCCAGTAGCGCTGCCAGCTGCTGCGTTCGGTAAAGCTTATGTCAGCTGACTCTTCAGACAGTACCGGGATCTCCGGGGTCAGCCTCTCAAGGGCGCTGACAATAATGTTATGGGAGGCGAGATCGGCCGCGGTCAGCGGCGACTGGTCTGCCTTTTTCTCTACATCAAAATCGGTATTGTAGATCTCCAGTATGGCGTTGCCGGCCTCTCTGGAGATCTCTATGAGGGCCTCAATTGGCGGGGCTTCGTTGTGCATAATCAGTCCGTAAGTAGTAGGTCGCGCACCATATATAGTGCAGCTATAGAGCGTGCTTCGGTAAAATCCTGGAGCTCAAGCAGTTCATTCAGGGCCGCTATCTTCCACGGCACCACCTCAATCGGCTCCGGTTCGTCGCCTTCGATGCGATGTGGATAGAGGTCGCTGGCCAACACGATATGGGTGGTGTGTCCCAGATATCCGGGGGCAATCGTGAAAGATGCGATCTGCTCCAGGCGGTTGGCGGCATAGCCGATCTCCTCCTGGATCTCACGGTTGCCTGCGGTAAGTGGATCTTCGCCCTCCTCTATATGCCCTTTCGGCAGGGCCAATTCGTAGCGATCCATCCCGGCGGCATACTCTCTTATCAGTAGGACGGTCTCCCGGTCCAGTAGCGGTACCACCAGGACTGCGCCCTGCGGTGATCCAACTATCCGCTGATATTGGCGTTTCTTGCCATTGGCAAACTCCAGATCCATCTCTTCGACCCGGAACACGCCGGTGTCGACAAGCTTACGACGTTCCAGAACAGTAGGTTTTTTTGACATAAAGGTCCTGCAATGAACTACTATGGTCTCTCGGATAGTATATCGGGTTTGGGCTACATATGCTGGAGGGGCTGTGGACGGCAAGATTGACTGGGACCAGATTGACCATCTCCTCCTCGATATGGATGGCACCCTGCTCGATCTCCATTTTGATAGCCACTTCTGGCTGGAGCATGTGCCGCTACGCTATGCGGAGGCCAGGGGGATCTCGGTAGAGGTGGCGCGGAGAGAGCTGTTCTCCCGCTACAAGGATATTGAGGGGACCCTGGAGTGGTACTCGATTGACCACTGGAGCGTGGAGTTGGGGCTGGATATCGCACTGCTTAAGGAGGAGGTGGACCATCTGATCGCGGTCCATCCCTATGTGGTCGATTTTCTCGGCATGGTGCGTGAGATGGGTAAGCGCACCGTGTTGGTGACCAATGCCCACCAGCGCTCCATTGCCCTGAAGATGGAGCGCACCCAGCTGGCCGGACACCTGGATGCAGTGGTCTGTGCACATGACCTTGGTTTTCCCAAAGAGTCTCCATGGTTCTGGGAGCGGCTACAGAAGGTGGAGCCGTTTCGTAAGGAACGCACCCTGTTTGTGGACGATAGTCCGGCGGTGCTCGCCTCGGCCGAGAGTTACGGCATCGGCTGGCTGTTACAGGTGCTGCGTCCGGATAGCCGGGAGGAGCGGCGTGAGCCGGGGAGATATGACGCCATCCATGACTTCTCCGAGCTGCTTCAGTAAGCGCGCTAGGTGAAATGCCAAGCGGGGTTCTGGACTAGCGCCTTCTGCCGCGCCCTTGAGGCCTTCCTCCGGATCTTCCCTTGCCCTTCCCTTTGCCGCGATTGTCGCGTGAACGGTGGGGTGGGGATTTTCGGCTTTTGGGGTCTATCTCAGCCAATAGATCACTGCTTACCGACATCATCGGTAGAGGATGGCCGATAAACTCTTCGATCTCGGGGAGGGAGAAGGAGTAGGTCTCGCAGGCAAAGCTGACGGCATCGCCGCTGGCGCCGGCACGCGCGGTGCGCCCGATGCGGTGGACGTAGTCCTCAGCATCCTCGGGCAGGTCGTAGTTGAAGACATGCGAGACATCCGGGATGTGGAGGCCACGCGCCGCAACGTCGGTGGCTACCAGGATCGGCAGTTCACCGGTCTGAAATGCGGTCAACAGACGGATCCGTTTCTTCTGCGGCACGTCCCCCGATAGCACTGCCGCATGTATACCGTTGCCCTCGAGGAAGCCCCACACCTTGTCGGCAGCCCGCTTGGTGTTTACAAATACAATGGTGCGGCGGGGATCTATGTGGCGCAGCAGCCCGATGAGCAGCGGGATCTTCTCATCATTGGCGGTCATATAGCAGACCTGTGTCACCTTGTCTGCCGTCACCTTGTCGGTCTCAATCTTGACCGTCTCCGGGTTGTTCATGTGCTCATAGGCCAGTTCAGTGACCCGATAGGATAGGGTGGCGGAGAAGAGCAGCCCCAGCCTCTTTTCCGGCGGTGGCATGCGCCGTAACAGATAACGAATATCCTTGATAAAACCGAGATCAAACATGCGGTCGGCCTCATCCAGGACCACTACCTGGAGCTCCTTTAGATCGAAGATATGTTGTTTGAAATAGTCGATCAGGCGGCCGGGTGTGCCGATTAGTATATCCACCCCTTCCTGCAGCTGTTGCCTCTGGCTGTCGTAACCGGCGCCACCGTACACCAGTCCCAATCTGAATCCTGTATGGCGTCCCAGGACCTCAGCATCCTTGTGTATCTGGATTGCCAGCTCCCGGGTCGGGGCCAGCATAATCGCACGCGGCTGGTTTTTATTACGCTGGTCGCTGGCTGGGTTTTGCTGCAGATGATTGAAGGTGGCGAGTAAAAAAGCAGCGGTCTTACCGGTCCCGGTCTGGGCCTGTCCGGCAACATCCTTCCCGGCCAGGGCCAGTGGTAGGGTCTCTGCTTGGATCGGGGTGCATAAAGAAAAGCCTGCATCCTCAACACCTTGCATTACTGTTTGGCTTAGTCCGAAGCTGTCGAAACGTATATCTGTCAGATGTTTATCACTCATGCCGGGCTAGGATACAGCAAATCAAGCATGGTTGGGACTTGCAATAGAGAAAATATTAAGATCAAATAGAGATATCGACGTGTAATCCACGCGGATTGTAGTCACCAATTCTAAAAGAACCCGTTTTAATTTTTACACCGTATTTTCTAAAGCGCTGGCACAAGCCTGTGTAGTGAGGCGCAATTAAATTGGAGAGAGCTAAGTGAGCGGAGAAGTTGTACACGTAACAGATGATTCCTTTGAGTCAGAGGTGTTGCAGAGCAGTGAGCCGGTACTGGTAGATTATTGGGCAGAGTGGTGTGGTCCCTGTAAGATGATTGCCCCGGTGCTGGATGAAATCGCAGGCAAGTACGCAGGCAAGGTCAAGATTGTAAAGCTCAATATTGACGATAACCCTAATACTCCACCCCGTTACGGTATCCGCGGTATCCCCACTCTTATGCTGTTTAAAAATGGTGAGGTAGAAGCGACCAAGGTTGGTGCGGTGTCCGTCTCTCAGCTAACAGCTTTTATTGATAGCAACGCCTGAGGTAATCAACATTAATAGTAGGCGTATTCGGAGATAGTGCTATAATCCATGTATAGTTGTATCTTCTAGTGCCAGTCGAGAAACAGTAAATACCCCTGATCTAACTTTCCCTGTAAACGAGTAATCATTTCTGGACACGCCGTGTCCGTTTATCCCTTTCATAACTATCTGATCTGAAAAACCATGAATCTTACTGAACTAAAGCAAACCCCAGCGGCCGAGCTGGTCTCCCTGGCCGCATCCATGGGAGTAGAGGGCGTCGCCCGTTCCCGCAAACAGGATCTCATCTTCGCCATCCTTAAGGCTCACGCAAAAAAGGGCGAAGATATATATGGAGATGGAGTGTTAGAGATACTCCAGGATGGCTTCGGCTTCCTGCGCTCTGCCGACTGCTCCTACCTGGCCGGTCCGGACGATATCTATGTCTCTCCCAGTCAGATCAGACGGTTTAACCTGCGCACCGGTGACACCATATCCGGCAAGATTCGTCCACCCAAGTCTGGTGAGCGCTACTTCGCGCTACTCAAGGTAGACGAGATCAACTACGACAAGCCGGAAGATGCAAAGAACAAGATCCTGTTTGAAAACTTTACCCCGCTGTTTGCCAATGAGAAATTCAACCTGGAGTTGGGTAACGGCAGTACCGAAGATATTACCGTGCGCACCATTGAGCTGTGCGCCCCGATCGGCAAGGGTCAGCGTGGATTGATTGTGTCACCGCCTAAGGCCGGTAAGACCATGCTAATGCAGAACATTGCGCAGTCTATCGCGCACAATCACCCTGAGTGTTACCTGATGGTACTGCTCATAGATGAGCGTCCGGAAGAGGTGACCGAGATGGCACGCTCTGTCCGCGGTGAGGTCATTTCATCCACCTTCGATGAGCCGGCGGCCCGTCACGTGCAGGTAGCTGAGATGGTTATCGCCAAGGCAAAGCGGTTGGTGGAGCATAAAAAAGATGTAGTGATTCTGCTCGATTCCATCACCCGTCTGGCCAGGGCCTATAACACCGTGATCCCGTCATCGGGCAAGGTGTTGACCGGTGGTGTCGATGCCAATGCGTTGCAACGGCCGAAACGCTTCTTTGGGGCGGCTAGAAATGTAGAGGAGGGCGGCAGTCTTACCATTATTGCCACCGCACTGGTTGAGACCGGCTCTCGTATGGATGATGTGATCTACGAAGAGTTTAAGGGTACAGGTAACATGGAGATCCATCTGGATCGCCGGATTGCAGAGAAGCGTATCTTTCCAGCCATCAATATCAACCGCTCCGGTACCCGCCGTGAAGATCTGTTGATGAAACAGGCGGATCTGCAGAAGATGTGGATTCTGCGTAAGATCCTGCACCCGATGGATGAGCTGGCAGCGATGGAGTTTCTGTTCGACAAGCTCAAGGTGACCAAGACCAACAATGAGTTTTTCGACTCGATGAAGGGCTAGCAACTGTCCAGGTGGGGAGCCAGATATTTTTAGGGGTGACGCCCCTGCGTTGACCACCTGGTCTCCGTTTCCTGCTATCCTCACCCCATGAAGCGGCAAGAACAACCTACCAGGGCAATGATCCTGGCAGCAGGTCGGGGCGAACGTATGCGCCCCCTTACCGACACTGTCCCCAAGCCGCTACTGCAGGCGGGAGGGAAACCGCTGATCCAGTACCATGTTGAGGCATTGGCCCGGGCCGGATTTACCCATCTGGTGATTAACCACGCCCACCTCGGTAGTCAGATCGAACAGGCCCTGGGGGATGGTGGTTGTTGGGGGCTCTCTATTAGTTATTCCCCGGAGCCGGCAGGGGCATTGGAGACGGGCGGTGGAATCTTTAACGCCCTGCCTCTACTAGGGGATGGGCCATTTCTTGTGGTCAACGGAGATATCTGGACCGACTACGATTTCTCTCGAGCAAGCTGCGGCGTTGGCGAGCTTGCTCATCTGGTGCTGGTGCCCAACCCTGGGCACAACAGCGGGGGCGATTTCCAGCTGCACGACAATATGGTGTCTGGTGGGCAGGGTGAGCGGCTCACCTTTAGCGGCATTGGGGTATATCGTCCGGAGTTGTTTGCACAGTGTCGTGGAGGCTCCTTTCCTCTGGCGCCGCTGCTGCGAACGGCAATGGAAAATGGGTTGGTTAGTGGGGAGGAGTTTAGCGGTGGCTGGGTTGATGTGGGGACGCCGCAACGTCTGCAGGAGTTGGATGATTTTCTAGGAAGAGATTAGCCCGGATATTTCATAAAGGCGGTGCCATGGGACAGGAGATAACCAACAGCCATTTTGAACCAGCAGACTTTGATGCCTTCTCGGAGCGGCTCAAGCGGGAGACCAGGTTGTTGTGCCAATGGCTGAGCGAGGGGGTGTTTCCTGCAGGGGAGAGTGAAGGTGGATTCGAACTGGAGGCGTGGTTGGTGGACGCCGAGGCGCGGCCGGCGCCGGTTATTGAACCCTATCTCGACAGGCTCAAAGATCCGTTAGTGGTCCCCGAGTTGGCCACATTTAATATGGAACTGAACGGTAGCCCGCGTCTGCTGCAGGGCAACGCACTGACTACCATGCAGGATGAGTTGGCGCAGACCTGGGATAGGTGTGGTGAGGTGGCGGATCAGCTGGGAACACGGCTGGCAATGATCGGCATCCTGCCTACCGCAGCGCCGACCGATTTTACCCTGGCAAACATGTCACCCCTTCACCGTTACCGTGCCCTGAATGAGCAGGTTTTCAGGATGCGGCGTGGCAGGCCATTACAACTGAGCATCTCAGGCCGTGACCGGCTGCAGATGGAGCATGATGATGTGATGTTGGAGGCGGCCACTACCTCTTTTCAGATACATCTCAAGATAGATGCCGATAAGGGCGGGCGTTTCTACAACGCCTCCAAGATCCTATCTGCGCCTATAGTGGCGGTGTGTGCCAACTCTCCATATCTGTTCGGATCCGATCTCTGGGATGAGACCCGCATACCGGTGTTTGAGCAATCGGTGGCGGTTGGAGATACGGAACTGAACAGACGGGTGACCTTCGGGATTCGTTATATCAATCACTCTATCTCAGAGTATTTCCTCGCCAACCTGGATCGTTATCCGGTACTGCTGCCCCGTCTGATAGATGAACCGGAGGAGCTTTTGCCTCATCTGCGTCTGCATAATGGTACTATCTGGCGCTGGAACCGCCCCTTGATAGGTTTCAGTGAAGATGGCCGGCCCCATATTCGTATAGAACACCGGGTGGTTCCCGCCGGGCCATCAATTGTTGATAGTGTCGCCAATGCCGCGTTCTATTATGGCGCGGTTACTTACCTGGCAGGCCAGGAGGTGCCTCCCGAGACCCTGCTGTCGTTTGATGAGGCGCGGGAAAATTTCTATCGGGCTGCGCGTTTGGGTATGCATGCACCAGTGGCCTGGATGGACGGCAAACGTACCAACATATCTGAGCTCTGTCTGGAGCTGTTGTTGCCACAGGCGCGCGAGGGATTGTTGCATCTGGGTGTCGACCGGGCCGAGGTAGATTACTGGCTAGGGATTATTGAGCAGCGGGTCTACTCCGGGCGCAGTGGTGCGGTATGGCAACGGCAGTGGGTGGAGCGTCACGGCCACGACATGGGCGGGCTTACTCAGGCCTATCTGGAGCGTCAGGCCTCGGCGGCGCCAGTGCATATTTGGGACGTGTAGTGCAGGTGAAATAATAAGAATATGTTGCGACAGTTAGATCATATCCCGGAAGGCCTGTTGGGGTTAGAGACCGGGCAGCTGCAGCAGGCCCTGGGCGGCCCGACCCTGATCCATCTTGCAGGGGAGCGTGAGCCAGCGCTGTTTCTCTCCGTACTGATGCATGGTAATGAGCCGGTGGGCTGGGATGCAGTGAGGCAACTGCTGCGCCGCTACCAACCTGGCGGAGGAGAGCGTCCACTGCCACGCTCACTTAGTATATTTATAGGTAATGTCGGCGCCGCCGCCCAAGGGGTGCGTAATCTGGATGGGCAGCCGGATTACAATCGTATCTGGCCGGGTTGTGATGGTGTGGATGGTGCGGAACACAGGATGATGCAGCAGGTGGTCGACACTATGGCGGATAGAGGGATATTTGCCAGCGTGGATCTGCACAACAACACCGGCACCAATCCCCACTACGCCTGCATCAATGTAATTGACGACCGCTTCCTGAATCTGGCTAAGATGTTTGGACGGTTGGTGGTCTATTTTATTCGTCCCTGTGGGGTGCAGTCGAAGGCGATGGCGCAGCTCTGCCCGGCAGTTACCCTGGAGTGTGGCAAGGTTGGTCAATCCCTCGGTGTGGACCATGCCCGGGAGTATCTGGACGCGCTCCTGCATCTAAGCGAGTACCCGAGCAATCCGCCGGATGAGGGCGAGATCGATCTGCTGCACACGGTGGCTATTGTAAAGATGCCGCATGGGATCAGTTTTGGTTTTGGGGATGCCGAGGCAGACATCTGTTTTGCTGAGGACCTGGATCACCTGAACTTCCTCGAGCTGCCGCCGGGGACTGCTCTGGGTAGCGTTGCACCTGGCCTGGGTCTGGGTCTGGAGGTATATAGTGAGCAGGGGGATGTGGTCACAGACCGATACTTCGTGCTGGAGCAGGGCGAGTTGCGACTACGCAAGACGGTGATCCCCTCGATGCTGACCAAAGATCACGCAGCGATCAGAGATGACTGCCTCTGTTATCTGATGGAGCGGTATGACGATCATCTGCAGTGACAGAGAGCGGCTGTCTCCAAAAGAATTTCCGACTACGCCCTTGACCTTTTGAAGTTTGCCCCTATATATTACCGCTCACTTGGCAGATAACTGTACAATGCTCTGCCGTATATGTAGAAAAATTATTGATTTATTTAAATTTTTTAGGAGAACCCAGTAGATGAATATTCGTCCACTGCATGATCGCGTGATCGTTCGTCGTATGGAAGAGGAGCGTACCAGCCCGGGGGGCATCGTGCTTCCGGACTCTGCTACCGAGAAGCCGGTGCAGGGTGAAGTCCTGGCTGTAGGCAAGGGCAAGATTCTGGAGAATGGTGATGTTCGTCCAATGGATCTTAAGGTTGGGGATAAGGTTCTTTTCGGCAAGTACTCAGGCACCGAGGTGAAGGTTGAGGGTGAAGAGATGCTGGTGATGCGCGAAGAGGACATTATGGGTGTGATTGAGGGCTGATTACCGCGCATATAGCCGGTTACTGCCGCGATTCACACTAACAAACGAATTCTAGATTTCCGAGGAACAACGCAATGAGTGCGAAAGAGGTTAAATTTGGTAACTCCGCCCGTAGCCGTATGATGCAGGGCGTTAACATTCTGGCTGATGCCGTCAAGGTGACCCTGGGGCCGAAGGGCCGCAATGTAGTGTTGGATAAGTCTTTCGGGGCCCCAACCGTGACCAAGGACGGCGTCTCTGTGGCCAAAGAGATTGAGCTGTCAGACAAGTTTGAGAACATGGGTGCACAGATGGTGAAAGAGGTTGCATCGCAGACCTCTGATGTCGCCGGTGACGGCACCACTACTGCCACCGTTCTGGCCCAGGCCATGGTGCGTGAAGGTCTGAAGGCGGTCGCCGCCGGTATGAACCCGATGGATCTTAAGCGCGGCATGGACAAGGCCGTAGGTGCTGCCGTTGAGGAGCTGCAGAAGCTGTCCAAGCCATGTGCCGATGACAAAGAGATTGCCCAGGTTGGTACCATCTCCGCCAACTCCGATGAGTCCATCGGTAATATCATCGCAGAGGCGATGCAGAAGGTTGGTAAAGAGGGTGTCATAACGGTAGAAGAGGGCTCCACCCTGGATAACGAGCTGGACGTAGTAGAGGGCATGCAGTTTGATCGTGGCTATCTCTCTCCTTACTTTGCCAACAACCAGCAGAACATGTCCGCTGAACTGGATGAGCCGTATATCCTGCTGCACGACAAGAAGATCTCCAATATCCGTGATCTGTTGCCGGTGCTTGAGGGCGTAGCCAAGTCCGGCAGGGCGCTGCTGATCATCGCAGAGGATATCGAAGGTGAGGCGTTGGCCACCCTGGTAGTGAATAACATCCGCGGTGTGGTCAAGGTCTGTGCCGTCAAGGCCCCTGGCTTTGGTGATCGGCGTAAGGCAATGCTGCAGGATATCGCTATCCTGACAGGTGCTACCGTGATCTCGGAAGAGGTCGGCCTGACCCTGGAGAAGGCTGGTCTGGATGATCTGGGCAGCGCGAAGAAGATCCAGATCACCAAAGAGGAGACCACCATTATTGATGGTGCCGGCTCTGAGGTTGATATCAAGTCACGGGTAGACCAGATCCGGGCCCAGATCGAGGAGACCAGCTCCGATTACGATCGTGAGAAGCTGCAGGAGCGGGTTGCCAAACTGGCCGGCGGTGTTGCCGTGATCAAGGTTGGCGCCGCAACTGAGGTCGAGATGAAAGAGAAGAAGGCGCGGGTTGAAGATGCCCTGCACGCCACCCGTGCGGCAGTCGAAGAGGGCGTAGTCCCTGGTGGCGGTGTCTCCCTGATTCGTGCCCTGCAGGCGTTGGGTAAACTCAAGGGTGATAACCACGACCAGGATGTCGGTATCGGCCTGGCCTGTCGTGCGATGGAAGAACCGCTGCGTCAGATCGTTACCAATGCGGGTGAAGAGGCCTCTGTAGTGGTCAATAAGGTGGCAGAGGGCAAGGGTAACTTTGGCTACAACGCCGGGACCGGCGAGTATGGAGACATGATCGCCATGGGTATCCTGGACCCGACCAAGGTGACCCGTACTGCACTGCAGAACGCCGCCTCTGTCTCCGCCCTGATGGTTACCACCGAGGCGATGGTTGCCGACGAGCCGAAGGAAGATGGTGCCGGCATGCCTGATATGAGCGGCATGGGCGGTATGGGCGGCATGGGTGGTATGGGCGGCATGATGTAAGTGCCCGGCTATCCATTGTAGCTTTAAAAGGCCCCGCCTCGGCGGGGCCTTTTTGTGTATATCAATATCTGGTTGTGACTGTTATTAAAACAGGGTGTAGATAAATGGGGCTATAGCGGAGCCCTGGGCGATAATCAACAGCCCACCGAGTAGTATGAGGACAATAACGATGGGCAGGAGCCAGAATTTTTTTCGCTCCCGCATAAATGCCCAGAGGTCTTTCAGTAGGTCTAACATCAGAACGGTCTCTCCATATGGTTTTCCGGCGGTGTGTTGCTCTCCACCCTATAGCTTTGTTCGGCATGGTTCAGTTTTCTTCGCAGAGGGTCTTTGCCCAACAGGCGCATGACCAGACCGACCGGTAGAAAAATAAAAAAGAATACCAGGCTGAGCAGTATACGGGTATTTATCCATCCCAGAACATGGGCCATCTTCATCCACCAGTGATGAACGGGACGGAGCAGGCCAGGCAGAATAAGAGATATAGTACCCAAGGCCGCAGCTGTGACCCATGGCCATAGGGGCCAGGATGTGGCATCCCAGATCCACGGCAGCAGCAGGCCGAACACCAGTGCGATCATGCCGGCGGTGATCAGGCCGAACTCTCTAAGGGACTTGTTGCTCATTATCTCTTGTTTCATCTGTTATTAATCCAGTTCAAACTCCTGTTTCCAACTGTCATCCTGTTTCCATGCGGGTTGGTCGGGTTTGGCCAGCAGAAAATTTTCGATTACCAGGTAATCCATCTCGGTACGCATGAAGCAGCGGTAGGCGTCGGTCGGAGTGCAGACTATCGGTTCCCCGCGTACGTTAAAAGATGTGTTGACCAGGACGCCGCAACCGGTTCTTTCCTCAAAGGCCTGAAGAAGTTGGTGAAAGCGGGGGTTGGTCTCTTGATGTACGGTCTGTACCCTGGCCGAATAGTCTACATGGGTTATGGCCGGGAGGTCAGAACGCTTCAGGTTTAGCTTTTCTATCCCAAACAGCCTTTCTTGCGCCTCCGTCATCTGGTGACGAATCCTCTGTGCCACCGGGGCGACGATCAACATATAGGGGCTGGGCCGGTCCAGCTCGAAATAGTCGGAGACCCGCTCCGCCAATACCGCTGGTGCGAAGGGGCGGAAGGATTCCCGGTATTTTATCTTTAGGTTCATTACCGATTGCATCTTCTCCGAGCGCGGATCACCAATGATGGAGCGTCCCCCCAGGGCCCTGGGTCCAAACTCCATGCGGCCCTGAAACCAGCCGACCACATGTTCCTGCTCCAGGATTTCAGCAAGCCTTGGCATGAGTGCATCGTCGCTCAGTGCTGTGTAACTGGCGTTTAGGCTATCCAGTTCATGTTGAATCTGGTCGCTGGAGAACCTCGGACCCAGGTAGGAGCCTCGGGAGCGATCCTGGCCTATAGCGTTTGGCCGTTCTGCGTGGTGGTGTTCATGCCATGCCGCCAGGGCGGCGCCCAATGCCCCTCCGGCATCCCCTGCCGCCGGCTGTATCCAGATGTCTCGAAATGGTCCATCACGGAGCAGCTTGCCGTTGGCAACGCAGTTAAGGGCCACGCCGCCGGCCAGGCAGAGATAATCAGCATCGGTCTCCTTCTGCAGGGACTTGGCCAGGGCCATGACCACCTTTTCTGTGACCACCTGTATAGATGCCGCCAGATCCATCTCACGTTGAGTGATGTCTGATTCTGCGGTACGGGGCGGACCGCTGAATAGTCGGCTGAACTTGTCGTTGGTCATGGTCAGGCCGGTGCAGTAGTTGAAGTAGGACATATCCAGACGAAAGCTGCCGTCCTCTTTCAGGTCCATCAGGCTATCCAGGATCAGGTCTGCGTACTTTGGGGTACCGTAAGGGGCCAGCCCCATTAGTTTGTATTCGCCGGAGTTGACCTTAAAGCCGCAAAAATAGGTAAATGCGGAGTAGAGTAGCCCCAGGGAGTGGGGGAAATCTATCTCCCACAGGGGCTTAAGTTCCTTGCCATCTCCCAGCCAGGCGGTGGTGGTGGCCCACTCTCCTACCCCATCCAGGCACAGCACCGCTGCCTTCTGATACGGGCTGGGATAGAAGGCCGATGCGGCATGCGATTGGTGGTGACCGGCAAACAGCAGTTGCGGTAAATCTGATTTAGAACAGCCGGCAAGAGTTGAGAGTTCATGCTTGAGGGTGCTTTTTAGATATAGCTTCTCCTTCAGCCAGATCGGCATGGCGGCGATAAAGGAGCGTATCCCTTTGGGTGCGTAGCTCAGGTAGGTCTCTAGTAGGCGCTCGAATTTAACCAGCGGTTTGTCATAAAAGACCACCTGGTCGATCTCTTGCAATGAGCAGCCGGCCTCGCGTAGACAGTAGGCGATGGCCTGGGCCGGAAAACCGGCATCATGTTTTTTCCGGGAGAAGCGCTCTTCCTGGGCAGCGGCAAGCGTCTCGCCATCCTCGATCAGGGCGGCGGCGCTGTCATGATAGTAAGCTGATATGCCGAGTATTTTTATGCTCAATGTGGAGTATGCTCAGGAGAACGATCGTAAATTATAGATGTACGGTAGAAGTTTATAAACAGTTTTCAGTGTTTGTCTTTGGGCTGATCATGTATAAAGTATGTCTTGGGATTATTTGGCGTGTCAGACGCTCTGCGAGAAAATAGATACGTGTGTGCGGAGATGCAGGGCTATATGATTTTCCACAGGGCGTTTTATGTCTAATAAAAAATTACTTTTTTTCTCGATTCTTTTTTCATTATCTCTTTTTGAGTTCGGACTCTATGTTGCAACCAAGGCAGGGATTTTGAAAATAGAAGAACCATCGTACTCCCTTGAGTATGTGGTCCCGTTTTGGGTCAATAACAATAAGGATTTTGGGGTGTGGCACCTGCCCAATTACAGATATCACCATAGTAAATCATGTTTTGATGTTGAGTACAGAAGTAATAGCTGGGGAGCGCGGGATCGTGAGAGGGAATTAAAATCTGACAAATCCAGGGTGGTTGTGTTGGGGGACTCTTTTGTAGAAGGCTTTGGGGTTGAACGTGAAGAGCGTTTCTCTGACATATTAGAGAAGCGAACGGGTCTGGAGCATCTCAACTTTGGCACCTCCGGCCATTTCGGTCCAACCCAGTACAGCCTGCTTTATGAGCATCTGGCCATGCGTTTTGAGCATGACAAGGTCATAGTGGCGATCTTGCCGGATAATGATTTCAAGGATGACAGCTATGAGCGGGGAAAACGCAAATACTCCAGCCATTATCGTCCCTATTTTGTTGGGAAATACCCGGATTACAAGCTGGTATATTTTCGCGAGGATCTTGATCTGCCAAAGGCCAAGATCTGGGCGAAATACATTCAGGGTTGGTTGCGGGAATTCACCTACATAGGGCGGACTTATGAGTATTTCTCGGCTCTACGACGTTTTGCTGAGACGGAGCAGGAGCTCAGTGAGTTCGAGATAAAGAGCAAGCGTTTAAGCTCGATGTTTTATGATTTTACCGACGAGGAATTCGACCTGATGCGGTTTTCACTTGAGCGCATCGTAAGGTTGGCAGGGGATAGAAAGGTGCTGTTTATTACTATCCCCAGGGCGTCTGATTTCACTCGCTATGATAAAGACGGTCCGTCGCCATTGGCGCGACGCCTGGAAGAGCTGGCCAAATCCATAGGGGCTGAGTATTTGGATCTGTTATCCCTAATGGCCCAGGCTGAAACAGATCGCTCCAAGTTTTTCCTCAGGTGCGATGATCATTGGAATGGCTATGGAAATATGAGTGCTGCTGATTTTATTCAAGGATCCTCTCTTTATTGATCTGCAGCATAACTGATACAACTATTTGAGGATGAGATGGTTGCACCGGATTCACTAACCGAACAGGTAGAGGCCCAGTGGCAGGGTTGGTGTGAATCTCTGCAGCAGGAGCAAATCGCCAGACTTGAAACTGACCCCGATTTTATAACCGAGCTTAAACGGGTATGGGAGGCCAGTGACTATGTGGTGCAGAGCTGTGTGCGTAATCCCAGCCTGCTTTTCATGTTACTGGAGAAGGGCGATCTGCACTCCAGCTTTGCCCAAGGTGAGATCGCAGATCGTCTGCGCACGGAGTTGAGGCCGGTTGCTGATGAAGATGCCCTGCACCAGCTCTTACGCAAGTTCCGCCGCTACCATATGGTGCGTATCATCTGGCGTGATCTCTCCGGTGCTGCCGCACTGAGTGAGACCATGGAGGACCTCTCGGCATTGGCCGATAGCTGCGTAGAGCTGGCATTGGAGCTGCTTTATGGCTGGGCACTGGAGCAGTACGGTATACCGCGTGGTCCTGATGGGAGCCAGCAGGGTCTACTGGTACTCGGCGTAGGCAAGTTGGGGGCGCGTGAACTCAACCTCTCTTCAGACATAGATTTGATCTTCCTCTTTCCGCAACATGGTGAGGTAGAGGGGAAGAGGGCTCAAACCAATGAACAGTTCTTTATTCGCCTCTGTCAGCAGCTGATCAAGGTGCTGAACAGCCAGACTGGTGACGGCTTTGTCTTCCGGGTTGATGCACGGCTACGCCCGTTTGGCGATTCCGGCCCTCTAGCCATGAGTATGGATGCCATGGAGGAGTACTATCAGTCACACGCGCGCGATTGGGAGCGTTATGCCATGGTAAAGGCGCGAGTGGTCGCTGGAGAGCAGGCGGTAGGGGAGGCGTTTATGCGGATGCTGCGCCCCTTTGTCTACCGCCGCTATCTCGACTTCAATGCACTTGAGTCCCTGCGCAGCATGAAGTTGTTGATCAGTCAGGAGCTCAAACGCAAAGGGATGGCAGATAACATCAAACTCGGCCCCGGCGGTATCCGTGAGATTGAGTTTATCGGTCAGGTCTTCCAGCTGGTGCGCGGGGGGCGTGATCCTGAGCTGCAGATTCGTCCAATCCTGCAGGTGCTGGAGCTGTTGGCGCAGAAAGACCTGTTGCCGGAGTATGCAGTGGAGGAGCTGACAGCTGCCTACCGGTTTTTGCGTATGGTGGAGAACAGGATACAGGCCTGGCAGGATCGTCAGGTCCATTCGTTACCGGGCGATGAGCTGGGTCGACTACGTCTGGCGCGCTCTATGGGGCACTCCGGGTGGGAGAGTTTTTTTTCCGAGCTGGAGCAGCACCGGCAACGTGTGCAGAGTCACTTCGACCAGGTGTTCGCGGCCCCGCAGGCGGAGAGCGGGTCTACAGAAGAGCATAAACTCCTGGCCGTCTGGCGGGGCGGCCTTGTAGCCGAGGATGCGCAGCAGCGTCTGCAGGAGTGTGGTTTTGCCGATCCTGCAGAGGCGCTGCGTCAGCTGGATGAGTTTCGTAGATCCGGCGCCTGCCGTGGTGTGGAGACCCGTGGCCAGCAGCGGCTGGAGCAGTTGATGCCGCTGCTGTTGGAGGCGGTCGGGGGCAGCAGTGAATCGGTAGAGACCCTGGGCCGGGTGCTGACCATCCTGGAGGCCATCGCCCGTCGTACCGCCTATGTTGCCCTGTTGGTGGAGCGCCCCATCGCACTGTCGCAGCTGGTGCGTCTCAGTGCCGCCAGCCCATGGATTGCCACCAGGCTGGCCAAACATCCAGTGCTGCTGGATGAGCTACTGGATCCGCGTCGTCTCTACTCTCCCCTGCACAGGGAGGAGCTGGAGGAAGAGCTCGACATTCTCCTGTCTTCTATTGATGCGGATGACCTGGAGGAGCAGATGGAGCGGCTGCGCCAGTTTAACCGCAGCAGTAAATTGAGGGTGGCGGCAGCCGACATCACCGGGGTGATCCCGTTGATGGTGGTGAGTGACTATCTAACCGAGATCGCAGAGGTCATCACTGTACAGGTTCTAAAGATCTGCTGGAACTACATGGTGGGACGCCACGGTACACCTGGTGGCCTCTCTTCGGAGGATATGGGTTTTGCCATCATTGCCTATGGCAAGTTGGGTGGCATTGAGCTTGGCTACGGCTCTGATCTGGATCTGGTGTTTCTGCATAGCAGCGAAGATGGCAATGCCATGAGCAGTGGTGAGCGTGCAATAGCGAATGACCTGTTCTATGTCCGCTTAGGGCAGCGCATGATCCATATGTTTTCCACCCGGACCCCGGCTGGACAGCTATATGAGGTGGATATGAGGCTGCGCCCCAGCGGTAACGCCGGCTTTCTGGCGACATCGCTCAAGGCGTTTGCAAAGTATCAGCATGAGCAGGCCTGGACCTGGGAGCACCAGGCGCTGTTGCGGGCGCGTCCCATAGCTGGAGATCCAAAGGTGATTGCACGCTTCCGGCAGATCCGTATGGAGGTGCTGTCACGAGAGCGGGATCCGGAGCAGTTGCGTGTTGAGGTGGAGGAGATGCGCGAGAAGATGCGGCAGACACTGGACAGATCTGGAAACGGCATGTTTGATCTCAAGCAGGGTGAGGGAGGTATCGCAGATATAGAATTTATGGTTCAATATCTCGTTCTACGCGAGGCCAGTAAATATCCTGGCATGCTGGCGTGGAGCGATAACATCCGCTTGCTTAATGGACTGGCGCAACACGGGGTGTTGACGGCAGAGAGGGCCGATATGCTGGCCAACGCCTACCGTGGGTTTAGGGCAGTCAATCACCGCAACGTACTGCGCGAAGAGTCTGGCCTGGTGGCCGCGGACGAATTGTTAGAGGATCGCACCGCGGTACGCGAACTCTGGCAATCCATGATGGTGGATTAGATCCAGTTAACTCTTAATTTTTTAGAGGAAGATGCAATGCAGACAATGGCAGATCGTGACGGGGTAATCTGGCTGGATGGCAAGATGGTGCCCTGGCGTGAGGCCAAGGTCCACGTACTTACCCACACCCTGCACTACGGCATGGGGGTGTTTGAGGGCGTGCGTGCCTATAAAACAGATCAAGGGGCTGCCATCTTCAGGTTGCAGGACCATACCGATCGGTTGTTTCGTTCCGCCCACATACTGGGGATGAACATCCCGCACGATCAGGAGACCATTAACCAGGCGCAGATCGACGTGGTCAGAGAGAACGGACTCGATTCCGGTTACATTCGGCCTATGTGTTTCTACGGCTCCGAAGGGATGGGGCTGCGTGCCGATAATCTGCGGGTGCATACTATGGTGGCAGCCTGGAGTTGGGGTGCCTACCTGGGGGAGGAGGAGATGGAGAAGGGGATCCGGATCAGGGTCTCCTCTTTCACCCGTCACCATGTAAACATCACCATGTGCCGGGCCAAGGCCAATGGCAACTATATGAACTCTATGCTGGCGCTGAAAGAGGCGCTGGAGTGTGGTTATGATGAGGCGCTGCTGCTGGATGCAGAGGGTTATGTAATGGAGGGATCGGGCGAGAACATATTTATTGTGCGTGATGGCGTCATATATACCCCCGATCTTACCTCGGCCCTGGACGGTATTACTCGCGACACAGTCATGCGGCTCTGTGCCGAGCTGGGGATCAAGGTGGTAGAGAAGAGGATCACCCGGGATGAGGTCTATATCGCCGATGAGGCCTTTTTTACCGGTACGGCCGCCGAGGTTACTCCGATCAGAGAGGTGGACAACCGACAGATCGGCGGAGGTGGGCGTGGCCCCATAACCGAACGGTTGCAGACGCTCTATTTTGATCAGGTGCATGGGCGCAGGGCTGAGAACCCGGGCTGGTTGACGCCTGCCAGATAACTTCCTGATTGTCATGGCCGCGGGCCACTCTAATTACTATCACGGTGTTAGCGGGAGAGTAGAAGCTGAGTAACGCCGCCAAAATTCTGGTAGTCGGTCCCTCATGGGTGGGTGACATGGTGATGGCCCAGAGCCTGTTTAAGGTGCTGGCGGAAAGAACCCCGGGCGTGGTCATAGATGTGTTGGCCCCTGGATGGAGCCGTCCCCTGCTGGAGCGGATGCCGGAGGTGGCTGCCGCCATCGATATGCCGTTGGGCCATGGCCAGTTAGAGCTGCGACAGCGCTGGAGATTGGGGCGTTCGCTTATAGAGCGGGGGTATGACCAGGCCATCCTGCTACCCAACTCATTAAAGTCCGCGTTGGTGCCGTTCTTTGCCAAGATCCCCCTACGTACAGGTTGGGTCGGAGAGATGCGCTATGGCCTGCTGAATGATATCCGCAGGTTGGACCGGTCGCGACTGAGCATGACGGTGCAGCGTTTTGTCGCCCTGGCCTATCCGGCCGATAGCAGTGGGGTTCCGGATATACCACCGCCACGACTGGAGGTGGAACAGGATAGCGTGAACGCAGCCTTGGAAGCGCTCGCCCTGACTCGCGATGACCGACCAATATTGGCGCTCTGTCCCGGGGCTGAGTATGGTCCGGCCAAACGCTGGCCGGAGCAGAGTTACGGCGAGTTGGCAGCTGAGTGGATTGAGCGTGGATGGTCGGTCTGGCTATTTGGTTCAGACAGAGATCGGGATGTCTGCAGTACGGTAAACGCCGCTACCGCTGGGCGCTGTGTCGATCTAAGTGGACGTACCAGCATGGCCCAGGCGGTGGATCTTCTATCTTTGGCCTCTGCCGTGGTATCGAATGATTCTGGATTGATGCATGTGGCTGCCGCCTTGGGTAGGCCCCTGGTGGCAATCTATGGTTCTTCGGATCCAGGGTTTACTCCGCCGTTGAATCGGAGTAGTAGAATAGTGGACCTGGGGCTGGATTGCAGCCCCTGTTTCAAACGTGAATGTCCTCTGGGACATCTGGAGTGCCTGACTGGCATGGGGGTTGAGCGGGTGAGCGAATCTCTGCTGGCTCTATTGAATGAGGAGAGGTGATGGCGAAAAGTGAACATGTAGTTTGGCACGAGAAGATGGTGAGCCGTGAACAGCGCGAGGAGCGCAACGGGCATAAAGGCTTTGTCCTCTGGTTTACCGGGCTGTCCGGTGCCGGCAAGTCGACCCTGGCCAATGCCCTGGAGGGGCGGCTGTTCGAGATTGGTTGTCAATCTTTCGTGTTTGATGGAGACAATGTACGCCATGGCCTCTGCTCCGACCTTGGGTTTAGCGAGGGTGATCGTACTGAGAACATTCGTCGCATCGGAGAGATGACACATCTCTTTGCCGAGGCCGGGATCATCGCCATGGCAGCCTTTATCTCGCCGTTTCGCAAGGATCGCCGCCAGGTGCGGGAGCTCATGCCGGAGGGCGAGTTTATAGAGGTCTACTGCAAATGTAGTCTGCAGACCTGCGAAGAGCGTGATGTTAAGGGGCTATATGCCAAGGCGCGGGCCGGTATCATCAAGAATTACACCGGTATCTCCTCTCCCTATGAGGAGCCTGAGGACCCTGAGATTATGGTAGACACCGATGCGCAGACGCTGGATGAGAGTGTAGATACCCTCCTCTCATATCTGCGTGACCACCGCCTGATCAGCAGGCTGAGCAGGCCGCAAGAATCTGCCCAGGCATAGAGTCCGGGACGAGGATTGGTAGTGAAAGTCCTTATCGTCAAAACATCCTCTCTAGGAGATGTAATCCACACCCTGCCGGCGGTGACCGATGCGGCAGAGACGATCCGGGACATCGGCTTCGACTGGGTGGTAGAGGAGGGGTTTGCCGAGGTGCCGACATGGCATTCGGCGGTGGATCGGGTGATCCCCGTGGCACTAAGGCGCTGGCGCAAGGGCTGGTGGTCTGCCTGGCGCGGAGGTGAGGTCGCCGCCTTTCGCAACCTCCTTGGCAGTACCCACTACGACCTGATTATCGATGCCCAAGGTTTGATCAAGAGCGGCCTGATCACCCTGATGGCGCGGGGAGAGCGGAGCGGTCTCGATCGGGGCTCTGCCCGAGAGCCTATGGTGGCCTACTGTTATCAGAGGCAGATCCACGTGCCCCGCGAGCAACACGCCATCGCGCGGGTACGGATGCTGTTCGCCAAGGCGTTGGGCTATAAGGTTCCATCGAGTGAGCCGGACTACGGGATCTCTTACACCCCCCTTAGTAGCGACCAGCCACCCTATCTCATCTTTTTGCACGGTACTACCTGGAGCAGCAAACTGTGGCCCGAACCCTACTGGGGGGAGCTGGTGCAAAAGGCCCTGGCAGCTGGATACCAGGTGCGCCTGCCTTGGGGCTCTGGTGAGGAGCGGGAGCGGGCCGAACGGATTATCGCCAACGCCGGTGGTGGCACGCTGTTACCCCGGATGGGGTTGCCGGAGCTGAAGAGCGAGCTTGCGGCGGCCGCCGGGGTTGTGGGGGTGGACTCCGGGCTGGCACATCTGGCCGCGGCCCTGGATCTGCCAGCTGTCACCCTGTATGGTCCCACCCGCACCGAGTTGACCGGTGCCATGGGTGAGCGCCAGATCAATCTGCGGGCGGAGTTCCCCTGTGCCCCCTGCGTGCGCCGGGTATGTGATTATCAGAACGGGGCCGATGTTGCGCCCGCCTGTTTCTCCTCTCTACCGCCGCAACTGGTGTGGGAACGGTTGCAGCAGCAGATGGGGGTGGATGGATGAGGCTCGCCTTTGTGGTATCGCTCTGGTTTCCTTTTGGTGGAATGCAGCGCTCACTGCTACGGATCGCCCAGGCCTGCGTTGCACGTGGTCACGAGGTCGATATCTATACCGGTGAGTGGCAGGGAGAGAGGCCGGCGGACATCGGCGTTATAGAGATGGATACCCGTGCCAGCAGTAACCACGGTAGCAATGACCTCCTGGCACAGCGCTTTCATGCGGCAATAGAGGGCAAGGGGTATGACTGCCGGGTCGGCTTTACCAAGGTGCCGGGGCTGGATGTCTATTATGCAGCGGATCCCTGTTATGCCGCTCGAGTGGCAGAGACCAAGTCGTCCATTTATAAGCTATTGCCGCGTTACCACGCGTTTCACCGCCAGGAGGAGGCGGTGTTTGCCCCGGGTGTGGATGCCGAGGTTATGTTGATCGCCCACCAGGAGCGAGATAAATTTATCCGTCACTACGGCACAGAACCGCAACGCTTTCACCTACTGCCACCGGGGATCAACCGTGACCGCTTGACCGCTGTAACCCAAGATGTGCAGGCGCGTCAGGCACTGCGTCGAGAGTTCGGGTTGGCAGATGAGGATGGTGTGATCCTGGCGGTGGGGTCGCGTTTTCATACCAAGGGATTTGATCGGCTGATTCGCGCACTGGCACACCTGGATCCAGAGGTAAGGGAGCGCAGCAGGCTGCTTATAGTAGGGCATGGCAAAGAGCGACCGCTGCAGCGGCTTGCCTCCAGACTGGGGGTTGGCAGGCAGGTTATCTTCAGCGGCAGCAGAGAGGATGTTCCCCGTTTCTACCATGCGGCAGATGCGCTGGCCCACACCCCCCGTAGTGAGAATACCGGTACCGTGTTGATAGAGGCGATGATCTGCGGTCTGCCGGTGCTGGTGAGTGGTAACTGCGGCTTTGCCCACTACGTGTCTGAAGCGCGGGCGGGAGTGGTATTGGGCGCGGAGTTTGATCAGGATGAACTGGATCGGGAGTTGGAGGCTTTTCTGCAATCACCGCGACGTAGGGAGTGGATGCAGAATGGTCCCACATACTGCGAACGCACTGATCTCTATAGTTTGATTGAGCGGGCGGCAGATGTGATCATCCAACGGGCTGAGCGTAACCGGAGGGACCGTGCTGAAGATAGTTGATACCTATCGGCCCCTTTTTCCGGAGACAGATTGGTCCGCCATCTGCTCGCTGGAGGGGGAGGTGTTCAAGCGTATCCAGAACCGCCGTACCTTTCGGATAGAGCGTGGCGGACAGGGCTTTTTTGTCAAATGTCACCGTGGGGTTGGTTGGCGTGAGATTCTGAAGAATCTGTTTTCGCTCCGGTTGCCGGTCTTGGGTGCTGGCAACGAGTGGCGCGCCATACACCGCCTGCGGGAGTTGGGGGTGGAGACTATGGCCCCTGTCGCTTATGGGCGGGAGGGGTGGAACCCGGCGGGACAACGCTCTCTCTTGGTGACAGAGGAGCTGCAGGGTTGTATCAGCCTGGAGCGGTATTGCCAGGGGTGGCGGGATGCGCCACCAGCGCCGGTAGTGAAAAGGGTGCTGATTCGCAGGTTAGCACGGATAGCCCGTACCCTGCATGAGAATGGGGTCAACCATCGAGACTTCTATATCTGTCACTTTCTTATGCGCCAACCATGGGATGGTAGCGATGCCGGCCTGCATCTCTATGTGATCGATCTGCATCGGGTGCAGTGCCGCAGCAGGACCCCACGCCGCTGGATAGTGAAAGATATCGGATCGCTCTACTTCTCCGCCATGGAGTTGAACCTGACAAGGCGAGATCTGTTGCTATTTATGCGGGAGTACCGGCAGCGTCCTCTGCGCCAGATCTTTGCAGATGAGGCTGGTTTCTGGCGGCAGGTACAGCAGCGTGCCGATGCCCTCTATCGCACCCGTCCGGGGATCGGGGCCGACGATGCGTGACTATATTGAGCGACAGGGCAGGGAACTGTTGGAGAGCAACGGGCTGGGCGACTTCGATGCGCTCTGGGGGCTGGAGGCGGAGTGGTTCGAACCACCAAACCGGGACCGTGGCGGTTGGAGCGGGGTCGCCCGGGTAGAACTGCAGCGCCCGGATGGTGCGACTGATGCGGTCTTTATCAAGCGGCAGGAGGACCATACACGGCGTACATGGCGTCACCCCTTTCTGGGTGAGCCGACCTTCGCCGGCGAGATGGCAAGTCTGATGACCCTGCAGGAGATCGGGGTGCCATCGCTTGAGCCTCTATATTATGGTCAACGTAGGGTGAACGGGGCCTGGCGTGCCATTCTGGTAACCAGTGAGTTGCGTGGCTTTGTATCACTCGACCGGCAGATGCAGCAGTGGCAGCAGGATGGGTGGAACAACAGCCTTAGTCAGAGACGGGAGCTGATAAAGGTGGTGGCGGACACCCTGCGGCGGTTGCATCATAGTAGAGTGATGCACAATGCGCTCTACCCCAAACATATTTTTGTAGCAATGTCAGGGAATAGGCCACCGGAGATCCGTTTGATCGACCTGGAGAAGATGCGGCGCACCCCCTGTATAGGTTATGCCGCTCGACGTGACCTGGACAGTCTCAATCGGCGCAGCGCTATCTGGAGCCGGGGCGACAGGATGCGTTTTCTTCAGAGGTATCTAGGGCAGAGCACACTGAGTGCTAACGCTAGGAGACTATGGCGCAGGTTGGCCATAAGTAGGACCAATTTCATGCGAAAACGTGAGCGGCATGTCTAGAGAGAGAGTCTACCAACTGGCTGATGGCCAAGAGTTGCACTGTGGTGAGACGGTTCGCCTGCTGCCGGAGAAGAGAGAGGCCTGTCTTGGTACGCTGGATGGGAGCCCGGTGTTTGCCAAACTCTTTCTCGATAGTAGAAGGGGCAAGATACATTGGCAGCGGGAGTTGGATGGCATCAAGGCCCTGCAGCAGCGTGGAATTCTGACTGCAGAGCTGCTCTATGCCGGGGTGGTGGGTGACGATGATCTGCCGCTTATTGTGTTGGCGCAACTGCCTGGGCCGGTAACTATGCGGACGGCCTGGGACGAGGCCGATCCAGGCGGAGTGCAACAGCTGCTGGAGGATATGGTGACCGTTCTGGCCAAACACCATTTGGCCGGGGTGTGTCAGACAGATCTACATCTGGATAACTTTGTTATATCTGAGGGTCAGATCTATAGCCTCGACGGTGCCGGGGTGACTGTGGTTGAAGGTGAGCTTGGGTTGCAGCAGGGGCTGGATAATCTGGCGCTGTTTATGGCCCAACTGGCACCCCGTTGGGCAACATACGCACCAACTATATATGAGTTTTATCTTGCGGCGCGGGGAGTGGAGCAGGGACCGGGTAGCGAATATCTGTCACAGCAGATAGAGCGGCTCCGGGAGTGGCGCTGGAACAGGTTTAAGGGCAAGTTGTTTCGCGATTGCACCGCCTTTCGATTTAGTAAATCGTCAGATCGGGTGGAGATTGTTGTCAGGCAGTATGCCACCCCTGAATTTGATGCCCTGCTGCGCGATCCTGACGCTACTTATCCCGGCAGGGAGGGGGCGCTTAAGAACGGTATAACCTGCACTGTCTGGTCAGCCAAGGTTGACTCGCTCCCGGTGGTGATCAAGCGCTATAACGCGCAGGGGGTATTTAAGGGCCTTATCCGGAGGTTTGTCCGTGGCAGGGCGATGCTCTCCTGGGAGAATGCCCACATGTTGGGGTTTTATGGGGTGTCGACCCCGCGCCCTCTGGCGGTGTTGCAGCGTAGGGTTGGTTGCTGGAATACAACCTCATATTTTATGACCAGGGAGATGGATGGGATATGCATCTACTATTGGCTGTTGGATGATGTCAGGAGCAGCGCTGAAATCAGGCAGATGGTTAGGCAAGTGGTCGAGCTGCTGGTCCAGCTGCACAAACACAAGATTAGCCATGGTGATATGAAGGTGGCCAATTGGTTTGTAGAGCATGGCGAGGTGGTGTTGATTGACCTCGATACCATGCACAGGCATCGGTGCGATATCCTGTTTCGCCGCGCCTGGAGGAGTGATGTCAGGCGCTTTATGCAGAACTGGGAAAAGCTGCCGGAGTTACAAGCCCTGTTCCGTGATGAATTTGATGCGCAGGGGCTGGATTGGAGATAGTCGGTTTTAGGTTTTTGTCAAAATTACATGGCATAATAGCCGGAATGCCCTGAATAACTCAGGTTTTTTGGGAATATAGATAGATATTTCACATATAGCAGTTGGTCTTCAGGCCTGCTGCATACTTACTACTAGCAGTTGAACGAATCCCGATAATGAAAATACTGGGTATATCCGGCGCGGTCAGTCATGACCCATCAGCGGCCCTGTTCGTGGATGGCGAGTTGGTGGTTGCCGCAGAAGAGGAGCGTTTCATCCGCGACAAGCACGCCAAGGGGCATTTCCCCTATGAGGCGACCCGTTTCTGTCTCGATTTTGCCGGGATCAGGCCGGAGGAGGTGGATGTGGTCACCTTCCCCTATGCCGAGATCCCCCTGAGCAGCCCCGCACGTTGGCATTACGCCAAGCGCCACTGGTACTCCCCGGACCGGACCCTGCTGGCCCTGTTCAACGGTAATCGCCGGTTTCGTCGGAATATGCGTAAGCTGCAGAAACTGATTGCGGATCTGAATATCGGTGGCGGCAGTGCCAGGGTCGTCCCGGTGGAACATCACCTGGCCCATGCCAGCAGCGCCTATCATCTGAGCGGATATGACGGCAAGGTGGCCATCCTCGGTATTGATGGCAAGGGTGAATATGCCACCACCTTCTTCGGTTATGGTGAGAATGGGCGGATCCATAAGATCAAAGAGTTCTATGATCCCGATTCACTTGGCGGCCTCTATGGCGCCATGACCGAATATCTCGGCTTCGAGATGCTGGATGGTGAATTCAAGGTGATGGGGATGGCCCCATATGGCGATCCAAACCGTTTCGATTTCTCCCGGCTGATCGAGTACGACAAGAGTTCATTTCGGATCAATACCAGGCTGGTCAATGTGGTCGGTCTCAGGAGATATAAGGACAAAAACGGCAAGGGTTACTACTTTAGCCCTGAGCTGATCGAATGGCTCGGTCCGAAACGCGAGGGGGATGAGATTGATGACCCCTATATTGATTACGCCGCCTCGATACAGCAGTTACTGGAGGATGTCTCTCTCGGGCTTATAGACCACTATCTTGGCGATATCTTGAAAGAGAGTGGCAAGATCTGTTTTGCTGGAGGGGTGGCGCTAAACGTAAAGCTCAACCAACGCATTATCGCCCGACCGGATGTTGAGGAGCTGTTTGTGCAGCCAGCGGCATCTGATGCCGGTACCGCTATCGGTGCCGCATCTTATGTGGCAAACGATCTGGGTGACAAGGTGCGACCCATGCAGCACGCATATCTTGGACCGAGCTACAGTAATGAGCAGTGCATCCAGGCGTGTGAACAGCATGAGCGCAGGCCCAAGTGGGAGCGTATAGACAGTGTCCCGCAGCGGGCTGCACAGATCCTGGCAGCTGGTAACCCACTCTCATGGTTTCAGGGGAGAATGGAGTTTGGTCCGCGCGCGTTGGGTAACCGCTCCATTCTTGGGGCCCCAAATGTCAAAGGGATTGCCGAGCGTATCAATGAGCAGATTAAGTATCGAGAACGCTGGCGTCCATTCTGTCCGAGCATGCTGGATCGGGTGGCGCCTGATATGTTGCAGACCGAGCACCCGGCACCATATATGACCTTCACCTTTGATGTGGCAGAGGGCTGGGCCGAAAGGGTGCCGGAGGTGGTGCATGAAGACGGGACCGCCAGGGCGCAGGTTGTGACCAGGGAGACCAATCCGCGTTACTACGAGTTGATTGAAGAGCTGGAGAAACATACCGGGAATGGCGTTGTCCTGAATACCTCGCTGAATCGTCGGGGTGAACCGATGGTCTGTTCGCCCACGGATGCCTTGAATATGTTCTACGGGTCGGATCTTGAGTATCTGATCATGGAGGATATCCTGGTGGTGAAAGAGGGCGTGGTTCCGGTATGAATGCGGCAGCGGCGACAATATTGTCAGGCGAGGATCTGATCAGAACTACTGACCCGGGCCGTTGGCTGTTGCTGCCGATAGAGGCGAAGTGCCGCGAGTTTGAGGCCAAGATCTTTCTCGGCTGTCTGGCAGCTGAGCGTGGTTACTCGGTCCTGTTGGGTCACTACGGTGTAGTCAATAGGTGGAGTGACTGCCTTCCACGCGGCATGATATTAGAGAAGAATATCTCTGTTAGATACAGGTCGTGGCTAAGTAAACTCCGCTCTTCAGGGTACCACCTCTGTGTCAGCGATGAAGAGAGCCTGGGGGTGTTTCTTGATCAGGAGAGATGGTTTCGCATCCGGATGCATGGGGATATGGTTGCCCTGGTAGACTATGTGTTTGCCTGGAGTGAAGAGAATGCCAACCTGATCCGCGATGAGTATCCGGACCAGGCCGATAAGATAGTTGCAGCCGGCACACCAAGGGTTGATCTGTTACGCAGAGAGTTGCGAGGGTTATACGACCAGGAGGTGGCCAGGCTTAGAGCGCGGTTTGGCAGGTACCTCCTGATGCCATCAAACTTCGCTCCAGTGATTAATGTCAGGGGAGACGCCTACACCGTAGAGCAGATGTGGCGGCACGGCTATATAAAGGATAGTGAAGGTGAGCAGCTGTTTGTCCAGGGTCTAAACCATTCGCGCTCTAATCTTGAAAAACTTGTCTCTGCATTTAAACGCGTCAGGGCAGAGTTCCCGGAACACGCCCTGGTGGTGCGGCCACATCCGATAGACCGGCATGAGTATTGGCACGAGGCGGTCGAGTCGATAGATAACGCGCATGTCGTTTATGATGGCAGCGTGACCCCCTGGCTACTGGCTGCTGATGCCATATTCCATTGCGGCTGCTCTACCGGTATGGAGGCAAAGATTATGGAGCGCTGTTCTGTCTCGTATCATCCGCACCTGGACAGGCGTTTTGATAACCTCCCCTCGACCGATATAGGTCCAATTGCACAGAGTGAAGATGAGCTGGTCGCATTCATACGGCAGGCGATCGACAGTAGTGGTGAGTGCAAACTGGACAGAGCGGATGTAGATAGATACATCTGCTCTCTTGATGGGAAATTCGCTGGTGAGAAGATGCTTGATGCTATAGATAAAGTCACTATGCAGGATGTTGCCATGAATCTTACCTGGTCCAATCCCAGGGCAGTAAAGGTTAGGTTGCACGAGTGGTACAGAGAAAGACGTATGGCGTTGCGGTCACAGCGGGCCGATGCCAAGAGAAGATCAGAGCAGAAGTGGCCGGGCGCATCGATTGATGAGGTGCGCTCACTGGTTTCCAGTTATAATGGAATGACGGGGCGTTTCGCGGATGTTGAGGTAAGGCAGGTTGCGGACGATCTGTTCTATATCAGGTGAGTAGTTATGCATGACGCGTATAGAGAGTATATGCATAAAATTTTCACCCAGGAGTTCATTGACTATCCTGGGGAGTTGTTGGATGCCTCCTATGACTTTTTTGTCTCAATTAAAGAGATATTGCTCTCTGACTTGAGTCTCACGCATGTTCGCTATGTCGCTCCTCTGGATGCAGGACTGTTTCAATGGCTACTGCTTAATCCAGCTGCTGAGGCGGTCTTCTATTACCGTCTCTCCAGGGCGGTCTATCTGAGTGATGAAAGGCATCCGCTTCTGCCGTATCTCTCCGCCTTAATGCGTAGGAGAACAGGTGTAGAGATCTACTATAGTACTAGCATTGGGCCTGGGTTTAGTGTTGTCCATGGCATGGGGACTGTTATTGGACCAAGATTTAGGATAGGAGCCAATTTTCAGGTCTATCAGGGAGTTACTATCGGTCAAAGCCACACCAACAACCCTGATCAGACGATTACCATCGGCGACGGTGTGATTGTCTATACCGGGGCCAAGATCCTCGGCGATATCACTATTGGTGATAACGTTCATGTAGGAGCCAATGCGGTGGTTTTAGACGATCTGAAGTCAAATGCGGTATATGCAGGGGCTCCGGCCAGATTGGTTCGGGAGCTTTAAGTTAATAGGGTATCTCAGGGAATTTTTTAAGTGAAAGCACTGATTACAGGCGCAGATGGGTTTATCGGGTCGCATCTTACTGAGATGCTGGTGCGCGCAGGCTACTCTGTATCCGCGCTGTCTCAATACAACTCATTTAACAGTTGGGGATGGTTGGAGGATGTGGAGTGTCGGGGTGAAATCGAGGTGTTATCTGGTGATATACGCGATGCCCACTACTGTCGCCATATCACGCGTGACGTGGATATTGTCTTTCATCTGGCTGCACTGATCGCCATTCCCTACTCCTATGTGGCGCCGGAGAGCTATGTTGATACAAATATCAAAGGCACTCTTAACATCTGTCAGGCGGCACTGGATAACAAGGTCAAGCGTCTGATCCACACCTCAACCAGCGAGGTCTATGGTACCGCACAGTATGTGCCGATTGATGAGAAACATCCTTTACAGGCGCAATCCCCATATAGCGCTACCAAGATAGCTGCAGATGCCATGGCGTTCAGTTTTTATAACGCCTTTGATCTGCCGGTAACTATTGCGCGTCCGTTCAATACATACGGCCCACGGCAGTCTGCCAGGGCGGTGATCCCAACCATAATTACCCAGATTGCGTCCGGGCAGAAACAGATTAAGTTGGGGGATGTCTCTCCAACGCGTGATTTTAATTATGTGGAAGACACATGCCGCGGTTTTCTGGAGCTGGCAAATTGTGATGCTGCAATTGGGGAGACTGTAAATATTGGATCTAATTTTGAGATCAGCATCAAGGACACACTAAATCTAATCAAGGAGCTGATGAGTAGTGATGTGGAATTTGTGGCTGAAGAGCAGCGCGTAAGGCCGGAGAAATCCGAGGTGTTCCGTCTGTGGTGTGATAATACCAAGATTGAGCAACTTACAGGATTCAAGCCCCAGGTAGGAATACGTGATGGTCTGCAGAAGACTATCGACTGGATCACTGTCCCGGATAATCTCGCCAGCTACAAGGCAGATATCTACAATGTTTAATCCTATCGCTCGGTATGGATAAGAGACGAAAAATCTGTGTTATCACTGGTACTCGCGCTGAGTACGGGTTGCTGTATTGGTTGCTGCGAGTGATTGAAGCGGCCGATGATCTGGAGTTGCAGCTCGTGGTCACCGGGATGCATCTCTCATCTGAATTTGGATTGACCTATCGTCAGATCGAAGCTGATGGATTTAACATCTCACGCAAGGTGGAGATGTTGCTGTCATCAGATAGCTCCTCGGCTGTTACAAAATCCATGGGGCTGGCAACGATTGGTTTTGCCGACGCCTATGCTGAGCTTGCGCCCGACCTGGTGGTGGTGTTGGGAGATCGGTTTGAGATATTTGCTGCAGTAAGTGCGGCAGCAATTGCCAAGATACCTGTCGCCCATCTGCATGGTGGTGAGACTACAGAGGGTGCGTTTGATGAGTCTTTGCGTCACTCAATAACCAAGATGTCACATTTGCACTTTGTGGCTACCGAGGAGTACAGGCAGAGGGTCATTCAACTGGGAGAGGACCCGGCCAGGGTTTATACAGTAGGCGCCCCTGGTATCGATAATATTAAGCGCCTGAATTTGCTATCCAAGCAGCAGTTAGAGGATGCAATCGGATTCCGTTTCGGCAGGCGTAATTTTTTGGTCACTTTCCATCCCGTTACGCTCGAGCATATGACGGCGCAGAAGCAGTTTGGGGAGCTGCTGACGGTGTTAGATGAGCTTGAAGATGCTCATATTATCTTCACCAAGGCAAATGCTGACCCTGATGGTCGTGTTATCAATAGAATGATTGATGACTACGTGGGCGCGCATCCGGAAAGCAGTATCGCCCGCGACTCCCTTGGTCAGTTGAACTACCTTTCGGCCATGCAGTATATGGATGGGGTGGTTGGGAATTCATCCAGCGGTTTGATTGAGGCCCCAAGCTTTAAGGTCGGTGTTGTCAATATAGGTGATCGTCAACGTGGCAGGATCAGGGCGAGTAACGTGATTGATTGCGATCCTGAGCGTAATAGTATTCTCAAGGCTATGCAGCATCTGTTGAGCCGGGAGTTTCAGGATGAGTTGAAGCAGACGGTTAATCCATACGGCAACGGCGGGGTTGCAGAAAAGGTTTTGGCTGTCATTAGGGAGCATCCGCTGGATGGCATCCTCAAGAAGAGTTTTTTTGATCTTGGGGTCAGGTCATGAGCCGTACATATGTGATTGCCGAGGCCGGGGTTAACCATAATGGGGATCCAGGGCTTGCATTTCAGTTGGTCGATGTTGCGGTAAAGGCTGGGGCGGACGCGATCAAGTTTCAGACCTTTAAGGCGGAAAAATTGGCCGCGGCGTCTGCTATGAAGGCGGCATATCAGAGACATATTACCGACATCGACGAATCACAGCTCGATATGCTGCAACGTCTGGAGCTGGGGCATGATGTACACAGAGAGTTGTTGGCCTACTGTAGAGATCGAGAGATTGAATTTCTCTCATCTGCATTCGACCTGGAGAGTCTGGATTTTTTAGTGAGTGATCTTTGTCTGAAGACACTCAAGATTCCCTCTGGTGAGATTACCAATGGGCCCCTATTGTTGGCGCATGCACAAACCGGATGTAATCTGATCGTCTCAACCGGAATGGCGACCCTGGAAGAGATAGAGGCCGCGCTTGGTGTGATCGCCTTTGGCTTGATGCACGGAGCCGATAGCAACGCCAGGCCTTCGAATGCCGGCTTCATGGAGGCATACGATTCATTTACAGGTAAGCAATTGCTGCATGAGAAGGTCAGGCTGTTGCACTGTACTACTGAATATCCCGCGCCACTGGAGGATATCAATCTCAGGGCGATGCAGACCATGCAATCGGAGTTTGGGATGGATATAGGATATTCTGATCACAGTGAAGGCATAATAGTAGCTGTCGCGGCGGTTGCTTTGGGTGCGTGTGTAATCGAGAAACACTTTACTCTGGATAAGACCCTGGCTGGTCCCGATCATAGGGCGTCACTGGAACAGGATGAGCTCAAGGATATGGTCGAGAGCATCCGAGCTGTAGAGTTGTCCATTGGCGATGGAGTAAAAGGTCCTATGCCATCTGAACTTGATAATATAGATGTTGCCAGGAGAAGTATTGTGGCCGCCAGTAAAATCAAGAAGGGCGACATATTCCGTGAGGATAATCTAGCGATAAAGCGGCCTGGTAGCGGTATAAGTCCCATGGAGTACTGGGATATTCTGGGCAAGAAAAGCCAATCTGACTATGATGTTGATGAGATTATCAGGTGAGCCGGATAAGAAAATTTATGCGGACACACAATCCCAGAACCAAACCGAGAGAGAATTAGATCGTGTACGACTGGAGAGCGGTAGTACTCAGGCCAGATGATGTTATGGAGCGAGCGATCCAGGTTTTGGATCGTGAGGCACTGCGGATTGTCATGGTGGTTGATGAAAATGGAGGGTTAGTAGGGACTATTACTGACGGTGATGTGCGCAGGGCGCTTATCCGACATAAGGGGATGGATACCAGGCTGGATGAGATAATGAACAAGGAGCCGACCATTGCTCTGCAGAAGGATGGGCGTGAAGCTATCCTAGCCATGATGAAGAGCAAGGATTTGCTCCAGGTGCCTATTGTAGATGACGCCGGTTGCGTGGTTGGTTTAGAGACGCTGCAACATCTGATAAAAAATAGCAAACTGGATAATCCGGTGTTTCTGATGGCTGGAGGATTTGGTAAGCGATTGCGGCCACTGACTAATGAGACACCCAAGCCTCTTCTCAAGGTTGGTTCCAGGCCGATACTTGAGACCATCATGAGCCAGTTTATCGCGAGTGGTTTCTATAATTTCTTTATCTCCACCCACTACAAGGCGGATATGGTGCGGGAGCATTTTGGTGATGGCAGCAAGTGGGGTGTAAATATCAGATATGTGCATGAAGAGAAACCGTTAGGCACTGCCGGGGCCTTGGGGTTATTACCGGACGATCTCCCGGAGTTGCCAATTATGGTGATGAACGGAGACCTTTTAACGGACGTGAATTTTGAGCGACTGCTCGAATTTCATAATGCACAGGGGGGGCTTGCCACCATGTGTGTGCGGGAGTATGACTTCCAGGTGCCGTACGGTGTGATTGAGGCAGAGGGCCATCTCATTAAGAGCGTTATAGAGAAGCCGGTGCACAAATTTTTTGTAAATGCCGGAATCTATGTATTGAGCCAGGAGTTGGCCAAAAGTGCGACCGGGAATGATTATCTAGATATGCCGCATCTGTTGGAGGCGTCAATTCGCTCTGGTGCTCAAATAAATTCCTTCCCAATCCATGAATACTGGTTGGACATTGGTCAAATGGAGGAGTTTGAACGGGCCAATCGAGATGTTGGTGCATGATAAATTCTGGCGGTAGCGGCCAGGCGGTTAATAGGATGCTGGTTGTCGGTGCAGGGAGTAGTGGTAGTCGTCATGTGCGTATCCTACGCGAGTTGCGTCCAGATATTGAGGTTGCCATTCTTAGGCATGAGGTGTGTGATGATGCCAAGAGCGAGTCGTTGGGCGTCGAACACTGTTTTACATCTATAGAAGATGCGCTCAGTTTTACCCCAGACGCAGCGATAATAGCTAATCCATCCCCTATGCACTTGGATGTTGCTATGCCGCTGGCTAAGGCGGGGGTACACCTTATGGTAGAGAAGCCTATCGCATCCAGTGCCGACGGTGTGGGTCAACTGATAGATCTCTGTGCTGAACAGGATATAAGGTTGATGACCGGCTACAATCTACGTTTTCTCAGGACCATGGCCTATTTCAGGGGGCTGTTGCGCCAGGGCAGGGTTGGCCAGATGCTTTCAGTCAAGACTGAGGTGGTGCAATATCTTCCGGAATGGCGTCCAGACGTTGACTATCGAGAGACGGTTTCTGCGCAGAAAAAGCTGGGAGGAGGAGTACTCCTGGAACTGAGTCACGAGATCGACTATCTGCTGTGGCTATTTGGTCGGGTGGAGCTGGTAAGGGCCTCGGTGATACAACAGGGCGGTCTGGATATTGATGTGGAGGATACGGCGCATCTGCAGTTGGGTTTCAGGCAGGATGACGTTGATGAACAGCTGGTGGTTACACTGGATATGAGTTTTTTGAGACGTGAGACAATACGCCAGTGCACGGTAGTTGGCGAGTTTGGTACATTACGCTGGGATGGTGTTTCTGGTAGGGTCGAGCTTCTGCCGATAGATGGAGAACAGTGGGAAGAGTTATTACTGGACCGGCCGGAGCGCGATTTCACCTATCGACAGGAGTTAAAGCATTTCATCTCCTGTGTAGAGAACGGTATCGATCCATCGATTAGTGGTAGGGATGGGGAGGCTGTGTTGACGGTGGTAGATGCTGCCAGATTGTCGAGTGAGAAGGGTGAGGCGGTATATCTGTAATCCAGGATCTATGAGATAGATGAGCTATATAGCATTAATCTGTGCCAGAGGCGGCTCCAAAGGGGTGGCGGGAAAGAATATCCGACCGCTAGGTGGAGTGCCGTTGATCGGCTGGGCCATTCGGGTGGCTAAGCAGATTGAGCGGGTATCCAGGGTGATTGTCTCCACCGACTCTGATGAGATCGCCCAGGTGGCAAAAGAGTACGGGGCAGAGGTGCCGTTTATACGCCCTGAAGAGCTGGCGCGCGACGATAGTCCGGAGTGGTTGGTATGGCGTCATGCGCTTGCCTATCTGGAGGAGCAGGGCGAGGGGGGGCAGGAGGGATTGGTGGTTGTTCCGGCCACCGCGCCGCTTAGAGAGGTTCAGGATATAGACAGTTGTCTGGATGAGTATGAAAAAGGGAATGTAGATGTGGTTATTACGATGAGTGACGCTCATCGCAGCCCATACTTTAATATGGTGGTCAGCGATAGGGATGGCTATTGCTCACTGGTCTTGCCTCCAGAGGAGACAGTGGTTCGACGCCAGGATGTGCCAGTGGTGTACAATATGTCCACCGTGGCCTATGTAGTAAATCCCAGGTTTGTACATGGGCACGATGCTCTGTTTGAAGGTCGGGTTAAGAGTGTTTATGTGCCGCCTGAGCGAGCATTGGATATAGATACTTTGCTGGATTTTAGAATTGCCGAGTGTCTTATCCGTGATCGCCATGGGGAGGGAGTATGAGATCTATCGCGCAGCTTATGGACCTGCAGGGCAGGTGTGCCGTTGTCACCGGCGCAACCGGTGGAATTGGTAGGCAGATTGCATTAACAGTGGCAGAGCTTGGTGGCGATCTGGTGCTTGTTGATCGTCCGGACTCGGACAATGAACAGTTACGTGAGATGCTGCAGGCGGTCGGCTGTAATAATGTTGAATATCTTGATTGCGATCTTGAAGATCCCACTGCGCGGGGAGAGCTGATCGCCCACCTGGATGGGCAAGATGCTGCTATCGATATCTTAGTTAACAATGCTGCCTTTGTCGGCACTTCAGACCTTGAGGGTTGGGTTTGTGAGTTTGAACTTCAGAGTGTTACCACATGGAGGCGGGCGCTGGAGGTTAATCTTACTGCAGTGTTTGATTTCTCCAAGGGGTTGGCGCCGAAACTGAGGTCCGGGTGTGGTGGTTCAATTATCAATATCGCCTCGATATATGGTGTAAATGGTCCCGATTATTCACTGTATGAAGGGTTGGATATGGGCAATCCTGCGGCATATGCCGCCTCCAAAGGTGGACTTCTGCAGCTGACTCGCTGGCTGGCAAACACGATGGCCCCGGATGTGCGGGTAAATGCGGTATCTCCTGGGGGGGTATTCCGTGATCAGCCGGGTCAATTTGTTGAGCGTTATGAGGCGCAAACACCACTCGGCAGAATGGCAACCGAGGAGGACTTTAAGGGAGCGATCGCCTTTCTCGCCAGTGACCTTTCTGCCTATGTAACTGGCCAGAATATCATCGTCGATGGTGGCTGGACGGTTTAGGCTACGCCTGAACAGACTTGGTTCAGTGCTATGTTGCTAACAGAGATAATAGAGAGAATCAGATTCTGCATATCTGCTGACAGGATCGGTCCGGATGTTCCTTTTACCCACTGGAGGCTCCATTTTAGATCATCGATGGAGAGGTTGTGTCGAAAGAAGTTCCTCTACTTCGGCGAGGGAGCGGAGTTTCGTCCAGGTGCATATGCTATAACTTGTTCACAGATATCTCTTGGAGACAATGTCGTTATCAGGCCAAACTCAATGCTGTTTGCCACTAGCGATGCCAAAATTTTAGTTGAAGATGATGTCCTGGTAGGTTCAGGTGTGCATATATATGTGAGTAATCACAAATTCGATAGCACTACTGTTCCCATAATCAAGCAGGGGCACTCTCCCTCAAAGGATGTAATCATTAAAAAGGGTGCCTGGATCGGAGCCAATACGATCATACTTCCCGGTGTGGTTGTTGGTAGAAATTCTGTGGTGGGCGCCGGGAGTGTTGTGACCAAGACGGTTGATGATCACGTTGTAGTGGCAGGTAGCCCAGCGGCGGTTATAAAGGAACTTTAGTCTACGGTTTAGACGCTGTAGAAAAAATAACCATTCTGTCGCCGTTACTGTTTTGGAACTCCTTAACAGGGGGTGCACCCTTCCACTCAGAGAGCCACTGATTCAATGCCTTGTCTTTTTTCCTGATGTTAAATGCAACATAGGCATCATTTATGGAGCCGTCTAACAACTGGTCTATATTGTCAATAGTCGCAGCGTATTTGCGTAGGTTGTCCCTTATGTTTCCAGAGTAATAGAGTACGCTGGAGACATTGGTGTAGACTTTTGAATCGCTAGGCTTGTTCGCCTGCAGCCAGTACCCGGCCTCTCTGACATATACTTTGGATGGTGAGGTTGAGATAAAACCATCCAGTGATACCAGTACGAATATGGTCAATGCAAACCTGCCTGCCCAGCGCCAACCCCTGGAGGAGTGTTTTTTGCTGCTCCAAAGGTCATATGTTCTAGCAAGACTGAAAGCTGCAAATATCAGCAGTAGCAGAATCAGAGGGATGACATAGCGTCCTGTCACAAACAGATGGCGTGATAGGTAGACCAGAATAATGGCGATATTAAGTGCAATAAACCACACAATGACAGATATGCCGGACCCTCTGGGGAAGTGGCGGCCTATGACCGCATGCAGTGAAAATGGCGTATATATATGGGTAAGAGAGGAGGATGTTTCTGTTATAAAAATCACTAGTAGAGTGATAATCACCCCTGCCATTGAATAGCCTCGTGAATATGGGTATTCATCGAATATTGCATTGCTGAGGCGATCTGCCCGATCTTGGAACAAACTGTAAAGATTCGGAATAATATCACCAATCCAAGAGCTCAGGTTATTCCATTGAGTAGAATTGAATAGATCATATTTATCTGTTGTGCTGCCAAAAACTAAGGCTAAAACGAGCAGTGATAATGGTATGACATTAATTTGGAATAACTGTTGTAACTTGATCTTGACAGAGCTATCGGAGCGCAAGAGCAGTAAAAATGGCGCGCATAGTATTAGTACGATGCCCTCATAACGGAAAAGAGTCGCCAGAATTATTGACCCACCCCAGCCGATTGCATTGAGCCAACACGCATCCTTCCAGAAGCGCAAGTAGTAGAGAACAGCCAACAGATAGAATGCCCAGTATCCCGGGTCTCGAAGTATAGACGCGCGATAGTTATCGTTTATTTTTGGGTGCGCTAGTAAGAGTATAATCGCAAAAAATAGTACTCTGCGATCAGTTGTTAATTCAGCTATTATTTTACCAAAGGCAACGACCATTATCGCCAAAAGAGTGCTGTTTAGAACATAGACGGAATGCTCCAGAGAGAGCCCTGTTGCGGCGCTAATCACAGCTGTAACAATAGAGAAGAAAGGCATCGAGGAGACGGTGAGCGCCGCGCTTATCCCGCTATCCAGAAAGAATTGCGCAGCCTGTAGATATATATATCCGTTGTCGTTTATGGTGTCGTCTTGCCAGATGGTGTAGGCCGATATCAGCAGGCTGGCGATAAATGCCGATTGGAATACTCGTCTGTTATCTAATTGAGCTATGTGCATATTATTTTAGCCGTGCAAATTTGCTGACGCGGTGATTATGGCAGACAACAATGGTTGTATACAATTTCTAGTAGTGTGTTAGTTGTTGCGGGTTATAGATTCAGCTGGCACTTCAACCTTGGTCGTTTGTCCAATTACATCCAACAGCACCAGGACGCGGTCTTCGCCGCGGCTAGCTTGAAACAGGGCCTCGTAGCCAGAGAATGGGCCTTCACTGATACGGACGCTGTCGCCACGCTTAAACTCCATTTTCTCTTCATGATGAAAGCCGTCCTCTGCAGCTCGCCCCCTGATCTCAGCAATCAATTCGTCCGGGACGGAGGCGGTCTCTGTCCCAAACTGTACCAATCCGCTGACACCGCGAGTTGAGCGAATCGGTCCCCAGTCGTCGACCCCGGCGGTCAAGTGGATGAAAAGGTAGCGCGGAAAGAGTGGAGAGTGTATCTCGTGTCGTCTACCGCTATGTTGGCAGAGGATTGGTAGGTAGGTGGTGTAGCCTTGGCGTTCCAGCTGCCTCTGCGCCTCTATCTCCTGGCGTGGTTTGGTATATACCAGACGCCATACCGATTGATTATTCATGTGATCCCCTCTGAAATCTCAATCCACAGCGAAGGCCTGGGCGGATACGGCGAATATTATCCTCATGGTCCAATATTCTACCAGTTTGGAGCAGCATATCATCGCCAGGAGCCAATATGTTGCGTTCAATGGTTGAACATATAGTCCAAAATGGCTATTATCAGGCCTAATATACCGCTCTCCTCAATACGGTAGGGCGGTAGCGTGCCATTTCACCCCCGCTCACGTCATCCTGGGCAATTCCTAAAGTAGGTAGAAAGAAAGATTTGCGATGTTAGATGAAGCACTGCGATATCAGATCTTGAAGCAGTTACAGGAGGATCCGAATATCAGTCAGCGAGATCTGGCTGAGGCCCTTGGCATCAGTCTGGGGAAGACGAACTATTGCCTTAAAGGGTTGATGAAGACTGGCCTGATCAAGGCGCAAAATTTCAAAAATAGTAAAAACAAGCTCGCATATGCCTATATCCTCACACCTGCTGGAATAGAAGAGAAGGCGAGGGTTACAGTGCGATTTCTTAAAAGTCGCGTCGCGCAGTATGAAGAGATTGAGCGGGAAATAGAGATGTTGCGTGAAGAGATACGAAGTCAAAAGAATGCTTGATCTACACCTGTTTGCGGCAGGTCGCCTCGGCAGTAAAATTAACTCAGCAATTATCCTGCGAAATTTAGTTATCTGGAAATGAAGAAGATTTGGTTAGTTATGTTGCCCGCAGAGCGACGTCTGCTGCTGCTGCTTCTGTTCGTGCTGTTTTGCTCTAGCGTTTTGGAATTAACAGGTTTGGTATTGGTGATTCCTTATGTCGAGCTCATGATTGGTGGGTATAGGGTTGTTGATATTGCTCAGATACACCCGGCTTTAGAATGGATGTTATCGATGACGAGTGATTATCGGTTGGATGCGTCAATCTGGTTTATTGTTTTTTATTTGCTAAAGAATGCTGGCCTTTCTGGTTTTGCATTTTCCCAGCATGGCATTCTGAAATCTATTCAGGCCAACCTGATGAATAGAATGTATCGTCGCTATTTGCGTGAACCTTACGTGTTTCATTTGCAGGCCCGCTCGGCCGACTTGGTTCGCTCAATTACCTATGATGCCTTTCTGTTTGGTGATGGTGTTTTAGTGCAGTCTGGAGTGTTGATTGCAGAGTTATTGCTGTTTTTAGGAGTGCTGGTATTCTTGAGTATACAGAATCCCGCTGCACTAATGGTCGTGCTGGTTATGGTGGTGCCGTTGGTGTTGATATATCTTCTGATCAAAACATATTTGCGTGCGTGGGGATATGCTTTACAAAAGCAGGAAGCTAAGGTGATTAAGCATTTACAAGAAGGATTGGGCGGCATTAAGGATGTCAGTATTCTCAATGCGCAGCATTACTTTGAGCAGGCCTTCTATGACAACGTCAGCCTCAGAGCCAAGGTTAAGCGTAAGCGTGATGTGGCCATGCAATTGCCGCGATTTATGATTGAAACACTAATGATGGCGGCATTGGCGGTTGGCTTGTTGTGGCTAGAGAAAGTTGGTGGGATAGAGGGTAATCTTTCTACCATCGCTTTCTTGGCGATGGTGACGGTTCGTTTGATGCCAGTTGGAAATCGGGTTTTGGCTAGTATCAATGCCTTTAGGTCCTATGGCTCATCTGTAGATGTTGTTTATGAAAGTGCCAAGCCTGATATCACTAATGTATCTGAGTCTTTCCCGAGAGATTTGCGGCTAGGCCCGGGTGGTCATTTTGAACTCCTGGAGATAGATAAGCTATGCTTTGCATATCCTGGCGAGCCCGAGATCATACATAATCTTGATATCTCTATACGGCAGGGAGAGACTCTCGGTGTGGTTGGCAGTTCCGGCTCAGGTAAAACTACCCTGATTGATTTGATATTGGGCCTGTTAGTGCCAGAGTCTGGACGAATTCTCAGAGATGGCAGTGATATTCATAGTGATCTGCGTTCATGGCAACAAGATATAGGTTATGTACAGCAGTCCGTTTTTCTCCTGGATGCGAGTATTCGAGAGAATATCGCTTTTGGGGTTGCTGAGCATGAGATTGATGATTATAGGATTGATGAAATTATCAAATTGGTGGAACTGGAAGAGTGGGTAGGTAGTTTAAAAGATGGCGTCATGTCCATTGTCGGAGAGCGCGGCGTGAAGATTTCTGGCGGCCAACGTCAGCGGATTGGGTTAGGTAGGGCACTATATCATGACCCTGACATACTGGTATTAGATGAGGCAACCTCCGCGCTTGATAACCTTACTGAGCAGCAGATTATGGATGATATTTACAGCATGCAAGGCAAACGGACGCTGATTATTATTGCTCATAGACTGGATACAATTCGTCGTTGTGACAGGATTATTGTGTTAGATAAGGGCTGCATTGTCGGTGAGGGTGGTTATGATCAGTTGGTTGCCGATAATGAGCATTTTAGGTCAATATCACTGTATTCCGATATTGACGGGAATAATGATAAGGCAAGCCGTTCGTCCAAGTAACCGGATATTATAAAAATTAATATGGTTGTGGATCCTGTCAGCATATCCTGTTGCTTTAGTATTAATTATCATGATTCATTAGGGATGTCGATCAACTCACTTCTTTCTATTTGATGGTGCGCCATGGCTTTATTGATACCAATCAGGAGTTTTCGTATATATGATCCATATGTGCTGAGAGAAGGGATGCAAGCGGATTGGTTGCAAAGGCTGATTATATTGTTACCGAATTATCGCAATAATTAGAATATTATCCTTAATAGTATAAACGGTTTATCTAGAGCTCCGCCATATTTGGCAGCTATAAATTGTAAATAGCGTTAAGCATATTATTTGCACAACTATCCATTTAGTCTGAGAATTTAATATATGGTTGTCGAAAAGGAACAGTTTTTGCCGTACGGTAGGCACTGGATTGATGATGCGGATATTGCGACTGTGGTTGAAGTACTTAAGAGTGGCTGGCTCACAACAGGGCCAAACGTGGAGATGTTTGAAAAAGAATTCTCCAAGGTGGTTGGTGTGAAGCATGCTGTGGCATGCAGTAGTGGAACAGCGGCATTACATTTATCTGCACATGCGTTAGGATTGGGTCGTGGTGATATCGTGGTTGTTCCTAGCAACACTTTCCTGGCTACTGCTAATGCGGTACGGTTTGTTGGAGCAGAGGTCATGTTCGCTGATGTTGATCCTGATACTGGGATAATGAATGCGACGCATCTAGAGCAAGCTATAAATCAATGCCCAAGTGCTAGGGCTGCTTTTCCTGTACATTATGCAGGTCAATGTGTGGATATGCGTGAGGTCGCCGGCAAGTATGCTATTGAATTCGTGGAGGACGGATGCCATGCATTGGGTTCTAATCTGCATCATGATGTGGGGGGGTGTCAGTATTCAAAAATGACTGTGTTTTCTATGCATCCTGTCAAAGCTATTGCCGCAGGAGAAGGTGGTGTGGTAACGACGAATGATACAGATGTGGCAGCATGTCTACGTGCTGCACGTAGTCACGGTATGCATAGAAATCCAACTGATTTTGAAAATGATGATTTTGCATTCGATGAAAATGGTGAATTAAACCCATGGTATTATGAAATGCATACCCTTGGCTTTAATTACAGAATTAGCGATATCCATTGTGCGCTTGCTCGTAGTCAGCTGCGAAAGTTGAATGATTTTATTTCTCGTCGACGCCAGCTCGCGGATCGGTATGATGACCTGTTGTCACCACTTATGCCATTGGTTAAGCCTATAGGGCGTGTTGCTGGGTGCACTCCAGCATGGCATATCTACCCCATTCTAATTGATTTTAAACAGTTAGGTAAGAGTCGTGCGCAAGTCATGAATGAGTTGCAAGCAGAAGGTATTGGTACCCAAGTACATTATATCCCTGTTCATCGCCAGCCATATTATAGAAAACGCTATGGTAAACTTCATTTGCCAGGCGCAGATGCATACTATAGTAGGACACTTTCCCTGCCTTTGTATCCTGCTATGCAAGACGTAGATCTTGATCGAGTAGTTTCGGCGCTGATAAAGATATTTAAACAAATAACATGATTATTAGCCTTTATTGGAGTGGAGGTAATGAGTAATGCAGCTGGATGTGAAGCGTGTACTTGTTGTTGTCGCTCACCCGGATGATGAAGTACTAGGTTGTGGCGGTACTGTGGCGCGATTGGTTCGTGAAGGAGTAACTTGTTATTGCGCGATTCTTAGTGAGGGGATAATGGCGCGTTATCAAGATGATGAACAGCCACCTAAAGATAAGCTCAGTGAGCTTGCCTCAAATAGCCGCAGTGCAGCAGACATTCTCGGGTTTAAGCAGTTGTTTCAATACAATTATCCAGACAATCAGTTCGATACGGTTCCTTTGTTAGAGATTGTGAAGACGATTGAAGGGCTTATTAGAGAAATACAGCCAGATACTGTGTTGACCCACCGCTGGGGCGACTTAAACCGTGATCATGAATTGGTGTTCCGGGCAGTTCTGACAGCAACTAGACCTGTGGTTGGTTGCGATGTGCGTAATCTTTGCGCATTTGAAGTGCCATCCGCAACCGAGTGGGCTTTTACGCAATTTGGTTTTTTTAGTCCTACGCTATTTATTGATATTCGAGAGACGCTTGAAGTTAAGCTTAAGGCTATGGCTGCTTATGAAGGTGAATCACGGTTGTTTCCTCATCCAAGATCATCTGCAGGTTTGGAAGCCTTAGCTAGGTCGCGAGGTGTAGCGGTGGGGGCAGAAGCAGCAGAAGCATTTGAGGTCATTCGGATGCTTGCGTAAAAAAGGTAAGTGTTGGAGCTAGTGTATAAATATAAATTAAATTAGTAAATGCTGTTCATCCAATTGCTAATTATTGCTTAATTAATGTAGGAAAGGCAAAGCGTGAGGCAACAGAGATATGGGGTGTAGTGTGAGAAATTTTTTGAATGGTGTGCCTGATGGGTTTTTTGAGAATAAACGCATCCTTGTTACTGGAGGGACGGGTTCATTTGGCAAGAGTTTTGTTAATGCTGTATTGCAGCGTTATAAGGATTGTAAGATTGTTATTTATTCTCGAGATGAGCTCAAGCAGTATGAAATGGCAAATGATTTGCTGGATCATGCATCAAACTTGAGGTTTTTTATTGGGGATGTTAGAGACCAAGAGCGTCTGGAAATGGCTATGCGAAACGTGGATTATGTTATTCACGCTGCTGCATTAAAGCATGTGCCGATCGCAGAATATAATCCTTTTGAATGCATTAATACAAATGTTATCGGTGCCGAGAATGTTTGTAGAGCAGCAATTCGTTGTGGAGTAAAGAAGGTAATTGCATTGTCTACTGATAAAGCTGCTAGTCCGATAAATTTGTATGGGGCTAGTAAGCTGGCTGCAGACAAGATCTTTATTGCTGCTAACAATATGTCTGCTGGTATTGGTACAAGATTCTCAGTTGTTCGCTATGGTAATGTCGTAGGTTCAAGAGGTAGCGTGGTTCCATTATTTAAGCGTTTGTTAGAACAGGGTGTTAACAGTTTGCCTATTACCGACGTACGAATGACGCGTTTTTGGATTACTCTTGCGCAAGGCATTGATTTTGTGATCTCTTCGTTAGCAATGATGCAGGGCGGTGAAATTTTAGTGCCAAAGATCCCAAGCATGGAGATTACAGCGCTTGCGAAAGCAATGGCGCCGGAGTTGCCTCATGAGATTGTTGGAATTCGCCCGGGAGAAAAGTTACATGAGGTCATGATTACGATTGACGATGCGCGCAATACCGTTGAATTAGAAGATCGCTACGTGATTGAACCATCCCATCTTGGTTGGGATTATAAATCATATAGTGAATGCAATGGAGAGACTGTAGATCCTGACTTCAGTTATGCTAGCAATACAAATTCTGAGTGGCTAGATGCTGAATCAATGTTACAGCTATTGGTATAAATTTTATTCAATAAGGGACGTTAATGGCCGGGATTGTTGTTATTGATGCTGATGTTGGGAATCTACGCTCTGTTGAGAATGCATTCAACAGAGTTGGGATTAATACACAGCGCAGTCGTGATCCAAGTCAGATTGCATCTGCTCAAGCCATAATTCTCCCTGGGGTTGGAGCATTTGGGCGTGCAATGAATAATTTGCAAGAATTTGGATTAGTTGAAAATCTTAAAGCGCATGCGGCAGCTGGAAAACCGCTGCTTGGGATCTGTCTCGGAATGCAGTTGCTGGCTGGTGAGAGTGAGGAGTTTGGCATTTATCGAGGCCTTGGCATTATCCCTGGCCGGGTGCAGAGGCTTAAACCCGGTATCGTGGGTGAGCGTGTGCCGAATATTGGATGGAACGAGGTCGAGCCAACTAAGAAAGGCATTTTGTTTCCAGATGGACAGGTGAGCTTTTATTATCATGTGCATAGTTATCATATAGTCTGTGAAGATAAGAGTGATGTTGCTGCGGTCATTAATTATGGGGGGCAGAAAGTTACAGTGTCAGTAGAGCGTAATAATATCTATGGCGTTCAGTTTCACCCGGAAAAAAGCCAGAATGCGGGACTGGATCTTATCGAGCGCTTTGGCAGACATATACAGCAAAGCTGCGTATCGTAAGTGTTATGATAAGTCATCGCCTGATTCCGGTCTTATTATTGAAGAATGGTTTAATTGTTCGTAGCCAATTATTCAAAACACACCAAATTATTGGCAATCCAGTAAATACAGTGCGTCGTTTCTCTAATTGGAACGTCGACGAACTGGTGCTCCTGGATATTAGTGACGAAGATTATCATGATTTGCGCCGTGATGATCTGCAGGTTCAGTATAAGGGAACTTCTACACTTGATGTTTTACGTCAGATATCAGATGTGTGTTTCATGCCACTGGCATTTGGCGGGCGTATTTGTAGTGTTGATGATATGCGTGAACGGTTAGCTGTTGGAGCCGATAAATGTGTGATTAATACCTGTGCGGTGCAGACGCCTAAGATAATTGAAGAAGGTGCTCAGCTTTTTGGGTCACAGTGTATAGTGGTTAGCATAGATGTATGTCGTAACAACAATGGTCAACTTGAGGTATATACACATGGAGGCTCAAAAGCAACAGGCTTGGATCCTGTTGGATGGGCTAAGAGAGTAGAAGAGTTAGGTGCAGGCGAGATCTTTTTGAACTCTATTGATCGCGATGGCCTTGGATGTGGATATGATATAGATTTGATCAAACGAGTATGTGATGCTGTTGCTATTCCAGTTATTGCATGTGGGGGTGTAGGGGCATATGATCATTTCCCGACAGCAATTACTGAAGGCGGTGCTAGCGCCGCAGCCGCAGCGAATATCTTTCATTTCTTCGAGTTGTCATATCCATATGCTAAAAAAGCATGCCTTGATGCTGATGTTCCTATGCGCCCCATCGAGCTTGATAGTAAATGGTTTCCACGTGAGCCGGTCTACGATTTAGTAGAACGAAATGCGATAGTAGACGAACGTCTAGAGCGTGCTAAAAATGGCTTAGGCCCTAAGTCTGTAATCAAATCTAAGCATTCAGTGCGCTGGTGTAAACGTTGTTTGTATCCATCCGTGAATGCTGCACCCATGGAGTTTGATGCAGAAGGTATTTGCATGGGGTGTCGCCAAGCAGAAAATAAGATGGATATTTCCTCTGAAGAATGGGCGCGGCGACAAGCATTATTAGTCGATATTCTAGAGCAGAATCGCTGTCCACATGGCAGTCGTCCAGACTGTATTATTGCGGTCAGTGGAGGGAAAGATAGCCATTTTCAGACGCATTATATTAAGAATGTACTCGGCTTTAATCCACTGTTAGTTACCTATTATGGCAACAACTTCTCACCGGCTGGACAGCGCAATCTCCTGCGCATGAAAGAGACTTTCGGTGTTGACCATATAATCTACCAGCCAAGCGTACAGCTTTTAAAAAAGCTGAATCGCCTCGGCTTTATTATTATGGGTGATATGAATTGGCATAATCATATTGGCATATGTACTGTTCCTATGAGATTGGCGGTACAGCTCAGGATCCCAGTTGTTATTTGGGGTGAGCACGGTTACGGTGATTTGTCCGGTCAGTTTTCTATGAACGATCTGGTCGAATGGACATACCGCACTCGCCTTGAGCATTACTGCAGAGGTTATGAGTGGAATTATATGGTCGGCCTGGAGGAGATAACCGCGCAGGATATGTCAGCCTTCCAATACCCAACCGATAAAGAAATGTTTGATGTTGGGTTGCGTGGGATACATCTTAGTAATTATGTCTATTGGGAAGCAAATGAACACGGTAAGATGGTGCTTGAACAGTATGATTTTGAAGGGGCTGAAGAACCCTTTGACCGTACATATCGCACGATGTCGAATTTGGATGATATACACGAGAATGGGGTTCATGACTACATGAAGTATATCAAGCTTGGCTATGGGCGTTGCACTGATCATGCTACTAAGGACGTTCGCGCAGGCCTAATGACACGCAAACAAGCGATAGAGTTAGTGCGTAAGCATGATCCAGTTAAACCCAGAGATTTGTCACGTTGGCTTGAGTATACTGGCATGTCAGAGAATGAATTTGATTCTATAGCTGATACTTTCCGTGACCCCCGCGTCTGGCAACGCCGGCATGGAGAATGGATTAAGGATAATATCTGGGATTGCCCTGAGGATGCAGATATTGAATGCGGCTGATAACCCTATAGCTATATAACACAAAACAAATGACAAACACTGTCGTTATTGTCCAGGCTCGGTACGGTTCAACAAGGTTGCCTGGCAAAGTGCTTTTAGATTTGGGTGGGCGTACGGTGCTGTCTCATGTTCTGGAACGCTGTATGGCAATTCAAGGTGTTGATGCGGTATGCTGTGCTGTTCCTGATACAGTGGATTCAGACCCGGTGGCTAGTGAGGCAAGCAAGGCGGGAGTTATAGTATTCCGTGGCTCTGAACAAGATGTATTGTCACGTTTCCACGGCGCTGCGCTAATGATGAAGGCTGATGTTGTGTTGCGCGTGACCAGTGATTGCCCTTTTATTGATCCAGCAGTTTGCGCTAAAGTGATCCGGCTTCGGGCTAGTGTCGGCGCGGCCTATGCATGTAATAATATGCCTGCCTCGTGGCCACATGGTTTAGATTGCGAGGCGGTATCCTTTGATTGGCTTGATCGCGCCTTCCATGAGGCAATCGACCCTTTTCAACGCGAACATGTAATGCCATTTATACGGAATCATCCTGAAGCGCATACCGCTAATCTTCCATCACCTGACCCGTTATTGTCTTTTCATCGTTGGACATTAGATACCCCAAAAGATTTGGATTTTTTTCGGGCGGTTTTTGCTCGTATGCCTAGTGGAGAAAAGTCCTGGGGCTGGCAGGTGCCTCTGAAAGTTGTGGAGGAGGATCCGTCACTGTCCGCGCTTAATGCAGGCGAGTCTTCTCCTGCACGTTATGAACAAGGGCCTGATAATTGAATGCATCTATACGCCCAGTTGTAATTAGCGATGCAGATTTGTTATTTGGTTGGCAGGTAGATCCGCGTATACGCAATTATTTTCGTAATCCAAGCCCCCCTTCATGGAGAGAGCACATTGCGTGGATTGAGAGTAGTCTGAGGGATCCGAGTATAGCGCTTTACATGATACTTGACGGGGCTGATCCGGCAGGTGTTCTTCGTTTTGATCGGAAGGTGGTTGGGGTGTTTGAGGTGTCTATCCACATTGCTCCAGAGCATCAAAACCGTGGGCTGGGTAAGGCGGCGTTAGCGATGGGCAGAGGACTGCGTCCAGCGGCTGAGTTTCAAGCGGAAGTTTTGCCTGAGAATGCGGCTTCCCATAGCCTGTTCTTGTCAGCAGGCTACGAGATGAACAGCTCTGGTCTGTATGTTAGTAAGCCTGGAGAGGGGAAGCAGATTTGTGTGATTTTCACTAATGGTGGCCCAAGTATTGGACTAGGACATATTCGGCGTTGTCTTGGGTTGGCAGCAGTGTTGCAGGAAAAAGGCTGGAAAATCATTGTTCTTGAGGCGCCTGGTTCAAATATAGGATATTTGGCAAGCGAGATGGGCTGTGATGTTGTCCCAGTTGCAAGTAACGAGGGGGCGGTTGCGGCTGCTTCCGAAGGGGCGCAGATATTGCTGATAGATCACTACGATCTAGATTTAGAAGTTTTGGGCAATTCTGCAATGCAAACGGGATTGCTGGTAGCTTTTGATGACACAGGCACCCGGGCATTACCTGTTGATCTAGTAATCAATGGTTCTCTTAATGCAGCAAAAATAGATTATTCATCATTAGGAGCGAGCAGAGTGCTCGCAGGAATTGATTATCAAGTATTACGAAGCGATCTACTTCCAAATCGCACTAAAAATCCAGAAATGCCTCCAAAGAAGTTGCTTATCACAATTGGTGGTGGGGATCCATTGGGTTTGACTGCTGATCTGTTGGAGTTTTTGGGGAACAGAATTTGTCCATATTGGCCTGAGTTGTATGTGGATTTTATTATAGGTCCTTATACGCCAGTGCCGAGAGCGTCGTACCATCCAGCTATAACTTGTCATCATGCTCCGACAGGGATAACTGATCTCATAGCTAACGCCGATGTGGCATTAAGCGCTTCCGGGCAGACGTTAATGGAACTTCTATATTGTTCTGTACCGACTGTTGCCCTGTGTCTTGCAGATAATCAGGAATCCAATATTCAAGCACTTGATGGTGCGGGTTGCATTATATCTGCTGGATATGCTGGGCGTGACGGCTGGTTGGAGCAATTGGAGCAAGCCTTGAAGCAGTTGCTTGAGAACTCATCACTTCGTCTTAAGCTTGTAAGTGCGACTGAGAGTATGATTAAGGGGAATGGTGCAGAGCGAGTTGTTAATGCCATGATAAAAATGAGCAACACAATGATTTACGACGGCTCCTTATAAATGTTAAAAATACTATTTACAGGCGGTGGAGGAGCCGGTAATGAAGCAATCATTCGCCTGCTGGATATGCGCTATGAGACGCATTTTGCAGATGCTAATTTAGCTGCTATTTCTCCAGATATTCCAGCCGCTCGTCGTCACTTGATTCCAATGGCAACGGAACCAAATTTCGCACAAGCAATTCAGGACCTTTGCGCCCGGCTGAAGATTGATCTTATAGTGCCCGGGGTGGATGAAGAGTTGTATGAAATGTCGTGCATAGAAGAACTCTGTGCGATGCTTCCGCAGAGTACGTATGTTCGCACGATGTTGGATAAGCTGAAGAGTGCTCGTGCGTTTGAAGCAGTAGGACTTGATTTTCCTCGTACTGAAACCATTGCTGATGCCATGACGATGCATTGGGATCTATTTCCTTGTATTGCCAAGCCGCGTAGTGGGCGAGGATCGCGCAATGTTCATTTGCTTGGATCAATGAATCAGGTTGCATCCTACTTGGATCTTACCAGTCTTGAGGCGCGAGATGCTGTGTTACAGGAGCAACTGATAGGTCAGGAATACACGGTGCTAATAGCCGCGAATCAGGATGCGCGAATCCATGCTATTGTGCCTGTGAGGGTTGAGGCCAAACGCGGTATCACTCTATGTGCAGAGACTGAAAATAATCCTATTGTGATTTCAGCATGCCGCGCTATCCACAATGCGTTGCCAGCGCGTGGTTGCTATAATATTCAGCTTATGCTTACTAGAGATAGCCATGTCGTGCCATTTGAGATTAATCCTAGGATATCTACAACATTTTGCCTCGGGATTGCAGCCGGCATAGATCCCGTTGCCGTTTATTTCAGTAATGATGAGCCGCATAACCTATTATCTTTTCGTGATGGCTTAAAACTGAGGCGATATTGGACTAACCACTTTGAAATGATGGAAGAAAGAGAATGAAATTTTCAAGCGCAGACGAGAGTTACCTAAAGCAGCGCCGTAGTTATTCTGAAAAGAGTGGCCCTCGTGAAATGTGGTCACTAATTGATCAATGGCCATTATATGTTGGGAATGCCAATTTGGGTCGATATATGGCTATTGCAGACCTGTTGCGCTCAACATTAGATGTGCCAGGACACGTAGCAGAATTTGGCTCGTGGCGAGGTGCGAACCTGTTGTTTATGGCTAAGCTTATTAAGATTTATGATGCATGTGGCTCGAAAGTCGTGCACTGTTTTGATAGTTTTGAGGGTTTGACCACCTTTGCTGCTGAGGATGGAGAGTCAACTAAAGAGGCCCATGGGTCTTATGCGGGGAATTATGCAGAGTTAGTTGAAATGATAAGTCTTTGTGGATTGCGGGATGATATCAATATTCACAAAGGGCTGATTCAAGATACCTTGCCAATATTACTAGAGCAGGATGGTGGAATGACGTTCTCTTTTGTTTATTGTGACACTGATCTGTTTGAGCCAACTGAACTCATCCTGCATTCTCTGCATGAGCGATTGGCGAAGGGAGGATTGTTCGTATTTGACGAATGGAATTATTCGAATTGGCCGGGTGAAGGTATTGCGGCCAATAATTTCATGAAGGAGCATAGCGACGAATACGAAATGGTTCATATACGCAATGCGCGTCAACCGTCCATGGCATTACGCAAAATCCGATTATGAGGCCACGTAGTATGGAGAGGCGTTTCTGCATTAGTGATCGTGAGATTGGTAAAGGTAAGCCGTGTTTTGTTATTGCAGAAATCGGATCCAATCATAATAATGACTTTGACCAGGCAAGACGTCTGATTGACGCGGCAGCAGATGCAGGTGTTGATGCGGTGAAGTTTCAAACTTTTCGCGCTCGAAGTCATTATTCTCACCTCGCGCCAAAATTCGAGTATCTAGATGGTACTGATACCTTTGCATTGATTAAGAGCTTAGAGATAGATCGTGATTGGCATCGGCCATTGAAGGAATACTCGGAGTCAGTTGGGATAATCTTTCTTTCGTCACCCTGTGATGTAGATGCAATTACTGAACTTGATGAGTTGGACATAGCTGCGTATAAGGTAGCGTCATTTGATCTCCCTGATCTTGCGCTGATAGGCCAAATGGCAGAAACAGGCCGTCCTCTAATTCTCTCTACCGGCATGGCGAATTGGATGGATATTCAACGTGCGGTGGATGTGTCGTATTCAATGGGGAATGAACAGGTGGCGTTGCTACAATGTACCTCTCTCTATCCTGCTCCTGCAGCATTGAGTAATCTACGTTCAATGGCTGTGATGCGTGATGCATTCAATGTGGTGACGGGCTATTCTGATCATACAATGGGTGATCACGTCTGTTTAGCTGCTGTGGCGATGGGAGCTGCAATCATAGAAAAGCACTTCACACTCGATCGAAATCAACCTGGGCCTGATCACCGCTTTGCAATAGAACCTATGGAGCTAAAGATCATGATGCGGCGACTAAGGGAAGTAGAGATAGCGATAGGCGATGGTTCTAAAAATGGCCCGCGTTTTGAGGAGCAGGAGATGTTTGAGAAAGGAAGAAGAAGTTTGCATGCAGCTTGCTCTATTCCCAAAGGACAGGTGATTGATGAGAATATGTTAACAACAAAACGTCCTGGATTGGGTATTCCTCCATATCTGAAAGAGCAGGTCATAGGCCGAACCGCACTGCGCAATATTGAGAAAGATGAATGGATCACGTGGGACATGGTGTAACGCGCGCTCCGATATTGGTAACTGGTGCTTGCGGTTACCTCGGAAGGCATGTTGTTGATGCATTGGCTATGCAAGATATTGCTGCTATCGGCGTCTCTAAAAAGGCTGCGGGAGACATAATTGGCTGTGACCTTTTGACCGCAAAGGAGGTGAAAATTCTTTTAACTAACACTTACCCAGAATGTATTATCCACTGTGCTGCAACAGTACCAAAAGATACAGATGGTTATGATGATAGTGATGCTGCAGAGCAGAGTGTGAGAATGGCTCAAAATGTTGCGCGATATGCCCCGTGTCCGGTGGTTTTTGCGTCTTCTATGACGGTTTATGATGATGCCGCTCAAGGCAAGCAACCGTATCAAGAGAAGGCGGCAGACACACTGCCTGCCGGGAAGTACGCCCAAGGTAAATGGACGGCTGAAACAGAGATGGCCGAATTGGCAGTTCATGGCCTAATTGCATTGCGGTTTCCTGGCTTGTTTGGGCCGCCAAGGAGAGGGGGGCTTCTTTATAATGTGGCTCGGGCTTTTCTTACTGGTAGATCATTTCAGGTTAATTCCCCATTGCCTGTTTGGGCTGCTTTCGACGTTAGAGATGCTGCTCAGGCGTGTGTGCGTGCTGCATTACTGAATCCATTTCCGAAAAAGGAGATTGTTAATATCGGTTACGAGGGGGTCTTTAGTATTCCAGAGGCTGTTTCTATCTTGGCCGAGTTGTGTGGCGTGGATTGGGATGGAAGCCAGCTAGATGCGCCTAGATTTCAAATGGATCTCAAGAATGCTCAGAAATTGATTGGTTTGCCATCGGATAGTTTTCGTGAACGCTTATTTCTGTTGGTGGAGGAAGTGGCTTCCGATTTGGCTCAGGAGAAATTGGAGGATGCTTGACCATCTTTCCAAGATTGTGGTTGAAATAGGGTTGCTCGTTAGCCGGCAGCGTCATGTGGATGCTGTGGGAGGTGAATGGCAGGGTAGCCAACTCAAGACTTCTGCGGATATATATGCGCATAGACTTCTAGAGCAATCGCTAATGGAGTTAGAATCGATTGCAGTAGTTAGTGAGGAAGATCCTGGATCACATTTTAAGCAACGTCCACAGCGATACTGGATAATTGATCCTATCGATGGTACTAGGAGTTTGGTAGGTGGCTTTCCTGGTTGGGTTGTACAGGCCGCGCTTGTTGAAGATAGTCATCCTGTATTGGCCGCTATCTATGCTCCTGATCTAAATTTGCTATATTCTGCCAGTGTGGGTGATGGCGCGTATATGAACGGTCAGCGCTTGAGTGTTGATCATAAGAATGCTGATAGAACTGTGCTCATTGATAACTATCCTCAGCCTTATGGGATTGCAGCAGAGGCTATGTCTGCAATTCCATGTTCAAGCTATGTTGAAAGTGGAAGTATTTCTCTCAAGATATGCAGAGTGGCTGATAATACGGCAGACCTTTTTTTTAAGGATGTAGTTGTGCGAGATTGGGATGTAGCTGCGCCTATGCTGGTGCTTAAAGAAGCAGGCGGCGTTCTTGTACAAGGCAATGGAACCCAATTTGTTTTTGATGGCGACTTTGAAAAACATGGTGTGATTGCTGCTTGTTCTGCTGATCTGATGACGCGTACAAGAGACTTTCTTAGTAGGCGCTCTGGAATATAGTTATGAACTGTAGTGGCAATGATCCAAAAATCGTTTTTTTAGATACAGAATTTACAGGGGAGCATGCTTATGCAACGCTTGTTTCTCTTGGGCTCGTAACCATGGATGGGCAGGAGCTATATATAACTCTCAATGATTATAGTCGTGCACAGGTTACTGACTGGTTGGCAGAGAATGTGCTAGTCGATATTGATCCTGCCACTACCGTTTCTTCGAAAGATGCTTATAAAATGCTTCATAGCTTTCTATCGGAGTATTCGCAGGATCATCCATTGTATATTGTATCCTGTGGATTGCTGCAGGATTATCTATTACTGCTAGAGTTATACAAGCATGCAACGCCAGGGAGAGAATATTTCCACGCCCTCCATTGCCTACCACCTTACCTTAATCATCATGCCGCAATCGACTTAAATACATTGTTTAGAGTATGTGGTATTGATCCTGATTTGGATCGTGCGAAATTTGCCGGCATTAGTAAAAAAGTGCGACGGCATAATGCATTGGATGACGCGCTCGTTGTGCGTGGCTGTTTTCTTCGTTTGATGAATGAAGAGCCTGTTCAGACACTGCTGCGAGGCATGCGATTGTGATTGAAGATGCTCTGTACAGTATCGAAACAAATTTGGAATTTCCAACTTCATTGGTCTCTGCTACTCCAGAACTCTGTGAAGTTCTAGATGCATTTGGTTATGTGTCTCTATATGAGGTGAGAGTGGTCAAGAAGACTAATTCTAATTCTAGTATCTATTTTTGTTCATGTGTAGGTGAGGAGCTGGTGGTACGATCCTCAGATGTATCACATGGGAGTATGTTAGAGGTGCAGTGTCAAATTCTCGATTCTTTACCTGACGGCGCTGGCTTGAGGCCGTTGATGAATCGTTTTGGTAATTACTGTTTTCACTCTAAGGATAAGGTGTGGATTGTTTATCCTTATATCCGAGGTGTACTTTTTGATGGTAACGACAAGATAGGGCAAGTTGTACTTAGACAGTGCTTGGATGTCATTGAAAATTTACGCAGGATTAGAATAGCCGAAGACCAACGAGAGTTATTACCGCGAGTTAACTTTGATGCGGATGGGTGGTATAGGAGTATAGAATTTTTTTGTGCACCAAATGATGAAGATGTAACGAGTGCATTGGGGCCAGACTTATACTTTTTTCTTGTTACGGCAAGAGGGCCGCTGCTTGACCTTGTTGACCGTTTGGCAAAGCGTAAATTACCTGTATCCGAGATTACGCATTACGATTTACAGCATGCCAATGTTGTTGTTACACCTTATGGACCGCAGATTATTGACCTTGAAGATATTTACTTTGCGCCGCCACTTGTGTCTGCTTGCCATGCTGCATTTAAGCTTGCCCGGCATATTGTTTTTGCTGACCGTGTAAAACGACGCAGTGTTATGAGAGGAGTTATACCTGCATTTATGCGGCAGCTCGAACCTTTTGGGGTAAAGAGGCTGGTGGATTTGTTTGAGATATCTGCGATTCGTACCATTAATGATCTCAATGGTATTCGTGTGAATATTCTGGAGAATAATCAGTTAGCAGTGTTGTATGACCTTCGTAAGAAGATGCTCAATTTGTTTGAAGTTGCTGACCTCACGGATTGTCGTAAACAGGTCGGCTTGACTTGATTTGTAGATACTTTTCTTAAAAGACTAAGGGGGAATTAGGTTGGAGACCGTATATCTTGGGAATGTTCCTGTAGGGGACGGCTATCCGCCTGTGTTTGTTGCGGAAGTTGGATCTTTCTTTAACAGAGATGTGGATCTTGCATTGGACTACTTGCGGTGTACGGTTGATGCTGGTGCTCCAGTCTTTAAAACGGAGATTCTCCATGATCCCAATACTGTTTTGGCAAGCGCAAATTTGATATGTAGCTATAAAACTGCGCATGGTGAAAAAGCAGAGCCATACCGTGAGATGATAGAACGCAAAGTAGTTTCTCTTAAGGAATATGAGCGGTTATTTCATGCCGCAGATGAGCTGTGCATCCCGGTAATTGCAACAGTGTTTGATTTCGTAGGAATAGAATTCTTGAAGGATATGGGCGGGTGTGGGATTAAGATATCACGAAACAATATTAATCATATCCCTTTATTAAGAAAGGCAGCGCATAGCGGTTTGCCAGTGATACTTGATACCGGAGAATTGTATCTCTCAGAAATTGTGATGGCGGTAGAATTGCTGCAGCAGGAGGGCGCACCTGTGATTGTTAATCATCATCCGGGCCAAAATCCATCCTCTGCAATAGTGCATAACATGCGTATGATCGATACTTACAAAAGTATATTGGATGTTCCTATTGGGCTTGCATGTCACTATCGCGGAGAGGAGATGATGTATGTTGCTGTGGCGCGAGGAGCGAACCTAATAGAAAAAGGTGTAGTGGATGATCCAGATCGTGCAGAAGTGGACCTATTGAGTGCAATGCCATTTACAAATCTTAAATCGGCACTGGACAAAATACATCAATGCTGGGAATCATTGGGAGATGGGTTGCTCAAGGTGCCTGCTGAACGGAACCTTTCTACGAGGACAGGTATGTATGCACGTGCGAACATGAAACGTGGTGATACTATTTCTCTTGATGTAGTTGGTTTTGCATGGCCGCCAGTTGGTGTTTCACCTGAGCACTGGGATGAGGTTGAAGGATGGACTTTGGCTAAGGATATTTTAGCTGGCGAACCTATAGAATGGGGTGCGTTGAGCCTGCAGGATACAAGTGGAAAAGGGACATGAGCGATTTTAGGCGAATCGCAATTATCCCTGCGCGAGGTGGATCAAAACGATTGCCTCGTAAAAATATAGCGCGTGTCTGCGGTAGATCTGTGCTGGACTATACTGTGGAGGCGGCATTTAAAAGCGGGTTGTTCGATCGTGTCATAGTTTCTACAGAAGATGATGAGATTGCACAAGTGGCAGAAGAGGCTGGCGCAGAAAGTTGGGAGCGGGCAGCGAATTTATCATCAGATACTACTACGATGGATGAGGTTGTTATTGATGTACTGAATGTTTTTCATGACCGTTATGGCGAATATCCCACATCATTTTGCTGTTTACTAGCAACAGCTGCTCTACGGTTACCGTCTGATATAATAAATGCTTTCATGCTGCTGAAGCCTGGTGAATGCGATTTTGTGCTTGCTTATAAAGAATATGAGTCAAGTCCACATGAGGCGCTTCTGCTCGATGAATCAAACGGCCTCAGTCCAATGTGGCCTGATCTTATGCGCAGGACGCGTTGGGATCGGCCTCGTCTAGTTAAGGACGCGGGCAGTATATATTGGTTTAATACAAAAGCATTTCTCAAAGAAGGAACCTTCTTTGGTGCTAATTTGCGTGGATATCTACTGCCAAATGATAGGGCGGTAGATTTGGATGAGCCGGCTGATCTGGAGCTTATGGAGTATTATATGCGTAGACGCATTCAATCAAACGGTTGAGATGTTATGCGTTGTAATCAATGACTGAATGGAATGTTGGTTAATACGAGGATAATGCAAGAATGTTGAACGCAACTGCGCAAGTCGCCAGGTTGTTGGCACCAGGGCGATTAGTGTTTGATGAGGAACCATTTGATGCAGAGTCTCTTGGTGCTCGGGAAGTTGCAGCTATTACGGAGTGGAGTGCTATTTCCACTGGTACTGAAACTGCTGCTTATCTAGGGTTGCCTCCACTGCGTAGCGATGTTGCTCCATATCCGCGAGTGGTTGGGTATTGTAACGTTGCCCATGTTGTCGCGGTAGGTGCCGATGTGCTTGATGTGTCTGTGGGAGATCGTATCGTGACCTTCCAATCTCATCGGAGTCACTTTATCGTTGATGTTTCTTGTGTCATGGCAATTGTCCCTGATGATCTAGATCCACGATTAGCCACAGTTACATATTTGTTTCATCTTGGATACGATGCATTTCTTAAGGGAGATGCTTTTGCAGGAATGAATGCTTTAGTGGTCGGACTGGGCCCGCTTGGGCTAGGAGCTGTTGCGGTAGGGGATATGGCTGGGATGCGTATAGCAGCGGTATCAGATCATGAAATCCAGCGAGAAAGAGCGTGTCGTATGGGGAGTATTGCTGCGTTCGATAGGGATGATCCACCAGAAAGAATAAGATCATTTGGTAAAGAGCCCGGTATTGATCTAGTAGTGTTGACCTCGAATGGATGGGAAGATTTCATGCTGGCACTTAAAGTTGTTCGTCAGGGCGGTGTGATCTGCGTAGTGGGATTTCCTGGCCGACTTTCTGGGCGACCACCTTTCAATCCATTGCAAGCAGAATTGTTTTATCAGAAGCAACTAACTATTCGTGCGGTGGGATTTGCAGCTGCATCGGATGTACCGCCATCAGAGATCCGCTTTACAACCAAAAGAAATATGAATTACCTGATTGATAGAATTGCGTCTGGCTCTTTGCCGGCAGCTGAATTGATTTCTGGGGAATATGATGCTTTTAGTTTACAGAAGGCATACGAAGATTTGTTGGCGCATCGTGGTAACCCAGTGACTTATATACTTAGATGGCCTGGGGCTGACGAGAATCGGATATGAACGATTCATTGAAAGCAGCAGTAATCGGATGCGGGCGTATGGGTGCTTTTACTCGTCCCGAACTTCTTCAATTCCTTCCAAAAGGATGGATTCCACATAATCATGCTGAGGCAATTTCTGCTGCGGAAGGGGTGGAATTAGTTGCAGTCTGCGATATTTCATCTGATGCAGCAGAGGAGGCGGCAGAGAGATACGGAATAAATGCTGTGTATAGTGATTTTGATGCATTATTCAATGAGCAAAAGTTGGATATAGTATCGATTGCTACTCGTACAGATGTTAGATCAGAGGTTATACAGAGGGCAATGGCAGCTAATGTTCGTGGCCTGCATTCAGAAAAGCCTCTCTGCCGTTCATTAGCTGAGGGTAATGAGGTGGCCTCAGTTATTCGTAACGCTGGTGCATCCTTTACATACGGCGTCTATCGGCGGTACATGGAGGTGTATAAAACAGCAAGAGAGATAATTAGCAGTGGTGAGTTAGGAGAGCTTTTGCAAATCTCAGTTGCTTTTGGGAAGAGCCACCTACTATGGAATCTTCCCCATGCTACAGATTTGATGCTCTTCTTTTCCGGTGCAGAGCGGGCGGAATGGGTTACGGCTTCAGTGTTGTTCGGCGATGGTGTTATTACAGATACTTTGATTGATGATGACCCGGTTGTTGAGGCGGGGGTGGTGAAATTCGATAATGGAGTGACTGGGATTATCAGTGCTACTGGTGGTTTATCTGTTACCGCGTCTCTCAGTGAGGGTGAGGTTACTGTAGGGGCTGATGGGTCGTGGCTAGAGATTCGTCGGGTAAATGCTGGTGGGAGAAGTAAATACCGACTCAACTCTGAGGTTATCATGCCGCAGCCGGCAAAGAGCGGAATGTTGGTAGCAATTGAAGAATTGCGGGATGCTATTTTGCACGATTTGCCGCAATCGATATTGCTTGATACTGTGCTTGAAGGGCAGCGTATTTTATTTGCCATGGTTTTATCTGAGCTGCATGGTGGAGGACGTATTCAAGTAAGAGATGTCCCGGAGGACTTTACTGTGACTGGCCGAATAGGAGGATTGTACGCTTGACTGCGACGAGTGCACACGTGATCTATAAGTACTGCCATCAATTTATATGCAAATAATGATTGGGTTTGTGAGTCTTGACGTGTTTGATTGGGTATCTGAAATATACCGTAAGCAAATAGTATGCGTACTCCATGGTGTGCTGCTTGAAAAAAGATAATCTACTTGTTCTTGATCTATTATCTTTTGATTCTATCTGTCATTTGATATGTAAGGGAAAGATAACAAGCTACGATAAAATATATTATTGCCGTGAAACAATAATTGGCGCAATGATTTTGCGGCTTTTCCCAGCCTGTATGTCAAATGGGTTTTCCCAATTGCATGAGCCGCTTTCTGATGTGGTAGTTAGCGAAACGAATGGCGCTGTGCTACGTGAAGAAATTCTGGCTGAACATATGGAGCGTGTGGTAATTGCGGCAGCAGATGAAGTGGCAAGCATGGCCGGTTGTAGTGTTGAGAGACTGCGGAGGTCGCTTTCCCCTTATTCCATAATGGGGCTTTTCCATCAATCAGAGGCAATTACATGGGGCCGTATTTTTAATTGCGATGTATTAGTTAGAAGGAAATTGCCTGAGAGTGCATATCTCAGTTCTGAGGTGCAGGTTTGTAGTTATCAAGGATTGATTGATAGCTGGATTCCAAAAAAGAGGAAGGGGTATTGTTTTGAAAGCACATATGCGCCAGGTATATGGCAATTGTCAATCAGTTATTGGCTAGTGATGTATGCAGTGGCTTTTGCGTTTTTTCCATTTCTATGGCTGGCAGGATGGATAAGAGCGAAGGGGACGGGAGATCAAGGTTTTAATGACTGTATTGGTGTGCAGGTGTTGAGGAAGCATATTGATAGGTCAGAGAAGAACGATCTGCATTGGGTAAATAATCCAGATATATATGAGAATCTTTTGCTGCTTATTAATAGAACTGTGAAGCGTCTTGGCGATACTGCTGATATCAAATCTTTTGTATATGGCCCGGTAGGTATACTAAGATCTGCGCCTATGTCCGTTTATATTGAGGTGTGTAAAAAGTTTCTCTCCTTTTTTCCAAGATCATTGCGTTTGATTATGTATGCGTTTAAGTACGAATATATCAGGCTTGTTGTGTTTGAGTTATTGTCAGTTATGTGGTGGCGAGCGGTGTTATCGAGTTGTAAGGTGCGCATATTATATACACTGCGCTCATTCGGGGAGGCGCCCTGCGTCCTAGCTGCTGATGCTGAAGATATTATATATGTGAGAGGACACTGGTCTAATCAAGGTGCCCCACATCCACATATTGAAACGAGTGCAGATGTATTTTTTGTTTGGGGTGATGCGGCAATTGATCTTTACACAGGGAGTGGCTCACGCAATGTTAATTATGTGAAAGTAGGATTCAATGATTCGCCCTTGTTTGAGCAGGCTAGAATTGATGCTCTTAACCTAAAGAAAGAACTATCAATAAATGAAGAGTGCACAGTTATTTCATTTTTTGATAATCTAGTATGTAATGATTTGCCTAACTCAAAACGAGATTTGGTTAATATTTTTGAGTTGATGTTTAGGATGTTGGATAAATATCCAATAATGCGATTGGTGTATAAACCAAAGGACTATGGTTTTGTAAAAGATGCCATGCCAGAAATTGCTTCTAAAATCGATCATTATATTGCCGTGAAGCGTATGCATCTATTATTTGAAGAGAAAGGTTACAGATATAAGCCTATTGTTATTGGGTGCATGGCTGACATGGCTATTGGTTTTCCATTTAGCACTGCTGTCACGGAGGCAGCACTCGTAGGTTGCCCGTCGATTCATTTAAATCTTACAGGATATAGAAAGCATAGGTGGGATCACATCGGTAAAAATAGGTTTGTATTCCATGATCTTGAGTCAGCAAGTAGTGCGCTCGATCTATTTTTTGAAGGTAAAAATCCGATGTTAGGGGTATATGGCAAAGAATTAGAATATGTCGATCCATTCATGGATGAGAGAACATCTGAGCGCGCAGATTATTATATGAGGCGTTTATTACTCCATGCAGAAAATAACGACAAATACAAATCTATTCAGCTCGCAAATCTTGACTATGCGAATAGATTTTGCGCAGGCGATATGTCATATATAGTTAATTCAGGGCGATAAATTTAAAGTGCGCAGAATAGAATATAAGCAATTAGTTTCTTTTCACAATGATCTACTAAAGATAGTAGGCCTGGATGACCAGTCTCGTGAAGCGGTTACTCTTGGTCTATGTGAGACTTCCTTGCGTGGAGTGGATTCTCATGGTGTTAGACTGCTCCCTCACTATGTAAACTCTGCTTTAAGTGGTCGAAAAAACCCACAACCTCAATATAAATTTCATTTAACCTTCCCCTCCATTGGCCATCTTGATGCGGATAACGCATTTGGTCATGCTGCTGGTATGAAGGCGATTGAGCATGGTATGGAAATGGCAGAAACCCAAGGTATAGGCGCGGTCGCTGTGTCCAACTCTAGTCACCCGGGGGCCATGGCCAGCATGGCGTTGAAGGCGGCACGTGAAGGCTATGCGGCATTCGCCTTTACCCATGCAGATGCGCTGGTACTCTCCCATGGCGGTACTCGGCCCTATTTCGGAACTAACCCGATCTGCTTTGCGGTGCCGAGGAAAGAGCAAAACCCGTACTGTCTCGACATGGCCTCCAGTATTATTCCCTGGAACCGAGTATTGATCCATAGGAATGCTGATTCACTCTTGGCAGATGAAGTTGCTGCAGATAGCGCGGGAAATCCCACCAATGATCCTCACCTGGCCGCAAGCTTGCTACCGACCGGCACCTATAAGGGGTATGGTATTGCATCCATGGTTGAGATCCTGTGCGGAATTTATACTGGGATGGCATTCGGACGAGACATTCCTGCTATGTACAAGGCGCCGATGGAGCAACCACGTTATTTGGGACAGTTCTATATGGTGATGCGTGTTGACGGCGCTATTGATGCTGAAGAGTTTATTGCTCGGATGCAGCAGATGACTGATGAAGTCAGGGCCGAGCCGGCCGTTGAAGGTGAGAGGGTTTATCTTCCTGGCGATCCTGAGATTATCGAATCAGAAAAACGTATGCGCGACGGAGTGCCTCTAGATGAGGCCACTGTGTCAGCCTTCAGAGAGCTTAGTGAGCGTTTTGACGTACCATTGAAATTGATCGATTAATGAGTGGAGGACTTGCCTTTATTGAGTTCAAGGAGGAGCTGGCGGTATTTGGAGGCCGCCTTGCCGATTGTCGGGTTGTAACTGTCTCGCCCTCGGCCCGGGTAACGCTCTCAAGTGCTGAAACACCATATTTCTCTAGCAAAGGCTTTTTTGATAAGGAGAGTCATAAATCGGTACTCGATGCTTCTGTCAGGATCATCGAACTGCTTGAGCCGGCTTTTGATCGTCTTGAATATCCGCTGACACGCCATTGTTTCAAGCATACTTGTATCTTCTATCTACGCTTTTATCTGCATTATTGGCTATCGCAATTGGAATTGATAGACAATGCGGTTAAGAAACTTAAGCCTGATGCCTTGTTTGTCCAGCCATCCAGTGATCTTGACCGACTTGAGGTCCCTATTGCTAGAGAGGAAAAACTGTTAGGAAGGGTGGTGCTGGCCTATGCACAGGCGCATGGAGTTGAGGCTATAGAGATGCCTGGAAATCGTCATGCAGATAGCAGGCGAAGCGGCCCTCGCTGGATCGTCTATAGGTGGATATTTGAGCTGTTCCTCATGCTGTATCGTGTTGTATCTATGCGTCGTAAGGTGGTGGTTGCGCCGACAGATACCAATAATATGTCCGTGTTGATGGAGAGACTTCGGTTGGTGATTAGTGGAGAGCTGCCGGTCTTTCTCTCTATTCCTCGTAAGTCGTTAAAGGCTAGAGTCAGGGATCTTGTTTGTGCGAAGTCTTTCTTTTTCCCATTTTTGCCAGAGCGTGCAAGCAAGAAAGCGCAACAGCAATTCACCGAGAGTTGGCAAGTGGTTTTGCAGGAGCTGTATCGACGTATTGATGTGAACGCAGAACCGTTTCACTACAATGGTGTTGATTTGTCGACGGCTATCAAGATCTTTTTGGGCCATGGTTTGACGCGCGAGATGCATCACATCAATGCGCAGGTCGAGGCCATGGAGAAGATAATTAGTGTGAAAGAGCCGGCTATATGTCTATCACAGCATGCGTTGGGCCTTAGCTACGCTCTAGGAGAATTGTGTCGTGAGCGGAATATTCCTGCTTTGCTTATTTCCCATGGGTCACACACTGCGCAGACTTCGGAGCAGGCCCGCCAGGAATGGGAGGTACATGGTCGTACGCTGTTTAATAGTCATTACCCCTATGTTGCTATTCAATCGCCTTTTGCCAGGCAGTTTTATGATCAGCAACAGATGTTGTCGCAGGCCGTGAATACAGGCCCCCTGCTGTTCGCAGGTCGTGTAGAGACAGAACAAGATAACGTTTCGCTTCGTGAAAATCTTTTCGGCAAACATGCTGAAAAAAGGATCTTATTGCATGCTGGCACCCCTAAGACATGGCGTGCCTTTAGGCCTTGGGTATACGAAACGGTTGATGAGTATGTGCAGAATATTATTGACTTGATTCAGGCGACTGAGGCTGTGCCAGGCATGTATTTGGCAATACGTTTCCGCCCTATTCCAGATCTAACGCTGCATGAGCTGCGTCAACTGTTGCCTGAATCTGAATCTTATGGGATCTATTCGTCGGGGTCTTTTGCTGATTATCTGCTTGCATCAGATGTTCTGATAAGTTATTCATCAACAACCATTGAGGAGGCCTTGCAGAACGATATTCCGGTGCTGCAATATGATCCCCAGGATAAGTATTGTCATATCGCCGGCCAAAGACTCAGTGCAGATGGGGCGGAGGCCCTCTCTCCAGTTTACTATATTGGTTCAAAACAAGATCTGGTAGCAGGTATGAGTTGGCTGAAGATGCAACACCTGGACAGTGATATCAAGCAGTCACTCAAATGGTCTGACTACAGAATGGAGTCAGTTGCAGTCTCTAGATGGCTGAGAGATATGGGTGCTGCAATCCATTAGTATTATTAGTTAATAATATGCTATCCATTTGAGACGCAATTTAGGAATTACTATGCAATCAATCAACGTCTTGATAATCGGCACTGGAATGTACGCTACTGGAAGGGGTACCAATGGCTTCGGTACCATACTGCCGGCTATAGGGGAGTGGAAACGACAGGGTGGAGGTGTCGGTAAAGTATGGTTGTCTGGTACAAATGGCCGGCATTCCCAGGAGGCAAAACTGAAGGCCGATGAATTGGCCGAGTTGAGCGGTATCCGGTTGGATCTGGAGTTCCATCCGCAGGCTGATCAGGTTGATCATGCGGCATATAAGGATTTACTAAGTAAGATTCCAAGGCCTGCATGCGCAATCATCGTGGTACCGGATCATCTGCATTATCAAGTAGCCAAGGATTGTTTGGAGGCAGATTTGCCGGTATTGGTGGTAAAGCCATTGACGCCAACGGTGGCGGAGGGGAAGGCCCTTATCGAACTTGCCGGTCAGAAGGGCCTCTACGCAACGGTGGAATTTCATAAGCGCTGGGATAAGGCCAATTTGATGATGCGTGATGTAATACAGTCCGGGCGCATCGGTGATCCGTTGTATTGCTGGGTGGAATACAGTCAACGCAAATCGATCCCTAGCGAGGTCTTTCGTGGTTGGGCTGATAAGACCACTATCTTGCAATATCTTGGGATTCATTACATCGATATGGTGCGTTTTCTGACGCAGGCTGTGCCCAAACGCGTGATGTGTGTTGGACAAAAAAACTGGCTTTCTGAACATGGAGTTGACACCTATGATTCGATGCAGACAATGATTGAATGGCAGATGCCTGGTGGTAACTGCTTTACCCAAACACTTTTAAATAACTGGATTGATCCGGAGACCACCAGTGCGATGTCGGACCAGAAGATAAAAATGGTCGGCACCCATGGGCGTTTCGAGTCTGACCAGAAAGAGCGAGGCATTCGTATTAATATTGATGGCTCCTGTCTGGAACAGCCCAACCCTGATTTCTGCACGGCTTATGGAACAGAGCCGGGGCAGATGGAGTGGCGAGGCTACGGGATCGACAGTGTGTGCTGCTTTCTGGATGATGTGCGTGCCCTGGAAAGGGGTGAGACAAGTATTAAGGAGCTGGAACGCATGCGCCCCACCTTTGCTGAGGCTTTGATTAGTACCGCGGTAGTGGAGGCTGCGCATAACAGCTTGCTGGAAAACAACAGCTGGCAGCCGGTCGATATTTAGAGAAGGTCATCAAATGAGTAAGCCCATAATTTATGCCATGATCCCTGCTCGTTACGGCAGCACTCGTCTGAAGATGAAAAATCTTGCGCTGATCAACGGAAAGCCGATGATAAGTTATGCTATTGAGGCTGCCAAGGATTCGGGAGTATTCGACAAGGTATTGGTGAATTCAGAACACGATGTTTTCAGGCAAATCGCTGATAGGTATCAGGTAGATTTCTACCATCGTCCGGAAGATTTGGGCTCATCTCAGGCCAAGAGCGATAGTGTAGTGGCGGATTTTATGCGGGCGCATCCTGAGGCGGATATTATTGTATGGGTGAATTCAACTTCTCCATTTCAGACTGGCGATGAAGTGGCAGAAGTGGTCAATCATTTCGTGGATAATGGACTTGATTCGCTGATTACCGTGGAGAATAAACAGGTTCACTGTCTCTATCAGGGAGAGCCGCTCAATTACAGCGTTGATGGTTTGTTCGCCCAGACCCAGGATCTTGAGCCGGTACAGCCATTTGTCTATTCAATTATGATGTGGCGATCGAAGGTTTTTCTTAAGGAGTTTGAGGAAAAGGGCTGCGCTCTGTTTTGTGGCGAATTCGGCGCCTATCCGGCGCGAAAGCTTACCGGAATTATTATCAAGACACAGGATGATTTGATGACGGCCGATCTGCTGATGCGGGGTGTGGCATCGCAGAATGGGGATTACCAACTCGAGTATGATGAATTGGTGAATTAAGATCCGCTATGGATAAAACTCGCATGCTGCTGGGTCAGAGGTATAAAAAGGATTTCTTGCTGAACCGTTATAAGGCTGGGCGCATTAAATGGAATGCAGACAATCTGCAGACCGCAAGCCATAGTCATTGCCCTATTTGCGGGGCCAAAAAGGCAGGCGTGATTGCTGAGGTGGATCGCATAGGCTTTCCGTGTGATACAGTCATCTGCAATCAGTGCCAGTTTGTCTTCAACGATAGCTATATTGCCAATCCCACTGAGTTCTATAGTCAGGAATGGGCGACAGAGCGCTGGGTAAATCCAGAAGAGAGCTTCCTGCGCAGAAGCGCGCCTGATGCCTATGCCTGGAAACGTTTGGCATTTATAGGCCAAACTATTGGTAGTGAGGTTTATGGCGGTATCGGCAGCGTGTTGGAGGTGGGGTGCGGTGATGGATGTAATCTATTACCGCATCATCTCATGGGTAAGAAAGTTACGGGCTGTGATTTTGATGATAGATTTCTACAGCCTGGCAGAGAGCGGGGGATGGAGCTAATGCAGGGCGATATCAATGCCGTTTCATTGGAGCGCTCATTCGATCTAATTATGCTAATCCATTCTTTTGAGCATGTAGTGGACCTATTCGACAGCATTGACCAGGTGAAACAACGTCTGGATGTGGGGGGCATGGTTTATGTGGAGGTCCCTGGCCTGCTGAACTGGAATCGTCCCCGCCGGCGAGCTATCCAAGATATGGGGTTGCGGTCATCAAATAATTTTTTGAATTATCTGCAGTTGCAGCATAATTACCATTTTGATCTGGGACATCTTGGTTTTCTGTGGGAACAGGCAGGATTTGATATGATCTACGGGGATGAGTGGGTGCGCGCTCTATTTGTTAAGTCATCAAATGATGATAAGGATAAAGCTGCTGAATTCAAATACAAGGGCCAGCAAGATACCGATGTTCTCCAGCATTTGCGGCAGGTGGAAAGTGATTTTCTTTCTCCCGGAAATATTCTTTGCAAGGGCATCCAGGCCATAACTAATAAATTTTGTAATTGATTATTGTATAAATCTATGTCAAAGCTCTGCTCGATTATTATCCGAACCAAAAATGAGGAGCGCTGGATCAGCTCCTGCCTCTCTTCAGTGTTCAATCAAACATACAGTAATTACGAAGTCATCGTTGTCGATAACGAGAGTGACGATCGCAGTCTGGAAAAGGCCAGGCAATTTCCTATATCAAAGGTAGTAACAATTAAGGAGTATCTGCCGGGCGCTTCGCTCAATAGTGGTATTGAGGCCTGCTCCGGCGATTATATCGTCTGTCTTTCGGGACACTGCGTTCCGGTTGATGAGCGTTGGTTGGAGAATTTGGTTAATACGCTGGAAGAGGATGAATCATATGCTGGTGTTTATGGGCGGCAGGAGCCTATGGCTTTCACCACCCCGGCGGATAAGAGGGATCTATTGTTGGTCTTTGGTCTGGATAAGCGGATACAGCAAAAAGACAGCTTCTTTCACAATGCAAATTCGATATTAAGAAGGGGTCTATGGGAAGAAGTGCCATTTGATCCAGAGGTGACCAATATCGAAGACCGCATCTGGGGACAGGAGATGCTCAACCGGGGCTATAAACTTGTGTATGAGCCACAAGCCAGCGTTTATCATTATCATGGCATCCATCAAGATGGTAATGTGGAGCGCTGTAATAATGTTGTGCGCATTATTGAAGGAATGCAGGAGGAGACGCATGTTCGGGGTAGGCTGGATGCCAATCAGATGGAGATAATAGCGATTATCCCGGTAAAGGGGAGGGATTGGTTGATCGCTGAACGACCGCAAATGGCATATACCATAGAAGCGGCGAAGGCCTCTAGGTATGTTACCCGAGTATTTGTCACTACGGATGATGAGGAAACGGCTAAAATCGCTGAATCCCTAGGCGCGGAGTGTCCGTTTATTCGTTCCGAGAACCTGGCGAAGGACTATATTGGTCTGGAAACCGTTTTGCGTGATGCTGTGGAAAAATTGGAAGAGTCCGGTGTGTACCCGGATTTGGTTGTGAGTCTGGAAGAGACATTCCCATTCAGGTCATCAGGCCTTATTGACGACATCATTGATCACACGCTGGACGAAGGCTTTGATTCGGTATTGGCGGCCAAGAGAGAGAGTGGCTCTCTGTGGCAAGAGGACGGAAAAGGTAGTTATGGACGCCTGGATAGTGGCGATGCCCCACGTATATATAAAGAGAAATCATATGTTGGATTAAAAGGTCTGTGTTGTGTCACCCATCCTGAATTTATCCGCCAGGAGAGGGTTCTGGGAAACAAAGTTGGCCTGTATGAAGTGGATTCTCCGCTGGCAGCTCTAGAGGTGCGAGATGAAAATAGTCGCCAGATAGCCGGGCAATTGTTGACCGTGGACTCATAATTATGTCATCGGAAATGCCGACGACATGGGACTACATAATAATTGGTGCTGGAATATCAGGATTGACAATTGCTTGGGAGCTCCGGGCGAGAGAGGCGGATGCCAGGATATTGATTCTGGAGAAGGAGAGTGGGTTAGGGCTGCATGGTAGCGGCCGCAACAGCGGTATTCTGCATTCAGGGATCTATTATCCAGAGAATTCTCTCAAGGCAAAGATATGTGCAGCCGGCGCCAACGCTATGGCGGCCTATTGCGAAGAACATGGGTTGGCGATAAATCGCATAGGCAAGGTTATAGTGCCAACAAGGGCCGAGGATGATCCTCAGGTAGATTTGCTGGCACAGCGTGCAGTCGCCAATGGCGCGGCTGTCGAGATACTGGATGAACGGCAATTGAGAGAGGTGGAGCCGGAGGCTAGAAGTGCATCAGGTAGAGCGCTTTTCTCCCCGGATACTGCGGTTGTTGATCCTAAGGCGGTTTTGCTTCATCTGAGCGAAAGACTCCTGTCTCTAGGGGTCAGGCTGCAATTTGGAGCCCAAATCGATGCGCTTGAGCCGTCTTGCTCCGAGATTCAGATAAATGGTTTGCGCTGTCGCTATGGGGTTCTGTTCAATGCAGCAGGCCAGCATGCCGATACAATTGCCCGGTTGTTTGGTGTAGGTATGCGGTATACGCTGATCCCATTTCGTGGCAAATATTATAGATTGGCCGATGCTGCAGAGATTCAGCTCAGGCATCTAATATACCCAGTACCAGACTTGGCAATGCCTTTTTTGGGTATACATTCTGTAACGACGACATCCGGTGACAGCTATTTCGGGCCATCGGCAATACCAGCGTTTGGTCGAGAACATTATGCAGGGATCAAAGGGATGAGGGTTAACGAGGCATTATCGACAATGAATCACCTGGCGCAGCAATATTTCCTCGATAATTATGGTTTTCGCCAATATGTGCATGAGGAGGCGGGCAGGTTTCTGAAGCGAAACTTCTATCAGGCGGCGAAATTGTTGGTTCCTAGGTTGCGAGAAAGTGATTTGATTCCATCTGATAAAGTAGGAATAAGGGCTCAGCTTTATGATAAGAAAGATAGAAAATTGGAAATGGATTTCATTATTAAGAGAAAAGAGAACACAATTCACTTGTTGAATGCAATTTCACCGGCTTTTACCAGCTCATTTGAGATGGCAAAAAAGATTGTAGATGTAAACTAAAGGTTTATTGATTGTGGCTATTAAAGTTTTAGACTGTACTCTTCGTGATGGCGGATATTATGGGGATTGGGATTTCTCAGAAGAGATAGTGCGCAAGTACTTGGCCGCTATTGCTACCTCAAAAGTAGATGTCGTGGAGATAGGATTCAGATCCTTACCGCAGGATAGATATCTTGGGGCATTTGCGTTTAGCACGGATGATTTTCTGAAAACCTTGCCTCTTCCGGCAAAGACAGATATTGCAGTCATGGTTAATGCGAAGGAGATAGTTAATCATGCCGCAGGGATTGAGGATGCGATATCAAGGCTATTTGTTGAAAAACAAGATTCACCTGTAGATATAGTGCGTATTGCCACTCATCATTCAGATGTTGCGTCGTGCGAGCCAGTTGTAAGAGCACTGCATAGTAAAGGATATCGAGTTTTTTTGAATATCATGCAGGTGGATGGCCTCAAGGCTGATGAAGTTACAGGAATTGCGAGGTTGATTACTAAGTGGGATAGCGTTGAAACACTCTATTTTGCTGACTCTTTTGGCAATATGGATCAATTCTCTGTTGCAGAGATAATCCGGGCGCTGAGAGAGGGATGGGGCGGTAAGATTGGTATACATGCGCATGATAATAAAGGTTTAGCGCTAGTAAATTCGATTGCTGCCCTGGATCAAGGGATTGATTATATTGATGCAACACTGCTAGGAATGGGGCGTGGGGCAGGAAATGCCAAAATGGAGAACTTACTTGTTGAGATAACCCAGAGAGGGTATGGGGCCTATTTTCCTGACGCGTTATTCCCCTTGGCGTTGAAAGAATTTAAAGAGCTACAGAAGCAGTATGAGTGGGGGCCAAATATATATTATTTTCTTTCTGCAATATATGGCATACATCCGAGCTATATACAGGTAATGCTCGGTGGGGAGTTATATGACACGGAAGAGATTTTGTCTGCCATCAGCTTCCTCAAGTCAACTCGAGCGCCTTTCTACAGTTTTGAGAATATGTTGCGAGCACTATCTGGAGTGCCAGGAAATGAGCATGGAGAATGGAGTGCTACGGACTGGGTCAAGGGTCGAGATGTTTTGATTATCTCTTCTGGTCCGAGCACGAAGCGACATATCAGCGCGATACAACAATATGTGGACAAAAGAGATCCAATCGTATTGTGTCTGAATGTGAACCGTTGCGTTCCAGAAGAGATTATTACGGCATATGTGGCATGCCATGAGACCAGAATATTGATCGAGTCTGACCATTACCGGGAACTGGATAAGCCGCTTATCTTGCCGTTGAGCAGGGTTCCGGAAAGTATCAAAGAGACATTAGGCGGTGTCGAGGTGCTTGATTATGGAATGCGCATTGATGATGTCGGCATGCAGATCATCAGTAATGGTTGTGTGTTGAATAATTCACTGTCACTATTTTATGCAATTGCTGTGGCTACGGCAGGCGGGGCAGATAGAATATTGCTCTCTGGTGTGGATGGATACGATGCTTCAGACCCTAGGTATCAAGAGATGGTTACACTATTGGAGCAATATCAGCAGCTCGAAACGAAACTTCCAATATATTCTATTACTCCGACAACATATCCCATTCAACAGCGTTCTGTATACGATCCAGATTTATAGAGAACTGTTTTTCAGGCAAGAGTATGACGACACGATTTGACCAAATGAGAACTCTGCTAAATGCAGGTAAGTACTTTAAGCTGGTTTGTGGTGCGGGGAACGAAGACGCAGAGGAGGTACGACGTCTGACTGTAATCTATGTTCTTGCAGGATGTAATGGGCTTGATATTTCAGCCACGCCTGAAGTTGTGAAGTCATGTATGGCAGGCATTGATAGGGCGTATGAGCTAGCTTCACATTTTGGAAAAGAGATAAATATACGTCCCTTTATAACAGTCAGTGTCGGCATGTCTGGAGACCATCATGTACGGAAGGCGTATATCAACGAAGATTGTATTGATTGCGGTAAATGTATCCCGGTATGCCCAACTGAAGCAATCCCTGAGGACTATAGAGTTATTAGGGAAAAGTGTATAGGTTGTGGTCACTGTGAGGCGGTATGCCCGCCCAAAGTGGCAGCAGTGCGCTATGAGCATAATGCCAAGACACTTGCCAAGTTATTGCCTGAATGTCTGCAGTTGGGGGCGGAGAATATCGAACTGCATGCCGCTGTTGCGGACAATGATTCTATTATGGAGGAGTGGCAAACGGTAAGTGATGCCCAGCCGAATAATTATATTTCAATGTGCTTGGATCGGTTGCATCTATCGAACACACATCTAGTCGATCGCATTCGGCAAGCAAAGGAGATTGCTGGAGACCGTTTGATTATTCAGGCAGATGGCGTACCTATGAGCGGGGGCTCAGATGATTTCAATACAACGCTGCAGGCCATTGCTATTGCGGATATCATAAATAAGGATTTAATGCGAAAAGATAAGGCGTTCAAGGATCTTCCCATGCTGCTGTCTGGTGGGACCAATGGAAAAACCAGGGAGCTTGCAGAGCTGTGTGATATCCCTTTCGGAGGTGTTTCCATCGGAACTCATGCGCGCAAGATCGTCAAGGAATTTATTAATGTTGACGATTTTGATAGCGATCTTGAGAATTTGGGTAAGGCTATTGAGATAGCGAAAGATCTTGTGCAAAGAAGCATGCGCTGATGAGTCGGCTGCTGATAAATGGTATTTCCGAGCTGGATGCCCCGGAGTTGATACTTTTCGATAAAGATGGAACGCTTATTGATATCCACCACTACTGGGCGTCAATGATCAGGATTCGTGCTGCTCTGATTTCACAACACTGTTCTATCAAGCCCGAAAGGCAGCAGCAGGTTGAAGCTGCTTTAATTGATGTCATGGGGGTCGATGAGAATACATCCAAAATGAAACCTGAGGGGCCGGTGGGCGTAAAGCCAAGGCCGGTTATTGTTCAGGTTGCGGCCCAAGTGGTGCGGGCGCATGGCGGCGAACTCAGTGATGATGAGGTAGAGATGCTGTTCAAACAGGTCGACTCGCAAACTGCCGACAATATGCAACCGCTATTGAGATTGCTTCCTGGCGTTAAACACCTGCTAGAGCAACTAAAAACGTGTGGGATATCTGCTGCAGTGGTTTCAACAGATTTAACGGAGCGGGCGCATAAGGCTATGGAGGTGCTTGGTATCGAGCACTATTTTTCCAATATTGTCGGTGCAGATGCAGTTAGAAACACTAAGCCCGCACCTGATCTGGCAGACCTGATGATAGAACAAATGAGTTGTTCTAAAGAGCGCACGGCCGTCATTGGTGATCATCCTGTAGATATTAAAATGGGCATTGCTGCAGGCATAGCTACCAATATTGGAGTGCTGACAGGGTTGTCTGATCGCTCTGCTTTTAAAGATTTGAATTGTGTCGTTGCTGCAGATCTCACCATGATTGAAGCGAGGTGCTGATATGTTGACAAAAAACACCCTTAAAGAAAAGCTTGCCAGCGGCGCCCCTGTGATTGGAACTTGGAATACTTTAGGGGCCACTTTGGTGACTGAGGTTTTTGCCCAGGCTGGACTAGATTTTCAGATTATAGATCTGGAGCATGGACCGTTTATCCTTGATAAGATTCATCAGCATGTGTCCGCATGTGAGATCGCATCGGCTTGCACGCCTTTGGTAAGAATCCCCGCTAATGATGATTGGATGGCGCTACAGGCCTTGGATCAGGGGGCGCATGGATTGGTAGTGCCGCATGTTGATGATGTAGATTCTGCTCAATTATTGGTGAACCATGCAAAGTACCACCCCCTGGGTGAGCGCGGGTTTACTCCTTTCTCCAAGGCAGGAGGATTTACTAATCGTCAAACTGCTTCTTATGTGGGCCAGGCAAATAGAGAGACGGTTAACGTCGTGATAATCGAGTCATTGTCTGGCCTAAATAACCTGTCTGAGATTATCGCAGTTGATGGTATAGATATTGTCTATTTCGGGGCATATGACTTATCCCAGGCTTTGGGGCATCCAGGTGATACGCGTCATTCAGATGTTGTTGCAGCAATCAAGAAAGGGGTTGCAGAAGTAAATGCATTTGGCAAGGTCGCTGGCGGGTTTGTTCCTCAATCTCAGGATGACATCAAATGGTTACTGGATATGGGTATTCGCTTCATCACCTATGAAGTAGACAGCTCGATTCTATTCAATCATGTGCAGGACATCGTTGGATGGTTTTCTAAAGAGGTGGGACAGTGAGCGTACATCAGACAGCCGTCGCTGTCATACCCGCGCGTTTAGAATCGTCCCGTCTGCCTGGTAAGGCGTTGCTGGATATACATGGCTTGCCGATGATTGTTCATGTCTATAAGCGCTGCCTGTTGGCAAACAGCTTGGATGATGTGTTTGTGGCCACGGACAATAAGAAGATTCGTGATGCTGTTGAAGCGCATGGGGGTAAGGTCATAATGACCTCACCAGATCACCAGACAGGAACGGACAGAATAGCGGAGGCCGTGGCAAAGATTGATGTCGATATCGTTGTCAACGTACAAGGTGATGAGGCCTTGGTGAATCCTGCATATATCGATAAGGTTGTTGAGGAGATGCAGCGGGATCAGAGTGTTAATGTTTCAATCCTAGTGAATCCGTTCAACAAGCGTGGTTCAACCTCAGATATCAAAGTGGTATTGGATGAGAACAATGACGTAATGTATCTCTCGCGGGCTGATATTCCGTCCGACGCCAGGGTTACTGAGCCAGCAATGCTTAAGGCTTATCATATCGTCCCATTTCGTAAGGACTTCTTGCTGCAGTATGCAGGGTGGGATAAAGGTTATTTAGAGCAGATAGAGTTCAACGAATATCTCCGTATTTTGGAGAAGGGGTATAAGATACGTGCCGTACATGTGGAAAGTGATGCTCTGAGTGTGGATACCAAGGAAGATCTTGATTATGTGAGGTCAAAAATGCCACATGATCCTTATTTTTCTCTTTACAACGATTAATGTGTGGGCCGAGCGCGGATTCCGGATTGTTGCGTAAGCGGCTGATGGCTCATGAGGGCTTAAGGACCCAGTAGTTGTTGTTAGTTATAGTAATGATTGTGATAGCAAGCATATCTTTTCGCATCGTAGAAAATTACAAAAAACACTGTTCTGAGCGTGAGTAGTTAATGGCCTTACTGCTTATATGTGAAAAGAATACGGATATCGCAGCGCCAGGCAAATACGACCAGATTCTGTTGTGGTCAGATTTGGCGGAAGAGGGGAATATTACCTCTATTCCAAGGACGGTTGATAACACCTTTGACTATATTCGCGATCTGTATCTTGGTTGGCTGGCCGGTATCGGTAATACGGCTATTCGCGGGAAGCGTCTGGTAGAGTACTTTGCTGTTCGTCATGACTTCAGTATGTGGTGGATGTCTCTATTGGTTGAAAAGAGTCAGTGGAAGTCGCCACGATTATATGATGTGTTTCGTTTGCTTGCGTATGATGGAGTGATGCGGGATATGCAGCTTACGCAACTAGATCAGATTGAGATTGCGGTCAAGGACAGATCGGTGGAGCAGGCACTAGTGCTATGGTGCGTTAACAGTGGTATTGAATATGTTCTCAGACCAAAGAAGAGGCAAATAAAGGTATCCGTAAAGCTGATATTTAGTTTTTTACCGTATATTGCGCAAGGTGTCATATATCTTGTTTCCTATTTATATAATTGCTTGACGGTCAGGTCGGCATCAACTAATCCGCATGGTGATAATGAGGGTAAGCAATATAGCTTTATCACCTATTTTTTCAACAATGATCTGGAGTGTCTTGAAAATGGTATTTATAAGTCTCGCTATTGGACTGCACTATATGATCTTTTGAGAGATCAAGGTAAATGCCATAATTGGTTGCATATCTTTGTGAAAAGCAAAGATGTAAAGACGCCAAAGCACGCGAGCAATTTAGTGGCGAAGCTCAATTCGAATGCGTCTGGTTGTGAGACACATAAATTCCTTGATCAGCGGGTCAATGCTTCAGACATTATTACTATCGTACGCGATTATCTGAAGATCTGTGTTGCGTCGTTTCGTGTCAGATCGGTAACAAAAAGCGGTTTTAATATTGAGGGCACATCCATCTCACTATGGCCTTTACTTGCACGCGATTGGAAAGATTCCTTCGTTGGCAAGACTGCGATGGAAAACTTGTTGTATATAAATAAATTTGAAAAAGCGGTATCGAATATGCCGCATCAGGAAAAGGGGTTCTATCTACTTGAGAACCAGGGCTGGGAGAGGGCGCTTATATATGCCTGGCGCAGTGCGGGACATGGGCCGATAACCGGGGTGCAGCATTCCACGGTAAATGCATGTGACCTCAGGCATTTCCTTGATCCGTCTGAGTACAGCAACAAGCAGCCTTACTCCATTCCGGTGCCTGATCAGATTGCAGTAAATGGCGATGCCGCTATGCTTCAGCTTCTCAATAGTGGATTTCCAAAAGAGAAGCTTGTTGCAGCCGAGGGGCTGCGCTATCTTTACCTCTGTGAGCTGGCTCCATCCACTGTGGCAGTAAATAAATATGATGGATTGAGATTGCTTGTATTGGGAGATTATCTGCCGGATGTAACATATAGACAGATGCAGTTGCTATCGGATGCTGCCGACAGGCTTCCACCAAATATGACCGTAATGGTTAAGAGCCACCCGGCATGTCCAATAGATGCGGCAGACTGGCCTTTGCTAAAATTAACCATGCTTGACGGAGCTCTGGATCAGCTGGTCAAGGAGTATGACGTGGCGTTCACCAGCAATATTACAGCAGCAGCTGTGGATGCTTATTTGTCTGGCAAATATGTATTAAGTATGCTGGATGCGGAGACCTTTAATATGAGTCCATTAAGGGGATTTTCTGGCGTGAGTTTTATTTCCAGTCCTGAAGAGTTGATAGGTTCTCTATATAATCTGGATGATATGGGTGAGGTTGCTAAAGAGGGATCGATGAATCACTATTTTTACACTGATGCCTCGCTTCCGCGTTGGACAAAGCTATTAAACTAAAAACAGAAGACTGTAAAAGTGGATTGCTATAAAGATAAGGTTGTTCTAATTACCGGCCATACCGGGTTTAAAGGTAGTTGGCTGTCGCTTTGGTTGACTCATCTGGGTGCCAAGGTTATTGGCGTATCCCTGGATTTACCGAGTGACCCAACAAATTTTGAAGCATCAGGACTAGGCCAGATTCTTGAAGATGTTCGGATTGATGTGCGTGATGCAGAGGCATTGCGTGCGGTAGTGCAGAAGGCGCAGCCAGACTTTGTCTTTCATCTTGCAGCGCAGGCCCTAGTGCGCACATCTTATGAGTATCCATTAGATACCCTCACAACCAATGCTATGGGATCAGCTAATATGCTGGACGCATTGCGTACGCTGAACAAGCCTGTCGTTGCAGTCATGATTACCAGCGACAAGGCCTATGATAATGTCGAATGGGTATGGGGTTATCGTGAGACTGACCGGCTAGGTGGTAAAGATCCATATAGCGCGTCAAAGGGCATGGCGGAATTGGCTATTCGTAGCTACGTGGAGTCATATTTTAACTCTTCTGACTCAAATGTGCGTGTTGGTATAACCAGAGCCGGTAATGTAATAGGTGGTGGTGATTGGGCCAAAGATCGCATTATTCCGGACTGTATCCGTGCCTGGTCACAGGGTAAGGTTGTTGATATTCGTAGCCCTGAGGCGACCCGTCCGTGGCAGCATGTGCTTGAACCTCTGAGCGGTTATCTTGTGCTCGGGGCTGATCTTTGTAGTCGGCCGGATCTGCACGGCGAGGCATATAATTTCGGGCCTCCAGCCCACCAGAATAATTCTGTTAGAGAGCTGATCGATACCATGGCCAGCTATTGGGATAGCGTCAGTTGGAATGATGTATCACAGGAGCGTCATAGTATGCATGAGGCCGGGTTGCTGAAGCTGAATTGTGATAAGGCGCTGTTTGATCTGCAATGGCGTCCAACCTTGCAATTTGAAGATACCGTGCGCATGACGGCAGAGTGGTATAAGACATACTATGAGGGTAGCGGATCATCCATGCGTGAATTCTCAGTGGCTCAAATCAAGGAATACACTGGTATTGCCAAGGAGAAAAAAATGGTCTGGGCTGTAGAATGATAGAAGGAGTAATCATTACGCCTCAGAAAATAATTCCGACACCTGGCGGTGATGTGCTGCGCGGGATTAAGGCTGGCGATGTCGGATATGCGGGTTTTGGTGAGGCCTATTTTTCCACGGTTGAATATGGTGCCGTAAAGGGATGGAAGCGGCACAATAACATGACGCTAAATATCCTGGTGCCAGTTGGTTCAATCCGTTTCGTTATGTTTGATGAACGTAAAAACACATCCACATATGGAAATCTATTTGAAATCACTATTTCACACTCAAACTACTGTCGTCTTACTGTGCCTCCATTGGTTTGGATGGCATTCCAGGGGCTGAGCAGAGAGGACTCAACTCTTCTTAATCTGGCTGATATTCCCCATGATCCAAAGGAAGCAGACTCAAAAGATCTATCAGAGATAGAATTCGATTGGAGAATCGCTACATGAAGGTTGTTATTCTTGCTGGAGGCTTTGGGACCAGGCTCTCAGAGTATACGGATACCATTCCGAAACCTATGGTACCAGTGGGCGGACGCCCGATTGTGTGGCACATCATGTCCACATATGCGCGCTTTGGCCACACTGATTTTTTTCTGGCACTTGGATACAAGGCTGAGGTTGTTAAAGAGTATTTTCTACATTATAGAAGCCTTAACTCTGATTTTACCGTTGACCTCGGTTCTGGAGATGTTACTTCGCATCAGGCGGATATAATTGACTGGAATGTTACCCTTGTCCAGACCGGTGACGATTCTATGACCGGTGGTCGTGTTAAGCGTATGCAATCATATGTTGGAGATGAGACGTTTCTTTTGACCTACGGTGATGGCCTGGCCGATGTAGATATAGATGCGTTGATCAGATTCCACAAGAGCCATGGCAAGATGGTGACGGTAACGGCTGTACATCCCACGGCCCGCTTTGGCGAGTTGCAGATTAATGCTGGCGTTGTTGAGTCATTCAAGGAGAAACCGCAAACCGTACAGGGCTGGATTAACGGCGGGTTTTTTGTTATTGAGCCGGCCTTTTTTGATCTGATTGATGGGGATAGTACGATCTTGGAAAAGGCGCCATTAGAAAAGGCAGCGCAGATGGGAGAGCTGATGGCCTATCAGCATGACGGCTATTGGCAATGTATGGATACCAAGCGTGATCGTGATCATCTGGAAGAGCTATGGCAGTCAGGTAATGCTCCCTGGGGTGCATGAAGTGCTATGACTCCCGCAAGGTCCTTATTGATTGTCGGTGGAAGCGGCTTTATCGGTAGACACCTGGTAAATGCGGCAATAAGGCATAACTATCAACCTACGATCATCTCGCTGCACCAAGTGGATCCGTCGGCACGGATTGCGGGAGTGGATTATCTCAATGCGGATATTTCCAGATTATCTGAATTAACCAATACCCTTTCTGAACACAAATTTACACATGTGGTAAATCTGGGTGGATATGTAGATCATTCCGGATACCAGAAGGGCGGGAGAGAGGTTGTGGATGCTCACTTTGGTGGAGTTCGCAATCTGTTGTATTGTCTTGATTGGGGTATCTTAGAGTCGTTTGTGCAGATTGGAAGTAGCGACGAGTATGGTAATGCCGCTTCTCCAATCAGTGAGTCTGTACGTGAGGCCCCTATATCTCCATACTCGTTCAGTAAAGTTGCGGCGGGGCAACTGCTCCAGATGCTCCATCGTACCGAAGGATTTCCGGCTGTAATCCTCAGGCTGTTTCTGGTCTATGGTCCGGGACAAAACATGCGGCGTTTTCTTCCCCAGGTTATTGACGGGTGTTTGCGTGGAGACAGTTTTGCAACATCACTGGGAGAGCAAACTCGTGATTTCTGTTACATAGACGATATTGTCGATGGGATCCTGGCCGCTCTTGCAGCCCCTGGAGCACACGGTGAAATAGTTAACCTTGCTTCCGGGGATCCAGTTACGATTCGCTCCATTGTTGAAAAAACTGTTGCTGCTGTCGGAAGCGGGGCGCCTCAATATGGTGAAATACCGTATCGTAATGGAGAGAGTATGGCTCTATACGCTGATACCTCTAAAGCAAAAAAAATACTCGGTTGGAAGCCAAAGATCACATTAGATGATGGATTGGCCAGGACGATCTCATATTACGAAAATAAGTCATGAGTAATAGGACATTACCTGCAGTCAGTATTATTATGAACTGCTATAACAGTGATCGATTTCTAAGAGAGGCTATCGATTCAGTTTATCAGCAAAATTATGATAACTGGGAAATCGTATTTTGGGATAACGCTTCTACAGATCAAAGTGCAGAAATTGCACAGTCATATGATGATAGGGTGAAGTATTTTTTGGCGCCAGAGACCACGCCGTTAGGAGAAGCTAGGAATCTCGCCTTGCAGCAGGCAGGAGGTAAATATATCGCATTCTTAGATTGCGATGATATTTATCTGCAAGACAAGCTAAAGAAGCAGGTCGCATTAATGGAACAAGGAGAATATGCGCTGTGCTATGGCAGTGCTATCACGATTAATGAATCTGGGGATGAGGTTCGTAGATTAAGGGTATCTAATAAGAGCGGGATGGTGTTTGGTCAATTGCTAAAGCGATATGAGATAAATATGCAAAGTGTCATGGTGAGGTATGACATACTGCGTAAGGAGCATTTAGGATTTGAGCAGAGCATGAGGTATTGCCCTGATTATAATCTGTTTATGGATATTGCATGTCGTTATCCGGTAGGGGTGATTAAGGATTATCTTGTTAAATATCGAATTGTTTCTGATTCTCTATCTAAACAGACTCTTGATATTGCCTCCCCAGAGATGCGTTATAGTCTAGATAGATTATTATCTGCAAACCCGGAGCTAAGGGATGTCTATCCTGTCGAAATAGCCAGCGCCTATGCGAAGCTGCACTACTATGATGCTGTTTCCGCTATCCATAACAACAACAAAAAAGAGGCAAGAAATAGATTGAAGCCAGTGATTATGTATGGGATGCCCTATCTGTTTCTGTACTTATTACTATATCTGCCAGTTCCTACAAATGTGGTGCTGAGAATGCTGCGGAGATGAATAAGCCGCCGGTGAATATATGCAGTTAGCAGTTACTGGTGGAAACGGATTCATTGGGCGACATTTAGTCAGGAGACACTTGGCTCAAGGAGATAGGGTGCGCGTTCTCTCGCGTCGGAATGAGGGTTTGGAGAGAGGGGCGAAGGTGATTGCAGGAGACTTGACGCAGGATGGAGATTATCTTAGCGAACTAGTTGATGGTGTCGATGTTCTATACCATTGTGCAGGTGAGGTCAGCGCTGAAGATAGGATGCATGCGCTGCATGTGGATGGCACGCGGCGTTTGGTCGAGGCAGCAAAGGGGAAAATAGGACGCTGGGTGCAGCTGAGTAGCGTCGGAGCTTATGGTCTTTTGCGTGATGGGGTAGTTGTTGAGAGTGCTAAAGAGGATCCAGTTAGCACATATGAGGTTACAAAAACTAATTCCGATAATATCGTAGTTAACGCTGCAGCCAGCGGAGCCTTCGAGTACGCTATTTTGCGTCCTTCCATCGTATATGGTGCTGATATGCCTAATCAGTCTCTGATTAAGCTAATGAGCATGATCAAGCGAGGATTGTTTTTTTATATTGGGCCTAACGGAGCGGTTGTAAACTATATTTCCGTAGCCGAAGTGGTTGATGATCTAATTGCCTGTGCAACCAAGCCAGAGGCAAATAGCAAGATCTATATTGCATCACATAGCTGCAGCTTGGAGCTGGCGGTAGAGTCCATAGCTAAAGGCTTGGGGGTGGAATCACCTAAGCGCAGATTGCCGGAAAGACCGCTCCGATTGTTAGTAAATTTGGTTGGTGGTATACCGGGATTTCCTTTATCAACGGGTCGTATGGATGCTCTTACTTCACGTGTAGTTTACGATGGAAGTATGATCATAAGAGAGCTTGATCTTAAAAATACAGTATCCGTTGAGGACGGGCTTTATGAATTGGCACATTGGTGGAATATGACAGCATGAGGAAGCGTGTTGCTATTGTCGTCTCTACTCCGATGACAATAGAGGTTTTTTTGCGCGATCAGATTTCCGCCTTGAGTGAGCGCTATGATGTAACAGTTATAGCCAATGCGGCTGGAGATGATGCGTTGGGTGCTCTGACAGGCCTGGTTGATCTTGTGTCGGTCGATATTCGTCGAAACATATCTATGCTGAAGGACATAGCAGCATGGTGGACGCTTTATAAGCTGTTTCGTAAAATGCGGTTTGACTTGGTGCACTCAGTAACCCCCAAGGCTGGGGTATTGGCCATGAGTGCCGCCAAGCTGGCCGGGATATGTAATCGTCTGCATGTCTTTACTGGCCAGGTGTGGGTAACGCGACACGGCTTTATGCGTTGCCTGCTTAAATCGATGGATAAGGTTATAGCATGCTCAGCTACTATGATTCTTGTAGATAGCCCCTCACAACGGAAATTTCTACTTTCCGAACAGGTAGTATCAGCAGCAAATTCATATGTACTAGGCGACGGATCAATCTCTGGGGTTGATCTGGGGCGGTTCAGGCGGGACGCATCTATGCGACTAGCGACTCGTGCAAGCCTAGGACTTAGCGATGAGCAGGTTATGATCCTATTTCTTGGGCGCTTGAAGAGAGATAAGGGTGTTTTGGATCTTGCGCAAGCATTTGCTAGTCTGCAGGGCAAACATCCTAAATCTGTCCTGGCTCTGGTCGGGCCGGATGAGGATGGGCTGCAGGCAGAGATAGAGGAGGTGCTATCTGGTCGAGGTCAGTTTTTGCGCATTATTCCGTATACAAACCAGCCAGAAAAGATGTTAATGGCTGCAGATATATTCTGTCTACCAAGTTACCGCGAAGGTTTTGGTAGTGTTGTGCTTGAGGCTGGGGCCTGCGGTGTCCCGGCTGTAGGTTCACAGATTTACGGTATTACGGACTCTATCGTGGATGGTGAGACAGGGCTTCTGTTTCAGGTAGGGGATGTTGCTGAATTAGAAGCAGCACTGGAACGGTTGGTGAACGATGGTGCTTTACGTGCAAGGATGGGGCAGGCAGCACGTGATAGAGCGGAGAAGATCTTTCCACAGAGTAGAATAACCAGTGAGCTGCTTACCCTATATAACCGGCTGCTTTCTGTCGCACCGGTTTGATGAGAATATTACAATCCACACTAACATAGTTAAATTAGGCACTCGGAGATAGATCTTGAAAGATAAGTTGGCGATATCTGGCGGCAGCCCGGTCAGGCAGGACCCAATGCCGCCTTGGCCGCAATACGCTGATGATGAGGTTGAGGCGGTAAGCACTGTCCTGCGTTCAGGCGGGGTAAATGCCTGGACCGGGCCTGAGGTAGGAGAGTTTGAGCAGCAGTTTGCTGATTATATCGGTGTTCGTCATGGTATCGCTGTGGCGAATGGTACTGTTGCCCTGGAGTTGGCACTGCGTGCCCTTGGTATTGGAAAGGGGGATGAGGTCGTGGTGACCCCGCGAACCTTTATCGCATCGGCTAGTGCTTTAGTCGCAGTAGGGGCGACTCCTGTCTTTGCAGATGTAGATCCGGAGAGTCAAAATATAACTGCAGAGACCATCGCAGCTGTACTCAATGAAAAAGTTCGAGCTGTTATCTTGGTGCATTTGGCAGGCTGGCCTTGTGATATGGAGCCGATCGTGCAGCTGGCGAGAGCGCGCGATCTGCGCCTGATCGAAGATTGTGCCCAGGCCCACGGCGCCAAATATCATGGCCGCCCTATAGGTTCGTTTGGTGATATTGCTGCCTTCTCCTTCTGCCAGGACAAGATTATCTCCACTGGCGGAGAGGGCGGCATGTTGGTAACGGATGATACGGAGCTGTGGCGTTATGCCTGGTCATATAAGGATCACGGGAAAAATTGGGATGCAGTTAAGCAAGATGTTGACGGAGTAGGCTTTCGTTGGGTGCATGACAGTTTTGGCACCAACTGGCGCTTGAGCGGTATCCAGGCAGCTATCGGGCTGCAGCAACTGGCAAAGCTTGAGCAATGGGTGGAGCAGAGAAATAGAAATGCGAAGGTGCTGAATGCAGGTCTACAAGGGCTGGATGCATTGCGCCTGACAGTGCCACCAGAACATATCTATCATGCCTACTATAAGTATTACACCTTTGTGCGACCGGAGCGGCTAAAGCAGGATTGGAATAGAGATCGTATTCTGGAGGCGATCCGCGCGGAGGGGATAGCGTGCGGCCCTGGAAGCTGTAGTGAGGTTTATCTAGAGCGGGCATTTGATAACTCACCTTCACGGCCGTCTGAGCGGCTGCCGATAGCTAAAAGGCTGGGGGAAACCAGCATAATGTTGCCACTACATCCTACCCTGAGTGAAGGTGATATGGGTGATATGGTGGAGGCAATACGAAAGGTTAGCAAGGTGGCCGCAGCCTGATATGTACCCGATAGCCAAACGTCTACTTGATTTGGTAATGGCGCTCTCTGGGTTGCTGTTGTTTTTGCCACTACTGCTGTTGATCGCTATATCTATACGCTGGAAGTTGGGCAGTCCTGTGTTGTTTATGCAGGAGCGAACAGGGCTGCAAGGGAGGCCGTTTAATCTTTATAAGTTTCGCACCATGCTGGAAGGTGGAGGTGAGGATAGAGAATTATCTCCAGATGAGGAGCGGCTGACGCCGTTTGGGGTTTTTCTCAGAAAGACCAGTATGGATGAACTGCCGGAGCTGTGGAATGTGGTAAAGGGTGATATGAGCCTAGTTGGACCACGACCGTTGCTGCAAGAGTATCTGCAGTATTACTCCCCACAACAACACAGGCGACATGAGGTGCGTCCGGGGTTGACCGGTTGGGCCCAAGTGAATGGTCGTAACGCCGTAGAGTGGGAGCAGCGGTTGGCAATGGATGTGTGGTATGTGGACAACCGAACCTTTTTGTTGGATTTGAAGATACTTTGGCGTACATTGCTGGTTGTTATTAGATCAGAAGGGATTAGCCAGGATGGACAGGCAACCATGAAAAAATTCCGGGGGAGTAAGGAGTGAGTGGGCTGCTCGTGCTAGGTGCCGGGGGGCACGGTAGAGTGGTGGCAGATACTGCTAGAGAGAGTGGGTCCTGGGAGAGGATTGTCTTTCTGGATACGCGCTATCCTGATCTTACCAGTTCCGGAGAGTGGCAGGTTATTGGTAATGGATCAGATGTGGTTGATTTACGTGATGAGTTCTCTGACCTGGTAGTGGCAATAGGAGATGCCCACACCAGAGTTGACCTGTTAAAGAATTCCCTCTCTCAGGGGTTCAATCTTCCTACCATAGTGCATCCACACGCTAGTGTAAGCAGAGGCGTGGAATTGGGCGATGGTTGCGTAGTCTTAGCCCAGGCAGCGATCAATTATGGAGTAACGGCCGGTCGTGGTTGTATTATCAATACCGGCGCTAGCGTTGATCATGACTGCTCTCTTGGTGATGGAGTGCACGTCTGTCCAGGGACACGGCTTGCTGGTGAGGTGGTGGTAGGTAGCTACAGTTGGCTAGGCGTGGGAGCCAGTGTTATCCAGCAGGTGAATATCGGTGCTGATACGACTGTAGGCGCTGGTGCGGTAGTGATAGGAGATCTTCCTGATCAGGTAACAGCAGTGGGAATTCCGGCTGCGGTTCTGTGAGAAATAGACAGATACAGTAACTATGAAAAGCCTGAAGATCATGTTGCTTAACAGGTGGACGGTTGTAATCCATGACATGTTGATGATTCTCATCGCATGGCTGTTGTCATATTGGTTCCGCTTTAATTTGCAGTCTGTGCCGCAGGAGTATTGGCGGTTGGCACTGCTTTATACTTGGGTTGTGGTTCCGGTTCAGGCGTCCCTGTTTTGGTTTTTTGGTCTTTATCGTGGAGTGTGGAGGTTTGCTTCACTTCCTGATCTACTGCGTATCTTGAAGGGTACAGCTGTAGGCCTAGTTGTCATTGTTTCGGTTATATTTGCTTTTTATCGGCTGGACGGGGTGCCTCGTTCGGTGCCTCTGCTCTATGGGCTGTTTCTAATTATTTTGCTGAGTGGCCCTCGTTTTGTCTATCGATGGCTCAAGGATCGCCGAATTACTATGGGTGTTGGCAAGAGGGTCCTCATAGTTGGTGCCGGGCAGGCGGGAGAGATGTTGGCGCGTGACCTGCTCAGAGATCCATCACGCACCTATCTGCCAGCAGCATTTGTCGATGATAAACCACGGCGTTTGGGCCAGGATATTCACGGTATCCCGGTGGTAGGTGGGAGTGAGTCTATCCCAGACATAGTTAGAGATAGAGGGATCGATATCATTGTTTTGGCGGTCCCATCTTCTAAGGTTAAACAGCGCCAGCGTTTAGTTGAGTTGTGTGAGCGTGCTGGCGTGCCATTTCGTACGGTGCCACAGCTGGGCGATCTCATGTCAGGCCAAATAGCAATCAATCAGCTACGTAAGGTTTCGATTGAGGATCTTCTGGGACGTGAGCCCGTCTCCCTGGATTGGGAGGCCATCAAGGAGGGGCTGTCGCAGAGGGTAATTCTGGTGACCGGGGCTGGAGGCTCCATAGGCTCCGAGTTGTGTCGGCAGATTGCTCGCTTGAATCCAGCTAAATTGGTGCTGCTGGATGGTGGTGAGTACAACCTCTATGCAATTGAGCTGGAGTTGAGAAATCGTCATCCAGACCTGCATATTGAGGCGTACGTGCGCGATGTGCGCGATGTAACCTCAATAGACATGCTGTTTTCAGAATTAAGACCGCAGATTATCTTTCATGCGGCAGCCTTTAAGCATGTTCCTTTGCTAGAGCATCAAATTAGAGAGGCGGTGTATAACAATGTTCTAGGGACACGTAATGTGGCCATGGCGGCAGATAAATATGGGGCAACAGGGTTTGTTCTGATCTCTACCGATAAGGCGGTCAATCCGACCAATGTCATGGGGTCAACAAAACGACTGGCAGAGATATTTTGTCAGAATTTTAACGCTATATCTGAGACCAGTTTTATAACAGTGCGTTTTGGCAATGTGCTCGGCTCTACCGGCAGTGTGGTGCCGCTGTTTCGTGATCAGATAGAGAGGGGTGGCCCTGTTACTGTTACCCATCAGGATATCGAGCGTTACTTCATGACTATTCCTGAGGCAAGTCAGTTGATCATGCAGGCAGGTGTGCTGGGGCAGGGTGGTGAGATCTTTGTGCTGGATATGGGCAAGCCGGTCAAGATCAGATATCTGGCAGAGCAGATGATCCGGCTCTCTGGTAAGAGCCCGGGTGATGAGATAGAAATCATATATACGGGATTGCGCCCTGGCGAGAAGCTGTATGAAGAGCTTTTCCATGACCAGGAGAAGCTGCAGGCCACACCATATGAGAAGATACTATTGGCCAGCTATCGCCCGGTAGACTGGGATGAACTAAGTAAAAAAATGGATGCTATACAGCAGGCCGTTACAGATTACGATGAAGAAGCTCTGTTTAATCTGTTATCTGAATTTGTGCCTGAAAACCGTATGCGGCAACAGCATTAGCTTAAATTCTCTAATCAGGCGGATGAGTAAGAGTAGCTCTCAGCGGTGGTATGTAAAGTTGTCCCCACGACTTTGGCTGTTCTGGTTTGGGGTTGGATTGTTGCGCTTAGTTGGATTGTTGCCGCATCGTCTACTGATGTCTTTTGGCTCCATGTTGGGGAGTCTGCTATATATTGTGGCAGGCAGCAGGAGACGTATCGCGAAGAAGAACTTGGCACTCTGTTTTCCTGAGAAGAGTGTGGCGGAAAGGAAGGAGCTGCTCAAAGAGAATTTTCGCAATCTAGGCAGAATGATATGTGAAACCACCATAATCTGGTGGGGTAACAAGAGCAAATTGCAGCAGCTGGCGCATATCCAAGGTGAAGAGCATATTCAAAAAGCACTAACGCAAGGTAAGGGCGTTATCGTGCTCGCGGCCCATTTCACTTCGCTTGAGGTTGGGGCCATCATGTTGTCGCTGGTGACGCCATGCTATTTTATGTACCGGCCGCATAATGATCCGGTCATGGAGAAGTTTATATATGAACACCGTATGCGCTGGTTCGATAGATCGTTCCCTCGCGGTGGTGTCAGGAAGATGGTCAGTAGCTTGCGGCAAAATAGAGTCATCTGGTACGCGCAAGATCAGAATACCAAGCGTAGTGAGGGAGTGTTTGTTAAGTTCTTTGGGCAGACTGCATCTACAAACTCTGCAACGGCAAGACTGGCCAAAGTGACAGGTGCAGCCGTGGTGCCATACTATGTGGTGCGCAGAGAAGATGGAGTTGGCTATGATGTGCGGTTTGAGCCTCCGCTGGAGGGTTTTCCTTCAGGTGATATTGAGGTCGATACCCAACGTATTAACGATATAATTGAGAAATGGGTACGGCAGTGTCCTGAGCAGTATTACTGGGTGCACCGACGTTTTCGTACCAGGCCAAATCGCGGCGATCCCTCGCCCTATGATACCTAAAGCATGATCACCATCTCCAGGACTGTTCAGCTCATGCATGGCCAGACATTTCTGGTTGATGCCGAGTGGAAAGAGCGTCTGGCGGACGTAGGAATTTCCGCTGACCAGGAATGGACGAAGGTGGTGGGTGATGCAAAGATGTCTGGTTCAGTCGTTACCCGTTGCTATCGCATGGCTCTGTCTAACGGCGATATGGTTTTTTTTAAACGTTATGTATATCCCAGGATAAGGCGATATTGGCTGGAGTTTTGGATGCGTCCCGGTAAGGCCGCAGTCGAGACCTGGGCCTATCGGCAGCTGCAGCAACTCGGTATACCAACTCTGGATGTGGTTGCATTTGGGGAGCATAGGACGTTCGGAATGCTGAATGCTACATTTGTGGTGACCAGGGAGGTCCCAAACAGTCTTACGTTATTTGAGTTTGCCAGGGATGAATGGATTCATCTACCTCCACAGGAGCAGCGTATAGTCTATAGAGAGATTGCGGGGCAGTTGGTAAGGCAACTGCAAAAGGCCCATGCAAATAGCCTGTTTCATCATGACCTAAAGTGGCGCAATATCCTGATTCAGAATAACGGGGGGCATTACACCCCGGTATGGATTGATGCCCCTCGTGCTTCCCGTATGCGCTGGCGCAATCACCGTGGAGTGGTGGCCGACCTCTCCTGTTTGGCACGCATCGCCGTCTATCTTCTCTCAAACTATGATCGTATGCGCTTTATCTGGAGATATTTGGGCGATAGCAGAAGGCCTGGCGATGCAAAACGACTGTATCGCGAGGTTGCTGCACATCTTGGGCGCAGGCCACCGCGAAAGCACGACTGGATGCCGCGGTAAGATATGCCCTCCTTCATAATCTCTCAACAAGAGTACAAGGAGATAAGTAGAGGTGCTCGTGAGATAGAGCGCGATCGCTTTGGTGTTAAGGTATTGCTGCGACCGGACGGTCGCATTATCAAGTTGTTCCGGATTAAACGGATACTTTCGTTGTCGTATATATATCCCTACTCATTTCGCTTTTGGCACAATAGTAAGAAATTGCAGCGCATGGGTATCAATACGGTAGCTGTAGAGCGTATCTTTTACTGCCACGCTATTCGTCGTCATGGAATTATCTATCAGCTGCTTGAAGGAGATGTCCTGGCTGATCTGATGCAAGCGGACCCAGGAAGATCAGACCTGTTGGAGCAAATGGCAAGATATATGGCACTGCTACATTCTAAGGGGATCTATTTTCGCTCTCTGCATCTGGGCAATGTGTTGCTGCTGCCAGATGGGGGGATGGGCCTGATTGATGTGGCCGATATGCGTTTTAAATTAAGACCACTTAGCGCGAGGCAGAGGCGACGTAATTTTGTCCACCTATTGCGGCGGCAGGCGCATAGGGCTATCTTCGAGCGATTTGGAATTGAGAGGTTTCTTGAACTTTATTTGCGAGCGGCAAATTTAACAGAGCGGCAGGAGGGGCAGCTGCGGCAACTGCTATAGCCGCATGTGGTTCGGCAGATTCGGTTCTTGTGTTACCATCCGAGGCTATTCAATAACTGCTATTAAAGTAAGATGAAAGAGCTACCAGATTTCAGTGGAATAAGGATCCTTGTGGTCGGCGATGTAATGCTGGACCGCTACTGGCATGGCGCGACTAATCGTATATCACCTGAGGCCCCGGTGCCGGTAGTGCGGGTGGATGAAGAGGAGGGGCGTCCAGGCGGCGCCGGCAATGTGGCCCTCAATATAAGTACGTTGGGTGGTAGAGCAATCCTAATCGGATTGACCGGCGATGATGAGATGTCACGGGTGCTGGAACATGTGCTGCATAACCATAATATTGACTGTCGTTTTGAACGATTGGAACGTTTTCCCACCATAACCAAGCTGCGTATCATCAGCCGTAATCAACAGCTGATTAGGCTCGACTTTGAGGATGGTTTTCCTGGTTTGGATGATGATGAGATGGTGGAGCAGTTCAAAAGTCAGCTCCCGTCTTGCGATCTAGTACTGCTGTCTGACTACAACAAGGGTACATTGCGTCGGGCATCTGAATTCATCTCGCTGGCGCGGGATGCGGGTAAGTTGGTGCTGGTTGATCCCAAGGGAGACGATTTCACGCGCTATCATGGGGCCAATTTGATCACCCCCAATATGGTTGAGTTTGAGGCCGTTGTCGGACCATGTGCTGATGATGCTGAGGTGGTAAAGCGCGGCCATGCCCTGATGGAAGAGTGTCAGTTTGAGACACTACTGATTACCCGCGGTGAGCATGGCATGACCTTGCTGGAACGGGACAGAGAGCCACGCCATATACCGACCCATGCGCAAGAGGTATTTGACGTGACCGGTGCCGGGGATACGGTGATTGCAGCCCTGGCTACAGCCCTGGCTGCCGGTATGCCAACCGAGGCGGCCACCCAATTGGCGAATGTTGCCGCCGGTGTTGTAGTTGGCAAGCTCGGTACCGCCTGCGCCACTCTCGATGAGATCAGGCTGGCCCTCTCCATACAGGAGGTGGTGCATCGTGGGGTGGTGCAGGAGGGAGAGCTGTTTGCTGCGGTAAAGGCTGCGCGCACCCGGGGTGAGAGCGTTGTTTTTACCAACGGCTGTTTCGATATCCTGCATGCCGGCCATGTAACCTATCTGGAGCAGGCGAGCCAGCTTGGGGATCGGCTGGTGGTGGCGGTCAATGTAGATGCGACCGTACGCCAGTTGAAAGGAGAGGATCGTCCTATCAATACACTTGAACAGCGCATGCTGGTTCTGGCCGCGCTGGGCTGTGTCGACTGGGTGGTTCCTTTCTCTGAAGAGACCCCGGAGCGGCTGATCTGCGAGCTGCAGCCGGATTTTCTGGTGAAGGGGGGAGATACCGACCCAGAGAAGATACCCGGAGCCGACTGCGTGCGCAAAGCGGGCGGGGAGGTGCGGCTAATGGAGCATGTGGCAGGTTGTTCAACGACCGGTACGATCAGCGATATCCGCAGTAAATAGGCCACGGCATAGATTCACACCAAGAGGAAGCTTAAAGATGCAGGTGACGATATTTGGCTCTGGTTATGTTGGATTGGTGACTGGGGCTTGCCTTGCTGATGTCGGTAACGATGTGCTCTGTGTAGATATTGATCAGCAGAAGATCGATCTGCTCAATGGCGGTAATATTCCTATTTTTGAACCCGGGCTTGAGCAGCTTATACGTAGCAATGTAGAGGCCGGGCGTCTCTCTTTCAGCAGCGATATCGCTGCCGGGGTAGAGCATGGCCTGTTTCAGTTCATCGCGGTAGGCACGCCAGCGGATGAGGATGGTTCTGCCGATATGCAGCATGTGCTGGCTGTGGCTGCAAGTATCGGTGAGCATATGGATGGTTATAAGGTTGTTACTACTAAATCCACCGTGCCGGTAGGTACTGCTGATAGAGTGCGGGCAGAGATCATGGCCAAGCTGGAGCAGCGAGGCGAGCTGGATATAGAATTTGATGTGGTATCCAACCCTGAATTTCTCAAGGAGGGTAATGCCATCGGTGATTTCATGAAACCCGATCGCATCATCGTTGGCACCGACAATCCACATACCACAGAATTGCTACATGAGCTCTATGCCCCATTCAACCGCAGCCATGATCGTCTGGTGGTTATGGATATCCGCTCGGCAGAGCTGACCAAGTATGCCGCCAATGCGATGCTGGCTACCAAAATCACCTTCATGAACGAGCTGGCAAATATAGCCGAGCTGGTGGGGGCGGATATTGAGCATGTGCGCATCGGCATAGGTTCTGATCCACGCATAGGTTACCAGTTCATCTATCCTGGGATCGGCTACGGTGGCTCATGCTTTCCTAAGGATGTAAAGGCCCTGGGACATCTGGCAAAACAGCATGACTATCCGGCCATGATTCTACAGGCGGTAGATGCAGTGAACGACCGACAGAAGCAGACCCTGTTTCGGAAGATAGAGCAGCACTATCAAGGGGATTTGCAGGGTAAGACGTTTGCCCTATGGGGGCTCGCCTTTAAACCTAATACCGATGATATGCGTGAGGCCCCTAGTCGCGTCCTTATGGAGGCGTTGTGGGCTGCAGGGGCAAAGGTGCGTGCCTACGATCCAGAGGCGACGGTAGAGGCGAGGCGTATATATGGCGAGCGCGCAGAATTACTGCTGTGTGACCATCCGGATGAGACACTGGAGGGGGCCGATGCCCTGGCCATTGTCACGGAGTGGAAGGTGTTTCGTAGCCCCGATTTTGGCAAAATCAAGGCTACTCTACGTGATCCACTGATCTTTGATGGCAGAAATATCTACGATCCCGCATTCCTTGCAAGCAACGGCTTTACCTATTATGCGGTTGGTCGTGGTGATAGTCTGCGCGAGCAAAAACAACCATAACAGGTACCATTATGCAGTGTGCCAGAGTGGATATTGCCATCTTCGGTGGGGGCATTGCCGGACTCTGGCTACTGGCGCGACTGCGTAGCGCTGGCTACTCTGCGGTCTTGCTGGAGAGTGGACGGCTAGGGGGTATTCAGACCAGCGCCTCGCAGGGGATTATCCACGGCGGTGCCAAATACGCATTGAACGGCAATCTGAGTGAATCGGCCCGTGCCATCGGTGAGATGCCTCGCGTGTGGCGGCAGTGTTTGCAGGGCGAGGGGGAGCTGGACCTCACTGCCGTAAGGGTGCTCTCACCCCATCAATACCTCTGGTCCAGCGATACCTTGATATCCAGAATGGCGGGATTTTTTGCCAGCAAGGCGATGCGTAGTCGCATGCTGGCGGTAGAGGATGCTGAGCGGCCGCAACCCTTCCACAGCCCATCCTTTCGCGGCAGCCTCTACCGGCTGGAAGAGCCGGTGTTGGACGTCGCCTCCCTGACGGCAGAGTTGGTCAGGCAGCAGGGAGAGTACTGTTACCAGATTGCCGCTGAACAGCTGCAGCTGGAAGGGGCTAGTGATGGGACCAGTATCACCCTGGATGGGGGTGTGTTGCTGCAGGCGCGGCAGCTCATTCTGGCTGCAGGTGCTGGCAACGGGCCGCTGTTGGACAAACTGGGCAGATCCCAACCGCAGATGCAGTTGCGCCCCTTGCACATGGTTATAGCCAAGGGTGCTCTCCCACCACTCTATGCCCACTGTATCGGTAGTGGCGCTACGCCGCGTCTTACCATAACCAGCTATCCGTTGGCAGAAGATATAGCGGCCTGGAATATAGGGGGGCAGCTAGCGGAGAGCGGGGTAGAGCGTAGTGAGTCGGAGCAGATTGATGCAGCACAAAAAGAGTTGCAGCAACTGCTGCCGTGGATCGACTACTCTGGGGTGACCTGGGGTGCCCTGCGGGTTGATCGTGCCGAACCGAAGATGGCAGGAAGGCGTCGCCCAGATAGCTGTTTTGTCCAGAGTGAGGATGGCGTGACTACAGTATGGCCGACCAAACTGGCATTTGCCCCAAGGGTTGCGGATGAGGTCATGACGCAACTACAGGCCGCTGGGGTGAAGCCGGGAGGTGGGGGTAGTGTCGAGCTATCCAATCTACAGCGACCACCAATGGCCAGAATGCCGTGGGAGGATATAGAGTGCTCGAGTTGAGGCCTTTAGGTAGCACCGGGATAGAGGTCAGTCCACTCGGCCTGGGCACGGTGAAGTTTGGTCGCAATGAGCAGGTCAAATATCCGCGTCCGTTTGAGCTACCCGATGATAGGACAGTGGCTGGTCTACTCTCCCTGGCGCAGGATCTGGGGATAAACCTGATTGATACCGCCCCCGCCTACGGCAGCAGTCAGGAGCGGCTGGGGCGGCTCCTGCCCGGTCCCAGGGAACGGTGGGTGATTGTCTCCAAGGTAGGTGAATTCTTCGAACACGGGGCCTCTCGGTTTGATTTCTCCTTTGCCACCACGATCCAGGTGGTTGAGGATAGTCTGAGGGCACTGGGGAGCGAATATCTTGATGCGGTGCTAATCCACTCCGATGGGGAAGATCTGCGTATATTGGAGCAGGAGGGGGCGGTCGACGCCCTACGGGAGTTGAAGGAGCGCGGCCTGATTCGTGCTCACGGGATGTCTAGCAAGACGCTTGAGGGCGGTCTACTGGCGATTGAAGAGCTGGATATGGTGATGGCGGCCTGCAACCCGGACTATCGGGATGAGATCCCTTTGCTGGAGGCGGCCGCAGAGATGGGTCGAGGGGTATTGATCAAAAAGGGTCTACAGAGCGGTCACACGAACAGTGTCGAAGATGCTATGCGGTTTGTGTTTTCCCAGCCCGGGGTCAGCAGCATGATCTTCGGGACCATAAATCCGCAGCATCTGACCGACAATGCTAAATTACTGGCCCAGATACTGGATGGCCTGATAGTATAAAAAAGGCTTCTAGCCCAGGTTCAGAACCGCCTATGCAGGTGATAGATGGGTTAGAGGGTATCCGAGGTAACGAAACGACTAAACTATGACGGCGAAATATGCACAACTTCTAAAGGCGGGACTGGAGGAGTCCATACAGGCGAAGCAGCTCTTTTTGCAACAGGAGCAGGAGCTGGCCAGCTTCGATGCGGCGGTGGCTGCGGTGGTCGAGGCGTATCGCAACGGTGGTCGTCTCTATATCGCCGGGAATGGTGGTTCGGCCGCAGACGCTCAACATCTGGCGGCTGAGTTTGTGTGTCGCCTGTCGCGTGATCGTGATTCCCTCCCGGCCGAGGCGTTGACCGTGGATAGCTCCACCCTGACCGCCATAGCTAACGATTACGGTTTTGCCGATATCTTTCAGCGCCAGGTGGCTGGCAAGATGCAGGCGGGTGATATCTTTCTCGGGATCTCTACCTCTGGAAACTCAGAGAATATCTGTCGTGCCCTGGAGCGATGCAGGCAGATGGGTATTACCTCTATTCTCTTTACCGGAGGCGATGGGGGGAAGGCGGCGGAGCTCGCCGACCACACTGTAAAGGCAAGCGGCAGGGTGGCGGGGATTATTCAGGAGCAGCATATAGTATTTGCCCATACGCTCTGTGCTGCAGTTGAAGATGAGCTGTTCCCCTCCCAAGAGTGATATAGGGGCAGGGATGAAAAGGCGGCTGGCGGGACTTTGATGCAGCGGATTCTCTATACAATAGCGCTCTATCTTGCGCTACCGCTGGTCCTGTTGCGCCTGCTGTGGCGTAGTCGTCTCGCCCCGGGGTATCGGCAACGCTGGGGTGAACGTTTCGGCCGTTTTTCCTCACAAGAGGTACAAGGCAGCATCTGGATCCATGCCGTCTCGGTGGGCGAGGTGCAGGCGGTCGAGACACTGGTGCGGCGGTTGCTTGTGCTGCATCCAGATATCCCGATTGTGATCACCACCAGCACCCCGACCGGATCCGATCGAGTGCGTAAGCTGTTCCATGATGCCGTCCACCACGTCTACTTTCCATATGACCTTCCATTCGCTATCCGTGGATTCCTGAGTCGCACTGCACCCCATATGCTGTTGATGGTAGAGACCGAGATCTGGCCAAATCTCCTGAATATTTGCGCAGAGAGAGGGATCTTCACCATGCTGGGCAATGCAAGACTTTCAGAAAAATCTGCCCGTGGATACTCCAGGTTGGGGCAACTAATTCGTGACACTCTGCGGCAGATAGATCTGGTGGCGGTGCAGGGTGAGGCAGATGCTGATCGGTTTATTGGACTGGGTGTGCCGTCCAGCAGGGTGGTGGTGACCGGCAGTATAAAGTTTGATATCCGTATACAGGCCAGCTTGATTGAGCAGGCATCGGTTCTGCGCAGCCAGTGGGGTGATCGGCCGATCTGGGTGGCTGCCAGTACCCACGAAGGTGAAGAGAGTGAGCTACTTTTGGCTCACCGTCAGATATGCGCTACCTTTCCCGATGTGCTACTGGTATTGGTGCCGCGCCATCCAGAGAGATTTGGGCGGGTGGCAGAGCTCTGTAAGCAGGCCGGATTTGATCTGGTGAAGCGCTCATCTGGGAAGCCGGTATCAGCTGAATGCGCGCTATTTCTCGGAGACAGTATGGGCGAACTGCCGCTTTTTCTTGCGGTTGCCGACGCTGTCTTTGTCGGCGGCAGCCTGATTAAGAAAGGTGGACAAAATGTGTTGGAGGCGGCCGCGCTAGGTAAGCCGGTGCTATTCGGACCACATATGTTCAATTTTGCCGCTATCAGCGAGATGATGCTTAAGCAGGAGGCGGCGGTAATGGTTAATAGTGGTGCTGATCTAGCGGGCGTTATGGTGCAGTGGTTAAGTGATGCCAGCGAGCGCACCCGTATAGGTGAAAATGGACGCAGTATAGTTGAGCAGAACCGCGGTGCTATGGAGCGTCTGCTCTCCCTTATAGAGCAACAGTTGTAGCACTGGCTCGAATACCCAGGCCAAGACCCTTCCCCAACAACCAGTGTGGTTGAAAAATCCTTACCAATCATTTAGTTTAGAGAGATTCACTAGGGGTGCCTGTGTTGTGCCATCTTTCCAAAAATTGGTGGCGCCTGGGCTGAGATATACCCTTGAAACCTGATCCAGTTAATACTGGCGGAGGGAAGCTGATGAGTGGTACCCGAGAGCAGTTTGTAGATCATACCCTTAAGATGTCGGCAGAGGCCACCGGCCCCTATCCCGGTTCCCGCAAAATCTATATCGAGGGGTCGCGTCCCGATATTCGTGTCCCTATGCGGGAGGTCCTACAGCACGATACCTCCGCTAGTTTTGGCGTTGAAGAGAACCCCGCTATCCCTCTGTATGACACATCCGGTCTCTATACGGATCCAGAGGCAGAGATCGATCTACTACAGGGGATGCCGAATCTGCGTGGTGGCTGGATTGAGGAGCGACAGGATAGTGAGCAGTTGGCCTGCCTAAGCTCTGAGTATGGACGCCAGAGGGCGGCTGATCCGGCGCTGGCCCCATTTCGCTTTACCCATATTCGGGCGCCGCGTCGTGCTAAAAACGGCAAGAATATCACCCAGATGCACTACGCTCGCCGTGGGATTATCACGCCAGAGATGGAGTTTGTGGCCATCCGGGAGAATTGTCTGTTAGAGAGGATGCGGGCAGATGCGCGCTACGAGAAGCTACTACGCCAGCACCCAGGAGAGCCTTTAGGCGCCAATATTCCAGATGAGATCACCCCTGAGTTTGTGCGCCAGGAGATCGCTGCAGGACGAGCCCTGATCCCGGCCAACATCAACCACCCGGAGCTGGAGCCGATGATCATCGGGCGTAATTTCCGGGTTAAGATCAATACCAATATCGGCAACTCGGCGGTCACCTCATCCATAGCCGAAGAGGTGGAGAAGCTGGTTTGGTCCTGCCGCTGGGGTGGCGATACCCTGATGGATCTATCTACTGGCAAGAACATCCACGAGACTAGAGAGTGGATCCTGCGCAACTCACCTGTTCCCATCGGCACGGTACCTATCTATCAGGCGCTGGAGAAGGTAGACGGCAAGGCGGAGGAGCTCACCTGGGAGATCGTACGGGACACCCTGATAGAACAGGCGGAGCAGGGGGTGGATTATTTCACTATCCATGCCGGGCTGCTGTTGCGCCACATTCCGCTGACCGCTGACCGGGTCACAGGGATTGTCTCTCGCGGCGGCTCCATCCTGGCCAAATGGTGCCTGGCCCACCACCAGGAGAACTTCCTCTATACCAATTTTGAAGAGATCTGCGAGATCATGCAGGCCTATGATGTTGCCTTCTCTCTGGGCGATGGTCTGCGGCCTGGATCACTGGCGGATGCCAATGACGCCGCTCAGTTCGGTGAGCTTGAGACCCTTGGCAAGTTGACCAAGATCGCTTGGGAGCATGATGTTCAGACCATGATTGAGGGCCCAGGTCATGTGCCTATGCAGATGATCAAGGAGAATATGAGCAAGGAGTTGGAGGATTGCTATGAGGCCCCATTCTATACCCTTGGCCCTCTGGTTACCGACATCTCCCCTGGCTATGACCACTTCAGCTCAGGTATCGGTGCCGCCCAGATCGGTTGGTACGGTACCGCTATGCTCTGCTATGTGACGCCAAAAGAGCACCTTGGCCTGCCTAACAAAGACGATGTGCGTGAGGGGATTATCGCCTACCGTATCGCCGCCCATGCCGCCGATCTGGCGAAGGGGTTCCCCGGTGTGCAGGTGCAGGATAATGCCATGTCCAAGGCGCGGTTTGAGTTTCGTTGGGAGGATCAGTTTAATCTAGGCCTGGATCCCGAGAGGGCGCAAGATTTTCATGACGCGACCATGCCGCAGGATTCGGCCAAGGTGGCGCACTTCTGCTCCATGTGTGGCCCCCACTTCTGCTCTATGCGGATAACTCAGGAGGTGCGAGAGTACGCCAAACAGAGTGGGATTGAAGATATTGAGGAGGCCCTGGGGCGTGGCATGGCCGAGAAGGCGCGTGAATTTAGTTCCAGTGGCGCAGAGATATATCGTAAAGCGTGATTGTATCTACTATCTGCGCTGCGGCCAGCCTCTGTGCCAGCTAAAGTTTTAGCAACATCTGCCGCTAATCTGTTTTCTGGGTCGGGTGGCAGTGTTACTGGCCCCAAATCAGCGGCTCCCTAAGGTTTAATACCAGCGGTCAGGTAGCATAGACAGGTAGAATTAGTATGGTCAAAGACAGCTGGGAACTTCACACACGCGCTATCCTCTCGTCCATTGCGGATGGAGTAATCACCACTGATCTACAAGGCCATGTTGAATACCTCAATCCTGCCGCAGAGGAGTTGACCGGATGGCGGCTGCAGCATGCTAAAGGGTTGCTACTGGAGGAGGTGTTAAACGTTGTGAGTGAAAGCTCACGCACCCCTATCATCGATCCTGTGCATAAATGCCTGAAGGACGGCCCGATGATCTTGGGTGATGAGCATAAGCTTGTATTGTTGCACCGTATTGGCATCGGTGTCTCCATAGAGGAGTCGTTTGCTCCGATCAGGGATGACAATGGCGCTGTTATGGGTGTGGTGGTGGTATTTCGTGATATCAGCCATACTCGCAAACTGGCGGCCCAGATAAACTGGCAGGCAGGGCATGATCCATTAACCGGCCTGGTCAATCGCAATGTATTTGAGAAACACCTGGATCGCCTGATTGAGTCTGCTCGAAAACAGGAGCAACAACATAGTCTGCTCTATCTTGACCTTGATCAGTTCAAGGTCGTAAATGATACCTGTGGCCATGTGGCAGGGGATGAACTATTGCGCCAGGTAGCAACACTGCTATCCGCTCATGTGCGTGATACCGATACCCTGGCACGTCTTGGTGGTGATGAGTTTGGGGTATTGCTGGCTGGTTGTCCAACAGAGATAGCTCTCAATGTAGCCAATGAGATTCGTGATGCAATCAATGCATTTCGTTTCAACTGGGGTGAGCGCTCCTTCAGTATAGGAGTGAGTATCGGTGTGGTTATGATCGGTGCAGAGAGTGAGAGCATGGAGTTGGTGTTGAGCGCAGCAGATACCGCATGTTACGCATCCAAAGACGGAGGGCGTGATCAGGTCCATCTGTTCCAGAAAGATGCTGGTGAAGCAGCCCAGCGTCAAGGTGAGATGCAGTGGGCATCACGTATCCGGGAGGCCCTTGACAGGGATAGATTTGTCTTGGCAGCACAGAATATCGTCCCGGTGAGGCATGGCGACAGCGGCCTGCATGCGGAAATATTGATTAGAATGCTGGATAATGATGGCGGACTTATTTTGCCCGGGGTATTTATTCCTGCAGCAGAGCGCTTCAATCTAATGTCCGCGATAGACCGCTGGGTAGTGGAAAAAGTAGCCACTATTATTGAGGAGTACCGCGCAATACTGATCGAGAAAGGGGCTCAATTTTCAGTCAACCTGTCTGGTGGTACGGTCAGTGATGGAGATTCTTTAGAATTTATCAGCAGTGAGCTTGAGCGTTTGGACGTTCCTCCAGGTATGATCTGTTTTGAGATCACGGAGACAGCGGCAATCTCCAATCTTGCCTCAGCCAACCATTTTATTCACACCTTGAAACAGTGTGGGTGCCGTTTCTCGCTGGATGATTTCGGTAGCGGCCTGTCCTCATTCGCCTATTTAAAGAATCTGCCGGTGGACTATCTGAAGATTGATGGCGCGTTCGTAAAAGACATGGCAAATGATCCTATTGATTACGCTATGGTAGAGTCCATCAACCAGATTGGCCATGTGATGGGCCTGGAGACAATCGCGGAATTTGTGGAGAGTGAGGCCATTCTGGATCGTCTAAGTAAGCTTGGCGTCGATTACGCGCAAGGTTTTGGGATCGCGCTTCCCTGCCTGCTACTGGATGAGAGTGGTGAACTCCTGCTGCAGTGTTTCGACACTACGGCATAAATCCACTTTTATTAAGCGGTATTCTAATATTGGCCTAGATCTCTGTTTGATTGACAATTTGTCGGGATTTTATCCATCTGCCGATGGTAGAATATGCAACAGAATCTGTAGATTCTGGTCATAAAGTTCAGTAACTGCACTACATAGCAGTGCGGTTTATCGTTGAATTGTGGACAACTCGTTGATTGGAGAAGCTAAATTATGAAGATTAAGTCTATGGCGATGATTGCCAGTAGTGCAGTGCTATCACTGGGCCTTGTTGGAAATGTTGCAGCCGACGCCGCTCTGGCCCAGGCCAAGAATTGTATGGCTTGCCATCAGGTAGAGATGAAGGTGGTTGGTCCAGCCTATAAGGATGTTGCGGCTAAATATAAAGGCGACGCCTCCGCTGAGGCCAAGCTGGTTGAGAAGGTGCTGAAAGGAGGCAAAGGCGTCTGGGGAGAGGTTCCAATGCCCCCGAATGAGGCCACAGTCAGTAAGGAAGAGGCCACAACCCTGGTTAAGTGGGTGCTCTCTCAGTAAGCTTTCAGGGGCCTGTCGGAAAAGACCTGTAGCCAAATTATTGTATCCGACAGGCTCCTAATAACCTCTTCTGCTCATGGCGCTAAGCCATCCGTCCTATTTCTACGATCTATGCCAAATCTGGCTAATTGTCCCTGGATCACGTTTAGTAACATCAATAATCTAGTACTGGCCACGGCCTGCTTTTTTTAGGGCGCAAATCTGGTATCGTTCCTACCTGGATAATTTTGACGTAGCTTATCTTGTCCCCTGTTGACGGATAGGGCCGCATTTACAGGTTGAATGCAGGAGTTATGATATTGGGTTGAAGACCCCTATCTATTTATAACGACACTCAGTTAAGAGGATTAATCGATGTTAAAGGTAAAGTATGTACTATTCACTCTGATAGCAGCACTTTCTATGGTTTCTGTTGGTAGTGCCGTAGCAGCCGATGGCGCCACGCTGTTTCAAGAGAAAACATGCTGGTCATGTCACGGTAAAGATGCCAAGACCCCAATTATGCCGATCTATCCAAGATTGGCTGGTCAGAATGCCGAGTACGCCTTCAATCAGATGAAGGATATTAAGAATGGGGTGCGTACTAATGGGCAGACGGCAGCAATGAAAGGAATCATGGCTACAGTCTCAGAAGACGAGATGCGCGCCATTGCTGACTGGTTGTCTAAGCAGTAAGACGGCCTTTGTGGCTTGAAGTTTCTTAAGGCTATAACGCTACAGCGTGGAGATTAATGGCGCGCCAACGGCGCTGCACGGAGAGATAGATGATTGGCAGGCAGGTCTTAAGAGCAGCTTTAGTGGTTGCCAGTGTAGCTGTTTGTTATGGAGCGTATGCGGCAGATGGTGCCCCCCAGGTAACCGATATCAAGGATTGGAATATCGCTGGTGGTGAGAAGAGTAAGGCGATGTTGCTAAAACCGAACAGAGAGCGCGGCATCGCAGTCTATGAGGTATGTTCGGCCTGCCACCTGCCAGAGGGTTGGGGTCTGGTTGATGGTAGTTTTCCGCAGCTTGCGGGGCAGCATCGTAATGTATTGATCAAGCAGTTGTCTGATATCCGTGCAGGCAATAGAGATAATGCAACCATGTACCCATTTGCTTTGGATGAACAGATTCTAGCGGTAGCCGGTTTTAAACATGGCGACATAGATCCGGCCCAGTTAATTGCGGATGTGACTGACTATATATCGAAATTGCCGATGAATCCTGAACCTGGAGTCGGGCCGTGGTCTGAAAGTACATCTGAATTTGAGCGGGGCAAGCAGCTATATGCAGATAACTGTGTCAAGTGCCATGGTAAAGATGGCGAGGGAGATAACGAAAAGTTTTATCCCCGTATCCAGGGGCAGTATTACAATTACATGCTGCGCCAGTTTAAGTGGATCCGGGATGGTAAACGGCGTAACGCTAATCCAGATATGGTAAAGCAGATTAAAAGTTTTAGTGATCAGGATATGCAGATGGTGATCAACTACGCCTCGCATCTGCTGCCGCCCAAAGAGGATCTGGCGCCATCCAGGGATTGGGTTAATCCGGATTATAAATAAATTAAGTTGTCTCTGCCCCTTATCCACAAACGTAGACATATCTCCAAGGTATAGGAGTCGGGCGTGAAACAGAGCTATCGTGTCTCTGCGATTTCAGCAATCTTACTGCTGGCTGTTATGGCGGTTGTCGCAATCTATTCCGCCTGGCCACGATTCTTCCCTGAGGTGGCAGTGCGCGCTGCGCTGAACGCCAAATGTGATCTCAGGACTGGCCCCTGTAGCGTGACCTTTCCGGATGGCGCCAGAGTAACTTTCTCAATCAATCCAAACTCTATTCCAGTTATGGTGCCGTTGAACTACGAAGTGGTGGTGCAGGAGATGCAGGCCGACACTGTTATGGTGGATTTTGTCGGAGTAGATATGAATATGGGGTTTAATCGGGCGCACCTGAGCAAGACGGCTGCGGGAAGGTTTAGCGGGGAAGGCATGCTGCCGGTATGTGTAAGGGACGCCATGGAGTGGGAGGCGAAGGTGCTGCTGGGGACAGATGCCGGTCTGATGGAGGCGCCATTCCGTTTTGTCACCTATAAGCCTGGAATCTCTCTCCCGGAAGAAGAATAGGCGAGTTGGCTGAATTGGGCATGAATCTCAGTCGCTATCCAGCTGGGCGCCCTCGCGGTACACAATTCTGTATCCGCGCTTGATCTGCATATCACGGAAATGGATTAGCCGCTGCTCCGCCTCTTCACGTTGGTCGAAGTGTTCGCTGGTAACCTGGCCGCGCGAGCCCTGTACCCCGGATTCGCGCACAACTATCCAGCCACCTAACAGATCCTGCTGGATCTGAAGTTGATAGAACCGCAAAGGCTGTTCCGGCGATGGTTGGTTCTGCATGTATATGCGCATATGGGTTCAGTAGAGCAGTCACTTAGGATGCAAGTCAATTGGCCAGGCCGCGCATGATGTCATAAAACACCACACCCTCATAGATGGTCCATAGCCCAAGTATGACTACCACAAGCCCGGTCAGTCGAGAGAGCATCCCTTTTGTACGTTCACCGATTATAGCGCCTGTAGTGGTTGCCAGGAGCATCGCAGGCATGGTGCCGAGGCCAAAGCTGAGCATCACCCCTCCAGCATAGAGTGGGTCACCGCTGGCTGCCGCCTTCAGTGCTACCGAGAACAGCAGGCTGCAGGGGATCAGGCCATTGATCGTCCCTGCCAGGAGAGGGAGGGTTTTGTTTCCCCTGACACAGCCATGGAATTCGACTGTACGTGAGGCGTCACCACCGTCCCGCAGGAGCTTTGATCGCTTCCCAGGTAGTAGTCCTGCCAACCATAGCCCTATCATCACCACCATAAAACCGGCGGCGATCATGAGGAGTCCCTGTCCCTTGCCGATGATTCCGGTCTGGATCAGTACCCTGCCGAGCAGTGCGCCGCCAACACCGAGTAGGGTGTAGGTAGCGATGCGAGCGGTGTGGTAGATGACATGAGGTACTGTTTTTGGTTGCCACCCATATCCGGCAAAGCAGCCACCGGCCATGCCGCCACACATCCCAAGGCAGTGCAGACCTCCCATAATGCCGGTCATAAATGCCAGTGAGTATCCAAACTCTGGGCTCATGGTAGCGGTTCACTCCCCTGCATGATCTCCAGGACTATCTGTTCGAATGTCTCTGGGGTGGACTCTCCAATAATGCGCCTCCTCAGGACTCCATCTCCATCTACAAAATAGGTGGTAGGCAGGCCGGTAACCACATAGCTACGGGCCACTTCGCCCTCTATATCCAGCAGGGTGTCGTAGGAGATGTTAAGTTTTTTGATAAAGCGCTCCGCGGTGGCCCTGTCCTGGCGCACATTGAGGGCCAGAATGGTCAAGCCACGCTCACGGTACTTTTGATATACCGGCTCCAGCAGACGCATCTCGCCGCTGCAGAAGGGGCACCAGTCGGCCCAAAAGCGGATGGCCACTACCCGGCCCCTATAATCGGCAGGAAACTGTGTAGTGCCGCCCTCAAGGCGCTCCAGGGTGAATGTTGGGGCCGGCTCACCATTGATAAGCTGCTTCTGTTCCTCACCGCAGCCGGAGAGTAGCGATAACAGCAGCAGGAGTATGGTTATGCAGCGTGTCATGGGCGGTAGCGTCTCCTCAGGGGCCCCACCACACATCCATCATGGTGAGGGGTGATCCAAGGATAGAGTAAGTGGCTACCGCATAAAAGAGCAGCATGCATAGCATAGATATAACGATAAGTCGGCGGCTATCTATAGGGACGATTTCGCTCAGGCTCTGGATCTTACGGAATGGGGCAAGGGCGCCGGCCCCAAGGGCGGTGGCAGTAGCGATGAATAGTGGAATATATAGATAGTATCCAATGAAATTGTGGCCGCTCTTGAGAATACAGAACGGACAGTGGTGGTGTGGATGCTCATATATATATAGAGCTATGCAAGAGACGATGGCAATCAGGGCGAGGATAAAGCTGACGATGCTGCCTCCGGCAAACAGCATGCTGCCCCTCTGGCGTAGCAGATACCACCCACCGGCCAGCATGGTGAAGGCGCCGCCTGCAGCCAATAGCATAAGCGCCCTGCTGGGCTCTATTGCTGATACCTCTGCCGCCACTCCATCGCCCTCGGGGGTAAACAGGGAGCCACAGCAGGAGGTAATCACATCCGGATTAAGTTGGAGAAAAAAAATGGTTTGTACCACCATCTCTGCAGCAACCAGCGGGAGGATAAACAGCAGAAGTCCATACTTTATTCGCACCAATGGATAGTCAATCGCCTGGTTGTCACTGCGATTGAGGATCAGCCAGGCGGCGCCGGTAAAGAAGATAGCGATCTTTATGTTAAGCGTAGGCCAGCCCCACTGGTTTACATTCAGTACCCCGGTGGCACACATCGCACCTACGAACTGCGAGGATAGTTGCTCGGCGTTATATACGAACAGCAGTAGAGATAGTAGTTCTGCCAGTAGAGAGAAGGCGACAATGGTTGAGATCAGGTAGGTGCGTCGCTCCAGGTTGAGTTGTCTCTCACTGCCGCTGGTTATATCCCAGTGGCGGAGGATCTGAATGCCGAACGTGCTGGCTATGGCCAGCATGAGAGTGACCACGGCGGAGACGATCAGTAGCGCCAGGATGGATGGGTTGAGCAGCATCCCAGGTCAGCCCTGGACCACCTGGCCGTCATACAGCTCTACTACTCTGTCGACCGTTGGAGAGTCGAAAACCATCGGGTCATGACTTGAGAGCAGGACCGTTTTACCACTCTCTCCCAGCTCCAGGATGATGCGCATGAACTCCTGCGACAGGCGGCTATCCAGGTTGGCGGTCGGTTCATCTGCAATCAATACCTCTGGGTCATTGATCAGGGCGCGACAGATGGCAGTGCGCTGGGCCTCACCCCCGGATAGAGATTCGATCTTTGCCTCCGCTCGGTTGCCAAGGTCAAATCTATGCAGCAGCTCCATGGCCTGCGTCTGTAGAGTGGCGTGGTCCAGTCCAAGCGGATAGGCCGGTAGCATGACATTCTCCAGCACGCTCAGGCCTCTTATCAGATTGAATTGCTGAAAGATAAAGCCGAATGTGGTGCGGCGGATATCGGTCATGAACCGTTCAGGTAGTCCAGAGAGGATCAGCTCTCCTATGGTGATACGGCCCGATGTTGGGCGAGAGAGGCAGCCGATCATGGCCAGCAGGGTGGTCTTGCCAGAGCCGCTTGGTCCCTTCAGGACCGTTATCTGGTTGGGCTGAATGGTCAGGTCTACCTCGCGGATGGCCCAGAACTCATTAGGTAGCCCCTGATTGTATGCCTTACTTAGCTGTTTGAGTTTTATCGGTAGCATCGCAGTTACCGCATCACTGTATCTGGATCGGTTATGGCTGCTCGCCAGACAGGAATGATGGTCGCTACCGTGTAGGGGAAGACCGTAAAGAAAAACAGGGTCGCGATCTGCAGGCCATCCACCAGTGGCAGCAGCTGAAACTCCGGGTAGAGTACGGCCCAACCCTTTAGTACCGGTTCAAACAGGGCCGCCGATGAGTAGAATATATGCAGGTAGGCGGCGAGATAACCGAGCATAAAGGCGGTTAGAGAGATGATCGCCCCCTCCCAGAATTTCATCCGGATAAGGTCAGAGGTCTCCCAGCCAATCGCCTTCAAGATGCCCAGCTCTCGACGCTCTTCGGCGCTCAGACCGGATGCCTTGTCCCAGGCAAAGATGACGAAGGCGAGTATGGCGCCGACCAGCAGCACGAAGATTATCCCCTGGCGCCAGCTGAATATGGCGTCATAGGTGCGGACAATCTCATCCCGCATGATCGGGCGGGTATCGGGTAGTTTGAGTACCAGCTTCTCCGCTATTTTTCGCAGTTCACTCGGGTTGCGCGCCCTCACCGACAGGTCGTTGTAGTATCCCTCAGGGATGCTGAAGAAGTCCCTGAACTGCTGTTCTGACAGCAGAATAAGATCGCTGCTTACCAACTCTGAGGATGACTCCAGCAGCTCCGCTACGCGGAATGAGAAGGGGCGGCCATCGGCAGAGCGGAAAGAGAGGATATCCCCGACAGCCACACCCCTAGTCCGGGCAATACCGGCACCGACGACGATATCCATAGCGTTGAGTTCCCGCTCTCGTGGCACCATCAGGGTGTAGTTGGCGCGTACGGCCGGGTCATAAAAATAGCCCCAGAGGCGTCCATGTAGCTCTGCTACGCCGCGTATTTCACCTATCTTCTGGATATAGTTCGCGGGGATCAGATCATGGCGGCCGGCCACCATCCGTTGCAGGATGATTTCGGGCGCATTCTCCAGGACCACCCTGGACTCGCTGCGTAGCGCCTGGGTGAACAGCATAACCGAGGCCAGCAGGAAGACGATTAGGCTGTATACCAGTAATAGTCCCAGATTCTTGCCGGATCTGCGCAGCAGAGAGGCAAGGGTAAAGTCGATCAGGTAGCGCTGTTTACGGAACAGGTTGCTCATGGGGTCTGATGTAGATGGGTTGGTGGTTGTGCCAATGACCCGCTGGGAAAGTGCTCCATGGCAAAGGGGTGATCCTGGAAAGGGGTGTGTCGGTCAGCCTGGCTGAGATGACGGGTGTAGCGCGCCTCGGTAAACAGGGCAAGATCGGTCAACTCCAGCTCTGCTACCTGTCGCTGCATAGAGGCCAACCGCTCCCTGGCGCTGCTGCCACGAATAGTCGCATCCACTAGCGATAGCAGCATCAGGGCCGAGAGCGCCCCCAGAGAGAGAAATAGCAGGCTTGATTTGCGCATAATAGTATCGAATCTACCAAACTGGGTTGCCAATAGGTCTGAGAATTGATTTTATCAGGGTATTGCAGGTGATATACAGACCTGTAGTTCCCCATGACCGCAATATTAATGGGGTATATAGACCGGTGTTAATATCGAGCTATTATTAATATTTGCTATTCGAATTCACCATGATCAAGTTTCTGCAGTAACAGATAGGTTACATCAGCGAAGCGCAATATCTTTTTACCGCCATGGTCACGCGAAAACTCTATCGCGTCCTCTTCGCTTGCCAGTGGGATAAGCTCGTGCCCCATCGGTCCCAGCACATCTGAGCCGATAACATACCATGCACTGTGGGCATCTATCATAGATACGCTGTAGTACTCTGTTACCCCTATTGAGGCGATATCTTCGGCCTTGTGGCCGGGTGCCCATTTAGGCATATTCAGCAGATATTTAAATAGATCTTTGGCCCCATCGAAATGATGGGCATGTCCGTCCTTATAGAGGACTGTCCCGACCCAATCTGGATACTTCGCAACAAACATGCCGCACACCGGGCAGGTGTCTGTTGGACCTGGTTTCGGTAGATTTAACGACTCAGCCGCAAGCGTTGAAAACCACAGCAGAAGGATGATAGCAATAAGTCGATTTAGAAGGGTATGTCTATTCATGCGGACCTGTTGGTTCTAGAGGAGGATGGAATTGGGTCAGTTCAATGTGGTCGCCGTAGTGGTGGGAATCGCGCCCACCACTACGGTGGATAAAAAGAGGGCGTGTTAGCTCTCTTTCTTCATCATTTTTTCCATCATCTTTTTACGCTTCTCCAGGCGCATCTTTCTGATCATCATGGTCTCTTTTGCCATGTTGTTATAGACCGCTGATAGGGCGGCGTCAAAGTTGCCAAGTTCGCCACCGTTTTCCGCCTGAGCTGCCTTGGCGGCAGCAGCATCGGCAAATGCCATCTTGCTGTTGGCAGACATCGTGCCTTTGAGCTTGGAACCAATCAGGTAGGTGGCCTTATCCACCTCTACCATTGGCTTGATCTCTTCGCTTGAGCCAAAATCTGCGGCGTAGATGGCCTTCGGACCGCGATCCAGATTGAGTGTCAGACTGACGGCGGCACAGTGGATGGAGCAGGTGCCATCTGCCAGGTCGTCATCATAGTGGACCAGGTGGCGGCTGTGGTTCCACTTGGTGCGGCTCATGCCACAGTATGGGCAGTTGGCATATTTTTCCAGCTCATTCTCCAGAGGGGTTGGGTCTGGTGCCCCCTTTGGCATGAACTGGAGAGGGGTACCGTCATGTTCGCCTTTTTCGCCGGAGGCAGTGACCCAGCCCTTGCCTGGAATCATTGCGCCTGGACCGCTATTCGCAGCGGCGAAACTGATGGCGCTAAATCCGGCCAGGCCGCTTGCAGCCAGCATCTTCATGGCCTGACGGCGATCTATTACTGTTTTTTCTGACATGATATTTCCCTCTCTTATGATTACGCTGTTGTGATAATACTAAACGATATATATCAGCAAGTTATACTCTTGCCAACCGGTAATTTTTTACTGTGTTATAAGCCCTAAGGTTTTGTCTGAAGTGGGTGATATGCCGCATTATGTACACAATTGGCTACATTTCTGCAGGCCGAATAATCGCCTGCAGCTGGCCACACCCTTGATCCAGCTGCGGCCAGTCGCACTCCAATGTGAGATGCGCCAGGGTGGCCGTGGGTAGCAGTTTGCCATCTGCCGGCCTAGGGATCTCCTGGTTTGCCAGGTACAGCAATAATCCCTCCAGCGATGGGTTGTGCCCAACCAGCATGACCCTGGTAGATCCTGGTGGCGACCCTTGCAGTACGCTTAGAAGATCGTCGATAGAGGCGGAGTAGATACGTCTATCTCCGCTGATATGTTCCGCTGCAACGCCCATAGAGCGGCAGCATAGCTCCGTGGTCATTTCAGCCCGCCTGGCGGGGGAGGTGACTACGTGGGTTGGCACCAGCTCTTGTTGTGACAGCCAGTTTCCAACCTGTTCGGCATTGCGTCTGCCACGCTCTTTCAGTGGCCTCTGGAAATCATCGACATGATTACTCCAGTCCGATTTGCCGTGGCGTAGAATCAGCAGTTCGTAAGTTTGGGTCATACCCTTTTACCTCGACCTGTTTTCAATCAGCCCTCATTCCAGCATTGTGGAGATTCAGTTCTGGCGGCCGTTGTCGCCGCTTACGCCATTGTTAAGCAGGATGACAGCCGCGTCCAGCCCTGATACCGCCAGCAGACTATTTGGACCCTGGTAGGTGGCTGGATTGGGGGTCTAGATGCCCAGATTTTGATCGTGATTTGACCGGACAACCGCCATTCTGGTATATATGTGCGCTTCATGATATTGCACGGTGTGTCGGGGGTGTCCCGGCGGATCTGGCTGCGGAGAATAATGGGTTTGACTATGAATAAGTGGCTATTGGCAGCTTCTATTAGCATGATTTTGGTGACCACCGGCCTACAGGCCGCTGGGGATGCGGAGGCCGGTAAGGCCAAGTCCGCTGTCTGTATGGCGTGTCACGGTGCGGACGGTAACAGTGTGACTCCGATCTGGCCCAAGCTTGCGGGTCAGCACGAAGAGTATATTAAAAAGCAGTTAAACGACTTCAGGGCCGATAGGCGAGCTGATGGCATGATGACCCCACAGGCGAAGATGCTTCAGAGCGATCAGGACGTGGCTGATTTGGCCGCTTATTTTTCTTCTCAGAAGCAAATCGGCGGGGTTGCCGTTGCGGACATGGCCAAGCTTGGATCGAAGATCTACCGGGGTGGCAACAGTGCCACCGGGGTTGCCGCCTGTATGGCCTGTCATGGACCCAAAGGTGTGGGTAATCCGGCGGCCAATTATCCCCGAATAAGCGGCCAGCATGCTACCTATGTAGATAAGGCGCTAAAGGACTTCCGTGACAACAAGCGCACGAATGACAATCAGGGTATGATGCAAGCCGTAACCCGCAACATGAGCGACGAAGAGATTGCCGCTGTGGCCCAGTACATACAGGGTCTCCATTAGCAGTCAGTTGCAGCAGGACACGATATGAAGGCGGCCATTGGCCGCCTTTTTATTAGGTGGTTGTGAACCCAATGTCCCTCTGCGGGTCATACAGATGTAGTCTCTGATTGGAGTGGCCACAGGCTTGAGAGTAAGATCCGATATCGGGTTACCTTGGTGGCGGACCTGGATTTGGCGTTATGCTGCGCTGACAGGCATTCTGTCGGTGTCAGAGTGGCGATTGAGATAGGGGCGCCAAGGGAAACTTTTTTAGGATGCCCTAAAGATTGTGGGTGTTTCTGCCGCAGACTTACCAAGTAGGGGAAGAGAAATGAAGAAGAGCTATCTGATTATCTGTTTACTGTTGCTGCCTTTGATATCTCTGGCGGCTCCCAAGTATGAGGAGGATATCCACTACTCATCTGTCATTCCGGAGCAGCCTGGAGGAGAGGGGCAGCGGGTAAAGGTGATGGAGTTTTTCTGGTACGGATGTATTCACTGCTACAGGCTTGAGCCGTACCTCAAGGACTGGTTGAAAAACAAACCAGGATATGTGGAGATGGTAAGGGTGCCGGCGATGTTGCATCGTCCTGATGGGCAGCTGCATGCCAAGACCTTCTACGCCCTCAAACTGATGCAGGTCGATGCATCTATCCACGAAAAGATATTTCATGCCGTCCAGGAGGAGAAAAAGAGATTGGACACGGTTGATGAGATGGCGGAGTTTCTTGGTCAACACGGTGTTGATACTGCAGCATACCGTAATGCCATGAACTCTTTCGCGGTGCAGACCCAGGTCAGGCGGGCGGGAATTATGGCGCAGCGGTTCGATGTGAGGGCGGTTCCGGCTTTGGGGATAGATGGAAAATATTTGATTAGTGGACTGGAGGGTCCTACTACTATTGAGGTTATGAATTATCTGATCGAGAGGGTGCGGCAGGAGAAGGCAGCCACGAAAAAATGATTCAGTATGTATAGATTGGGAGAGTAGGTGACGTGACAGAAGTTGATTCCAGGCGGTTACGGATATTGAGTTACAACATCCAGGCGGGGGTAGATATGCAGCGCTACCGCCAATATGTAACCCACAGCTGGAAGCATATATTACCGCATCGAGAGCGGTTGCTTAATTTGAACCGAATAGCCGCGCTGTTGCATGAGTATGATCTGGTGGGGTTGCAGGAAGTAGATTCTGGCAGCCTGCGGAGCGGTTTTGTGGATCAGACAGAATATCTCGCTCATCAGGCGAATTTTCCCTACTGGTACAAACAGATAAACCGTAATCTGGGACGGTTGGCACAGCATAGCAACGGGTTGTTGAGTAGGCAGCGACCACAGATGGTGGTCGAGGCCAAGCTGCCTGGGCTGCCAGGACGAGGCGCAATCTTTGCGCACTATGGCGGCGGCGTGGATAGTGTGGTTGTCTGCATTATTCATCTCTCTCTGGGGCGGCGGGCGCGGATGCGGCAGATGGAGTACATCGGAGAGCGCTTGCAGGATTATCGTCATGTTGTGGTGATGGGGGATCTCAACTGCAGTTGTGATTCGCCGGAGGTTAAGGTGCTGATGTCTCGCGCGGATCTGCGGGAGTCATCCTGTAAGCTGAATACATTTCCCAGTTGGAGGCCGATACGTAAGTTGGATCATATCCTGGTATCCACCTCACTGGAGATCGAGAATCCCAGGGTTGTTGATTATCCACTTTCAGATCATCTGCCTATAGGGATCGATATAATTATTCCCCAGGAGATCAATCTGGCTGCATAGGAGAGTTTGGTGGCGCAAGTCTCAGACTGGAAAGTCAAGTACATGGACCTGCTGCAGCAGCAGGATGATCTCGAGAGCGAGCACAAAAATAGCGATAAAGTTTTATGCCGTACTATTGTCCGTATCGCTCTGGCTACCAGCGGACTTGACCCGCGGCTTGATCCCCACCTGAACAGACTTCGCGATGTGGTACGCAAAGGCGAGATCACTCAGGGCGCACTGCGTCAGATTACTAATTTTTCCGAGGCCCTAATTCGTGCTGGTGATGATACCAGGCCTGCCGCAAGCGGCAGCCGTAGCGGTGGGGCCAACGATCTGTTTCAACGTATTCTGGACCACTCCAAACTTAAAGGTAGAGATGCAGGAAGACTCAAGCGGATAGGTAAGCAGTTACTGGCAGATCCGGCATCAGCTACAAATGAAAAACTGGATGAGCTGTTACAGTTGCTGACGAAGGATTATCTCCCAAAGGATGAGCGGGGCGATAGCGGTCCTGGATTGATGGGGCGACTCCTGGGGCGCAAGACAGATAGCGCACAGCAACAGCAGAGTGAGGTGACGCATAAAGGCGAGTCGGTAAAACAGCTACTTACTCTATTAATCAAGCTCAACTGGCCGGAGCAGTTCGAGCATGATATCGCCTCTCTGGAGAAGATGCTGGCGCAGCAGGTTACTCCGGAAGTGGTGGATATTGTGGTGCAGAATCTGACTAAAGTGGTTTCAGCTGTTTTGGGTGACCTTCAGTTTGAGACCAAGGCCACCAGCGACTTTTTAGCAGACCTAACAACACGTCTTAAAGAGCTGGATAAGTATGTATTGGGTGGCCACTCGTCACTTAAGGCATCACTGCAGAGTGGGCGTGATCTGGATCGCGAGGTAAAGCGTCAGGTGGGAGAGATTGAGAGTAGTGTCAAGGGCGCTACCGATCTGCAGCGGGAGGTGTCCGGTTATATCGATAAAATCCGTGTTCACATGGATGAGCATCTTAAGGCCGCAGAAGCGCGCTATAAAGAGTCCTTGAAGAACGAGAAAAGCCTCTATCAGGAGTTGATGCAGGTTAAGCAGGAGGCTAACGTGTTGCGCCAAAAGATTGAAGAGGCGCACGCACGCTCAACCCTGGATGCTGTAACTAATCTGCCTAACCGCAAGGCATACGATGAGCGCCTGGCAGAAGAGTTCTCTCGCTGGGAGCGATACGATACCCCTCTGGTGATCATGGTGTGGGATCTGGACGATTTCAAGCAGGTCAACGACCGTTTTGGGCATCAGGCAGGAGACAAGGCCTTGAACGTGGTTGGTCAGATCCTAAAGCAACGCCTGCGAAAGACCGATTTTGTTGCACGTTATGGGGGCGAGGAGTTTGTCATGCTGTTCTCAGGTGCCCACATAGATCAGGCCTATGCTATGGCCGAGGAGATTCGTGAAGCGGTCGCAAAAAGTCCATTCCACTCTGGACCGAAGCGTGTAGTGCTGACTATCTCTTGCGGTATGAGTGAGTTCCATAAGGGCGATACTCCAAAGAAGGTATTCAAGCGGGCTGATGATGCGCTCTACCTGGCCAAACAAAACGGTAAAAATTGCTGCCAGAAGGGTTGAGTAGCACCATCATATAACCTCCTCTGGGATCTCGACTAATCCGTGATTACAGCGGCGCTGTATGTGGTACTATGGCCTCCCTTTTCTGGTGGGTGGCAACTTCATGCCGATGAGAGAGAGAATCGGATTTTGGGCGGTGATGCTGATGTTGTTTGCGGCAGCCACTTCCCATACTGTAGCGGCAGAGGGGCGGTTAAAGTTGGCTGTAACCGTTGCGCCACAGCAGTATCTGGCGGCTAGTATCGGTGGCCGCCATGTGGATATCACCGTCATGGTTGGCCCGGGGCAGAGTCCGGCCACCTATGAGCCGACCCCACGCCAGATGGCAGCAGTAGCTGCAGCGGATCTCTACTATCGTATCGGTGTTCCATTTGAGCGCGTCTGGATGGAACGGATGCAGGGGGTCAACCCATCTATGCAGCTGCTAGATGCGCGGGACGGGATCCAACTGCGCGAGATAGAGTCGGCTGGAGGGGGGCATGATCACCACGATCACTCGCACACCGAGGGGGAGAGTGACCCTCATATCTGGCTGAGCCCATCCCTGATGCAGCATATGGCGGGGAGGCTGCGGGATCGCCTGATCTCTATGGATCCTGAGAATCGTAACGATTATATGACCAATTTCGCTGCATTCAGCGCGGATATGGAGCAGCTAAACAGTGATATCAGGGCCGAGTTACAGGGGCTACGACGGAGAGAGTTTATAGTATTCCACCCATCTTGGGGCTATTTTGCAGATAGCTACCAGTTGCGCCAGATCCCACTCGAGAGCGGCGGACGTGAGGTAGGTGCCAGTGCTATGGGGCGACTTATCGAGCAGGCAAAAGCTAGTGGGGCCAAGGTGATCTTTGTGCAGCAGCAGTTCAGTCAGAAACAGGCAGAGGCCGTAGCGACTGCCATCAACGGCAGAGTGGTGGCCATCGATCCGCTGGCGGTAGATTATGCGGCCAATCTGCGGCGGGTGGCGGCTGCAATAGTGGAGGCCAATAGTGAGTGACGCCCCGGTCATTGCAGTGCGGGAGCTATCCTTCTCCTACGATGGCCCCAAGATCCTGGAGGGGATTAATCTAGAAGTACGTGCAGGGGAGTTCCTCGGCATAGTTGGGCCCAATGCCGGTGGCAAAAGCACTCTGCTAAAGATCCTTCTGGGTATGCTACAGCCGACATCCGGACAGGTAGAGGTCCTGGGTAGATCTCCACAAGTGGCGCGCCGCCAGATCGGCTACATGCCGCAGTACCCTCAGTTTCGACGCGATTTTCCCATCACGGTGCGCGACGTCGTACTTATGGGTAGGCTGGGGAGAACAACCCTGTTTGGTGGATATCGGCAACGTGACAGGGAGATTGTCGACCAGGCTATGGAGGAGACAGAGATCGCTGCCCTGGCAGGGAGACGTATCGAGACCCTCTCCGGCGGACAGTTGCAGCGTGTGTTGGTGGCAAGGGCATTGGCCTGTCGCCCACAAATATTGTTGCTGGATGAGCCTACTGCGAACATAGACCTGCGCATGGAGAGTGACATATTTGAACTGCTGCGACGGCTGAATGATACGATGACCATAATAGTGGTATCGCATGACGTTGGGTTTATCTCCAACTATGTTCATCGTGTGGCCTGCCTTGCCCGTACCATGATGTGTCATCATGCTACGGAGATAGATGGCAAGATGATTAGCGCGCTCTATGAGGAGCCGGTCCAGATGATCGAGCATTTACACCAATGAGTGATTTTTTCCAGGCCCTTATGCAGCACAGTTTTCTCCAGTATGCACTGCTGGCTGGTCTGTTGGCGAGTGTGGGCTGTGGAGTGATGGGCAGCTATGTGGTGGTCAAGAGGATCGGTTTTCTGGCTGGTGGTATTGCCCATGCTGTACTTGGAGGCATGGGTATTGCCCTGTTCTATGGGGCCAGCCCGATTGCCGGGGCGTTGGCGGCTGCACTGGTGGCGGCGATACTTATAGGCTGGATCAGCCTGCGTTGGCGGCAGCAGGAAGACACCCTGATAAGCGCCCTGTGGGCGATAGGCATGGCTATCGGCATCCTCTTTATCTCTCGCACCCCAGGCTACAACATCAATCTGATGAGCTATCTGTTCGGTAATATTCTGCTGGTTTCATCCCGTGATCTCTGGATTATGACAGCAGTGGATAGCGTATTGGTGGCTATGGTGCTTTTGTTCTATCGGCAGTTTATGGCTGTCTCGTTTGATGAGGAGTTCGCGCGGCTACGCGGTCTGCCGGTTACTTTTTTCTATCTGCTGTTGCTCTGTATGGTGGCCCTTGCTGTGGTGTTGCTGATCCAGGTGGTGGGGCTGATATTGGTGATCGCACTGTTGACATTGCCGGCGGCTATCGCCATCCAATATGTCCATACTCTGGGTAAAATTATGCTGGTCTCGGCGCTGTTGGGAACTGCCTTTACAACCTCCGGATTGGCACTCTCCTATCAGCCTGATCTACCTGCTGGCGCCACGATTATCCTGCTGGCAGGAGTGATATATCTGCTCTCCACTCTACTAAAGGGGGTTTTCCAGCGTGGGGCAGCAGTGAGATGAAGGCTCTGGTAATCAAGCTGATCAAGGGATACAGTTATCTGCTAAGCCCATTTCTCGGCAATAATTGCCGTTACTATCCTACCTGCTCAGCATATACTCAGGAGGCGATAGAGAAATATGGCGTGCTCCAGGGGGGGTGGCTCGGGATTAAACGGATCTGTCGTTGTCACCCATGGCACAAAGGGGGGGTAGATCCAGTGCCGTAGTAGAGAGGATCTTACAACAATCATCGGATAGCGCATGATAAAGGACCAGAATCCATTCTCTTCAGATGAGCATCTGCGTGAGACCTTTGAGCAGGGTCTGCAAGAGTTGCTGCGTGATTATGATGAGCTTGGGGTTTTTATCTTGGTGTTGGCAAATGCTGTCTTTGATCAGAATATGCTGCAACACCTTGCCCAGCCATTGGCTGAACGGTTGCGACTGCTGGAACGTGAGATCAGCAACAACAGTGAGGAAGAGTTAGAGCAGAACCACCAGATAGATGACCTCCAGGTGTTCCAGCAGCTGCATGCGCTGGGGTTGGACAGTATAGAGCCGCCAGAGTATCGTCGGGCGGGACCGTGGGAGGTGCAGTTTAATCAGCTCCGCTCTTTTCGTCCAACTCGCAGCAGTAAGACCGAAATCACCGGTATAACCCGCCCGTTTGATCGCGAAGCCTTCCACTTTAATAAGCAGTTTTTGCGCAAAGAGATCTTGTGGGAGGGAGAGTTGAACGGACGATCGTCATCTCTGTTCTACAACAAATATCCGTTTGTGCCTCTGCATGCGCTGCTGGTGCCAGAACGTATGATGGGGTGGCCTCAGTTGCTTAATCAGCTATGGCTGGAGTACCTATGGGCCATCACCGCGAGGATGGGGAAGCACGTTCCAGGTATAGGTTTTGCCTATAATAGCTACGGGGCCAACGCCTCGGTCAACCATCTCCATTTTCATATGTTTGTGCGCAATAATCCGCTCCCTATAGCTGCCGATATTTGGGAGCACAACGGGGGCGAAGAGGCGTATCCAATAGATTGCTATCGTTTTACCTCGGCAACAGCGGCCTGGAAATTTATCGACAAGTTGCATGAGCAAGAGGTCAATTACAATCTTCTGGCTACACCGAACAGGCTGTACTGTGTTCCCAGGAATCGGCAGGGCAGTTATAGCCATTCAGGCTGGAGTGAAGGCTTCGCCTGGTATGAGATGAGCGGCGGTATCACCATGTTCAGCAAGGAAGACTTTAACCGTCTGACAGCAGATGAGATCAGCGACGAGATAGCCAGCTTGAAAAAGGTGAGATAGCTTATTAGAGGTCTGGGCGTTCTTCCGCATCCATATCCAGGGAGCGCCGTAGTTGCAGTACGGCATTTACATGTTGCTGCTCTTCATTGGCCAGATCGGCCAAATAGGCCTGGTCGTCAGGATCAGTGAAGATTTCTGCCAGATGCTGGTAGTTGTCTCTGGCGTCCTCTTCCATCTTGACCGCAAAATCCAGCACTGCACGCATATCGCCACTGGTGACCAGCTCGTTGGCCTCCGTCGGAAGGTTTTTTGCGGTCTCCAGTTCTAGTTCCTGCAGCCATGCGTCGGCATCGAAGGCCCTGCCAAGCGGGGTGTCCTTAAATCTCTCTACAATGCGGTGGGCGTGACCATCCTCCATGTCGGCCAGTTCCAGAAAGACCATGCGCGACTCATCGTTATTGGTCATCTCTGCAGCCTTTTCATAGAAAAGCTCTGCCTGTACCTCCAGTTCCAGGGCATTCTTGAAGATCTCTATTGCCTTTTCCATAGTACCCTCCTGAAATGATTGTTGTTTTCAAATTATCATCAATTGTTGGTGGCGGTATACTCAATTATAGGATTTATTATGTATACAGAACCCCACCCTGGTGCACATAATCTGCTAATACACTGCAGGCTTCTTCACGTCGAATATCGCGAATAGCCTCAATTCCTCTGGTGTTAAGCGCGCCTACCCAGTCGGCCGGCTTGTCCCCCTCATCAAACCCTACCTGGCGTGCATCGGCATCGCGAGCACCAACCACCACACGATGAACGCCTGAGAAGGATATGGCCCCCAGGCACATGGCGCACGGTTCAGTACTGGATACCAGCTCGAAATATGGCAGATTTCCAGCCCCCAGGTCGTAGCTGTCCAGCTGACGCTGGGCCAGGGTCAGGGCAACGATTTCTGCGTGGAGAACAGACAGTCTCTCACTGGTAACTAGGTTGACGCCAAGGGTAAGCAGTGCGCCAGAGTCCTGTTCAAACAGGGCTGCGGCAAACGGTCCACCTGTGCCCTCTTCAATGTTGCGTCTGGACGCGCCGATCACAAACTCCATACGCCCCTCTAGATCCGCTGTAATCTCATATCTGGCCATATAGTCCTGCAGCCAGGCGGGGAGGGAGAACTCTACTGTAGAGATATATGGCGACATAATAAGAACCCCTGTGGATGCTATCCCTCTCTCAACCACAATTGAGCAGATTAGATAGTCCTGTTTGATGGTATCACTGTAGACCGGGTGCTGAAAATAAATCGGTCGGGACCTGCTTAGCCTGATCATATTGGGCGCGTTGGCTGCAAGCCATTGATTTTATGTGGATAGCGTTAAATATATGACGTCAGCGGCCGCTACAGTGCTGGCAGGAGATTTTTGTCTTAGGAGGAGGGATGGAATGCCTTCAAACAGGCTGGTAGACAAGCTTGGCCTTACCGTACAGCAGTTGTCGGCCGTATTCATTGCCTTGCTGGTTGTTGCGGCATCCGCCTACACCGTGGTGAAGCTGGTTGAAGAGCGTTATCGCCTGACCCTATACAACGAGCTGACCACGCTGCTGGATGGTATATCCAAATCTACCGGCATATGGGGGGGTGAACAGCATCTCTTGGTGCAGAGACTTGCTCGGGAGGAGCATGTATTGGAGGTTGCACAGGAGCTGTTGATGCTGCCGCGGGAGCAGGGGGCGCTGCTGAGCGCTCCCGGTCAGAAAGAGATGCGTATGGAGCTGCATTTCTATCTGGAGTCAAAATTTTACGAGGGCTACTTCATTATTGCTCCAGACAATATAAGCCTGGCCTCATCTCGCGATGCCAATGTAGGCACGCCAAATCTGCTGGTTCGCTACCCGGAATTGTTGGCGCAGGCATGGGGTGGTGAGACCCTGCTTACCCCGATCCAGCGCTCTGATGTGCCACTCAAGAGAGGCGAACAAGCCGCGGCATCCGGTAATGAGACCATGTTTGTAGTGACTCCTATCAAAGATAAGACAGGTGCGATAATCGCGTTGCTGACACTACGCATCAACCCCTACACCACCCTCTTCCCCATGATGGAGTATGCGCGTCTCGGCGAGACTGGAGATAGCTATGCCTTTGATAGATACGGGACACTGTTGAGCAGGAGTCGGTTTGAGGAGCTGCTTGTCCGTATCGGGTTGCTACAGCCTGGAGAGTCAAGCGCAGCCAATCTGCAGTTGCGTGATCCGGGTGTCGATCTCACGCGAAGGGCGAATGCAACAATAACTCCAGACAGATGGCCGCTAACCAAGATGGCGGCTGGCGCCACTATAGGCGAGGATGGTATTGATCTGGAAGGGTATCGTGATTACCGGGGCGTGCCTGTAGTGGGGGCGTGGCACTGGAACCAGGAGTTAGGTTTTGGCTTTGTGGTTGAGCAGGACAGAGATGAGGCCTACGCAGTCTTCTATTTCATGCGCCTGACCACCTTCCTGGGCGCCTTTATTACCGCATCTATCTTTATCCTGTTGGCGCTGGTCTTTGCCTCTGGAAAACGCAGACTCGCAAATATCCAGAGACGTCTCCAGGCCATTGTGGAAACAGCTATCGACGGCATTGTTGTTATTGACGGGATTGGTGTTATTGAGAGTGTAAACCCTGCAACGGAAAAGATCTTCGGGTATAGCGCAGCACAACTTGTTGGTAACAACGTGAGCATGTTGATGCCGGAGCCGCATAAAGGCCGGCATGACGCTTATCTTGCGCATCATTTGAAGACGGGTGAGGCCAAGGTGATTGGGTATGAGCGAGAGGTAGATGCGCAGCGCTCAAATGGCGAGATATTCCCTATCGAGTTGAGCGTCAACCGTCTGGAACTCGGCAGCGGGATTCATTTCGCCGGTGTCATCCGCGATATAAGCGAACGCAGGCAGGCAGAGCAGGCGCTGAAGCGTGAGCAGCAGGCGACTGAGAGCGCCAACACTATGCTCACTATGACCCAGCTTGCCCTGGACCGTACCGGCATCAGTGAGTTCTGGATCGCTGCAGAGGATGGCCGAGTGCTTAGGGTCAATGATCACGCCTGCCGTCACCTGGGCTACAGCCGGGAGGAGCTGTTGCAGCTGAAGGTGCCGGACTTCGATCCAAACTTTACCGTTGAGGAGTATCCACGGCTAATTGCACCAATCCTGGAGCAAGGGTGGGGGCGTATAGAGACCATCCACCGAACCAAGAATGGGGTGGATGTGCCGGTGGAGGTGATTATCGTCTTTCTGCCGGACCCTCCCTCGGGTGAGCCGATGTCGATAGCCTTCACTATCGATATCAGTGAACGCAAGCAGGCTGAGCTGGCTATCATCCAGGCCAGGGAAGAGGCGATTGCAGCCAATCGTGCCAAATCAACATTTTTGGCCACCATGAGCCATGAGATCCGCACCCCGCTATATGGGGTGGTGGGGACTGTCGATATGCTGGCCTACACCAAGCTGGACAGGTCGCAACTGGATCTGGTCAATACCGCCCAGGATTCAGCCGCACTGCTACAAAGCATTATCGATGACATACTCGACTTCTCCAAGATTGAGGCGGGCCGACTGGAGCTGGAGCAGCGCCCTCTCTCCCTGGAGCAGCTGGTAGAGAAGCTGGGCGATAGTCTGCAACACCTGGCGGTAAAACGTGGAGTGGAACTGCTCATCTACTGCGATCCACGACTGCCCGAGGTCAAGGGTGACCCGGTGCGTCTACGGCAGATTCTCTACAACCTTGCCGGTAACGCTATCAAGTTCAGCAGTGACATCCAAGACCGGGATGGCCAGGTGGTCATAAGTGCCACGCTGGAGGGGCAGCGAGAGGGCGTGGCGGATATCTGTCTGCGGGTAAGCGATAACGGTATCGGCATGAGCAGCGAGGTGCAGCAGCGGCTGTTTATGCCATTTGTACAGGGTGAGGAGGAGACTACGCGTCGCTTTGGTGGTACCGGTCTTGGGCTGGTTATAACCGAGCGTCTGGTGGAGCTGATGGGCGGAGATATTGTTGTGGAGAGCTTCGAGGGGGAGGGCTCCAGCTTTGAAGTGCATCTCTCCATGCAGTCGCTTGCAGAGACTCCGTCAGCCGATACCTCGGATCTAAGTGGACTCAAGGTCCTGCTGATTAAAGAGGATCGTAATGTCTCCTGGATGTTAACCAACTATCTGCAGTATGCCGGGGCAGAGGTGATCTCCGTATACCCTGACGAAGCGCTAAGCGTCTGCCAGGAGGCGTGTGGCCATATCAAGGAGCCGGTGGTGGTGATCGATCCAGAGGGTGATCTGGATATGGCAAGAGAACTGCGCAACGAGCTACGCGCTGTTCTCAAAGATATTGAACTGCGCTTTGTTCTGGTTGAGCGCGGACGCCGACGCCATGCTCGACCTGACGAGGGAGATGGTATGACACTGGATCTTAATGCGATGCACCGGGCTACATTGTTGAATGCTGTAGCGGCAGTGGCAGGGCGCGAATCTCCGCTGCAGGATCTGAAGATGCCACAAGCGGTCACCTCAGATACGCCGTTATCGATTAATGAGGCCAAAGCGCAAGGGAGGTTAATCCTTCTGGCAGATGATAATGCGACCAATAGAAAGATTATCAGTCAACAGCTGCAGCTTATTGGCTATCTTGCAGAGACGGCGGAGGACGGTAAAGAGGCGCTGGAGATGTGGCGCAGTGGTAGCTATGCCATGCTCATGACCGATTGCCACATGCCGCAGATGGATGGCTATCAACTGTCAGAGGCAATTCGTAAGGAGGAGGAAGACGGTAAGCATATTCCAATCGTGGCGATTACAGCAGACGCATTAAAAGGCACATCTACCAAGTGTTTCAACGCAGGAATGGATGATTATCTAACCAAGCCTATACAGTTGCATCAACTACAGCAGACACTGGAGCAGTGGCTGCCGGACACGGTGCGGGAGAGTGAGGCATCCTGGGATGCGCCGCAAGAAAAGTCCGATGAGGCGCTTGATCCACTGGCATTGGGAGATCTGCTGGGTACTCAAGACCGGGAGATGTTGGTCGAATACTACAGTAGCTTCATTGAAACAAGCACTCCGACCGTTGAGCAGATACGGGCTGCATTTGATCGGGGTTCTATGTCAGAGGTTGGTAATCTGGCACACAAGATGAAGTCGGCCGCCCGTACGGTCGGAGCCAACGCCCTGGCAGACTGTTGTCTGGAGTTGGAGCAGGCTGGAAAGGCTGATGATTCCCAGGCTGTAAGCCAACAGATGCCTGAGTTTTTCCAGCTGTTTGAGCAGGCTGCTCAATGGATAGATGATTACATGAGAGTCGGGTGATATTGCAGAGAATAGGCTATGAATACAAAGGAGTTTCACAATTCTGTTTTGGTTGTAGATGACGAGCCTTTTGTGCTGCGTACGACAGAGCAGGTGCTGCACAGTTTAGGCTTTGAGCATGTGCTGATCGCAGAGAACGTTACCGTTGCTGTTGAAATTATCGCGTCTGCAGAGCCGCCCGTGGAGATCGTGCTAACTGATCTCAATATGCCTGATGCAGATGGCTTGGAGCTGTTGCGCTATTTTGATGAGACTGGATATAGCGGATACATAATACTGTTTAGCGGCGAGGATAGCCAAACGCTGGCTATGGCTGAGACACTTGCAAAGGCGCGTAGTCTAACGATATTGGGTGCTATCGAGAAGCCGATCCGGAAGGAAAGACTGCTGCGGTTGCTTGCAGGATATGCTGGGCCTGGGCAGGGGGCAAAAAGGAGAATTAAGGACAGCTCTATTACCCCGGAGATGCTGGAGGAGGCGATTGAGCGTGGTGAGATAGTGCCCTGGTTCCAGCCTAAGATCCGGGTGGCAGATCGTATTCCTGTTGGCGTGGAGGCCTTGGCTCGCTGGCCTAATAGCGCCCATGGCCCCATCTTTCCGCAAGATTTCATTCCAGTGGCAGAGGAACATGGACTGATAGATAGGCTGACGTTCTCGATCATTGCGCAGGCAGCCAGGATAGAGAGGCAGTGGCGGCAACAGGGGATAGAGTTAAAGGTCGCGGTCAACCTTTCTATGGAAAGCCTCTATGATCACGGTTTCCCAGATTGTCTGGAACGGGTGGTAAAGGATGCCGGGGGTGATCTTGAACATTTTCAACTGGAGGTGACAGAGAGTCAGCTGATGGAGGATCTGGTGCGTCCTCTGGAGGCCCTGTTGCGACTTCGAATGAAAAAGATCAGGTTGTCAATTGACGATTTTGGTACTGGCCACTCCAATCTGAATCAGTTGCGCGATCTGCCATTCGATGAGCTTAAACTCGACCGCAGCTATGTCTCAAATAGTGATAATGAGCGTACCAAAGTCATCCTTGAGAGTAGCGCTGAGATGGCAAAGAAGTTGAATATGACAATTGTTGCCGAGGGGGTGGAAAATATTGAGGAATGGAGGCGAGTTGAGCGGCTTGGCTGTGATCAGGTTCAGGGCTATTTTGCTGCCAAGCCAATGCCAGGTGAAGAGATTCCCGCATGGATCGAGGCGTGGCCGGAGATGCGCAGGATCCTATTCGGCGGGTAGTTTGACTCTGATCTCCGTGGTTTCTATGATCGAGGCCAGTTCGTTGATCCGGTTGACTAGCCCTTCACTTAGTAGATGTCCAGCAGATAGAAGCTTGATGCCCTGCTGCGTGCGCAGATCTTCTGACAGCTCCATGCCTGGCTTTAGTCTTGTGAGCTTTATTAATGCGCTGCCTGGTTCGTCACTTACTGCAGGTTTATGTGGGGTAGAAGCATGTGCCTTTGCCTCCTCCTCTCTGCCGGCTTCAGCAAGGGTCGCAAGGTCGCTTTTGACCTTTGCGTAGTCATCTTTTGAACGTAGATTAGTCTGTTCATCTATAGCCTGCTGGATTTTATCTGCGGCACTGGTAGAACTTACTGGCTTGACTAGGAATCCGTTAATGTCTAGCGCGAGACAAGATCCTAGTACCTCAGTATTAGAGAACGATGTGACCACAACAGTTCGCAGGCCACGATCAGCGGATGTTCTACCCGTGCGGATCCGTTTGATAAGTTCAATGCCATTCATCTGAGGCATCTGTATGTCAGTTATCAACAGATCGACTTTATTCTTTTCCAGTTGAGTGATCGCATCTGCACCGTTTTCGGCTGTGAGCACTTGATCGATATGTAGTGAACCAAGCACTTTTGAAGTGACGTTAAGAATAAACGGCTCATCATCAACTAGTAGGACTCGCAGTTGAGGAAATAGATCTGACGTAGCCATAGAACTCGATCCCCGATGTTTTCATCTCCTATTCACCACAGTATATATCTATAGAGCAATAACTTCCTTGATGCCAGAGCTTGAATGATATAGGCAAGAATAGTAGGTGCCATGCTGTTCTTTGGGCACCTGTGTTTATTGCCATAGGGTGAATGAAACCCATAGGTTTGGCGGCGAAACACCACAATTATTGTGCTAATTTTTCACCTTAGTACTGTCTTTACGACAGATTTAACCAGAGTGGAAACAGCTTAGTTAATGGTGGAGGAGATAAGGGAATTCTAATATATGGATTTTATGATAGTCATTGTTACCTTTCACACTGTCTGTTATAAGTGAATCCAGTGCCCATATAAAAACATAAAGCGGGCGCTGTTGGTTCTTGGGTAAAGTCCAAAAAAATAATTGGAATACGCCCGCGTTTATCTGAATAGATAGCAACTTTACCAATAGGAGAGGTGCCTCGTGAAAATTAAAAACTTTGCCCTATCGGCGATCCTGCCGGTGGTTGCATCGTTCTGTGCTGTGTCGACTGACGATGCCTCTGCCGCAACAGTGCCGATCAAACCAAAAAACGACTACAACATAACCATCAATTATGAGCTGGGGATGCATTGCACCGGCTTTGACTTCACTTACTGTTGTGTACTCCCACCCTACAACTCGATTCAGAGTCAGGTGATCAAGACTTCAACCGGCAAGAAGAAGGCGCCGAAACTGTTAGCCTCTGATGAGAAAGAACACGATGTGTTGGTGGACGGAAACAAGCGTTTCAAATTGAAGTACGGCCATATTGGCAACACCTATTCCGAGGGGAATAAGCTCAAATATTGGGATGTCCCTTATGATGTTAATGGTGATGGCAAGTATGGTGATAAGGAGAACGTCGCCAATGCCTATTTTACCCATCTCTATGTCTATAAGGATCTAAAGGGAACGGTTCCTGAAGGTGTTACCAAAGGTGATGACAAGAAAAAGGCACGGGTTGGTATAGAGATCCCTGTGCCTAGGGATAATGGCCCGGCGGGTGCTGCGGTCCCAAGCCCGATGAAGGACGGTACACTACACTATACGGGTGAAAAGGGTACCCTGGTATTTACCAAGTCTCCGGTATTGGATGATGTGCCTATTCTCTTGACCAACCCAGGTATCTGGGATGCCTTGGGTCTGCCGTTAACACCATTCTCCGACAAAGCGGCATCAAAGGATCCGCTGACCCTGGTAGAGAGCGATATTCAGCCCTTTCAAGAGGCCTGGGTCAGCATGGTTGATGCAGAATCCGGTAAACCGGTGATTGATAGCCATAGTGGCCAGCCGGTACGTTTCGTCGGCACCAACCCGATTGATGTGCCTAACTGCGCCAATTGCCACGCCGGTGAACGCGCTAATGGCGATAAATATGCTCTGTACAAGCAAGAGAAGGCATTCTGGAAAGGCCTTGGGGCTTCAGACTGGATAGCCAATCTGAAGGCCACCTCGATCTCTATTCTAGAGATGCATGATGACCTCAACGGATCTGATTTCCTCAAGAAATATGATCCCAATAGCCGTGCTGTCTCCAATCGTCTGGGGCGTGACCCGGTACTATGTCAGAAGTGTCATGCTGACAATGTCATCGGAGTGCTCTCTTCAAAGAGCTTTAAAGACCCCGAGACCGGGAAAGAGAAGTTGACCTCAGCCCTTACCCAAGCGATTCATACGGTGCATCAAACCTCTGCTCCAATGCCTGATAGTCAGGGGCGTACAGCGGCCTGTCAGGGCTGCCATCCTGCGCATCGTCAAGATGGTGGTATGGAGGGTTATCCAATTACCCCCGATGGTGAGAACGCCTATGAGAAGCGTGATAACCGTGATGCAGCAGGCGGTTGCTACGTGGGCCGCGATGTCCATGCCAATCCAGGCAAGGATAAAGACGGTGTAGAGACCGGCGAGGATCTGAATGCCATCGGCGAATGGTTGCAGACGAATGTCTCCAATATCGGTAATGACAAAGGTGGTAAAGGCTTGTGGTGTACTAACTGCCATAATCAGCTGGCTCGTGAGCTGTATCAGCGTGACAACTTGACCAATGCCTTCAAACAGACCGGCAGTACCCTGCGTAACAAATCACTTGAGGAGATTGCCAAGGGTATCGGTGTAGATATGGCCAAACTGGAGGCCATGATGGATCCGAAGGTTGTGCTTAATGATAAGGGCGAGGATACCCCGGGTAAGTCCGAGATTCTTCACACCTGGGCACAGAAACGTCTGGTTCCAGATATTGCTGTAATTGCACTGAAGGGTGATGGCCCGATGGTTTCAAAGGATGCCGACGGCGATGTCAGTGTAGTGCCTATGTCTGCAAACCCTGCGGTGGATATTGCATCGTTGAAGTTGCCAAAGGGGGCAACCGGGGCTACCGCAGTTCCATATGAGGCGGCTACACACGGTAGAGACTACTGGCTTTCAGCCGGTGCTCCTCACTGTGCTGATTGCCACGCTGCGCCGTTTGTTGAAGGGCAGGGTGGTTTGGCCTTCCCCATCAACCAGCCCGGCAAGTACAGTCTGATGCGTTATACCAAAGGCCATGCTGGTATCGCCTGTCAGGCCTGCCATGAGTCTATTCATGGTCTCTACCCAGTAACGCCAAATACTGACGTCACCTCCTATAAACAGGCGGCTCAGTACAATCCTGATGGCTCGCATGGTCCGTTTAAATGCAATACCTGCCATGAGACCAATAAGGATGGTGTTCCCCATATTGCAAATGATGAGGAGCATGTTTGGAAGGGTAAGCCGATCCTGAATGATTATGATGCAGCTGTGCACTGGATGCATGCCAGCGCGCCTGATCTGGGTGGGGCTGTACCCTCGGAAGACGACTAAGGGTGACTGGTATCGGTCAGGGATGACCGGTCAAGTCGGCACAGTATAGATTTGCGGGGGCGCATAGCCCCCATTTTTTTTAGCGGGAAATGATTATGCAGCGAGTAACTATCAAAACCATAGCTATCACGGCCAGCCTACTTGCATTTGGCCCTCTCTCGGCCAAATCGCAAGATCCGCAGGTGTTGGCTACTGTTGGTCAACTAGAGGTCACCTCTCTTGATCTGGAGGCAACCCTGGCAAGCTCTCCATTTTCCACCCAATTTGCCACTATGGATGAGAGAGAGCAGGCTGCCTTGCGTGGGGATATGCTCCGTCGTCTGGTAACCTCCCGTTTGTTGCGCCTGGAGGCACAGCGCCTCAAGCTTGATCAATCAAAGGTGTTTAGAGAGGAGCTAGAGGGACAGAAGGCAGGACTGCTGTACCGCTACTACATGGATAAGTTGCGGGACCAAATTACTATCCCAACGGACACACTGAGCGCAATGCAGCAGCAGTTTAAGGATGATGTCGATGGACTGGCGTCGGCAAAGGCCGCATATCGCGCGGAGCAGTATCGTACCGTGCGTCTTATGACCATCCAGTCGTTGCGTGACCAGCAAAATATCAAACTCCACGAAGATCGCATTGTCGCCGGGATTAAACCTGACACATTGTTGCTCGAAGGAGACGATATCACTGTCCGTTACGGCGATGTCGTCGACACAAAAGAGTATCCGCAGTTGCCTAATCCTGAATGGGTGAAAGAGCAGCTATATAAGCGGGCGGAGTTGCTATTGGTGGCGAAGGCCGCAGCCGATGAGGGTATCGACGTCTCTTCAAAGTTACAGCGTTATAAAGAGGAGCGGTTGCCTGCTTTGCTGTTAGAGCAGAAGGAGGCTGAGTGGATCCCAAACCAACAGGTGTTGCGCGATTGGTTTGATAAGCATCCGGAAGTTAGCAAGATCCCCGAGCGGCGCCATATCGGTCAGTTGGTGGTCGCCTCTTACAAAGATGCTGCCGCATTCCGCAAGCGCATTCTCAATGGCGAGAGCCTATTTGAGCTTGCCGGAAAATACAGCATTGATGAGGCGGGCCGCAGTAACCTTGGAGATATGGGATGGGTTGTCGAAGGGCAAGGTCATCCTGAGCTTGAAAAGGCTGTCGGTACACTTAAGGATGGCGAGATTAGCCAGGTGATACAGACACCAATGGGCTACCATTTGGTGACTATTCTGGAGAGGCGTCCTGGAGGCGTGCGCAGCTTTCTGTCTATCCAGGATAGAGTTCGTCAGCTGTTGGTTCAGGAAAGGCTAGGCCCGTACATGCAGGAGCTTGAGCAAAAATATAAAGTCGTATGGTTGCTACAAGATCGTAAAACTCAACCTGCGGAGATCGAAGATTGAGGTTGATTCGATACGCAGTGTTATCTGTAGCCTTAATCTCCCTGAGCGCAGTCGTCTATTCTGCCGCTCCCAGCGTTGATGATACTGTTGATGACCCCTTAGATGCCTTTGAGATGAGGGGGCTTGATGGTGGCATGTATCGTCTAACAGACTGGAAGGGGAAGGTGATTGTACTGAATTTCTGGGCCAGTTGGTGTAGTTCATGCCAGATAGAGATTAGAGAATTTATCCAGCTGCAGACACAGTATGGCCCACAAGGGCTGCAAGTTATCGGTCTGGGAATGGATCAAGAGCGCAAGCTGCGAAATGTTAGCCGTACACTAGGTATCAACTACCCCGTCATGGTTGCCGATGAGGATAGGGTAAGGCCGCTGCTACAGATGTGGGGAAACGAGAGGGGCGTTGTCCCCTTTACTATAGTTATTGATCGTGCTGGTAGTGTGCAGGCCATCCACAGTGGGCCGATCTATCGGGACGAGCTCGAGGGACTGTTTAAACCACTGCTCGCCTCTACCGCAGATCATCAGACGAACGACTCTACTGGGCTTTAGACCATTTGTTCAGGCTGTTGGTGGTGCAACAGGTGGTTTGGCAAGTACCGCAGGGCTTGCTATTGTTTGGCGTGTCAGGGTATCTAATTCCTAATTCAACCACCAATATCTTATTCTCTAATCTATACTCCGTTATACGAGACATATAAGTTTATCTTGTAAAAGGGCTTATAGAGTGGCTCGTTTCGATAATAGCGTTTACATCAAAATCGGCTTATTGTCGCCGTTGATGGCGTCAGTGGTCGTATTCGTTGTGAGGAAAACCGTTTACCCTCATGGATTGATTTTAATACCGCGTCCTTGAGAGGTCTCTAACGTCATGTCAAATAACGGCAATAATGCGAAGAATGTGTCTCTATATGAGCAGGTGTTAGAGGCTATCCCCGACGGCGTCACCGTTCAGGATATGGATTTCAACATCATTTTCCAGAATACCTTTATGCGAGGGGCATTTGGCGATCAAATAGGTCACAAATGTTATGCCGTATATGAGCGGCGTGCGCAGGTCTGCGAGGGCTGCGGCCTTGTAAAGGCCTATAAGACAGGCAAGCCTGTATTGGTGCATCGGACTGGTGTTATGGAGAGTGGTGAGGTTGGGCATTGGGAGAACTCCTGTTTCCCCCTGTTTGATGCGGAAGGCAACATTGTCGCCGGGGTTGAGGTTTGTCGAGATATAGGAGACCGTGTCTCTCTGGCGCAGGAGGTCAGGAATAGAACCATAGAGCTGGGTAGTCTGAACGACCAGCTGAATCGACAGAAGATGGAGCTTGAGCAGAGGTCACAGGAGTTGAGAGATGCATACAAAGAGTTGCAACGCACCCATACCCATATGCTGCAGCAAGAGAAGATGGCCTCTATCGGGCAACTTGCGGCTGGCATTGCCCATGAGATCAACACGCCAATTCAATTTATGGGAGATAACATCTCCTTTCTGCACGAGTCTTTCGACGAAATTATTGGTTGCATAAGTAGGTGCCAGGAGATATCTGGCCTGACTGACGAGAATAACAAAGAACTGATAAGGTTGTATAAGCAGGCGGATTCGATATTCAAGGAGGTAGATTTCGAATACCTAAAGACGGAGATTCCGTTGGCGTTTGACCAGACAGCAGGTGGGGTACGCAGGGTCACTGAGATCGTCCAGGCGTTGAAGAGCTTCGCCCGTCACGGCGATACTACACTGGGACCGGTGAATGTGGACGAGCTTATCCACTCTGTCGTTGAAATTACCCGTAGTACCTGGAGTAATGTGGCCGATATGTCGGTGGAACTGGCTGCTCCGCCGCTGGTGGTGAAGGGGCTGCATAGTGAGCTTGGGCAGGCGCTGCTTAATCTGATTCTTAATGCCGCGGATGCACTTGCGACCGCTAGATGTCAAAAGAGCGAACCTAAACATATCAAAATAGAGTCCAGGCAAACGGATGGCTGGGGGGAGATAGTGGTGAGAGACAATGGCTGTGGTATGGAGCCGTCCCTGCTGAACAAGATATTCGAGCCATTTTTTACCACCAAAGAGGTGGGGCGCGGGTCGGGGCAGGGGCTGTCGATAGCCTACAATATCATCACCGAGGCCCATGCTGGCGAACTTAGAGTGGAATCTGAGCTGGGCAAGGGCAGTAGTTTTATCGTTCGTCTCCCTCTATACCCGGGCTAAGTAGCTTCTGTGTGGACATAAAAAAACCCGGGGCCGTGAGGCCCCGGGTTTCTCTTTATCAGGCCGATCTCAGATAGGTCAAGAGATCGACGTAACGGGTATGACCACACCACTGTTTTCATAGTCAGGGATCTGGTCAAAGTTGAGGTATTGGTACAGCTCCTCAGAGTTAGGATCGATCTTCTCTTTGGCTATGGCCAGGTACTCCTCGACCGTTGGGATCTTGCCTGTTATGGCGCAGACCGCCGCCACTTCAGCAGAGCCGAGATAGACCTGTGCCCCCGTACCCATGCGGTTGTCAAAGTTACGGGTGGAGGTTGAGAAGACGACAGCGTTGTCATGCACTCGCGCCTGGTTGCCCATGCAGAGCGAACAGCCGGGGATCTCGGTACGGGCGCCGGCCTTGCCGAAGGTACTATAGATGCCTTCGTCGATAAGCTGGCGTTCATCCATGCGGGTTGGAGGTACCACCCACATGCGACCCTGTACAGCCGGTTGGCCGTCGAGTATCTTGGCAGCGGCACGGAAGTGACCGATATTGGTCATACACGAACCCAGAAATACCTCATCGATCTTGGTGCCGGCAACCTCGGATAGCAGCTTCACGTCATCCGGATCGTTGGGGCAGCAGAGGATCGGCTCCTTGATCTCGTTCAGGTCGATCTCAATGACCTCTTTATACTCGGCATCACTATCCGGTTCCAGCAGTTGCGGGTCGGCCAGCCACGCCTCCATGTCGTCTATACGTTTCTGGATGGTCGCTGCATCCTTGTAACCACGTTTGATCAGGTTCTTCAGCAGGGTCACGTTGGAGCGGACGAACTCTATTACCGGCTCCTTGTTCAGGCGCACGCTACAGGCAGCGGCAGAGCGTTCGGCAGAGGCGTCGGCCAGTTCGAATGCCTGCTCCACCTTCAGATCGGGTAGACCCTCCATCTCCAGGATGGTGCCGGCATAGACATTCTTCTTGCCCTTCTTCTCCACCGTCAGCATGCCGCGCTGGATCGCCACCCAAGGGATGGCGTTAACGATGTCGCGCAGGGTGATGCCGGGCTGTAGCTCGCCCTTGAAACGCACCAGAACCGATTCCGGCATCACTAGAGGCATGGATCCGGTAGCGGCGGCGAAGGCCACCAGACCGGAACCGGCCGGGAAGGAGATGCCGATGGGGAAGCGGGTGTGCGAGTCACCGCCAGTGCCGACGGTATCGGGTAGACAGAAGCGGTTGAGCCAGGAGTGGATTACCCCGTCACCTACCCGTAGAGCAACGCCGGCGCGATCCTCAAAGAACTTACCCAAGGTGTTGTGGGTGATGATATCAACCGACTTTGGGTAGGCAGCAGTATGGCAGAATGATTGTACGGTGAAATCGGCGGAGAAGCCGAGACATGCCAGCTCCTTGATCTCATCACGGGTCATCGGGCCGGTAGTGTCCTGGGAGCCGACGGTAGTCATCTTCGGCTCACAGTACTCACCAGGACGCACCCCGGCCTTACCTACCGCCTTGCCAACCATCTTCTGCGCCAGGGTGTAGCCTTTGCCGCTGTCGGCTGGCTGTTCCGGGTCGGTAAATAGATCGATGGGGCCCATGCCCAGGGCCTCACGCGCCTGTGCGGTGAGGCCGCGGCCGATAATCAGATTCACACGGCCGCCAGCGCGTACCTCGTCCGCCAGGGTGTTGGGGGACAGTTTAAACTCGGTGACCACCGTACCGTCACGGCTGATGGTGCCGTTGGTGGTATTAATGGTGATTACATCGCCGCTGTTCAACCCAGTGACGTCGCACTGGATCGGCAGCATGCCGGAGTCTTCAGCGGTGTTGAAGAAGATCGGTGCAATGGTGCCGCCGATGACCACGCCACCGGTGCGTTTGCCCGGTACGTATGGGATATCGTGGCCGGTGTGCCAGATTACAGAGTTGGCAGCGGACTTACGGGAAGAGCCGGTACCCACAACATCGCCAACATAGGCGACCGGATGGCCCTTCTTTTTCAGCTCAAGCAGCTGCTCCAGGCCGCCGGGCATGCGGTTGACCAGCATGGCATTGGCATGCACCGGGATGTCTGGACGGCTCCACGCCTCAGAGGCAGGGGAGAGGTCGTCGGTGTTGGTCTCGCCATCCACCTTGAATACAGTTACTGTAACCTCCTCCGGCATTTCGTCACGAGAGGTGAACCAAGTGGCGTTGGCCCAGTTCTCCATCACCTGTTTGGCAGCAGCGTTGCTTTTGGCCTTCGCCGCCACATCATTGAAGGAGTCATAGACCAGCAGGGTATTGCTGAGGGCCTCGACAGCATCGGCGGCCAGATCGGCATCGTCGAGTAGCTCTACCATTGGGGCCACGTTGTAGCCACCGATCATAGTGCCTAGCAGTTGCACCGCCTCTCTGCGGTCAATCAGCGGGCAGCTGATAATACCCTTGGCCACCTCGGCCAGGAAATCTGCCTTGACCTTGGAGGCGTCGTCGACGCCAGGCGGGACCTGGTTGACCAGCAGATCTTTGATGGTCTCCTCTTCGCCTGCTGGCGGGTTTTTCAATAGCTCCACTAACTCAGCAGTCTGCTCGGCGTTGAGCGGTAGCGGCGGCACGCCCTCTTTGGCGCGCTCCTCGACATGTTGACGATAAGCTTTGAGCATAAAAGTTCTCCTGTATGGTGTGGGCGACCCACGTTCCTCTGGGATTAATTAAAGTTGTAGTTAAATAATTGGACGGTCGAGTATATATCAAACCGAAAAATGTGGAACCCTCCCTATTAGGGGGGCTGTGTGGTAGATGATGTCGCTCCTGGATCGTCCTGGAGCTACTCAATGATCTCCAGCACACTCTCCGGGGGACGGCCAATGGCGGCCCTGCCATTGTTTATGACTATCGGGCGCTCTATCAGTTTCGGGTGAGCGATCATGGCATCGATCAGTTGGGCGCGTGTAAGCTCCGGGTTGTCCAGCCCGTTCTCCCTGTATTCAGCCTCCTTGGTGCGCATCAGCTGGCGCGGTTCCATGCCTAGCATCTGCAGGATCTGCTCCAATGTCTGATGATCAGGTGGGGTTTTTAGATACTCTACCACCTCCGCCTCGACCCCGTTCTCCGCAAGCAGTTGCATGGCCTGACGCGATTTACTGCAGCGTGGGTTGTGATAGATCTCTACACTCATGGGGTTGTCTCCTGGTAGGGCCTGCCATCTAGTGAGAATATGGCGCGCCCGAAGGGATTCGAACCCCTGACCTCTGCCTCCGGAGGGCAGCGCTCTATCCAGCTGAGCTACGGGCGCTAAACTCGTTGTTTCATCTGCTGAGCCTGCGATTCACTAGCAGCCCTCTGGGCCGCCTGGCAGCGCTCACGCGGCTCCGCCGCTTCCCCGGCCAGGTAGTTCTATGGGGGCTGGGGATGGATATCTTACAGGGTGTGTTGAGTAGCGTCTATTCCCTAGTTGGATCCTTTCCCGGTATAATCTACCGGTTTGCGGTAGAGACAAATTCATGATTGGAGGTTTATATGTCGCAGTGTAGATATCGTTTTGGTCTGTTAGGCGTCGTAGCCATACTGGTTGCAGCTGCACCGGTAATGGCTGAGCCCGAAGCTGATCCAAGACTGGACGTGCTGGAGCGCATCAAGCCGGTGGGGGAGGTGAGCATCGCCGGACAGCCTGCCGCAATCCCTGTGGCAGGGGCCGAGTCTGCGCCAGCTGCGACTGATTCGACAGCTGAGTCTGCACCGACAGCTGCTGTCCCTGAGGCAGCGTCCGCTCCAGCAGCAGCGGAGGCCCCGGCAGCGGCCCCTGCGGATGGAGGTGCCCTGTATGCAGCCAAGGGGTGCGCAGCCTGCCACGGGCCTAATGGTAACAAGACGCTTATGCCCGCATATCCCAAGATTGCAGGCCAGGCCAGCGGATACCTGGTAGCACAGATGAAGGACATAAAGAACGGTGCCAGGGCCAATGGTCAGACGGCCCTTATGAAGGGGACGATCGCTCAGGTCTCAGATGCTGAGATAGAGGCCATTGCCGGCTGGTTGAGCAGCCAGTAGCCAATTTACTAGTACGTCCCCCAATAGATTGAGGGGCGTACTAGTGCAGGGTGTTCACTCACTCAGTATCGCACGCAGGTTTGCCAAGTGGGAGAGCCCTATCTCGCGACTCTCCTCCTCGGATCTGCCGTGTTCTCCACCTTTCCACTGTAGGTCTGCCTCTGGCAGCTCGTCCAGAAAGCGACTCGGCTCACACGCGACTATCTTCCCATAGCGCTTGCGTTTGGCAGCATAGGTCATAGTAAGTGTGCGTCGGGCTCGGGTGATGCCGACATAGGCAAGTCGCCGCTCCTCCTCGATGCTCTCCTCTTCTATGCTGTTACGATGGGGCAGCAGCTCCTCCTCCATACCGGTGAGGAAGACGTGGGGGAACTCCAACCCCTTGGCGGCGTGCAGGGTCATAAGGTGGACCCGCCCCTCGGTCTCTTCCTCCTCCTGGCGCTCCAGCATGTCCTGCAGGGCGAGATGGCCGATGATCTCCACCAGGTTTTCGCCTGCCATGGCCCCCTGGTGCAGACGCTCAATCCATTCAATCAGGCTGTTTACATTCTCAATGCGAAACTCCGCCGCTGCAGGTTTAGAACTCTGAGCATGCAGCCACCCGAAGTAGTCGATATCGTTCAATAGTTGTCGCACCGTCTCTACCGGGTGCTCCTCCTCGGCTCGGCGGCAGAAGCCGTGGATCCAGGCGGCAAACTCCCGCAACCTCTGTAGTGGGCGGCCGCTTATGCTCTGCTCCAGACCGAGTTCATCGCAGGCAGCGAGCAGGCTGATTGGGCGGTTGGCGGTATAGGTACCGAGCCGCTCCAGGGTGGTTGCACCAATCTCCCGGCGAGGGGTATTTATGATACGCAGAAAAGCGGCGTCATCGTCCGGATTGGCCAGGAGCCGCAGGTAGGCCATGACGTCCTTGATCTCGGTGCGGGCAAAGAATGAGGTGCCACCGCTGAGGAAGTAAGGGATATCATGTTGTCGCAGGACGGTCTCAAACACACGCGCCTGATGGTTACCGCGATAGAGGATGGCGCAGTCGGCATGGCTGGTGCCGTGCATTATGCGTCGGTGCATAATCTCTGATACCACCAATTCGGCTTCGTGTGCATCACTGTCACACTGGATAACACGCAGCATCTCGCCCTCACCGAGCTCGCTCCAGAGGGCCTTCTCGAACAGATGGTCATTGTTGCTGATCAACTGGTTGGCAGCCCGCAGGATGCGGCTGCTGGAGCGATAGTTCTGCTCCATTTTTATAAGCTTGAGCCGAGGGAAGTCCGCCTGTAGCTGTACCAGATTCTCCGGACGCGCCCCGCGCCAGGCGTAGATAGACTGATCATCGTCTCCCACTACTGTCAGTGCCTGACGTACCCCTACCAACTGCTTGACCAGCTCATACTGGCTGCTATTGGTGTCCTGATACTCGTCCACCAGCAGGTAGCGGATGCGGTTTTGCCATCTATCCAGTACCTCCGGGTGCTGGCGAAAGAGCTGTACCGGCAGTAGGATGAGATCATCAAAATCAACCGCATTATAGGCACGCAAAGTGCGCTGGTAGGCGGCGTAGAGTAGCGCGTTTCTGCTCTGCAGGCCGTCCTCCGCAGCGGCCAGGGCCCGCTCCGGGTCCAGCATGGCGCTCTTCCAGTCGGAGATCTGCCACAGGGCGGATGCTACAGTGCCGTCATCCAGGTTCTCCTTGCGTAACAGCTCCTTCAGCAGGTTCTCGCTGTCCTGGGCATCAAAGATCGAGAAGCCGGGCTTGAACCCAAGAGTCTTGTGTTCCTGCCGTACTATACTTAGACCTAGGGTGTGAAAGGTGGAGATGTTGACCTGGGCAGTAGCACTCCCCCGGGACATGCGGGTAACACGCTCTCGCATCTCGCGTGCTGCTTTGTTGGTAAAGGTGACTGCGGTGATGTGGCGTGGCTCAATTCCGGCCTGTTCGATCAGGTGGGCGATCTTGCTGGTGATTACGCGGGTCTTGCCTGAGCCTGCTCCAGCCAGGACCAGGAGGGGGCCTTCGATGTAGTGGACCGCCTCCTGTTGTCGTGGGTTGAGTTTTGCCATGAAAAGATTGTCGATAGCGGTCAAAAAAGACTGCGTATTATGCTGGAGAGCGTTACAGATTGCAGCTACTATCCTGATATCTTTAACCAGACAACTGATGATGTAATCGAATATGAGCAACCAGACTAGAGATGTATTCAGCTCCGTAGGGACAAAGGAGAAACAGATACCGCATGAGTCCTGGAAGATATTTCAGATCATGGCGGAATTTGTTAATGGATTTGAGGCGCTTGCCCCTATCTGGCCGGCCGTCAGTATCTTTGGTTCAGCTCGTACTCCCAGAGACCACCCCAACTACAAGAAGGCAGAGCAGATCGCACAGCTGCTGTCGGATAGCGGCTTTGCCGTCATCAGTGGTGGTGGCCCCGGTATTATGGAGGCAGCCAATCGAGGTGGTTATGCCGGTAAGTCTCAAAGCATCGGCCTTAATATACAGCTGCCGCATGAGCAGAAATCGAATGAGTACCAAGATCTGGCGCTAAACTTCGGCCATTTCTTCTCCCGTAAGGTTATGTTTGTGAAGTACGCCTCGGCCTACGTGGTGCTGCCAGGTGGGTTTGGCACCCTGGATGAGATGGCTGAGATCTTAACTCTGGTGCAGACCGGGAAGACCCGCCGTATCCCAATCATACTGGTCAATGGGGAGTTTTGGGGTGGACTTTTGGATTGGATGCGAGACTCTCTATGCAAGGAGGGGGCTATCGATCCGGATGATCTGGATCTATTGGAGATATGTGAGGAACCGCAGCAGGTGGTGGATGCCATCTTTGCCCATTATGAGGTTCGCGGTTTTGAGCTATCGGCGGAAGAGAAGGAAATAATGTTAGAACTGTAATAGTATCTATATGGTAATTGAGCAATAGGGAAGCACTTATGAAAAAATCTATATTTCTTGGCCTTGTGTTGCTGGCATCCGCAGCAATCGCAGAAGATGAGCAGACTGCAGTGCCGGCCCCGGAAGCGCCGCCACAGGTTGAGAGTGGCGAGGTGTTGGAGCCAGAGGTGACTATTGTCGAGAGTGATAAAGGCAAGATCTACAGGTACAGCATCAATGGCAAGATATATATGGTTAAGGTCGTGCCGACATCTGGTGCCCCATACTACTTCATAGACAGTAATGGGGATGGTCAGCTGGATGCGCGGGCCGATGATATAAAAGAGGCATCTGTTCAGCAGTGGGAGATTCTGAGCTGGTAGCCACCTCCTGCGGGTCGGACTGAGCACCACCGACCCGCGAATAATACCGGTAGTTTATGACAACAGATCAGATACAGCTGTTCGGACTGCTTTTTTTTGTCTTTGTGTTTCTCATATGGGGGCGCTGGCGTTACGATCTGGTGGCCTTTGTCGCCCTGATCGCGGCGCTACTTATGGGGGTGGTGCCAAAAGAGGAGGCCTTCTCCGGTTTTGGTCATCCGGCGACCGCCATTATCGCCCTGGTGTTGATAGTTAGTAAGGGGCTGTACAACTCCGGTGCTATTGAGCTGATCGCCAAGCAGGTTGGCCGTCTTGCTACCTCCCTGCAGGGCCACATCATAGCCATGTCAGGTATTGCGGCGGCCCTCTCCGCGGTTATGAATAATGTTGCCGCACTTGCGATGTTAATGCCGGTAGATATTCAGGCTGCCATCAAGGCCAAACGTAGTCCATCCAAGACGCTGATGCCGCTCTCATTTGCCTCGATCCTTGGTGGCATGATCACCATGATCGGAACCCCACCCAATATTGTTATCGCTGAGTTTCGGTCGGATGCCATGGGCGAGGGCTTCAGTATGTTCGATTTTGCCCCGGTCGGGGTGGCGTGCGCCGCCGTAGGGGTGCTGTATGTGGCACTGATTGGCTGGCGTCTGTTGCCCAAGGATCGCGCCAGTTATGACGCCCCTCAAGAGCTACTTGATAGTAGCGACTATGTTGCCGAACTGCATGTCCCGGATGAGTCTCTTGCAATCGGCCAACGAGTGCGGGATCTGGATAGTATAGCCGACGAGTGTGATGTCGCAGTTATCGGTCTGGTGCGCAGGGGGCAGCGGATGCCAGGACAGGCCCGTTTGGTGCAGATCAGACGGGGAGATATATTGGTAGTGGACGCAGGGCCAGCGGCAATGGATCAGTTTGTCGGTGAGCTGGCGTTGGACTACTCCAGCAAGGGTAAAGAGACCAGCCCTGTTAGCGACGCGGATATGGCGCTGTGGGAGGTGGTGGTGCCTGGTGACTCCAGGATAGCGGGGCGTACAGCGTTCTCACTCCATCTGCAATATCGCCATGGTATTACGCTTCTGGGCGTATCTCGGCGAGGTAAAAAATTCCGTGATCGGGTACGTCACCTCGAGATACAAGAGGGCGACGTGCTGCTGTTGTATGGCTCAAGACATATGTTGGAAGAGATCAACAGGTGGTTGGGGACTCTATCTCTGGCTGGACGTAGTATCGACCTGATTCAGCGTCACAAGGCATGGCTGGCGGTGGGGCTGTTTGCACTGGCGATCATTGCGGCCAGTTTTGGCATGCTCTATCTGCCGGTGGCGCTGGCAGCAGTGGTGGTCAGCTATGTACTGTTTAACATCGTACCGGCGCGGCATGTCTATAACTCTGTAGAGTGGCCGGTGATCATCCTGCTGGGTTCAATGATACCGATAGGTGGCGCCCTGGAGTCTAGTGGTGGCACGGCGCTGATAGTTGATGGCATTATTAGCGTCGCGTCTGGTTATTCGCCAGTAGTAGTGCTGACTTTGCTGATGGTTATTACCATGACTCTCTCTGATGTTATGAATAATACGGCAACAGCGGTGATTGCCGCCCCTATTGCTATAGATATCGCCAGCCGTCTCCAGGTAAGCGCCGATCCATTTTTGATGACGGTGGCAGTTGCTGCATCCTGCGCCTTTCTTACCCCAATAGGGCATAAGAATAATACCCTCATAATGGGTCCGGGCGGTTACCGTTTTGGTGATTATTGGCGTATGGGGCTGCCGCTGGAGCTCCTGATTGTTATAGTATCTATCCCTGTAATACTTTTGGTTTGGCCGCTGTAGGCTCAAGCTTGTGCTGGAGTAGCTATGTATGATCCGTATCGCTGAACTCATAGATGGCTTGAATGAGTGGGTAGGGAGGACGGTCTCCTGGCTTACCCTGTTTATGGTACTGATCACCTTTGCCGTAGTGTTGCTACGCTCCGTATTTGATCTGGGATGGATCGCCATGCAGGAGACGGTCTCCTATATGCATGCGGTGGTGTTTTTATGCGGGGCCGCCTTCACCCTTAAACATGAGGGGCATGTACGGGTTGATGTCCTGCTACACAAGTTCTCTAACCGGGGCAGGCTCTTGGTTGACTTCTTAGGGACGCTGCTTCTTCTATTGCCGGTATGTGGCTTTATGATCTGGATGAGCTGGGACTATGTCCATCAATCCTGGGCTGTGCATGAGGTCTCCGGGGAGACCGGCGGTCTGCATGGGCTCTATATTTTAAAAAGTATAATCCTGTTGATGGCCCTGTTGTTGCTACTACAGGGGGTGTCTATCGCTATCCGTCGTCTGCTTGCGTTGCGTGGGGTAACTAACGATGTAGTAACTAACGGGGGGGAGTCATAGTGGTCGAGTATCTCCCCCTATTGATGTTTCTGGTCGTCTGTCTGGTGCTATTGATGGGCTATCCGGTCGCCTTCTCACTGGCCGGGACAGCCCTGCTGTTTGCCTGGATCGGTGGTATGACCGGCCATTTTGATCATGCCTTCCTGCAGGCGTTTCCCAATCGGCTCTTCGGTATCATGGACAATAAGATTCTGATAGCGGTGCCACTGTTTGTCTTTATGGGGGTGATGCTGGAGCGATCTCAGGTTGCTGAGAAGTTGCTAGATACCATGGCATGCCTGTTTGGCTCCCTGCGTGGTGGTCTCGGTATCTCAGTTACCATCGTCGGCATGTTGCTGGCTGCCAGTACCGGTATTGTCGGGGCGACTGTGGTAACCATGGGGCTACTGTCGTTGCCGACCATGCTGCGACGTAACTACGATCCGTCTATTGCAACCGGGACCATCTGTGCATCTGGTACCCTGGGGCAGATCATCCCCCCATCAATCGTGCTGGTACTGCTCGGTGATGTGCTCTCCGCCGCCTATCAACAGGCACAGCTCAATATGGGTATTTGGCAACCGGAGACCGTCTCTGTTGCTGATCTGTTTGTAGGCGCATTGATTCCCGGTATTATGCTGGTTAGTTTCTATCTGCTCTATATAGTAGTGGTCGCACTGCTGCGCCCTGCAGCTGTGCCGGCGATTCCTGAGTCGGAAAGGGGTGAGCGGGGCTGGGAGTTATGGCAGCGGGTGATCAAGGTGCTGCTGCCACCGCTGGCGCTGATTATGGCCGTGCTCGGCTCCATCCTTAAAGGCGCTGCCACCCCAACCGAGGCGGCAGGTGTGGGCGCGGTTGGTGCTATGCTGTTGGCCCAATTTCAGGGCAAGCTAAACCTGGAGACCCTGAAGGAGGTAATGCGGAGCACCACCATGGTCACCAGTATGGTGTTTCTGATCCTTATAGGGGCCTCAATCTTCTCCCTGGTGTTTCGCGGCTTTGGTGGAGATGATCTGGTTGCCTCGATACTTACCGATCTTCCAGGCGGGGCATTTGGAGCCATGCTGTCGGTAATGCTGGTGATGTTCCTACTTGGCTTTATCCTCGACTTTATTGAGATAACATTTGTTGTAGTACCAATCGTTGGGCCGATACTGCTGGCCATGGGGCTGGATCCGGTCTGGCTTGGTATCATGATTGCCATCAACCTACAGACCTCATTTCTGACCCCGCCGTTTGGCTTTTCACTCTTCTATCTGCGTGGCGTTGCTCCACCGGAGGTTGCTACGATCCAGATATACCGCGGGGTAGTCCCATTTATCATCATCCAGCTAATTATGCTGGGACTGTTGGCCTGGGAGCCGCAATTGGCCACCTGGCTGCCAGGTGTTGTGTATGGTGGACAGTAAATCCAGGCCTGAATCGCCTCTGTGAGCATTCTTCCCACTCAGTTCTTGTGGTTGTCAACATGCACCATACCTGAACTATTTGTTTATCAATCAACAGGATGCGCGATGTTTGTGGTGGTTATAACCGCCAGTCGTTTCTCTCTGCTTTGGTGGTAGGTGCGAGCTGTGATTGAATCCAACTCTGGGTGGATGCAAAATGGTGAACGTTTACGCAAACAGAGGGTATTGGCCGAATTATGAACGGACCTGATTCAACCGCTACAGACGGTAAGCAGTTCTCTGACCTGCTCACAGTGGATAAGAAAGGACAGCCGCGTCTGCTGGATGCCGTGCACCCGCTACCAGATCTGCTCTCCCTGGATGCAGAAGAGGTGTTGCGCCAATTCAAAACCAGTCAGCTGGAGGATTTCTCCAAGGTCATTGGGGAGTTGGATGATCCTGAGAACCAGCTGAACCGGATGCTGGACAGACTGCGTGAGATCGCTGAAAAAGATGAGCATAACAGCTTTAACGAGTTGGAGCTGTTTAACCCAGGGGCACTGCATGATCTATTTCTGCAGCTGCATGATCATGTCATGGGGCATCCGGTCTGGTTACACCCATTTTTCCTGCGGATCTTCAAGGGCGATTTCAACCAGGAGCAGTTGGAGCTGTTCGCTAAGCAGTACTTTAACCAGATCAAGAATACCCGGCAGTGCGTCGCCCTGGCCCTAGGTCGCTTCTCCAGCCTGATATCGTTGCCCTATGGTTGCCTGAATGAGCGGGTGTCAGAGCTGGCGCAGATAGCCCTGGCCCAGCTACTGGCAGATGAGTATGGGGTGGCGACCTATAGCCTGGAAGATTACCCAGATATGTATGGGGTGCTGAGCTCGACTACCCATATCGGTATGTATCGTTACATGTTTGATGGTCTGGGTGTCCCATTTGAGCAGCAGGATGTGCCCATGCTGCCAGGGGTGGCGGACAACGTCTTGACCCAGCGACTTCTCTCCGATCATCCCGGTTTTTCACTGGTAGAGTCACTCGCCTCTGTTGGGCTTGGTATGGAGTGGGGTGTGCCGGAGTTTTTCAGCCTGCTGCTTGGGGGAATAATACGCTGGGCCTGGAAGCATGAGGTCCCCTTGACCCAGAAGCATCTGATAGTCTTAATAGCCCACGTAAGGTATGACGTGATGCATGCCATCTCTGTCATGCTCATAACTAGCTTCTTTAACCATGAAAACGACGCACTGGATCAGATCAAACAGGCCACCAATACCCTGATGTCCAGTCGCTATGGCATGATGAGCGCACTCTATCGCCATGTCTTTGAGGAGGAGTGCCCCAATATCGATGAGATCGGGCTGGACCCTCGTTACCATCTGCAGGATTGGCGTATTGCCGATGCGTTGATTGAGGCGCGCAGTAAGGTCGCGCCGGAGCGGGTGGTCGGTGGTGAAGACTATCAGCGCAGGACCGCACTGCCATTTGTATTTTCAAATAATAAATAAGTTATTCGGAGAGATGCACACATGCAAGATTTTACCAGTGAGGCTGGACGTGGGTTTCGCAAGCGTCTTATAGCTACCGCCAAAGGACGCCATGGCGCCAAAGATATGACCCGTGAAGAGGCGCGCGAGGCGTTGCTGTTCCTGTTTTCTGATGAGGCCCATCCGGCCCAGATCGGGGCCTTTCTCACCGCTATGCGCTTCAAGCGATCAACGGTAGAGGAGATGAAGGGTTTTCTCGATGCCATGGAGGAGACCGCCACCCTGATCAAACCCAAGGTGGAAAACCTGATTAACTGTAATGGTCCCTATGACGGACGCAAGAAGGCGCTTAATCTGAGCGTGCCTGCGGCGATCGTAGCGGCAGCCGCAGGCGTGCCTGTTATCTTGCATTCAGCTAATGGGTTGCCGCCAAAGTATGGGGTGACCAATGCCCGTATGCTGGAGGCAATGGGTATTCCCGCTGCCAAAGATCCAAAGTCGGTAGAGCAGGACATTGAGCAGAAGGGTGTCGGCCATCTTCACGCCTCTATCTATCTACATGGTGTAGAGCGCCTCAAGCCGCATCGCCAGGCAATGTTTTTCCGAACCTTCTTGCACTCCTGTGAGGTAATGCTCAATCCGGCTGGCGCCAGGCGCACCCTTATAGGGTCTGCGCATGAGACATTCATGGAGCGTTTTGCCGCCACGGTCGGTGAGCGTGGGCAGGAGCGTGTCATAGTGGTAATGGGACTCGATGGCGGTGATGAGCTGCCGCTGGCGCCAACTGCAGTGGCTGAATACCACGATGGCAACATCGAGCGCTATACCCTGTCACCCGGCGACTTTGGACTCACAGAGAAGTCGCATCACCCGTGTGAAGAGCCTGCCAAGGCGGCCGCCAGCATAGAGGCGACCCTCTCCGGGAAAGATGATCTCCACCTGGATGCGATACTCTTCAATTCCGGGGTACGTATCTACCTGGGTGGCGGCGCGAATAGCATTGAGGCAGGTATCGCGTTGGCGCGTGAGACCGTGAGTAGTGGCGCCGCTTACTACAAGGCCCTGGAGCTGCGGGGATAGAGGCAGTCGCTGGGGACAGGTGACCGCAAATACCATTTGCAGCAACACCGCTATCTGCGGTATTTTCTGGTGAGTTCATTCAGCAAAGGGAGATGGTTATGAGCAAGCTAATCAAGCTATTCCGTAGAGTAACCCATATGATCCTGTGCGCCTGTAGTGCAACCTGTCCGGAGTGCGGCGATCCGTGCGTCAATACCTTTAACCATCAGGATGGTGAGCACAGCTGCGGTGACCACTCCTGGTAGGGATGTAGCCGCAGAACAGATCCCATCCGGGGCAGGATAGTCATCAATTTTATGACTACTTGTAAGCCTCCAGACCATCACTTCTGCACAGGATTCAGGAACTGGGTGGTATATTGAGGTGTAGAGTGATGCATGATCATAAAGGTAGTTGCCATTGCGGTGCGGTACGTTTCTCCTATTCGGGTGAGGCGATTACCAAGGGGGTGCGCTGCAACTGCTCCATCTGCTCACGTAAGGGCGCAATGATGTCTGCAGAGTTGATCCCTGAGGCTGAGTTGAATATCGATGCGGATCCGGCTGTTTTAGGGCTGTATCAGTTTGGAGCGAAGACTGCCAAGCACTATTTTTGCACAAATTGTGGGATCTACACATTTCACGAGACCGCTAGAAAGGCAGGACACTATCGAGTCAATCTTGCCTGTGTTGAGGGGGTTGATATCTTCTCTTTGGAGTTCGAGCTGTTTGACGGCAAACATCTGCTGTGACAAACAGTTACAATCCAGGTCAGGCTAACTCGTCTGTAAATTGCGCCAGCCGCTCCAGTCTATTGCGCGCCTCGCCACTGGCAATCGCCTCACCGGCCATCTTGACCCCATCAGCCATGGTGGGGGCTAGGCCGCAGGTGTAGATGGCGGCGCCGGCATTGAGCTGTACGATGTCGCGGGCCGGCCCCGGATTGTTATCCAGCAGAGAGCGGATTATGGCGAGACTCTCTGCGGCGCTATTTACGGTGATCTCAGAGATGGGAGTACGCTGCAGGCCAAAGTCCTCCGGTTGAATGCTGTAGCGACTAACGGCCCCATCCTTCAGCTCTGCCACCTCAGTCTGGTCGCCGATGGAGATCTCATCGAGACCATCTCTGGCATGCACCACCATGACATGACGGCTGCCGAGTTCCAGCATCACGTTGGCGATCGGTTCGACCAGCTCTGCGCTGAATACACCCAGCATCAGGTTGGGGACACCGGCCGGGTTGGTCAATGGGCCTAGTATGTTAAATATGGTGCGTACCCCCAGCTCTTTCCGCGGACCGATAGCGTGCCTCATGGCGCTGTGATGGCCGGGGGCGAACATAAAACCTACACCTACCTCACGTACGCACTGTTCCACCTGCTCTGCGGTCAGATCAAGGCGTACCCCGGCCGCCTCCAGCACATCGGCACTGCCGGATTTACTCGAAATGGAGCGGTTGCCATGCTTGGCGACACTACAACCGGCCGCGGCTGCAACAAAGATTGAGGCGGTGGAGATGTTGAAGGTGCTGGATGAGTCACCGCCGGTGCCGACAATATCCACCGCATGGTCGAGGCCACTGATATCCACGCCGGTAGCCAGCTCACGCATCACGGTAGCGGCAGCGGCGATCTCATGTATGGTCTCGCCCTTCATCCGCAAGCCGATGAGGAAGCCGCCGATCTGAGAGTCTGTGGCACCACCGGTCATGATGGTGCGCATCACCTCGGTCATCTCTGCTGTGCTGAGGTCATGCCGGGCTAATACCTGATTGATGGCTTGCTGCATGTTCATCTTTTTACTCCGTAATTAAACGCAAAGGTCGCAAAGCCGCAGAGGGTTTTATTATGGCATCTCTGATGAATTCGACTTTAAAACGACCGGGCTATGCACTGTTCTTTCGGTTAACAAAAAAATCGGCAGGCTGAAGTACCAATTATCTTTGCGTCCTCTGTACCTCTGCGTTCTTTGCGTTAATTATCGATTCTCAATAAAGTTTCTGAGCAGGTCATGCCCATTCTCGGTCAGGATCGATTCCGGATGAAACTGTACCCCCTGTACATTCATCTCTCTGTGGCGTACGCCCATGATCTCATCCATTGATCCATCCTCAAGTTGGGTCCAGGCAGTGATCTCCAGGCACTTCGGCAGGCTCTCTCTCTCGATGACCAGGGAGTGATAGCGGGTCGCAGTACATGGATTCTCCAGACCAGTGAATACGCCGCTGTTGGAGTGATATATGGATGAGGTCTTACCATGCATCACCTGGCGCGCGTGGACTATGTTGCCGCCAAATGCCTGGCCTATCGACTGGTGTCCCAGACAGACCCCGAGGATCGGTATCTTTCCGGCGAAGGCCTTGATTGCCTCCACCGAGACCCCGGCCTGATCGGGAGTACAGGGTCCTGGTGAGATGACTATCTGGTCGGGCTGCAGCTCTTCGATCTGGGTGACACTGATCTCATCGTTGCGCTGTACCCGCACATCTGCCCCCAGCTCACCCAGATACTGCACCAGGTTATAGGTGAAGGAGTCGTAGTTGTCGATCATTAAGAGCATTGGCTTAGTCCGGTAATGTAACGCGGAGGACGCAAAGGCGCAAAGTACGCAAAGTTAGTTAAGGTTGTTAGCAACTCGATAAATCCCATGTTTCACAAGTTCTGTATTGAAGTTTATGAGCAATCCAAGTTTTTTGTCGGTTAGTCGAAGATAGGTGAGTAGCTGTGCTTTGTGAAGAGTTTCGATCTTTTCCACAGATTTTAGCTCCACCAATAACCGTCCTCCAACTATCAGGTCTGCTCGGTATGCGTTGTCAATCAGCAGTCCTTTATACCCAACCGCAATAGGCGCCTCTCGTTCAAAATATAGTTTACGCAAACGCAGTTCGTGGCATAGACAGTCGTGATATGCTGATTCCAGCAGACCTGCCCCCAGCGATTTGTGCACATCTATAGCTGCCCCAATCACCTCGTGAGCCAATACATTTTCATCCATGATCTCTGCGTCCTTTGCGTCTTAGCGTTCTTTGCGTTTAATCTCCTAACCTGAATCAGAGCTCTTATCCAGTCCTGCTTCAGCCAATTCTACCGCACGGAAGACAGCGCGCCCTTTGTTCATGGTCTCTTTCCACTCCAGCCTGGGTACAGAGTCGGCGACGATCCCGGCCCCGGCCTGGATGTGCAGGGTGTCATCCTTGATCACAGCGGTACGGATGGCGATGGCGGTGTCCATGTTGCCGTTCCAGGAGAGATAACCCACCGCTCCGGAGTAGACCCCGCGTTTTACCGGCTCCAGTTCGTCAATGATCTCCATGGCGCGTATCTTGGGGGCGCCACTGACGGTACCGGCGGGGAAGGTGGCACGTAGCACATCTATGGCGCTCATCTCCTCATTCAGTTTACCCACGACATTGGAGACGATATGCATGACATGGGAGTAACGCTCTACGATCATCTTGTCGGTGAGCTTGACCGTACCAACCTGTGCCACCCGACCGGTGTCATTCCGACCCAGGTCTATCAGCATCAGATGCTCAGCCAACTCTTTGGGGTCGGCCAGCAGCTCCTGTTCCAGGGCCAGGTCCTCCATCTCGGTGTGGCCACGACGGCGGGTGCCGGCGATAGGTCGTACAGTGATCTCCCCATCCTCCAGACGCACCAGGATCTCCGGTGAAGAGCCGACGATATGGAAGTCATCAAGATTTAGAAAGTACATGTACGGTGATGGATTCAGTCCCCGCAGCGCCCGGTATAGGTCCAGCGGCGGTGCGCCAAACGGTATCGACAGGCGCTGCGATAGAACTACCTGCATACAGTCTCCATCCAGGATGTACTGTTTGCACTTTTCCACCGCCTGTTTGAAGCCCTCTTCGGTGAAACCGGAGACGAAATGGGACTCCTCCACACTGCGTGGCTGTTCATGTCTGCGTCGTGGCGCGGCCCCCTCCATCTTCTTGATTAGTTCAGCGATGCGTGTCTCGCCCTGCTCCAAGGTTTCACCCTGGGATGGATCTACATAGACCACCAGATACATGCAGCCGCGCAGGTTGTCGAATACCACCACCTCATCGGAGACCATCAGCAGGATGTCGGGGTTGCCGATGGTGTCTGGATTGGGGCAGTCGGCCAGTTTGGGCTCAATATAGCGAATGGTGTCATAGCCGAAGTAGCCCACCAGCCCGCCACTGAAGCGGGGTAGGCCATCTATCTCAGTGGCCCGGTAGCGATCCTGGAACTCCTCAATAAATGCCAGTGGATCATCTACTGTATGGTTTTCCACCACCTTGCCACCGCTCTCTACAGTGATCTCGTGGCCATGCACCCGTAGCAGGGAATGACACGGCAGACCGATGATGGAGTAGCGGCCCCACTTCTCGCCGCCCTGGACCGACTCGAATAGATAGGAGTAGGGGCCATCGGCCAGTTTGAGGTAGACGCTCAGCGGGGTGTCGAGGTCTGCCAGAACCTCGCGCATTACGGGGATACGGTTATAGCCCTCTGCTTCCAGGGCGGTGAACTGTTCGGGTTTCATGTTGCTCTCCACAAAAAGATTTCAGACAAACGGGTACTACGGGCCGGATCTACCAGCGCCATCGTCCGCCTGTCTGGGCTATCTTGCTGTGTATTGAGAGTCGCATGTTTCTTCCGTTTAGGTTGAGAGCGGTAACAATAGTCCAATTTGCGCCGCTATTCCAGTCAAACCGAGGCCAAGGCGTCACGCATGGCCCGGATTATGGAGTCGTAGCGGTTGGGATCACCCTCTTTTCCCTGGCCGAATATCCCGGATCCGGCGACAAAGGTGTCGGCCCCGGCCGCGGCAACCGCAGCGATGTTGTCTGCCTTTATTCCACCATCCACCTCCAGACGGATAGCGTGGTCGGCACCATCTATCATCTGGCGGATCTGACGGATCTTGTCCATAGCGGAGGGGATGAAACTCTGCCCGCCAAAACCTGGGTTGACCGACATCACCAGGACCATATCGACCATATCCAGCACGTGCTCCAGATGGGACAGTGGAGTGGCCGGATTAAAAACCAACCCCGACTTGCAGCCGCTATCACGGATCAACTGCAGGGTGCGGTGTGGGTGACGGCTGGCCTCCGGGTGGAAGGTGATATAGCTGGCACCGGCAGCGGCAAAATCCGGGACGATTCGATCCACCGGCTCTACCATCAGGTGGACATCTATCGGGGCGCTCACCCCATGTTTGCGTAGGGCCTCGCACACCAGCGGACCGATGGTGAGGTTGGGGACATAGTGATTGTCCATTACATCGAAGTGGACGATATCGGCACCAGCGGCCAGGACCCGATCTACCTCGGCTCCAAGCTGGGCGAAGTCCGCAGAGAGGATGGATGGGGCAAGCAGGTAGTCAGCCATAGTGGTTCCCTTGCGTACACAGATTTTCTGAGCGCCACTGTACCCCAAGCGCTACCGTTTTTCATCTGGTGGGGGAGAAAAACTGTCTATACTTTGGGCTATCGATGGCCTGGGCAAGGAAGATCACTATATGCGAAGAGCATCTGTGCTGTTGTTGTGTATGACCCTGTTAACAGCGGTGGCTGTTGCTACCGATCTTGAACGCGAGAAACGCCTGGCGACACAGCTGGCCAACAGCCAATTGGTGGGGGAGGGGGTTACGCTCAAGGCGGGGAGTGATGAAATATTCGCCATCCATACCGAGGTTGAGCGCGGTGATACGCGCGGCGCGGCAATCTTGCTGCACGGGCTCGGTGGATACCCCGATACCCCCAAAGTTATTGGTCCCCTACGGAGATATCTGCCCCAGCATGGTTGGGAGAGTATCTCCGTGCAGATGCCGCTGGCTACTGCAGGCAGTGGCAGCTCTGAGTATGAGAAGCTGATCCCTGAGGCGACGGCGAGGATAAGCGCTGCAGTTGAATACCTACGGCAGCGTAAGATAGAGAAGATCGTATTGATTGGACACTCGCTGGGTGCACGTATGGCGGCACACTATCTGGCAGCAGAGAAGCCGCCAAAAGAGATAATCGCCTGGGTGGCGATAGGGGGGATGTTGGAGCCCGAGGGGTCAGAGAGCAAGACCAGCGAGGAGTTGAGCAAGATCAAACTGCCAACCCTGGATATCTACGGTAGCCAGGATCTTGTAGTGGTTCGTACTAGCGCCAAGCAGCGCCAGGCTGCGGCACGCAAGGCGGAGAACAGCAACTATCGTCAGACCGTGGTTACCGGGGCCAACCACTCTTTCGCTGGCTTGGAGGGGGAGCTGGCCAGTCGAGTGGGGGCGTGGATGGCGAAGATAGAGCAGCAGGGGCCGCTGGCTGAGCCGGAGTCAAAATCGGAGACAGAACCGAAGCTGGAGAGTGGGCCGGAGGCAGAGCAAGAACAACAACAGCAACAGCAGTAGGTGGGGTGGGTATTTTCGCCAGTTTCAGCGACCCTTTAAATTTATTTTTTAGCCGCTAATGCACGCTAATCACTGCCATAATACGCAAATTAACTCTTGTTCTGACTCTATATATCGTTGCGAACTTTTGCGGTAGTTTGCGTTTCTTTGTGGCTAACAGAATAAGGGAAGGCGGTGTCAGGCCTGTCTTCTTAAATTGCTTGAATATTGCTGCCGGCGCAATATGCGGTCTAGCTATACCGCTCTAGCCGTTCATGTAGGGGGCTGGTGCGGGGGAAGTGCGAGCGCAGGAACTCCATCTGATCGGCCAGGACGTTACGCCCCTGCAGATAGATATACTCTGCATGGGTAGGGGTGAATGGGATAGCCAGTAGTTCCATACCTGCCATCTCCGGGGTGCGGCCCGCCTTATAGTTATTGCAGCGGGTGCAGGCTGTCACCACATTGTTCCAGTGGTCCGGTCCGCCTCGACTCAGCGGGCGCACATGGTCTCGCGACAGCCGCCTGGGTGGAAACTCATGGCCGCAGTAGAGACAGATATGGCCATCACGCTGAAATAGTGTCTCGTTGTTTAGTGGTGGGATATAGCTGTCACGCATCTTCTCCATCACCCGGCTGTTGCCGTGGGTGGCGATGATGGTATTGACCTCTACCGTGCTGCGCAGGTGAGAGTGGGCGTTTATTCCGCCACGGAGACGATACAGCACCTGGCCACAGTTATATGCTATCTGGCCAAGGAAGTGCAGCCGCACCGCATCACGGTAGTCGATCCATCCCAGGGGCATGCCTGCGATGTCGGTGCGTAGAATCAGCTGTTGTAGATTCACCGCCGTCTCTCTCCTACCAATGGGGGATAGTACCTGGACCCCCTTCAGTGCTGGGGATGATACACCGATTGAGCGCAGGATTTCTAGCGGGGCTGGTCTCTCTCTTCAACCGAACGAGAACAGCCACCATGGGTTGAAGAGAGTCGGTCATTGCATAATTGGGTATCACATCTGCCTTCTCGACGGCGTGAGTAAAGGCCCACCAAGTGTATGCTCAACGCCATTCAGACGTTGGTCATTGGTGTTGTGAATGGTGTTTTGTGAATACAAAAATCTCTGGTATTACCGTGGGTTATGCACAACTATCCTGGTGGCGGTGGAAAACATGTGATATGGATCACACTCTTGCCAGAGGTATCTGTTTGGCTAATGTAACGCATTGATTATCAAGCAATATTACAGATTGGTTACAAATTTACCAATTTAAGTGCGGGGTATATATATCCCCATCTGGAGTGAAATTGGCTGGTTTTATACACAGGGTTATCCACAGATATTGTGGAAAAGATTTTAACTGTAATGAGAATAGTAGGTTAGTGGTTTTAGCGCTTAAGAAATTGCTCCAACTCGGGTAGAGTCTTCCCATGTCCAGAGAGGCCCTACTGCGGATTGCCGTACCAGCACCGCTCCATTCAAGTTTCGACTATCTGCCACCACGGGGGGTTGATCCGGCCTCTCTACGGCCGGGAGAGCGGCTGTTGCTGCCCTTTGGTCGGGGTGAGCGCTGTGGGGTCCTGCTGGAGGTGGTAACCGAGAGTCAGGTGCCGGTTGAGCGATTGAAGCGCGCATTGCGGCGACTGGATAAGACGCCACTGCTAGGGCCGCATGAGTTGGGGTTGTTGCAGTGGGCGGCCGACTACTATCACCATCCGATCGGTGAGGTGGTGGCTGCAGCGCTGCCACTGCGTCTACGCAGGGGGAGGCCGCTACAGGCCGGTACCCGTCCTGGCTGGAGATTGACTCCGCAGGGGGAGGAGCAGCTTCCAGATGATCTTACGCGTGCGCCGCGCCAGGCCGCCGTGCTGCGAATTCTGCAGCAGACGGAAGGGGGTTGCCTGGGGCAGCGGGAGCTCTATGCTATCTGTGGCGAGTGTCGAACTGTACTACGCAGCATGCAGCAGAAGGGGTGGCTGCAGCCTTGGGCGGTTGAGGAGGGGCGTCCGCAGCCGACGTCTGCATCTACAGAGGGAGGGCATGATCTGAACCCGGCGCAGCAGCAGGCGGTAGCTGCAGTACTGGAGGGGATGCAGCGGTTCAGCCCCTTCCTCCTGGATGGGGTGACTGGTAGCGGTAAGACAGAGGTCTATCTTCGTCTGGTTGAGCAGGTGGTGACGCAGGGGCGTCAGGTGTTGATTCTAGTGCCGGAGATCGGTCTTACTCCACAGCTTATGGAGCGGTTTCGAAGACGTATTGCCGCCCCTGTTGCCCTGCTGCACTCCGGGCTCTCTGATCTGGAGCGGGAGAGCGGCTGGCTAGCCGCATCCCAGGGTGAGGCGGCCGTGGTCATAGGTACCCGCTCTGCCATCTTTACCCCAATCCCCAGACTTGGGCTGGTGGTGGTGGATGAGGAGCATGACCTCTCATTCAAACAGCAGGAGGGGTTTCGCTATTCGGCGCGGGATCTGGCGCTGGTACTGGCGCAGCGCCGCAACTGTCCGGTGCTGCTCGGTTCGGCCACCCCATCGCTAGAGAGCATCCACAATGTAGAGAGCGGTCGATATCGCCATCTGCGACTGCCTGAGCGTGCCGGCAGTGCCATCTCTCCCAAGATTGATCTGTTGGATATCCGCTCGGCACGACTGGACGGTGGTCTCTCTCCTCATCTGATACATCTGATGGGGGAGCAGCTGCAGGCGGGCAACCAGGTGCTGCTGTTTCTCAACCGGCGCGGGTACGCGCCCCAGCTGACCTGTTATAGCTGTGGCTGGATCGCCCAATGTCGTCGCTGTGACGCCCGCATGACTATGCATCAGGGGAGTAATATCCTGTGGTGTCACCACTGCGGTTCGCAGCGACGCACTGACCGGGAGTGTCCAGATTGTGGGGGGGCGGAGCTGTACCCTTTAGGTCACGGGACAGAGCGGCTGGAGGAGACGGTGGCTGGCCGCTTCCCGGATATGGCTGTCGTCAGGATTGACCGTGACTCCACCAGCCGTAAGGGGAGTCTGCAGCGGCTTTTGACTGACATCCATAAAGGGGCCTACTCCATCCTGCTGGGGACCCAGATGTTGGCCAAGGGACACCACTTTCCCAATGTTACATTGGTCGGGATTATCGATGTCGATCAAGGGCTGTTCGGTGCCGACTACCGGGCCGCAGAGAGGATGGCGCAGCTGGTCACCCAGGTGGCCGGGCGGGCAGGCAGGGCAGAGAAGCCGGGGCGGGTTATTCTGCAGACCCGTCATCCCGATCATCCGCTGCTACAGACCTTGATCCACAAAGGATATGGTCCGTTTGTCCATGAGGCCCTGCATGAGCGCCAGCTTGCAGCCCTACCACCGTATAGCTATCAGGCCCTGATCCGGGCGGAGGCATCCAGTGAGGCTGTGCCCAGGGAGTTTCTGCAGCGGGCATCGGAGTTGGCTGAGGGGATTGATAGCAGCCGACCGCTGGAGTTGTGGGGTCCGGTTCCCGCCCCGATGGAGCGCCGGGCCGGGCGCTATCGGGTGCATCTACTACTGCAGGCCGGACAGCGGACAGAGCTGCAGCAGTTTCTACGGGAGTGGCTGCCTACGGTGCGCGAACTGAAATTGGCGCGCAAGGTGCGCTGGTCGGTGGATGTGGATCCGCAGGAGATGTTTTAGCAGATGGGATGTATGCTGTGGGCATCTATTGGTTATTGATTTTGCAGCCAATATGCCTCTGCGGTTTGATCGCGGGATCCAGGAAAGATCTGTAATAATTTTCGCAGCCTAAGACACCTGCGCTCCTATTTTTCCATCTGCGATAGGCTGCGAGCCCCTTTCTTTTATACGCGTAAAAGAAAGGGGCGAAAGAAAACCGCGCCCGACGACTTGCCCTGCGGGTACCCTGCGCTCCTCACGATTTCAGGGGCTCCATCGACGGGCGGTCCATCGCCCGCGATGGAGGCGCCACTTCCCTGTGGCGCCCCTTTGGGCCTAATCCTTCAATCGTTGCGGTGCTCGGCTGCGTCTGACGGGTTTGGGGTGGGCACCCTAATACCGTGTGTTGCGCCGAGCATCGCAGGCGTAAGCGGAAATGGCCCTTTAGGGGAGCGACAGGGATGTCGCTCCTGTCCAGCGGGGCAGGGATGCCCCGTATGGACAGCCCCGCTTATGACGAGAGGCGCAGGGTATCCGTAGGACGGAACACTCGGTTGCCCTTTTCTTTCGCCTATTTTCTTTTGGGCAAGCAAAAGAAATAGGCTCGTAGCCTTTGCTGGGAAAAGAAAAAGAGCTCTTAAGGTTAAGGGCTACGAAACTGACTACCAGACCTTTAATAGAGTGGCTGCAATGGCTGCGCAACTAGTTACTGATGCCGCTATAGCAATGGAAAATGCTCAACAGGTTAAAGGCTACGAAATTAACTACCGGAATTAATCAAGTCACTGGATCCCGTGAAAAAGCCACAAAGCCGCAAAGAGTATTAATGTTATTTGTGTTAATAAACCTTTGCGCCTTAGCGTCTTGGCGTTCTTTGCGTTTATTACTCGATGTCTGTAATAGTCGATATGGGTCAGGATGCCCCCAATACTTTCTATGGTGTGTTGCCGGGGAGAAGCCGGACAATCTCGCGGTGCTTGTTTTTTTCCGCCCAATCCATGGCGCTCATCCCTTTGTGATCGCGGAGGCCGCGATCTGCACCCTTTTGTAGCAGCAGCTTAACCGTCTGCAGATGGCCCCGCTGCGCCGCCCAGATTAGGGCGGTAAAACCCTCTGTCGACTCAACATGGTTTATGTCACTGCCATGTTGCAGCAGTAGCTCGACGATATCAGCATGGTTGTTGGATGCGGCCAGCATCATGGCGGTGTATCCACCCTTGTCCCCCAGTCCGGTTGCAGCCCCTGCGGTCAGCAGTTTTCGCACCGCCTCGGTGTGGCCGTTCAGTGCCGCCTTCATCAGCGGTGTCCAGTAGCAGCTGTCTCGCACGTCTATATTTTGTGGGGTGGCCAGCAACGACTCCAGTTGGGCCAGATCTCCCAGTTCTGCCGCCTTTACCAGTGGCGGTTCTCCCGCTTCAGGCGGCGGTTGGTCGGCGTCACACCCCAGCAGGAGGATAGGTACAATTATTAGGTAAAGTGGCTTGTACTTCATTCTGAGGGTCTCGATAGCAACGGTGCCATTATCTCCCCCAAGACTATTGCGGCAATGAGAATTCGCAAGGATTATCTGCTAGGTGCGGTACTACTTGCCTTTGTCGGGTGGGAATATGGTGGCGGGGAAGGGGGTGACGTTGGCATTGGCGTCCAGATCCAGGATCTTACTGGTCCCCTTTTTTTTCACCTCGTCGATACGGATGACGGCATGCATCGGGACCAGTGTACGGCTTACACCGCTGAACTCGTTCTTGAGTTTCTCTTCACTCGGGTCGATCACCAGCGAGCTGTTCTCTCCGAAGATCAGCTGTTCAATCTCAACAAAACCGTACATCTCACCCTGGCGAACGTTTTCTGCATAGAGCTCGTAGACTTTGCCGTGGTTGATAAATATGATCTTGAAGATACGCATGGAAGTCAGGGGTTGTCTCTACTCGATAGATCGGATTATATCAGGTGAGAAGCCGTAAACACCGAAGTTGTGATAACAGTGTTATCATGTAGCAAACAGCTGGAGAGTGCAATTGATGTTGAAAAAGACCGAAGGTTTCAAGAGCGGGGAGTCGCTGCCGTGGGCAGAGGTGGTTGCGGAACTTCCCTATAATGCCGACGGGTTGATACCCGCCATCGCTCAGCAGCACGACAGCGGCGAGGTGCTGATGATGGCCTGGATGAACAGCGAGTCGCTGCAGGAGACCCTTGCCACCGGCCGGGTCTGTTACTGGTCTCGCTCACGCCAGAAACTGTGGCGCAAGGGGGAGTCCTCGGGTCAGGTGCAGCAGCTACAGGAGCTGCGCCTCGACTGTGATGGCGATACCATCCTGTTGCTGGTGGACCAGACCGGTCCGGCCTGTCACACTGGGCGGCGCAGCTGCTTTTACAACGCGGTGCGCGGCGATCGGCTTGAGGTGATCAGTGATCCACTGATAGACCCGAAAGAGCTCTACGGAAAATAGCGCATGTCCCCAAAACTGGAGATCATCCCGATACTGGCCTTCGATGATAACTACATCTGGCTGCTGCGTAGGGATGGTGCTGATAGGGCGGTCGCGGTAGATCCGGGTGATGAGGATCCGCTGCTGGAGTATCTGCAGCGCGAGGAGTTGCAGCTGGATGCCATCCTGCTAACCCATAAACATGGCGACCATACCGGCGGTGTTCGCGAGCTATTGGCGGCCTATCCCGGGATACCGGTCTATGGTCCGGTCCATGAGAGGATCACGGTTGTCACCCATCCGCTCGGTGATGGGGAGGAGATCGAGATCTCCTCGCTCGATATCCGGCTCACGGCGATGGAGCTACCGGGCCACACCGAGGGCCATCTGGGGTATCTGGGTGAGGGGGCCCTATTTTGTGGCGATACGCTGTTTGCCTGTGGTTGTGGCCGGGTCTTTAGCGGCAGCCATGAGCAGCTGCATAACTCGCTGCAGCGGATCGCTGCCCTGCCGGCCGATACCCTGATCTACTGCGCCCATGAGTACACCCTGGACAATATAGGTTTTGCCAAATGGGTGGAGCCGGACAACCAGGCGCTGTTGCAGCGGGAGCGAGATGCGCAGGCGCTGCGTGACCGGTGTGAGCCGACCGTCCCCTCCAGGTTGCAGCTAGAGCTGGATACCAACCCCTTTATGCGCTGGAGTGAGGATGGTGTTAGTGCCGCCGCCGAGCGTTATGCTGGCCGCCGTCTGCAGAGTGGCGCCGAGGTATTTACTGCAATTCGCAACTGGAAGGACCGGGAGTACGATTGATGGGCAGCGATATTCTGATCAAAAACGCCAACATGGTCAGCGATGGCGCTGTTACTCAGGGTGATCTATTGGTGCGCGCCGGTCGGATTGAAAAGATAGCCTCGGAGATAGGCGCCGATAACACTACCCAAGTGGTGGATGCAGACGGCATGCTGCTCATGCCTGGGATGATCGACGATCAGGTCCATTTTCGTGAGCCTGGGGCAACCAATAAGGGTGATATCAACTCTGAATCAACTGCGGCTGTAGCCGGTGGCATAACCAGTTTCATGGACATGCCGAACACCAATCCAAACACAGTGACCCTGGATGCCCTGGAGGCCAAGTATCAGATAGCGGCCGAGAGCTCGGTGGCCAATTATGCCTTCTATCTGGGTGCCAGCAACGACAACATAGATGTGATTCGTGCCCTGGACCCACAGCAGGCCTGTGGGATTAAGGTGTTTATGGGTGCCTCTACCGGCAATATGCTGGTGGACAGGGAAGAGACCCTGGAGCAGATCTTCAGGGATGCCCCGGTACTGGTGGCCACCCACTGTGAGGACTCGCCCACCATACAGCGTAACGAGGAGGAGGCGCGGGCCAGGTATGGGGATGACGTGCCCATATCCATGCATCCACAAATCAGGAGCGCAGAGGCCTGTTATCTCTCTTCATCCTTTGCTGTGGATCTGGCAAGGCGCCATGGGACCAGGTTGCATATACTGCATCTGACTACGGCCAAGGAGATGGAGCTATTCGAGACCAGGCCCCTGGATGAGAAGAGAATCACCGCAGAGGTGTGTGTGCATCATCTCTACTTCTCCGACCAGGACTATGAGCGTAAGGGCGCCTTCATCAAGTGCAACCCTGCTATCAAGACAGCGGCTGATCGTGATGCCCTGCGCCGGGCATTGATCGAAGGACGTATAGATGTGGTGGCTACGGATCATGCACCCCATACAATGGAGGAGAAGCAGAACAGCTACTTCAAGGCGCCGGCTGGATTGCCGCTGGTGCAACATGCGCTCCCCATGCTGTTGGAGCTCTATCATGACCAAGTCATCTCCCTAGAGACCCTGGTAGAGCGGGCCTGTCACGCCCCGGCCAGGCTGTTTGCTGTTGTCGATCGGGGCTATCTGCGGGAGGGTTACTGGGCCGATCTGGTACTGGTTGATCTCAACATGCAGATGCGGGTGAAGCGGGAGGATATTCTCTACAAGTGTGGCTGGTCGCCCCTGGAGGGAGAGCAGTTGCGCTCCACGATAGATACCACTCTGGTCAATGGGAATATTGTGTATCGACAGGGAGAACTGCATCCGGGGAGGCATGGCCAGCGGCTGCAGTTCCAAAGATAATTCACCAAGTAATAAACGCCAAGCTTCCGCTCCTCGGTAACTGCTCCTGAGTTACTCTACTACCTACATCCCTGTAGGCATGCTCACGCCCATCGCCTACTTCCCTGTAGGCTAAGACGCTAAGATTTATTAAGACAGACAGCATTAATACTCTTTGCGTCCTTTGCGCTCTTAGCGTTCTTTGCGTTTATTACTCGATACCTGTAGATGTCCTGATGTGGTAGGAGCCCGCTACCGCGGGCGATTTAATGGTGGCGGAAGAGTAGATGGGGTTAAGCCGGTACCGTCCGTTCTGCCGCCCAACTGCGCAGGGCGTGGAGCCGCTCTGCCATCACTACTGATAGCGGTTTGGTGCGCTCCAGTTCCGCCAGCAGATGCTCCGTCTCCAAAGACTCCTCTCTGGCCTGGGCTGCGTAACTTGCAGAGACGATTGCCTGCTCAATCTCGGCGCCGGTAAAGTCGTGGCTGGTGTCGGATAGAAGCTCCAGGTCAAATTTACCCGGCGCGATGTTGCGCTGCCGCAGATGGATCTTGAAGATCTCCGCCCGCACCTCATTGTCAGGTAGATCAACAAAGAAGATCTCATCCAGCCGTCCCTTGCGGATCAGCTCCGGAGGCAGGCTCTGGATATCGTTGGAGGTGGCTACTATAAAGACATGCTTGCGTCGCTCTGACATCCAGGTCAGCAGGGTCCCCAAGATCCGCTGCGAGACCCCATCATCGGCGCGACTCACCGTGATCCCCTTTTCGATCTCGTCGATCCAGAGGACACAAGGGGCCATCACCTCGGCAACAGTCAGGGCCTCGCGCAGGTTCTTTTCGGTCTCGCCGATATATTTGTTATAGAGTGCGGCGAAGTCGAGCCGCAACAGCGGTACCCCAAAGTTTCCGGCAACGGCCTTGGCGGCCAGACTCTTACCACCCCCCTGAACACCAAGCAGCAGTATCCCCTTTAGCGGTTCGCTGCCGCTCTTGCCGAAGTTCTTACGCCGCTGTGACAGCCATTTTTTCAGATTGGGTAGTCCGGCCACGTTTTCAAACTTGGCGGTATCGTGTTCAAACGATATCACCCCGTCCTGTCCCAGCAGGTGGTATTTGGCCTGCATGATTTTTGGCAGGTCGTCTTGGGTAATGGCGCCATCATTCTCAATGGCGTTGCGGATCAGGTGTCTGGCATCGGTAGTGGTTACCCCGGTAAGGTTGCGGCTGAGTTGCTCTATGGCCTTGTTATCCGCCTTTACCTTGGTGCGGTGGCTGTTTTTCCAGCGCTCCGCCTCCTCGCGGATGATCTGTTTCATCCCTGCCTGATCCGGCAGGTGCAGATCAAAGTGGACACAGTAGTGTTTTATCTCATCCGGGACGGTGAAGCTGTGGCTGAGGAAGATCAAGGTCTTTTGATAAATCTCCGCCTGCTGTGCGATCTCCTTGATCAGACGGATGTGCAGGGGATCGTCCAGGAAGGGGTGGAAGTCAAGCAGTAGGAAGTAACCCGGCTTACTCAGAGATTTTATGTGTTTCAGCACATCTACCGGATCGGTATTGAATCTCTGCGACTCAAAATCTCCCTCAAGTCGTCGTAATCCCTCGGTGATGGTCCATTGATACATGGGTTGACCAAGACGCATCCCCAAACGAGTGAACAGTTGAGTGGCCCGCAGCTCCTCTACCGATTCGATAATTATAATCGGGGTATGGGCGGTAAGCAGCAGTTCCAGATCGTGTAGTTCTTGCATGATGGTCCCGTATGTGAGGGGTTACTCTTCAACCATTATTGACTATGCCTAAATATTTACAACCCGCTTCCAATTTATAGGTTGATGCGCTGTTGTGATTCTTGCCTGCTTAAACTGCTGCATGCTGCTATCACAATACAGAAAAAACGGCGCCATAGTGGTGCCGTTTTTTACTTTCTCTGCAAGCAGTGCTAAAAGGCGGCGCCGCTGCTTTTGCCCAGCTTCTTCAGGATGGTGGCCAGGGGGCAGAACCCGGTGAAGGCGGCCTGCAGCAGATTGGCCCCGACAAACACGGTGAGCCACATCCAGTAGGGATGGTGTAACTGGGTCAAAAGCACACTGACCAGGATAACGGTTCCTGCAAAGGCCATCACAATACGGTCTATATTCATACCTGTTTCTCCTCGGGTTATTGGCTATGGTTTGTTCACTATCTCACATAGGATATGTGTTTCAATTCGCAATTTCTACAAGAGTGTATCTCGCATCTAGAGATTCACTGGGGTGTGTGGCGTTTTCTTTGATTTGCCTCACGTCTGGCGCCTGGGCGGCAAACTATACTTTTAATGTCCCGGTAATGCAGGGCATCTTCGGGTGCCTGACAAAAGAGGTAGGTTTAGGTGGCGCAATCAACCGTCAAGAAAATGGAAACCCAGTTTTCTACTCAGGATCGCGAGATCATCAGCAGTAGCAGCCTGCTCAAAGGAGTGGGCCATGAGGCGCTGAACACTATCCTGCAGGAGTGCGTTGAAAAACATCTCTCTGCCGGGAGTGTTCTGCTATCGCCCGAGGAGAGGAATAATAGTCTGTTTATAATCATATCTGGAGGCCTGGCGATACACTTGAGCCAGATAAGCGGTCAGCCGCTAACCACTTTTGGTGCTGGTGAGTGTGTCGGTGAACTCTCAGTGTTTGATCAATACAACCCTTCAGCCTGGGTATTGGCAAGTGAAGATACCAGGCTCCTGGTTATCAGTCGTAACCAACTGAAAACGATGATCGACAATGTGGAGGGGGTGGCGCGTAATCTTGTCAACATACTGGTCGACAGGTTGCGCCTGGGTAATTTGGCAATCAGCGATCTGGAGACCCACGCCAATATCGATGCGCTTACCGGACTCCACAACCGGCGCTGGCTGGACAAGACATTTGCCCGTGCGCTGCACCGGGCAACTATAGGTAAGACGTCGCTATGTCTTGGCATGATCGATGTGGATGATTTCAAGCAATACAATGATAACTATGGCCACCAGGCAGGCGATCTTGTATTGCAGAAGATATCTAATGCCATGCAGGACCTGATTCGTCCGTTTGACCTATTGGCGCGCTACGGCGGTGAGGAGTTTACTATCTTACTGCCTGATACCGTGCTTGCAGAGGCCATGACTGTATTTGAGAGGATACGTGCTGGTATCTCCAGTATGCCTCCCATCCGCGATGGGGCGGTGATCTACCCGGCGGTGACAGCGTCTATAGGTGTAGCCCAACATTGTGAGGACGAACTACCAGAGGCACTCCTGGCGCGTGCTGACAGGGCGCTCTATCGGGCCAAACGACAGGGTAAGAACATGGTCGTGGTTGAGATGCCGGATTGATTGTAATCTCCTGGCATTCAGTTGATTAGATGTGCTCTGTCTCCTCTGGCAGTCTGCTAGGTTGAGATATCCCCTCCACCTCAATGGTGATATGGCTTACTCGAGGCACCACCCTCTTTACCGCTGCCTCCAGCTCATCAATGATCTGTTCGGCCCGCGCGATGGTTGCGGTCACAGATGCACGCATGGCGGCATAACGTAACATTGCCTTCTCACTGCGTCGTCCTGATGGCACCTGATCAAGAATAGCGCTCCTCTCTTGTTCGATCTGCTCATACAGTCCGGGGACGATGGTCTCCTCTCGTAGTTCAATCTCGGCCACCAGGATGGTGTGATTCTCATCCAGGACGATGGAACGCAGGTCGTGGCAGCGCTCTACCTCACTATGCCCCGTTACCACCTCACAGAAGGCCTTCTCTGCCACCCGATCACGCATGTCGGCGAGGAAGCGCATGTTGATCCAACCTAGATAGAAGGCGGTAAAACCCAGCATTAGGGCGATCAGGGCTGAGAAGAAGATATCCCACAGCAGTTGACCGGTGATGGCGGCCAGGCCGATACCGAGAGCGGCAAACAGCAGCCCCAGCATGGCCACCGAGTCTTCAAGTACTATGGCCACCAGTGTGGGGTTATCGGAGTGCAGCAGATATCTGATTGGGTTGCTGTAACCATCCTCGCGCATCTCGGCAACGTATGACCTGGCTGCTACCAGAAAGGAGTAGCCCTCCAACAGCAGGGCGCAAAACAGGACCAGCAGATTTATGCTCAGGGGGTCGATTGTAGCTCCCATGATCTCCACCGGCAGGGCCTCCTCGATCTGATCAATCTGCTTCCATGCGTGCCAGGCGTGTGACAGGCCGAGACCTGCACCGATAGAGAAGAGGCCGATGGCGCTCCACAGGTTCCATAGATACTTCTTCTGACCATGGCCGAAGGCGTAGGTCGTGTCAGCCGGGCGCTCTGACTCACGCAGGCCGAGAAACAGAAAGCCCTGATTGAGGCTGTCCATAAGTGAGTGGACCGCCTCATTCATCATTGAGGTGGAGCCACTCGCCAGCGCGGCCAGGAACTTTATTATCGTTACCGTAGTATTAGAGAAGATGGCGGTCATGACCGCCTTTTTTGAACTGTGGGCCATGCTGTTTCTAATCTTCCAGGCCCTTGAATAGGACCTTAGAGTTGCGTTGGTAGTTGTATAGTTGACGCCGCTTCACCGGTAGCGATTGGATTGGCGACTGCTTGAAACCGCGTTCCCGAAACCAGTGCGCGGTCTGTGTGGTGAGCACAAAGATCTGCTGCATCTGCCGCTTCCGGGCTTGCTCCTCCATCCAGGCCAGCAGTTTATCCCCGAGACCGTGGTGCTGATAATCTGGATGCACGGCGACACAGGCGAGCTCAGCCATCTGCTCTTTGGCATAGCAGTAGATTGCGGCACAACCGATAACCATGCCGTCCCGTTCAGCCACCGTAAAGTGGTTGATCTCCGTCTCCAACAACTCCCGCGGACGCCGCACCAGTACCCCCCTCTCTTCCAACGGGGTGAGCAGCTCGAGGATGCCGACCACATCACTAAGACTGGCGCTACGGATAATCTCGTACGGTTCGGCAGTGATCATGGTGCCGGCGCCATCCCGGGTAAAGAGTTCGCGCAGCAAGACACCATCAATATCGAGGCTAATCAGGTGGGTCCTGGCGACGCCGCTACGACACGCCTCTGCCGCACTGCGTAGCTGCCGTGCCAGTTCATCCGGCAGCTTTTTGCGCCGCTGTAGCATGCTGTCGATCTCGGCTGGCAGGAGGTTGCCACCAGTCCTACCACGGGGGCTGCTCAGCTTGCCCTCGATTAGATAGATCAGCTTGTCGGCGTTCAGGGCCGTCGCCACGGCGCAACCCACATCAGTGGCGTTTAGATTGAACAGGTCGCCGGTGGCGGAGTAGCCCAGTGGCGGTATCAATACAGTCGCACCACTCTGCAGGGCGTTGTCTATTGCTGCTGTGTCAACCTTCCGTACCTCACCAGTGTGGCAGTAATCAATTCCGTCACGGATACCTATCGGCCTGGCGGTTACAAAGTTACCGGACAGCACCCTGATCCGAGCCCCGGCCATAGGTGAGTTGGCCACCCCCATGGAGAGGGCGCCCTCGATCTCGACCCGCACCGCCCCTGCGGCCTCCTTAATACAGGTGAGGGCGGTATCATCGGTTATCCTCAGGCCGTCTATATACTGCGCCTTGGCCCCCTGCTGCCGCAGCCGCTGCTCTACCTGTGGCCGCGCGCCGTGTACCAACACCACCCGGATGCCGAGACCCTGTAGCAGGGCGATGTCCTGGATAAGGTTGGCGAAGTTTGCAGAGGCCACCGCCTCGCCCCCGATGACGATGACAAAGGTGCCACCACGATGGGCATGGATATAGGGCGACGAACTGCGAAACCAGTCGACGAACGGATCAGATTGTAGGTTTTTTTTGCCGGCCACTTTGTTGCTTCCTATTTCTGATATATTGTAACTTAAATATATGTATCCAGGCACAAGATAAATCCTTTATTTGGAGAGAGTTATGCCACAGTATCGTTCCCGCACTACCACCCATGGACGCAATATGGCCGGCGCCCGTTCCCTCTGGCGAGCCACCGGTATGCGCGATGATGATTTCGATAAACCGATCATTGCGGTGGTCAACTCCTTCACCCAGTTTGTTCCGGGCCATGTCCACCTCAAGGACATGGGGCAGTTGGTTGCACGCGAGATTGAGCAGGCGGGCGGGGTGGCCAAGGAGTTCAACACCATCGCCATCGATGACGGCATCGCCATGGGACATGACGGCATGCTCTATTCGTTGCCATCGCGCGATATTATCGCCGACTCGGTGGAGTACATGGTCAATGCACACTGTGCCGATGCCATGGTCTGCATCTCAAACTGTGACAAGATCACCCCGGGGATGATGATGGCGGCGATGCGCTTGAATATTCCGGCGGTGTTTGTCTCCGGTGGACCGATGGAGGCGGGAAAGGTGCAGTGGCATGGGGAAGAGCGTGCCGTTGATCTGGTGGACGCCATGATCGAGGCAGCCGATGCCAAAAACAGCGATGCCGATGTGGACGCTATGGAGCGCTCTGCCTGCCCCACCTGCGGCTCCTGTTCCGGTATGTTTACCGCCAACTCAATGAACTGTCTCACCGAGGCGCTCGGTCTGAGCCTGCCCGGCAATGGCTCCCTGGTAGCTACCCACGCCGAACGCAAGGAGCTGTTCCTGGAGGCAGGCAGCCTGATCGTCGAGTTGGCCCGTCGCTGGTATGAGCAGGAGGATGCCACGATACTGCCGCGCGGTATCGCCACCTTCGAGGCGTTTGAGAATGCCATGAGCCTGGATATCGCCATGGGTGGCTCCACCAACACAGTGTTGCACCTGCTGGCTGTGGCGCAGGAGGCGGAGGTGGATTTCAGCATGGCCGATATCGACCGGCTCTCACGCCAGGTCCCGAACCTCTGCAAGGTGGCGCCGTCCACCCAGCAGTATCACCTTGAAGATGTGCACCGTGCAGGTGGTGTGATCGGTATCCTCGGCGAGCTGGAGAGGGCTGGTCTGGTGCATCGTGATGTCTCGACGGTACACAGCGCCACCATGGGCGCCGCCATCGAGCAGTGGGACATCAACCGGAGTGACGACCAGATTGCGCACGACCGCTATATCGCGGCGCCGGGTGGGGTGCCATCGCTAGAGGCCTTCAGCCAGGAGCGGCAGTGGCCTGAGCTTGATCTGGATCGGGCCGGGGGCTGCATCCGGGACCTGGAACACGCCTACAGCCGGGACGGTGGTCTGGCGGTGCTCTACGGTAACCTGGCGGAGGATGGCTGTATCGTCAAGACCGCCGGGGTGGATGAGTCTATCCTCAAGTTCAGCGGGCCGGCCCGGATCTTCGAGAGCCAGGACGGGGCGGTGGAGGCAATCCTGAGTGATGCCATCCAGCCTGGTGATATCGTACTTATCAGATACGAGGGCCCCAAGGGTGGGCCGGGGATGCAGGAGATGCTCTATCCCACCAGCTACCTCAAATCCAAGGGGCTGGGCAAGAGCTGTGCCCTGATCACCGACGGCCGTTTCTCCGGCGGTACCTCGGGTCTCTCCATCGGTCACTGTTCACCCGAGGCGGCGGAGGGTGGCAACATCGGCCTGATAGAAGAGGGGGACAGCATCGAGATCGACATCCCCAACCGTAGCATCAATATCGCTGTCAGCGATGAGGAACTGAACCAGCGGCGCGCCGCCATGGAGCAGAAGGGAGACGCCGCCTGGACTGCGGTAGGGCGTGAGCGGGCGGTCTCCAAGGCGCTACAGGCCTATGCCGCCACTACAACCAGCGCGGCTCGAGGGGCGGTGCGGGATCTGTCGCAGTTGAAGGGGTAACCCCCCCCAGGGCTTATATAACTGGCGTTATTCCGTGGCTTGATCGCGGGATCTATGATGTAGGATGTAGGGCGCAATAACCAACGGGCATTGCGCCGTATGGTTATGATGTCTTTTGCATCGGTAATAAGTTTCGCAGCCTAATCGCTCAGTGTTTTTAGTTTGCCTTAGTATCAGGCTGCAAGTCCCTTTCTTTTGGACGCTCAAAAGAAAGGGACGAAAGAAAAGAGCGCTCCACGACTTGCCGCTTTGCGGTACCCTGCGTTCCTCACCGCCCCAGGGGCTCCATCGACGGGCAATCCCTTGCCCGCGATGGAGGCGCCGCGTCCATGCGGCGCCCCTACGGGCCTGATCCTGTTGCGGTTTCGGTACTCGGCTGCGTCGGAGGAGGGCTAAGGGTGGTTGATTTTAGAACTAGGGTGCGAAATAAATGCGTCCCCTTTTTTGAAATGCATTCACTCCCAGCCGAGCTCCGCATATGTTTTTTTGTCTTGCTCTGGGAAATCCGTAGTGTAGTTACCCCAGCCCATATATTCGTAATACATAGTCATAGCTTCGAAATGTGAAGATGCTTCACAAGTCCAAACCAACTTAGCACCCGGCTCTAAAAGCTTACGTGCATTTTCACCGTGTGAGCCAGCCAAACAAAATGTTTGCTCACTCTCATTTTTAATCCAAAGTTCATGTTTCATAGATATAAGAAGTTTTTACACTGACCCTAAATATTTCTACGCGTCATATTCAAAGCGTTGGTTCACTTCCGGATCGTTTGTAATTGATTTCCGGCATGTTTAAAAAAGGCTTTCTCGGCTTCAAGGGGTCAGAGTTGTTGAAATATAATGATTGCGACTCTTCAAGTACTCTGACCCTTTGATCTCTTTGATCTACTTTGATCTATTTATCTTAATGATGCGACAACTTCATTTGTTATTTTTCTTCCACCGCTCATGTTTGTTATTAAAGAGCTAATTGTATAAATTGGTCCCCACGGGATCCCCCACCATCCTGCAATTAGTGATGCAAGTGTAAACCCAAAGCTTTTCCCTAAAGTACTCTCGCCTGCTTTTATGAAATATATATTTGTTGAACGCTTGAAAGATACGAAGATTATAGAGATACAATACTCAAAAATAACAAACTGTCCTCCGCGCTGTAATTCATGATTTAGCTCATCGATACTCATATTTTCTATTCCAATGATCTTGGTATCCGCAATACCACCCTTCCGCTTATTCTCTAAATTTTCCCCACCCTCATCTATTATCGGAATATCGCAAGTGTTGCAATACGACGCATAATCCTCATATTCGGCACCACACTGCTTGCAAGTAATCATTCTTACCTCCATTTATATATAACAATAAACTATCACGCTGACCCAAAATATCCGCGAACGAAAATGAGCTACCTTGATGTGATCGTTAGGTGTCTTCGCGATTTCTATATCTAAGAGCAACCATACCTACAAGACTGAGAATACCGAAAGTTATTAGTGCTTTTAGTTCACCGTTAACTTTGCTTTTAAGTTCTGGCAATTCTGCCTTAATGCGTTCTGCCTGAGCCACATAACCATTATTTTGAGAATCTTCCAACGTTGAATATGCTTCTAGCAATTCATTTTGGGCATCGATCTGCAGGTGAGCCAGGATAAAAAGAAGTACAGATACTAAGCCTAAAATGGTACTGGCAATATTATTTAGCTTGCTCTTCATTTCAACGCCTAACATTCACGGTAAGGGGCCGAGGCGAAGCCGAGGTCCCACGCAGGCTCGTAGGCCCGGAGCAAACTTGACCGCCTTGTTATGTGTGGCTACGTTCAATATTTAATTCTGACCAGATAAATTGGGCTATGCACCGCACAGCAATAACAATGATAAATACAATAATTGAAAATGCTAAAACAACACCATCACTGATAATACCTACATCAGATGCTTGACTACTTTCTTTCTGCATTTGTAAGAAAAATGCTACCCATAATACGAACCACGCTGCAATTGAGTAGATAAGCAAGCTTTTACCCCAAGGCATTGCTAACGGAGCAACGACAATTAATATAAGAATGCCTAGTATTAAATATGTCATGAATTCCTTTTACATATAACAGTTAATTATCACGCCAGCATCGATATTGAAATATGCCGCCAAGAAACGCCCTGCGGGCAGTGGTGTGGGTTTGGACTTGGTACATCCTGCCAAGAGGGTATTTCCTATATTCTGTTGAGGTTA
>JBNKMS010000013.1:0-57322 GCA_050293315.1 Sedimenticolaceae bacterium
ATGGTTATGTGGCACAAGCCCTCCCTGGCGCACCGGTCCAGCCTCGCGTCCCTGCGAGGCGTTCGCAATGCTGCGTTGGTCCGCTGGACCAACGGTCATTGCTCACCCGTCGATGGAGCCCCTGAGATCGTGAGGAGCGCAGGGTACCCGTAGGGCAAGTCGTCGGGCGCTTTTTTCTTTCGTCCCTTTCTTTTGAGCGTACAAAAGAAAGGGACTTGCAGCCTGACACTAAGGTAAGAAAAAAGACTCCAGTCTAGACTGGCTGCGAAAATTATTACTGATCTATATTGAATCCCGCGGTCATGCCGCCGGGCATGTAGGCTACGAAACTAACTGTCGACGTATCAATGGGGAGATTGCATAAGTGCAGTGGCTGCAAAACTTATTACCGATGCTGCTATAGCAATAGCAAATGGCCTGGGGGCTACCCCATAATAAACAACTAATCGCCTACAAAGGGATTGCTCCGTCGCTCTTCACCAAAGGTTGATAGCGCCCCATGCCCCGGGACAAATGTGACTTCATCTCCCAATGGCCATAGGCGTTCACGGATGGAGCTGATCAGGTCGTCGTAATTACCACGGGGGAAATCGGTACGGCCGATAGAGCCCTTGAACAGCACATCCCCGACAAAAGCGATCTGCGAAGGTTGGTGGAAGTAGACGACATGACCAGGGGTGTGTCCCGGGCAGTGCAGCACCTGCAGTTCCTCGTTGCCCACCTGTACCCGGTCATTATGTTCAAGCCAGCGGGTTGGGGTGAATATCTCCGCCGGCGGAAAGCCATAGATGGCGCTCTGCGCCGGGAGGCTATCGATAAGGAACTGGTCCTCCAGATGTGGCCCCACGATCTCGAGATCAAATTGTTTGCTCAGAGCTGATACAGCGCCGACATGGTCGACATGGATATGTGTTATCAAAATCTTTTCCAGCTTAATCTCAAGCTCTTCTGCCGCCCCAATGATTGTATTTAGATCTCCACCCGGATCTATCACCGCCCCCTTGCCGCTGGTTTCACACCGGAGCAGGCAGCAGTTCTGTCGCAAAGAGGTGACCGGAACTATAGAGAATTTCATATTGTTATCCAAACCAGAGAGCGAGTGAGCGCGATAGAGTAACCGCAAGTATATAATATGTATGGCCTGCAGGCAGAATGGTGTAGACAACTCTGATACCCTGGGTGAGTTGTGGTAAATCTTGGAGGGCGTAGGGGGAGTGATATATGAGCTTTGAGTTTGAACCCATCGGTATTATCCACTCTCCATTCAAGCAGAAATTCGGGGTGCCGCGGCAGCCCGGGCTGGTGCCTGAGGCGCGAGGTGTCCTGCAGTTGTTGCCACCATTTAATCGGCCTGAGGCGGTTGTCGATCTCGATGGCTACTCGCATATATGGGTCCAGTTTATCTTCCATCAGACCATGCAGGAGGGGTGGCGGGCTACGGTGCGTCCACCTCGATTGGGCGGTAACCGTAGGACGGGTCTATTTGCCAGCCGCTCGCCGTTTCGTCCAAACCCCATCGGGCTATCGGTCGTAAAGCTGGAACAGGTGGTCATCAGCGCTGACCGGGTTGAGCTACAGCTCTCCGGGATCGATATGGTCGACGCTACCCCGGTGTTGGATATAAAGCCCTATATCCCTTATGTCGACAGCGTCCCGGATGCCGCCTCTGGATTTGCCCCTGAGGCCCCAGGGCCAAGGCTGACGGTACACTATTCAGAACAGGCGGAGCAGCAACTCAGTCGCCGCAGTGACTGCGAGGAGTTGCGCGATTTGATCACTGCCACACTGGAGCTGGATCCACGGCCCGCCTATATCGGGGAGGAGGGAGACGGACGTATCCACGCCATGCGGTTGTACGACTTTGATCTGCGCTGGCGAGTGCAGGGTGATCTGGTGGAGGTTGTGGAGCTGGTGGAGGCGTAATATCCTACACTGTGTTACCCGGTTAATCTCCCATCCTGCTTGTATAGCTAACGGGACAGCAACGACTCTATCCAATTGATGGTATGCAACCAGATGTTCCACGCGATCACACTCCCTACGGCATTGACTGCGGTGCAAGATGGCGCGCTGCTGCTGACTGCCAATAGACGGTTGGCGCGGGAGTTGTTACGCCAATATGCTGCCTTGCAGCAGGGGCGTGGGTTGGAGGTGTGGGAGCGGGGACGGATCCTCCCCTGGCGGGCCTGGCTGCATGACTGTTTCAGACAGCAGCTGGAGTACGGTCTAACGGAGCAGATGCTGCTATCACCTGAGCAGTCCCGCCTTCTATGGGAACGGGTGATTGCGGACAAGGTAACGGGAAATGAGATTGCCATGCTCAGGCCTGGTGCCGCCGCGCGCAGTGCCGAGGAGGCGTGGCAGCTGATCCATGGTTGGAGGATCCCGCGCAACAGACTGGCCGCCTGGGCCACCCCGGAGAGTGAACAGTTTCTGCACTGGGCCGATGTCTATCTACAGCGCTGCGAGCAGGCGGGCTGGCTGGACCAGGCGCGTCTTCCCGATCTCCTGGCTGAGCGGTTCCAGCAGTGGCCGGAGGGGGTCCCGCAGCAGTTGATCCTGGCCGGATTTGATGAGATCTCTCCGCAGCAGCAACATCTGCTGGATTCACTGCAGGAGGCGGGTTGCACAATACAGATCGTGCAAGCGGATGACAGCAACCACTCCGCTGTGAAGATCGGTCTGGACGATAGTGCTGCCGAACTGGAGTGCGCGGCACGTTGGGCGGCACAACAGCTGCAGCGTGAGCCGAGCGCCCGCGTTGGCATTATCGTGCCGCGCCTATCGGAGCAGATACAGCAGGTGGTCGCGGCTATGGATCGGGTGTTCTATCCAGCAGCCATCTTTCCCGGAGAGGCGGTAGAGCGGCGTATATATAACGTCTCTATGGGATACCCGCTCAGTAGTGCGCCAATAGTGGCGGATGCCCTACTGCTGCTGGAGTTGTCCCGGGGGGAGCTGCCGACCAACGCTATGGGGCGACTGCTGCGCTCCCCATTTCTTGCAGGCGGGGCAGAGGAGTGGGGGCGCAGGGCACTCCTGGACGCTACTATTCGGCGTGAGGTAGGGGAGTGGTCTATCTCCATAGATACCCTGTTGTATAGGCTGCGCAGGGCGGAGGAGGATGACTCTGTCGCCTGTCCACTGCTTCTCCATGCGGTGCAAAATTTTCTGGCATGCACCAGGGAGCTGCCGCGCACTCTCTCTCCGGCCGAGTGGGCCGAGCGTTTTCTCTCACTGCTGGAGGCGGCAGGGTGGCCGCATACTGCGCACCTCGACAGCGAGGAGTATCAACAGCTGCAGAGTTGGCGTGAGTTGCTGGCCAGACTATCTACCCTGGGGAGGGTGCAGCCCAGCATGGACCTGAACCAGGCGCTGCGCTCTGTTCGCACCCTAGCTGACGAGACCCTGTTTCAGCCGCAGACCCCGGAGGCGCCGCTACAGATATTGGGGGTAATGGAGGCAGTCGGTCTGGAGTTTGATCACCTCTGGATCATGGGTCTGAGTGATGAGCAGTGGCCGCAGGCGGCCGCACCCAACCCACTACTACCGGTTGGGCTGCAGCGTGAACTCAACATGCCCCATGCATCGGCCAGTCGTGAGCTGGAGTTCTCCACCCTGCTGGCGCAACGGATCTTCTCTGCCGCTCCCGAGGTGATCGCCAGCTATCCGCTCCGAGATGAAGAGCGCGACCTGCGCCCCAGTCCACTGTTGCGAGAGCTGCCGGAGCTAGCACTAGAGCAGCTTGAGCTGGCGGCGCTGCAAGACCCATATGCAATCGAGTTTGACGCAGTTGAGCTAGAGACCCTATCTGACGAGCAGATATCGCCACTGGAGCCTGGTACCCATCTGCAGGGTGGCAGTGGCATCTTCACCGATCAGGCGGTCTGTCCATTCAAGGCCTTTGCCAACCATCGTCTGGATGCCTCTACCCTGGAGGAACCGGTCTCGGGGCTGGATCATAGAAGCAGAGGGATAGTGTTACATAGGGTGCTGGAGCTGGTCTGGAGGGAGCTAAGAGATCAGGCGACCCTGCAGGTGACCAGCCAGTCGAGGCTGCAGGAGATTATCACTACTGCCATAGAACAGACCATGCGTCGGTTGCAGCCGCGCAAACCGCTGACCCTTACCTCGGAATTCGTCGCGCTGGAGCGTGAGAGGCTACTCCTGCTGGTGCAGTCTTGGTTGCAGTTGGAGGCGGAGCGTGCCCCATTCAGTGTGCAGGAGCTGGAGGAGAGGCGGCAGATTGAGATGGGCGCTCTGAAGTTCAGTATCAAGGCGGACCGCATCGATCGGCTGGAGGATGGCTCCCTGCTGGTGATCGACTACAAGAGCGGCAAGGCAAGAGGCTGTAAAGGGTGGTTCGATCAGCGTCTGGATGAACCGCAGTTACCTCTATATGCCAGTAGCTGTGAAGGTAGTGTGGATGCAGTCTATCGGGCCTACCTGCGGGCCGATGGCTGTGTCTTGCGAGGGGTTAGCCGGAGGAAGGGGGTGATGCCGGGAGATGAGCCCTTTGCCGATTGGGACGAACTGTTGCAGCAGTGGCGGACGAATCTGGAGCGTTTAGCGCTAGAGATGCAGGAGGGGCGTGCCGATGTAGATCCCCTAAGCTGCGACTACTGCCACCTGACCCCGCTTTGTCGCATTCATGAAAGGGATGGTGAGCGCTGATGACAACGGTATCGGACCAGGGACAACGCACCCGGGCACTGGACCAGGAATACTCCTTTATAGTCCAGGCCCCGGCAGGTTCCGGCAAGACGGAGCTTTTGATCCAGCGCTACCTGCGGCTTCTGGCCACGGTCGATAGCCCTGAGGAGGTCATCGCCATCACCTTCACCCGCAAGGCCGCCGCAGAGATGCGCAGCCGTATTCTCAAGTCGCTGCGATCGGCCCAGGAACCGGAGCCGCAGGAGGAGCACGAGAAGCTAACCTGGGGTCTGGCCCAGGGGGCGCTGCAGCGGGACCGGGAGCTGGGATGGGGGCTGGAGCTCAATCCAAACCGCTTGCGTATCCAGACCATTGATGCCCTCTGCAGCTCTCTGGCACGCCAGATGCCTCTGCTCTCGGCACTGGGCGGCATGCCCGCAATAGTAGAGGATGCGCAGGAGCTCTACCTGGAGGCGGCACACAGCACCATCCGCAGTCTGGAGGGTAGTGGCGAGTTGGCGGACGCGGTCGCCAAGCTGCTGCGTCATCTGGACAATGACAGTACAAAGGTCGAGGGGATGGTGGCCGCTATGCTGGCGAAACGGGATCAGTGGCTGCGGCATGTGGCCGACGCCGATCTCGGGAGACTGGGGCGTGCCACCCTGGAGCAGGGGCTGCAGCGGGCGATAAGTGAGACCCTGGAGGGGCTGCGTGCCGACTTGCCGCAGGGCCTGGGTGGAGAGCTGTGTGAGTTGGCCTCTTATGCTGCAACCAACCTCCAGGCCGCCGGTCAGCAGGAACACCCACTGATCGTCTGTCTCGATATGCAGCAGCTGCCGGGTACCAGCGTTGAGGATATGGGGCAGTGGCTGGGGCTGTGTGAGCTGCTCCTGACCAAGGATGGGCTGTTACGTAAAAGGGTGGATAAGAATCTAGGTTTTCCTCCTGCCAAAGGGGCGGGATCCAAACCGCTGGCCGATGAGTGGAAACAGCGCCTCACTCAGCTAATTGACCAGCTCAGGGATGAAGATAAGCTGGTGCAGCGGATCGCAACACTGCGCGCCCTGCCGCCAGGGCGCTATTCAGATGACCAGTGGTCCATACTGCAGGCGCTGCTGCAGCTACTCAAGTTTGCCGTGGCCCATCTGATGCTGGTGATGTCCTCCCGGGGAGAGGTTGATTTTATCGAGATGGCAAATCGCGCCAGGATGGCATTGGGTAGCAGTGAGGCGCCGACAGATCTCGCCTTGAGTCTCGACTACCGTATTAGCCATATCCTGGTGGATGAGTTTCAGGACACCTCATTTGGCCAGTTTGACCTGCTCTCCAGGCTGACTGCCGGGTGGGAGAGTGGTGATGGGCGGACACTGTTTCTGGTGGGTGATCCGATGCAGTCGATCTACCGCTTCCGCGAGGCCGATGTGGGACTATATCTGCAGGCCCGCCGCTACGGGATCGGTCAGGTAAGACTCGAACCGATCACCCTTAAGGTAAACTTTCGCTCCTCTAGCAAGATTGTGGAGTGGGTCAACCAGACCTTTGATAAGGTACTGCCGCGACAGGAGGATATTGCCAGTGGGGCGGTCACCTATGTGTCGTCTGAGGCATACCACGGTGCGCTGGCAGATAGTAGTGTCCAGTTGCACCCAATGCTGGGGCGGGATGACGCGGCCGAGGCCGCTGCAGTTGTGGCGGTAATTGAGGAGGCACGCAGGGTCGATCCGGGGGGCTCTATCGCCATCCTGGTGCGTGGGCGTAGCCACCTTGAGGCCATTGTGCCGCGGTTACGAGCAGAGGGGGTCTCCTTTCGCGCTGTTGAGTTGGAGTCGCTGGGGGAGCGTCCGGTCGTCTATGACCTGCATGCCCTTACCAGGGCGCTGATCCATCCTGCAGATCGCCTCTCCTGGCTCTCTATACTGCGCGCGCCCTGGTGTGGCCTGGGCCTGGGAGATCTGCTGATCCTGGCAGGCGGTGAGGGGCAGACTACATTGTGGCAGCAGATCGAGGATGAGGGGCGCTGTCAGGGGTTGAGTGACGATGGTAGAGCGCGTCTCGGGCGGCTGCGCACGGTACTACAGAGCGCCATCTCTGAGCGACGCAGGCGGCCACTGCGCAGTTGGATTGAGGGGGTCTGGCTGGCCCTGGGTGGGGCCGCAATCCCTCGTTCGAAGAGCGGGCTGGAGGAGGCGCGGCTCTTTTTTGAGCTGCTACAGCAGTGTGATGAGGGTAGTGACCTGGCTGATCTGGCTGCTCTCGAGTCCGCCATTGAGAGGCTCTATACGCCCCCGGATATAGCAGAGGAGGGCAGTGCCCCGCAGATAGAGATCATGACCATGCACAAGGCCAAGGGGCTGGAGTTTGATACGGTCATCCTCCCCGGTCTGGGTCGTTTTACCAAGGCTAATGATACTAAGCTGCTACATTGGTTAGAGCGTTCCACGGGTGGAGATGGCGCTGATCTACTATTGGCGCCGATCAAAGGGGTCGCCGATAGTGATGATCCGATCTATAGCTATCTCCAGGGGATAGAGGTTAGTAAGGGGAGGTTTGAACAGGGGCGACTACTATATGTTGCCGCCACCAGGGCGAAAAAGCAGCTCCATCTGTTGGCCCACACCGAATATGACCAGGAGAGAGGTACACTCAAGGGGCCGAGGGCGGACTCTCTGCTGGCATCACTCTGGCCGGCAGTAGAGAGAGAGTTTTCCCGGGTGCTGTATTCGCCACCTGCGGAGGATGAGTCGGAGCCGTCGCCGCAGCCAAGATTGCAGCGCCTGCCGTTGGGATGGCGGCCACCTGAGCTCGATCCGGTGCAGTGGCAGGAGCCGCCACACGGGTCTGTAGATGATATGGTTGGAGAGACGATATCCCTGGAGTTTGATTGGGCCGGGGAGGCGGCACGGCACGTCGGCAGCGTGGTGCACCACTATCTCCAGTATATTGCCAGGGATGACGCTGCTTGGGATGAGGGTCGTATCCAGGCGTTGCGTCCGGCATTTCGGCGTGCCCTCTCCCACTCAGGGGTGGCGGCAGAACTACTGGAGCAGGCGGCAGAGAGGGTGGAGCTGGCCCTACTAAATACCATCTCCGATGAGCGTGGCCGCTGGATACTCTCCGCCGAACATGAGCAGGCGAGAAGCGAGTACGCCCTGACGACAATCGACGGAGGGGGGGTGAGCAACGTGGTGATTGATCGCACCTTTGTCGATGCGGATGGTGCCCGCTGGATCATAGATTATAAGCTCAGTAGCCATGAGGGCGGCTCCAGGGAGAGGTTTCTCGACCAGGAGCAGGAGCGTTACTCCAGGCAGCTACAGAATTACGCCGCCATATTCAGGCGTAGCGAGGAGCGTTCTGTTAAGATCGGGCTCTATTTTCCGCTGCTGCGAGGTTGGCGCAGTTGGGAATAATGGGAAATTTTGGTGGAGAAGCGGTTATATCTTGTGATACCGTATGTTTTCCCTATATAAAGTAGGTCCTAATATTAGATAATAATCGTTATAAAACATGCAGTTACAAATCTGTACTGTCCAGTATTAAGCACTAGAGAGGAATTTATGATTAAACCCATTGGTTCAGATACCCTTACGCCGCTGTTTGTCTACGAAACGGAGAAACATCATGAACTCATGCAGGAGGCAGAGGGTCTTCCCTCAGTGCTCATTAGCTCTCAGGCCGCCGGTAATGCGGTAATGATGGGTGGTGGCTACTTCACCCCACTCAAGGGCTTCATGACCGTTGGTGATGCCATGGGGTGTGCAGAGAACATGAAGATGTCGGACGGAAGTTTCTTCCCCGTTCCAATTCTCTGCCTGTTGGAGAGTGTGGATGCCATCAAGGATGCAAAGCGTATTGCTCTGCGCGATCCAAATATGGAGGGTAATCCGATCCTGGCGGTTATGGATGTGAGTGCCATTGAGGAGGTTAGCGACGAGCAGATGCAGGTGATGACCGAAAAGGTTTACGGTACCACCGACATGGAGCATCCAGGCGTTAATGCCTTCAACACCCAGGGACGTTTTGCCCTGTCCGGTCCGATCCAGGTGCTGCACTTCAGCTACTTCCAGAACGACTTCCCGGATACCTTCCGCACCGCCGTTGAGATACGCAACGAGATACAGGAGCATGGCTGGAAAAAGATAGTCGCCTTCCAGACCCGTAACCCTATGCACCGCGCCCATGAGGAGCTGTGTAAGATGGCGATGGATGCGATCGATGCAGACGGTGTGGTGATCCATATGCTGCTGGGCAAGCTGAAGCCGGGTGACATCCCGGCCCCGGTACGTGACGCCGCTATCCGCAAGATGGCCGAACTCTATTTCCCGCCAAACACTGTCATGATCAACGGCTACGGCTTCGATATGCTCTATGCCGGTCCACGCGAGGCGGTTCTACACGCCTACTTCCGCCAGAACATGGGCGCCACCCACTTCATCATCGGCCGCGACCATGCCGGTGTGGGCGATTATTATGGCGCCTTTGATGCGCAAACGGTCTTCGATGACGAGGTGCCAGAGGGTGCCCTGGAGATTGAGATCTTCCGTGCTGACCATACCGCATACTCCAAGAAGCTGAAGCGTGTGGTTATGATGCGTGATGCGCCGGACCATTCAAAGGATGATTTTGTACTGCTATCAGGGACCAAGGTGCGTGAGATGCTGGGGCAGGGGATTGCTCCCCCTCCTGAATTCTCTCGCCCCGAGGTGGCGGATATCCTGATGGAATACTATCAGTCTATTAATTAAGCAACCGGCCGATTGAGAAAACCCACTGTCCTTTCCGGGCAGTGGGTTTTTTATGCCGCCTTTGATGTCTTTCTCTTCTTACGCTGCTTGTAGTAGAGGCTGGATTTGAGGATATCGCGGTTGGGGACAAACACCCCCTCGTCCTGAGCCAGTCCGGCATCCTCAAGTATCGTATAACAGGCGCTGGTGTGTACTTCACTGAGATGCTCTGGTAGACCGCTACTGTTACTGGAGGGGACGGATTTCCACAGACGCTGTTTACCATGCATCGGGCTGAAGGTCAGGTTTTGTAACCTGGTTATTGCCAACTCGCTGGTCTCATCCCCATATAACCACTGCACCAGCTTTACATAAATTGACGGGTGGTAGCGTAGCTCCTCTGTATATACGACTGTGGCATATTCAGGATAGTGGGCAGCGAACGCCTTGAACATATGCTGGATCAGTGCGATGGTCACTACCTGGCGTAACAGGTTTTTCTCTGTGTGGTCTGGTATGCGCTTAATTATATTGTGTATCATCGCCAGACGCTTTTTGTTGCCCGGCATGAAGCGGTTTATAAAGACCTTATCAAATACAACATCTGATTCGTGACGTAGATACTCACTCTTCATGTCGCCAAACATGAGCAGGCGATCCAGAATTCTAACCGGGTCATCCAATACAAAAACTGATTTGATCTGCTGTTGTCGCAGTAGCGGTTCGGTATGCAGTAGCATCCTGCCCTGTTTTATCAGGCAGACTTTATAGTTTGGATCTTTGGCGCACTGTTTGGACAGTATTCCAGGGATCAACAGTAGGGGGTGATCTTCTGGTAGGCTCTTCTGGTAAGTGGGCATATCCAGTGTGGTGGCGAGACGAGGTGCCGGCTCGAATTTGTTCAGTGGATTGTCCAGCAGCTTGACCCTGTAGTCGGAGTGGACCAGGAGCTCAGCCAGCCACTCAACTCCACCACCGGGGACGCCAAACAGAAAGCGGATGGCATGCGGATAGTAATCTCTACCTGCATTCTCCCCATAAACGCGCTCCAGGCGTTTATGCCAGAACCACTCCAGGGTACGCTCTCCCATCCTCTTCAGTATGGGCAGTTTCTTCTGAATACTGTCTTCAAGCAGTTGCTGATAGTGAGCTATGCGTTCGTCCATTGGTGCATACTTTTTGTATCCTGCCGAGAATCACAGGCTATCATGGGTTGATAGAGCAAAAAATAGATTTTACAGCCTCTGCAAGGCGATAAATGTGATCTTGATCTCAACATAATGCCTAAAATCAACCGGTTGATAGATAGAGATAAATAAATAACAATAAATTTATGTCTGCCCGCATACTTTTGCTGTTTGTCCACCCTTTCCCACACGGGTCAAAGATCAACCGCGCGCTGCTCGAAGCGGTACAGGACATCCCCGGGGTAGAGGTCAACGATCTCTATGAGAGATATCCGGATTTTCATATAGATATTCACAGAGAGCAGGAGATATTGCGAGAGATTGATCTGCTGGTCGTGCAGCACCCCTTTTACTGGTATTCGGCACCGGCTATGTTTAAACAGTGGCAGGACGTGGTGCTGGAGTATGGATTCGCCTTTGGCAAGAATGGTGATGCCCTGCATGGTAAAGATTGGCTCTCGGTGGTTACCGTTGGTCAGAGTCAGTCCGCCTATCTGCCAGATGGACACAATCGTTATAGCGTCAGCGACTTGATGAAACCTTTCGACTGCGCTGCCAGGCATTGTGGGATGAATTATCTGGAGCCTATTGTGATACATGGGGCGGCACATATAGGTGATGCGGAGCTTGCCGATTGGGTCGAGATCTATCGCCGCCGTCTGCTTGAATACAGACCTGGAGGATAGTGTAGTGGATGAGCACCATCTACTGCTGAATGCCATTATCTATCTGACCGCCACTATCCTGGTGGTGCCGTTGGCCAAGCGTATGGGCCTGGGTTCCGTGCTCGGCTACCTAGTGGCGGGGGCGCTGATCGGGCCATGGGTCTTGGGCCTGGTTGATAATGTAGATGATATCCGCCACTTCGCCGAGTTCGGCGTGGTCATGCTTCTATTTATTATCGGTTTGGAGCTTAACCCCAGGCGGCTCTGGTCTATGCGTCGACCAATATTGGGTGTTGGTGGGGCGCAGGTGGTGCTGACTACAGCTGTCTTGGGCCTGATTGTGATGCTGTTTGGCCTGCCCTTTAATGCGACCCTGGTAGTGGCGATGGGGCTGTCCCTCTCCTCCACGGCCATCGCCCTGCAGAGTCTGAAAGAGCGTAACCTGATGTCCACCCATGCCGGGAGTTCGGCCTTCTCGGTCCTGCTGTTTCAGGATATTGCCGTTATCCCCATGTTGGCCCTGTTGCCACTGCTGGGGGTGGCGGCCGGTGAAGCCGGGCATAGCTGGTGGCTAGGGGCGCTTAGCGCGGCCGGTATGATTACAGCTATTATCATTGGTGGGCACTATCTTACCCGACCGATTTTTCGCTATATCGCACGTACCCGCTTGCGCGAGGTGTTTACCGCGTTTGCCTTGCTGTTGGTACTTGGGATCGCAACCCTGATGTCTCTGGTAGAGATGTCCATGGCCCTGGGTGCATTTCTCGCAGGTGTACTGTTGGCGGAATCTGAGTATCGGCATGAGCTGGAGGTGGAGATAGAGCCGTTCAAGGGTTTATTGATGGGGCTGTTTTTTATCTCGGTTGGCATGTCCATCAACTTTGGATTGCTTTTAGCAGAGCCGGTCATGTTGCTGTCACTGGTGTTGCTGTTGGTGGTGGTGAAGGGGGCTGTGCTTTGGGGACTAAGCTATTTTTGTAACATCCTCGACAGTCAAAAGAGTCTGTTTGTGTTTCTGCTCTCTCAGGGTGGGGAGTTTGCCTTTGTCCTGTTCAGTGTCGCTATCAGCAGAGGGATCCTGGATAGCGCTATAGGCGACAGGCTGGTAGTGGTGGTTGCGCTCTCAATGGTGACAACCCCACTGCTGCTGTTTCTGTATGAACGGGTTATTGCGCCTAGATACATCTATCCCGATCAGCCTCTACAGACAGACACAATCAATGAGGGTGAGAACCCGGTCATCATCGCCGGATTTGGTCGTTTCGGCCGTACGGTTGGACGGTTGCTCCACGCCAATGGTGTCCCTACTACTATTCTCGACTACGACCCGGATCGGATAGAGGCGGTCCGCCAATTCGGTTACAAGGTCTATTATGGTGACGCCAGCCGTCATGATGTACTGGAGGCCGCCGGTGCCGACGTTGCCAAGTTATTAATAGTTGCGGTGGATGATCAAGGGGTGGCACTACGGGTCGTAGAGCAGGCCAAGAAACACTATCCCCATCTGGTAATACTAGCCAGGGCGGATGACAACGCACACGCCTATGAGTTGATGAGCCGTGATGTGAGGCTGTTTCGACGGGAGTACTATGCATCTGCCCTACAGCTAGGGGAGGATGCGCTGAAACAGCTTGGCTTCGGCGCCTATCGGGCAAAACAGGCGGCAAATATATTCAACGATTACGATCAGGAGCTGTTGCAGAAACTCTATATCACCGAGGCGTCGGAGGTGCGCCGCTCCCTCTCCATACAGACCCGAGAGCAGTTGGAGAAGGTGCTGACCGCCGATGCGGAGGAGATATCACGGAGCAATCGGGAGGGGTGGGAGTGAACCCCTCCATCCCCTTCCCACTAGTGGGAAAGAATGTAGGAGCCATGTCCTCAGGGCGATCTCAGAATGTAGGGCGCAATAACCAACGGGCATTGCGCCGTATGGTCATGGTGCATTTTTCATATCCGGTAATTAGTTTCGCAGCCTATCTATCCTGAAGCATTTTTCTTGCCTCGGTGTCAGGCTGCAAGTCCCTTTCTTTTGTGCGCGCAAAAGAAAGGGACGAAAGAAAAACGCGCCCGAGTGTTACCCCCTACGGGTGCCCTGCGCTTCTCGTCCCGTTCGGGGCTCTTCCGACGGAACCTCCCTGTCCCGCGGAAGAGGGCCGGCCCCTTTCAGGCCTAATCCTCACGGGACTGCGATGCTCGGGGTAACACACGGGTCTTGGGTGGGACGCCAAACAACTCGTCATCCCGCGACTTGATCGCGACATCCAGGAGAATAGGCCTACCTAAACACCTACTTCTCTGATAACCTCCCGATGGAACTCATGCTGAGGTTGTTGATTACGAAGATTACCATTGAGGGAATATCATGCTTACGCACAATCCTCCACATCCCGGCGAGATTATTAAGGAGCTTTGCCTTGAGCCTCTCGGTATATCAATAACTGAGGCGGCAAAAGCACTTGGTATCAGCAGAAAAACGCTTTCTAGCATTGTTAATGGCAATGCAGGCATTAGCCCCGAAATGGCTGTTAGGCTATCTATTGCGTTCAATACCTCTTCAGAGAGTTGGCTGAATCAGCAAACTCAATACGATCTGTGGGAAGCCGAGCAGCATCGTAAGGAATTACGGGTCAAACGACTATCGGCTGCATGAAAACAGGTAACAATGCGACCTAGAGTGGCACAGTAAAACTGCGTGCCTGGATTTTTACATTCAGTGGAGAAAACATGAAAAACATTTTTGCGGTTTTTATTATAGCTATAAATATCATCATCCTTCCGAATGTATTGGCAGAAGAGTTGTCTGCAAAAGCGATCGAGAAGGACATTAGAAAGTTAGGCCCTAAAAAGGTATGCATGTCACTGTATGATGATTTGAATAAATGGTATGAACTCCAAAGCAATATTATTGCTGGCGACAAAGAGTGGCTGAAACTGGCCGGTAGACTGCATGCTGGGGCAGAAGGTAGCGCGGGCGAGATGCTCTCTTTATCAGTAGGTGAGGCGCTGGAGCAGAATCCTGAAAATGTCTTTAAATACACCTTGGGTAATTTCACAATACCTGAGATATGCGGCGGCCCAGATACTGAAGATGTAAGGTATAACACATACGAGCTGGTAATTGGGGCCATTGACAAACGAATGCAAAAAGTCTCATCTGTGAAAGAGGCGGATCTGCAAGAGAAACGTGAAGAGTGTCTGCAATATCTCTCAATGGCAAAGATTGCAACAGCAGAAATGTTTCAAATTGATGAACAGGATCATAGACCCACAGCACCAGCCGCTTCAAATGAGACGAAAGAAGGGGATGAAGTGAAAGCAGGAGATGGGGTAAAAGAAGTGAATGATGCTGAAGTAGGGGATGGGGCAGAAGAAGAGAATGGAGTAGAAGAGGGAGGCAGTGCGGAAGCTGAAGGTGAAGTAGCGGATTAAAGGGCTCTGATTCCTTTGATCCAGTTAATTATATTCAATACGCTAATAATCAACGCCTGATTATGACTAATATAAGGCAAAAATAATAATACAATAGGTGGGATGGATTAAGGTGATCTGACTACATTAATAGCGAGTGCAAGAATTGAGATCAATCATAAGATATTTATTTCCGCTTATCGGCTTTATAACGCTAGTATCTGAATTCTATAGATGCAATCACCATATTGATGGGCACGTTAGTATGGTGCAGCTAATTATTGGGTGGTTTGGTTATTTCTATTATTATCCCATAACTGCAGTATTAGAATTTATTATAAAAATATTTCATGGTTCTTTTTTATGGGAGCAGTGTCCGCCGTATTGGCTAACATTATTTAGTGTTATCTTGCAAAATGTTGTTTACTATTATTTATTAAAAATAATTATCAGCTTTTGCGAAAACAAAGATAATGCGTAGCATTAAAGTGGTCAGAGCCATTTAATTATGCAGTAACAAGAGCGCTCATTTGTTTTCTTCATTCTAAAAACAACCACCCTTAAACCTCCTTCGACGTAGCCGAGTACCGCAACCGCAACAGGATCAGGCCCGTAGGGGGTGAGCCAGAACCAAATGTCCAGTGGACATTTGCAGTCTGGCGAACGCCCGGACAGGGATGTCCGGGCTGGCATGAACCACCAGGGATGGTTATGTGGCAAGTGCTTTCCTTGGAGCCCCTGGGGCGGTGAGGAACGCAGGGAACCCGAAGGGCAAGTCGTGGAGCGCGTTTTTCTTTCGTCCCTTTCTTTTACGCGCATAAAAGAAAGGGGCTTGCAGCCGATCGCAGATGTAAATTAAGAACACAATGGTTTTAGGCTGCGAAAATAATTACGAATACTTGATTACCCCCTCACCCTAACCCTCCACCCCTCAAGGGGGTACCGAGGTCCCTGAGGGATAGGGGATAAGTTGGGTTGCTACAGATACATCTCCACCCCAGCACTCCAACCAAAGGAGTCGACGTTTGCGGTGGTCACTTGATGTTGTTCGAAGGGTAGGGCCTGGGCTACGGAGAGTGGCCTCAGTTCTGCTACCTGTGCTCCCCAGGAGTTGAGTTGCATACCGGAGCGGAGTCGCTCCTGGATCGCTTCAATCTTCTCGCCATCTCCAGCCAGCAGGCAGAAGACGCTGCCATCCGGCATGTTGCTGGCAGCGCCCTTTAGCCCGGCCTTTTCTGCGGCGCGGATAAGGGTTTGACGGAACATCACACCCTGTACCCGGCCGGTAACCAGAAAATGGCTCTCTATATCCATAAAAGCGGTGTTGCCTCACTGCTATTCCAGTTAATCTACTTCACCCTCAGATATCCCTGTATCTCTTGAGGGATGGAGTGGGGGGATTGAAAAGCCAGAGTTCTGCTTCTGTTTATCCCCTCATCCTGTCCTTCCCCCTAAGGGGGAAGGGACGTACTAACTTCAATTTTCATGTATCAACCATCTATGAAACTGCAAATGACAGGCAGTACATGAAGTTGCAATTAGCTGCCGGTCGCCTCCTGGATGGCGGCAACTACGGCATCACTGGAGGTGGCGTTGACGTCCAGCAGGATCCCCTCTTTGTTGTAGAAATCTACCAGCGGGGCGGTCTTCTCGTTGTATACGTCGAGACGGTTGGAGATGGCCTCTTCGGTCTCATCATCACGCTGCACAATCTCGGCGCCGCACTTGTCGCACTTGCCCTCAACCTTGGGTGGCATCGATTTGACGTTATAGATAGCACCACAGCCGACGCAGGTGCGACGGGTGGTGAGACGGTCCAGGATGACGGCACGAGGCACGTCCAGATTTACTGCGGCATCCAGGGTGACACCAATCTCCTCCAGTAGCACCTTCAGCTGCTCAGCCTGGGGGATAGTGCGGGGGAAGCCGTCCAGCAGAAAACCGGCCTGGCAGTCGTCCTCTCTTAGACGCTCTTTCATGATGCCCATGATCAGCTCATCAGGAACCAGATCGCCGGCATCCATGAAGGCCTTGGCCTGTTTGCCCAGCTCAGTGCCATCCTTGACGGCACCACGCAGGATGTCACCGGTGGATATTTGGACTGAACCATCGATTTTGGTCAGTAGTTTGGCCACGGTACCCTTGCCAGCACCTGGAGCGCCTAAAAGAATCAATTTCATCTATTTCACCTAAAAGTATGATAAATAAAAGGAATGTTGTATTGACGGCCGGCAATGAGTCCCTCTCAACCATCAATGTTGGTCGCGTATTCTGCCTGTTAATGGAGATATATTCAATCCAACAGCGGTGTGACTGCCTACTGCACCTCTTCCACCAGCAGTTGAATGGAGTGCTCGTCGCTGTCGCGGGTGGACCTGCTGTGGAGGATCCCCCGGTTGTCTGCGACCTCGCTGCTGCTGGTGCCACCCACTGAGATCCACTCACCGAGGCGGCCGCTGACCGTGGTATCGGTCTGTTGGATATCATAGGTCCGCTGCACGTGGCCCTCGCGCTCCATGTGGGAGCTGATAATTATGGTGACACGATCCCCGTTGAGTCTGGGGGTTGCGTAGAAACCGGTGGTCACATCCCGGTAGCGGGTTGTCTGCTGCTGATGTACCACACCTCCGGCGACCATGGTGGTCTGCTCCTCTATCGGTACAGACTGTCCGGTGGCGATAAATACAGGCCGTCCCTCCAGGGTGCGGACATTTTGGTTGCTGTCCATCTTGTTACGGCTCTTGGTTGATTGGATGCGGTAACGCACTCCATCATCCGGGGGGTCCTCGCCGGCCGTTATCCTAGTGTGTTTGTCGATGTCGGTGTTTATGCCAACGCCTTGACCATAGCTGCTGCCGGTTGCCGCCGCACCCTGGCGCACATGGATGACCAGTTGGCGTGGCGGACGGTCTACCCGCTGCAGCAGCTCTTTGATCTCCTCCAGGTTCTCTGGTGTGGTGCGGAGTATCAACTGGTTCTGCATCCCGCTTACACTGGCATACGGCGGGAGTAGTGGTTTGATGATGGGTATTATCTCCTCCGGCGTGCGGGCACGTAGCTCGATAATCTCCAGCGGGTAGTCGGCCAGCAGCGTGGTAGAGGTGAGCAGCAGTAGGGTGGCGGCAAGCAGCTGTTTCATCATGGGGTGATCGTCCTGTCTGGTCATATATGTAGACGCCGTAACTCTGAGTCTAGTTCACTCTGCTCCCAAAATTCGTTAAATAGATTGATATATTTCCCGCTCTCCAGGGTAGCCTTGAATCTGGCAGTGCCCACATAGCGGTCGTAGAGACCCCACTGCAGGAATCCGCTGTCATCTACCAGCATGAAGTTCTCGTTGTGGTCGATATGGTCGGGATGGGGTCTGTGGATCTCTATCCTGCTTGTGAGACGTCGCCATAGCGGGATGATCAGGTGCCCCTCCCGCTGTACCCGTTCGTTGTTCTGCAACAGGATCCGGACCCGGCTGTAGCGGCTGCGGATGGCGAGCTGTTTCAGCGCCTCAATGAAGGGTTGGCAGTTGTAGATGGGGGCATCCAGATCGTAACTCAGGATATCGAGCTGCCGTCTGCCCTGCTGCAGCATGTGGATGGCGGCCTGACGGTACTCCTCAGGGCCGTGCAGTGCGATAGTGCCGGCGCTCTCTCCCAGTACGCCCTGTTTAATTGCAGACAGGGTATCCGGTTCGACCATTCAGATATTCTTGGCCTGCTCTGCGGCGTTGCCGGTGTAGCCGGCCGGGGTCAGTTCACGCAGCTGCTGTTTCACCTCTTGCGGCAGCTCCAGCTTGTCGACAAACTCCTGCAGCGCCTCTTGGGTGATGCGTTGACCGCGGGTCAGCTCCTTCAGTTTCTCGTAGGGCTGCTCAATCCCGTAGCGGCGCATGACTGTCTGGATCGGCTCTGCCAGCACCTCCCAGTTGGCATCCAGATCGGCCGCCAGGCTGGCGCTGTCCACCTCTAGTTTGGAGATCCCCTTGAGTAGAGACTGCAGGGCGATGCTGCTGTGGGCGAAACCGACCCCGAGGTTACGGATGACCGTAGAGTCGGTCAGGTCACGCTGCCAGCGGGAGATCGGCAGCTTTGCCGCCAGGTGGCCAAACAGGGCGTTGGCGATCCCCAGATTACCTTCGGCATTCTCGAAGTCTATAGGGTTGACCTTGTGTGGCATGGTGGAGGAGCCGACCTCACCGGCCACGGTCTTCTGTTTGAAGTGGCCTATGGAGATGTAGCTCCAGATATCGCGGCAGAGATCGAGCAGTATGGTGTTGCAGCGGGCAGTGGCATCGAACAGCTCTGCCATATAGTCGTGCGGTTCGATCTGGATGGTGTAGGGGTTCCACTCCAGTCCCAGCGACTGTACGAATTGCTGTGCCAGCTCTGGCCACTCAACCTGCGGATAGGCAGTCAGGTGGGCGTTGTAGTTGCCGACTGCGCCGTTGATCTTACCGAGGATAGCGACGGCAGCGATCTGTTCTCTCTGCCGCTGCAGACGGTAGGCCACATTTGCCATCTCTTTACCCAGGGTGGTGGGGGAGGCGGGCTGTCCATGGGTACGCGAGAGCATCGGCTGCTCTGCCTGTTGCCGCGCCATCCCCTTGAGCGAGTCGATCACCTCGTCCAGCTGCGACAGCAGTTGCTCCCGCCCCTGTAGCAGCATCAGGCCGTGGGATAGATTATTGATGTCCTCTGAGGTGCAGGCGAAGTGGATGAATTCACTGATCGCCTCTAGCTCCTGATTACCTGCTATCCGCTCCTTCAGAAAATACTCTACCGCCTTTACGTCGTGGTTGGTGGTGCGCTCAATCTCCTTGACCTTTTGGGCATCCTCCAGGCTGAAGCTGGCAGCGATCTCATCCAGGAGCTTGGTTGCTTCCTTACTTAGTGGCGGGACCTCCTTGATCTCAGCGTGCCGCGCCAGGGTCTGTAGCCAGCGTACCTCAACCAGCACCCGCTGTTGAATGAGACCAAACTCACTGAATATTGGGCGTAGGGGTGCACTCTTGCTGCCATAACGGCCATCTACCGGGGAGATGGCGGTGAGTTGAGATAATTCCATATTCGCTGTCCGCTGCTGTCTGTTGACGAAGGGATCATTATACACGCTGTTGCCTTTGTGGCGGCCACTGTAGGCGCAGGAATTTTATTTCGTATCGTCCGGCTTAACATTTACAATGGGGTGATGCGAGCACACTACCTACAACATGTCCCCTTTGAAGGGCTCGGCAGCATCGAACCCTCCCTGAGGGCGGCCGGATATGAGATTACACGTACGGAGCTATTTGAGTCAGGCGTATTTCCAGCGATGGATGCGATAGATCTGCTGGTGGTCATGGGTGGACCCATGAGCGTCAATGACACGGACGAGTTTCCCTGGTTGCTGGAGGAGAGGGAGTTTATCCGCGCCGCGATTGAGGCCGGTAAACCGGTGCTGGGTATCTGTCTGGGGGCACAGCTTATAGCCGCTGCCATGGGGGGCAGGGTATACCCGAATCGGGTCAAGGAGATCGGCTGGTTCCCGCTGCAGGGACTGCCCGCAGATGACCATGCAGGGTTCAGCTTTCCACCACTGCTGCAGGTGTTTCACTGGCACGGCGAGACCTTTGAGCTGCCGGCAGGGGCGAGGCTCCTGGCAAGCAGTGAGGGGTGTGTCAATCAGGCTTTTCAGTTGGGGAGGGCGGTCATCGGCCTGCAGTTCCATCTGGAGACCACGCCGGAGTCGGCGCAGGCGATCGTGTCCAACTGTCGGGATGAACTGGTGCCGGCGCAATATGTGCAGACGGAGGAGGAGATCATGGCGGCCGGGGCAGATAGCTACCGGGAGATCAATCGGGTTATGGACGGGTTGCTCCGATATCTCCAGCAGAACCACTACTGTCCCATTTAGTTTACCGTGTAAGGCTGCAATTCCTTATATCGCTTAGCTCTATTGCGGGTTTGCTGGTATTTGAGACATGAAAACCAAAAACTGAGCGTCCCTTCCACCCTCCGGGTACCGAGGTCCCTTTGGGAGAAGGACAGGATGAGGGGATCAATAAAATCAAAGCCTTAGCTTTTAGACCCCCTCACCCTAACCCTCTCCCGGAGGGAGAGGGGATTATGTGGGACAGCAATGCAGCAGAACACCCTTTAGATAGCCTCTCACTGCTGTAGACTATGCACTTTGATCTCCAGACAGGACCCTCGCCTTGAGTGATAACAGCATATCCCTGATCGATGCCGCTATTGTGGTCATCTACATCCTGGCCACTACCGGCTTCGGTTCATGGTTTGTAAAACGTAGCGACACTATGGATGGCTTTACCCTGGCGGGCAGGTTGATCCCGGGCTGGGCGATCGGGCTTTCACTGCTGGCAACCTATCTCAGTAGCATCAGCTTTCTCGCCAACCCGGGTAAGAGTTACGCCTCGGACTGGCGACCATTTGTGTTCTCCCTTACCCTGCCGTTTGCGGTCTGGATCGCCGCCAGATGGTTTGTGCCACACTATCGCAGGGAGGTGAAGACCACCGCCTATGAGTATCTGGAGCAGCGCTTCGGGGTGTGGGCCAGACTCTATATGGGTAGTGCCTATATCCTGCTGCAGATCGGCCGTTTTGCGGTGGTGCTCTATCTCACTGCCTTGGCGCTGGCGGCACTGCTCAATATCGAGATCATCACCCTGATCCTGATACTTGGGGTGTTGACCATCATCTATACGCTGTTGGGTGGCTTTGCCGCGGTCATCTGGACGGATGTGGTGCAATCGGTGGTGCTGTTTCTTGGTGGGCTGCTCTGTCTGTTCATACTGATCAACAACATGCCGGGAGGTTGGGAGCAGTTTGAGTCGGCCGTGGTGATGCATAATAAAATGAAGCTGGGCAGCATGGAGTTTGATCTGGTTATCCAGGGATTCTGGGTGATCTTTATCTTCGGTATCGTCGAGAATCTAAAGAACTTCTCAGTCGATCAAAACTATGTGCAGCGCTTTCTCTCAGCCCCGAGTGAGGCCGAGGCGCAGCGATCACTCTGGTTGGGTGGCATGTTGTATATACCGGTCTCCGCGCTGTTCTTTCTTATCGGTACCGCGCTGTTTGTCTTCTACCTGGTTCCCCCGGCAGATCTCCCGGCCAAGGCCGATCAGGTCTTTCCCTACTTTATTGTGCACGAGCTGCCTACTGGGATTGTCGGTCTGGTAATAGCAGGGGTGCTGGCCGCCGGTATGAGCACGCTCGATTCATCGCTGAATAGCTCTGCTACGGTATGGACGGTGGATTTCTATCGACGTCTGTTCAATCCGGGCGCCTCCGATGCACGACAACTCAGGGTGATCCGCACCGCCACCGCACTGATTGGGGTGGTTGCAACCCTGGCCAGTCTGGTGATGATCAACGCCAAGACGGCACTGGATGTGTGGTGGAAGCTATCGGCCATCTTCGGTGGAGGTATGTTGGGCCTGTTTCTGCTGGCGTTCATCTGTAAGAAACTGGCATCGAGAGATGCGGCTATCGCTACTGTCATTGGGGTGCTGTTTATCGCCTGGGCCACCGCATCAAAGGTCTGGTTCACAGATGTTGCCTGGGGCTTCCCTCTGCACACCATGATGGTTGGGGTATGCGGTACCTTGGTGGTAGTGGTTGCTGGGGTTCTACTGAGTGTGGTCAGGGCTAGGTAATTACCGCACCACCCAGACACTCACCGCCACTATAGAAGACGACTGATTGCCCCGGGGTGATCGCCCGCTGCGGCTGCTCGAAATGGACCTGACAGAGGTCGTCCTGAAGCGACCGGATGGTGCACTCCTGTAGCGTCTGGCGGTGACGGATGCGGGCCTGACACTGGAACGGGAGTGGAGGCTGCTGACCAGATATCCAGTGCAACTGATTGCCATGCAGCTCACTGCTCAGAAGCAGCGGGTGGTCATGTTCTTGGGCGACGATCAAGCGGTTGTTCTCCAGATCTTTGGCGACCACAAACCACGGGATCTCCGGTCTGCCGGCGACACCGCCGATACCGAGGCCCTTACGCTGTCCCAGGGTGTAGTACATCAGCCCCTGATGTTCGCCTATCTGCTCTCCCTCGGTGGTCTCAATCTGGCCGGGCTGGGCCGGTAGATAGCGGCTGAGAAACTCAGAGAATTTACGTTCACCGATAAAACATATTCCGGTGCTGTCTCCCTTGTCGTGGATGTGGAGTTGCGCCTCCTCAGCCAGCCGGCGAACCTCGCTCTTTTGCAGATTGGCCAGGGGAAAGACGGCGTGGGCAAGCTGCTGCTGGTTCAGCAGATGCAGGAAATAGGTCTGGTCCTTCTCCTCATCCCAACACTGTAACAGGTGGTGACTGCCGTCGGCATCGCTTCTGACCCTGGCGTAGTGGCCGGTCGCGATATGGTGGGCGCCAAGCCCCAATGCATGCTCCAGAAACGCCTTGAATTTAATCTCCCGGTTGCAGATTACGTCTGGATTGGGGGTGCGGCCGGCCCGATATTCGTCCAGGAAGTGGGCGAACACCCGGTCCCAATACTCGGCTGAGAAGTTGACGCGGTGCAGGGGTATGTTTAGCTGGTCCGCCACCCTCTGTGCATCTGCCAGGTCCTCAGCGGCGGAACAGTGCTGTTCAGTGTCATCCTCCTCCCAGTTCTTCATGAACAGACCCTCCACCTCCCAGCCCTGTTGCAACAGGAGTAGGGCGGCGACCGAGGAGTCGACACCACCAGACATTCCGACGATTATCTTGTTTGGCATGGGGGATGGGGTTGTTACCCTTTGAACCCGGGAGGTTTCCAGCCATCACTCCACTTATCTAGTGGCAGGATGACGGGGGGTACGCCGTTATCGAAGAACCAGGAGTCCACGGCCCATTTTTTCTTGCTCCCTTTTTCGCTGATTACCGCCGTGGTGTGGGGCCAGCCACCAAAGATCAGGAAACCACGGGTCTTGCGATCTTCCACCTGGTGCCAGTGCAGCAGCCCATCCTGCTGCATCATGCGCATATAGGTGGTGGTATTGGTGGACTCATCGACACAATCCATCTGATCTCCATCCGCGCTTATCCCCTGGAGGTTGCCGCCCTTGTCGTTGGAGGTGCCGATCTTCTCTCCCACAATAACCTCCATTCGGGCTACCGCCTTGGCTATGAGTTGGCGCTCCTCGGCACTACTGCTGGCCCCAGGTTGGAAGATGGCGCGTATCTCCTCCCATTCTACGGCGTCGATTGAGAGTTCAGCAATCGCCTGACAGGTGTGCCGGTAGCAGACATCAAACTGCTGGGGAGTAGGGGTGTCGCTCGGCGGGCTGTATGGTTGGATAATATCCACGGCCATGGCCAGTCCCGGTAGCAGTGTCAGGGTTAAGATGGTTACGAGTGTTCGCAGGGTGTAGTCGGTCATGTCAACGTTGGTTACAGGATCTATATTAGGCCTAATAGTGCTATTCAAATATGTATTACCTTCGGCTATCCGCCGGTATGGCACTATTATAGAGATTTGCTGACGAAAGAGATAACCCTGGTCGTTGGGGTTGACCAGGGGTTGGTTAAGATCTGCTGAGGATGGTGTGATCTAAAGGAGGCGTTATTCCGTGGCTACTACCCGATTGCGCCCCTCTTTTTTGGCCTGGTAGAGGGCCTTGTCGACGCGCTCGAATACCTGCTCGGCATCCTCTTCGTCCCACAATGAGACCACCCCAAAGCTGGCGGTCATTCTGATGTCCTGGTCCAGATCCGGGCGTAGTCGCTCAATATCCTGACGCATGCGTTCGGCCAACAGAGCGGCGCCATCCAGGTCGGTATTGTTTAGGGTTACCAGAAACTCCTCTCCACCATAACGGAAGACCAGATCAGACTCACGGATGGTCTCTTGAGCGCACTGTGCTGCTGCCCGCAGTGCCTGATCACCATACAGATGTCCATAACGGTCGTTGATCTTCTTGAAATGGTCCAGATCAATCATAATGAACGATAGTGGCGTATTATGGCGTCGGGCCAGGTTGATCTCGCGTCTTACCGCACTCTCCATTGCCACCCTGTTCTTGATCCCGGTCACAGGATCGGTACTGGCTGATTGCAACGCCTTTTGATACAGCAGGGTGTTACGCAGCGGGTAGAGCAGGGCTGAGAGCAGGTTCTCAGTGGTAATCAACTCCTGCCGAGTGAACGGAGCATCGCGATAAAATGTTGCACCGCCCAGGTGCTCCCCGGCCACTGTCAGCTCATAGCCGCAGCTGTGGGGTGCCTCATTACCGAGCCTTATCTCTATATTCAGGTTGTCAAATATATAGTACAGGCCATCAAATTTGAGGTGTCTGCCAAGCTCGCTGGAGAAGAGGGCTATCAGCTCATTTATCTCCAGGGTTGTCTGCAGGAGACCCGACAGCTCCAACATCTTGGGCGTAAGCTTTTGGCGCTCCTTTGCCTTGCCGTCTACCACCGCTGGTGAGACGTCTGACGTGCCTTTTTGGCTGCTAGAGAGCCTGACTGTCTGTCCATTCATCCTCTTATTCTCCTGTTCTACGATATTCACAGTATTATGCTCTGCTAAAAACGTGCCATAAATTATTATTCCATATAATACAATAAGTTACGATAGCTTGTTACAGCCGTACAGGAGCATTGGCATGTTTTTGACGCTGTTTTCAAGGGTAGAGGGGCACTATTTTGCCGTGTTGCCGCTCTCCTCCGCTGTAAATGCCTCTCCATGCGCCTCTCCTATGCTATCTGGACCCATAAGCCAGAGATAGAGAGGCATAATGCTCTCCGCCGTCTTGACCGTCATTGGCTTCTCTCCCGGATAGGCGGTAGCACGCAGATTGGTGCGTATCGGGCCTGGATCTATGCTGTTTACCCGGATGGAGCTGTTTTCCTCTAACTCGTCGGCCAGTATCTGCATCAACCCCTCCAGTCCAAACTTAGAGACACCATAGGCGCCCCAATAGGCCTTGCCACGCCTTCCTACCGAGTCCGAGGTGAAGAGTATGGAGGCATCTTTGGCCTTGCGTAGCAGTGGCAGGCAGGCCTGGGTCAGAATGAATGGCGCATTCAGGTTGACCTGCATGACCTTTAACCAGGTCTCAGGATCATAGTCATCGATGCGGCCCAGCAGTGGTAGGGCGGCGGCATTGTGCAGTATCCCCTCGAGTGACCCAAACTCCTCCTCCAGCTTTTGTGCTAGCTCCTGGTAGTGCTGTGGTGTGGCCCCCTCCAGGTTCATCGGGTAGATGGCCAGCTGTGCCCCTCCGGCCTCCTCAATGGCGTCATATACCTGCTCAAGTTTGGATAGGGTGCGGCCCAGCAGGACGACGGTCGCGCCGTGGGCGGCTAAGCTCTCCGCAGCGACCCGGCCGATGCCATCACCGGCCCCGGTCACCAGGATGGTGCGGTCCTGTAGCAGATCTTTAGATGGTTGGTAATCGTGCATAAATATTGGTTGTCTCTTGTTCGTCTGAAGGCTAAATACTACTCCACGCATTGCGTCGGTTCGATACCAACCCAGCGCAGGATATCCGCCGGCTGCTCAATCATGCCATCGGCCTGCCACTCTGCAGGTCTGTCATCGCTACCCAGATAGCCGAACATAGCTATCAAAGTGGCGGTTCCGGCATTTCTTCCTGCCTCTATGTCGCGTTTCGCATCCCCAACGTAGATGCACTCTGCCGGGGTACTGCCAACCTCACGGCAGGCGTGGAGAATCGGCTGCGGGTGCGGCTTGCTGTAGCTGGTGGTATCACCACTGACTATAGAGTCTGCACGTTGGCTCAGTCCCAGATGCTGCATCAGGGGATCGGTCAGCCATGCAGGCTTATTGGTGACCACACCCCAGCGCAGGTCGTGCTGTTCCAATTGCTGCAGCAGTTCAGCCATGCCGGGGAATAGGGTGGTATGGCGGCCGTTATCGACGCTGTAGAGCTGCAGCAGCTCCTGGCGCAGCGGTTCAAACTCACTATTCTCTGGTTCCAGATCGAAGCCGAAGCGAATCAGGGCGGCCGCACCGTGGGAGACATGGCTCTTAATCTGTTCCAGTGACAGTGGTTCACGCCCGTGACGTTCCAGTGTCAGGTTGAGAGCAATGGCAAGGTCTGGTGCGGTATCCGCCAGGGTGCCATCCAGGTCAAACAGGACGGCCCTATAGCCGTTGCCTGGGGCGTGTTTAGCCATCGCTCTCGCGGCAGCAGGCCACCATGTAGTTGACATCTACATTTTGATCCAGCTTGTAGCTGCCGGTTAGGGGGTTATAGATCAGGCCGGTGATGTCGTTGCTGGTAAGCCCTGCCTGGCGCAGCCAACTATCCAACTCTGAGGGGCGGATAAACTTGTTAAAGTCGTGGGTACCCTTGGGTAGAAGACGCAGGATATATTCAGCCCCGATTATGGCGAACAGATATGATTTGGGATTACGGTTCAGGGTGGAGAAGAAGAGCTGCCCACCTGGTTTTACCAACTCGGCGCAGGCCTGTATCACCGAGGCCGGATCCGGGACATGCTCCAGCATCTCCATGCAGGTGATCAGGTCGTACTCTCCCGGTTGCTCTTCAGCCAACTGCTCGACTGAGATCTGGCGGTAGTCGATATCCAGCCCGGACTCCAATAGATGCAGGCGGGCCACGTCCAGAGGAGCCTTGCCCATATCTATACCACAGACCTCGGCCCCGTGTTGCGCCATACCCTCACTCAAGATGCCACCACCACACCCAACATCCAGTACCCTCTTTCCTTTGAGTGGGGCGATCCTGTTCACATACTCCAGTCGGAGTGGATTGATCTCATGCAGTGGCTTGAATTCACTCTCCGGATCCCACCAGCGTGAGGCGAGCTGTTCGAACTTATCTATCTCTGTATGGTCAACATTGTGGGTGCTTTGGGACATTGTTACTGCGCCTCAATATAAGATTGTGCGATTATACAGCTATGTCTCTGTCGATGTAATGGATGCTATATATGTCCTTGAAATATCTTAATCTCTTACTTTGTTCCCCAGGCCGTACTCTGATCGCTCTCTTCTTATTAGTAACCACAGTCGTTCCGCTGCAGGTTGCTGCCGGGACCACCAAGTGTCCTGAATTGAGCATTGTGCTGGATGGAAACTCCGTCATGCCGATGGGTGTTACCTACAGCTCTCATCTGGAGATGCATAAGATCGGGTCTGGCCCCGGATATGACGGGCAGTGGCAGGTGGACCTGTTTACCCAGGGAAACGTCTATCCATGGGAGGTAAAACCCCCTGTCCACACAAACGACAAGGTGGATTTTACCAATGGAAACTGGATGCAGTGCACGACCGATATGGGTGGTTTCCGGATGAGCTCCAGGTGTTCAGGCGGCAGGCTGATCTTTGATGTATCGGGCGGCAGGATAGGGTCCCACAAGACTGGCAAATGGATAGGTAAGATTCAGGGCAACCAGGTCTCTCTGCGGTTTGATGATAGCAATCCATATTCCCCCGTGATGACAGGCACGGTCAACAAGGTTGCCTCCGGCAATATCTCACTACAGATCCTGCCGCTGCAGGAGAAATATGTTTACAGCGCAGCCAATCCGGGTGAGTTTGAGATCGAGTTGAAGGCCCAGGTTACGCCAAACAGTTATAAGGGTGACATCAAGTGGGAGCTGCCGGATATCCAGGGTTCCAACCGGACTGTAACCCCTGCGTCGGCGCAGGGTGACAATATAAAGGTCAAATTTAGTGGGCTCCCCAGCCTGAATGCGGCGCTTGGTAAAAAGAGCATCAAGGCCAGGGTCAAGGTGGGTGCATGCGAGGCGGATGATTCCAAAGAGATAAAGGTCTTTTTCCCCAGGAATGAAAAGAACAATCCAGGTGGCAGTGAGCCTAACTGGTTTTACTACTGGTCGCAGACGTCGGCAAGAAAGGGGCCGGCAAAATATAAGGGGAGCGCGGGTCAATGTTCGTCATCTACCAATCGCACCGAGGGGGTATTGGGATACTACCGGTATAAATATCTGGAGAATGTCTATTACATCTGTGACCTAAGCCGCTTAGGTGCGAATTTTGGATTTATGGGCGCACAGTGGAACGGTAATGTGATGACCTTTAAGGCCATGACCGGTATTGATACCTTTGCTGTCGCCTCTCACCATGAAAATGGCCACTACTCCCATTTTAAAAACTGGTGGTTCCAGCACAAGGCAACGGCGCCCTTCAGTCCGGGCGAAGATTTGAATAAAAACAGCATTAAGGATACGGCAGAGGCCGCGCTTGATGGCGATAAGGACCTGATCCCTGACAGTAAGGAGGTCACCTATCATCTCGACAATACAACAAAATACACCTATCCAGGTCCCAATGATGATGAGGAGATAGCCGCCTGGCATGACGAGGCCGCGTGGGTTATCGGGTCGGCCAATAAAGAGGACTGGGCCAAGCCAGGGAAGCAGTGGCCCTGACGTTTAAATTGCAAGATATTTCGGTTTAAGCGAAGCGTCTATTCTTAAAAAAATTTAGCACGCACCCTATCACCGCGTCGTTGTTCATCATCAGCGGGTGAACTACAGGCAGCTCAATATGGTCTCTCATACCTTCAAGCCTGGTGTTCTCAACGGTTACCTTGCCATCGTTCTTGCCAGGCAATAGTAGTGAAAGTAGGGGGTTGATGCTCCTGGTTCCGGCGATGATACCTACATCATACGTTGCAGGGCCTAACTGGTTAGGGATGCTGCTCTCCTCAGTCCCAAGTTGTAGACCTGCTGGACCATTAAATAATATGAATCCCGGCATATTCCCCAATCTGTCTACGACCTGAGATCCCTTGTTGGGAGGCCCAAGCATAACGACCTTGCCCAGGTTAGGAATGTTGTGTTGTGTTAGATAGTGCCTGAGCAGTATCCCGCCCATTGAGTGGGTCACGAAATGCACCGTTGTGCATGCGCTTGCTTGTTTTAGCTCTTGAGGGATATGTGATAGCGATAGTTCCTCAATACTCTTCTTCGTGGATGGATAGGTTGAGTTGAAGACCTTGTATCCACTCTGTTGTAACACCCGGCCTATCTTGGACATGGAATGCCTAGTGCGGGCCAGGCCGTGGAGAAGTACCACGCCCTCTCTATTTTGTTGAGGATTATTGTTCAAGCTGGACTATTCGTTAATCTCTCTTTCCATTATATATTTCCACACGCTTGGTACTTCACCACTGGAGTTGTCCTGTATGCACTTATTAACCACGGTGAAGAACTTGCTGGACTCTTCATGGAATGAAAACAGTGTGACCTCTTTAATGCTGTACCTGTCTCTGCAGATGGGGAGTAATACCATTACGGTCTGAGTGCACTTTTTATCATCTTTACACGACTCTATGAAGACATCCTCTGATGCCTTAATGATATCTGGAAAGGTCTCATTCAGCTCCGAGTTGATATAAAAATATGCCGGTATGCACAGCACGATTAACAGGACTATCGTCCAAGATACTATTTTTTTAATCATCTCTTTCTCTAACAATGAGTGTAATAAAATTGATTTTCTGCTGACTGGCGAAACACTCTAACATACAGTTTGAATCCGAGTCAGAGAACAGAATATGTCGTCTCCAGAACAACACTCTCCTGTCTGGATATGCTCGCAATAGATAATTTACAGCCAGACCTGAAGAAAGCGATATGAGAGCCGCAATAGCACACAAAAACTGATTAATATCAAGCAAAAATGTGCTTGAGTTCACATAAAGATGGATATAATATCTGCATGCCTCCCGTGTTTTTGCCCATATGGAAGGGGTCTCAGAGTGCGGAGTAGGCGGTATTTATGGACTAAAGCTTTGAATCAGAAGGGGAAAACAGTGTTGACAAGACAAACTATCATATCAATAGCTCTGCTGTTTGCGCTTACTGCAGGGATTGCACATGCGGAGTGGATACCGCCTGCATGGACTTATAAATCTCACGATCACGACAATATTATTAAAAGGCCTGCCCAAGAGACCAGCCAGGTAGATGCTAGCACCGGTAAATTGTGGGCTAATGATCCACGCTGGCAGATGCTAGGGGACACCTGGGGAGTGGCCAACGGCGTCTCCTGGACTGTGGTGGGTGGATCCGGGATCTACGGCCATGAGGATGTAAAGGTTGGAGACCAGGTCGTCTTTAAATTCGACATGCACAAAGTGCTATGGGGAACGCACACATTCGACGCCCTGAGGGCCTGGATCGATTGGGACGGTAACGGATATAGCTCAGCTGATCTTAATCTTGGTTCGGGTAGCGACATGATCATCCAGGAACAGTACAATTTTAATCCTGGTTATTATGATATGCATGGTTTGCATAGCATATATAGCGATGATCCAACTGCACAGTGGTGGGGAAAGTCTCTTTACTATGCCGATATAACTGTATCGTTCTATTCAGATGCTGTAACTTTCGACAAGACCGGTGACTTTGATCTGCTGGCCCGTGTTATGTGCAGTAGAGACCTAGGCGGTGATGATCCATTTGGAACCCCCCCGCCAAATTGGGATCAACTGGCGCCTTGGGCCAACGTAGAACCAGGTAGTAATACGCTTGGTCAGGGCGAGATGGAGAGGTATACAGTTCATGTGGTTCCACTACCGGCAGCGCTGCTGCTGTTTGGAAGCGGACTGTTCTCCTTGGGACTCTTCCGGCGGAAGTCCGGGGCTACAGCAGTCTAGACAGTTATAAATGCAGAACATATAGCGGCCAGAGAGCAATATTTGCTCTCTGGCCGTTTTGTTTCTGATCTAAATAAAGGGAGAGGAATATCTCCAAGGTATACACTTGAATGGTGTCGGCTATATTGCGTATCAGTCAGAGGTGGTTGCAATCTTTTTTTGCCACTTGGCTGCTGCCTCCAGGATCTCCCCGCTGTTCATGGTTGTGAGTTCACGCCCCTTCAGCACCTGCTTGCCTGCTATCCAGACATCGGTCACCTTGCTGCGGTCGGTGGCGTAGACCAGTTGTGAGATAGGGTTGTAGACAGGCTGGGTCTCAATATCACCAAGATCAACCGCCACCAGGTCTGCAACCTTACCTGCCTCCAGGGAGCCGGCCATGTCCGCAATACCCAGGGCCTGTGCGCCGTTAAATGTGGCTATACGCAGGGCGGTGGCGGCCGGCAGGGCGCTGGGATCATGTGATATTCCCTTGGCCAGGAGTGAGGCGGTACGCATCTCTCCAAACATGTTCAGGTCATCGTTGCTGGCGGCCCCATCGGTACCTAAGGCAACATTGATGCCGGACTCTATTAGCTTGTTTACCGGGCAGAACCCGTTAGCCAGTTTCTGATTTGACTCCGGGCAGTGGACTACATGCGCGCCGCTCTGGGCAAACATCTCCAGCTCGTTGTCCTCGATTTTGGTCATATGGACCGCCTGCAGTGATGGTGATAGCAGTCCCAGGTTCTGCAGTCTCTGTAGTGGTCGGCAGTCGTGGGTTTGTAGACTCTGCTGGACCTCGTCCTCGGTCTCATAGAGATGCATATGGATGGGGATATCCAGCTCATCCGCCAGGGTCCTGATCCGTTCCAATGGGGCATCAGATACTGAGTAGGGGGCATGGGGGGCAAAGGCTGTGGTTATCAGGTGGTGATTGCGGTAACTGTCATGCACCTCCAGGCCACGCTGAAGATACTCATCGGCGTCTGCAGCCCAGGCCGATGGGAAGTCGATCATGATTAGCCCTATGGATGCACGCATACCTGCGTCCGCAGCAACTCTCGCAGTAATATTTGGGAAAAAGTACATATCGTTAAAGCAGGTGGTGCCGCCACGTAGCATCTCGGCAATGGCAAGACGGCTGCCATCGGCAATGAACTCCTCGCTGATCCACTGTTTCTCTGCCGGCCAGATATGCTCATTCAGCCAGACCATCAGGGGCAGGTCATCGGCCATCCCCCGAAACAGGCACATAGCAGCATGGGTGTGCGCGTTGATCAGGCCGGGGATTATGGCGTGCGACTGGAGCTCATGCTCTTGTGCCGCCGAGTACTTTTTCTTTGCCTCTGTAGTGGGGAGGATCTCCAGAATCTCTCCGCCATGCACGGCGATGGAGTGGTGCTCGAGAACCTGTCCCTCAGGTACTACCGGAATTACCCAGCGAGGGTGTAATAGGGTATCGATGTTCAATGTGCTGGCCTTTCTAAATATAGGATGAGTCAATTTTTAATTAGAATATCTCAATTGGGTCCCGTATCGTATCTTTGGTTGGCATTTGTTGTTGTGAAAATGAATTCTCCTGAACGCGGGTAAACAGGGTACGCCTGCCATCTTTCTCAAGCAGCAGAAAAGTTTCGCTGCTGACAACGTCCATGTCATTTATATCCGGCTGCCAGGTGTTAAACTGTTCGTACAGCCACACCATCTTGTTTTCATATACCCCCCAAACTCCATGGAAGTCGCGTGAGGATATTGCGCAGGATATTGGTTTTGCAAAGAATTCACCGTCTAGATATAGCTCAAACAGATAGTCACATTTTGGTTGTGAAGATCTCCAGGTTCCGATAAATCTCTCTGGATTATTTGGCAGGGCCTTGATCGCATTACTCAATGGGGTCATAAAAACGTTCTCAGGAAAGCTGTTTCTGCTCTCCAGGCAAGTGATCATCTCTTTTGCATGTCCAAGGGGATCGTCTCCCTGGCGGGCCTGCATGGATCCTGAGCATTGTGCAATGTTATTACTAAGCCTGGTCGTTAGAATTGCCGTGGAGATGTTATAGAGGATAAAGATTACCATCGCGTAAAATAGAAAACGCAGTGGCCAGGCAATCCAGTTTGGAAGATCACTAGTTAGTTTCATAATTAATCTCAGCGATAGCGTGTATATAGTATGCATTCATTCTTGATAGAATACACCGATTTGCCGTTGGACACTGAAAGATGAAAGCTACTCCTCTCGATATAGTTGCCTCCGCTGATCACGCCATAGTCTGGCGCAATGACCGACTCTACCTGCTTGATCAACGGGTTCTCCCTGCGGAAGAGAGCTATCTTGAGCTCCAAAGTGCTGAGGCCACTGCGGATGCAATTCGTGACATGGTGGTACGTGGTGCCCCGGCGATAGGTATTACCGCCGCCTTTGGGGTTGTGTTGGCCGCACGCAGCTGCTTTGCCGCCGCCCCCGGATCATGGAAGCAGGATATTGCCGGACCGCTGGCTATACTGGAGGCATCCAGGCCCACCGCGATAAACCTGTTCTGGGCTCTGGAGCGTATGCGGGGGCTTATCGACACCCTGGGCGATGGAGACCCTGAACCGGCACTGCTACTAGAGGCGCAGGCGATCCACGCAGAGGATATTGCTGCCAACCACCATCTGGGGGATCTGGGGGCAGCACTGATCGAACATAAGACCAGTGTCATCACTCACTGCAATGCCGGGGCCCTGGCTACCGGGGGTTATGGCACCGCGCTTGGTGTTATTCGCAGCGCCTGGTCTGCAGGCAAGATTGAGATGGCATATGCCGATGAGACCCGCCCCTGGATGCAGGGTGCGCGTCTCACTGCCTGGGAGCTGCACAAGGACAATATACCAGTTACCCTGCTGGCCGACGGGGCGGCGGCCAGCCGCATGTGCGCAGGTGGTATTGGGTGGGTCATAGTCGGATCGGATCGAATTGCCGCCAATGGTGATGTTGCCAATAAGATTGGTACCTACAGCCTGGCGGTAGCGGCAAAGCACCACGGAGTGAAGGTCATGGTCGCGGCCCCCAGTTCCACTGTAGATATGGCGGTGGCTAGCGGGGCAGAGATCCCTATAGAGTCACGCGACCCGGCAGAGATCCTCTGCTGCGGTGGGAAACAGGTGGCGGCAGAGGGGGTTTCGGCCTGGAATCCGGTGTTCGATATCACCCCGGCAGCCCTGGTGGACGCAATTGTCACCGAAAGGGGGGTTGTGCTGTCGCCAGACAGGAAAAAGATGGAAAACCTAATGGCCTGATAGCTTAGTGTCATTGTCAATCGACATATCCTAAGGCCTAGCCATAAAAAGTGGGATGCGATTGCATCCCCTTTATATCTATTGATTCAGGCTATCAGGCAGAGCGTCTCTTAGAGAAACCTATAAGTCCAAACAATCCACTACCTAAGAGCCATATAGCGGCCGGGACAGGAACTGCACCTATTGGTCCAGATGCTTCCCAAAGAAGGATATTGTCCCCCCCGGTTAATGATACTTCAGATTCTTCTGTTAAAAATTCACCGTAGATTAATGCGTCGTATAGATTAGTTGCATTAATACTTGCCAATCCTGATCCAGTAACAACACCATCTGCAGCGTTGTAAACCAATCCGATACCCAACGATCTCTCTGTTGGTAAACTCAGACCTGGGTCTTCTAACACTGTGAGTACAATTATATCAACCAAGCTTCCTGCAGGTGGTAGGTTTGGAAACATGGAGGGGGTTACATATCCAGGCAGTTCACTCATATAACCCGATGGCAATAAAAGATTATCTATCACGGCCAGGCCAACCGCTGTGTCTTTGGGCCCTGTGGCGGGTCCCAACGACCAACCACCGGGGCTACTTGCCCAACCCCATGAGTTTGAGCCGTAATATATTTCCACATCCAGATTGAGTGGTGCCCCAAGAAAATACTCCGTCTCGTGGACTGTAGTCAAATAATCACCAGAATTGATTTGCACGCTACCTTGAACAGTGTCTCCATAATTTAAAGGGGAGGAGCCAACCGTATCCATGATGGGTACAGTGAAACTGAAATCAAGTGATGAGGCTGCAGCCGCTGAGAGAGGAAAGCAGAGTATGGCGATAAGAACAGCGGCAGCATAAATCCGGTGATGGGTGTTGCGGAACATAACAAACTCCTTTATGTATATTTTGTAGTCCCACATTGGACATAAAATGCTAAGAACCTCAATCAGATTATCCATGATAAAAGGATGGATTAATAAATCAAGGGGAATTTGGCCGTCAATTCTGTTACTACAGCTATAAATCCTTGATTTTGGCAGCCAAGGTGGTTGCTACCACAAACAAATAGTCCTGCTTATCTAAAGCCCTGAGCGGTTGTAACCCTACCTCAGCAATTGCCGCGCCATCACTCCCACACCCCGGCTAGCTGTGTAGACAGGGCTCTTTAAGGTGATGGCATAGGTACCCGACACCTCAATCTATATCACCCCGGCAGCCCTGGTGGACGCAATTGTCACCGAAAGGGGGGTTGTGCTGTCGCCAGACAGGAAAAAGATGGAAAATTTAATGGTTTAATCTGTTCAGAGGCGCTGAAAGCCGATTTCAGGGCTCTTTATTCCAACCAGCACCCTAAAGTATGGTATGATACGCCATTGTTATGGAGGGCTTTACATCTGCCCAGTACATTAGTCCATGGAACGGCCATCAAGATGAGAACAGACCACCCAGATGACTGAGTTTGCGAAAGAGATTCTTCCGGTAAACCTGGAAGACGAGATGCAGAATTCCTATCTCGATTACGCCATGAGCGTGATCGTAGGGCGCGCACTACCAGATGTAAGGGACGGCCTAAAACCGGTGCACCGGCGCTCACTCTTCTCCATGAGTGAGCTAGGCAATGACTGGAACAAGCCCTACAAGAAATCGGCCCGTATCGTTGGTGATGTCATCGGTAAATACCACCCGCATGGCGATACTGCGGTGTATGACACCATCGTCCGTATGGCGCAGCCGTTTTCCATGCGCTACATGTTGGTCGATGGACAGGGTAACTTCGGCTCTGTCGACGGAGATGCACCGGCCGCCATGCGTTATACCGAGATCCGCATGGCCAAGATCGCCCACACTATGCTGGATGATCTGGATAAAGAGACGGTCGACTTTACTCCCAACTACGATGAGTCGGAGTATGAGCCGTCTGTTATGCCGGCCCGTTTTCCTAACCTTCTGGTCAATGGATCATCCGGTATTGCGGTGGGTATGGCTACCAATATACCTCCGCATAATCTTAGCGAGACAATCAGTGGTTGTATCGCGCTGATTGATAATCCGGAGATCTCTATAGATGAGTTGATGGCGGAGCATATTCCAGGGCCGGATTTCCCGACCGCCGCGTTCATTAATGGTACCAGTGGTATTCGTGAGGCATACCGCACTGGTCGTGGCAGGATCTATATCCGCGCACGCAGCGAGGTTGAGACTTTAGAGTCAAACAACCGCCAGCGTATCATCATTACCGAACTGCCTTATCAGGTGAACAAGGCGCGTCTTCTGGAAAAGATTGCCGAGCTGGTAAAGGATAAACGGATCGACGGGATCAGCGATCTGAGGGATGAGTCCGACAAGGAGGGTATGCGTGTAGTAATTGAGCTACGGCGGGGCGAAGTAGCGGAAGTAGTACTGAATAACCTGTATCAGCACACCCAGATGCAGAATGTATTTGGCATTAATATGGTGGCGCTGGTGGATGGGCAGCCGCGGTTGCTGAATCTGAAGCAGATGCTGGAGTATTTTCTGCAGCATCGGCGTGATGTTGTTACCAGACGCACACTCTATCAACTGCGTAAGGCGCGGGATAGGGCCCATGTGTTGGAGGGGTTGGCAGTAGCCCTGGCCAATATTGATGAGGTGATAGCATTGATCAAGGCTGCGGCCAGTCCGGCCGAGGCGAAGAAGGGGCTGTTGGAGCGTCACTGGAAATCGGGCGCTGTTGAGGCGATGCTTGAGCGCACCGGGGCAGAGGCCTCACGTCCGCAAGATCTGTCGTCTGAATTTGGTCTGACCAAGAAGGGGTATCGTCTGACCGATGCTCAGGCACAGGCGATTCTGGAGCTGCGACTGCACCGTCTGACCGGTCTGGAGCAGGACAAGATACTAAGCGAGTACAGTGAAATACTGGGTAAGATTGAAGAGTTGCTGGATATACTGTCAAGTCCGGAACTGTTGATGAAGGTCATTCGGGATGAGCTGACTGAGATCAGGGAGCAGTATGGTGATGAACGCCGTACCGAGATAATTACAGATCATCTGGATCTCACCATGGAAGACCTGATTACAGAAGAGGATGTAGTAGTTACCCTGTCGCACGCCGGCTATGCCAAGGCGCAGCCGCTGGACGCCTATCAGGCGCAGCGGCGTGGTGGAAAGGGCAAGTCGGCCACTAGTACCAAGGATGAGGATTTTGTGGAACGGCTGTTTGTGGCCAGTACCCACGATACGGTGCTCTGTTTCTCCAGCCGCGGCAGGGTCTACTGGCTCAAGGTGTATCAGCTGCCCCAGGCAGGGCGGGCCGCCAGGGGTAAGCCTATTATCAATCTCTTGCCGCTGGAAGAGGGTGAACGTATCAACGCAGTACTACCGGTGAGGGAGTATGCAGAGGATCGTTATGTCTTTATGGCAACCAGTTCAGGCACGGTCAAGAAAAGTAGCCTGACAGATTTCTCTCGCCCCCGCTCTAACGGCATTATCGCAATCGATCTGCGTGATGATGACCAGTTGGTAGGCGTCGCTATCACTGATGGCAGCCAGGATGTAATGCTATTTACCTCTGCCGGCAAGGCGATGCGTTTTAATGAGTCAGCGGTACGGGTTATGGGCCGTACAGCCTGCGGAGTGCGCGGGGTCAAGCTGCAACCTGAACAGAGGGTTATATCGTTGATTATTGAGGAGGAGGGGCGCACCATCCTCAATGTAACTGAAAATGGTTATGGTAAACGTACTGAGATAGATCAGTATCCGACCAAGGGGCGTGGTGGTATGGGTGTAATCTCAATCAAGACATCCGAGCGTAACGGCGAACAGGTCGGGGCCGTGCTGGTAGATGAGTCTGATGAGGTTATGCTCATTACCAACGGTGGTACCCTGGTGCGTACACCGGTGTCTGATGTCTCTATTATGGGGCGCGATACCCAGGGAGTTATGATGATCAGGGTAGGAGAGGGAGAGCGTCTGATCGGGATTGAGCGCATCGAGGCGCTGGATGGGAAAGATGAAGCCGGGGATGGATAGAGGGGAACCTTATCCTTCAATTAATTAATACGGGTGTAAAGGGGAGTTAAAAGTGTCACGAGTATTCAATTTTAGTGCCGGGCCGGCGGTATTGCCGGAAGAGGTTTTGCGGCAGGCAGGTGAAGAGATGCTGGACTGGCATGGCAGTGGTATGTCGGTTATGGAGATGAGCCACCGTGGCAAGGAGTTTAGCTCCATTGCAGAACAGGCGGAGGCCGATCTGCGTGAACTGCTGGCTATTCCCGATAACTACAAGGTGCTCTTTTTGCAGGGGGGTGCTTCCAGCCAATTTACCGCAATCCCGATGAATCTGGTTAAAGGTAAAGAGAGCGCGGACTATATCTGCACCGGCTCTTGGTCGAAAAAGGCTATAGCTGAGGCGAAACGCTACTGTAATGTTAATGTGGTGGCCAATACCGAGGAATCGAATTTCACCACAACGCCATCGCAGAATAATCTGCAGCTTAATGGTGATGCCGCCTATCTGCACTACACTCCGAACGAGACCATCCAGGGAGTTGAGTTTCCCTATATACCAGATAGTGGTGATGTGCCGCTGGTCGCGGATATGTCATCCACTATCCTGTCGCGCCCGATTGATGTAAGCCGTTATGGCCTGATCTATGCCGGTGCACAGAAGAACATCGGCCCCGCCGGTCTGACTGTAGTCATCGTACGGGATGATCTGATTGGAGATGTGGTTGTAAGTACTCCGACCATGTTTAATTATGCGACCATGGCCGATGGCGGTTCCATGTATAACACGCCGCCTACCTATGGTTGGTATCTGGCTGGACTAGTGTTTAAGTGGCTACTAAATAACGGTGGCCTGGCTGGAATGGCCGAGCGGAACGAGCGCAAGGCGAGTAAGCTGTATGCGGCTATCGACAACTCAGGGTTCTACAACAATCCAGTCGATAGCAACAGCCGCTCCTGGATGAATGTCCCCTTTACCCTGGCTAACCCGGATCTGGATGCCACCTTCCTGGAGGAGGCAAAAGAGGCCGGTCTGGTAACACTCAAAGGGCATCGCTCCGTTGGTGGCATGCGGGCAAGCATCTACAACGCAATGCCGGAAGAGGGCGTGGATGCGCTTATCGCCTTCATGGCGGATTTTGAAAAACGTAACGGTTAAAGGTCTTTAAATGTATAAAATACAGGTTCTAAATAATATCTCTTCAGTTGGTCTGGATCGACTGCCGCGCGATCACTATGAAATAGGGACTGAGGTAGGTAATCCAGATGCCATCCTACTACGCTCCCAAAAATTGCATGATATGGAGATCCCGGATGCGCTGAAGGCCATCGGTCGCGCCGGGGCCGGGGTCAATAACATCCCGGTAGAGCGCATGACCGAGGCTGGGATAGCGGTATTCAATGCGCCAGGCGCTAATGCAAATGCGGTTAAGGAGTTGGTGCTGGCCGGTATGCTGATGGCCTGTCGTAACCTTGGTCCGGCCTGGGATTTCGCCCGTGGTCTGGAGGGTGAAGACGACGTGATTACCAAGGCGGTTGAGGCCGGAAAGAAGAATTTTGCCGGCTTTGAGCTGCCTGGCCGTACCCTTGGTGTGGTGGGGCTTGGTGCTATCGGTGTGCTGATTGCCAATGCTGCGCGCTCCCTAGGGATGAATGTGATTGCCTATGAACCAGCCATGACGGTGAAATCGGCCTGGAAGTTATCTTCTGATGTGCGTCTGGCTACAAGTCTGGATGAGTTGTTCTCCAGTGCCGATTTTGTCACCTTTCATGTGCCGTTGGTGGAGTCAACCAAGGGTATGCTTAATGCTGAGCGCATCAAGCTGATGCCGAAGAATGGGGTAGTTCTCAACTTCTCCCGTAATGGCATCATCAACGATCAGGATGTTGTTGCCGCCCTGGATGCCGGCCATCTGTATGGGTATGTGTGCGATTTCCCCAGCAACCTGCTCAAGGACCATCCGCGTTGCATAACCCTACCGCATCTGGGTGCGTCCACCAGAGAGGCTGAGGAGAACTGCGCTGTCATGGTGGCGGACCAGGTGAAGAGTTATCTGGAAGACGGCAACGTCAAGAATTCAGTAAATTTCCCAGAGATTGATCTGCCACGTAATGGTGGGTACCGTATCGCAGTGGTCAACTCTAATGTGCCCAACATGTTGGGACAGATCTCTACAGATCTGGCTGGGGCTGGCCTGAACATTATCGATATGGTGAACAAGTCACGCGATGATATTGCGGTAACCCTGCTAGATGTAGAGGCGGCGCCGGATCAGACTACACTGGATAAGATCCAGGCTATTGATGGTGTATTATCGGTGCGCTGTCTGGGTTGTGAATAGGAGAGTTAATGAGCGACGACGATAAGCTTCAGGGGATACGTGATCGCATTGATCAGCTGGATCTGCAGATACAGGATCTGATTAACCAGCGGGCAGAGGCTGCCAAGGAGGTGGCTGCTATTAAGCTATCGGAAGATAGCAGTGCGGTCTTCTATCGTCCAGAGCGGGAAGCCGCTATCTTGTCGCAGGTCAAGCAGCGCAACCAGGGGCCACTGAGTGGTGAGGAGATGGTGCGGCTATTCAGGGAGATCATGTCTGCTTGTCTGGCCCTGGAGCAGCCGCTTAATATAGCCTTCCTAGGGCCGGAAGGTACCTTTACCCAGGGTGCTGCCCTGAAACACTTCGGCCACTCTATCGCCACTATGGCCATGAACTCCATACCCGATGTGTTTCAGGAGGTTGAGTCTGGCAATTGCCATTATGGTGTGGTGCCGGTAGAGAACTCTACTGAAGGTGTTATCAGTCATACCTTGGATATGTTTCTTAATTCTCCACTACAGATCAGCGGAGAGGTCACCCTACGTATCCATCAACATCTACTGAGCCTACAACCAAATATTGCGGCGGTAAAAAAGGTGTTCTCTCATCAGCAATCGTTGGCCCAGTGTCGTCTCTGGCTGGATCGCAATCTCTACCACGCGGAGCGGATCGCTGTAGGTAGTAACGCAGAGGCTGCACGCCTGGCCAACAGTGAACCGGATGCCGCGGCCATTGCCGGAGATATGGCAGCAGAGTTGTACGCGCTACCAAAGCTGGCCGAGAATGTAGAAGATGAGCCAGATAACACCACCCGCTTTCTGGTGATTGGCAAACAACAGTTACCGCCAAGCGGCAATGATAAGACCACGCTACTGCTTTCCGCCCGTAATGTTGCAGGGAGTCTGAATAATCTGTTATCACCACTGGCTGAACACAAGATTAGCATGACCCGTATCGAATCCCGCCCCTCCCGCAGAGGTACATGGGACTATGTCTTTTTCGTAGATATCGAGGGGCATAGGGACGATTCTAATGTTGCGGCCGCACTGGCGGACCTGCAAGAAGAGGCGCAACTGTTTAAGATACTTGGGTCCTATCCTATGGCCGTGCTGTAGATGGGGACAGAAAAAAACCAATTCCTACAGATCACGTCACCAGGTATCCCCGGACTTAATCCCTATGTGCCGGGTAAACCGATCTCTGAACTGGAGCGAGAGTTAGGCATAAGCAACTCGATCAAACTGGCTTCAAACGAGAATCCGCTTGGTTGCAGTGAGTTGGCGAGGGTCGCGGCAGAGCGCGCGCTGGCGGATATGGCCCGCTATCCTGATGGGGGTGGCTATGAACTACGCTCTCTGTTGGCACAGAAACATGCAATGAGCAGCGACTGTATCACCCTTGGCAATGGCTCCAACGATGTATTGGATATGGTCGCCCGGGTGTTCCTGGCCCCAGGTTACGAGTCGCTGTTCTCACAACACGCCTTTGCTGTTTATCCCTTAAGTAGTCAGGCGGTCGGGGCCGTACTGAAGATGGCGCCGGCGAAGGAGTATGGGCATGATCTGGATGCGATGTCTGTCCTTATAAGCGACAAGACCCGGGTCATCTGGATAGCCAACCCCAATAACCCGACCGGCACCTGGCTGCGCGAGGGGGAGCTGCACGCCTTTATCTCCAAGCTGCCGCGCGAGATAGTGGTAGTGGTGGATGAGGCCTATCTGGAGTATGTGAATGAGCCGGAATATCCTGACACCACACAATGGCTGGACGAATTCCCTAATCTGATTGTTACCCGCACCTTCTCCAAGGCCTATGGTCTGGCAGGGCTGCGTGTTGGCTACGCGCTGTCGCATCCAGATATCGCCGATCTGCTTAACCGGGTACGTCAGCCATTTAATGTAAATTCCGTGGCCCTGGCTGCTGCTGCCGCCGCCCTTGAAGATAGAGACTTTCTAGCAAGGACTGTTGCACTGAACAGGGCAGGCATGGAGCAGATGGAGACAGCATTCAGTAAGATGGGTCTGGAGTATATCCCCTCGGTTGGGAATTTTATCTGTGTGGACACAGGGCGTTCCGGAGTGGAGGTAGAGCGAGAGTTGCTCCCAACTGGCTGTATTACCAGAGCGGTGGCAAACTATGGTCTTCCTAACCACCTGCGTCTCTCTATTGGTTTGCAAGAGGAGAACAGTCGGCTGTTAGAGGCGCTGCAAGAGGCACTGTTGCAATGATGATAAAAAGACTGGCGGTGATTGGAGTTGGCCTGATCGGTGGCTCTCTGGCCCGCGCCCTGCGCGAGGCGGGGGAGGTCGGTGAGATAGTTGGTTGCGGCCGGGGTAAACCAAACCTGGAGAGGGCGGTTGAGCTGGGGGTGATCGACAGCTACAGTCACTCTGTTGTCACGGCCGTTGACGGGGCCGATATGATCTTCCTGGCTGTGCCTCTGGGTGCCATGCGGTCTGTCTTTGAGGAGATGCAGGGCCATCTCTCTGCCGATGCTGTCATTACCGATGGGGGTAGTGCCAAAGGGAGCGTAGTAGCAGATTGCCGTGCGGTATTCGGGGATTCATTTAGCAACTTCGTCCCTGGACATCCTATAGCAGGGACTGAAAATAGTGGTGTCGATGCCTCTTTTTCAGAGCTGTTTCGCAACTGTCGTACCATTCTGACGCCGGTCACAGAGACCTCCGCTGAGGCGATAGATAGAGTAGAGTGGATGTGGCGGTTGTGCGGGTCAGAGGTTACCCGGATGACGGTTGAGCACCATGATGAGGTGTTGGCAGCCACCTCCCATCTACCACATATGCTGGCATTCAGTCTGGTGGACTCGCTGGCCCGCATGCAGGGAAATGACGAGATATTTCGCTATGCCGCAGGGGGTTTCCGTGACTTCACCAGAATTGCCTCCTCCAGTCCTCTGATGTGGCGGGACATCTGTATCGCCAACCGCAAGGCACTGAGTGAGGTTATGGAGCGTTATAGTGCTGAGATGAGAGATCTGGCGGAGACCATAAGCCGGGGAGATGGCGAACACCTGCTGGAGATATTCGAGCGGGCCAAACAGGCAAGGGACCGATTTATTAAAGGGGATGTAGACGCATAAACGTTACTTGTAAATGAGGTGGAACAAAAAAGCCCGCCAATTTCGGCGGGCTTTTTATTGGGCCACATTAAATTATGTGGCAGTAGCCGTTTAGTGCTACTTGGTTGCCTCAGCGGCGGCCTCTCCAGCTGCTTCCTCAGCTGCTGCAGCGGCCTCATCTACTGCAGCCTCAGCAGCGGCTTCAGTTGCATCAGCGGCCTCTTCCACTACAGCCTCAGCAGCGGCCTCTTCGCCAGCTGCAGGTGCAGCAGCTTCTTCAGTTGCCTCTTCTACTACAGCCTCAGCGGCGGCCTCTCCAGCCATCTCAGCTTGGGTGGCAACCTCATCAGCAGCGGCAGCGGCCTCTTCTGGCATGGCATCTGCGGCTGCTTCCTCTCCCATTCCAGCCTCAGCAGTGGCCTCTTCAGCCATTGCCTCGGTAGCAGCTTCCATTGGCATTCCAGACTCAGCGGTGGTCTCTTCGGCCATCGCCTCGGCAGGCGCTGCAGGTGCCTCGGCAGCCTGTTCCACAGCAGCTGGTTCGGCTGCTGGCGCAGCAGCTTCTGGAGCTTCCCCACTACAGGCGGTCAGGGCCGCGGTAGCGGCAACGATAGTAAGTAGTTTTTTCATCATGACCCTCTTTTTTAAGAATTCCATCGGTTATTTAGTTTACCAAGAGAGCGGCCGGGACCCTATTGGCGGAAGGCATTAACCCTATATTCTGAAACCGACCAAGCAACCATTATATCCACTAACGTGGGAAATAAATATCTATTTCACACAATATTTTTGTACATATCTGTAGATCACTTCTCAAACATCTACTATTTTGGATTTATTTGCCCTGGATGTAGAGGTCGTCACTGAATGAGCAGACCCAGTGGGGTCGATAACAGACCAGGACAGTCATTGCCCACCCGTTGATAAACGCCTCCGGGAAGAAGATGAGGGGGAAAAATGGCAGGATCGTGCCTGAGAGTTTCGCGTAGGTCAGGGTGTCACTGCTGATCAATATCCAGGCGGCTGCATAGCCGGCAGCGGTTGCCGCCAGTCCTGAGGTTAGAAAGCCGTTGCCCAGGACATATACAAAAAAGTTTTTCGGCAGATAGGAGCGCACCAGGATAAGAGAGATCTGGCTTATTGTCGCTGGGATTATTCCCACTACCAGTTCATTTATGGCAAATATTTGCCATTCGATACTGCTGTTTAGAGCCATTCCAACCATGGCTAAGGATGTCCCGATAATGGCAAACGCCCAGCCAAACACCAGGGTAAAGGTAGTGACTCCAAGAAAGTGAAAAGTGAGCTCGTCCAGTGCGGCCCCACGCACATGCCAGAGCATAATCAATACTACGCAGGCCCCGAGAAACAGGTGTAGATGTTCGTTATGCAGCAGTCGGCGCCATGGTGCCAAACGTAGGGCAGCAATAAGGATCGCTCCGTAGATGATATTTATTACCAACAGGAGGTTGTCGGAGATGTGTAAGCCGTGTAGTTCCACAATATGATTACGCTCTAGTACCTAAAAACACCCCATGCATGAAGCCATACTCTAACATCTATATTGTCCACTTCCTGTGATCTCTTCCAGGATGCAGGCGGTAGGGTCACATAGGAGTATGGATCGATTCAAAGAGAAATCGCAATTAGGGTAATATCATTGCGTTTTTCTGCTGATAATTCCCTGTTATTCAGTCGCTTAGGTTTACAATCATGGCGATAAGTTTTAAGCTTAGTAACTTTTCAGGGCGCACCATGGCCCATCTGATTGGGGTACTCTTTGTCTTCATCCGAGAATCTCTCTTTTACCGTCCGGCCAGGTGGTAGCCTGTCAGGTAGTGTGCGTCTGCCAGGGGATAAATCCATCTCCCACCGCGCTATTATGCTCGGCTCTTTGGCCACGGGGGTGACCCGGATCAGCGGCTTTCTCCAGGGCGATGATAGTCTCGCCACACTCAACGCATTTCGCCAAATGGGAGTTAGCATAGAAGGCCCTGATGCTGGCGGTGTAGTGGTGCACGGTGTCGGTATGCGTGGACTGCAGCAGCCGACGGCGGCGTTGGATCTGGGTAACTCCGGTACCTCCATGCGGCTCCTCTCAGGATTGTTGGCAGCGCAGAGTTTTGATACCACACTGGTAGGTGATAGCTCCCTCTCCGGTCGTCCGATGCGTCGGGTGACCGAGCCGCTGGCCCTGATGGGGGCGGACATAGGCACCACGGAGCAGGGGACTGCACCTCTGGAGATACGGGGAGGCGCTAGGTTGCATGGTATCGACTATCGGATGCCGATGGCCAGTGCCCAGGTAAAATCATCCCTGCTATTGGCCGGCCTCTACGCAGATGGTGATACCTGTGTCACCGAGCCTGCACCGACCAGAGATCATACCGAACGTATGTTGCAGGGCTTTGGTTACAAGCTGAAACGCCAGGGCGGCCGCGTATGTCTGCAGGGTGGCGGTAGCCTGACCGCCTGTGATCTCGATATCCCTGGAGATATATCTTCAGCCGCCTTTTTTCTGGTAGGCGCCTCTATCGCTGAGGGATCTGATCTGCTGCTCCAGCATGTCGGCGTGAACCCCACCCGGGACGGTGTCATTACCATCCTGCGTATGCTGGGGGCAGATATCGAGATATTGAACCGACGTGATGTCGGCGGCGAGCCGGTAGCAGACCTGCGGGTCAGGTCCGCACAGCTAAAAGGGGTTCGCATACCCGAAGAACAGGTGCCACTGGCGATCGACGAGTTTCCAGCCATATGCATTGCTGCCGCCTGTGCCGCCGGTGAGACCATAATCTCCGGGGCGGAGGAGCTACGGTTCAAGGAGAGTGATCGTATCCAGGTCATGGCGGACGGTATGTCGGCGCTGGGTATCGACGTAGAGACCAGAGAGGACGGGATGAGAATCAGGGGCGGACGTTTTGGCGGAGGGGCGATTGAGAGCCATGGAGACCACCGGATTGCCATGGCATTCGCCATGGCCGGTTTGTGCGCCGCTGGGGAGATAGAGATCGCCGATTGCGCCAATGTAGACACCTCTTTTCCCGGTTTCGTCGAGTTGGCCGCGTCGACCGGGCTCTCTATCCGTTCAGAGTGGGGTCAATAAATGGTAAAAATCATCACCATAGACGGCCCCAGCGGCTCTGGTAAGGGGACCATCGCCAAACTGCTGGCAGAGCGGCTCGGATGGCACTGCCTGGACAGTGGTGCCTTGTACAGACTGGTCGGTTTAGCCGCAGAACGTGCAGGCATCAGTATCGATCATGCTGATAAAATTGCTGAAATTGCGAGAACCATGGATGTTGAATTCAGGGGGGAAGAGGTCTACCTGGATGGTGAGGATGTCAGCCTGGATATCCGTACCGAGAGCGCCGGAAATACGGCTTCCAAGGTGGCAGCGATACCGCAGGTGCGGGACGCCCTTCTGGAGTGGCAGAGGGGCTATGCCAGGGAGCCTGGATTGGTGGCAGATGGCCGCGATATGGGCAGTGTGGTGTTCCCACAGGCCGAGTTGAAGGTCTTTTTGACCGCTAGCGCCCAAGAAAGGGCAAAAAGACGCTATAAGCAGTTGAAAGAGAAAGGATTAAATGTTAGTTTAGCGCACCTCATCGCGGAGATTCGTGAACGCGATGAGCGAGACCAGAATCGCAGTGTGGCTCCATTGACAGCGCCAGCCGCAGCACTGGAACTGGAGTCGACAGACCTCACTAAATATGAGGTTCTGGAGCTTGTACTGGAGCGGGTGCGTGGCACCTTTCCGGAGCTCGAACTGTAGGTAGGCTCTGAGTAATGTTTAGATGCCTGATTGGTGGGTTTGCCACAGGGTGGTAGGCCTTTTTATTAACTATAACCGTTCGTTTTGCTTCATGTTTTTAGGTGCAACGATCGATGCGGCAGTACCCAGGAAATTTTTCTCATGACAGAAAGCTTTGCAGAACTCTTTGAAGAGAGTGTAGCCAATACCCAGTTGAAAACCGGTTCCATAGTGATTGGTACCGTGCTCGAAATTACTTCAGATGCGGTGATAGTAAATGCCGGCCTGAAGTCCGAAGGAGTTATTCCGAAAGACCAGTTTTTAGACGCCGATGGTGAGCTTGAGGTCAGCGTCGGTGATCAAGTAGAGGTTGCCCTGGATGCCGTTGAAGATGGTTTTGGCGCAACCCGTCTCTCCCGTGACAAGGCCAAGCGTAACCATGCATGGCATGTGCTTAACAGCGCTTTTGAAGATGGAGAGACAATCATTGGTAGAATCAATGGCAAGGTCAAGGGTGGATTCACCGTGGAGTTGGGTGAGATTCGCGCCTTCCTGCCTGGTTCATTGGTTGATGTGCGTCCAGTACGTGATACCTCATATCTTGAGGGCAAGGACCTGGAGTTTAAGGTCATCAAGCTGGATCGTCGCCGCAATAACGTAGTCGTCTCTCGCCGCGCTGTGGTAGAGACAGAGTACAGCGCCGAACGCGAGGCCCTGCTGGAGAACCTGGAAGAGGGCATGGAGGTGAAGGGCGTAGTCAAGAACCTGACCGACTACGGCGCATTTGTAGACCTGGGAGGTATCGATGGTCTGCTACATATCACCGATATGGCCTGGAAGAGAGTCAAGCACCCATCAGAGGTGGTTGAGATCGGGACCGAGGTTATGGTCAAGATCCTCAAGTTTGATCGCGATAAGCAGCGTGTCTCCCTCGGCCTGAAGCAGATGGGTGAGGATCCATGGGTCAATCTGGCGCGTCGCTATCCAGAGGGCACCAGGCTCTTCGGTAAGATCACCAATCTCGCCGACTACGGCTGTTTTGCCGAGATCGAAGAGGGTGTCGAGGGTCTGATTCATGTCTCAGAGATGGATTGGACCAACAAGAACATCCATCCCTCCAAACTGGTTCAGTTGGGAGATGAGCTGGAGGTCATGGTGCTGGATATCGATGAGGAGCGGCGTCGTATCTCCCTCGGTATGAAGCAGTGTCAGCCCAACCCATGGGATGAGTTCGCAAGTAAATACAAGAAGGGCGACCACGTCAGTGGCAAGATCAAGTCGATTACCGATTTTGGTATCTTTATCGGACTGGATGGTGGTATCGACGGTCTGGTACACCTCTCCGATATATCCTGGGAAGAGCCGGGTGAAGAGGCAGTGAGGGCATACAAGAAGGGGGATGAACTGGAGACCATGGTTCTCTCTGTGGATCCAGAGCGGGAGCGTATATCCCTGGGGATCAAATATCTGGATCAGGACCCATTCTCCAGCTATGTTGGCGCCTACTCCAAGGGTAGTATCGTGACCGGCACCATCAAAGAGGTGGATGCCAGAGGTGCAGTGGTCACCTTGGCAGAGGGGGTAGAGGGTTATCTACGCGCCTCTGAACTCTCACGTGAGAGGGTGGAAGATGCCCGTACAGTACTGAAAGAGGGTGAGGAGGTAGAGGCCAAGTTTATGGGTGTGGACCGTAAGAACCGCACCATATCGCTCTCTATCAAGGCAAAAGATGCCGCTGAAGAGCAGGCAGCAATTAAGAGCTACGGGGCAAATCCCAAGGCCAGTGCTGCTACCCTCGGGGATCTACTTAAAGAGCAGATGGGCGATAACGGGGAGTAGCCTGGAGCGCCTATTGGTTAAGTCAAGGCCGGAGTAGCGCCCGGCCGGTTGTTTAGGGGGAGTATCTGAGAAATGACCAAATCAGAGCTGATTGATGTCATCGCAAAAAAGCAGAACATGCTGGCCTATCGCGATGTAGAGCTGGCGGTGAAATGCATCCTTGAACAGATGAGTCAGGCACTGGCCTCCGGTGAACGGGTTGAGGTTCGTGGCTTTGGCAGTTTCTCCCTCCATTACCGTCCACCCAGACAGGGGCGCAACCCGAAGACCGGCGTCTCTGTTGCTTTGGCAGGTAAGCATGTGCCCCATTTCAAGCCTGGCAAAGAGCTGCGGGAGCGGGTCAATGATGGTTTTATGCGGCAGCGTGAACGTGACCAACAGGTTGGATAAGCACCAGGTCTGTTCGTAGTTGCATAAGTTACCGCGGAAAATTTAGCACTGCTGCAATCACTCCCCTACTATCCAGATAGCGCGTGCCTGTTCGAGGCTATAGCGGATCTGCCATGGGCAATCTTTCTCGATAGTTGCCAGCCTCTCTCCCCCCAGGGGCGTTACGATATCCTTGCCTGTGAACCGATGGAGACCCTGCGTTACCGCTGTGGCTCAGCAGAGGTAGTGGGTAGAGATCTACCATCCTCTGTCGATGATCCCTTCCGGCTACTACGGGAGATGCTAGGCGAAAGAGCGCCATCCAACCCGGAGATACCATTTGCTGGTGGCGCCCTGGGTTACCTGGGATACGATCTGGCCCACTGTCTGGAGAGACTGCCTAATATTGCCATAGACGATATCGGTATGCCGGAGATGGCTGTCGGTATATATGATTGGGCCGTGGTGGTGGACCATCAAAAGCAGCGGAGTTGGCTGGTAGGGCAGGGACGTGATCCGGCAACCAAACAACGCTGGGATGAATTGGTAGAGCTGTTCTCATCTCCTCCAGAGCAGAAAGAGCGACAGCCATTCAAACTGGATAGTGCTATCGAGTCAAATTTGAGCGCGGAGCAGTACGCCGCGGCGTTCTCACGGATCAAACAGTACATCCACGACGGTGACTGCTATCAGGTAAACCTGGCACAGCGTTTCAGCGCGGATGCCAGCGGAGATCCGTGGTTGGCCTACAAAGCCCTGCGGCAGATCAATCCTGCACCCTTTAGCAGTTATCTAAATCTACCTGATGGGCAGATCTTGAGCTGTTCACCTGAGCGTTTCCTCAAGGTGAGTGGGGATGAGGTGGAGACCAAACCGATCAAGGGGACCCGCCCAAGGGCAGCAGACCCGGCAGTAGATAGAGAATTGGCGGCAGAGCTCGCCAGCAGTGCGAAGGATCGGTCGGAGAACCTGATGATCGTGGATCTGCTGCGGAACGATCTGGGCAAGAGCTGTGATCCTGGGAGCATCCATGTGCCGAGTATGTTTGCCGTGGAGAGCTTTGCCAGCGTCCACCACCTGGTCAGTACCATACGGGGGAAGCTGGCAGCGGACAAGGATGCAGTGGCGCTATTGCGGGGCTGTTTTCCCGGAGGCTCCATCACCGGTGCCCCCAAGGTGCGGGCGATGGAGATCATCGAAGAGCTGGAACCGAACCGACGGGGGATATACTGCGGCTCAATCGGGTATCTTGGTTTTGATGGCAACATGGATAGCAGCATAACCATCCGCACCATGCTGTATCGGGATGGGCGGGTCTATTTCTCCGTTGGCGGAGGCATTGTAGCCGACTCCGCAGTGGAGGCGGAGTACCAGGAGACGCTGGATAAGGCGGCAGCCACCATGCAGATGCTGCAGGTCGGCTCAGTAGAGTAGATAGATGCAGCCTAAGGAGCAGACCGAGAGCAGCAGCGACAGCTTCTCATGTAGTCCCCTTCTGTGCTCGTTATCACTGGCCATTATGGCGGAAACCTGATTCTGTACCTGATCACACATGATATAATTATTGACGTTTTTCATTGCCTGCCCCTCGGTTAAAAAGGTATATAAATCTAAATTTTGCCGGCTCCATGCATGCAATACCGTTCTCCATATGTACTACATTAGCACAGAGAGAACAAAAAGAGAACTATTATTTTAAGTAATATTTATGCCAACAGATAATTAAAGTCCGCAAATAAACGCCAATTAACGCTAATGCTGTTTTGAGATGTAGAAAAACCATTACCAAATATGGAGTTTAGATTGCTGGTTATGTGATTGATTTGATTGGCAGGTATTGAACCAATTTGCGTTTATTCGCGTTCATTGGCGGATTATTAGAGAATGACAAAATGAAGCACCAGCGTATTGATGACTGTCTAGAGTCGATCTGTAATCAGGGCTGCCGTTCGGTACGCTCATGTATTGATGCACTAAAAGAGGGCAGGGAGCCGGTAGAGACGGCCGCCCTTTCGGTGGAAGAGAGGCGGGAGCTGCTACAGGAGCTGGAGACGATCATGGATGTCTATGTTGATAGCTGTACGTCATGAGCAAATCTGAGCAGACAGAGTATGTATCCATAAAGATAGCCGACCATGAACTGGAGGATACGGTCTACTCCGGACCTTCAGAGATCCACGGGACCGGTCTATTTGCCCGTAGGGCGATAGAGGAGGGTGAATATATAGGTACCTTCCACGGCACCAAGGTCACCGATAATGGCGACCATGTGCTCTGGGTATACGAGTCAGACGATGACGCTGAGCCGGTAGGACACAACGGCGAAAACCTGCTGCGCTTCCTCAACCACTCGGATGACTACAATGCAGAGTTCGACGGCCTGGATCTGTACGCCCTGCGAGATATCGCGCAGGATGAAGAGCTTACTTTCGATTATGGTTGGTGATGGTTGTTGTGTTGCCTAGGGTTATGGTGGGGAGTGTAAATAACCACGAATCTCTGCCAGGACCGCATCCATTTCGGTAAATATCTGATTGTTCCAGTAACGTAAAACCCTAAATCCCCGCGACAGCAGATAACACTCCCTTACACGATCATACTCATGTAAATCTGCATGCTGACCTTCATCTAGTTCAATAATAAGTTTATTTTCGACAGCGGCAAAATCGGTAATGTACGGGCCGATCGGATATCGGCGGCGGAATTTAATCCCATCTAGTTGACGCTTGCAGAGCTGTCTCCATAGGAGTCTCTCTGCATCAGTGGATTTGCTCAGCAGAGAGCGGGCACGACGAGTTATCTTTGGCATTGTGAATCCCTCCATGGATCATTGCTGCCTCGGTCGACTTTAATATTCCCTCCACCACTAGTGGGGGAGGAAGAGATATGCCTAGTGATACTCCCTCATCTGGCCTATCAACACCCCCTGGATCTCAATCTGATCGGGTCTGAAGCGCATAGGCTTCATACTGCTGTTGGCTGGGTGCAGTACCACCTGATTAGGCTTCTGCTCGATCCGCTTCAGGGTGGCCTCTTCTCCATCTACCAGGGCGACCACTATCTCGCCGTTACGCGCCCGGTTGCGCTGTTCCACCACGATGTAGTCACCATCGAGGATACCTTCCTCGATCATCGAGTCGCCCCTGACCTGCAGCAGATAGCAATCCTTGTCGCTACGCAGAAAATCGGGGACCTGCATATACTCCTGCTGCTCGATCGCCTCAATCGGTGAGCCGGCGGCGATATAACCCAGCATCGGTAGCTCGTTTTCATCCTGCAGGGCGGTCTCGGTAAGACGGATGCCACGGCGCTGGTTATTCATCGGCTCAACCAGCCCGGCATCTATCAGCGCCTGGATCTGTTTGTGCAGTGAGCCCTTGGAGCTCAACCCAAGTTCGGTGCAGAGCTCATCCAGGGTTGGTGGATGGTAAAACTGGTCCAGGTTCTCCACCAGATAGTCATATATCTCTTGTTGACGGCGGGTCAATGTCTTCGACATGGCGGCCTCTCATGTTCTGTAGTGGTTCTACTTAGCACATAATAGAACAAAAAGAAAACATTTGCACCCCTAAAATTGTCTTATATTTTGACTCCCAACCTAACCCTCAGCATCTACAACAAGTTTCGCAGCCTATATGCCTCCGCGATTTGATTGCGGGATTCAAGATAGATCAGTAATAATTTTCGCAGCCTAAAAACTCCTGCGCTCCTGTTTTCCCATCTGCGATTGGCTGCGAGCCCCTTTCTTTTATACGCGTAAAAGAAAGGGGCGAAAGAAAAACGCGCCCGACGACTTGCCCTGCGGGTCCCCTACGCTCCTCACGATCTCAGGGGCCCCATCGACGGGTGAGCGATGACCGTTGATCCAGTGGATCAACGCAGCATTGCGAACGCCTCGCATGGACGCGAGGCTGGGCCGGTGCGCCAGGGAAGGCTTGTGCCACATAACCATCCCTGGTGATTCATGCCAGCCCGGACATCCCTGTCCGGGCGTTCGCCAGACTGCAAATGTCCACTGAACATTTGGTTCTGGCTCACCCCTACGGGCCTTCTCCTTCAATCGTTGCGGTGCTCGGCTGCGTCTGACGGGTTTGGGGTGGCCACCCCTAATGCCGTGTGTTCCGCCGAGCATCGCAGTCACGTGAGGATTAGGCCTGTAAGGGGCCGGCAGGGATGCCGGCCCTCTTCCGCGGGCAAGGGATTGCCCGTCGGAAGAGCCCCGAACGGGACGAGAAGCGCAGGGTATCAGCAGGACGGAACACTCGGTTGTCTTTTTCTTTCGCCTATTTCTTTTGGACAAGCAAAAGAAATAGGCTCGTAGCCCCTGCTGGGAAAAGAAAAAGAGCGCTGAAGGTTAAGGGCTACGAAAATTATTACCAATCTAACTAAAAAGCCATTGAGGCCCACAATCAAATCGCAGCGACAGATAGGCTGCAAACATGATTACCATGCTGTAGACGCTATGGTACGAGAGGGGAGTGGGCTCCAACCCACTTCACTCTACCAACTGTACTTCAGATCCACGCTGTAATTGCGTTCCGGCAGCGGGTAGGCGTTATACCTGCCTGGGGTCAAGGTGCTCTTGATGCCGTAGTCATATGCCTCTTCATCAAAGATGTTATTGGCCCTGGCCGTCAGTTCCCACCCTTTGAAGCTGCCCTGCAGCATAAGATCGGTAAACCAATATGAGGGGATCTTATGCAGTGTGTTCTCCTGGTCATTATCGAAACGCTTTGACCCGACGTAGCTGGAGGTTGCCGCGAACAGCAGATTGGACATGATTCTGGCCTCTATTCCGAGGCTGGCGGTATGTCCAGGCACCATCGGTATATCATTACCGGCATAAACGCCACTACGGAATCTGGATACTGTGTGGGCGTAGTTCGCCTTAAGCGATACATCCTCAGACAACTGCAGTCTGGAGGTCAATTCCGCGCCGTAGCGTTTGGTCGGGTCGAGGTTTGTGTTCTCCCCCCAGGCACCGGCCGCCGGACTGTAGTGGATCTCATTCTTCAGTCGCATGGCGTAGATGGTGCCCTTTAGTAACAAACTTTTATCGCGGTACTCGGCCCCAAGGTCGATATGGTTTGCGGTCTGCGGCTCAAGGTGGGAGAAGCTGTTGCTCTCAAACAGCTCATCCACGGTGGCAAAGCGGACGCTGCGCTCATATCTGCCAAATAGCGAGAGCTTGGGGTTGAGCTGGTGGCGCAGGCCTAGCTCAAACATATTCTCATGTTCACTATTGTCATAGTCCGGCGGCGCCTGTGCACCAAAGAATGCGCCTGGGGCGGTGGCATCATATATGTCCCGTGCCTTGAGATGCACCCACTGTCGCCGCGCACCTGCGGTAAGCGTAGTGTCGGCCGTGAGCGCATTGGATGTATGGGCATAGAGCGCCAGACTGGTCTGTGAGATATCCAATATATGGATAGGCGCGCTGTTTTCGGTCTGCCTGCGCTCGGAGTCATACTGCGAGTCGTAGTAGTCAACACCAATGGTCACAAGGCTGTCACCCTCTGGGCCATAGGAGATACGCAGACGTGGGGTCAGGGACCAGGTCTCCAGATCTGAATCCAGGTAGTCAGAGAAGCCGAAGCCGTAGTCAAAGAATGCCTGCTGACCCTTTTTGCGATAACCACCATCGACAATCAGCTCAACACGGTCGTTGATATAGTGGCTGAATCCAGTAGTGACAAAGTGGCCCTGCTGATCGACATAGTCGTTTGGATTACCGGTCCCCCTGCGGTCAGCCCCCAGCTCATCCAGCGCAATAGTCGGGTCTACCGTGCGCGGGCCGGGCAGCCGCAGCTCCTGCTTATCGCTACCAAACTGTAGAAACAGTTCGCCGGCATCATGGGTAAAACGGAGATCGGCCTGCAGATTGCGCTGCCTCAGTTCGTTGTTATCACGATAGCCATCTGATCTGATCCGGTTGGCCGCTATGTTTAGAGATAGATTGTCTGTTGCATGGGTAATGGAGAGGGCGGCCTCTCTGCTACCAAATGACCCGGCCCCGGCCTGAATAGAACCGCTGGTCCCGGCTGTGCCGTGTGATTTGGTGATGATGTTTACACTGCCTCCGGCGGCGCCGTCACCATAGAGTACTGAACCGCCACTGCGTACGATCTCAATCCGTTCGATATTGGCAATAGGTATGGCGGCAAAGTCTACCGCCGACATATCTACATCATTCAGCCTGCGTCCGTCGAGCAAGATGAGCGTGTTCTGGCTGCCGGTCATGCCGAAGCCGCGTATGTCGATCCCACTACGGGCAGCGTGGTTGCCAAAATAGCTGTTACTGAATACCCCGGCCTCGAGGGAGAGCAGCTCCGGCAGGGTGGTGGCTGGGCTGTTGTTTATATCTTCAGCAGTAATGACAGTTACATTGGCAGGAGCTTTCTCTATCTCATCGCCGATACGTGAATCGGTGATGATTATCTCCATGGAATCTTCTGCAACTGCCAGAGAGGGTAGGATTAGAGCTACAGATAGCAGCCAAATAGGGCTGCGAAATTTATATAGGCGCATTGTTATTATCCCCAGAGCGCACACCCGCGCGCAAAGTGTAGGTTTGTGCGTACAGTGGGGAGAGAGGGAGAGATTGGAGAATCCAGCCCTGACGAAGCCCGCCGCTACGCTTTAGAGTTATATGCCTGGGGCCGGTCTCCGGGCTCGCGGACTGGACTGGTGTCCAGACAGACCGCCTTCCCACGCTATGCGCAGTGGCTGTGTGGTCTGCCTTAATCCGCCTACCGTTGCGGGGGCAGCGTCGGAATTGTTGGTCAGGTATGACCTAACGCACCGACTTCTCGTTTCACTCCGTGGAGAGATCTCCGTGGAGCACCCGAGGCGGGGGCAATTTAACTTTTTAGTGTGAACAGTGTCAAGGAAAAGATTTATTTACTCCCCCACTTGCAGGTTTTTACAGATGGTTGTTCATTCATCGAGTAGCAAACGCAAAGCTTCCGCTCCATGCTCACGCCCCTCGCCGGTTTTTAAGTTAGATCAGTAATTAGTTTCGCAGCCTAATCGCACTGTTGTCTTAACTGACACCGATGTCAGGCTGCAAGTCCCTTTCTTTTGGACGCTCAAAAGAAAGGGACGAAAGAAAAGAGCGCCCGAGTGTTACCCCCTACGGGTGCCCTGCGCTTCTCGTCCCGTTCGGGGCTCTTCCGACGGGACATCCCTGTCCCGCGGAAGAGGGCCGGCTTCCCTGCAGGCCCCTTTCAGGCCTGATCCTCACGGGACTGCGATGCTCGGTGTAACACACGGGTATTTGGTGTGGCACCCCTACCTCCTCCGACGCAGCCGAGTACCGTAACCGCAACAGGATCAGGCCCGTAGGGGCGCCGCATGGACGCGGCGCCTCCAGCGAGGGATAGGGATATCCCTTCGCTGGAGCCCCTGGGGCGGTGAGGAACGGAGGGAACCACGTAGTGGCAAGTCGTGGAGTGTCTTTTTCTTTCGCCTATTTC
>JBNKMS010000014.1:0-46390 GCA_050293315.1 Sedimenticolaceae bacterium
TTGTGAGGAGTTCGATGGCGACCTGATAAATGCCGTAGTGGAGGAGGCGGGCAAGTTCTTCTCCGAGGTGCTGCGGCCATTGAATCGCAGCGGCGATGAAGAGGGGTGCCGACTTGAAGATGGCGAGGTGTTTACCCCGAAGGGCTTTAAAGATGCCTATCAACAGTACATCGAAGCGGGCTGGAGCAGTTTCGCCTGTGCCCCAGAATATGGTGGTCAGGGTCTGCCAAATGCAGTCACTATTTTGGTGCAGGAGATGCTCTGCGCCTGCAACCTCTCATTCGGTATGTACCCAGGTCTCTCCCATGGCGCCTACAACGCCATTGAGGCACACGGTAGCGATGAGCTGAAGGCGCTCTATCTGCCCAAGCTGAGTGATGGTACCTGGTCAGGCACTATGTGTCTCACCGAACCCCAGAGCGGGACCGACCTGGGCCTGGTACGGACCAAGGCGCTGCCGCAGGAGGATGGCAGCTACAAGCTGACCGGCACCAAGATCTTTATCAGCGCCGGTGATCACGACCTGACCGAGAATATCATCCACCTGGTGTTGGCGCGTCTGCCTGATGCGCCTGCCGGGATAAAGGGCATCAGTCTGTTTGTTGTCCCGAAGTTTCTGCCTGATGCCAGCGGCGAGGTTGGTGAGGGCAACGGTGTCACCTGCGGTGCTCTCGAACACAAGATGGGGATCAAGGCCTCCTCTACCTGTGTTATGAATTTCGACGATGCCACCGGCTGGCTGATCGGTGATCTGCACAAGGGTATGCGCGCCATGTTCACCTTTATGAACACGGCGCGTCTCGGCGTCGGGGTGCAGGGCCTCGGTCTGGCTGACGCCGCCTATCAGGGCGCCGTGGCCTATGCGCGTGAGCGTCTGCAGGGGCGTTCACTGCATGGTGCCAAGTCACCGGACAAACCGGCCGATTCACTCCTGGTTCACCCGGACGTACGGCGCATGCTGTTGACCCAACGGGCGTATGTAGAGGGGGCTCGCGCCCTGGGTAGCTGGCTTGCCGGCGAGATTGATGTCTACGAGCGCTCCAGTGACAGGGCCGAGGCGCAGGCGGCAGAGGACCTGGTGGCACTACTGATCCCGGTATTCAAGGCCTTCGGTACCGATATCGGTTTTGAGTGCGCCAATCTGGGGGTGCAGGTGTTCGGTGGTCACGGTTACATCCGTGAGCACGGCATGGAGCAGTATGTACGGGATGCACGCATCACCCAGATCTACGAAGGGACCAACGGTATCCAGGCCCTCGATCTGGTGGGGCGGAAACTACCGGCCCACTTTGGACGCAATATGCGTCGCTTCTTCCAGCCTGTGGCGGACTATATCGAGGCGCATCAGGCGGATGCACAGCTGGCCGAATTTATTCAGCCGCTGGCTAAGTCGTTCGGACGCCTGCAGCGTGCCAGCGCCTGGATTGCACAGTCAGGAATGGCCAACCCGGATGAAGCGGCTGCCGCATCGAGCGATTATCTGCGGCTGTTCGGTCTAACTGCGCTCGCCTACTTGTGGACGCGTATGGCCGAGATATCACTGGACAAACTGGATGGTGAGGAGCGTCGCTTTTATCAGGCCAAGATCGATACAGCACGTTTCTTTATGCAGCGGTTGCTACCCCAGAATAGTGGACTGTTTAGTGCGATCCTGTCGGGTGGCAACTCCATGATGGCCTTTGACGACGAGGCCTTTTAGATATGAGGATGGCGGATGACAGATAGGCAGCGGAGAGTCACAAATTGAACCTGTTGTTCCGTATGCTGCGGGTCTTTGTTGCGTCTCTATTTAGGGCGCGTATCGATCTGCTTGCCACCTCGGAGTTAAGGTTTCGGGTATTGCCGACAGATCTGGATATAAACCTGCATATGACCAATGCGCGCTATCTAAGCTTTATGGACCTGGGGCGCACCGACCTGCTGCTGCGGGCGGGTGCATTGCAGATGATGTGGCGGGAGCGCTGGATGCCGGTAGTCGGGCATATTGACATAAAGTTTCGTCGCTCGCTGCGGCCGTTTCAGCGTTTTACGCTTAAGAGTAGGTTGTTGTGTTGGGATGCAAAATGGCTCTATCTGGAGCAGCGCATAGAGAGCGCCAACGGGCTGCACTCAGTGGCGCATGTGCGTGGTTTGTTTAAGGGTAGAGAGGGTTCAGTTCCAACAGAGAGATTGCTTGCGGGGGTCGGCTATAGCAACGAATCCCCACCATTTCCGCCTGAACTGGCTCACTGGGAGGGTGCCGAGGCGGCCGCTTGAAGAGGTTGTGAGTGTGGAGACGATGATGAACGAGACTGTGCAGACCGAGGTGAGTGACGGCGTGGCCACGCTGGTGCTGAATCGACCGCACAAACTAAATGCGCTGGACAAGTCGATGGCATGGGGGCTGGAGGCGGCAACCCGACAACTGGCGGATCGTCGGGATGTAAGGTGCGTGATCATTACCGGCGCCGGCAAAAACTTCCAGGCGGGCGGTGATGTTGAATATTTTCGTACCATGCTGGATAGCGATGAGGTAGAGCAGCGAGTTGAGGTCCGCGCCATTATCAATAAGGCACATGCGGCCATCACTAATCTGCGCAGCATGCCGCAACCGGTAGTGGCAGCTGTGCGTGGAGCAGTTGCAGGATTTGGGATCAGCCTGTTATCTGCCTGTGATATGGCTATTGCCGCCGAGGGAGCCAGTTTCTCCCTGGCCTATTGCCATATCGGCGCAAGCCCCGACGGTGGGGCCACCTACGCGCTGCCGCGCATGGTGGGTATGAAGCGGGCGATGGAGTTGGTGCTGCTGGGTGAGCGTATTGATGCCACCCACGCCGAGACGATAGGGCTGATCAACCGGGTGGTAGGTGCGGATGAACTGGATGATACAGTCGCGCAGTTAGCGCGGCGATTCACTCGAGGGCCTGGCTTTGCATATGCCAGGACCAAGGCGCTGCTTAACGCCTCCTGGAATAACGATCTGGTAGCGCAACTTGAAGCAGAGGCGGACAGTTTTGTCGATTGTGTTTCGAGCGAGGATTTTACCGCAGGTGTTACCGCATTTTGTGAGAAGCGTACAGCGGTGTTTACAGGGCGATGAGTGGTTGTATCAGGCCCGTTACTGAATAACAGGAGATAACCGATGGGGCAGTTGGCAGGCAAGACACTATTTATCACTGGCGCAACCCGTGGTATCGGTCTTGCTATAGCCCTGCGTGCGGCAAAAGATGGCGCCAATATCACGGTTGCTGCGAAGACGGACACACCCCATCCAAACCTACCGGGGACACTGGATACGGCAATTGCTGAGATCGAGGCGGCAGGCGGCAATGCATTAGCTGTGAGGACAGATGTGCGTGACGCACAGCAGATCGCCGCTGCAGTGCAACAGACAGTAGAGCGCTTCGGTGGCATTGATATCCTGATAAACAACGCTAGTGCCATCAGTCTTACCGGGACCATGGAGACCCCGATGAGGCGTTACGACCTGATGCATCAGGTCAACGCTCGCGGCACCTTCGCCACATCACAGGCATGTCTGTCGTATCTTCTCAAGGCGGACAACCCCCATATCCTCAACCTCTCACCGCCGCTATCGATGGATCCTAAATGGTTCAAGGGGCACTGCGCCTACACCATGGCTAAGTACGGCATGAGCATGTGTGTTTTGGGGATGGCAGAGGAGTTTCGTCAGCAGGGGGTGGCAGTCAACGCACTGTGGCCTAAGACCGTTATCTATACCGCCGCTATCGCCATGTTGGGCGGAGTAGTCAAGCCGGAAAACTGCCGCACACCAGAGATCGTGTCTGCTGCGGCCCACGCCATTTTGACACGTGATAGCCGTTCTTGTAGTGGAAATTTCTTCATTGATGAAGAGGTGTTAAGGGAGGAGGGAGTCACCGATTTTGAACAATACGCCGTGGATCCAGGAGGGCAGCTGTTTCCGGATCTTTTTTTAGAGTAAAGGCGGAGAGTGCCGATGCTGAGACAAGAATCGACGCGAGCGCAGGAGGGCCTCACTGAAGCAGGCGGCATGACGCCGAATTATATTTCTACTGACGATGCGGTTAACCTTGGCGGTCTGTTTCGCCGCCGGGTGGAGCTTACCCCGGATACAGTAGGATTTCGTTATTATGATGACACTGCGGATGTGTGGCGTGACCTGACCTGGTCGCAGATGGCACGACAGGTGGCGCGTTGGCAGGATGCTATGGAGAGTGAAGGGCTCTCTCCGGGGGATCGTGTCGCAGTGATGATGCGTAACTGCTGTGAATGGATCATGTTCGATCAGGCCGCGCTGGCCCTGGGACTGGTCACTGTGCCGGTCTATGCGGATGATCGCGGCGGCAATGTCTCCTATATTCTGCGTGACTCGGGGAGTCGCCTGTTGGTTGTTGGCGACCAGGAGGTGTGGGCACGTCTTGAACCTGAACTAAAAGCGATGCCGGATGTACAGCGTATTGTCCTGGTGCAGCCGGTGGCGGGAGAGGTCAAAGATACACGGGTCAAGATGCTTGACCAATGGTTGCCGCAGGAGGGTGGCGAGTTGCGTCACTCTAACGCAAAGACCGATGACCTGGCGTCCATCGTATACACCTCTGGAACGACCGGTTTCTCCAAAGGGGTTATGCTGAGCCATCGAAATATGCTGAGCAATGCGGAGGCATTGACCCGGGTGGTCGATCTTGGCCCAGGAGATATCGCCCTCTCATTTCTTCCTCTCTCCCATACCCTGGAGCGCACCCTTGGCTACTACTTCGGTGTGATGGTGGGTATGAGAACTGCCTATGCACGTTCAATCGCCGATCTGGCTGAGGACCTGCAGATTGTCCGCCCGACGGTGCTGGTAAGTGTGCCGAGGATCTACGAACGCGTCTATGCCAGGGTGATGGCCGGCCTGGAAGAGAAAGGCCCATTGGCAAAACTGCTGTTCAAGTCTGCTGTAAAGGTGGGCTGGAGGTGCTTTCTGGTCTCCCAGGGACGCGCCAGGAGAGGGCCATCTATGCTGTTTTGGCCGCTGCTGGAGCGGTTGGTGGCCCGCAAGATTACCGATCGACTGGGTGGGCGCGTACGTGTTGCGGTGAGCGGTGGGGCTGCATTGGTGCCACAAATATCCAAGGCATTCATAGGGTTAGGTGTTCCGATTCTGCAGGGATATGGGCTTACGGAGAGCTCCCCGGTGATCAGCTGCAACCGGCCAGAGGAGAATGTGCCAGAGAGCGTGGGCCGGGCGGTTGAGGGTGTAGAGGTCAAAATAGGGGCGCATGAGGAACTGATGGCCAGAGGGCCAAATATCATGTTAGGGTACTGGAACAACCAGGAGGCCAACGGACGGGTCCTTGATGCAGATGGTTGGCTGCATACAGGTGACAAGGCGCGTATTGATGATGGTGGCCACATCTATATTACTGGGCGTATTAAGGAGATCATTGTCCTAAGTAATGGTGAAAAAGTATCCCCAGCGGATATGGAGATGGCCATAACGATGGATCCGTTAATTGAGCAGGTTATGGTCCTGGGCGAACGCAGGCCATATCTCTCCGCTATCTGCATTTTGGATCCTGAGTATTGGCAGCAGTTCGCGCCATCCATAGATGTCGACCCAAATCAACCTGGAGTGTTACAGTCGCCGGAGGTAGAGCGCGCAGTGCTAGCCAGGATAGCTGAGCAGATAGAGTCTTTTCCTGGGTATGCAAGGGTAATGCGTGTCCACTTGAGTTTTGAGCAGTGGTCTATAGAGAACGGCATGATGACACCGACGCATAAACTGAAGCGCGCCGAGGTCATGAAAAAAATGGAGGCGCCGGTTGAGAAACTCTATCAGGGGCATTGATTTTGATGCCTGTGAAAACAGATAGTGCGTATGGGAGTTGGACTGCATTGCTGAATCCCATATGCGTTTTCCGCTTTGGCATGCAGTGGTAGGAGCCATGCCGGAAGAGTATTGGAAGAGCCGTATCGAACATGGACCGAATGATAGGTTGTGGTATGGGGGTTACATTGTAGATTGGAGGTTTCTATTGGTAGTAATTAAGTCTAATAACATCCATTAATGGGGGTAAGATATGAACTGGATACAACACAAACCAACCATAGCGATGCTGGCATTTACCAGCACAGCACTGGTTGCTGCAGGTAACGTGCAGGCTTCAGGCTTTGCTTTGGTTGAACAGAGCATCAAACAGGTTGGTAACGCAGTCTCAGGTGGTGCCGCATCTGCAGAGGATGCATCTACCATCTTTTTTAATCCGGCAGGCATGACCAGACTGAATGGCAGTCAGATAGCTACCGGAGTGCACTACATAATTCCGTCTGCCGACTTTTCCGGTAGTGCCACCACTAATGCGGCATTCGGTGCATTAGGTGGAGCCATTGGCGGCGGTGATGGGGGTGATGCTGGTGGTGGTACATTGGTTCCCACATTCTTTTATGCCCACAAGCTTAATGATCAGGTGATGCTGGGTTTGGGCGTCAGTGCGCCGTTCGGCCTGAGCACCGAGTATGATGATGGATGGGTGGGGCGTTACCACGCCACTACCTCAGAGCTTGAGACCATCAATATCAACCCCTCGATAGCCTATAAGGTCAATAACAACCTCTCTCTTGGCGCCGGTATTAACATCATGCGTGCGGGGGCAGAACTGGCCAACGCAGTGGATTACAGTGCCGCTTGTGTTGGTGCTTTGGGGGTAGGTGGTTGTATAGGCTCAGGCTTGATAACAGTAGGCAATACTGCGACAGATGGTGATGTCACTATTAAGGGCAGTGACTGGGGCTACGGCTTCAATCTGGGACTTATGTACGAATTTAACCCTAATACGCGGGTTGGTGTTGCCTATCGCTCCCAGGTTAAACAGAAGTTGACCGGTGATGCCGATTTCACTGCGCCCGCTGGAGTAGCGGTCCCAGCGGCATTGGCTGCAGTTTTGGCGGATACCGACGCTACTGCAGAGGTGACCTTGCCGGCGTCTCTCTCGGTCAGTCTGACCACGAAGGTGGCACCGAAGTGGGAGCTGATGGCCGATGTCACCTGGACCGATTGGAGCCAGTTTGATGAACTGGTGATCAAGTATGACAATCCTTTAAAAGCAGATACCGTGCAGCCTGAGAATTGGGAGGACAGCTACAAATTCTCGATAGGGTTTAATTACTACCACAATGCACAATGGACCTGGAGGGGGGGTATCGCCTACGATCAGACCCCGATCCCCGGCTCTACAGACCGGACACCGAGGATACCTGGTAACGACAGGACCTGGCTTGCTGGAGGTTTCTCTTACAAGGTATCTCCGGCGGTCACTCTGGACCTATCTGTGGCGCATCTATTTGTGGATGACACCAAGATCAATGCTACAGACAGCTCCTTTGGGCATGTGTTGACTGGTAGCTACGATGCCGATGTGAATATTATTTCAGCCGGGCTTGTCTATCAGTTCTGATCGACCGGGCGGGGCGCGGCCTGTTCGCGTCTCGCCTGCATCGTAGTTTGGGTAGGTGGAACCTGTTTTCACTACCATTCGGGGTTTATGGCCTGAAGCCTGCCCAGTAATTTCATTTCATCTATCCATGGCCGGTCCTGCCGGCCGGGGACAGAGGTGGTATGTGTCGCAATCTGTAAAAACTCCTAACGTGGTTATAAGCGGGACCGGTGTGTTTACTCCCGTAGAGACCATCAGCAACTCAGAGTTGGTTGAATCCTTTAACCGCTATGTGGACAACTTTAACCGGGAAAACGAACAGGCGATTGCAGCCGGAGAGCTGCAGCCCCTGAAGCACTCCAGCGAGGAGTTTATCTACAAGGCGTCCGGCATAGAGAGCCGTCATGTAGTGAACAGGTCAGGCGTATTGGATCCTGCCAGGCTATGTCCGGTTATCCCTGAGCGCAGTAATGATGAGCAATCTGTCCAGTGTGAGATGGCGGTCAAGGCCGCTACCGATGCACTGCAGCAAGCCAACAAACAGGCCTCTGATATCGATGCGGTAATCGTTGCCTGTTCCAATCTGCCACGTGCCTATCCGGCCCTCTCTATCGAGCTCCAGGAGGCCCTGGGTATTGATGGATACGGTTTTGATATGAATGTGGCCTGCTCTTCCGCCACCTTCGCTCTACAGACTGCCAGAGATGCGGTGGTCTCAGGTTCGGCCAAGGCGGTACTGATAGTCAATCCGGAGATTTGCTCCGGTCAACTTGCCTGGGAGGACCGCGATTGCCATTTCATCTTTGGCGATGTTTGTACCGCCATGGTGGTTGAGTCGCTTGACAGCAGTCAGAGCGGTGAAAATTGGGAGATAGTCAGCACTAGGCTGCAGACCAAGTTCTCCAACAATATCCGCAATAACTTCGGTTTTCTTAACCGTTGTGATGAGAGTGGCGTCGGCACCAGGGACAAACTCTTCTGTCAGAACGGTCGTAAGGTGTTCAAACAGGTGGTGCCGATGGTGGTGGAGATGATCACCAACCACCTCGCCGCTGAGGGTGTCGAGCTGAGTGAGTTGAAGCGCATGTGGCTGCATCAGGCGAATCTAAACATGAATCGCCTGATTGCGAACAAGGTGTTGGGCCATGATGCCAGTGAGCAGGAGGTCCCGATAATACTCAACGAGTATGCCAATACCAGCTCCGCAGGCTCTATTATCGCCTTCCATAAACACAGTAGTGACATGGCGCTGGGCGATGTTGGTGTGATCTGTTCGTTCGGCGCCGGCTACTCAGTCGGCAGCGTGATTGTTAAGCGTGTCGGTACCCAATGATAATTAAATCCAGAGAGGTAAATGTGATGTCCAGATTTATGGTTATGTTGTTGCTGGCAGTGGTTGTCTCTCTGCCGCTCCAAGCGGCACAGCTGGAAGGGGTAGAGGTGGATGACAAGATCACTCTGGCCAAGGGCCAGACCCTGCAGCTAAACGGTATGGGGGTCCGCAAGAAGTTGTGGATCGAGGTCTATGTCGGTTCTCTCTATCTGCAGGCCAAAAGCCATGATCCGGTCGAGGTGATGGCGCAGTCGGGACCGTTTCGCGTACAGATGGATATCCTCTATAAAGAGGTGACGGCGAAGAAGCTGGTGGCCGCATGGCAGGAGGGCTTCGACAAGAACCAGTCCCCGGAGGTATTGGCAAAACTGGATGCACGCATCAAAGAGTTTAACGCGCTGTTCTCTGAGAGTGCGGTCAAGGGAGACCGCATCCAGATAGACTACACCCCCGCCCAAGGTACCAGGGTGATCAAGAACGGCAAGCTGCTCGGCAGTATCAAGGGGGCGGATTTCAGGCAGGCGCTGCTGGCGATCTGGCTGGGCGAGGCGCCGGCAGACAAAGACCTGAAAAAGGGGATGCTGGGCGCAGCTGAGTAGTGGCGTCGCCTATTGGCGCCGGATGTACTCGTACATCACGATAGATGCGGCGACACTCACATTCAGGCTCTCTATCTTGCCGAACTGGGGGATAGAGAGCCCCTTGATATCTGGATAGTCGTCCGGATTGAAGCTGAGCCCGAACTCCTCATGCCCGAATATGAAGGCGCTTCTCTTGGGGATGGCGACATCTATCAGGCTCTCACCCCTGTCCGCCTCCAGGGTGAACAGGGTGTAGCCCCGTTCGTTCAGGTCGCTGTGGCATTGCTCGAAGCTGTCAAAGAAGCGGGCCGGGACGCTCTTGAAGGCCCCCTTGCTGGCGGCCGGGTCGAACGGCCCAATATCCACCAGATGCACCTCGCAGGCCCCGAAGATCTCGGCGCTGCGCAGGATCTTTGGGATATTAAATCCCGCCTTGAGGCTGTCCAGTACAATAATAAAGTCATGCACCCCAGGCTTGGCCAGGAGATTGCGCTTGCGCTGCTTCTCATAGCGCAGTAGCGCCTGGTTCTGTGCCCGTTTGCGGTTTTTCTTCTCTGTCATCTGGGTTCGGTTCCGGTTGCAGTGCTGCATGATACCCGGATTGGGCCAGACAAGTCATACGTGCTATACTATGGACATGGTCAGCACATGTGCATATTGGAGGTTGTGATGGCAGCAGCAACAGAGAGGGTTCCGGTCCTTATGACCCCGGCCGAGAAGAAGCAGCTGATCGCCAAGGCGATCAAGGCGGGTATGAAGATGGGTGAGTTCATGCGCGAGGCGGCTGCGGCCTACCAGCCGGGAGAGGAGGATGTGGCCCTGGAGGCGATGATCGAGCAGATGAACAGGGCCACCGACAGCGCCGGGGAGGCGATCGATCGTGCGATCAAGTTTGTCGCAGAATCCAACAGTAGAATCGAGCAGATGGAAGCAGCAGAGGGAGCTAAATAGTGGGTGTAACGGAAAAGATGTGGGACGGGATTACGCGCGTAATCAAGATGGACTCCAAGGTTGAGAATCTGGCCACCACGGTGATCGAGCAGCAGAAAAAGATCGAGGACCTGACCGGGCGCATCATCCGGCTGGAGACCGCCCTGGAGATCGGGTTGTCACAGGGTCAAAAGCGGATTACAGATAGCTGAGGGACTTCCGCTTCCTTTGATGGTCAATGCCAGCCTTACAGCTGGCTTTTTTGTGCCTGGAAAACCCTGTTTCGGCAAAAAATGTGACCTAGTAAACGCTTTTCTGTGGATAACTTATCTGATACCATGAGGAAAGTGGGGTAGAACAGCAAGGCAGGATGCGCTCCCCTCAAAAGGAATTCATCCTTCCTAGACCAAAATAAGAGCTGTTATACGGGCTGTATAACGCGATATTGGTGCCAGCGTGATAATTAACTGTTAACTGCGAGTAACAGTGATGCCTATGGAACCAGAAAAAGCATTCTTGTTAGAAGAATATAAGGCGCTCCGTGCTGAAATTATATATTTGGTGAAGCAAAGCTATTTGTTTGAGGCAGCGATCCTAGTCGGTATTGGAGCTATTTATAGCTGGCTCTTCTCAAAAGAACCAAATATTGTAAATCCGATAATCTGGTGGCTGCCATTCGTTATTACAGTCCTGGGCGCGATTAGGGAGCTTGGAGTTCGTTTTAGGCTCTTTCAATTGGCTGAGTATATTCGGAAGGTAGAGCAAGAGTTTTTGGCTGGTAAAGTAGGCGGCTGGGAAAACTCGCTATTTTCTCTGAGAAAGAAAATGAAAAATACCATTCTAGGATTAGCAAATATATTGATATGGATGACTTTTGTTGTAACTACTTTCTCTGTTGCGTTAGGAGTTGGTAGATGACAGGACAGTAGAGCGCAAAACCAACTGGCATTGCGCCGCACGGTTGGATATTTTGGGTCAGTGTAATAATTTTGTTTAGTTTTAAGATGAATGGTATGCAGTTTTTACACTGACCCCAAATATTCACCAAATATTCCAAATATTCCTGATATTGTGTTCCGACCCCGATTATGACCGACGGCAATTACGAGGTGCTTATAAATTTTTGCACAAGTGAAATCTAGAATTACGACACAAGGAGGTTAATGATGTCGCTATCATCTCTCAAGGAAAAAGCAGCACCACATTCAAAGAAGATTATTGTTATATTAGCTGTGGTTTTGGGAGGGGTGCTAATTGCTTACAATCAAAAGCAATTGAATACAGAAACGGTTACAACTAAATATACGCCTAAAGATATTTTGAGAGGGAAACCTCATATTCCGATGCCACGCGCCAAGACTCTTCAATCTGCGTGGAGATTTGAAAAGAACATCGGTCAGGCTCCAGCCGCATATCAATATGTTCTTCGTACCCCTTATTTCTCGGCAGGCTTTGGTGATAACAAGATAGTTGCGAATATTTCTAAGTATCTCCTCGAAGAGGTAGTTGAGGATGGAGGTAGGGAACTGCAGGTTAACTCGATATCCTATGAATTTCAGAAAGCTAAAAAAACAGATCTTTTTGGTGTTCAAGGGGCTCAGCGAAACACCTATAGTTATATCGGGAATAACAAAGAACGCTGGAACAAGAATATTGAAAGCTTCATGAGGCTTCAACAACGTGATATTTATGATGGGGTACAGATTTCTTTTTCAGCTAATACAGAGAGTTTAGTTTATTCGTTATACGTGGAACCAAAGCACAGTATTGAACATATCAAGATTGCTGTCGGTGGTAGCGAATCATTAAATGTCGATAAAAGAGGAAATCTAATAATCAAAACCACTGGCGGTGAAATATTGCAAACGAGACCAAGGTTCTTCGAAGTCTCTGGAAAGGAAAGACAGGAGCTCTCTGGTAGATATGTTCTTCTCGGAGATAACCGCTTTGGCTTTTCGGTAAAAGGGCGCGATCCGAACAAGGCTCTGGTGATAGATCCGGAGATTGCATTCGCCACTTATTTTGGAGGGAGCCGGGACGATGCCTATTTAGGGGCGGATAGTGGTGCTGCTGATTTCATTGGTAGAGGTTACGATATAAAAATAGGATCCGATGGTGATTTGCACATTATAGGACGAACGACCTCGTTAGACTTTCCGACCTCGGATGGTGGTGTTTTGAATGGTGCCATGTCAGATATGTTTGTTCTTCGAATCGACCCCGATGCCCTACCAGGTGATCGAGTAAAGTATGCTGTTCTAATCGGTGGTGGTAGTGAAGACAACGGGCGTTCAATCGCCGTTCTTGAGGACTCTTCTGTGTACATTACAGGATGGTCGGCCGGCGGCTTCCCCACAAGTACCGGCGTTGTTCAAGCAACGAGAGTCAACAGCGGCGCGGTCGTTGCAAAGCTAGGGCCAGAAGGACAGTTCCTCTTAGGAACCTACATCGGGAGTGCATCTAGCAACCATCCAAATAGTATTGCCTACGAAAAACGCGCTGGCGAGGCCGAGGGATTTATCTATTTGGGAGGCTCAACAAGACCCCCTGGTGGTGATGCTACCCCTGGTGTTGTTCAAAGCACATTTGGCGGTGGGACGTATGATGGTTTCATCACTAAATTGGACTTAGCGCTAACACGATACGATTATTTCACCTATCTTGGTGGTTCAGGGCGTGATGTGATTTACGATATTGATGTAGCCGATGGTTGGGTTTTTGCTTCTGGCACGACTGCGTCATTCGATTTCCCGGGTGGTTTTTTGGGTACAAGCCCTCATGTGCATTCCGAGAGTGGCAATCCAAATTGTGACGGCACATTGGCAAGAAGGGAATGCGCTGACGCCTTTGTTGCACGACTGTATAGAGATGGCAGCGATCTTCTTTATTCGAATTACTATGGTGAGGGTAAAGAAGAGTATGCGCGAGGCATCGCGGTGTCTTCCGCAACAAGTGAAGCCTATTTCACAGGCGCCCGACGAGAGCCGGGTTTAAATACCTCTACAATCTATGTCACAAAAATATCTTCAAGCGGTGAAAGTGTCATTTGGGAGAAAACATGGGATGGGACGGGGTTCGACCACGGAGAGGAGATTATGGTTGATCCATTTGGTAGGGCGCACGTCGTTGGTACAATTAGTGTCGATGGGTACCTTACCGGCCTAAATAATAACAACGGCTATTTAGGTGAAAGTGACATGTTTTATGCGCGAGTGAAGGCCGGGACAGACGTTACGCCAACACCAGGCACACCACCACCTGGTGATGTCGAGTACTTTGCGTATTTCGGGGGGAGTGCTGCTGACAGAGGGTTTGCAATCGACGGGATTGGCAGCGCCACTGACGCCTTTTGTGTTTATCCCGTAGGTGCTACGGTTTCGCAAGACGTTTCTGTGGTCAATCCCTTAGAAATTGGGTCTAGCCTCTCCGGAGGAAGCGACATGCTCATCTACGGGCTTTGTGATATACCTCCAGATATTCATGTGTTCAAGAGCGGTCCTCCTACTGCCAGCCCAGGGGATTCTTTCGTTTATTCGGTCACTATTGTTAATGCGGGGGATGAGGGTGTTAACGTTGATGTGAGTGATGCGGTACCTGCATCTGTATCCGTTACTGGTGTTGATGGGTGCGCCCACACAGGAAACAATGTTGCTTGCACCACAAACGTGGGCTTCGTCCCAGAGACGATCACTATTGGTGCGGAGCTACCCTCAAACGCCTGCGACGGGCCAAGAGCAATCACAAACACTGTAGAAATTAACTACGTATTCGATGGCGAACAACGTACAAAAACAGCTTCACATACGCTTAACGTGAATTGCCCTGTTGCTCCCGCAGTATGCGGCAATGGCATCATTGAGCCACCCAAAGAAGAATGTGAACCTGATGTTCCGCCCTTAGGCGATATATGTCGTCCCACAGACTGCAAGGTGATACGTTGTGGCGACGAAATTATTGACACTGATTACGGAGAGACATGTGATCCACCCAACCCACTAAATCGATGCAGCGAATTTTGCAGGGTGATTCCACCGCGCTGCGGGGATGGTATACGTGACCCTCAATTGGGAGAGGAGTGCGATGATAGAAATAACGTCTCGGGTGATGGTTGTCGAGCTAATTGCAGGATTGAGCGTTGTGGTGATGGTATCCATGATCCCCAAGAGGTTTGTGAAGACGGTAACAACCGTAATGGCGATGGCTGTCGCTATGATTGCACACCGGAAGTCTGTGGCGATGGTATTCGGGATCCCGAAGAAGAGTGTGATTCGCCCGGAGACCCATGTTGCGAGAATTGCGAGGTCAGAGCCGACTGTGGGGAGTCTTGTAGGTTTCCTCAAGCCGCTCCCTCTCTCGAATTACCTTTGTGTGGGGGTGTATGTCCAGTATGCCAGAGGACTGTCAATAGTCCCACGCACCACAAAGTATGTTTCCTGTTTTTGTGCTGGTGGGAAGAAGGTCCTAGTGACAACGATGTTTTGCTACCATTATGGGGGCGTTGCGCCCCCCCGGGGTCACCCGTTACTAAGTACGAATACTACGATCCAAGATAATGGGATCAGGCCCGATAACTGGGGTCAAGCGATAACTGGCGATAACTGGGGTCAGATACAAATTAAATGGCATCTATTAGCAAGTTATTAGATTAAAGGGGCCTGACTCCTCGAATATTCATAGGGAGGAATCATGAAGCCAGACGAACCTATTTCACATCCACCCGCCAAGGTTTTCAAGCCACATCCTCCTATCCCTTGTGGAGAGAAATGCGAGTTCATTTACTGGAGGGCGATTAAAAAGGCAGATATTGAGGTGCAGGAGGCGAAGCGCTACACGTTGATGCTAATGCAAGATGATAGACCGGAGCTTGAGTGTGGGTTAGTTGCAAACCGTAAAGATTTCCCGGTAACTGGACCGATGTACAATGGTCCTAAACTTGGATCCGGTGTTGATTTAGATAAGAGCAACCTATCGTCTAAAGTAAAGGATCAATTGTATGAACGGTTTCTAAAGGCACCAGGTGAATTGATGAATTCCGATTGTTGTCAATGGCCATGTGAGTGCGTGCGAGACCGAAATAGCAAGCCCGAAGACGCGGGGCAGGGAGAAGAGAATATCAATCTTCTTATTGATTACGACGAGATTATTGCGCAATTCCAAGTTAGAAATATTGCTGGGGAAACAAATAACCCCCCATCGGTGAAGAATAAGACTGATAGCAATGGTAAGCCGGTTCCATTTGATCCGGAAACAGACATACTATCTGTTTTCGGGCTTGGAGGTCCAAATTGGGTAATATGGTCAGTCATCCGGCGTTACCGTGCAGTGCTTACGGTCAAGATCAAGTATCAAGCTACTAGATTTCTCGGCACATGTAAGGAATTGACAGAAGTTTAGGCAGAGGACCGTAAAACGTAATAACTGGGGAGGTTCAGAGCCTTCGATTTTGAGGTGTAGATCAAGCCCTGATTCAACCGGTCGTTATTTTTTCAACCTCTCGAAAAAATCCCAGATAACCTTACTGGCGTCCATATCCCGGCTGGTCTTACCTACTAGCCACTCACCAAGATATTGGTCACCCCCAGGCCAGGTGTGGCCACCGTTCTCGACTACATACATGACCACCTCGGTCCCGCTCTTGCAGTCGGGGTAGGTCTCTTTGCGGATCTGGGTGCCGTCTCTCTCATCTATATCTGGTTCGCGTGTAACCACCGGTGATGTAGAGCAGTGATTATGTTTAGACCAGAATGCCATGGTCGCTGATGCCGACAGCACCTTGCCGAGTTTTCTCCCACCGAAGGGGCCGGTTACATATCCGCCGCTGAATGGCATCAGGCGGTCTTTGTCATTGTTTATAGACAGCACGGAGATAGGCCTGGAGGGTCTGCACGATGGGAGGATTCGTTGTGGCATGCTACCGGAAACCGTGGCTATCGCAGTAATTTTATCGCTCATCTCACAGGCCAGACGATTACTCATAAGCGCCCCATTCGAAATCCCGGTCACATAGACCCGTTGCTTATCCACGTTCCACTGTTTGGTGAGTTCATCTATCAGAGCGGAGATAAAGCCGACATCGTTTATGCTGTTTTTGTGCGCAAAATAGCCCGATATCTTCCCGTCCCTACCGTCATTCCAGTGCTTGCGGATCCCTTCAGGGTAGACCACCAGAAATCTCCTCTCTTCAGAGAGCGCATCAAATCCTCCACGGGTAAGTTGGATCATGCGTCGGCCGTTGCCTAATCCGCCGTGCAGCGCAATCAGAAGTGGTGTTGGACTGTTTTGGTCATAGGTGGATGGGACATGGAGAAGATAGGTCCGTTTTACTTCGTCTACAGTGATTGAGCCTGTAGATGTCCCGGTGGAGGCCGGGGCCATCATGGGTAGCATGAATAGTGACAGAGATAGAATTATCAGGTCGAATCTATGGGGCCTCATCTTTAATCTCCAATGCCATCTGGTAGAGCAGGTTCTTCTTAGTACCGGTTATCTTAGAGGCCAGCGCAGCCGCCTGTTTCACCGGCAGCTCTTCAAGCAGGATGCGCAGCACCCTCTCCGCATCCGGAGAGATCTCCGCCTTGTCTGTCTTCTGTTCTCTGCCGCTGATCAGCAGCACACACTCGCCCTTGCTCTGCATTGGGTCGTCCTGCAGCAGCTGTAGCAGGCCCGACAGGGTGGTGTGGACGATGGTCTCGTGCAGTTTGGTGAGCTCGCGGGCTAGGACTGCTGGGCGATCGTCCCCAAACACTATTGCCATGTCTTTGATAGTAGCTTGGAGGCGGTTGCCCGCCTCGTAGAAGATCAGGGTCTCGGTAGCGGTGGAGAGCCCCTCCAACTGGGCTAGTCTGGCGCTCTGGCCGCGCTGCGGAAAACCGATGAAGCGAAAGCGATCACTGGGTAGCCCGGCCGCTGAGAGGGCGGCGCTGGCGGCGCTGGGGCCGGGCAGCGGTGATACCTTGATCCCCAGGCGGTGACACTCCCTTACCAGCAGAAAACCGGGATCACTGACCAACGGGGTGCCGGCGTCGGAGATCAGGGCAACACTCTCGCCCTGCTGCAGCCGGGCGGTAATTTTTTCCAATATTTGCTCTTCGTTGTGCTCATGCAGTGCCAGCAGGGGGGTATCTATGCCAAAATGTAGCAGCAGGGGGCGGCTGTGGCGGGTATCTTCAGCCGCAATGTGGTCTACATCCTGGAGCAGCTGCAGCGCCCTTGGGGAGATATCACCAAGGTTGCCGATAGGGGTTGCTACAACGTATAAAGTCCCTGCTGTAATTGACACGGTCCACTCCAAAAAAGATACTGCGTCGATAGTTTTAACCTAAACCGGGAGACACCTAGGTCAGCGCTACTGGAAATATCGTGCCTGCCTCTACGTTACCATGCAACTGAAATATCCTGCTCTACTATCTCTGCTGCTCATTCTTATTTTTGCCCTGGCTGGTTGTGGTGGCTATATGCCGGCCAGACCAGCGGTGGAGTTTGCCCAATCGCAACCACCACCGAGCCTTAGCGGCAATCCCCTGTTTAGCCGGGCCATCTCCTTGGAGCAGAGTGGTAACTATGCTGCAGCCGCCTCGATGTTTGCCCAACTGGCGGCCCAGACTCAGCCACCGGTAAGACAACAGGCCCTGCTGCGGGCGGTAGAGGACTATCTCTCCGCAGGTGATCCAGATGCTGCATATCGTCTGCTTGCTACGGTGGGTACCAAGGGACTGCCGCGACTCAGTGCGCAGAAACGGATACTCCTTGCCGAGGTGGCGATCCAGCGCAACCAGCCGAATGAGGCGCTGGAGCTGCTGCAGGAGAAGCCGCCCAGCAGTGTTGCCCCGGATGTGATGCGGCGCTTCTATTTCGCTCGGATTGATGCGTTTCGCGGAGCCGGTAATGTAATGGAGAGCGCACGCGCTCGCTCGGAGCTGGATCTGTTGGTAAACGATCCACGCCGGCGTCTGGAGAACCAGAAGATGATCGTGCGGGACCTTGCCGTCTATACCGACGATGCCCTTAAGATGCTGCAGCCCAACCCCCCCGGTCTGTTTGGTGGTTGGATGGAGCTGGCGCGGATAGTAAAGGCCTACTCCAACGATCCCCGCAGCGTGCAGCAGCGGCTGGAGCGGTGGCGGGAACGTTTCTCCAGCCACCCGGCGCTTCCGGAACTGCTGCAGGAGTATTTCCAGCGTGTCGGAGCCACCTATCAATCACCCTCCCATGTAGCGGTGTTGTTGCCGAGCAGCGGCGCTTACGCCAAACCGGCGGCGGCGATCCGGTATGGGCTTATGGCTGCCCGGTCTGAGGCGCGTGGCGCTAGCCGCTCTGAGTTGAAATTTTACGACAGCTCCAATAGCAGCGGGATCGTGGCCCTCTACCAGCGTGCCGTGCAGGAGGGGGCGCAGATGGTGATAGGCCCCCTAAGTAAAGATGCCGTCACCAGGCTGGCGCGAGGGGGCTCCCTGGATAGACCGGTGCTGGCCCTGAACCAGCTCTCGGGCGGAGGTTCTGGACCGTCTAACTTCTACCAGTTCTCCCTCTCACCCGAGGATGAGGCGGTACAGGTGGCGGAGAGGGCGTGGAGTGACGGCCATCGCCAGGCCCTGGGGCTGTCGTCAGATGACGCCTGGGGACGGCGCCTCTATGCCGCCTTCAGTAGCCGCTGGAAACAGCTCGGTGGGAGCATACTGGAGCACCAGACATATGATCCAAAAGAGCACGATTTTTCCAAGCCGCTGCAGGAGCTGCTCAATCTTAGCAACAGCAGTGCGCGCTACAAAAAATTGCGGCAGGTTGTAGGTAGGAAGATGGAGTTTCAACCCAGGCGACGGCAGGATGCCGATTTTGTCTTTATTGCCGCGAAGAGGCAGTTGGCGCGGCAGCTCCGCCCTCAGTTGCAGTTCCATCACGGGGCAGATCTGCCGGTATACACCACCTCTCACGCCTATTCCGGGGATCCTGAATCTCTCTCAAATATGGATCTTGAGGGGGTGATGTTCCCAGATATGCCGTGGGTGTTGCGGTCCGGGGCGGGTCAGTCCTCGCTGGCGAAAAAGCTGCCAAAGAATCTGGCCGCATACAATCGTCTGTTTGCCATGGGGATAGATGCCTACCGGATACTGCCGCACCTCTCCAGATTACGCTCTAGTGGTGAGACCCTGGATGGCAAGAGCGGGATCCTCTCCCTGGATAGTCAGCAACGAGTGCAGCGGCGACTGGTGTGGGCGCGGATGCGTGGTGGAGAACCGAAGGTTACGGGGTATGCTGCCAGCCCATAGTCCTGCTTAGAAGTAAATACGGGATGCTAGATACACGGAGGTATCTGATGGTGAGAGAGAGATCTGGTCCAACGATCGGTGCAGAGGTTGAGGCCAAAGCCATGGACTTTCTGCAGGCAGAGGGGCTGGAGCTGGTCTGCCGCAACTATCGTTGCCGACGTGGTGAGATTGATCTGATAATGCTGGACGGTGCCGTGTTAGTATTTATTGAGGTGCGCTACAGGAAGAACAGCCATTTCGGCTCTGCGGCCGAATCAATCACCAGCAGCAAACAGCGGCGGATTACGACTGCCGCGGCCCACTATCTACAAAATAGAGATGGATCTGCAGATGTCCCGTGTAGGTTTGATGTGGTGGCGGTCACAGTTGCAGGGAGACAAAATATCGACTGGATCAAAGATGCGTTTATGGGGGGAACGTAGCGCAGATGCAACTGTCACTATTCAAGAATTTAGTTTTAACCTGGGAGGATTTAATGAAACAGATAGCAGCAGTAACCACCGCCTTTACATTACTTACGATTATCACCCTGCAGGGGTGTACCCCAGCAGTTGTGGGGGGGGTGGTCGCCACCGGGGCTATGGTGGCACATGATCGTAGGGCCACCGGTATCAATATGGAGGACCAGAATATTGAGTTGAAGGCACTGAATCTGAGGCTGCGGGATGAGGAGCTGAAGAGCCATAGCAGGATCAGCGCCACTAGTTACAACCTGGTCCTGCTGCTTACCGGTCAGGCCGAGACCGAAGAGCTGCGGCAGCGTCAATATGACATGGTCAGCAAGATCCCGAGTGTGAAGAGGGTAGTAGATGAGGTGGAGGTAGGCCCTCTAGCCAACATGAGTGAAAAGAGCAATGATTACTATATTACCTCCAAGGTGAAGGTAAAGCTGTTCAATGTGAAACTCGATGGGTTTGATCCAACCAGGGTCAAGGTGGTCACTGAGCGTGGTTCTGTCTATCTGATGGGGCTGCTTACCGAACAGGAGGCGGATGCCGTGGTCGAGGTGGTGCGCTACGTCAGTGGAGTGAAGCGGGTGGTTAAGGTCTTTGAGTACATTACACCGAGCAGTTGAACTGCCTACAGAGGTGGTCATGCAGTTCGCGGCCATAGTTGGCCGCGACTCTGTTTTGACCGATCCAGCTGACTGTCTACCCTACGGCTACGACAATAGTCGCATCCAGGCAATGCCGCAGGCGGTGTTGTTTGCTACTACCACGCAGCAGATAGTTGGGCTGGTGCAGCTCTGTCGCCAACACGGTATTGGCCTGATCGCGCGTGGGCGTGCCACCGGTACTACTGGGGCGACAGTACCGCAGCAGGGTGGAGTGGTACTATCACTGGAGCGGATGAACCGTATCCTTGATATTGATCTTGCAAACCGCACCGCCCGGGTTGAACCTGGTGTCACCAATCAAGAGCTGCAACTGGCAATAGCTGAACAGGGGCTGTTTTGGCCACCAGATCCGACCAGTTCGGCCATCTGCACCATTGGCGGCAACCTCGCCTACAACTCAGCCGGTCCGCGAGCAGTTAAATATGGTACCCCAAGGGAGAATATCCTCGGTCTGACCGCCGTGACAGGCGCTGGTGAGGTTATTCGTACCGGCGTCTCCACTACCAAGGGTGTTGTGGGATACGACCTTACCAGGCTGCTGGTAGGCTCTGAGGGGACTTTGGCCATTATTACCGAGGCCACACTGAAACTTACGCCTATGGCTGAGGCGCGCCAGACTATGCGTGCCACCTATGGTGATATTCACGCTGCTTCAAGGGCTGTGGCTGCAATTATGGCCCAGCCGGTTACCCCCTGTGCACTTGAGTTTATGGATAGGGGTGCCCTGGATATGGTGCGAGACTTCTCTGGACTGGAACTCTCTGCCGATGTGGGCGCGCTATTGATGATAGAGGTGGATGGTCCGAGTCACTGTCTGGTGGAGTCGGTCGGTGCGGTGGAGACGGCTGCGCGGAATGATGGCATGATTGATATCCAGACCGCGGAGAGTGAGGAGGAGATAGCCCAGCTATGGAAGGCACGTGAGGCGCTCTCTCCTGCGCTACGTAGCGTGGCGCCGAAAAAGATTAATGAGGATGTGGTGGTGCCGGTCTCCCGTATCCCTGAGCTTATCGACGGTCTTTGCACTCTATCCGCAGAGAAGCGTATCCGTATTGTCAATTTCGGCCACGCCGGTAACGGTAATATTCATGTCAATCTGCTGGTCGATCCGGATGATCCGGAGGAGATGGCGCGGAGTGAGGAGTGCCTGGATGCCCTGTTTGATCTGGTGCTAGATCTTGGTGGCACCATCTCCGGTGAACACGGTATCGGTCTGGTAAAGCGCGATTTTGTGGCGCGCGAGATCGATCCGGTGGCACTGCGGTTGATGCTGGACATAAAGGGGCAGTTCGACCCGGATGGGATCCTCAATCCGGGAAAGATGCTACCCGATCTTCCTTAGTACAACCTTCCTCCAAATTCACTCTCCACCCTACCCCATGAGCGAGTTGCTATAGAGACTGGAGCCAGGATCAGCCGGTGAAGTTGCTTGCGACGAAATCCCAGTTAACGATGTCCCAGATCGCCTCCAGATAACCCGGTCTGGCGTTGCGGTAGTCGATGTAGTAGGCGTGCTCCCAGACATCAACAGTAAACAGCGGGATTAGACCATCGCTCATCGGGTTGGCGGCGTTGGAGGTGTTGACTATCTCTATCTCGCCAGCACTGTTCTTTACCAGCCAGGTCCAGCCGGAACCAAAGTTACCGGTTGCCGAGGCGGCAAAGCTCTCCTTGAACTTATCGAAAGATCCGAATGCCTGGTTGATCGCTTCCGCCAGCGCACCGGTCGGTCCACCGCCGCCGTTGGGGCTCAGGCAGTTCCAATAAAAGGTGTGGTTCCATACCTGGGCGGCGTTGTTGAAGATCCCACCCGAGGCCTTCTGTATTATCTCTTCCAGGGAGGCGCTCTCAAACTCTGTCCCCGCAATCAGGTTATTCAGATTGGTGACATATGCCTGATGATGTTTCCCGTAATGGTATTCAATGGTTTCACTGGATATAGTTGGTTCCAGGGCGTCCTGAGCGTACGGCAGAGGTGGTAGTTGGTGTGTCATGATCTGCTCCTCAATCGTCTGTTTCCATCAAAATCGAGATATGTATATTGAACATGGGTTCTGAGCTGATATTTTGCAAGTCCGATCAATCCTCCGGCCCCTGGTCTGCAGTAGGCGCCATAACAGGTGAATAGTCTATATGTGTGGAATCTGTGGTGAATTGAGACTGGACGGTGCTGCTCCCGATCCGGCCACTATAACTCGTATGAGCGCAATGTTGGCGCGGCGGGGACCTGATAGTTCTGGTAGCTTCACAGTCGGCCCGCTCGCCCTCGGACACCGTCGGCTGGCGATTATCGATCTGTCTGAACAAGGCAATCAACCGATGGTGGACAGAGAGCTGCAGTTGGCCCTGGTCTTCAATGGTACTATCTATAACTATCGCGATCTGCGCACAGAGCTGCAGGCAGATGGCTACAGTTTTTTTTCCGGCAGCGACAGCGAGGTTATCATCAAGGCGTGGCACGCCTGGGGCGATGGGTCTCTAGCGCGGCTACACGGCATGTTCGCCTTCGCCCTGTGGGACCTGGAGCGGGGGCGGCTTATCCTGGCGCGTGATCGACTCGGGATCAAACCGCTCTATTTCAGCAGCGACCACAAGCGCTTGCGTTTCGCCTCGAATCCCCAGGCCCTGTTGGCGGCCGGAGATGTGGACCGCTCCATCGATCCGGTCTCTCTGCACTATCAATTCACCCTGCACGGGGTGGTCCCGGCCCCACGGACCATCCTGCGGGGAGTAAGAAAGCTGCCACCGGCGCACTACATGATGATCGACAGTGCGGGCGAGCGGCAGGAGCGGCGCTACTGGCGGTGTGAGGCTACCCGCCATGAACCTGCCATGAGCAGTGATGAGTGGCTGCAGGAGATCCATACCGCCCTGCGTGGTGCCGTCAAGCGCCGCAACGAGGTGGCCGATGTGCCGGTGGGGGTGCTGCTCTCTGGCGGACTCGACTCCAGTCTACTGGTGGCGCTACTGGCAGAGGCGGGGGTATCCGATCTGCGCACCTTCTCAGTCGGCTTTGAGGATCAGCCGGAGGAGCGGGGCAGTGAGTTCGAGTATTCTGATCTGGTGGTAGAGCGCTACGCAACCACTCACCAGCAGTACCGTATCCCCAACCAGGATGTGCTCAGGCGTCTGCCGGAGGCGGTAGAGCAGATGGCAGAGCCTATGGTGGGTCAGGATGCGGTGGCTTTCTACCTGTTGGCTGAACAGGTATCACAACAGATCAAGGTGGTGCAGTCCGGTCAGGGGGCGGATGAGCTGTTCGGCGGCTATTTCTGGTATCCGCGTATGTTGGCGGAGAGAGAGGGGTCGGCGGTGGAGCGTTTCGCTCGGCACTATTTTGATCGCGATCATGCCGAGTTTCTGCAGACGGTGAGCGCTGACTATCGGGGTGAGGACCACACTACACAGAAGATCGCAGCGCTGCTGGCAGAGCCGGGGAGCGACACCTTTATGGATGCGGTTCTGCGTATGGATGTGACCACGTTGATCGTGGATGATCCGGTCAAGCGGGTGGATAACATGACCATGGCCTGGGGACTGGAGGCACGGGTACCCTTCCTTGACCATCAACTGGTGGAGTTGGTTACCAGCGCCCCCCCCGAACTGAAGCTACGCGAGGGCGGCAAGTACCCGCTGAAGGCGATGGCACGTGGCCTGCTGCCAGATGCGGTGATCGATCGTCCCAAAGGGTACTTCCCCATGCCGGCGCTGAAATATGTGCGCGGCGATTTTCTCAAATTTATGCAGGAGATCCTGGGATCAGATGCGTGTCGACAGCGCGGCATCTATAATCGCGCCTATGTCGATCTACTGCTCTCTGCCCCTGATATGCACCTTACCAGACTTCAGGGGAGCAAGCTGTGGCATCTGGCGCTGCTGGAGTTGTGGCTGCAGCTGAATGTGGATTGATCAGGTCTGATCATGGCAGCAGCGTTGCCACTGGTTGACAATGGCGCAGAATAGCTCTGCCGTCTTCTCTGTGTCATAGATGGCGGAGTGGGCCTCCTTACCATCCCAATCGATACCGGCGGCCTCTGCCGCCCTTGCGAGCACCGTCTGTCCGTAGGCCAGCCCTGCCAGTGCTACGGTATCAAAGGTGCTGAAGGGGTGAAATGGGTTGCGTTTTATACCGGCCCGTTCCACTGCGGCATTGAGGAACCCCAGATCGAAAAAAGAGTTATGCCCCACCAGGATGGCGCGTTTACAGCCGCTCTCCTTGATCGCGCGGCGAACCGGTTGAAATATCTTCTGCAGTGCCTCCTTTTCGGATAGCGCCAGACGAAACGGATGTGCTGGATCGATCCCGTTAAAGGCGAGTGCCTCGGGGTCGAGATTGGCACCAGGAAACGGCTCTATGTGGCAGGCGTGGGTCTCTGCCTGGTGTAGCATCCCCTTCTCATCCATCCTGATGGTTACCGCAGCTATCTCCAGTAGGGCATCTGTGTCGGCATTAAATCCACCAGTCTCCACATCTACCACCACCGGAAGATAGCCGCGAAAGCGTTCTGCCATGGCAGGATTGTATTTGATATCGCTCATGGTCTTACAGCATAAGGCACCCCAGGTTTTTTTTCGAATCTTATTCAATGAATAATGCTACATTTGCAAACGGTCCCTAACCTATTCAGGATAGACAGTATGAAACACGCAAACAGATATCTGCAGTTGGTGGGAGTAGTTCTTCTATGGATGCAACTACAGCCCTCGTTGGCGCAAGATATCCCCTATGGCAAGGGGATACTGTTTATGCTGGAGAAGGATGGCTCAGCGCCTAGTTATATCTTCGGGACCATCCACGCGGAGGATAAACGGGTATTGCAACTGCCACCGCCGGTGCGTAGCGCCTTCAGCGCGGCAGATACGGTGGTCCTGGAGATGACCATGGATGAACAAACCCTCATAGCTGCCTCTGTCGCCATGCTCTATATGGATGGGCGTGATCTTCCCGGAGTCATCGGCGAGCAGCGGTATAAGCGTGTGGTCGCGGCAATGGCAGGTCGAGGAGTGCCGGAGGAGATGCTGCGACTTTATAAGCCGTGGTCGGTGGCTACCCTACTTAGTATGCCGCCGCCAAAGAGTGGTGAGTTTCTGGATATGATGCTCTATCGCAGTGCTCTGGAGAAGGGCAAAAAGGTCAAGGGGCTGGAGAGCGTTGATGAGCAACTCTCCATTTTTAATGATCTAACGGATAGCCAGCAGATTATCATGCTGGATGATGCCCTCGACAATCTGGAGCAGCTACCATCTATCTTTAATCAACTCATGGTCGCCTATCTGGCACGTGATATGGATGCCCTGGTACGTATCAGCACGGAGTCTATGCAGCAGAGTGATTCTGAGATGGAGACGATGTTACAGCGGCGTCTGGTAGATGAGCGTAACCGACGCATGGTCGAGCGTCTGCAGCCACTACTGCAGAAGGGGTGGCTGTTTGTCGCTGTCGGGGCCCTGCATCTGCCTGGAGAGAAGGGGGTGTTGCGGCTGTTGGAGGAGATGGGATACCGCGTAACTATGGTCTACTGAGAAATCTATTTGGCGTGAATTAGGCCCTGAAATGGGCTACAATCGGGAGAGTGTCAGGCTGCCTGCGGCGGCATATAGACGTTTTTCAACCTGGGGGTTTGAGCATGTCCAATAAGGATAATACAAGATGGGGCAGGGGGCTTCTGGTCGCTCTGGCACTGCTGATGCTGGCTGGGTGCGCATCCGTACCGAGCGATCAGCGCGATCCACGGGATCCGATAGAGCCGTTCAACCGGGCGATGTACAAGTTTAATGATGTTTTTGATCGGGCCCTGATAAAGCCAATAGCTAAGGGTTATCGGGCAATCACTCCGGCGCCGGTAGACACCGGGATAACCAACTTTTTTGGCAATCTGAGCGATGTCGGATCAGCCGTTAACAGCCTGTTGCAGTTCAAAATGCGCCAGGCGGCCACTGATGTAAGCCGGATATTGGTCAACTCAACGATAGGAGTGCTAGGTTTTATCGATGTTGCCAGCAAGATGAATCTGGAGAAGAGCGGTGAGGACTTCGGACAGACGCTGGGTGCCTGGGGGATGGGTCCAGGACCTTACATCGTATGGCCACTGCTTGGGTCTAGTAGCGGTCGCGACAGCATCGGCATGGTGGGTGACTGGTTTACCGACCCGGTAAACTATGTAGAGGATGTGCCTGCGCGCAACAGCATGATCGCGCTGCGTGCCATCGATAAGCGGGCGGATCTCCTGGGGGCTGGCCGCGTGATGGAGGAGGCGGCACTGGATGAGTATGAATTCGCCCGAGATGCCTACCTGCAGAAGCGGCAGAATGATGTCTATGATGGCAATCCTCCAGATGAGGAGTGGCAGGCAGAAGAGTAGAGCAGGTACGACCAGTTCTACCTGGACACAACAGCAATAAAAAATGGTGGGCGACCACCATTTTTTATTGCTGTTGTCTTCCTTTTGGGTGTTTTTACCTCAGGCGCTGACGGTTTTTGCCCCATCTGCGGTACCCAGGATCAGCAGATCAGCTGGTCTCTGCGCAAACAGCCCAACGGTTACTACTCCGGTGATGTTGTTGATCCGTTGCTCCATGCTTATCGGTTGCATAATCTCCAGATTGTGGACATCAAGAATAATGTTGCCATTATCTGTGATAAAGCCGTCACGCCACACCGGGGTCCCCCCTAGCCGGACTAACTCCCGTGCCACCATGCTGCGTGCCATAGGGATTACCTCTACCGGCAGGGGGAAGCTACCAAGCATCTTTACCAGCTTGCTCTCATCGGCAATGCAGATGAACTTCCTGCTGGCGGCGGCGATGATCTTCTCTCTGGTCAAGGCGCCACCCCCCCCTTTGATCAATTCAAGCTGATGATTGGATTCATCTGCGCCATCCACGTAGATATCCAATTCATCAGTGGCATTTAGATCGAACACCTCTATACCGTGGGACTTTAACCTCTCGGTAGAGGCCTCAGAGCTGGAGACGGCCCCATCAATGCGGTGCTTTATTGTGGCCAGCAGATCGATAAAGTGGTTGACCGTGGAGCCGGTGCCAACACCGATGATGCCACTCTCCACGTACTCTAGCGCCGCCTCTGCCGCCATTTTTTTCATATCATCCTGGTTCATCTATCTCTCCAGCTACTCGAAGGATTGTGCCCTGTCGCAGCCGCATCTATCGCGGCTGTTGTATTAATACAACTCCCAGACGCAAAAAGGCCCGCTATTGCGGGCCTTTCTGTTACTGCTTCACAGAGTTGAATCGCAGTTACCGCTTTTTGCGAGGTGTAACCTTGCGCGGCCTGAGGGTGCGTTTCTTGGCTACCTTCTTCTTCTTAGCCACTCTCTTCTTCTTGGTCGCCTTCTTTTTGGTGACCTTTTTCTTGGCTACCTTTTTCTTGGCAACCCGTTTTTTCTTGGCTACCTTCTTCTTTTTGGCCACTCTTTTCTTCTTAGCGACCCGTTTTTTCTTGGCTACCTTCTTCTTTTTAGCCACTCTTTTCTTTTTAGCGACCCGTTTTTTCTTGGCTACTCTCTTCTTTTTGGCCACTCTCTTCTTCTTGACGACCCGTTTTTTCTTAGCCACTCTCTTCTTCTTGGCTACCTTCTTCTTAGCCACGCGTTTCTTGGCTACTTTCTTTTTGGCCACCTTTTTCTTGGCCACTCTCTTCTTAGCTACCTTTTTCCTGGCCGTGGTCTTCTTGGCAGTAGCTTTACGTTTGGTTGTGCGTTTCTTAGCGGCTCTCTTAATGGCCATTGTTCTCCCTCCAGAACTTTGTTGGCGAAATTCAGTTACGAGTATAATAAAGTTTTCTAAAAAAGCTAGTTAATTACACACTCAATTTACACATACAATGCTAAATCTATACCTGTTTATATATTAATTCAATCAAATTGCAATCATTTTTTTTTGTAGTAGTAGAACTCTTTCTCAGTTACTACTCCATCCATCGGTATATCCCAGCGATTATTTTGTAACGATTTTATATTTTGTAGTTCATGCGCAAGGCCGATTAGTTTTGGTTTGCGCCATTTCTTGCGTAACTTGAGATAGGATAGCGTGTGGTCGTAAAAGCCGCCCCCCATCCCCAGGCGATTGCCATTTTCGTCAAAAGCGACCAGTGGCAGAAGTATCAGATCCAGTGCCCATGGAGGGACTACTCTATGCCCGTGCGGGTTTGGTTCATTTATGCCGAAACGGTTGGGTTGTAACCGTTCGTCACTACGCAGTTCTGAGAACCAGAGGCCATGCTGAAAACGTGGTCGGAGTACCGGCAGGTAGCATTTTTTCTTATGGCTATTGGCTGCCGCAGTGAGCGGATGCGGGTCTATTTCACCATCGTTTTGCTGATAGATTGCTATCCGGTTGCTGTTGCGATATAGGGTGGAGTTACACAGTATGGTGGTCATTGCTCTACTGTGCCGGCACTGCTCCAGTAGCGTGAGTGCGCGCCGTTTAGCGCGAATCTCTCTGCGTAGTTTTACTCGGTTGTGCAACGTATGGGGGCTCATGAGATTGGAGATAGAATGGACATCCCCCGCATGCGCCGTAGCCAACCTTTGTTCTTGAACCGGAGGATTCAAGTGGGGACAACAGCCATGCTTTAGGCTTCCCACACAGTGTGGGCGTGCTCACCGCACCGGCGTTATGTTCCCTGGGTATAAATTAGGCTCAAGAAAATACCCGATCTGCTTACGTACACCGCAGGGGATGTATCTAAATTATAGCTCTAATTCGCGCAGATTTTAAACGTTACGCAATCGATTAGTTAAATCAACAATTTACTATGTAATATTGTCAATACACTGGAGGTTATATGGCTAGAATTTATCGAGAGCGCTGTCTATTTTTTGCTGAATGCTCTGCAGGCGTTGATTTAGCTGTTCGTTGCCTGAGGCGCTTTGAGACTGCTGTAGTAGCAGTTCATGCGCCAGGTTAAGAGCCGCCATTACAGCTATCCGGTCGGTACCGATGACTTTCCCGCTGTCGCGGATTTCGCGCATTTTTCGGTCGAGAAACTGTGACGTCTGGAGTAGTGTCTCCCGCTCATCCTCAGCGCACGCAATGCGGTACTCCTTATCCAGGATGATTACGCTGACCGGGATATCGTTTTTATTCATGCTCAGGTTTCCAGTGATTTAAGGCGGGTGATCATGGCCTCCACCTTCTTTTTGGCCAGCTCCGTCTTTTCAATCAGTTCAGCACGCTCGCCCACCAGGCTCTCCTGTGATACTCGTAGCGCCTGATTTTCATCCTTAAGCAGGTCGCAGGTACGTATTAGGCTCTCAACCCGCTCTTCCAGTATCTTTAGATCTACTTCAGTCATGGTTGCAGCCCCCCCTACAATCTCCGCTGATCGTGGATTCCATTAAACCAATATAGAGCGCGCCTGCTGGCTGGTCAACGGGTAATACCAAGAGAGTTTCATGCTGTAGACGTCATGCTATCATCTACCTCGACAGTAAATTACAACCAGAGAGTGACAGGCGGGGCATAAATGGGGGCGCAGATAGATTACGAACAGCTTTCTCAGCAACTGTCTGCAGCGCATGTGGAGTTTAGCGGTGCAGAGGTTCATGGGCTTTTTTGCGGGCTGCTTTGCGGCGGTAGTGAGGATGCAGTCAGCCAATTGCATGCCGAGCTGTTTCGATCCGGCAGTGAGGGAGACGCTGCAGTACGTGACTGTTGTGATTCCATGGATCTACTGTTTTCTGAGACTCAGAGCACACTTGAGGGAGGCGCCTTGGGATATACGCTATTTCTGCCTGACGATGAGAGGCCGCTGCCTCAGCGGGCACGGGCGTTGTGTGATTGGTGTCAGGGCTTTCTATATGGTGTGGGGATGGTCGGTGTTGTAGACGAGGGAGAGTTGTCGTCCGAGGCTAGAGAGGCGCTACATGATCTTACCGAGATCACCAGGATGGATCTGAATGATATGGGGGAAGATGAAGCGGAGGAGGACTTCTTGCTTGAGGTGACAGAGTATGTCTGGGTGGCCGCATCCATTATTCGTGAAGAGCTGCTCGCAGCTAATACCGACACAGAGGGATCTGTATGTTAGCCAGTGAGTTTAAGAAACGGCGCAGACAGTTGATGCGCATGATGGGGCCAAACAGTATCGCTATTTTACCAGCTGCCCCTGTGGTAAAGCGTAACCGTGATGTGGAACATCACTACCGTCCCGATAGTGACTTCTACTACCTGACCGGTTTTCCTGAACCGGAGGCGGTGGCGGTCCTGATTCCGGGACGGGAACATGGAGAGTATGTACTGTTTTGTCGCGAGCGGGATGCAGAGAGGGAGCGCTGGGACGGAGAGCGTGCTGGTCAGGAGGGGGTGGTGGAGGAGTATGGTGCTGACGACTCCTTTCCAATCGGTGACATGGACGAGATATTGCCGCGCATGCTGGAGCAGAGCAGCAGGGTCTTTCACGCCTTGGGCTGTAATCTGGAGTTAGATAAGCACATCTCGGAGTGGATTAGTGTGATTCGCAGTCAATCCCGGGCACAAGGACCATTGGAGTTTCTTGCTCTGGATCACTATCTGCATGATATGCGCCTGTATAAGAGTCGTCATGAGATCAAGGCGATGCGCACTGCAGCCAAGATATCTGCCCAGGCCCATAAAAGGGTTATGCAGGTCTGCCGTGTCGGCATGTTGGAATATCAGCTGGAGGCGGAGTTCATACATGAGTGTATCTACAAAGGGGCGCGTTTTCAGGCCTATCCACCCATCCTTGGTAGTGGTAGGAATGGTACTGTTCTGCACTACATGGAGAACAGCGGGGAGTTAAAGCAGGGGGACCTGTTGCTTATAGACGCCGGTTGCGAATACGATTATTACGCCTCGGATATTACCCGCACTATCCCGATCAGTGGCCGCTTTAGCAAGCCGCAGCGGCAGCTCTATGAGTTGGTGTTAAAGGCACAGGAGGCGGCCATTGCTCAGGTTGTCCCCGGTAACCACTGGAATGATCCGCATGATGCGGCGGTAAAGGTGATTACCAAGGGTCTGGTTGAGCTGGGTATTCTGAAGGGTAGGGTTTCCACCCTGATCAAGAGTGAGGCCTACAAAAAGTTTTATATGCACCGTACCGGTCACTGGCTGGGTATGGATGTACACGATGTGGGTGACTATAAAATAGATGGCAGTTGGCGGCTGCTTGAGCCGGGCATGACCCTGACAATTGAGCCCGGTATTTACATTCCGGCCAAGAGCAGGGGAGTGGCCAAGAAGTGGTGGGATATAGGTATTCGCATTGAGGATGATGTGGTGGTTACCAAGACAGGGCGGGATATTTTGAGCAAGGATGCCCCCAAGTCGGTAGAGGAGATTGAGTCGCTGATGGGCTCACTAAAATTTATTTAAAGGTACTATCTATGAGTCTACAGACAGCTCTGTTTGATCTACACCAGGAGGCGGGTGCCAATATGGTCACCTTTGCCGGTTGGGAGATGCCGTTGCATTATGGTTCCCAGCTTGAGGAGCATCACCAGGTGCGCACCGCTGCCGGCATGTTTGATGTATCACATATGCTGACAATCGATATAAGTGGTGAACGTAGCCAGGAGTTTTTACGTGTTCTGCTGGCGAACGATGTTGCCAAATTGCAGCAGGTGGGCGCAGCACTGTATAGCTGTATGCTGAATCCACAGGGTGGAGTGATGGATGACCTTATCGTCTATCTGCGTGCCGAGGCCAGCTATCGTCTGGTGGTGAACGCAGGGACCGCTACCAAGGATTTGGCCTGGATTGAGCAGCAGGCGGTGGCTTACGACTGCAGCGTGCTGCCACGGCGTGATCTGGCCATGATTGCGGTGCAGGGGCCGGATGCGCTGAAGTTGACTGTTCCCCATCTGCCAGGGTCTCTGCAGAGTATTGTTGCCGAGATGCAGCCCTTCAACGCGGCAGAGGCAGATGGGTGGTTTGTTGCACGTACCGGATACACCGGCGAGGATGGTCTGGAGGTCATGCTGCCGGCAGCAGAGGCGACCGGGTTGTGGCAAACACTGCTTAATTCAGGAGTGGCTCCCTGTGGCCTGGGTGCGCGTGATACCCTACGGCTGGAGGCGGGTATGAACCTATACGGTTCTGATATGGATGAGGGGATATCGCCGCTGGAGGCTGGATTAGGCTGGACTATTGCCTGGGAACCAGAGGGAAGAGAGTTTATTGGTCGCCAGCCACTTGAGCTACAGCGAGATAGAGACGACAATCAACACTTTGTCGGACTGGTACTGCAGGAGAGGGGTGTGTTACGTGATCACCTGAAGCTGTTTCAGGGGGATCGCGAGGTGGGCGAAATCACCTCCGGTGGGTATGCCCCCACCCTGGGTAAATCTATCGCCCTGGCACGGATAAGGACCGATGAAGGGGATGAATATGAAGTAGAACTGCGTGGCAAACGGTTGCCTGTACTGGTAGTGCAGCCGCCGTTTGTGCGTAATGGTCAATCCAGGATATGAGAGAGATAAAATGAGTGATACACCTGCTGAACTAAAGTATGCCAAGAGCCACGAGTGGGCGCGTGATGAGGGTGATGGCACCGTTACCGTCGGCATAACCGATCATGCCCAGGAGCAGCTGGGAGATCTGGTGTTTGTAGAGCTGCCCGAGGTGGGTACTGTGGTAGATGTTGGAGAGGAGTGTGCCGTGGTGGAATCGGTAAAGGCGGCCTCCGATATATACAGTCCGGTCTCGGGTGAGATCATTGCAGTCAACGAAGTGCTGACCGATGCACCGGAGATGGTCAATGATGGCCCCTACGGCAAGGGGTGGCTGTTTCAGGTCAAGCTTGCATCTCCTGATGATCTGGATGAGTTGCTGGATGCTGAGGATTATATGGCTGAGGTGGAGGGGTAGCTGCCCTGACCCTGGTCACATTAATTAACTCGTTGAGCGTAGCAACATCATCTTATAGAGATCAATAGTATGCCGTTTATCCCACATACCGAGGAGGATGTTGCAGCGATGCTCGCTGCCATCGGGGTTGCCGATATCGAACAGCTGTTCGACGAGATTCCACCGGAGCTGCGTTTTGGCGAGTTGACTGAGATCCCTGCTGCGCTCTCCGAGATGGAGACGGCCCGGCTGATGGAGGCGCGATCGCAACAGGATGGTCGGCCGGTCTGTTTCCTCGGTGCCGGGGCCTACGACCACCATATCCCTGCAGCGGTGTGGCAGCTTGCCAGCCGCGGTGAGTTCTATACCGCCTATACCCCATATCAGGCTGAGGCGAGTCAGGGTACGCTGCAGTTGCTGTATGAGTACCAGTCGATGATGACGGCACTGACCGCTATGGAGGTATCCAACGCCTCGCTCTATGATGGGGCCTCCGCCCTGGCCGAGGCGGTATTGATGGCGGTGCGGGCCAACCGTAAATCCAAATCTAAACGGGTGCTGCTGCCACGCACCCTCCATCCAGCCTATCGTCGGGTGGTGCACAATATAGTCCACAACCAGGGGATCGAGCTGCTGGAGCTGCCGTTTGACCAGGCCGGGGGGCACACCGATCCATCGGCGCTGGAGGCGTATAACGGTGAGGATATAGCCGCCCTGGTGATTCCCCAGCCAAACTTTTTTGGGGTGTTGGAAGAGGTGGGGGAGCTAACCGATTGGGCGCGGGAGAACTCTGTCTTCTCAATCGCAGTGGTCAATCCAATCGCCCTTGCGCTATTGCAACCACCAGGTGAGTGGGGGACAGAGGGTGTCGATATCTGTTGTGGTGAGGGTCAGCCGCTGGGGGCCCCGCTCTCCTCCGGTGGACCCTATTTTGGTTTCCTTTGCTGTCGTAAATCTCTGGTGCGGCAGATGCCGGGCCGTGTTGTGGGGCGCACCACCGATCTCGACGGCAAGGAGGGATTTACCCTCACCCTGCAGGCGAGGGAGCAGCATATCCGTCGCTCCAAGGCCACCTCTAATATATGTACCAATCAGGGGCTGATGGTTACTGCGGCCACCATCCATATGGCGCTTCAGGGTGGTGAGGGGCTGCAACGCACCGCCTCCGCATGTCATGCCAATACCCGGGAGTTGGTGGCTGCTCTGAGTGCTACCTCATCTATTGAGCCGCTGTTTAATCGCCCTGTATTTCACGAGCAGGTACTGCGTCTGCCACTGCCGGCGGAGGAGCTATTGCACGCCCTGGCGGCGCAGAACATACTGGGAGGTCTGGATCTCTCCCACGATTATCCTGAGTTGGGCAGTGCCATGCTGGTCTGTGCGACCGAGAAGCGGACTCAGGATGAGATAGCTGGATATGTCGCACAGGCGGCGCAGCTTATCTGAGTGAACCTTCAATTAAACCCATAACGGAGAGGAGTCTACAAACATGGCCGATATCACCCTGAAAGGAAACCCCTGCCACACCAACGGCGAGCTGCCGGCGGTTGGCTCAGTTGCACCTGACTTCAAATTGACCACGGCAGATCTGGCCGACGTCTCTCTGCAGGACTATGCGGGCAAGAGAAAGCTGCTCAATATCGTCCCCAGTCTTGACACCCCGGTGTGTGCAACCTCCACCCAGAAATTCAATGCTGCTATGGCGGAGAAGAGCGGTGCAGTGGCGCTGGTGATCTCTGCCGATCTGCCGTTTGCACAGAAGCGTTTTTGTGGTGCTGAGGGTATTGAGAATGTCATCTCTCTATCGGTGATGCGTGATCGCAGCTTCCCGACCGATTACGGCATGCTGATTACCGACGGTGCGCTGGCTGGTCTCTGCGCACGTGGGGTAGTGGTGCTGGATGAGGATAACAAGGTTATATATACCCAGCTGGTCCCGGAGATAGTGGATGAACCGGACTACGATGCGGCCCTGGCTGTACTCTAGTTGATTATATGTTGATTCAACAGCACTCACGTAAAGGGCGCAGGGCGGTCGCACAGGCACCGCTACAGGCACAGACAGAGGTCGCTATACCGGAACGTTTTCTGCGGCAGCAGCAGCCTGCGCTGCCGGAGGTCTCTGAGATGCAGGTGGTGCGCCACTACACTCGACTCTCCCAGCAGAACTTCTCCATCGATACCAACTTCTACCCGTTGGGCTCCTGCACCATGAAATACAACCCGCAGGGGTGCCACAGTATGGCTTCGCTGCCCGGTTTTCTGGCGCGCCATCCAGCGGCACCGGATAGCCATAGCCAGGGCTTTATGGCCTGTATGTACGAGCTCCAGGAGTATCTGCGTGAGATAACCGGGATGGCGGCGGTGGCCTTGACCCCGGCGGCCGGTTCGCAGGGAGAGTTTGCCGGGGTGGCGATGATTCGTGCCTACCATGAGGCGCGTGGTGATAGCGAGCGCAGCGAGATCTTGGTGCCGGATGCCGCCCATGGTACCAATCCGGCCTCGGCCGTGATGTGCGGCTACAAGGTGCGGGAGATCCCCACCACTACTGATGGCGATGTAGATATTGCTGCGCTGCAGCAGGTGTTGGGTCCGCAGACCGCCGGCATCATGCTGACAAATCCATCCACCCTTGGTGTGTTTGATCGGCGCATTCAGGAGATATCAACCCTGGTACATGCGGCCGGCGGGCTGCTCTATTACGATGGCGCCAATCTAAACGCCATCCTCGGCAAGGTGCGTCCGGGCGACATGGGGTTCGATGTGATCCATCTAAACCTGCATAAAAGCTTTGCTACCCCACATGGCGGCGGCGGTCCTGGCGCCGGACCTGTAGGGGTGAGCAGTAGATTGGAGCCCTATCTGCCGGTACCTATGGTGGCAGCGGATGGCGATGGTTACCGTTGGCTCACAGAGGCCGAGCGGCCGCAGAGCATCGGTCGTCTCTCCGCATTTGCCGGTAATGCCGGTATCCTGCTTCGGGCCTACGCCTATATCCGCATGCTGGGTCAGGAGGGGATGGCGCGGGTTGCAGAGTACTCTACACTGAACGCCAACTACATGTTGAAACGGCTGCAGGAGAGCGGCTTTGAGGCGGCCTATCCGGAGCGGCGCGCGACCCATGAATTTATCCTCACCCTGCGTCGCGAGGCGCAGGAGTTGGGGGTCAACACCATGGACTTCGCCAAGCGGCTGCTGGACTACGGGATGCACGCCCCGACCACCTATTTTCCGCTATTGGTGGCAGAGTGTCTGCTGATCGAACCGACCGAGAGCGAAGACAGGGAGACCCTGGACAGTTTTATTGATGTCATGAGCACCATTCGTCAGGAGGCGGAGCAGAATCCAGAACTGGTAAACGGCGCCCCCCACAGCATGCCGGTGAAGCGGCTGGATGATGTCAAGGCGGCACGCGAATTGGACCTGGCCTGGTCACCGGGGGAGGGGTGATGGCCGGACAATCCAGCAAAGGTATGCGCCGTATCATTAATGCCTGGGGTTACTCCATGGCCGGTCTGCGTGCCTGCTACCAACATGAGGAGGCGTTTCGACAGGAGTTGTTACTGCTGTTGATCGCGGTGCCACTCGGTCTTTGGCTGGGTGCCAATGGGGTGGAGCGCGCGCTGCTGGTCGGCAGCCTGTTACTGATACCGGTAGTCGAACTGCTCAATTCAGCCGTTGAGGCGGCTATAGACCGCTTTGGTGGCGAGCAGCATGAACTCTCCGGCCGGGCCAAGGATATCGGCTCTGCCGCTGTCTGGTTCTCTTTTCTCCAGGTCGCCATGGTGTGGCTGTTGGTGCTCTGGGGGTAACTGGGCAGGATAGGATTGAATATCGGAGTTGGTCTATTCAAGAGGGAGCGAATATGAAGATGTTTAAATGTACAAAATGCAGTGCAACATTTTCCACTCGTGACGAGCTGCGGCGACACCAGTTTGGACATCTCTATCCGGACGCCGCCAAGATGGACAGTGCGACAGGGTTGGAGGATATCTCGGAGTCAGATGAGCGACTAATGTCGGCTATGGAAGAGGTTATAGAGGAGTAACCGCTACTCAGGCGGGAGGCCGGTTGCAGCTTCAGGACTCACCTTCAGATATAGAGGCCAGCTGTTCTGTCTGGTACTCCTGCTGCAGTGGTTTAATCACCTGTTCCAGTGCCCCCGCCATGATCTCGTCCAGTTTGTAGATGGTGAGGTTGATACGGTGGTCGGTAATACGGTTCTGCGGGTAGTTGTAGGTGCGGATTCGCTCTGAACGGTCGCCACTCCCTACCTGCAGCTTGCGTTCTTGAGCCCGCTCTGAGGCCTGCTGCTCTTGTGCATGGGAGAGTAGTTTGGCCTGCAGCAGGGAGATAGCCCGTGCCTTGTTCTTGTGCTGGGAGCGTTCGTCCTGACACTCTACTACGATACCCGATGGCAGATGGGTGATACGCACTGCCGAGTCGGTCTTGTTGACATGCTGTCCTCCGGCCCCTGACGCACGATAGGTATCGATACGCAGATCTCCACTATTTACCTCGACATCATCGATCTCATCCGCTTCCGGCAGTATGGCGACAGTGCAGGCGGAGGTGTGTATGCGGCCCTGGGTCTCGGTCTCCGGTACCCGCTGTACCCTGTGGGTGCCGGATTCAAATTTGAGTTGTGAGTATACCGCCTTGCCACTGATGCGGCTGATTATCTCCTTATAACCACCCTGCTCTCCCTGGCTTTCACTTATGATCTCACTCTTCCAGCGCTGTCCCTCGGCATAGCGCAGGTACATACGGTGCAGATCACCGGCAAACAGTGCCGCCTCGGCCCCGCCGGTTCCGGCCCGGATCTCGAGAAAGACATTGCGTTCATCATTGGGATCTGTCGGCAGTAACAGCAGTTGCAGTTCAGGCTCCAGGGCATCACGTTGCTGTTGCGCTGATGCCAGCTCATCCTTCGCCAGCTCCGCCATCTCCGGATCTTCCAACATCTCTTCAGCGCCACTGATGGCCTGCTCCAAATCACGATACTGCTGATAACAGGCCACTATCGGCTCCAGTTGGGCGTACTCCTGGCTGAGGCTGCGAAACCTGTTCTGTTCACTCTGGATCTCTGGGTCGGCCAGCAGGGCGGTGATCTCTTCATGCCGTTCGCTGATCTGCTCGAGTTTACTGCGAATGGAGTCTCTCATGAGCCGGTACCACCGTCCTGCTTAATCTGCAGCAGGGCGTTGGCCGCTTCCAGTAGTTCGGTCTGGCCTTGCTGGCCCGCCTCCCTGATCTGGGTGCTGGGGGTGTGCAACATCTTGTTGGTCAGGGTGTTGGCAAGATACTCCAGTACCTGTTGTGGATCCTTGCCGTTGCGCAGCTGGCGCAGGGCTCGGTCTAGTACCTCATCCCGTATTATCTCCGCCTGTTGGCGGTAGTCCTGTACCAGCCCTACTGCATCCAGGGAGCGGAACCAGCACATAAACTCTTCACTGTGAAAATCTATGATCTCCAGTGCCTGGGTGGCCGCCTCCTGGCGGGAGCGCATGTTCTCCTGGATCACCTCTTGCAGGTCATCCACCGTATAGAGATATATATCATCCAGCTCTCCCACCTCTACCTCTATATCGCGGGGGATCGCAATATCAACCATAAAAATCGGTTGGTGCCGCCGCTTCTTCAGGGCGCTCTCGACCGCGCCTTTACCCAGCACTGGTAGCGGACTGGCAGTTGACGAGATGACAATATCGGCCTCCTCCAGATGGGCGCTGATCTCAGTAAGCGCGATGGCGTAGCCACCGAATTGATTCGCCAGCTGGTGAGCCCGCTCCAGGGTACGGTTGGCGACTATGATGCGTCCTATGTCGTGTTGATAGAGGTGGCGTGCGGCCAGCTCAATGGTCTCGCCGGCGTCGATCAGCATCGCTGTCTGGTTAGAGAGATCACTGAATATCTGCCGTGCCAGACTGACAGCGGCAAAGGCGACAGAGACCGGACTGCGGCCAATGGCAGTGTCGGTGCGCACCCGCTTGGCTACTGAGAAGGAGTGCTGAAATAGCCTGCTCAGCAGCTTGCCGGTTGCCCCGGCCTGGCTTGCGGTATGGTAGGCGGCCTTCACCTGGCCGAGGATCTGGGGTTCGCCCAGGATCATGGAGTCGAGGCCACAGGCCACCTGGAGCAGATGGCGAATACCATCGAGTCCCTCATGGTGATAAAGATAGGGGGCGATAATCGCCAGCTCGACGCCATGAAAACCGCTGAGCCAACGGCTAACCTCATCCCTCTCAACTCCATCAACCCCGCAATATATTTCGGTACGGTTGCAGGTGGAGAGAATGGCCGCCTCCTCTATCCCTGGGAGCTCCAGCAGACCACGTAGGGCGGCAACGATAATATCTGGACCAAACGTAACCCGCTCGCGGATATCTACCGGAGCAGTCTTGTGATTTAGCCCAAGGATCAGCAGTGTCATATGGAATTATTGGCCATTTGGATGCGACGATTTGAAATTTTGAATTATCAAGGGGTTAAATTCAAGCGGTGTCTGTATACTAGTATATTGGCATCTGTTTCTGGATTGCGGTACAGCAGGTTAATTGTAACACTTGAGGGCATGTTAGGTCTGTCCTGTTACGGCTTGATAGGGTGTACCCAGCTAACCTTGGATACTTACAAGATACCTATGAGAGCAGCACTACTACCACGGCATCAAAATAGGAGATTTCGGCCTACTTGCCGTGTGTCCATAAAAAATTGGTGCAGATATGCGAACCTGCTCGGTTCGTTTGGGCTTTCATTGGCCCACGGCCAATGGCGGTGGCGTCCTGTGTCGTTTATTAGTCCGGCTATGTTTCATACCGTATTAATTCACAGAACACTACTCTTCATCCTGGTGCTGCTCTCTGTCGGCTGTAGCAACATGGCGCAGAGAGATGAGATAGAGCCAACCCTGGAGGTGGTTGAGTCATCCGCGCCGGAGCAGGCAGAACAGCAGTTCCTCACCCCCGATCTTATCTTCAATGTACTTGCTGGCGAGATTGCACTACAGCGGGGAGAGTTGGATCTGGCCTATGATCATCAGCTCGGTGCGGCAGCACTTGCCGATGATGTTGCGGCGGCAGAGCGGGCTACCCGGATCGCCCTGCACAAACAGGACTATCCACTTGCATTCAAGGCTGTTGATCGCTGGGTTGAGATAGCACCTGAAGATCTGTCGGCACATACCATAGCAGCGGTGATTGCCATGCATGTTGGAGATGAGGAGTTTGCGCTGACTCATCTGCAGCGTGCGGTCGATCTGGCGGAAGAGCGTGGCGAGGACGGTATGTTGCACGCCGCGGCCACGCTCTCCCAGGTAAAAAAGGAGCAGCTGGCACTGAAGTTGATGCAGCGTTTGGCCCTGAATCGTCCCAATAGTCCAGAGGCGGCCTACGCCCTTGCGCTGACTGCGGTGGTTGCCAAGGAGTATAAGCTAGCTGAAGCAGAAGTTCGTAAAGTACTGAAAATAAGCCCAAAAATGATTAAGGCGCATGTGTTATTGGCCCGCATTATGGTTACCGATGGGGATATGGATGGGGCGCGCAAGGTACTGCAGAGGGCGGTTGGCAGGTTTCCGCAGAACGCGACACTGCGCACCGCCTATGCACGCCTCCTGCTGGAGAGGGGTGAGCATGAGCAGGCCTACAAACAGTTTATGCAGCTGAGCAGGATGTCGCCGGACAATGCTGAGATTCGGCTCTCCCTTGGAATTCTGGCGATCCAACTGGAGCGGCATGCGGTCGCACGGAGGCATCTAAATGCCCTTATAAGTTCGGAGGAGTTGGTAGATGCAGCCTTTTTCTATCTCGGACGGAGTGCTGAGATGGAACAGAAAGGTGATGTAGCCATCAATTGGTACCAACAGGTGAAACAGGACCAGGATCTTTTCGTCGATGCACAGACCAGAATAGCGCGACTCTATGTGGGGCAGGGTGAAGTGGCACGCGCCCACGAATTGCTGCAGGATTTACGACAACAGATACCGGCGCGCGCAATACAGCTTTACATGCTGGAGGGCGAGATCCTGCAGCAGACCGATGATCCAGAACAGGTGTTGGCCCTCTATGCGGCGGCGCTGCAAGATCATCCGAGTGATAGTGACCTTCTTTATGCACGCTCTCTCTATGGCGCATCTCACGGCAAGGCAGAGCAGGCAGAGCGGGACCTGCTGTTAATTCTTGAGGATGATCCGGCCAATGCCGACGCCTTGAATGCGTTGGGATATATATTGGTAGAGCATACCGGACGCTATAAAGAGGCGTTAGGTTATATCGAGCGGGCGTTGGCCATCAAGCCTGAATCTCCAGCCATTCTCGATAGTATGGGGTGGGCCAAATTTCGCTTGGGCAAAAACGAGGAGGCGCTGGACTATCTGCAACGGGCATATAAATTGATGCCGGACAGTGAGATTGCGGCGCATCTGGGTGAGTTGCTGTGGGTGAGTGGCGACCGGGTTGCGGCGCAAAAGGTGTGGCGAGAGGCGTTGCAGAAGTGGCCGGATAGTGACTACCTGTCAAAGACCATAAAACGGCTGCAGGGTGAATAGTCAGGTTGTATTGCAGCAGGAGCGGGTCTGGTTGGCGCCAGCCAAGCTCAATCTGATGTTGCGTATCGTCGGACGGCGTGACGACGGTTACCATCAACTGCAGACCGTGTTTCAGTTTATCGATCGGTGTGACCGTCTGCGATTCGGGCTACGCCAGGATGGGGCGATCCAGCGTGTGAGCCAACTGCCAGGGGTACCAGAAGAGCAAGATCTGACACTGCGGGCGGCCACTCTGTTGCAGCAAACCACAGGGGTTACCTCCGGCGTCGATATTGAACTCGATAAACGCCTACCTATGGGTGCGGGGCTCGGCGGTGGTAGTTCTGATGCCGCCACCGTACTGGTGGCGTTGAACCATCTCTGGAAGACGGGCCTTAGCAGCGAGCAGCTGGCGCATCTTGGGCTGCAATTGGGGGCCGATGTCCCGGTGTTTGTGCGTGGCCTAGCCGCCTGGGGTGAGGGGGTAGGTGAGGAGCTGACACCTTTAGACCTGCCAGAGGAGTGGTATCTGGTGGTGATACCTCCATGCCATGTTTCGACTAAAGAGGTTTTTTCCGATCTGGATTTGACACGCGACTCGCCGCGCATCAAAATAGCCGACTTCCTTGCGGGCAGCTGGGAGAATGTCTGTCTGCCTGTGGTTACCAAAAGGTATCCGCAGGTGGCTATGGCACTGGATTGGCTTGGTCGCTATGGTGAGCCCAGATTGACGGGGACCGGTTCTGCGCTATTTGTGGTGTTTTCAGGCCAGCAGGAGGCGGCTGATGCAGCGGCGCAACTGCCCGCGGATCTTACCGGTTTTGTGGCGCGCGGATTGAATCGATCACCACTGTTTGCAGCGGTGGAGAGCCAGACCGGGTAGGGAGAGGAGTTGTTGGGGCGTCGCCAAGAGGTGAGTACCCCATCTATATGGAGTGCGGCAGGATGTTGCGGTAGTTATGTTGGGGCGTCGCCAAGAGGCTAGGCACTGGGTTTTGATCCCAGCATACGCAGGTTCGAATCCTGCCGCCCCAGCCAAATGTAGTGCTGGATGTAGGACGGTGGTTTGAGCCGTCCCTGGCGATTGGGTCCGGGCTGACATCCCTGTCAGCCGTTCGCAATGCTGCGTTACTCCACTGGAGTAACGGTCATTGCTCACCCTGCCGCCCCAGCCAGATTTAGTGGTTTTTATTTGTAGAGAGATATTCTTTATTTATATAGATACTAAGGAGTCTCGCGGTGCCTTCTAATGCCATAATGGTGTTTTCGGGTAATGCCAACCCGGAGCTCGCAACAGATATAGCAGAGCGGCTTAGACTTCCTATGGGTAGGGCGTCGGTCGGGCAGTTCAGCGACGGTGAGGTGATGGTTGAGATACAGGAGAATGTACGTGGACGTAATGTCTATGTCGTCCAGTCCACCTCGCAGCCGACCAACGATAACCTGATGGAGCTGTTGGTGCTGATAGATGCCCTGCGTTGGGCCTCGGCCAGGCAGATTACCGCGGTGATTCCATATTTTGGTTACGCCAGACAGGATCGGCGACCGCGCTCTGCCAGGGTACCGATTACGGCGCGTCTGGTGGCCAAGCAGATTGCGGCGGCCGGTGCCGATAGAGTGTTAACGGTAGATCTGCACGCAGATCAGATTCAGGGATTTTTTGATATCCCGGTGGATAATATCTACGCCCTACCTATTCTGTTGGGCGATGTATGGCGGCAGAAATATCCGGATCTGATGGTGGTGTCACCGGATGTCGGTGGTGTGGTACGTGCCAGGGGGCTGGCAAAGCTGCTGGATGATGCCGATCTTGCAATCATCGATAAGCGGAGACCTCAGGCCAATGAGTCACGGGTGATGAATATTATCGGTGACGTAGAGAATCGCACCTGTGTGCTGATCGATGACATGGTGGATACCGCTGGGACCCTGTGTAAGGCAGCGGCGGCGCTGAAAGAGGCCGGGGCGAACAGGGTGGTCGCCTACTGTACCCATCCGGTGCTCTCTGGTCCGGCAATAGAGAATATCAATAACTCGGTCCTGGATGAGTTGGTGGTATCAGATACTATTCCGCTACATACAGAGGCGGGGGAGTGCGACAAGATCAGGCAGATCAGCATTGCCGAGTTGTTGGCCGAGACCATACGGCGTATTGCTGATGATGAGTCGGTCAGTTCGCTCTTTATGGAGTGATAAAAGGTAACGTAATTACAGAATTCAACTGCCAGCACAACTAGTTAGGTACTGTGCTGGCATTGAGCACAAGCGCTGTTCTGGTCGCGGAATAGCGCTGTTTTTTCACTACCTAAATGGTAAGTTAATTGGAGAGAAACATGAGTGATGCATTTAATGTTAATGCGCAAGAGCGCAGTGATGAGGGGAAGGGTGCGAGCCGCCGCCTTCGTCACCAGGGGCTGATCCCGGGGATCGTCTATGGTGGCAGCAAGAAGCCAGAGATGATCTCTCTGTCGCACCAGGAGATGCTACTGCATCTGGAGCACGAGGCGTTTTATTCCAGCATTCTGAACCTCAAAATTGGCAGCAAGCAGCAGCAGGTAATCCTTAAGGATCTGCAGCGCCATCCGGCCAAGCCCTTTGTGATACACGTAGATTTCCAGCGGGTCAGCGCAACCCAGACGCTGAAGACGCGTGTGCCGATCCACTTTGTGGGTGAAAACGTCTGTCCGGGCCTGAAGATGGGCGGCGGCGTCTCTCACCATCTAACAGATGTGGAGATCAGCTGTCTGCCGAAAGATCTGCCGGAGTTTCTGCAGATTGATCTATCCAAAATGGAGATAGGTGACTCTGTGCATCTATCCGAGATCGAACTCCCGGATGGGGTGGAGATTCCATCCCTGGCGCATGATCCTGAGCTGCATGACGTGGTTGTGGTTAATATCCACTCCGGTCACGGTGATATGGATGCAGAGGCAGAGACTGAGGAGGGTGTCGAGGAAGAGGCTGCAGTGAGTAGCGCGGCTGAGAGTGATGCCAAAGATGAGGGAGATGCCGAGAGTAAGGAGTAAGCCAGTTGCTGGACGGGGCGACTCAAAGCCCCGTCCCGGCTTACACTTATCGAGGCATCAGGTCTTTTTTAGACTCACAAGTTGATGCAAGCTCCAATTCGATTGGTTGTTGGTCTGGGTAATCCAGGCAGTGAGTATGCAGGGAACCGCCATAATGTCGGGTTCTGGTTGCTGCAGCTGCTGGCGCGCCAATATGGTGGCCAGTTCAAGAGTGAGAGCAGGTTCTTTGGCGAGGCGTGCAGGATCAGCGTTAAGGGTGATGAGTGCTGGCTACTTAAGCCTACTACCTTCATGAATCGCAGTGGACAGGCGGTCTCCAGCCTGGCGCGCTACTTCAAGATCACGCCGGAACAGATGCTGGTAGCGCACGATGAACTGGACCTACCGGTTGGGACTACGCGCCTCAAGTGGAGTGGTGGTGCCGGGGGGCATAATGGCCTGCGGGATATTATCAGCGCCATGAATGGCCCTGATTTCTGGCGTCTGCGAGTGGGTATTGATCATCCTGGTGATAGTAGGTTGGTCTCTGACTATGTCTTGAAAAACCCCTCCAGGAGCGATGAGGAGAAGATCATACAGACCCTGGAAGAGGTGACTGATCTACTGCCGCAACTGGTCTCTGGTGAGCAGCAGTCGGTAATGCGGCGGATGCATAGTGACGGTTGAGGGCGGTTTGGCTCAAAAAAAGGAATAAACAGGCAGATTTATCTGGTTCCACTGTTGACATGGGTTTTGCCCTAGATCACAATAGCGGGCTTGTTTTTGGAGGGGTTCCCGAGTGGCCAAAGGGGGCAGACTGTAAATCTGCTGGCTCCGCCTTCGGAGGTTCGAATCCTCCCCCCTCCACCAGAGCTGGTGTATAGCGGCGGTGTGATAGGTGATACCAGTTACAGTTTTGCGGGTGTAGTTCAATGGTAGAACTTCAGCCTTCCAAGCTGAATACGTGGGTTCGATTCCCATCACCCGCTCCAGAATGGCAGGACCGTGGTTCCAGCAGCTAGGTTCTGGGGCCATGTGAAAGACAGGCCCATGTAGCTCAGTCGGTAGAGCACACCCTTGGTAAGGGTGAGGTCAGCAGTTCAAATCTGCTCATGGGCTCCATTGTTGGTTGGGTAGCGTGCCGTACAGCGCGTGAATTTGTTAACTGTTGATGAACTTATAATATAGCCTTAACGGAGACAATTCCGATGTCCAAGGAAAAATTCGAACGCACAAAGCCACATGTAAATGTGGGAACAATTGGTCACGTAGACCATGGTAAGACAACGCTAACGGCGGCGATCACCAAGGTGATGGCGGAGACCCACGGTGGTGAGGTCAAGGCCTTTGACCAGATTGACAACGCCCCGGAAGAGCGTGAGCGTGGTATTACCATTGCCACCGCG